>OZ251448.1:147500-1761023 GCA_965242515.1 Bdellovibrionales bacterium | reverse complement strand
TTGTTTTACGCTATTTTGTTTTATAGCACCATATAAAAAATAACTATTCTTTTTATTGCTATGCGTTAAGTCACCTTCAATAGTATGTCCTTTTATTGGTTTTTCAGGGTAGCCTGCTGTGGCAAGCACCACGCAGGCACAATGCGTATTTTTTTTCCAAGTAAGTTTTGGACACAGCCCTTTAGATACTGCGTAAAACACCTGCCCCCAATAACCATCTAATAGGGGTAGTAGCACCTGTGCTTCTGGGTCTCCAAACCGCACATTATATTCTAACACCACCACTTTTTTTGTGTTCTGTTTCAGCATTAAGCCAAAGTACAACACGCCTTGGTAGGGTCTATCCTCATTTTTTAATCCTAGTATGGTAGGTTTAATCACATGTTTTTCGATTTTGTCCATCCACTGAGTTTTTAGTTTAATCGGAGCTATAGCCCCCATACCTCCTGTGTTGGGTCCCACCCCTCCATTACACAGTGCTTTGTAGTCACGAGCCAGTGGTAAAATCTGATAATCCACCCCATTAGTGAGTACAAAAACTGATACTTCCTCACCTGATTGAAATTCTTCTAACAAAGCCTTAGAGCCTGCCGAGCCAAACACCTTTTTTTCAAATAACATTTTAGCTTTTTTTTCTAATTCTTTAAGGTTAGAGCATAAAAACACACCTTTACCACCTGCTAAACCATCTGCTTTCAGCACATAAGGGGGGGTGAAGTGTTGAGCCTCTTCTAACACCTGTTTTGTAGAACAAACTTTTTTATAATGGGCGGTAGGGATATGGTTTTTTTTCATAAATTGTTTAGCAAATAACTTACTAGATTCCAATAAACTGGCGGATTGAGAAGCTCCAAACACATAAAACCCCTCTTTTCTGAGAAAGTCCCCTACACCATCTACTAACGGTTGTTCGGGACCAATGACAATTAATGAAATATGTTCTTTCCTTAAATGCTCCACTAAAGCTTGTTGGTTAATTTGCTGGTTAATTTGTTGATTTAACTGGAAAGGCACATATTGCACTAAAGGGTAAGAGCTTTGGTTTTGAGATAAAGTATAAACAGCCTGCACACTTGGATCTTGCCCTAGTGCTTTTATTAAAGCATCTTCACGGCAACCTTCACCAATAACTAACACTCTCATTTTTTTATCTATTACCCTATAGTTACTTTAAAGGCAACGCCTCTCAATAGCTTTGTTAAAAGCAAGGGGCTTTTCGCCTACATTGACTAATAATAAATGCTTTTTTCGCAGAGGTAGGATCCAGAAGGCACTTTGAGTGTTAAGAAAACCAAGTCAAAAGCTCAAACATGCGGTTTGCCACAAGGCGTTAGCATTCTGCTACCACATTGTGGTCAAATCCGAACTCGTTTTGAATTGGTTTTCTTAACTTCAAAGCATGTGTTGTTTGATATACTTCAAGTACCTACTATCTAATAGCTATCAATGCCACTCAACAATGTAATTGTTTAACAAAGGAGGGAAGAAGTGATTTTTTAAGGGTCCAAGTAGTGCGTCCCTCTAAAAAATTACTCCTTCCCTCCGTGCTTAATTACATAAAAGGCACCTTCGTAGAATTAATGGCTGTCCTGCACAAGGCGAATAATCCTCTCTGCTTTGTGGAGCAAAACGCAGAAGCCCGAGATTTTGGAACTCAGTTTCTTCTCACACATGCAAAGAGAGGCTAATTGTAATGTACTCTAAAAACACTTTCCAACCATCACTCATCAATGATATTATATTATACAATTATGAAACAAACATCAACCACCACCACAAAACCAGAAACCACAAAAAAACTAAACATGTTGTTAAGTGCAGTTACCAATGATACTGATTTACATCAAAAATGGCTCAACACTTTAGCTTTTTTAGAACATATTGGTTCGCGAAAAATTATCAAAAGCTCAAACTCTGCCACATTAAACAAAATGATGTTACAACATATTAGTGAAGAGGCAAGGCATGCTTGGTTTTTCAAATCCCTTATTTCAAAAGTGAACACCCAAGGTGCCACTCATCTTTCTACCAACACTACCAACAAAACACCTTGCCCTACTTTTGAAACACAATACTTACTAAAAGGCTCTTTAGCAGAAGATTACTTTCAAGCCATTGATCACAAAGCCGAAGAGGAGTTATCTGCTATAGCATCGCCATTAAAAAATTTTCTCAATTACCTCTACACTACTTGGATGATTGAACAACGAGCTATGATTGTCTATCAAAACTATAACACAATATTAAAAACTAAAAAATGTTCTTTCAATTTACAGTTTGTTTTACAAGAAGAAGATCATCACCTACAAACCGTCATTCAATTACTTAAAGAAAAAGATGCTGACTTTAACAACACAACACAAAAGTTATTTTTTTATGAAGAACAACAATTTAATTTACTATTAGATGAATGGTTATCTTTAATATAATAATTTAGCTGTTTTTTAGTTTTTATAGTGTTTTTTCTAAAGTGAGTAATTGTTTTTTCACTCGAAGCCCCAAGGCAAAACCTCCTAAGGTATGTTGAGCAACCACCCGGTGACAAGGGACGATAATTAAAAAAGGGTTTTTAGCACAAGCTCCACCTACGGCACGCATGGCACGCGGTGTGCGTGCTTTTAAAGCCACATCTTTATAAGTCCACACCTTACCGTAAGGGATAAATTGCAATGTGTGCCACACTTTTTGTTGAAACACCGTTCCTCTATCAGCTAACACAACTTTTAAAGCTTGAGTTGTTACACATTTACCAGAAAAATACTGCTGAAGCCAATGCTTTACCGACAAAGCTGTATGAGAAAACTGATATTTTTTCCGATGTTTTAAAAAAGGGTGATTTATATCATCTTTAGTTATACGAGATTTTGTAAGTGAATATAGCTTATTGTTTTTTAACACAATTTTTAATACCCCAATAGGGGACGAAAAATAAAACATTTCTAACTCTTTATCCATTTTTATTTTTATATGTTATTTTTTTTGATAATTTAATTTTTTTATGTCTATAACATACTGCATTATATGAGCTGACCTAAGAAAATAGTTGTCATAACCCAACATTTCTTGTATTTTTTTGTGTGTGATGAAGCTTGTATTAGCAGGTGGCATAGGCTACTTAGGGCGAATGCTCACTCACTTTTTTTTATCTAAAAACTACCAAGTAGTTATTTTAAGTCGAAACACAGGTAAAAAAAATCAAGAAAGCAAAAAGAACAATCTATTACCAACCACAAAAGACATAAAAATAGTTTATTGGAATACTTGCTGTGATGGTGATTGGATGCAAGAAATTAATGGTGCAGATGTTGTTATCAATTTATCAGGGGAAAATATAAAATGCCTTTTTACTGATAACAATTTACAAAAAATAAAAAAAAGCCGTGTGCTTTCTACACAAGCCATTGGAAAAGCCATTCAAAAAGCTCTCCACCCTCCTGCCTTGTGGATACAGATGAGTTCTGTTACCATTTACCCACATAGTGTATCAACCCCTTATGATGAAACTAGTATTTCGCCCCTGACTAATAATAAGACTAAGTTAAAAAATAAAGTGCCTTTAACTTGGCTTAAGATGGAGCAACTCATACAAGATTGGGAGCAAGCTACATATTCTATCAACACCAAACAAACCAGAAAAGTTATTATCCGTTGTTCTATTATAATGAGTGCTGAAAAACACAGTGCTTTTGATATATTTTGTAAGTTGACTAAATGGAGGTTAGGAGGCAGTGTGGCAGGAGGCAAGCAGTATATTTCGTGGATGCACGCACAAGATTTTGTACAGGCTATCCACTTTGTAATCCAAAATCAAAACATAAAAGGACCCATTAACTTCACAGCCCCAAAGCCCTTAAGGCAAAAAGATTTTATGACAATATTACGCAAAAAACTTAAGGTAAAAATAGCACTACCTGCTACAAAATGGATGATCTATTTATCCTCACAGCTTACACAAATAGACCCAGAACTAGTATTAAAAAGCCGTTATGTATTACCAAAAGTATTGTTAGATAAAGGCTTTGTGTTTAAATACCCTGATTGGAAAATGGCTGTAGATAATCTTATCACTACTGATGAATGTCAGTGAACACTCACACCCGGAAGCAGAAGAGAAAGAAAAAAAAAGAGGGGGGGGTTACATAATCAAACCACCATTAACAGCTATTACTTGACCTGTAATGTAATTAGCACTTAGCAAAAACGACACTGTTTGTGCGACATCTTTTACCTCACCTAATTTTTTAAGAGGGATATGTTGTTGAATAGCCTCTACTTGTTTATCGTTTAACGACTCCACCATGCGGGTTTTTATAAAACCCGGGGCTACAGCATTTACCCGGATGTTTCTACAAGCTAATTCGCGAGCAAGGGATCGTGTAAGCCCCTCAAGCCCTGCTTTGCTCGCGACATAATTTACCTGCCCGGCATTACCCATAGCCCCCACTACAGAAGAAATATTGACAATACCCCCATGCAAAGCCACTTGCTCGTTCAGCTTTTTTTTAGATTTGATAATATATTTTGTAACTTCTCTGGCACAATAAAAAGCCCCGTAAAGGTTGGTTTTTAATACTTTATCAAAATCTTCGTCTGTCATTCTAAGAAGCAGACCATCTTTGGTAACACCTGCATTGTTGATTAAAGCGGTAATACAGCCCCAAGCCTGCACACACTGATCTACCGCTTGTTTAATAGATTGGGGACAGCACACATCTATTTGCAATAACAGATGTTTTTTTTCTTTTACAGAAGGCTTTTTTAATTGTTGATAGGTTTTTTGGGCTTGTTCTTTATTACGGGTGTATGTAATGGCGACTGTAGCACCTTGTGAGGCTAACTCACATGCAATGCCCGCACCAATGCCACGGCTAGAACCTGTTATAAGAACATATTGCTCACTTAAAACCGACATCACAATTTGAATGCTATCATAAAAACCCCATAATTCACACACGCAAAGCGTGCTTTTTCCCCGCACAGCATACCTTTTTTATAAATATCCCGTATTATAATATCTCTCCACCTAGGAGATGCAAAAACCATGCTCAAAACGAGTTCGGATTTAACGCAAAGTAGTAGCCTTTGGCTAACACTTTGCGGTAAACCGCATGTTTGAGCTTTTGAGCTTGGTTTTTGCATCTCCTAATAAGAGGTAATTTTGATGTGCTTCAAAGAAAATTGATTAAAGTAAAAAAGATTAGTATAATATTAGCTGATGTATTTAACCTTATTATATAATTTTTTATAAAGGAGTAACTAATAATGCCTAACCAACAAACACCTAACCAACAAACACAAGCTACCCCAAGTAAAAACCCCTTACACCTTGCACTGCAAGAAGTGCAAAAAGTGGTGGTGGGTCAGCAGGATATGTTGGATAGTATTTTCACAGGTCTTTTAACAGGAGGGCATATCTTGGTAGAGGGGGTGCCGGGGCTTGCTAAAACATTAGCTATATCTTCTGTGGCAAAGGCTACTTCCCTGAATTTTCAAAGAGTGCAATTCACACCTGATTTATTGCCTTCCGATATTATTGGTACAATGATTTTCAACATGTCAGACCAACAATTTTCTGTTAAAAAAGGTCCTGTATTTACGAATATTTTACTGGCTGATGAAATTAACAGAGCACCTGCAAAAGTGCAAAGTGCCTTACTAGAGGCTATGGCAGAAAAACAAGTCACCATTGGTGAAACCAGCTTCCCACTTACAGACCCTTTTTTAGTACTCGCCACACAAAACCCTATAGAGCAAGAAGGTACCTATAACCTCCCTGAAGCTCAATTAGATAGATTTTTATTTAAAGTGCTGGTGGACTACTGCCCCAGAGCAGAAGAGATGCAAATCTTAAACAGGATGTCTTCTCTTAGCACACCTAAAATAACTCCTATTTTATCTGTTGAAGATATTATGACTTTTAAAAAAAACGCAGACCAAATTTATTTAGACGATAAATTAAAAAACTATATGATCGATCTCATTATGGCGACACGAAACCCCAAAGATTACGGGTTGATAGATTTAGTGCCATTTATTTCGTTTGGTGCATCGCCTCGTGCTACAGTGGCTTTTCCGAAAGTGGCAAAAGCCAGAGCTTTTATGAAAGGCAAACAGTATGTAACAGCGGATGATGTTAAGGCTGTAAGCTACCCATTACTTAGGCACCGATTGATATTATCTTACGAAGCTCAAGCAGAAGATATTACAGCTGACGATATCATTACCCGAATTATAAAAAGGATTAGGGTGAGTTGACCAGCTCAAAAAATGTTTTTAAAAAAGTTCGCTTGTTAGAGTTAAAACTCCGGCGAAAAGCAAAAGCTTTGTTAGCAGGGGGTTACCAATCTGCTTTCAAAGGTCAAGGTATGGTATTTACTGATTATCGTAAATATATACCGGGTGATGATATTCGTTCTGTCAGCTGGCCACTTACTGCTAAAATGGGTAAGCCTTATATCAAAATGTTTGAAGAAGAAAAGGGGGCTACTTTTATTATTGTTATGGATGTGAGTGGCTCTTTTGACTTTGGCACCCATGCATTTAAAGGGGAAGCCAGTTGTGAAATAGCATCCCTAATAGCTATGAGTGCTCAGCGAAATCAAGATCGCGTCGGGCTAATTCTTTTTTCCGATAAGGTAGAACACTATGTGCCTCCTTCTACGGGGTTAAAACACACATCTCGAATTGTACGCGATCTTTATTCTTTTAAACGCACATCCTCTCAAACTGATATTGTACCTGTTTTAGATTTTCTACAAAGTGTATTAAAAAAACAATGTCATATTTTTTTATTTAGCGATTTTTTAACCCCTGGTGATTTTACAAAAAAAATGCATATCACAAGTAGCAAACATGATATGGCAGTAGCTTTAGTACGCGACCCTTTTGAATGCGACTTCCCCTCTTTAGGGCTTTTAGACTTAGAAGATGCAGAAACCCATAAGCATATTACTATTGACACATCTTCTTATCACTTTAAAAAAGAATACCAAGCCATGGTAAAAGAAAGGCAAAACAAGGTAGAAAAACAACTCCTCCTTTCTCAAGCAGATTATTTTTGCCTTCATACAAACAAAGACTTATTTAAACAATTTTTACATTTTATTCAAAAAAGACGGCTGAGATGAAAAAAAAACCTACCTCCCACTGCCATTTAGAAGGTTTGAAAACCCCACTCACTGTAGGTGATATATTCACACTCCATTGCACATGGGCTGTAAAACCTATTCCACCTTTAAAATGGGAGTGGGATAATAAAACACCCTATCAATTAGTGATGTTAAAAACTATAGTGTTAGAATCTGATAAAGGTGTGTTTGAAATCACAAGCTACCAACCGGGGATGCATCTGCTGAATAAGTTTAAGCTTCACCATAAGAAAGGGGTTTTAGATTTTGCACCTTTAGAGTGGACGGTACAATCGGTTATTCCTAAAAACACAAAAAAACAAATTAAGCCTTACCCTCCTTATGGTCCTTGGCAAAAAGCCTTTCCCTTTTGGGGTATGTACACTCTAGCTGGTATTGGATTAGGGCTGATAATAATTATTGTGTGGCGATTAGTTGTATTTTTTAAAAGAAGAAAATGGGTTAAACAAGTTTCTTTAAGAACAACCAAGCACCATCCCTTTCGTTATTTTATTAGTAACATGATGTTATTAGAAAGAACATTAAATGCTTTATCTGCTGGGGATTTTGTTAATAAGTTACAACACACTTTTTTATTATTTTTAGAAGAGGTTTTTTTTGTGCAAGCAGGAGGTAACACGATTAATAAAACTTTAAAACACTTGCGTCAAGATCATCCTGTTATTTACAAGCAGTATAAAAATGATATTATGTATTTTTTAAAAGAACTGTCTTCTCCCGCAGATATAAAAGCTAGTGATTTTGAACAATTACTTAACATGGGGCGGGAATTAGGTATTAAACTTTTTTCTGCCCAGCAAAAAAACATATAGGAGCATTATATGCATTGGCACAGCCCTGAAGCTTTTTGGTTACTAATTGTTTGGGCTTTAATAGCGATATATTATTTTTCTAAAGGTAGGAGAAATAAAAACTTTTTTCGTTTTAGCTCGTTAAAAACACTCCCAAGGGATAAGGGATGGCGAGCAAATTTATTAGAGTTACCCGCTGTTTTACAATTTATTTGTTTGTTGCTATTGATTATTGCTTTAGCTCGCCCACAAACCACTCGCACCCATACCAGGCGTAGTGCTAAAGGTGTAGATATTGTTATTGTATTAGACACCTCCGATTCTATGTTGATAGAAGATATGGAACCTAACAGTCGCATTGTGGCTGCAAAAAAAGTTATTACACAATTTATTAATGGTTTAGTGCATGATCGTGTTGGGCTAATAGTGTTTGCAGGGGAATCTTATACTCGTGTACCACTGACTTTAGATTATCCTGTGTTACTAAGTAGCCTAAAAGAAGTACAAACCAGCCACTACGACCCATTTTTAAAGCCGGGTACTGCTATTGGTGTGGCTCTTGCCGGGGCGACTGCTCGTTTAAGGCTTTCTAAGGCTAAAAGTAAGGTAGTTATTTTTTTAACAGATGGGGAAAACAACACAGGGGTTATCAACCCTGGTACTGCTTTAGACATTGTGAAACAATACAATATAAAAGTTTATACCATAGGGGTAGGGTCTAAAAAAGGTTCTTTATCTCGCATACCAAGAAAGATGATAGATCACAGGGGCAAAGTAAAAACCATATATCAAACAGTACAAAGTCAAATTAACGAAAAGCTTTTAAAACAAATTGCTATAGAAACAAAAGGCGAGTATTTTAGAGCAGGCAATGCATATACCTTAGAGAAGATTTTTGCTCACATTAGCAAGCTAGAAAAAAGCCCTATTGACACCACTAAATGGCAAGAGTACCAAGACTTATTTCCTGATCTTTTAAAAAAAGCTTTAGTGTTTTATCTCATTAGTTTATTTTTGATGTTGACAGTTTTTTGGCGAACCATATAAGTATTTATTTTTATTACCTTATAGGGTTTGTTGATCCATACTGAAATTTAATTTTAGTTGATTTTGTTTTTTTATTTTTTTTAAACGATTTTTAATAAGCACACAGTATTGAGGGTTGATCTCATAAGCAAAACATTTTCTATTATTTAACAAACAAGCGATCAAACTTGTACCAGACCCTGCAAAAGGGTCTAATACTATTCCTTTTTCTGGAGAGCTTGCTTTAATGATTCTTTCAATAATTTCTAGTGGTTTTTGTGTAGGGTGATTTTCCCGTTCTTTATGAATTCTATGAAGCCTTGACACACTCCAAACATCTTTAGGATTGTACCCCATTTCTAGCCACTTTTTACCAACAAAGATAGACCTAGTTCTAGCTTTCTTAGTAAGTAAGTCATAAGGTATTCTTACCGAGTCTATATTAAAATAGTAGTTTTTAGATTTAACAAAAAAACCAATAGTATCATGTACAGAGGAAAAGCGTCTAGTAGACCCTCCCATACTGGGAACTTTACGGTCCCATATTATTTCGTTAAGCATTAAGAATTTTGTTTTCATAAAAGAAAAAATCTCTGGTGCAAATCTCCATGTAGTAAAAATATATAAGCTACCTGTTTCTTTTATCTTAGGTTCTACTGCTGTAATCCATTTTTTTGTCCAATTTAAAAAATCGATTGGTGACTTTTTATCCGAATCATTACCATAATCTTTACCAAGAGAATAAGGAGGATCGGCAACCACCAAATCTATAGAACGATTTTTTAATTTATCAACTCCTTTTAAAAAATCTTCATTATACAAAAAAATACTCATTTTAACACAATACTCCGAGATTCTTTTTGTAAAATCTTTAAAAAAGATTTACGATTTCTTTCTGTTATTTTTGCCTTATAGTAAGATTGAATTTTATCATTTCTAGGATTAATATAGATTGGCAAAAATTGTGGAGAAAAAACATGAACATATTGTTTACAAAAAGATATTTTTGTATTATTAAATTGAACACCGAATACAATATAGTTTAAACGATAATTAGTATTTACTTTATATTGCATATAGAGTTTTTCTACAGCAGCAATATCGTTTTTATTCTCTTTTTTATCTATATTAGTAATTTTTACATTTACATATAGTTTGTTTTTATTATTTTTTAAGATAACACAATCATGAAGACAAGTATCTGGCATGTTAATATCTACATTTTGAATTTTAAGGCTGTTGCTATGAAATTTTGCTTGTTGTATAACAACTTGCTCTACTATCCAGCTAATGGATCTAGTATGTGGTTTCAAACCATAAGGTAGTATAGAAGGATCTGTTATGTTAAAACTAGGAATAATATTGATAACCTTCAGAAATAACTTTCTTGCAAATTGCATTTCTGCTTTAATTATTTGAATTTCATTCATACTAAACAACTTTAAAGTTAAAGTCTTTTAATTAATAAAACTTAATATACTCAATTACTAACCTTATGCCAAGAAGTAATATTGTAAAAATAAAATAGTACATAGCGTTATACTGCTTTCATCCACTAAAATCTTTTAGGGAGGGTGGTTTTAATGCGGGTAAATACTTCTTTTTGACTACCTTCCCCGTTAATTTTTACTAAAATGTTTTTTTTATTATAGTATTCAATAAGAGGGAGGGTTTGTTTGGTGTAAGCTTTTAGACGCTCCTTAACAGCTTGCTTAGTGTCATCTTCCCTTTGTATGAGCCTTTCGCCCGTCACATCGCAAAACCCCTCTTTTTTTTGAGGTGGATGAAACAACAAGTGATACACCCTGCCACTTTTTTCCGAAACCCTTCTGCCTGTCAATCGCTCCATTAGTACCTGCTGACTAACATGTAAATACACCACTTTATGTAGTGTTTGCTTGGTTTTTTTTAATAAATTATCTAAAGCCAAAGCTTGTGCTAATGTCCGTGGAAAACCATCTAAAATAAACGGCAAATTGTTTTTTTTAAACTGAGTACTAGTAAATACTTCTTCAATTAAACAGATAACAACGGCATCGGGAACTAATTTGCCTTGGTTTATATAAGCACCAGCTTTTATGCCTAAAGCAGTTTTTTGCGATAAAGCTTTTCTAAATAACTCCCCTGTGCTAATGTGATAAAAATTAAGGTCAGAAACTAATAAATCAGCTTGTGTGCCTTTACCGGTACCTGGTGCGCCTAATAAGACAATATTCATAATATGTTATCCTTTATCTTTTTTAAGTGATAAATTGTTACGACGAATAAGCATTTTAATTTTATTTTTCCACTCATCAGATGCCCATTTTTTAGGACCTATTATTTTTTCTACCAAATGTCCAGTGTGATCTAAAATATAAGTTTCAGGCAAAGCTCTGACACTAAAAATCTTTAACATATCTTTTTTATCCACCCGTGCAGGTATGAAATGCATTTTTGAAAAAGCTTTTAAAAAATCTTTAATCTCTTTGGCACTTTCATTACTAATAGCCAGTACTACTAAATTGTTAGGGAATAATGTAGCTAAACGGCTTAAAGCAGAAAGCTCTGCCACACAAGGGGTACACCAAGTAGCCCAAAAATTGAGTACAACCACTTTTCCCTTAAAAGACGACAGTAAAATAGGCTTTTCATCTAAAGAATAAACAGTAAAACTAACTCTTTCTTTTTCTATCGTTTGTATTTTTTGAATATGCTCTGGCACTTTTTGCGGGTTGTGCCAGCCCCATTTTATAATACCTAAAACAATAACCACACTAATAACAATAAAACCACTAATAGATAAAATTCTTATAAGCACTTAAAAACCCGTAGATAATGCTTTTACTTTCTGTTTGCTCTGCGAGACTTTTTTTGTATCTTTAAAGTTTTATTTCTTTTCTTACGCACTTGAGATAAATTATACTTTCTGCCAGATTGTTTTTTGCTGACCTTTTTTGGTGCTTGTGTGGTGGATGACGATGCACTATCACTCTCTGTTTCGCCTTTTGAGGCAGGGGCTTTCACTAAAGGGAGTTGTTTTTTCTCATCTGGAGAAGAAGCAGGTGGTGGTGATGTAACTTTTTGAGCTTGTGAGTATTGCAATACATCATAATCCACAAACTCTAAATACGCTAAATCTGCCTTGTCACCTGAACGAGGTCCCAACTTAACAATACGAGTATAACCACCAGCTCTATCTTTAAACCGCACTGACAAATCAGTAACGATTTTTTTAGCTGTCAACTTACTATAAGGGTAACGACTGAACAATAAACGACGAGCATGTAAGGTGTTTTTTTTACCCAATGTAATAGCTTTTTCTACTAAAGGGCGTAACTGACGAGCTTTTGCCAAAGTAGTTTTAATTCTTTCATGTTCCACTAAAGCTGTTACTAACCCACGCATTAAAGCTCTGCTATGCCCTCTGTGCCGTCCAAAAGCAGAATTTTTTCGTAACCTATGCCTCATAGTACAGGGTCCTGATTGTTATTAGAAGAAGAGTCATTATCACTTGGTGGTACTTGCGATTTTTTAGTGTCAGTGTCAATAGTAGCGTTATCACTATCTCCTGTTTGTGGTGTTTGTGGTGGTTGTGTAACTGACACTTGTGGTGGTGTGTTAGGTGCAGAAAAAGGAGTGTCACTCACAACAGGAGATGTACTATCACCTATAGGTGGAGGGGTGGGAGGAACTATGCCCGTCGAAACAGAGGGTGGAGGTGTACCACTTGGAGTTACACCTGTTACAGGGGGAGGAGGGCTATCACCTATAGGAGGTGGTGTTATACCACTGGGAGCTACACCCACTGGAGGAGGAGGTGGTGGTGGTGTTATGCCACTTGGAGCCATACCCGCACCACCAGAGGGAGGGGTTATACCACCACCACTGAAGGGATTAAGCAATGGGTCAGTAGTTGCATCTGGCACAGCTTGGGGGTTCAACATACCTTCTAAATTATTCATAGTAGCAGACCCTGCCATATCATGACCTGTATGAGGGGGGGTACTTGTTGTAGCAGGTGGTTCTATCATCGCCTGTAAGTTAGGCGGTGGCCAACCCTCTATTGTCATTCCTAAAGATAAACCCATTTTATGGATAATATCTTTAATTTCATTAAGAGACTTTCTACCAAAGTTTTTTGTACGCAACATTTCTTGTTCTGTTTTAGTCACTAAATCCCCTATAAAGCGAATACGAGCATTTTTTAAACAGTTAGCACTTCTAACCGATAGTTCCATATCTTCCACAGGGCGAAACAAATGCCTATTCATTTGTGGTAAGACTTTATGGCTGGGTTGTTCTTTAGGTTCAATATCTTCGTCAACAAAACTCATAAACACTTGAATTTGTTCTTTTAAAATTTTGTAACCCATAGGTACCGCCTCTTTAGGAGATAACGAACCATCTGTCCACACCTCTAAAATAAGACAATCGTAATCTGTTTTTTGCCCTACCCGTGCATTAGTAACAACATAATTAACCCTTCTAATAGGAGAATGAATAGCATCAATAGGGATAAAGCCCACGGGTAGGCTTTGTGATTGCTCGTCAGCCTCAATGTAACCACGGTTAAAAGTAACTAACAGCTCACAATTAAACTTAACATTTTTACCTAAAGTAGCAATAAGTTGTTCAGGGTTAGTGACCTCAATACCACTTACTAGTTTTATGTCTTTAGCTGTGACAATCCCAGGCCCTTCTTTGTTAATCTTCAGCCATTTATCTTCTGCATCACCTTGAGAAAAACGCAACTGCTTTAAGTTCAAAATAATATCCGTAATATCCTCTAACACATCAGGTATGGAAGTAAATTCATGCAAAATACCTTCAAATTTAACAGCCGATACGGCAGACCCCATCATAGAGCTTAGTAATACCCGGCGAATAGCATTCCCAAGTGTTAATCCATAACCTCTTTCTAAAGGTCGGATAGTGAACTTACCATAAGTAGATGTTAAACTATCGTAGTCTAATTGAAAGCCTTTGGGTTTAATAAGGTCTTTCCAGTACTTGTAATAATGTGGTTTCATTTTTATCTTTTCCATTTTTTCTCCTTTTTTGTATTTGTAGTTGAACTTATTTTTTTACATTCGCCGTCTTTTAGGAGGACGACACCCATTATGTGGAATAGGGGTAATATCTCTTAAAGATGTGATCCTTAACCCAGCCCCTGCCATGGTGCGAACAGCCATTTCTCTTCCCATTCCCGGACCTTTTAAAAACACACTAATTGTTTGCAAACCACATTCTTTAGCACGACGAACAGCATCTTCTGCTACAGATTGAGCTACAAAAGGTGTTCCTTTTCTAGAACCCTTAAACCCTAAAATACCAGCTGAAGACCAACAAAGCACCTGCCCGTTTGGATCTGTAAATGTAATATGCGTGTTACCAAATTCCGCATTGATATAACACTGACCTACGGGAACATTTTTTTTAATTTTTTTCTTTTTAGGCTTTCTAACAGACACAATAACACCCCTTAAATAGCTTTTTTCTTATTAGCAACTGTTTTTCTAGGTCCTTTTCTAGTGCGAGCATTTTGACGAGTGCTTTGCCCTCTTACAGGTAGACCCTTCTTATGCCTAGAACCCCTATAACTAGATAAATCAATAAGCCGTTTGACGGATAAACCCACCTCTCGTCTCAAATCCCCTTCTACTTTGTAGTCTTTTTCGATAATAGATCGTAACTTGGCTATGTTTTCGTCGGTAAGGTTTTTCGTTCTAAGATCCGGCTTGAACCCTGCTTTTTTACAAATCTGCCGGGCCCTCAGGCGACCAATGCCGTAAATATAGGTTAAAGCTATCTCCACCCTTTTGTTTTTTGGTAAATCTACTCCAGCTATACGAGACATTTATCCTTGCCTTTGTTTGTGTTTGGGATTTTTGCAAATCACTCGCAGTCGGTTTTTTCTCCGAATGATATGGCAATCTTTGCATATTTTTTTAATAGAAGAACGTACTTTCATAGCATTAAAGTTTAAGTTTTAAAGTTTTTTGTAACCAGAATCAAGTAAAAAATACAAAATTTATGTTGATATGTTGTGATTTTTTAGTTCCTTATGATTTATGGTACCTTGCAATTTAAAATTGTTCTAAAAAGTTTATCTCATTTTCAAAAAATAAGCGAATATGTGGAATACCATAATACACAATAGCTAATCGCTCAACCCCTAAGCCAAAAGCAAAACCTTCCCACTGCTTAGAAGAAATATGAGACAATTCCAATACCCTAGGGTGCATCAGCCCGCAACCGCCAATTTCCATCCACCCACTTTGTTTGCACATAGAACATCCCTTACCCCGACACAAAGGACACGAACAATCATACTCTGCCGAAGGCTCTGTAAAAGGAAAATAACTAGGGCGAAAACGCACTTTAGTAGAAGAACCAAACAATTCTCTTACAAAATAAGCTAATGTTCCCTTTAAATGTGCCATTGACACTCGTTTATCAATAAACATGCCCTCTACTTGATGAAAAGTCGGTGAATGAGAGATGTCGTTATCTCGCCGAAACACTTTACCCGGAGCCAGCACTGCCATAGGAGGTTTTTCCGCCAACATACTCCGCACTTGAATAGGGCTTGTGTGTGTACGCAACACATCACTATCGTTAATATAAAATGTATCTTGCAAATCACGAGAAGGATGATTTTTTGGAATATTCAGGGCTTGAAAATTATTCCAATCACTTTCAATAATAGGACCTGTGCGTACACTGTAGCCTAAACTTTTAAAAATACTAACAGTTTTTTTAATAATACGCCGCACAGGATGCACACCTGCACTACGACGGTTAGGACCCGGTAGGCTTAAGTCTAATTTTTCTGCCATAACTTTTTTGTGTAGCTCTAAGCTTTTTTTTTGTTCTTTTAAGCTAGTGTAGAGCTTTTCTAAAATATTTTTCTTTTCGTTAAGTAAGCGACCAAATACAGGGCGATCTTGAGCTTGTAAGTGCTTCATCTGTTTTACCACTTTTTGAAAATCCCCTTTGACCCCCATATACTGAGTTTTAACTTGATACAAGCTATCAAAATCGTAAGCTTGCTCTAAAGCTTGCTGAGCTTGAAGAAACACCTCTTCTAATTGCTGTTTAAGAGAAGATACCGATACTGACAATTTACATTTCCCCAATTTTTGCTTACTGTTCTTAATCTTTAGTTTAGTTTATGTTTAGATGTGCTTACATCCGACACAAAACTTAAAAAACCTTTAGCCTGTTGTTGTAATAATGTCATAAAGTTATCATCTACGATACGATTTTTTTGCACAATGTTCCTAATATTTTGCAAGTACACTTTTTTAGGGTAAATAAAAGCACTCAAGTTGCTCATAATTTGTTGTAATTGTTCGATACCTCTTAAGTTACCAAATCTACCTCCTAAACCTACAAAACACATCGGGCGTTTAAAGGTTTGAGGATAATCCCAATGATCAAAAAAAAATTTAAAAATCCCGGGGAAAGAGCCATTATATTCCGGACAAACAATAATTAAACTATCAGAATGGTTAAGTTTATTTACAACCGTGCGTAAAGGTTGTGGCAAACTGTTAGGGTAAGGGTTTTGGATAAGGGGTTCAAAAGGTATTTTGGTTAAAGAGATAAGCTCGGTTTCGCCACCCAGTTTTTGGTAAATTTGATGTACCACAAGTGCTACTTGATAAGTATAAGACTTCGGACGATTAGTAGCAGAAATAATGCAATGCATCCTAACATTTACCAGCTAGATTTAATCACACCGGGGATTTTCCCTTGGTGGGCTAGTTTACGAAACATCAAGCGTGACAAACCAAAGCGTCTGAGGTTGCCTCGTGGTCGCCCTGTGATATTGCAACGGCGGGTTACTCGCACAAAAGCTGCGTTTTTAGGTAATTTTTGGAGTTTCACATTAGCGGACCAACGCTCTTGTTCAGATAATTGTAAGTTAGCTACTTGTTTGCGTAGCTCTTCTCGCACAGCATTATATTTTTGAGCTTGCCTAAGCCTGCGATTATTTTTTGCAATAGAACTTTTTTTAGCCATAAATGTTCTCCTTTTTTCAATACTCCTTACTTTTTAGTTTTACTTAAATTAGTTTTACTTTAAAGAATACGAGGTTTTTGTAACATATTGCTTGTTTGTAGCAAAAAATCACGGAGCAAGCAATCAAAAAAATAAAGCTTTTCTATTACATTTATGTTACATTACAAATATTCAAGGCTCTTACTTTATAAAAGACACCTTGTAACAGATACTTTATAAAAGACAAGTTAAAAGAAGGCTTAAGATTTATGATGGCAAACAGTACCAAAACCAGCAAGCGTTACACAATAATCGGATTATGCTTATTTTTGCCATGGCTTGCAGACTGGTTATTGAGGCTAGTTCTTAGCGGTGCGTTTGGTGGTTCTTTTAATATTGGGGGTGTTGGTTTTCAGGTATCTCAGGCATCGGGGGTGTTTCCAGAGTGGTTTAGTGCTATTTCTCCCGCTACACAATCGGCTTATTTTTTAGTTGGAAGTTTTTATTTAGTAGCATTAGTTAGTTTAACTTACATTGTGTTTTTTCGGCACAGGCAAAAGTCTACTTTTCCTTGGTCTTTTTTACTAATGGGTGGTGTTTTAGCCCTTTTAGCTAATGGACTTATGCAAAATACCATTACCTACTTAATAAATATATTTGGTTTCAGAACTAATATAGCTTTTTTGTGCGTTTTAGTTGCTTTATTAGGGATACTGGTAAGCTACTTTAAAACAAAACCAGAGCTTAAAGATAGCAGAAAACAGCTATTTATTCTGCAAGATCAGTACCATTTTTGCCTTTCTATTGGCTTAACATACATTATTTTTATTATAGCTATAGGCGTATTTTCTTATATATTTATTGCCAATATTTTATCTACTGTGGCTATCACCATGCAGGGTATGTCTCAAAGCCAGATAATAGATACTATGGCTCGCTACTCCAATTTTTACTTTTTCTTATTTATGGTATTAGCCAGTTTTTTAGCTATTGTGTGTTCTTTGTTTGTTATTTACTTATCCAACAAAATATATGGTCCTATTTACGCCTTTCAAAAATACCTTAAATCGGTAGTTATCGATAAAAAACAGCCAGAAAGGGGTCGTTTTACTTTACGAAAAAACGACCATTTTAAGTTTTTAGAAGACTTTATGCGGGAATTATTAAAAAAAATAAACAAATAAAGGCTTGATAAAGTAATTTTAACCTGTTAAAAGTAAGTTTTGAGATAGTGATAATGAAAGCACCAATGATAATAACAATGAGAATAAAAAGAATGAGAATAAAAAAGCAGACACTGATGAAGCAGAAAAAGGGGAGCAACAACAAATGGTAGTCATTCGTTTAGCTCGTTTAGGTTCTAAGCACAAGCCTAAGTATCGTGTGGTAACAGCTGATTCTCGCAGGAGTGCTACAGGGCGGTTTATTCAAATACTCGGTCACTACAACTCTCTTTGCAAAGATAAAAAGCAAGCTTTTAAGCTGAATGTAGAGTTATACAAAAAGTGGGTAAGCCATGGGGCTCAACCCAGTCGCACGGTGCGTAGTTTAGCAAAAAAGGTGTATTCTATATGAATAATTGTATTCTATTGAATAATAAAACAGGCATTAACCATTTTAATTAAAAAGGCGGTGAATTATGACAACTTCTATTTCAGAAATTTTAGAAATGCTCATCAAAGCACTTGTGGACGAACCCGATCAAGTGCGAGTTACAGAGAGCAAGGGTGAAAAAACAGTCGTTTTTGAAGCTCGAGTATCCAAAAACGACATGGGCAAGGTTATTGGTCGTCATGGGCGTACCATTGAATCTTTAAGAACCATTGTGGGTGCTTGTGGCTCTAAAAGGAAGCAGCGATGCATCTTCCAAGTTATTGATGACGAAGAAGATGATGATGGTAGTGATGAGTCTCACGACAAGTCCAAATAAAAAGCAGGTGTATTACACTCCCTTTGGTGTAATATTTACACTAAGTAAATAAATATTGCTTATTTATTGAATTTATTTTATTGCTTTAAAACTACTTAACTAAATAAAAACTCTTATAAAAATAAGGAGGAATAAAAAATGAAAACTTTAATACTTATAATATGTTTATTTATGGTCCCTAGTGTTTCTTTAGCAGTTCGTTTTTTAGGAGGTTCTTCTTTAACTCTGGCTGATTTAAAAACGCTTAATTTAAAACCTTTAACTGATAACGATCAACATTCAATTAAGAAACAAGCAAGAAAATTAACTCCTTATCAGAGAGATTTAGTTCTGCAAGTACTAAAAGATTGGAAAGAAATTTATAAAAGCCCACCTTTAATCAAAAGATTAAAAAATATAAGATATTTATTTAGGCAGAAACATCTACCAACGCGTACTCCATTATTATTAGTAACTAATAGAATTACTTCTTCATTAAAAGAAGAACCAAACAACATAGCTCTCGTAGAAGGATTCATTACAGAAGTTGTACCAGAACTTATAGAAGTAAATGATGTATACCTTACATCAAACAATGCTATGATAAAATTAATGTATGATAGAGGAGTAGTAGTAAACACTATTTTAAATGGAGTTATTCGTCATAGGTTAACAGGCATAGATAGGGCAAAAATACTTAACCTTTTAGACCAAACGATTAACACTGCTATAAAAAAAGCACAAAACAGTTGCCAACAAAGCTTTAAAGGACTTAGAGTTGGTCCTGCTATATAGATTCTGATAATGCTACAGAGATTAAAGGTGCATAAAAAAAGTAGTAAGCCAAAAATTATGTAATATCTACACGAATTAAACTAAATATTAGCTAACAGACTGCTTGCTTGCATGTCTTTAGCATTACTACTTACGAGTGTTTTTTTGTAGCTTTTTAATCTCTTTTTCTGAAAGCCCTGTTACATCTGCAATTAAAGACACATTGAGGTTTTTTTGAAACATATTCGCAATCACCTGTCGCTCTTTTTCTTGCCTGCCTTCTTCTTTGCCTTCTAGCTTGCCTTTTTGCATGCCAGCAAGCATACCTTTTTGCTCGCCCTCTTGCCTACCTTCTTCTTTTATATATTCTCTGATGTTCATATATCCTCCTACATAAGATAATATAACTAACAAGCGTTTTACTTAGAGCCATTTTTGAATTTTTTAATTTCAGCCTCTGAAAGTCCTGTTACTTTGCATATCACCGGAATACCTAACTTGTTTTTTAACATATTTGCAATTACCTGTCGCTCTTTTTCTTGCTTGCCTTTTTGCATGCCAGCAAGCATACCTTCTTGCAGGTACTTTTGCCTGCCTTCCAGCCTACCTTCTTCTTTTATGTATTCTCTGATGTTCATATATCCTCCTTTTGGAAATATCCCCCATTTAACCGCTTGTTGCTCTATCCTCTGCCATAACTCTTTTGTCATATTAGGTACTACCTTCCACACATAATTACCTATTACTAACCCTAAATCCTTACCCTTGCAATTATCAAATAACCTGATAAGCTTTTTTAACTCCTTCTCATCTGCCTTTAAATCCCATGCCCTCTTTAATAAACTTAAAAACCCTCTACTCTTAAATGCTTTACTCCTTATAGCTTGTGCTACCTTCTTATCATGAATATCTAAAATCTTTACTTGAAAGTTTAACCAAATTTTTTGTAAAAAGATAGGTATTTCTTCTAAAATTTCACCCATAAGCCCTTTTTGAAAGTTCTTTGCCCACTTCCAAGGCTTTTTACCATGGTAGAATACAATAGGTATAATAGGCCAAGCACAGCCTGTTTCTTCTAAGCTCTTACTTGTAATAACAGCTTGGTACTTTAATAATTGCTCAAACACCTTGTAGCTGTACTTAGATTTGTGTTCTAACAAAATAGCAATCTTTACTTGTTTGTGTGAGTGATTTTTAAACAACACAGAAAACACTAAGTCTGCCTTTAAGTCTTGAAAAGTATCTTTCTCCGGTTTAAGGCTTTTGAGATTAAACACAGATAGTTCTTTTTTAGTAAATACAAGTGTTAGTAGCTCCCTTGCAAATCTAGAATCTGAAAAAGCTTGTTTAAATAACAAATCATGGTGAGATACTTGCTTAATTTTATTTTTGCTCTTCTTGTGAGCTTGCTTTAGAGCTTGTGTGCGAGCTTGAGCTTTGTCTTTAGTTTTGTTTTTCATAATGTTACCCCATGTTGTATTTTAAAAAATTTCATCTACTAAACTACATGCAAAATCGAGTCCATCCTTAAAAAGGGGCTTTTGATGTAGTGCTTGAGGCAAAAACGGCTATAAAAGCAATGCTGATAATAAAAAAGCCCATTTTTGGACAAAAGTATGTCCATATTATGTACATTATTTTGTACACTTTTTCATAAATGTACAGTTTTTCATAAAACATAAGGTTGGTATAAGGTAAAAAACACCCGAGGCATAAGGCTTTTTACTAAAATTTGTGTGGGGTGATGTGCCAAACAAACCAGCATATTAAGGGAGCCAAGTCTTTTTCTTATCCCGAAAATAAGCCCTTACCCAGCTTACCACCCAAACCACCACAGGCTTTGAGAGCTATAGCTCAAAAGGCGTAATAAGCTGACAAGACGAAAGTAGCTCAATTATTGTAGGTCTTAAAAAAACAAAGGCTTTTTGTGGATAGAGGTTTGATATTAAAATCCTACCCACTTTAAGCTCACCGCACATCCAAAACCACTCAGAAAGGGGGCGGAGGTTGTGTGGGTGTGGGGGTATCAAGCAGGTATCTATTCACTGCTAATTTATGGCAAACTACAGAAGAATCCTCTAAGCTTCTGATACCTCCTGAAAAGGAGGTCGCTTCTGATGCACGCCAAATAATTCCCCACTTGACTAATATCTAAGCTAACCCTATCATCAACTCATGATCTGCATCACAACATATATACAAAAAGGTGGAAGCACCTTCATCCGACTCTCATTCATGGCTACAAAAAAGTATAGAAATAAAAAACTCTAAATCAAAAAAGGAGGCTTATAATGACTAAAGCAAGTAAAAAATTAAAAATGCTGATTGATACAGCCATCTCTCAAAAAACATCAGTTAATTGGGAAAAGGTACTAGTAGAATGGAAAACCCATGTTTCAAAATTATACAATCAAGTGGAACATTGGATTCAAAAAGCTGAAGTTTGGCAAAAAATACAAATAGAAAGAACACAAATGAGTATCTGCGAAGATTACATGGGATCTTATAAAATAGAGCAATTATTATTAAAAGTGGGTGATAATATTATCCGTTTTATACCTCAGGGAAGGCTTATTATTGGATCTCGTGGCAGAGTGGATATAGTTTGTGGAAACAAAAAAGCCCTTCTTTTGCTTTTAGGTAGAAATGCACAACCTTCAATAACAATTCAGGCATTTCAATCAGAATCTGAATATGAAAAACATAAAAAGGCTGAAGGCAAAAAAGTAAAAAAACCACCCTCACAGGATCTAGTGTGGAAAATCTCAAATCAAATACCAGCAATAGAAGCAACATTATTTACAGAAAATGAATTTACAGAAGTTTTTGAGCAACTTATATCATAAAACACTTTATTCTTGTATTTTGATATACTTGTCGGCGAAATGTTAAAAATCAAGAAATTGGATGACTTAAATAAGTGGTACCATCATTCTCGATTGGCTATTATAAAATTGGAAGATAGAGTGCAGGGAAATATTAACATTCAAAACGAGCAAAAAGATTTTTTAGGTATGACGAGAAATGAAATTAGAACATATTTTCAAAAATTACAAAATGAGTTGGAAACAGCTTATGTGTTTAAAATCATATCAGTAGCTGAAGGTATTTTTAGACAAGACTTTAACAAACGAAAGCAATTAAAGAAACCAAAAAAAGAACCAGATAGAACTTTTAAAAACAAAGATATAAAAGGGCATATTCGTTTAAAAGAAGATATATTAGATATTTGGAAAAAGAAGATATTTGAACAAAATCAATGGGTAATTTCTCAATTTTATGAGCTATTAAAGTATCGTCATTGGATTGCACATGGGCAATATTGGATATACAAACAAAAAATATTTGATATGTCATCTACTGTAACTATTACCATAAATTTGTTGAATGAATGCATAAAAATGAAACCTGATTTTAATCAACATGAATAAATAGAAACTAAAATTATGAAAATATTTGTTAGCCATTCAGATACAGACAGAGAAGACCTTGGTCAATTAAAAAGAGATTTATCGTTTTTTGGGATGGATTGCTTTTTAGCACATGATGACATAAACATAGGAGAGCATGACTTGGAAAGAATAAAAAAAGAAATTGCAGATTGTGATATTTTTTTGATTATAGGAAATGAGGAATCTAAAAACAGTGAATTCTGCAATCAAGAAATAGGTATGGCAATAGCTCATAAAAAATATATTATTTCAACTATTCATACGGATTTTTCCCCTTGGGGGTTCATAGCTAGAAAACAAGCTATAAAATATACAAATATACAAAAAGATTTGCATAGTAAATTATATGAAGAGATCATCAAAACACCACAATACAAAAAAGATTATAAAAAAGAGACCCAATGTTTAAGCACACTAAGTATCAAAGGTTTTGTTGTGAGTAATGAGAAGCCACAATATCTGTCGCTTTATAAAGAAAATTATAATACTAATCGTAAGTATGATTTTAATGATCATGGTTATTGCACTCGGTGTAAGATTTATAAAAATTCTAAAAAGTTATGCGATGTAAGAATTGGTTATGAAAGCCAAGAATATCATACACATACTATAGAAAAACTACCGAAACAGTTCCCTTTTCTGAAACAAAGATTCTTCTCTTATGTAGATATTGATTCTTGTGAAGAAAAAATATCGAAAGATGAGAGAAAAGCTTTGTGTTTTTTATTAAATGATGTTAGATATAATACACAATCAGCTAAACGGTACATCACAGAGGATGTTTTAGAAAAATCCTTGTTCAGAGATAAGAAGGAAAAGTTGGTAAAATTAAAGAAAAAAGTAATAAATACCCATAAAAGTAAAAATGGAAAATAACATGTCTCAAGGTAGAAAAAAGAAAGACAAACAAATACTTTGGAAGGCATGGCTTAAAAAATGGCGCATGAGTTCCTTAAAAATTTCCCTTCCTTACCTTAATATGGAGTGGAAATCACAAGATTCAGACAGAGATGCCACTTGGGGGTTTTTGTTTGAGGTTTTTTCACGATCATACTAATCTACTTCTGTTTGTAACTTTAGTCAAAATATTTAGACGATATGCATTATTAAAAGATAACAATAAGAGGCAAGATTAGGAGCTGGTAGGGTAACAGGAGGAGAGAGGGGTGATTAAAGGTTATTTTTTAAGTAGCTTAGTTATTTTACAGACCCACTACCACTTTTTGAGTTAGTCGGTTCTCTTGGTATGGTTATTTTGTTTGTACTATCATTGTACTTAGATTGAGTAATTATGTAGTTACTCCTTTTATGTAATACCTCTCTATCAAGCTTGTCACATTTTGTGTCTTTAGATAAGTATTTATTATAAGCTTTATACACTTCAGGATCAGGTGAGTCTTTTCCACAAGGTCCATCATCTTTGTATTTTTTATTTACTAATTTCTGTCTTGCAGATTGAAGATGTAATGTTATTCTTGAAAGTTCCTGTTTATCAATACGAATAGCAGTTTCTAATTTATGAATTTCTGTTTGTATATCTTGAGTTTTAAATTGTTTAGGATTGCTGTCTCTTAACTTATAAAGTTCCTCTAGTCTATTACGAAAGGCATTATATGCTTTACCATGAATTGTGTTTTTGATTCTATCATCAATTTGTTTATCAATCCTCTTTATTTGTTTGTTTAATTCACTAATAGAATAGTTTTTGCTAGTGTCACAAGTATTTTTCCATTGATAATAGTACCAGCGGTCATTAAGTAGCTTTTTATAAGAATGAGAAGCAATAGATCGGGTATGTTTTTTACAATTAGTATTATATTTTCTTTCTGCTTTTTCTAAAGCTTGTTTAGCATCCCTTACTTCCTGTGCTGAAGGAAAACAAGCTTGCGGTAACTCTTTACCAAAACTAAAGAGTGGTAAAAATGAAATAGGTAATAAAACTATTATTGGTTTCATAACTCATCTAGCTTTGTTCTTTTAATTCTTTTAATGTAATCCAGTTATCATTTGTATCTTGTATTTTCCAGAAGGTTAAGGCATTTCTTTTTGTTTGTTTTTGTGGGTTTATTTCTCGCATTATTATATTAGCAACCTCATTGGGCGACCTGTATTCTTTATTTTTATATATTACTCTACCAGAAGGTAACAATGTAGCTTCATAAGTCTTACCTTTATATGTTGCTCTTATTTTTGTATTCTTTGAAACAATACCTTTTAATGAGGATCTGTTTTCACTAGGTTTTGCATTAGCCTTTTTTTTAACTTCTTTATTTATATTTCTTTTTGTACCTATAATACGCTTTCTTTTTAGCTCTTTTCTTAAGTCTGCCATATTACCTGTCCCTTTTAGAGAATTACAAGCCCCACATAAAAGCTGTAGGTTTTGTATTATATCTCTCCCACCTTTTGCTTGAGGTTTAATATGGTCTGTTTGTAAATTTCTAATAGCAAATGGAGTTTCGCAACCATTACAAATACCTTGTTGTTTCTCATATAAAATTTGTTTTATATTAGGTTTTTTTTGTTCTCTTTTTTCTTTATTTCTTTTCATCCAATGAGGATTTTCTTTTTTTCTGCCAGCGTTAAACCCTACTCCAGTCTCTCTTTTTCTAACCTCGTTTATTTTTATAACTAGAGATTTTAGGTATTTACTTATACTATTAAAACTTTTTCTAGTTTCACTATTAAAGTTTTCTACCTCTTGTAAAAGGAGGTCTGTTTTGGTTGGATTCTTTTTCATAATTCACTTCTTATAGTATTTTTTTATCTGTGCTTGAAGATAAGCCATATCTCTATCACCTTTTACAGAATTGCAAGCCCCGCATAAAAGTTGTAAATTTTTATCCGTATCTTGTCCTCCTTTTGCTTTTGGTATAATGTGATCTTTGTGAAAATTCCTAAATTGAAAGTGGATTTTACACCCATTACAATAACCTTTTTGTTTTCCATAAAGAATGTGTTTTATATTGTGTGATGGTTTTGGAGCGTTTTTTATAGGTAAATCTGTTCTTATTGTTACAATCTTTGGATTTAAATCCAGTTCAGTTATAAGTCTTTTAAAGACTAGGGTTTCAGCTCTAGGACTTAAGTCAATACCTATCCACTTTCTTTGTAGTTTTTCAGAGGCAATACAAGCTGTAGAGCAACCACAAAAAGGGTCAAGAACAACACCTCCCTCTGGACAAGACGCTTTTATTATACGCTCTAAAAGTTTTAAAGGTTTTTGTGTGGCATATCTTCTTTTTTCTTTTTTTTGCCCCTTAGAAAGATTTACTATATCATTCCATATTGATCCTATAACGAACTTAGCTTGATCAAGATAATACTTTTTATATTCTTTTCCAGTGGATGTTTTATAAATTAAATTTTGCAACTTAAAATTATGTATAGATTTTTTAGAATAATCCCCTAAAGTGACCTTTTTAAACCTTCTACCATTAGGTTCTTTATAAATATATTCTTTAGTTTGAGTGTTTGTTAGTTTTTCTAAAAAGACATTAGTATAAAATTTATCTTTTGTTTTTTGATAAACAAGTAGAATATCAAATTCTTTTGACCATTGTTTTGATGTTTTTTTTGCCCCTTTTCCTGCTGAATCTCTTTTCCATATAATTTCGTTCATATAGTTCTTTTTCCCAAAAATGGAGTCCATAACAAGTTTTAAGCTATGGCTCATTGTTTGATCACAATGTAAATAAATAGAGCCTGTGTCTTTTAGTATTCGATGCATTTCTAAAAGTCTCATTGTCATATAAATAAGATAAGCTTTATCTTTATCACCATTTACACTGCCTATTCCATGGATAATTTCATAAAGGTTTGTGTGTTTATCTGATAATTCCCCCCACCATTCCTCTTTTGTGTCGTTCAAATACCACATATCTTTAAAGTGGAATCCTGCTTCTTTACTTCCTATAGGTGATCCATAGTTTTTATTTGAGTTAAACGGTGGATCAAGGTAAATCAAGTCAATAGTTTGATCATCTAAACACCTTAAAACTGCAAGGTTATCTCTTATGAAAATTGTTCTATTTAACCTAAGAGCTTGGTTGCTTTTAAGTTGTAATACTTTTTGACTAGAGGTTTCCTTTTCTACAACATGTAACCTATTTTTAGGCTTCTTCCTTAACGCCTTCATACAACACTAATCGTCAAAGAGCTGTGTTTTCTAAAAATAAATTAAGTAGTATTACGAAATTTATGATAAAAGTCGGGGTGAGCTATAGCCTAAGGTATAGGTAAAAAAACGAGGTTGTGAAATAACACAACCCCCAATCAAGTCTATCAAATATATTTTATTTTAGAAACATGCTCCCAGTCAAGCTTTTATTTGCAAAAAAAAATAATATCTAATTTAGGGCTAAGGCTAAGGATATGAACATCAACCATTATCACTATTGCTCTTTATTGTTATGATGTTAAATTACTTATGTTTTTAGAGCTTTACCTTTATAAGCTATAACCGCTACTCTTTAAGCTACTTATAAAACTGCCTTTATTTATCTTCTGATGCTATATTTCTAACAACACTTACATTATTAGATCCTCTATTTGCAGAGGTTTTGTGTAGCCTTATGCCTTTTAATGCTTCTCTTACATCTTCTCTTACATTGGCTCTTAAACTGCTCATTTCTGCCTTCATTTCTGCTCTTAAGCTATTCATTTCCGACCTTACACTATTCATTTCTGCCCTCATTTCCGACCTTAAGCCATTCATTTCTGCCCTCATTTCTGCTCTTAAGCTATTTACAGTTTGACTAACATTATATCCAAAAACAGAAGTTATTAAAGTTAAAAAAATAATAGTAGCTGTTAAGGTAACCCACCTATTATTTAAAACCTCTATAATTCTATTAGGCTTTAACCTATTCTCAAAATCTCTTTCTATACTAACCCTAAAATCATCAAGGGCGTTTTTAATCAAATCTCGTAATGCTTTATCATCCATTTTTTTACCTCTTTTCAAAAGTTGATTTTACTAAAAAGTAACACAGGGCATAGCCAGAGTCAAGTAAAAAATGAGGGTGGGAAGAGGCAAAAAGCCACAAACCGCCTTCCTCGCCTACTTTAGCTTTTAGGTTGCTTTTGGGGGTGAGGGTTTTACCTATTTTCTTTTTGTAGCTTTTTTTTGATGGCATCAGCTTTTTGGGTTAAGGTTTTTAATTTTAAAAAGTTATTTGCAGTGATTAAAATGCGGTTACTTTTACCTGTTTTGGCTTTTGTCTGTTTTTCCATTCTTTTTAAAAAATCCCGCACTGCTTTTTCGGCTTTTATATATTTAAGTAATAATTCCTGCTTTTCTTTATAATACTTTCTTATATACTCTTTGTCGTAAGCTCTTTTAATCTTTGTTTTGCAAGCCTTTGCCCCACAGGTCTTTTTTTTATTCTTTAAGATAATAAATTGCTTACCACAAACAACACACTTGGTTTTTTGTCTTAAAGCTTTTTTAGGCATTATTTAAGTTTTCCTATCTTAAGTTTTCAAAAGACACTTAATCTATCCCTGTAAAATGATCTTCTGATGCTATCTGACTTACAGTCTCACCCTGCGGTTTTCTATTATATTGCCTTTTTATACCTTTTAATTCTTCTCTTACATCATCTCTTACATTAGCTCTTAATCTACCCATTTCTGCCGTCATTTCAGACTTTAAACTACCCATTTCCGCCCTTAAACTACTTCCAGTTTGAGTGGTAGTAAAAACCAAAACACCTGTAATCAAGCTTAAAAAAATGACAATACTCGCAAAGAAATTCCACTTAATACCTAAAACTTTAATCACTTCAGCGTTAACTACATTAGGTATATATTCTTTTAATTCTTTTTTTGCATCTTTTTTAAAAAGACCAAAATCTACAGCCATATTTTTTTTAGTGTAAGAAAATTTATTATCTACAGCTTCTATTTTGTTTGATAAAATCTTAAATTCTTTTCTAAGCTGATTTAAAAATTGATCAAAAGCTTGAGATAATATCTTTTTTTCTTTTTGATTATCATCCATTTTATTACTCCTTCCTTGGTTGTGTGGTGCAAGCCAAGCACCACGGGTTGGTTAATACTCTTTGACATTATCACTCATACTCTTTAAGCTTATTCCTTATAAGTTCAAAACCAGCATTATCTTTATTGTGCAAAAAATCTTCTTCTGTTTTTTCTAAGGTGTTTTGTAACATCTTAAGAGAAATCCTAACAGACTGCATATTTAAAACATCTGATTTTTCTAATTCTTTTACTTTTAGAAAGTTAGAAAACACTACCTGTTTTAAAATCTCTTTTTGTATATCATTGTTCATTTTTGACTCCTTTCTTTTAATTTATGGAAAAAGCGGATTTTAGTCCGCCCTTTCCAAAACAAAAATAATGTTTTTGTGTAGGGCAGGCAATAAAACGAACCTGCCCAGGCACAAAAACAAACACAACAGTCGCCTAAGCGACTATACGCCCGCCATTGGAGGTAACGGACATACTCTTATAAATTACGCCTGCCTCCCAAAACCTTGAAGTATAAAAAACAAAAAACTGAAAGCTAAAGGGGACAGACATAATTTATAACCTTTTCAATAACCTACTGACAAACTCCAGCTGTAGAACATGTACCTGCTGTAGCACCTGTTTGTTTTTTACAAGTGTAGACAGAAGTAGACACTGACCCACAAAAATTATTATCTGCTGTAGAACACCTTTTTATAGGTGACATTACTGCATCTACAGGTGCTCCTGTTGGGTCTTCCCAACATACTTTAAAGTCCCCGCCTATCTTTTTTGTGCTTTTCCCTGTTTTATCTATTGAAACACACATCTTAAAATCTTTCCCACCTGCTTTTTTTGCATAGGAAAAACAAACAGGATAATCATTAGAGTTATTTGTTGCTTCACAATCAGCACAAGTTACTTTTATATTATCCAATGTAAGACATTCAGAAAGTTCTTTGAGAGTAATGCAGTTATGAAAAGCTTTCTCTATATTTGCTAGAGAAGTATCACCAACTACTAAACCTGCTGATTCCCTATAGTCTTGGAATCTTGGTATAGCTATCGCTGATATAATACCAATAATAGTCACAGCAACTAATACCTCAATCAAGCTAAAACCTTTATTGTTTAAAAGCTTAAGCTTTCTACATCGTTTTTTTGTAAAAAAATCCTTTATTTTGTGCATCTTGCACCTCCTTTATTTGTTATTTTTATTTATCCTTGAATCAAAGCCCCTTAGCTCTTTAGCCTCGTAAGCTCCAACTCCCTTTAAACCATAATCCCATTCCATACCCCTAAGCTTTAAATCTGAATTGTACTTTTCTACATGTTCTTTTAAAATCTTAAGTTTTCGTTCGTTTTGTTCCATGTAAGCTTCCCATTCAGTGTACTTATTATGGTAGTAAAGCCCAAAAAAGCTGATACCCATAAGAGTAAAACTGAAATGCAGGAATATCAAAGTAGCTATGAATTTCTTATCATACCTAGTGAGGTTTGATTTTTGAGACATAAATCCTCCGCAGAAATGATGATGATAGAAAAAACAGATGCGAAAACAAAAACATATATGCTTTATTGCAGAGAGAAAAACCATGCTCAAAACGAGTTCGGATTTGATACAAAGTGGTAAGCTGAAAGCTTGACACTTTGTAGCAAACCGCATGTTTGAGCTTTTGAACTCGGTTTTTCTCTCTGTGAAAGAAACTTTTTAAACAGTAAACATGCGTGGATTCCCGCCTTCGCGGGAATGACGGTTGACGCAGAAATAACGGCTGACGAATGAGTGACGATTGACAAAGAAATGACAAGCGATGAAAAAAATAAAACAGATAACTGATGTAATTCTTTAGTGCTGTTCTGGAATAATGAAATACTGTTCTTGAATAGTGAGAAAACCAATTCAAAACGAGTTCGCACCCAAAGGGTGCTTTTTTTGATGTTCTCCTTGCACACTCTACCCAATTACCAATCAATGATACTGTAGATAAATGTAACTTAAAATTAAAGAGCGGGAGGGGAATATTTTTTGGGTCCAAGCGGAGCGTCCCACAAAAATCTTCCCCTTCCGCTCTAACATAAGAAGCGTTATCGGAACTTTGAATTTTGAGTTTTTTACTAATTAAGAGAAAACCATAAAGAGCGTTAGCTCTTTTACTCCCCCCGTGAAAGCGGGGGGCTGGGGGGGTGATTAAATTAATTAATAGATGGTAACGATGTAACGATGTAACGATGTAACGATGTAACTAGTATAACATAATAGCTTCATATTATCAAGCCCTTCGCGTAAAAATAATCTGTTTAAAAAATAGCATTAAAAATCATCTCCCAATTAAAATAGTTTTGTGCCTTAATGTTAGCTTTATCGGCAGGATTAAAAAAGACTTTAGTACTTTTTTTTAAAATAATCTGGACTAGTGTCCATGAAATAGACAGCAACAATTTTTGTCACACCCCGTGGCAGGGCAGAAAACCCACCACTGGGCTAGTTAGTAGCTAGATTTTTTACAATCGCCCCACTCAAAAAAAATGTAAATTATTTTTAAATTAGTTCTCAAGTGTCTCATTATGAGACAGATCCTGTTGGTGGTGGGTTAATCTTTTAGCCTTGATATTTAAAAAAACTGTTCCACCACCAGTAAAAGACTCATAAAAATTGTTTATTTTTTTTGGAAAAACCTCTTTTAATTGACCTATTAACTTATATTTGTCTCCAACATAAAATAAAAAGAGTAAAGGTTGAAAAAAGAAATTCTTATTTATCAAACAAAAAGTGGTAAGATTGAGTTTCAAGGTGACATCAAAAAAGATACAATTTGGGGAACACAAAAACAAATCGCTGAAGTTTTCAATATTAGCCAACCTGTCGTTTCCCACCATATCAATAACATATTCAAAGACAAAGAAATAGATAAAAAAAGCAGTTAATTAAAAATTATCAACAATTCCAAAACACTCTGAAAGACATAAAACATCTTTTACCAACAAACAAGCCCATCCCAGCAAAATCTGTTATGGATCTTATAAGTATTTTTGCCTGGCTTGTAGCATACCTTTTTGCCGTGCCTCATTTAATGAGTATTGTAATGGTGCCATAACTCTTTCCTCCTTCTGTGTTATGGTTTATGTGAGGTAAATATTGCTAGCAATGTTTTAATTAGAGCCATTTTTGAATTTTTTAATTTCAGCCTCTGAAAGCCCTGTTACATCTGCAATTAAAGACACATTGAGGTTTTTTTGAAACATATTCGCAATCACCTGTCGCTCTTTTTCTAGCCTGCCTTCTTCCTTGCCTTCCAGCCTGCCAATATGCATACCTTCTGCTTTTGCCTCCTCTAATGAGTGTTGTAATAAAGGTGTCATAATTCTTTCCTCCTTATCTGTTATTGTTTTAGCCTCTATTTCTCGTGCTACATTAAAACTAAAATTCGGATCATAGTTCCTCATATAATCTGCAGCTCGCCCTACTAATTCCTTCCGCTCCTCATAACTTAACTCCTGCCCTAATGTAAATAACTCCCGAACCTTAAGCTCATCTAACCTCCATATATGCTTTAATATATACAAAATAGGACGAGTTAGCAACCCTTTCGCCTCTTTTTCTATATCTAAAGCTTGTATGTTTAATAGCCGTGGAGTGAAGTTTAATACATTCTGCTTAAAATGCTTATTCAATACAGAAGTCCAGTGTAAAAACTTATGAAAACTTAAAGGTCCTGTGTACTCCTTGTGCTTACCCTGGTACACTAATACCGGAATAATAGGACAGTTAGTACTCTCATACATACTGGCTTGGTACATTAACATCTGTTGCATAACTTTAGGGTCTTGCCAGCTTTTGTGTTCTAACAAAAAAAGAAGCTTTATTTTTTCATCAGAGTTTTTAATTTGTACTGAGAAGGCTAAGTCCATGCGTTTTTCTCTTCCTTGTTTGTTAAAAAAGGTAGTTTGTTCACAAGTTAAGGTATCCCAGTTAAAAAGATTGTATTCTGATTTAGTTAAAATCAGACGGAATATGTCCAAAGCATACTTGGTGTGAGAATACACTTCTCTAAAAAAAAGATCATGTATAAATTGTTTGATTTTCTTAAATTTAGTTTTCATAATGTTATCTCCATCATAGATATTACTCATTTTGTACCATTAAAAAATGGTATCTGCATAAACTACATGCAAAATCGAGACCACCCTTAAAAGTAAGCTTTTGAGTTAGTTCTTGAGGCAAAAACAGCTATAAAAACAATGTTGATAATAAAAATGTCCACTTTTTGGACAAAAATGTGTACAGAAAATGGACATTTTTTTCATAAATGTACATTTTTGTATAAAACATGAGATTAGTATGAGCTAAAGAACACCCGAGGCACAAAATTTTTTACTAAAGCTTGTTGGTGGGCGGGGTATCAAAAAACCTTGCATATTAAGGCTGGTAGGCTTTTTCTTAACCCCTTAAAAAACTCCCCCCTGTTTTTTATACTAAATCCTAAAGAGGAATAGTACCAAATTGGGCTATTAATAGCAGTTCTTCTCGCATACTAGGTGGTAATGTTTTAGGGATATAGCACCTATAAGTCTCTTCACCAACTGACTTGGTAATGCATTGCCCTACTCTGTTAGATTTGTTCATAACCTTAAACTCTCAAAATCTGTGGATTTTGGAAGTTAGAGGATGTTAACTAGTACTTTTGGAAGTTGCAAGCCTCAAACTTCCAAAAAAGGTGGATTTTGGAAGTTAGAGGATGTTACTTCAAGAGGTTCTGCTTCCCGTAATTTTATCTGCCTAACATCTACTAAACTTAGTCCATTTCTATTTACAAGCTACTAACTAGCCAAAAATTATGTAATATTTATACGGATTAAAATAAATATTGCACTTTTATTGCTGTACTTATAAAAATTACTTAATTGTAGGGTCATGACCCTAATTGTAACTAAGGGAGGAATAAAAAATGAAGAAACTAAGAATAAGCTTATTAGTGTTAATCTTACCTGTTATTGTACAAGCCAGTCCTATTATACCAATGGCAGCACCTGAAACAGATTTGCACCTATATTATAAAGATAGCCTTACTAAGGAAGTTTTTAATGATTTATTAAAAGAAGACCGTTCACTTGCTGAAAGTTTAGCTAAAGCCTTAGGCGACAACAGCAGATTAAAAAACAGTAGAGAATTGTTAAGATTTGCTGCAGATATCCAATTATTTATCATACAAGGAAGTAGTTTAGAACAAATAGAAGAATACATTAAAAAAACTTTACCATCTATTATGCACACAGCTAGTGATTCTTCTTTGCAAGATAACATTGAGCTAAACACGGATACTTTGTCCAAACTTAAATTTATAGAAAAAGAATCAAAGGATATGGCTTATCATGGACTAATGGCAGAATACTTAATTCATTCACGATTAAACACTTTGATAAAAACAGGTGGTGAAGGTATTAGAGGTAATAAATCCCTAGAAGAAAAAACCAAAAAAATAATAAGCTTAGTATCTGAAACAGTTAACACTGCTATAAAAAAAGCACAAAACAGTTGCCAACAAAGCTTTAAACTTTAAGATAAAAAGGAGGTATATTTTATGAAATATGTATTTATTACAGTTATTTTATTACAGTTATTTAGTTTTGCCAGTATCGCTAAAGAAAATAGTGTTACTGAAAACATAGTTGAAATGACTTGCGATTGTTACGAAGATGATTGGCTTTCTGATGATTTTTTAGGTGGTATACAAGTTATGGGATCTGATATTGATTTAGCCGAGCTTCATGTTTTACATGCATGCGAACGACACTATGGTTGTGGTGAAAGAAGTGAGGATCGTTGCGGGAGGACTATAGTAGCAAGAAACTGCAAGTACATATATATCCCTTTAATCAATATAACAACCACACAATCACAAAGTAAAGAACAAAGTAGATATTTTACAAAAGAACACTTTTCTAAAATCCGCATTGTTAAAGATTAAAAATAACCCGCGTCAGTTGTCATGACCCTATCTTAAACCCTTTGTTGTGTTGTTATATTAAAATCAGCTTATTTTATAAAAAACTATTTAACTGGGAGAGCTGGAACAGAAGCAACTATTAAGGATTCCTTAATAGTTCAACAAGAAGGAGGGCGAAATGTTCAAAGATCACAATGTTAAATTAAAAGGGTCATGACAACTGACGCGGGTTATTTTTAATCATTTTTAACAACAAAGTATACAAGTCATCCTTCCTGTGATTAAACCTAAACTCACATTCTTTAAGATGCAAGTAAAAAGTATCTTTATCCATTCCTCTAAACTTTGATAACCTCACTTTGGAGGTCCCCCAAAAGCTTTCTATACCATTAATATGATTCTTCACATTACCTCGTTTTGTGGCAAATTCATTCTTCCCATGATACACACGATAATGTTTTTTGTAACCCATATTGACTAGACCATCGTAGCTTTTAAAACCATCTGTATAAACAGTAGCAGATTTAGATATTCTATTACTTATAAGGGGAATAAGGGTCTTGTGTGAACAATTTTTAATAATTTGAGTATAAACCTTACCTTGTCTTTGTTTAAGACCAAACACAATAGTTTTACCATAAGATCCTCTTCCTCTTCTGCCTTTGATTCGTCTAGCTCCAAAATAACTTTCATCTATTTCTACTTCTCCTTTTTTAAAAAAACTTTCTTTTTCACAAAATTGAGCTATCTTTAATCTTACAGTTTTTAAGATTTTATTAACAGAATTTCTGCTAATATTGGATAATCTAGCAATTTGTGAAGCTGTGAGATCATTCGAAAAAAGCTTAATAATATGGCGAAATTTCTTCTCAGAAATGCGGGAACGCACAAAATACTTATTTTTCTTAATAATTTTCAAGATTTAAACCTTATCATGTAAGGCTTAAGTTGTCATGACCCAATTAAAAAAGCTGGTTTTATAGCCTAAAACAGCAGTTATATACAGACCATAGTCTTAAATTCAAGATTGCAACCAATCCTCCCGATAAGATATAATAAACAAACAAATTAATTAAAAGAGGAGGTTGTGATGAAACACATAATTTTTTTATTACTATTTTTAAGCCTTGGTGCTTGTGTTACCACAAAACCAAAAGATCAAGCTCACAAACCCTCAACACAAAAAACAACCCGAAAGGTAGCTGCAAGCTTTAATTTTCAATGTAATAAAGACAATTTTAGAGAATGGCTTGCAAAAGGCAATGTAACTGGTTGTAATTTAGACGGTGTAGATTTCACAGAGCTGAATTTAAGTAAGCTAGACTTTTCCAACGCTTCCTTTAGGGGTGCCAATTTATCAAGTGCGGATTTATCATTAGCAAATTTAACAAAAGCGGATTTAAAAGATGCGAATTTAAGATATGCGGATTTAAAATGGGCAAATTTAACAGGAGCAAATTTAACAAAAGCGGATTTAAAAATGGCGAAATTAAGATGGGCGAATTTAACAAAAGCGGATTTAAAAGGTGCAAATTTACCATTAACAGACTTCAGATGGGCAAATTTAACAGGTGCGGATTTAAGAGGTGCAACATTGAGAGATACGATAATTAGATTTGCGATACTTGACGATATGATAGTTGATAGTAATCAAGCAGAATACTTACTATCGCAAAGAGGTGTACGCCAAGGTTATAAAGTAGAATAGTAATACAGTAGGGAACGAAAAAAGCAATGTGCAAAAAATGCACTTTCCTCATTCAGACTTCTTTAATCTTTCTCTTTTTGTTATCTTGGTAATTGGAGATCTTTTAAAGTATGGGCTACAGGTAACTTTAGTTACGAATAAGTATTCTTTGTGATTACTAAAATCAGTACTCCCTGTGTTAAAATAACGATAATGTTTTTCAAACATTTTTGTTTTTCCCTTCTTATCCAAAATACCTTTTATCTCTTCTAAAGTAATCTTGTTCTTAGACGAATTGCTTTTTGAGTGATAAGTATTATTATAAGAAACCACTATATATTTTGCTCTTATATCTTTAATTAATTCAGAAAACCTATCTTTTGCACCTTCTCTGCAATAATCGCTCATGTTCTCGCACTTTGGCTTTAATGCCACCCCATAAAGAGTGGGGCTATCCCACTTAACAAGGGTTTCTAACACATGATAAAACCTACTATACTGCCTAGAATTATAAGGAGGATCAACATACATAATATCTGCCTTAATTTTTTTAACTAAACTATTGGCATCCTCTCTAAAAATCAAAAGAGATTTTATAAGATCAGGATATATAACCCTCATACAAAAATTATCTCTAAGAAGCTTGTTTTTAAAATAAGCATCATAATGCCCAACAGTATTGGCAATCTTATCTGCTGAATAAAGTAGTGAAGCTAACAAAATATAGTATTCTTTTTCTGTCAAACAAGATTTGTTTTCTTCAATGTTCTGTCTGATAAATCCAATCATTTTAGCAGAATCATTGGAAAAATATTTACCCCCAAAATGTTTTGAAAAATAACTTTCTCTTAAACTATTAGCTTTAATATGATTGTAGTCATTAACAAGAGACAATATCTTTTTTTTGCTCCATACACCTTTTGCAAAAAAAGCTTTATAAATAACATAATTTGAGTAAAGAAAATCGTTTAAAATAATTTTATTAAAATGCCTGCTCGCAACAGAACCAATAACTCCCGTGCCAGCAAAAATATCAGCAAAACAAGTGCCATGGCACTCTTTTTTGAGAATAGAAAAAATCCAATCTGTTAATTTATACTTGTTTCCGATATATCTGCGATTATGTAGTTCAAAGCCATTATCCCAAAGATAAGAGCTAAACTGAGATTTAAAAAGCTCTGGTTCTCTATCAAATAAACTTCTTTGAATGTCCCTCATACTAACAATGTATTAATTCTAAAAATCTCTTTATTTACATACTATGCATTCACAGGCTGAAAGATTTCTTGCAAGAAGGCGATGGCACTTTAGATGACACTTCTTGAGATGATGTTGCTTTTTTATCAGATACATCTAAAGCATGACTATCTTTTTCAAGTTTCGGCACCGCAGAACCATTATTATTAACTACCATAAACCCATTGTCAAAAGACATATTACTAAACCTTTGTGCCTCCTGTTGCACTTGTGGGTGCGGATCATTAAGAGCTGTATTCAAAACACCTTTTCTAACCTCAATAGGAATATGAGGTGTTAACGCAAAAAACTGCACCACCCTTACGCGTACATCTTTATCTCTGTCATGTAATAATTGTTTCATATCGTGTAAAATAACTTCATGGCTTGCAACTTTTTTATCCGCTACACTGATTAAGTAACTTAAATGCCTTATCAGCTCTGTTCGTATAATAGGATAATAGCTATCAGAAATAGACGAAACCATTTGCCTTAATATATATAAATCCGTTGGTAAAAATTTATCACCTAGTAATTTAAGAGCTTTCCAACTAACAATAACAGAACTACTGGGTAATAGCAAAACTAAACTCATTAAAATATCCTTATTTCCCATTCTCCAATTTAATTTCTCTACCACTTCCAATGCTCTCACTCTCACATAAGGAGACTTATGAACAAGTATATTAGATAAATCAACGAAATCCTGTGCCGTGTGCTTTTGTTTGGAAGATATACGCCTTAATTTTAAAAACGCACTGGGATAGTTGAAGCGAGCCCCCCACTTTCCATAATTCACATAAGGCATAGATTGTAAAAGCCCTAGTAAAATGCCTTCCATAGTGGCATTTACCGATCTATAAAATAAATTATTAACTTGCTCGTTCACAAATATACTTAAATCTCTTTTGATAAACACTCTAGAATGGATACCAGCTATGTAAGAATGTAGCGGCAATACACCTGGGGCTTCTTTATACCTGTCATAAAGCCCCTTTGTAGAACTATCTTCTGTAGAACCAGCCTGTGTAAGAGCATCATGATCCTGTGGAGGACTATCCGGTGCAGGAACTTGTCCATAAACCCTGCCAGAAACAGCACCTATTACAAGACATATAGTACAAAATAAGTATTTTTTCATAAAAAACCTTTAATTTAACTATTCCCTTGTAGACTATCTCAATGCATTTTGCAAAGAAATTCTTAACTTATTACCCTTAAAGGGTGCTTTTCAGCAACCATCCCTCTACCCATTCTCTAAAAATTTGCTTTTTTTACTTATAACAGGAAAAAGGGCATTTTTTTGAGACAATTCCTCCTTTGAGCGTGGAAACACCATGCTCAAAACGAGTTCGCACCCAAAGGGTGTTGCTTTTGATGCGACTGCTTGGGTTTGCTCACCTGTAAAGGCGTAAAATTCATTTCACAAAAATTACTCTTTCTCGCCGTGATCAATTACATAAAAAGTACTTTCTGGATTCCCGCCTACGCGGGAATGACGGCTGACGCGGGAATGACGGCTGACGCGGGAATGACGGCCTACGCGGGAATTGTAAATGTTCACTAATTTGGTGACAGAATTTATGTTAGTTTAAGCATAACAATATGTATAAAACATAAACAAATAAAAAGGGAGGGATAAGTTATGAGAAACAATACACAAGACAAGACGATTTATAGGAGTTACATTAGTAAGTGGAGGTATTTGATGAAGGATTATGAGTTAGTAAAGAGCAAGAAGCATCCTAAGTTTAGGTTTGCGAGTGATTTTTATAAGTATCATAATACTAATCGTCAGACTTTTTTTAAGTATTATCATCGTTATTTGAGTAGTAATAAAGATATTAGTAGTTTAGTGCCACAGAGAAGAGGTCCTAAGTGGAAGCACAGGAGGAGTAATGAGAGTGTTTATATAGAGCAAGAGGTGTTAAAGCATCGCAGATATGGTGTGAATAGGTATGAGATGTGTTATATACTTAACCCTCTTTTAAAAAAAAGAGGTTATAAGCCATTATCAGCAAGTAAGGTATATCGTATTTTTAAGAAGAATGGGGTTAATAGGTTAAAGCCAAAGATGAAGGAGAACAAGCAAAAGATCATAAAACAAAGGGCTGGGGAGTTAGCTCATATAGATTGCCATCATTTGGGCAGGGATATAGTTGTATCTTCTTCTTCTGAAAGAGGTAGTAGTAAGAAAAAAAGCAAGAGGTATTATTTAGTGTGTGTGATAGATGATTGTACGCGTATAGCCTGGGCTGAGGTGGTAGAGGATATTAGGAGTTTAACAGTGATGTTTTCTACCTTAAGGTTATTTAATGTATTAAAGAGAAGGTATGAGATACAGTTTGAGGAGGTGATGAGTGATAATGGTTCGGAGTTTAGTTCTCGTAACAATAAGTTGGAGCATCCTTTTGAGAGGATGTTATTGGAGTTAGGGGTAAGGCATAGATATACGAGACCTTACAGGCCACAGACAAATGGTAAGATTGAGAGGTTTTGGAGGACAATGAATGAGGATTTAATAGATGGTACGACTTTTGATACAATAGAGAAGTTTAAGTCTGAGTTGGAGGAGTATTTGATATATTATAATGAGTTAAGACCACACCAGGGTTTAGGTAACAAAGTGCCGTTGGAGGTGAACAAAATGTGTATAAAAGCACAAGATGTAAAAACAAAAGAAATGAAAGATAATAAAACCTGATTTTGTCATCAAATTAGTGAACACATACAGGAATGACGGCTGACGCGGGAATGACGGCTGACGCGGGAATAACGACTGACGCGGGAATAACGGCTGACGCGGGAGTAACTACTAACGCAGGAAAGACAAGCGAATACAGAAATGAAGCAAAAAATAATTAAGGATTTTCAGATTTTAAAGCTTGAATAGCCCTAATAATGTCCTCCACTTGAGGTACAGTCGCCCCTTCTAAATGAGGATGCAAACCAATGCCCGGTAAATTTTTACCCGCCAGCACCACAGGAGATGCATAAAGACTATAAAAACACTCTTTCATAGCCCTATAGGCTAAATGCTCACCAAAATTAGTCACTTCTGTATCTTCATTTACAAAAAGCACCTTCCGGGTTTTTAAAATCGATTTTTTTATCAATGCCCAATCATACGGATAAATACTCTGCATATCAATAAGCTCTATAGCCTGCCCCTCTTCCCCCATTTGTGCTAAAGCTTGCTTACATAAATACAAAGATCTGCCAAAACTTACCACTGTCAAAGCATTGCCATTTTGCAATACTTTAGCTTTTCCAATAGGTACAAGATATTTTTCCAAACCCTTTGGCCACTTGGGTTTCCATTTTTTTCTTTCTTCCACGATGACAGGGGCATCTATCATTTTTTTTAATTCACTTTCTGTTTGTGGCTCGCCCGGCAACTTCTCACTCCCTTTGACACGCAACAAAGCTTTCGGTTTTAAATACAACACAGGGTTGGGATCTATAATAGCTGACAACATTAACCCATAAGCTGACAAAGGGTCAGAAGGCATAACTACTTTCCAACCCGGAAGGCGAGTTGCCCATGACTCAAAACTATGGCTATGATAAATAGACCCATGAATACCCGCCCCCGTAGGTGTCATTAAAACCAAAGGTAAAGAATACTGCCCACAAGAAGACCATAATGTTCCCCCAGCTAACTTTAATAAATCCATAGCATTAAATATATAATCAACAAATTGCACCTCTGCCACACATCTTTCACCTGTTAAAGCAATACCTGTGGCTGTACCTACAATGCCTTTTTCATCTAAAGGGGTGTTCCAAGCGGTTTTTAACCCTTGCGTGACAGTAAAAACCCCACCTAAGGGAGGTCCCACATCTTGACCAAAAATATCTTTCACTTCCAAATGCTCTTCACCATAATGTAGGGCCATGCGTATTGCTTGTGCCATGTTTGCCATTAAAATTTTCTCCAATCAGCGTTCTCACCCTCGGCATACACATGTTGCCATATTGATTGAGGGTCTGGGTCTAACTCCCCCTTAATTTCTTGTTGTAACTTTTGAGCTTGATGCTTTAAACTTTCCCATATTTCATTACATTCTTTTTTTGTAATAACACCTTCTTTTTGTAACTGTTTTTCAAACAAAGCAATAGGGCAAGGCTCCCCTTTTACATAATTTGCCCCTGACGCCGATGAATGCCCATATAAACGAGACACTAAAGCCTCTATTAAAACCGGTCGCCTCTTCTTTCTTACATAATCCATCTTTTCTTTTAATGTCAAATAACAAGCAATAGGGTCGTTACCATCCACTAAAGCTGTTTCTATATTAAAAGCTTTACCACGATCTATAATATGTGTTTCCCCATGCTGACCCTTATAAGCGGTAGAAATACCCCAACCATTGTTCTGCACAGTAATTAAAAGTGGCAAAGGGCGATCGGGCTTAGACGCCCATACCAAACAAGTAGCAAAATCCCCTTCCGCCGTACCCGCATCCCCTCCTGTCACAATCGTAATCCCTTGACATTTCCTAGATCGTGCCTGCACATGGGCTGTGCCTAAACATGAACTATACTGCACACCAATAACAGAACTGACAGGAGCTACATTCCACTCCGGCACACAATAGTGATTAGAAAAATTCCTACCCCCTGTGTAACGATCTGTCCTCTTACTCATCATAAGCCGAATGGCATCTTTCATTTTTAAACCCATAGCCACTAAAGTCGGTGTACAGCGATAATGCAAATGCAACCAATCACGGTCTACCCCTTGCCCTTTTTTAATCAACAAACCTAAAGGCACAGAAAAAGCCTCTTCCCCAGGACCCCCAATCCAAAAATGAGCCCCCCCTTGCTTGTAAATCTGAATCTGCCTCTCCTCTAATACACGAGACTGTACCATCAAACGATATATTTTTAATAATAAATCTTCTGAAAGTTTTTTAATAGAAGTCATTTTTTTAATGTTTTGTTGTTTCTTTTTGTGCTAAATTAGATTGATTATTCCAATAAGCAAAGTCCATAGCGATGTTGACAGCCTCTTGAATGTCCACTCTTTCCCTATACTTTTTCTTTCTTAAAGAGGCAATACTTTCTTTCACAGATGAAGTGTTTTTATCTTTTTTAGATTCCGTAGATTTTTTTTCATCTCCCTTACGAGCAGTGGCAAAAACATCTGCAATGGTTGTGTTATAACCTGTTTTTCTTTTAAGGTCTAGTTCCTTTATTTCTTGCTTTAATTCAGCAAACTTTTTATTTTTTTTAATGCGATTTTGTGACTTGTTATTTAAAAAATCAATAATATCTTTATTAACTAATTTCCACTCATCTTTACCCTCAAACACATAAGCTGATTGCGATAAAAAACTTGGTATCTTTCTTTTAGGTAAAACATAATCTAAGTTTTTTTCTCCTATTTCAGTGTTAGAAAATAAACTTGGGAATTTAATGTCAGAAGATACCCCATGCAATTGTGTAGAAAACCCATTAGGAATAAAAAATAACCCCACCGTCACCCGGACAGAACCTAAGTTTAAATTCAAACGCTCTACAGATTGTATGCTCCCTTTACCAAAAGTGTGATCGCCCCCAACAATAACAGCCCTATTGTAAGACTTTAAAGTGCCAGATACAATCTCCGATGCACTAGCACTTACCCTATTAATAAGCACTATTAAAGGACCTGTGTATTCTACCCTTTTATCAACATCCGCTAAAGTCAAGTACCTATCTCCATCTTTTGTTTTTACTAACTGACGCACCACACTTCCAGTAGAAAAAAATAAACCTGCTGTACGAATAGCCTCCAATAAAGCCCCACCCCCATTATTAGATAAATCTAACACTAAAGCTGAAACTTTTTTGCGAGCTTTGCGTAATAGTTTTTTTACATCATGTGACGAAGAGCGTCCACCAGCCTGCCCATCCCCATAAAAAGACGGAATATTAATAACCCCAATTTTATATTTCTTATTTCCTATTTTACGATCAAAGTAATATAAACTAACAGCTTGATCTTTTAACTGCACACGAGAACGAACAAGCCTGACAGTAAAAACTTTTTTCTTTTTCTTACCACTTTTTTTATGTGTGCGTAAAATCCTTAAATAAACAGGTGTACCCTTTTTACCACGAATCATACTTACAACATCCCGCAAATTCATATCAAAAATATTCACCATTTTCCATTTAGTTTGCCCTACAGCTAAAATTTTATCTTTTGGTCGGAGCTTGCCAGATTTGTCTGCAGCCCCTCCGGGGATAAGCCCCTCAATAATAGTGCGACCATACTTAGCACTTAAACTCGCCCCTATACCATCTAATGCTAAACGCATGTTAATGGCAAAATCCTCTTGCTCCGCTTTAGATAAATAACTGGAATGCGGATCTAAAGCCCGTGCAAAACTACTTAAATAAATAGAGTACCACATTTCTGGCTTACACATGGTAACTTTGCCAGCAGACTTCTTTCTCTTATAACATTGTTTTTTTTTATCTTCTGATAAATTAACAGCCCAGCTTTTAACCCTCTTTTGCAACCGATCGTAATAGTGTAAGATATGTTCTTTAGCTTCTTTGAGTTGATCTTTATATTGATCTTTTTCACTAGCGATAATGGCATTAGCCATCTGATACTGAATATATTTTTTTTGAAAGTCATTTAATTTTTTTTGACTATAAAATCTAGAGCGTTTTCTAGAATCCAATACTAAATGAGCTGTGGTGTTAATCTCATAAAACGAGCTTAAATAACTTTTAGCAAATTGTACTCTTTCCTTTACTCTGGTAAGATATAAGTCGTAAATACGATCTAAAAAAGTACAATCTTTTTGTTTTAATTGGTTAAAAGCATGTTTCATCCACCAGCGAATAGTTATAACATCTGAATGTGTAAAATATAATTTATCCATATCTAATGCTTTAATAAATTGATCTTGTGTGCGATGTTGCAAGCTAAATAATAAAGATCGAAAATAAATGCTCCGTTTATTTAAATTAGATAAGTTAATGTGCATGTTCAAAAATTTTTCTTGAATATCGTGTAAATACTGGCAAGTAAGCTCAGCTGATTGAACATAAAAGGGCAGTGCAATATAAACACAAATTAACAATAATTTTTTGTTCATTTTTTAAGTCTACCTGATTTTTTAAAACTTCGTCCAGAATAACTAGAGCTTTGCACTCGTTTTTTGATTTTACTCATACTTTTTTTTGTAAAAGTGTGTTTTTTTACCCCACCTTTAGTCATAATTTTTTTAGATCTTTTATGACTTTTTTGACTATCTTGCTTTGTTTTATCTACCACATTATCTATAACATTTAAAGCATCTTTTAATGTACACTTTTTAGGGTCCGTTAAGCCTTTTGGTAAGCTATAGTTTTCACCCTTATGTTTAATATACATACCATAACGACCTTTCATTAATTGAACAGGACGAGACGACTTAGGATGTGTGCCTAATTCTTTGACCATGCCTGTCGCACGCTTTTTAGGTTCTTTAATACGACTTAAGGCTTGCTTAAAGTTTAAATCAAAAAAACTATCTGCTGACACAGAACGAAAATCACCGTCATGCACCACATAAGGTCCATAACGACCTATACCTTTTTTAATTTCTTTTTTTGTTTCAGGATGCTTACCTAAAACTTTAGGTAATTCTAATAGCCGTACAGCACCCTCTAAAGTAATATTGTCTGTCGTATAAAAAGGATGTAAAGAAGTCCTTTTAACAAACGCTTTTTGAACAGTGTTTTTTTGACTTCCTGAATTCTTGCTTGCTACTTTCTTGCTTGCTACTTTCTTGCTTTCTGCCTTTGTAGCACCTAAAGGGTGTTTTTTGGTCGTTAAATATGCTGACTTGCTATTATCATCAGATAACCGCATTTCTAAATAAGGTCCATATCGACCTAATATCAGAAAAATATCTTTCTTATACATAGGGTGCTTACCTAATAAACGCCCCCCTTGCATTTTATTTTGAATTAAATCATCAATATATTTTTTCGTAATATCTGCAGGGGATAGTTCTATCGGAAGAGATGCCGATACATCATTACCATTTTTTTTACCTTTTGTGCTTTTTTGACTACCCGATGGTTTTTTCTGGTCCCGAGTTGTCTTCTGACCTTGAGAAGAAGAAGTTTGTTTTTTAGAAACATACGCACCAAAAGGTCCTACATGAAAACAGTACCCTTCAAACCCTTTGAGTTCTAGAGTGCGAAAGTTTTCGTTAGAGGTTTGTTTCTCTTGAGAATCAATAAGTTTTTTTAAACCCTTATTGCCAAAATAAAAAGACTTTAAATACTTAATATGATCTTTTTGCCCACGAGCGATGTCATCCAAATCTTTTTCCATTTCAGAAGTAAAACTAACACTCACATAATCCGGAAAACGATGAGCTAATACACGATCCACTATTAAAGCAACAAAAGTAGGCGATAAACTGTTTTTGTTTTTCTTAACATAACCTCTTTCTTGAATGGTGCTAATAATACTAGCATAAGTAGAAGGTCGCCCCACCCCCTCTTTTTCTAATTTTTGAATAAGAGATGCTTCCGTATAACGAGCAGGAGGCTTAGTTTCATGCTGCACAGGTGAGAGCTTAACACACGGCACACTATCTCCTTTGTTAAGAGGTGGTAAAGCCAACTCTTTTGTGTCTTGATCTTTATACACACGATAAAACCCAGGAAATTGAATAGTCACACCAGAGCTTACAAACACACAAGCCCCTGCCGTCAACTCCACACGCACTTGGTTTTGAATGCAATCTTTCATTTGAGAGGCTAAAGTACGCTTCCAAATTAAATCATAAAGTTTTAACAAATCACCACTTAAACGCATATTAGCAGGAGGTGTAAATTTTTGACCTGCGGGGCGGATGGCCTCATGAGCTTCCTGTGCCCCTTTGGCTTTTTTACGATACAAACGAGGTGCATCGGGAAGATAATTTTTACCATATTGTTTTACTATAGCTGAGCGTGCAGCAGTTTGTGCCTGTGAAGATAAAAAAGTAGAATCTGTTCTCATATAAGTAATAGCCCCTAATTCGTACAGTTTTTGAGCCACCCCCATTGTCCGACGAGAAGAAAACCCAAACCTCCTATTGCACTCTTGTTGCAAAGTAGAAGTGATAAATGGTGGAGCAGGCTTTCTGGTAACTTGTTTTTTATTCACATCTGTGACTTTAAATGGTGTTTTTAATAACTTACGAGCTAAGGTAGTTGCTGATTTTTCATCCATAAGTAATAAGTTTTTATTTTTACATTTACCTGTTACACTATCAAAATCAGCACTACGCACTAATCGTTTGTCATTATATTTAATCAGATGCCCTGTAAAGGTTTGAGCATTTTTTTTATACTCCCCCACAACATCCCAATAAATAGTTTTATTAAACCCTAATCTCTCTAACTCCCTATTGCTTACTAACGAAACAGCTACTGATTGCACACGCCCTGCCGATAAACCCATACGAACCTTCTTCCATAAAAACGGAGAGATACTATAACCTACTAAACGATCTAAAATGCGTCTAGCCTCTTGTGCTTGTACTAAGTTTTTATCTACTTTTCTAAAGTTTTTTAAAGCCTCTTTAATGGCGTCTTTTGTAATTTCATGAAACACCATACGCTTTACAGGCATGGTGGGTTTTAAAATTTGTGTCAAATGCCAAGAGATACTCTCCCCTTCTCTATCTTCATCCGTTGCTAAAATTAACTCCCCAGCTGACTTAACTAAAGTCTTTAGTTTTTTTACAATAGGTTGCTTACTTGATGGCACACAGTAAATGGGGTTAAAGTTATTATCAATATTGACAGCAAACCTAGCCCAAGGTTTTTTCTTAAACTGTTCAGGCAGGTCTTTTGGCGAAGTAGGTAAATCCCTAATATGCCCCATGCACGATTCCACTAAATACTCAGGACCTAAAAACCGACGAATGGTTTTTGCCTTAGTGGGAGATTCTACAATAACTAATTTTTTCATTTTTTAAATATTCTTTTCACCACACAAGTTTTAACATAAAGTTTTTACCTTGTTACAAATAAAAAATTATCTATACCTATATATAATAAGACCTAAGTTGAGATCATGAGGGGAAAACCCCACTGTCACACGGTCTCCATTAACCACTTGGATATTATAACGACGCATTTTACCACATAACCTAGCAGACACTTCAATATCTTTTTTATCCAACTGAACCTTATAAAGACCATTAGAGCAAATTTTTACAATTCGCCCTTCAAACTGCACTAAATCCGACTTAGACATAAATACTAACTCCCTTAATTATTTAGATTTAGATATAGGTCTAGGTTTTGAAGTAGGATAATTAGATAAAAGCAAGCGTACTTTATCTTTAAAAATAACTTCTAAACGATGATTTCTGTTCTTCATAATCCAACCCCAACCAAAAACAGCATGCGATAAAGGTGTATGAGAGTCAAAACAGCCTGATAGTTGAAACTCAGGAGCTGGCATATCTTTAGCTTTTCTATACAAATTTTCCCACTTTTTTTGATTCTCTTGCAATAACCTCTGCTCTTTTTTATCTAATTTTTTAGCCACTACCTTAGTTTTTGGTTTTTTAGTAGTAGCTGGCTCAACATCACTAGATAATGCTTTTTTCGCTTCAGAAAGTGATTTACCAGTAGCCGAAGTAGCTGATTTTTCAGGCTTTAACTTTTTCTTAAGAGATTTTTTAGCTCCCATAGTTTTTGCCACTTGAGATGTTTTAATCGCTTGAGGCTTTTGAGTAGCACGGCTAAGTGCTTTCTTTTTTGCTTTAGCACTACTGCTTACCTGGCTTTTGCCTGCTGGGTCTTGATGCTTGCTTATTGGTTTTTTAACACCCGCTTTGGTTGGTTTTTTCAGCATGGCTGATTTTGTGGGCTTTACACTACTTGATTTATGAGAGGGTTTTGCAACTTTAACTGGCTTTACCTTTTTCTGTGGCACAGGTTTGCGAGATGATGATGATGACGATGAAAGTTTTTTTGCCGAGAGCTGATTTTTAGATGTTTTGGCAACCCTTTGAGTGTTTTTCTTACGAGCAGGTACGAACTTTTGAGAAAAGCTAGAACTGGTTTTTTGTAACTTGTTTTTAGATTTTTTTGCAATATCTGTTGTGGTGCTTTTGGTGGTGCTTTTTGATGATGCACTCTTTTCGGTGTTGGTTTTTGTGTCCTGTTTTGTGGTTTTCATTATGTTTTACCTTTCTTTATTCAAGTTGAAATCCCAGCTCATTAGCCTTAACATTAAAGTAATGAGAAACTTCTATATTACAACCCCTCTTTACTATGTCAACGATAAGCCACATTTAGGTACCGTTTATAGCACAGTGATTGCAGATATTTTAAAAAGATACCACAAATTATTCAAATACAACACTTTTTTACTCACAGGAGTGGACGAACATGGGCAAAAATGTATGCAATCTGCTCAAAAAAACAAGTTGGACCCGCAAAAATATTGCGACAAAATGGCAAAGCAGTTCCAAAACACATGGCACAAACTCAATATTTCATACAATCACTTTTTTCGCACCACAAGCCCGCAACACAAAAAACTGGTGCAACAAGCCTTACAAAAGCTTTACGACAAAGGTTTAATATACTCTGCTGATTACGAAGGCTGGTACTGTGTAAGTGAAGAAACCTTCTACACCTCCAAAGACCTGATAGATGGACACTCCCCAACAGGTAAAAAAGTAACCCGCCTGCAAGAAAAAAACTACTTTTTTAAAATGTCGGCTTACCAAGATAAACTAATAGAACACATTGAAAAAAATCCAAACTTTATCCAACCTGCTTACCGGAAAAACGAAATATTAAGCTTTTTAAAAAAACCACTGGCGGATTTATGCTGTAGCAGACCCAAAAGCCGTGTTGAGTGGGGTATCGAACTCCCTTTCGCCCCCGATTTTGTTACTTATGTATGGATAGATGCTTTGCTAAATTACATAACAGGTATCGGCTGGGGTAGCGATAATAAACATTGGGACAAATGGTGGAACAAAGCAGGAGCAGTACACTTAATTGGAAAAGATATTTTAATAACTCACTGCGTATATTGGCCTTGCCTGCTTATGGCTTTAGATATTGCTTTACCTAAACAGGTTTTAGCCCATGGTTGGCTTCTTAACTCCTCTCAAGAAAAAATGAGTAAATCTAAAGGAGACATTATGGACCCTCTAACACTTTTGCAAACAATAAGTGCTGATAGTCTGCGGTTTTTTTTAGCACGAGATATTGCATTAGGTAACGATGCCCCTATTTCTTTACCCTTTATTGTCCGTCGCATTAACGAAGACTTATCTAACAATTTAGGTAATTTACAAAGAAGAGCAATGGCTTTGTTAGAACGGCATTTTAACTCCACCTTACCAAAACCCTCACCTCAACCAAACGCTTTAGAACAAACACTTAAAAACCAAGGAGTAGAAACAATAAAAAATGTTAAAAAACATGTTTTAAATCTCCAACCACATAAAGCTATAGAGCAAATTGTCCATCTCTTGAGCTTTAGCAATAAATATCTAGAGCAAACAGCCCCTTGGAAATTAGTAAAAACCAACCAAACAAAACAAGCTGGACTTGTGCTAACTAATGTACTAGAGATACTATACATAAGTGCAATACTGCTCAAACCAGTTATGCCACAACAAATGACAAAGTTACTAAGTAGCTTTTCTAATGATAATGACGAAAACGAAAGTGGTGGTGACAGTAATAATGATGATAATAATGATAATGATAATGATGATGATGAGAATGAGAATAATAACGACAATGACTTAGAGAAAAATAATAACTTGACAGAACCAAAAGATAACAACTACTACTATGAAAAATTAAACACTTTTTTACAAACAAAAACTTGTTTAAAAAGTGGAACACAGATAAAAAACATACCCCCTTTATTCCCCAAAATCAAACTTTAACACCCAAAGGGTGGTTTTTTTGATGTTACTGCTTGCTTGCACTACCCTAGTGCCAATCAATGATACATAGTTATAATTATCAATGGCAATTTAACACCCAAATGGTGCTTTTTTTGATGTTACTGCTTGCTTGCACTACCCTAGTGCCAATCAATGATACATAGTTATAATTATCAATGATAATTTAACACCCAAAGGGTGAATTATTATTGCTTTTAAAGTGATTTGATGCTAAGAATAATATTCATTACAAACATTTTTAACTAAATAAAATAGGAGGAATAAAAAATGACACTTAAAGTAAGTTTATTAATGCCAGTGTTAATCTTACCTGTTATTGCACAAGCTGGTCCCATTACACCTATAGTTGGAGGTGGAAATCCAATGGAGATGTATGAAAGCAGGTTTAAACAAGAAGCTTTTGATAAATTAATAAAAACAGATTTTTTCGTTGCTAACAAGTTAGTTACGGTTTTAGACGACAACGGACAATCAAAAAACAGTAATGAGTTAGTACATTTTGCTTTAAACATTAGAAAGTTTGTCATAAAAGGAGATAGCGTAGAAACAATAGAAGAATATATTAAAAAAACTTTACCACTTATCATACAAACAGCTAGTGATTCTTCTTCGCAGGATAGTATAAAGGATATGGTTTATCATGGGCTAGTAGCAAAACACTTAGTTGACACACAAAGTAATATGCTTGTACGCATTGGTGGCACTAATTACACAAAAGAAACACATCTAAGAATAGTGAGTTTAATATCTGAAATAGCTGAAACGGTTATAGATAATAATAAAAGCAGTTGCGAAAAAAGCTTTGCAGGTTAATATGCCGTGAGTATTAAAAGTGCATAGCTGTAATATTTAAAGGCTGGTAGTCTTTTTACCCCAAAGATTTACCAGCCCCTTTTTTGTACTAAATCCAGTTTTACTAAATTCCAAGGGGAATAGTACCAAGTTGAGCTGTTGATAGCAGTTCTTCTCGCATTTCTGGTGGTAATTTTTGTAATGCTTCTATTAGTTCCCGTATTTTATGTAGTTCCCGTATTTTATGTAACTCCCAGCTGTTCAGCTTATTCACCTGGGTTATACAGGATTCTACTTCATTTCCTACTTTTTGACAGATAAGTGCTAATTCTGTTTTTAATTCTTTTTTATCTTCATGATACTCACCAGATAATAAATAGTAGACTGCGGTACTAGCTCCTCCTATCCCTATTAACATAGACGATCCAAGCAAAAAAAGCCCAACCTTTTCTGAAGCAGACATAACGAATGGCACTGCTAAGGATTGCCATAGTACTAATTGAGCTTGGGGGTTTTCCATATTCTGGCTGTTTTCAGCCTCTACTTCCCAATTTTCAACATTGTACGAATACGACAAAGCCGTATATGGAAACAAAAGACTTATACTAATCAATAAAGTAATAATGTGTTTCATAACTATTTCCTCCTCTTTTTATTAATACCTTCTATTTATTATAATCTTAATTATATTTAATTTTGTAAATTTTTTACACACCATACAATGCATTGCATTAAAATCACTAAATACTTAATGATTATAGATAGATAGATAGATAGATAGATAGATAGATAGATAGATAGATAGATAGATAGATAGATAGATAGATAGATAGATAGATAGATAGATAGATAGATAGATAGATAGATAGATAGATAGATAGATAGATAGATTTCATAAAAATTGTAAGCTTTTTTGCAAGTTTTTGCTGGTTTTTGTGAGAAGATATCTTTTCTCTCATCTCGGGCTGAAACTTATGAGTGCTTTTTTTGTAGCTTTTTGATTTCTGACTCTGAAACCCCAGTGACCTTCACAATAAATGGAATATCTGCATTTGCTTGAAACATATTCGCAATCACTTGTCGTTCTCTTTCTTGCCTGCCTTCTTCCTTGCCTTCTTCTTTGCCTTTTTGCATACCCTAACTACTCATATTAGCAATTATAAATATTTTTTCATAAATTACAACTATTTTTTTAAAAACTATTAAGATACCTAGATTAAAGATGTAGGATAAAAGTCTGATTAAAGATTTTTGTAACAAAGCAAACCATTAAAAAACAAAAGACTAACTAATCATTCCAGAAAGTTAAGGTTTTATACAATAACTGTACCATACACCACGACCTCTTCCATGCTGAACTAAATAACCCTTTTTAACTAATTTACGAAAATGTTCCTTAATAGTATTTCTACTAATTTTTATATCCCTTACCATATCACTCATTGTCGCACGACCTCTTCTTTTAGTATGTTGTAAAATTTTTATAGAAATAGCAGGTAAATGAGATACAATAGTTTTTTCATACTCTATTTTTTTCATTAACCTTTGTATCTGTTGACTCAATAATTGTAAAAAAAATAATATCCACGGATTCCAATTAGGATTCTTATTATATATCGTTTTTTGTGTTTTTCTAAGAGCTAAGTAATAACTTTTCTTGTTTTCTTCAATAATTTTTTCTAAAGAATAATAAACCGTATAATTATAACCTAAACGAAGTAAGAGTAAATTAGTCAATAGACGACTTAACCTACCATTACCATCCTGAAAAGGATGAATTTGCAAAAACACTACAATAAAAATAGCAATCTGTAACAAAGGATGTAAAGATTTTCCTCCAGTATTTTTAAACCATATTATTAGTTCTTTCATCAATCTAGGAGTATCAAATGGTTTAGCAGGATTAAAAATAACACCTATTTGTTTGCCTTGCTGGTTAAGAGCCACTACTTTGTTTGATAGTGTTTTGTATTTACCTCGATGCTTAGCATCTTTTTTACTATAACGCAAAAGATAATGATGCAGTTGTTTAATATGATTCTCATCAATAGAAATATTTTCCCATGATTCATAAATAAGATCCATTGTTTGAGCATAACCTGCAACTTCTTGCTCACTACGAGTCTTAAGTGATTTTGTTTTAATATTGCTAAGTAATAACTCAACCTCATGATCAGATAAGTCACTACCTTCAATACGTGTAGAAGAACCAACACTTTCTACTATAGCTGTTTTCTTTAATGCTAATAATCGCTCTGGTTCTAATACACTCAAAGCCTGCCATGTGCCTTTAAACTCATCAATTTTAGCAATCAAAAATAATAGCTTATGAGTGATTTTTAAACTGCTCGCCTGAATCATACACCTAATAATACACCCATTTTCACCTATTTACAAGCTTTACTACATCAAGTAATAAATATAAAATGACCTTAACCAAAAAATATCTGATAAATACTTTAAGACTTTTGGTGAGGATGTGCTTATTCCTTACCCCGAAAAGCTACCCCATTTTTTTTATTTACATATCGGTTTTTGGAGTGTCACTAAGTAGATAAGTTGTACCGTCTTCACATACAATCGCTCCTGCTATGCCAGTTGCTGGACCTGCAATCAATGATCCTCCTATACCTCCCACACGTGCTTTAGCATTACTTGGAGTCTGAGGTATGTTATCCATGGTTTTCGATGCTATATCAATTGCTCCAGCAAACCCTATAAGACCACCCCCTATAACATCGGCAGTGATTAATTGTTTTTTAGAGAAATCTAAAAAAGAAGAAAACCAAGAAACTCCTGCACCGAAAAAGCATCCAATTAATCCAGATTTTATTGCAGTCGCTACAATTGAAATTCCTGCCGTACCTGCAGCACTTAATGATGTTTTCTGTATCACATTACCTTTAAGGTAAAAGTTTTCAGCTTGGTTTTGAAAATCTCTTTTGTCCTTTTCGCTACAAATAGGAATATCATTTTTAGGTAGTGGGTCACTACCACCATCTGGTTGTACAAAATTAGGGGTAAGTTTATTATTCCTTCTAACATTAATTTGACAATAACTCCCATCTGGTAATTGCTTAAAAGCTACAAATGCTCTTAAATTTGATACTTGAGCTACTTGTCGGGTGGGTTTTTGTGGTGAGGGTTTGTGAGCTTGCCTCTTTGGCTTAGTGGTAACACAAGCCCCAAGACTTAATAGTAATAATACTAAAATAATTTGTTTCATTTTTTGTTCCTCCTTTTATTTAATGATTTATTTGTTTGTTTAATAGTTGAACTAAAAAAATAACTTACTAAAGATAACTTAACGACTAAGTGAGAAAAACAAGCTGTATCAGATGAAAGTAACTTTCTGGATTCCCGCCTACGCGGGAATGACGACTGATAAAAGAAATAAGAAAGATAATTGATGTAATTCTTTAATGCTGTTCTTAAATAGTGAGAAAACCAATTTAAACTTATATCAATTAATCTACTTTTAATAAAGATCGCAATTAGATTATAAAAAGCGGGAGGGGAATATTTTAAGGGTCCAAGCGAAGCGTCCCTATAAAATCTTCCCCTCCTGCTTTGTGTTGTTTTATACTTTTTGGATTTTAATGCTTTTATAAATTGTGTATTATACTGACTTGATAAGACTTGATAAGACTTGATAAGACTTGATAAGACTTGATAAGACTTGATAAGACTTGATAAGACTTAAACTATTCATATTAGCAATTATAAATATTTTTTCATAAATTACAAGCTTTATTTTTTAAAAATAAGCAAAAAACTAGACTTTTTATAATACTTTAGTCCTAATCCCAAGGTTTTTCCATCTGCAAAAAAACTTTTTAAATAATAAACCAGCCTGGATTCCTGTCTCCAAAAAAGCAACAACTAAAAAAAAGTGTAAAAATAATTAAAAAGAAGCACGAATATTCACATCAAACGAAAAACCAATAGGTTTGCTAAACAAATCAACGAATACATCATCAAACACCCCTTTCATAATATGATCGATAATGAAACGATCTCCCATACCAATTTCTATCTGAAAAAATTTATTATGAAACCAAAGCCCTTCAATAACAGCACCTGCTCTCCACGATAATAAAAAATTAAATAGCTCTATTTTATTTTCATCATCTTGGGATATACGATGTTCCCGGTTTTGTTTTTTTTCTAACATTTGTTTATCCCACCACTGATTTTTTAATACACTGTCATCGTAATAATTATAGTAATGATATTGAATCTTAAAAAAAGGAGCTAACCTGCTTAAAGAAAGAGGAAATCTGGCAAAATAAATAGGAGTACTAATAACTTTCTGAAATGTCACACCTGTCATAAATGCATCATGAGGTGGTTTAATCTTTTTCTGTTTAAAAATATTACCTGAAGATACCTGTTGAATAATAAAATCCTGTAGTGTAGGCTGTTTAAATACGATAGAGTTTCGCATCCCATGCATTTGATATTGCACAAAAGGTTTTATATAAAAATCAGCTATTATATGAGTATTGTAAGAAGAAAATACATCCCATATAATGTTAGAATTTTTAAATTTTTCCAAAGAAGTTTCTTCAAAAATGAGTCCGGTATTATACATAGCAGATAGTTCTAAAATAAAATCTCTATTAGAAATTAAATTGTTACGATAGTACCTTTGGTATCGTAATTGCCAAGAGGGCTTTCCTTTCAATAAATACGCCCAATGATTAAATGGGGACAAAAATTCTCTTGACGGCATGCTACTTGGTAACGATAATTTGATAACATCTACAGCACCGTGAAGATAAAAATCTGATGACCAATACCCTTTTCTAAATAAAGGTAAAATAACATGCTTATTAAAAAAATGTGCATAAGTATAAACTGAGCTATCAAAAATATTTACCCAATCCTGCATATAAGCGTACCCTAAACCCCAAGGAAAACGGTACCTTCTATTAAAGTACTTACCGTAAAATGACCATGCATCTTTAGTAGAAGTCGCCAAAGCAAATTGTAACTTATTGTATCTTAAAATATCCACAAAATCTAAACCAAAAAACAAATGATGATGATCATCTAAAAAGAAACGATAATTATCTGTCGTGCTAAATAAATCGTTAAAAAGTGGATCATAAGACCACCCTATATTAAAACCACTTAAACGCAAATTACTAAGAGGACGATATAATTTTATGTTGTCAGCTTGCAATTGGGCTAAATCTAAACCTTCTAATGATAACTCTTTATCTTCTTTTAAGTTGTTTAAAGGTTTTGTATCATTAAGGTTATTTAAATCTTCTAACGATAACTCTTTATCGGGTTTATTTTTTAAAGTTCCCTTAGGGTTTTTACTTTGCACACGACGGACAGTTTGTGTGGGTCTCGTTATTTTATTATTATTTTTAAAAAGATGTTTGCCATAAGAGTACAAAACAGGTCTGGTGTACAGTCTTTCTTCAGGGATGATTTTATAGGTTACAAAATCAGGACCTATTTCACAAACAAGAAATTGATCTTTTTTAAATTGATAGCCTCTATAATAACATCAGAAGAAGAAACTCGATAAATACCTCTATTTTTAGCCCAAGCAAATAAAGAAGAACCAGTACTGCTGGATGCAATAAAAAACACTGTGCCATCAAGGCTAACCCCTATAGGTTTTCCATAAAACCCTTTAAATTGAAATAGCTTTTTCTTATCCTTATACATGGCACGATAATGACCTTTTTGTTTAAAATAATAAACACTTCCGTTCGGACCAAACAAAGCTGTGGAATGTGTGGTGTTGTAAAATTTACCATCCAATAATAAACGGAAACTCTCCATGTTATTAGTAGTGTCAATAGATAACCAATGTTGGTTATACATATCTTGTACATCTTGTGAATGGTACTTTTTATCAAAAAAATACATCCCATCAGAAAATAACCCATATATTTTTTCTATCGGACTTATTTCATAAGTGTGAGATACATAATATTTATCCTTGATTTTAAATACTTTACCCAATTCAAATCTTTTCCGCTCGCTTTTCCACTTACGACTAACTTGGTTATACATCCGCAACACAGGAGCTGTGTTAGCATCAGAGGTTAAAAAAAACACTTCTTGATCTTTTCTATTAAAAGGCATACACACACTACTTTTAAATAACGGTTTTTGTAAAGATTGCTTTTGTTGCAATGCTAAAGTGCGGTACCGATTAATATAATAATGAACTAAATTTTCAAACCCTGTACCTAAAGTGTTTTCAAAAGCATTTTTACCAGCCTTAGAAAAACCTGGATAAATTACATTTTCTGAATATTGTTTAAAAAGATGATTAATTTTTTTAAGTTTAAATTTTTCTAAAAGAGTGCTGAAAAAATACCCTCCATGTTGATACTTTTCATCGATAGAAAAAAACCTATTCGTGCGATTGACTAAGTAATGGGCAATAAAATGATCTGTGCTTTGATAATTATGCTTTAATTGAGCAAACACCAATGCCCTAACTGCCCCGCTGTAAAGCCTCCCGCCTGGGGAAAAAAGCGACTCTATGAGTACAGCATGCCCTTCTAAAAAAAATCGTGGCATCGCTGTATTAATATTAAAAAATAAAGGGTACGATAATATAACACCAAAAATAGATTTCACAAAACCAAAAAAAGTGACATTTTTGAATGCAACACTATTATTAAATCTATCGGAAAATTGTCCTAACTGATAAATATGTGCCATCTCATGAGCTACTATCGTATCCAACCAGTTAACAGAACCCATCTTATCTATATGACTTGTCCCTGTCGGAAAAGCCACCATCCTTAAAAACGGGAAGCTAACAACATTAGCATTAGATACCTGATTTTTAGGTGAAATAAATATATAAACCGGAATATCTTTAAATTTATCGCTAAAAATACTCTTATAAATATTATTATAATATTCCACTTTTTCTTTGAGTTTTAAATGTGTGTTATTTTCTAAAAAATTTTTACTAAATATGAAAGAAAAATCAGCATTCTCTTGTATGTAATAATCTATATCGGCTGGTTGGGCATCAGCCAATACAATGTGAGGGAAAACACAAAAAACACCAACTAACCAGACGGCACAAAACTTGTTACGCAAAAACAAGCCAAAAAATAAATAAAAAGAATATAAAAGGCTAAAATATTTTAAGAATGTAAGCATGTTATCGCAAGCAATATAAGATAGGCAACAAAGAACCCACTAACTATAGAAAAAAAAACCCTTATGAAGACGAACGTGCCTCTCCTCCTACAGGTGATGCCTTGAAATTAAAATTGCGATTTTCTGACTTAGCTAAAAATAAAGTGGCAACAGAATCCCCTGTGACATTAGTGACAGTTCTTGCCATATCTAATAAGCGATCCACACCTAAAATCAGACCTATCCCTTCTACTGGAACTCCAACGGATGCCATAGCAGCCATTAAAATAGGAGTCGATGCACCCGGCACACCAGCTACACCCACAGAAGTAAGCAATACTAAAATAACTAAAGTAATATGTTGCATAAGAGATAAATCCACCCCAAAAATCTGTGCAATAAAAATAACTGCCATAACTTCAAACAAAGCCGTACCATCCATGTTAACTGTAACACCAATAGGTATGCTAAAAGTTGTAATACTATCAGGTACGCCAAATCGCCTTTCTAAAGTGCGAATAGTAACAGGCATCGTAGCTGCACTAGAACTAGTACTGAAGGCTGTTAAAAAAATGGGCAAAGCTTTTTTATAAAACTCTAAAGGAGATATTTTAACTAAAAACTTTAACAATAACCCATAAACAACAAAAAATTGCACCAATAAACCTGCTAACACCACTAACATGTAAGCCAGTAAATTCATCATACGCTCTATACCAAAAGTAGCTACAGCATCAATCATTAGAGCCGCTACAGCGTAAGGAGCAATTTTCATAATCCACCCAATAATGGTGACAGAAGCACTAGAAAGAGCTGAAAAGAACCCAATAAACGCCACCCTTGGAGGACCATTTTGCATACCTAAAATAGCCATACCAAACATAATAGCTACAAAAATAATAGCTAACATGCCCCCTTCAGAAAATGCCTGTAAAATGTTTTTAGGTATAATATTATCCACAATACCCGGCCATACAGATTTACTAACCCACGATACCTTAGGTTTTAAAGAATCTATCTTGCCCTTAGAGGCCTCGGCTGCTTGATGCACTTCTTCTTGAGAAACACCACCCCCAGGTTGCACGGTATTAATTAACACCTGCCCAATCACAATAGCACAAAAAGTAGTGGTTAAATAAAATAAGGCTACCTTCCAACCTAACCTTCTGAGTAAATACTTACTCCCTAAATTAGTAACCCCTACTAATAGAGAACTTAATACTAAAGGCACAATGATCATAAATAAAGAGCGTAAAAATACCATCTTCACAGGGGTAATCACATTACCTAATATCCATTGCCGAGTAGGATTATCACCCCAACAATTAAACAAATACCCAATCAAAGCCCCTACAATAAGACCTATAAAAATGCCCCAGTTAGAAGATATGCGTAAATACTTTAATTTTATCATCATAAAAACCTTATAAATAAAACCCTACCAAAAAAAACCTTAACTTAAAACTTAAGATTAAGCTAAAATACTAAAACACACAATACAAAATTATAACGCTATGTTTCTTACATATTCTTAAAAAAATTAAGTTTTTTTAGTTTATTTCTTACAAAACCTGTTACAGGAACTATAAAATAAGGACATAACAAGGGCTTGTTAAAAAGGTATCTTGAAATTTTATAGTTATATGTGCCTTATATGTGCATGATTATCCTTAAATAATTTACACTTTATATGTATTTTTCACACTCTTTTTACATTTTTTCACACTCTTTTTAAATAAAGTTGACAAAACTGAAATTATTTGTTAAAAATCTTACAATGTTGTGAAATTTTATAGTAATGCAGTGCTTCATGTAAAAATAACAGTACAAATAACTCTATATTAGGATCATCTACTATAATTGAGCCTACAATTGAGCATCGTTAAAAAAATTGAGTAGCAGCAGTATAAAAAACATAAAAAGTTAACAAAACCATATAACCACATAAAGGAGTCATAACCATGAGCATTGAAGTAAGCCCTGATTTATCTAACAAAAATTTACCTACCAACAAACCAGTTGTGCCTGTTTTTCATTCTGTTATGGAAGATGAGGACATTGTCTGTTTAAACAACATTAAAAACATATTAGATGTAGATGAATCTCAATATCCCACTTTTGTATTAGCTAAAAACAAGGCACGGTTTAAGAAAAAACTCGTGTGGTATAAGGCTAAAAAAGACTGGTTAGATGTGGCACCACTACAAAAAGTCAATAAGTTATTTAAGCAACAAGCTAAAGAGTTAGAGACCATTCGTGCTAACAAATTAGATTATGAAATGGAGTTAGAAACATGCAATCTCACCCTGAGTCAGAAAGCTCACCGCAAAGACGAATTAAAAATGTGCAAAATCCACGAAAAAATGGCTATCCAACTTATTACAAAAATCCAGGTGAAATTTAAAGCTGGCAAATAATTTTAAGTGAGTCAGCAAAAAATACGCAACTTTTCTATCATTGCTCATATTGATCATGGCAAGTCCACTTTAGCTGATGGTTTTTTAGACATAACCCATGCTTTAGAAAAGCGTCAAAAAAAAGAACAGTTTTTAGATACCATGGATTTAGAAAGAGAGCGAGGTATCACCATTAAAGCTCAAACTGTAAGGCTTTCTTATAAAGCCAAAAACGGACAAATTTATCAACTGAATCTCATTGATACGCCAGGGCATGTGGATTTTTCTTATGAAGTATCCAGATCTTTATCTACTTGTGAGGGGGTTATTTTAGTAGTAGATGCTTCTCAAGGGGTAGAGGCACAAACCATAGCACACGCAACACTCGCCATAAAACGCAAGTTAGTTATTATTCCGGTACTTAATAAAGTGGATTTATCTTTAGCTCGCCCTCAGGAGGTGAGCGACCAAATAGAAAATCTGATTGGTTTAGATAAAAAAAACATTATCCTTGCCAGTGCGAAAGAAAAAACAGGTATACAAGATATTTTAGAGCAAGTAGTAGCTCAAGTCCCCCCTCCTAGTGGTGAAATAAACAACCCTCTTAAAGCTTTAGTGTTTGACTCTTGGTTTGACAGTTACCAAGGGGTTATTATTTTATGTCGGCTTTTTGAAGGGCAATTAAAAGTAGGAGATGAAATACAATTTATGCAAAGTCAAACAAAGCATCAGGTATTAAAGTTAGGGGTTTTTACACCTTTTCCCCAGTATTTAAAACAACTCCAAGCAGGAGAGGTGGGTTTTATCATCACCGGTATTAAAAAAATCCAAGATGTTATTGTAGGAGACACTTTAACGCATACTAAGCAACCAGCCCAAGCTGCTTTAAAGGGTTTTAAAAAACTACGCCCGACAGTATTTTCTAGCTTATTTCCCACAGACGCAAAAGAGTTTATCCCTTTAAAAAATGCTTTAGAAAAACTCACCCTCAATGATTCTTCTTTAGTGTTTGAAACAGAGCAGTCATCGGCTATGGGGCTTGGTTTTCGTTGTGGTTTTTTAGGCTTATTACATTTAGAAATTGTGCAAGAACGGTTAGAAAGAGAATTTAATTTATCACTTATCGCTACAGCCCCTTCAGTGGTTTATAAAGTACTGATGAAAAACGGGCAAACAATAACATTAGATAACCCTTCAGCTTTGCCAGACCCTACTCGCATTGAGCATATTGAAGAGCCTTTTGTACGCGTGTGTGTTCATACCCCTGCCACCTACATAGGTGCTGTTTTAAAATTATGTGAAGATAAAAGAGGACAGCAACTAAGTATCAATTACTCTAACAATAACAAAGTCATCATAGAATACCGCTTACCTCTTAGCGAAATGGTGGTGGACTTTCACGACCGATTAAAGTCTCTCACCCGTGGCTATGGATCTATGGAATATGAATGGATGGACACTGCCACCTCTGAGTTAGTAAAAATGGACATCTTACTTAATGGAGAAAAAGTATCTGCCTTATCTTTTATCCACCACAAATCCACTATAGAGAAAAAAGGGCGAGCCTTGGCTCAAAAATTAAAAAAACTTATCCCTCGTCAGCAATTTCCTGTAGCTATTCAAGCAGTGGTAGGAGGGCGAGTGATAGCTCGCGAAACTCTTAGTGCTTATAGAAAAGATGTTACCGCTAAACTATATGGTGGCGATGTCACTCGTAGAAAAAAATTATTAGAAAAACAAAAAAAAGGTAAAAAAAGAATGAAAGCTATTGGTAAAATTAATGTGCCACAATCTGCCTTTATGGCTTTATTAAAAACAGATGATTAAAAACCAGATCATTCAAGCATTATCTTATTTAAAAACAAGCTTTATATGTGGATGTGTTATATTGCTGGCTCTGATTTTAAGATGGAGTGTGGGTGAGGTATATATGGTGACTTTTACTGATATGATGCCCACTTTACTTATAAGAGATACCATACTGGTTAATAAATTAGCTTATGGGTTACGGCTACCTTTTATGTCTGCTTATTTTATTAAGTGGTCTAAGCCCTCTTACGGAGATGTGATTATTTTTAAAACACCGTTTGATGCTAAAAAACTTGCTATAAGGCGAGTGATAGCTTTGCCCGGAGACCGTGTGATGATTAAAAATAACACATTTTATTTAAACAATCAAAAAACACAACAAACGCCACCTCTAAAAAAAATAAAAAGTGTCCAGCTTAAAGACGAGTATTTTTCACAAGGACTTACAGAAGATAAAAGCCACTATATCCATTTAGAAGAGCATTTATCAGATCATACCACCTATCGTGTGCTAAAAAAAAGAGTAACCAAACAGGTATGGGATTTTAAACCCTACCGTATTCCAAAGGGGTATTATTTTGTGATGGGAGATCACAGAGGCAAGGCACAAGATAGTAGAACATGGCCTCACACAATCAACCGCACTACCCACAACGAGCCACAAACTACTCATAACAAGCCACAAACTACCCACAACGAGCCACAAACTACCCACAACAAGCCACAAACACAATACGGAAATCTTATATCTGAAACAAGTATTTTAGCTAGAGTAAGCTATGTGTTAATAGGATGCCATCAAACTTTTGCCTCGCTTGCTATATGCAAACCTACGGCTTATCAATGGAGTAGAGCTTTTTTTTCTATTTACTATCAATAAAGATAGACTATGAGAGGGATTTATAATAAAAATCTTATTTTTTAAGTTTAGAATTACAAAGGTTATGAAAATGATTCAACAATTTTTGCGCGCTGTATTTTCCTTTTGGGGAATAGTGATTATGGTGTTTGTGCTCCGGTGGGCTTTTGTGGATCACTTTTTTATTCCTTCAGGGAGTATGATCCCCTCTCTTTTAGTGAACGATCATATTGTAGTGAACAAGTTAGCTTATGGAGTACGCTGGCCTTGGACAGCTAAGTGGATTACACAGTGGGCTATTCCCCAAAGAGGAGATGTCGTGGTGTTTCGCCCAACCAATACAGAACATAAAATGAAGTTTATGATTAAACGGGTTATAGGTTTGCCCGGGGACCGTATTTACATCGATCAAGATAACCAATTATGGATTAATAACTTACTTTTTAAAAGAAAACCCCTAAACACTAAAAAAACCACTAAAAACAATAAATGGTACACTTTAACAGAACAAGAATTAAGAGGTAAAAAAAGCGATTATTATTTCTATATAGAAAGCACTCATAAAAACAAACCATACCGAGTGATGTGGAAAAACCAATTAGACGAAAGATTGCTATCTTTAACCCAAAAAGAATATGTAGTGCCGGAAAAACATATATTTGTTATGGGAGATAATAGAAACAACTCTCACGATTCTAGATGGTGGGGACCTTTACCTATTAAAAACCTTATGGGAAAAGCCATAATGGTGTGGCTTAGTTGCAATAAAACGGCTTTTAAGCAACCTGTTTTATGCTACCCTCACACACTACGATTTAAGCGTCTACTTATGAAAATAAAATAATTATTGTGTGCCGGTTTATCCTATGTGGTTCTGGTAGAAGAAGATACTTTTCTTTTATTAGAGGTCCAGCCTCTTTCATAAATAAACTGTTCAATATGTTTTACGCTTATCTCAAGGCGACTTAATCTAAGATCAATGTTTTTTACATCTTTTCTTATTTCTTTTATTTCTAAATTAGTCTGCCCGTTTAAATACACAAACAAAACCATCTGCACACCAAGAGTTGCTAAAATAGCTAAAAGAGAACTCCACCTTATGCCAAAGTGCCTTAACGCTACTGAAGTATAATTGATTTTCAATCTTTAAATCTAAATTTTGAGAATATTGCTCAAATTTCTGATCAAACTTCTGATCCAGCTTTTTCTCAAGCCTTTGCTCAAGCTTTGCTCAAGCCTTTGCTCCTGTTTCCTCAATTTTTTGTAAAATGTCTTTTTCTGTGTAGTTTGCCATATTTTATTCCTCATTTTTAATAATTATAGTATGTTTAGCATACTAAAGCTATAAATAGTGCAAAATTTTGGCACAAAAAAGTTAATTATAATGAGTTGACAAAGCTTAGCATTTATTGGTAAAAATTTTAAGCATAATGAAACAGAAGTTAAAAACCCACTCTGGAGCGGCTAAGCGGTTCCGGCTAAGTGCTAGCGGTAAAATTAAAAGAAAGCAAAAATACAAAAGGCATTTATTAGTGAACAAGTCTTCTAAAAGAAAAAGACACTTAGGTAAAACAGCTTATGTAAAAGGTGCATCCGTTAACACTGTTCGAAAAATGTTAGGTGCAGGGTAACGGGGTGTAGCTTAAGTTAAGTGAACTAACATATATATGTAAAACAACAAATAACTAACCAAAACATAAGGGCATATTACGATGAAAGTTAATACAGGCACAGTTCGAAGAAAAAGGCACAAAAAAATCCTCAAAAGGGCTAAGGGGTTTTACTCTGCTGGTAGCCGTTGTTTTACTGTAGCTATTGAAAGAAGCGACAGAGCTTTAGCTTACCAGTATCGGGATAGGCGTCGCAAAAAAAGAGAAATTCGCCGGTTATGGAATCAACGCATCAATGCAGCTGCCCGTTTAAATGGCACAAATTATTCTGTGTTAATATCTGCATTAAAGAAAGCGGGCATATTGCTCAACAGAAAAATGTTAGCAGATATGGCTTTTCACTCATCTTCTGTGTTTTCTCAAATAGTAAGCCAAGCTCTCGCTTCTAAAGATGGGGGAGGTAAAACCATAACATCTTCTTCTTGCGGAAGTGTAAAACAGTGAAAGACATAGTGTCTCAATTCACTAACAGAAAAAAAGAGCACATTTTTTTATCATTAAAAAAAGAAAATTCAGCACAAGGGGCTGGCGGTTTTAATCGCATTCAATTAGTGCATTCTGCTTTACCAGAGATGGATTTTAAAGAAGTGGACATTTCCACTCACTTTTTAAACAAAAAATTAGCCACACCTTTTATGGTAACGGGTATGACAGGGGGCTGGGATGGCTCTGTAAATATCAACCACAGGATAGCCCGTGTGTGTAATGAAAGAGCTTGGATTATGGGGGTAGGCTCGCAAAGAAGGCAAATTTTTGATTCTAGCTCTAAACAAGAAATGATAAAACTTAGAAAGGCTTTTCCTCATTTAGTGTTAGCTGGTAATATTGGGCTATCGCAACTTATTCGCACTCCTTTATCTGTGATAGAAGAACTTATCTGTTCTTTAAAAGCCAACATGATGGTCGTACACACCAACCCTTTACAAGAGGCTTTACAACCAGAGGGTACACCCAAGTTTGCAGGAGGGATTAAAGCTCTTAAAAAGTTATGCAAACAAAGTACGGTCCCGGTGATTTTAAAAGAAACAGGCTGTGGATTTTCTCAAAAAAACTTGCAAGACCTTATAGGGGTAGGTTTATTTGCTGTGGATTTAAGCGGGTATGGAGGCACCCACTGGGGGCGTATTGAAGCAGGCAGAACCAAAACCAATCATCCTTTTTATGGTATGGGAGAGGCTTTTAAAAATTGGGGTATTTCCACAATAGATGCTCTATTAGCTGGCAGAAAGCTCGCCGATAGAGATTATGAACTATGGGCATCTGGTGGTATTCGAAATGGTTGCGATGGGGCAAAAGCACTAGCATTAGGGGCTAAAAGGGTGGGGATAGCACAAGTCGCCATTCAAGCTGCTTTAAAAAGCTCTAAAGAATTAGAGCAAACCTTAGCTCGTTTAGAGCAGGAACTAAAAATAGCCTTGTTTTGTACGGCTAGCCGAAATATAAAGGAGCTACAATCCACAAAAAATCAAAAATGGAAAATAATATATGAGCAACAATAATGTGCGAGCAATAATATCATGAAAAACATAACTAAAAATTTATTTAAAGGGTTTTCAAAATTATCTAGGGCGGGGCGTTTTGATCGCTTAATTAAAATGGGAGCATTAAATGCAGACGATGTTAAATACTTAAAAACAGGAGGGGTCAAAAAGCTAGATTTAGCAGAGCAATGTGTAGAAAATGTCATTGGTTATTTTCAATTACCTTTAGGGGTGGCTGTTAATTTTTGTATTGATGGTAAAATGCGAGTTATCCCTATGGCAGTGGAAGAAACCTCTATCATAGCAGCGGCGGGTAAAACAGCCCGGTGGGTTAGTGAAAAAGGCTTTATTAAAACCTCAATAAAAGGCACAGGGGTTATCGGGCAAATTCAAATCGCTAAAGTGAAAGATTTTGACAAGTTAAAAAACACCATTAGCATATATAAAGAAGAATGGATACAAAAAGTGAAAGAAAATGTCATACCTTCTATGTGTAAGCGAGGAGGAGGGGTTAAAGGCTTTCAGTTAAGACGGCTCAAAGATATGGCTGTCATCCATGTTTTATTAGATACCCGTGATGCCATGGGGGCGAACATAGTCAACCAAGTATGCGAGTACTTGCGTGGGATAATTGAAGTTGCCACAAACGAAGAAGTATCCATTTGCATTGTATCTAACTTATCTGATTCGCGTTTAGTAACAGCAGAAATTGTAATGTCAGACTTAGACCCTTTATTGATAGAAAAAATCCAACAAGCATCCTTATTTGCTGAAACAGACCCTTACCGAGCAGCCACTAGCAACAAAGGTGTTATGAACGGTATAGATGCCGTACTGATTGCCACAGGTAACGATTGGCGAGCTGTATCAGCGGGTGTGCATGCTTATTCTGCCCGGTTAGGGAAATATCAATCTATCACAAAGTGGAGAGTAAAAAATGGCAAACTTTGGGGTCAACTAACAGCACCTCTTATGGTGGGAACTGTAGGAGGTATGACTAGGCTGCACCCTACGGCTCGGTTAAGCTTAAAAATGTTAGGTGTTAAAACGGCTACGGAGTTAGCTCGTGTATGTGCAGCTGTAGGTTTGACACAAAACTTAGGAGCTTTACGAGCATTAACCACTGTGGGCATTATTGAAGGTCACATGAAGTTACATATCCAAAACCTCACCTTAGATGCTGGGGCTAAAGGATGGGAAATACCAATAATTCAAAAACATTTAGAAATGATTTTACAAATTAAAAATTGCATCTCTTTATCTCAAGCGATAGAAGCTTTAAAGGCATTAAGAAAAAAAACAGTCAACAAAACCCAAGCTTTAAAAAAAATTAGAGACAAACACTACAGACAAGCTCTTTCAACTTTTAAGAATTTAAAAGCTCGACACGAAAAATGGATGGATAAAGTCAAATAAAACAACACCTAAAAAGTAAGTTTTTTGTCCCCAGCAAAACTTTTCTCACAGGAGAGTACGCTGTTTTAAAAGGAGCATCAGCGGTTATAGTCAACACCACACCAAAGTTTTGCTTTTCTTATAGTGATATAAAAAACACACAAAGTCAACCTAAGCAAATAGTTTTTAATATGGATAGTCCGGCGGGGCAGTGGCTTAGTCGTCATCCGCATATTCTACAAAAATATTATATCACATGTAAAGACCCTCATCGTAACCAAGGTGGCTTTGGTTTGTCTAGTGCAGAGTTTTGTTTTGTGTATTATTTGTCAAAAGCGTTAAAGGGGTTAGATAAAAACTTAACAACCCATCAAGAGGTAAAAAAATTATGGAGTTCTTATCGGGGGCTTAATTTTAAGGGGGGAATAGTGCCATCCGGGGCAGATGTGGTGTCACAATGGTTAGGAAAAGGGGTGTGTTTATTTAGTTACAAACCTTGGGCTTTAGAATCTATCGCTTGGGCTTTTAAAGATTTAGACTTTGTGCTTGTACGAACAAACATAGTGCTTAACACTTGGGAATATTTAAAAAAAGATTTTAATTTACCGAAAAGTTTATTAGAGTTAGCGGATAGGGCAAAAAAAAGTGTAAGGGATGCAAACACCAAAGAGTTTATAGATATAGTAAAAGTTTATAGTAGTTGTTTAAAATCGTTAAAGCTTGTGCATCAAAACACATTAGATATTTTAGATAAGTTAAAAAAGTGTCCGGTTATTATGGGGGCTAAAGGGTGTGGAGCAGAAGGTGCAGAGGTGGTGGCAGTGTTTTTCCACCCGCAAAATAAAAAGCAAGTATTAGCTTTTTTAAACACACAATTAAAACACCTTAAGGTAGTAGCGGATTCTTCTTGCATTATTTAATTTGATTTTCTTACTTAAAAATCTAGCTTTTCTATATGTCATCCATATTCAGGGATAATAAGAGAAAAATATAACAAATTTTTGTGAGATAATTAAGCCTCCTTTATAGTGAATGGCAAGTGGAAAAACTTAAGTTCAAAATCTTTGGACTGCAATTTGCTCCATAAAGCAGAGAGGATTATTCGCCTTGTTCAGGGCAGCCATCCGTGGCTTCAGCCGAACCAATCCGTCCGTGGGTCGGAGCCTTCACCGGCAAACAATCCTCTCTGCTGGTGGAGCTATATGTTTTTGTTTTTATGTCCGCGTTGTGGTTAAATGCGATGCTGGTTTTGAGCATGGTTTTTTCACTATTTAAACTGAAACATAGACTAAAGTATAGATTTTGAGTTTTTTTTTAATTTATGTTGCATATATAAAACTAATCTCCTTAAATAAAGATTAATAGCTATTTGTACTGCTATTTAGTTGTTTAATAACAAAATCAAAAAGGGAGGTTATCTATAATGGCATTACATACATACATACATACATACATACATACATACATACATACATACATCTGCATCAAAAAGCTTAATCGTTTTTCTATAAAATCCATTAGATTTCTTTTTAAGAATAAATTTAAAAAAAATATTTTCATTATATTATGTAGCTTCAGTAGTTCATATACTTTAGCTAGAGTCTTGTGTGAAGGTAGTATCCAAAGATATAGATGTATGAGTTGTTATGTTACAATTAATTGTGGCAACAATCAACCAATTATTATTGATGAAAATATAAAATTAGAAACTATGCTATTAGAAATAGTCAATGAAAATAATGAAATAATCAAAAAACAAACTTTATACAACCCTCCAGGCACAATATATGACTATAATGACCCTGAAACAGTTGACAAAAACTCTTGGATTAATAAGCAACTTAAAAATCAAGGAATAAATATTGATCGAACACATACAATTCGCGTTAGTCCAAATAATGGCTTCGGTTTATCTGACGATACACCTGTTTTTGATAACATACAAATATCAAAAGCTCAACAAATAGGAACTGTAAATACGCTAGTAAATGAAAATAAAAAAAATAAAAAAGTAAATGCAAAGTGCCATTATATTGGCTCCCCTATTATAATAAAAAATACTTCCACGCATTGTAAAAAACAAAATCCAGTATGTTTAGCAAAAATGTCTTGCACAGTAGGTAATAAAAAATATATTACGAACCCCTCATGCTTTGCTAAAAATAGTGGTACAGCTTGCCCTTCTGCTTTAGATTGTGCAACGCAAGACCATTCAAGTCTTGAATTATGGCACATACAATATCCTAACAATATTAATGATATAAAGCAACCAAATCAAATAAAACTCCCTGAAGCAACGCTACAAAACCAGAATGAACTACAATATTACAATGATGAATCCAATAATAGTCAAGGTTCTGTTAAATAAAAAAACCAAAGGAGGATTATGTATGAAGCAACTAATAGTTAATATTTTTATCGTATTATTTTCTTACTCTGCTTTTGGAGCTATTTCTAATGCAACAATTGAAGGTAAAGTTCTTAAATATAATAAAAACCAAGTATTAATAGTACAAGATAATGGTAAAAAAATAAAAGTGTCAAGATCTAGTATTCCTACTCAATATAAGCTAAAACGAGGTTTAAAAATCTCTGTTCCTGTGGATAGTAAAAAATTAATGACTCTTTTAAAAAAATCATCTGCATCTCAAAAAAAAGCTACCAAAAAAGAAATAAAAACAAAGAGAGTTAAATAAAATACCTACTATCAATCAATGAAACTAATAAACACTCCCTTTGATACTACTGAAAGTACTTAGCACTTTATAATAAATCACAAAGTCCTGAGTCTCTCGCTTGTTTTTCTCATTTAAAAAGGCACTTTCTGGATTCCTCTACAGACATAAGCACTATTAAATAGTTTTAACATATTAAATACTTTTAGGCTAATGCCTTAGTCTTAACTGTTTGTAAGTAAGTTTGCATAACCGTACTATTTTTGTATTACTTACAAAAACTACTAACATATTCCTAACTATTTTCCTCCACTATAATCAGTTAAATCTCCTCCTACTATTATATGCAAGCAATTATCTACTATAATGTTATCTGATGAAAAAAAACATGCCCAGATTCTTTTAATTCTTCTGCTTTCCCAATACAGGCTTTTTTTGCCCAATAACGAGTACCCTCTTTAGCAATCATTTCATCTTGTAAACGAGAATTAAATGTAGTACGCTCACTAAATACAGGTAAAAGCATTGGTACTTTCACATTAGCAAAACGCTTACGACCAAACCAACCTTCATCATAACAATCACATTTCATAACCAATGAGTGAACTTGGTAAGACTTTGCATAACCTTGAGAGTGAAATGCAACACTCACTAATAATACCCATATATAAAAAAACATTTTTCATAATTTACCTCCTCTTTGTTTAAAAAAGTTAATTTTCAATAAAATCTTGTTGATTTTCAATAAAAACCTATACCATACTTTTGTATGGATGCAAGTTTTTTTTTAATTTATGTTGCAAGCGTGAAAAATTTACGCCTTCTAGAGTCATCCCTGCGTCAGTCGTTACCTTGGTGTTAGTCATTATTGTAGCCTCTGTCGTCATACCTGAATGAGGGCAGGAATCCAGAAAAACCTCTTTGAACTGCAACACCCTCAAAAAAAGGCTATCAGTCTTTTTCTTATCCCCGAAAAGCTACCTACTCTTTTTTTATTTTTTTTTGTACTAAACCCCTATGGGAATAGTCTCCATTTGAGCTTTTATAAGTATTTCTTCTCGCATACTAGGTGGTAACTTTTGTAATGATTCTATTATTTCCACTATTTTTTTTAAGTCATTTCTATCCATCTGATTCACCTGTCGTTTGCAGTGTTCTATGTCTTCTTCTAAGTAGTCGTGTACTTCATTACAGGTATTTATTAATTTTTCTCTTTGAGATAGTGTTTCTTTATTATGAATTTCATCTATGTGTCCATCCGCCAAAACAAGCAATGCAAACCACTCTGTAATAATAGTGCCAGCCAATATTAAAGAAAGGAGACCAGTGACTCCTACTAATTGAGCTTGTGGGTTTTCAGTGTTCTGAATGTTTTCAGCTTCAATCCTTAAGTTTTTAATATTGTACGAATACGACAAAGCCGTATATGGAAACAAAAAACTTATACTAATCAATAAAGTAATAATGTGTTTCATAATTTACCTCCTTTAAAAAAATTAAAATTTTTACATTTACTCAAAAACTATAAGAACTGTTTAATAACTTTACACGACTAGGGGGAGGGGCACAAGCCTTTTTTAAACTTTTTTTGCAATTTTTTTACTTAAATCTTAAAAAACCACCCTCAATCTATGTTTTATGCAGTTTTGAAGTGCTAATACTTCTTCTTGTACAATGGTTTTTTTAGCTTGAGGGGTGCTGTTTTTGTAGCTTTTTTAGCTCTTCTTCTGAAAGCCCAGTCGCTTTGCAAATCACCGAAGTATCCATGTTGTTTTTTAACAAGCTCAAAATCACCTGTTGCCTGCCTTCTTCCCTGCCTTCTTCTTTGCCTTTTAGCTCGCCAGCAAGCATGCCTTCTGCTTTTGCCTCATCTAATGAGTGTTGTAATAAAGGTGTCATAATTCTTTCCTCCTTATCTGTTATTGTTTTAGCCTCTATTTCTCGCACGACCGTCAAACTAAAATGTGGATCATAGTTCCTCATATAATCTGCAGCTCGCCCTACTAATTCCTTTCGCTCCTCATAACTTAATTCCTGCCCTAATGTAAATAATTCCCGAACCTTAAGCTCATCTAACCTCCATATATGCTTTAATATATACAAAATAGGACGAGTTAGCAACCCCTTTGCCTCCTTTTCTATATCTAAAGCTTGTATGTTTAATAGCCTGGGTGTAAAGTTTAATACATTATTCTTAAAATGCTTATTCAATACAGAAGTCCAGTGTAAAAACTTATGAAAGCTTAAAGGTCCTGTGTATTCCTTGTGCTTACCCTGGTACACTAATACCGGAATAATAGGACAGTTAGTACTCTCATACATACTGGCTTGGTACATTAACATCTGTTGCATAACTTTAGGGTCTTGCCAGCTTTTGTGTTCTAACAAAAAAAGAAGCTTTATTTTTTCATCAGAGTTTTTAATTTGTACTGAGAAGGCTAAGTCCATGCGTTTTTCTCTTCCTTGTTTGTTAAAAAAGGTAGTTTGTTCACAAGTGAGGGTATCCCAGTTAAAAAGATCGTATTCTTCTTGAGTAAGTATAAGACGGAATATGTCCAAGGCATACTTGGTGTGAGAATACACTTCTCTAAAAAAAAGATCATGTATAAATTGTTTAATTTTCTTAAATTTAGTTTTCATAATGTTATCCACCCATAATATTACTCATTTTGTACCATTAAAAAATGGTATCTGCATAAGTTACATGCAAAATAGAGTCCACCCTTAAAAGTAAGCTTTTGAGTTAGTTCTTGAGGCAAAAACAGCTATAAAAACAATGTTGATAATAAAAGTGTCCACTTTTGAGACAAAATATGTCCAATTAATGTACATTTTTATGTACACTTTTTCATAAATGCACCTTTTTTGTATAAAACATAAGATTGGTATGAGTTAAAGAACACCCGAGGCACAAAGCTTTTTAACTCAAAGTTTGTGTGGGGAAGTGTGCTAAAAAGCCTTGTATATTAAGGGTAGCAAGCTTTTTCTTAAGCCTCCGAAACCTACCCCCTCTTTTATTTATTACTTTTTTATGGCTTACTTTTCCCCTGATGTTTTAAATAAGCCTGAAGCCTTATCTATTTCTTCCTCGCTTAGTATGCTACGATATTTATTTAGAATATTATAAGATTCTTGTAAAATAGATTTTATTCTTAATAAAACTATTTGTATCTTGTCTACATAATCCAGATCTGTTACATCTAAGGCATTTGCACACTCTGTATGTTTTGATTTTAATTCATCAAATTTTTTAAAATACTTGTTCTGTATGTCTTTTTTCTTATCTGGATTGTTTTCTGCCTCCCATTTATTACCATAAAGTTGTATTAAATTTCCATAATAATGCATATAATCTATGCACTCTAGACTTGTAGTAAATGCTTGCATAGCTTCTTCACGGCTTATAGTTTCTTTTTTATTAGCTATTTGTCTGTTTGTATCAATATTAGATACTTGTTGATTAGTATCTTTTTTTGGCTTAGTGGTAACACAAGCCCCAAGATTTAAAAATAATAATAAAGTGATAATGTGTTTCATAATACATTCCTCCTTTTTTTATAGTTATAGTTATTATTTTTTAATAATATAAGAACTAACTTAAACAAAGAGAGGGAGGGGAGGTCTGTGAGAGTCCAAGCGAAGCGTCTCTCTAAAGACCTACCCCTCCCTCTCTGTAGTTGATGATATTTTTTGAAAGTCTGAGTTTTTACAAATTGTGTATTATACTGACTTGATAAGACTTAAACTACTCATATTAGCAATTATAAAAATTTTTTCATAACTTACAATCATTTTTTAAAAAAACTACAATAAACTAGACTTTTGTATGTGTTTTTACTTATACTACCCCTTAGAATGCTTTAAAAATAACTTACTTTAAGTTGTCATGACCTCTACATTGTATCTTGATCTTGAGGTTCACCATCAGGAGCAGGAACCAAACCACTAGGATCAGCCAGTTCATAAGTGGTTTTACCACAGATCAAAGCACTTGCTGCCCCTGCTCCTATTATAGTAGCCATACTACCCGTCATTAAAGAAATACTTGCTGTCTCTTCTAACATAGCTACACCCCATGGAACGGTCAATGCACCAAACATCACTCCAAATAACACTGAATCTTCAGGGTACAGATTAGATGTATCTTCTACTTCTTTAGAATTTTTTCTCTTCAACTCCCTTAAATCTAAAGTAACATCTGCCCCAAACCACCCTAAGAAACATCCCATAAGTGCTGACGCACCAACTGCTCCCGCAATAGCTGGTAGTGTTACTTTGGTAGCTTTAAAAGAATTGTTGTTATTGTAAAAGTAGCGGTTGTAAGTAGTGGCTATTTGCTTTGCATCTTCTTCACTACATTTTGTAACTGAAATGTGACTTTTTAATTGTGCTAATAAATCTTCACTTTGACCTTCAAAATCAGCCACACACACTGTACCATCTTCTTTTAAATAAAGTGCCTGAGATATTGGTAAAGGTGAGCTTTCGCCTTTCATATATTGATACGCCCCGCCCCAGTTTGCAAAACTAAAACTGGACCCTAAAACTATTACCGATAAAACTACTTTTAAAATAACTGCTTTCATTATTATCTCCTTTAGTTAAAAATGTGAACTTCAACAAAAATCTTATATAATCCAATTCTTTTTTGCAATATATTTTTTGGAAAGGGTGTAAATTTTACAAATTTTAATTGATTTTTATTGGTGGTTTGTGGGAAGATGTACCCTTGTGTTGGGCTTTTAAATATGAGGTGTTTTTTTAAGAAAAATCTTTGGGCTTAAAGTTTTTTTGATTAGTAAAAGGGTAGCAAGCTTTTTCTATAGAGCTTTTAAAAAACCAGCCAATTAAAACTAACTGATTTTCCTGTTCTTCAGTTAATTCAATCAAAAACTACTTAATATATACCCTAGCTATTTCCCTCCACTATAATCAGTTAAATCTCCTCCTACTATTATATGCAAGCAATTATCTACTATAATGTTATCTGATGAAAAAAAACATGCCCAGATTCTTTTAATTCTTCTGCTTTCCCAATACAGGCTTTTTTTGCCCAATAACGAGTACCCTCTTTAGCAATCATTTCATCTTGTAAACGAGAATTAAATGTAGTACGCTCACTAAATACAGGTAAAAGCATTGGTATTTTCACATTAGCAAAACGCTTACGACCAAACCAACCTTCATCATAACAATCACATTTCATAACCAATGAGTGAACTTGGTAAGGCTGTGCATAACCTTGAGAGTGAAATGCAACACTCACTAATAATACCCATATATAAAAAAACATTTTTCATAATTTACCTCCTCTTTGTTTAAAAAAGTTAATTTTCAATAAAATCTTGTTGATTTTCAATAAAAACCTATACCATACTTTTGTATGGATGCAAGTTTTGTTTTAATTTATGTTGCAAGCGTGAAAAATTTACGCCTTCTAGAGTCATCCCTGCGTCAGTCGTTACCTTGGTGTTAGTCATTATTGTAGCCTCTGTCGTCATACCTGAATGAGGGCAGGAATCCAGAAAAACCTCTTTGAACTGCAACACCCTCAAAAAAAGGCTACCAGTCTTTTCTTGTACCCCGAAAAGCTACCCGCTTTCTTATCTTTTTTCATATAATTCTACTAGTATAAACTCACTTATACGGTTATCCTTTTTTATATAGCTTGCGAATTCTTCAGTTAGAAAACCCTCCGACACATTTACCATATCCCAGTTAATTGAACCTTGGAACTTGACTTCACGAAAATCTATACCCATAAAACGAGCCTCCATAACATCTGCATGGCTTAAATTTGCACCACTTAAAATTGCATAATTAAAATTCGCAAATTTCAAATCTGCATGGCTTAAATTTGTATCTCTTAAATTAGCAAATTGCAAGTCTGCAAAAGCTAAATTTGCTTTCTGCAAATCTAACCCATGTAAATCCGCTTTGCGTAAATTACAGTGATGTTGACCTTCTCTATAAATATATTCTCTAAAATTGTCTTTATTACATTTAGAGTTTGTAGCTACCTGTCGGGTGGGGTTTTGTGGTGAGTGTTTGTGAGCTTGCCTCTTTGGCTTAGTGGTAACACAAGCCCCAAGACTTAAGAATAGTAGTAAAGTAATAATTTGTTTCATTTTTTTCCTCCTTTTTTTAATATTAAGTTAATGATTTATTTGTTAAATTAAATAATATATTTCTCCTAATAAAAGTTGTTTGCGTAACTTTTGTGCCGAACAATAACTTTCTGGATTCTAAGCCTTCGCGGGAATGACAATAGAGAAAGAAATGACAACAATGAACAAAAACACTGACTACAGATGTAAGAATAAAAAGATAGACATTTCATTGCAGAGGGAAAAACCATGCTCACACGCAATGTGTGTTTTATTTGATGTAATCCTAAACATGCCCTAGTTTCATCCAATCCATAAACTAATAGATGCAACTTTAAATTAAAGAGCGGGAGGGGGATATTTTTCGGGTCCAAGCCCCCAAAGGGGGGTGCAGGCGTCCCGCAAAAATCTTCCCCTCCCGCTCTACAATAAGAAGCGTTATTGGAACTTTGAATTTTAAGCTTTTTTACAAATTGTACATTATACTGACTTGATAAGACTTGATAAGACTTGATAAGACTTGATAAGACTTGATAAGACTTGATAAGACTTGATAAATCATATAATGATTATAAAAAAAATTTTCCATAAATTACAACTATTTTTTTAAAAAACTATTAAAATAACTGGACTAAAGTTATAAGCTAAACATCTAATTTCAGAATTTTGTAACAAAAAAAGCAGTTTTTTAAAATAAAACACTTGCTTTTAGAAGTGTGTAGCCCATAAACTATTTATGTAGTCTAGAAATTAAGGCTCCACAGCTTTAGCCGTTGAGCTTATGGTTGATAAAATTTAAAACACAGTTGAAATAAGCAGATTTGAACATAAGGAAAGGCAAAACAAACTTAACATATAATATAAGGAGGCATCCACTATGAAGATGATAATCATACTTTTAAGTTTTTCTTTATTGCTACTAAGTTGCGGGCAAGAAGGGGGTGGAAGTTCACAAGCTGGGGACAGAAGTAGTACAAGAGATCAAAATAGAGATTCAAACCAAACAAATACAAATACAATAGAGCAATTAGAACAAGAAGTATTAAGTGCTGCTGAGGATTGTAGCGAAGAGCAAAAAAACCTGTACGAAAAACGAATAAATGCCCAGAAAAAAACTCATACTGATAGGGAGCTTAAAAAAAGCCTTATGAATATGAAAAAGAACATAAAGTGTTAATTTTAAACAGTGTTTATTATTTTTTTTTTAGATTTTATAGGGAACAAACTTAAAAAACATAAAACCTAATGTGTAGTGATTTAACAAAAAAGAGAGGTGCGTTATGAAATATTTTTTAATGATGTTTTTGCTTGTATGGTCTTTACCGGCAGTGGCAAATCCAGATTTGGTGGGAGTGTGGTCTTGGGCTGCTTTCCAATGCAGAAATAGTGATTTAGAAGCAAACAGTGCTAGAAGTGTGGTATGGGATATCACAGGATTAGATGTAAGCACTGCTAAAATCACTTTAGAAAGCAACAATGATGCTGGTTTTACCTACTGCTGTAATGAAAATGGCGACAAAAGAGAAGAAACAGGCACTTGGAAAACTTTAGGAGATCAAAACCATGTGGAAATAGGCGATGACCAAGGTGGATTTAGAGGAAAGCTTATCGATGGAGTGTTAGCTGTTTATGGCGACAAAGAAGGTGCTACTATGAACAATAATATCTGCAACTCTAGTGAAAAATTTGTGATGATATTTGGTCGAGTGGATTAATTAAAAAATAAAAAAATCCAAAAGAAATATTTTGTAAGAATTTTACTAACTAATGAAAATGATTAAAATTAACACATAGTGCTATAGCTCATATAGTGCTTAATCACATACGGATTGGCTTTAAATGGACTCGATTTTGCATGTTACCTTTATAGGAGGTAATGATGATGGAATCGTATTTAGAATACTTAGCTTTTTTAAGCTGGCAGGGGCAAACTTTAAATCTTCAGGATTTTAAAAAAATCCACAAAGAAGAATGCACTATACGATCGTTAGACGATATGGTGCATGTGGTTTCTCACCCTGCAACTAAAAAATACTTAAGAGAGCATAAAAAAGAGTGGTACAAACAAGCAGAGCAAGATAAAAAAGCCTGTGAAAAAGAAGGTGTGCATATTACTTGGCCTTTTCATGTGGATTATCCGCCTACTTTATTAAATATGCATCATCCGCCTTGGCTTATTAGTTGGCGAGGAAAATCGTGTTGGAAAAATCGCTTTTTGTTATCTATTGTAGGTAGCAGGCATCCTTATACAGATACTTTACTATGGATGGACACACATTTAAGTGCTTTTTTAAAAACCAAGAAGGATATATGTATCGCAAGTGGTGGAGCAAGGGGTGTGGACCAAAAAGCTCATGCTTTATGTTTAGCCAATAAGTTACCTACTTTATGTTTTTTACCTTGTGGGATTAAGAATTTTTACCCAGCTAATTTATGTCGCTGGTCTGAGTCTATTTTAGAAGAAGGGGGGGCTTTTTTAAGCGTGTTTCCATTAGATGCTCCGATGCATAAATCGCATTTTCATGTGCGAAACGAGGTATTAGCATTTTTTTCTGATTTGGTATTTATTGCACAAGCAGACATGCGTAGTGGCACTATGGTTACAGGTCGTTATGCCTTAAACGCCGGCGTGAACATTGCCACCATACCGGGTAGCCCTTTATACTCTGGCTATAAAGGTAACTTAAGTTTAATTAACGATGGGTGTTTTATGATAAGAGATTACTTAGATTTAGAAACCCTTTACCAAAGCTCCATGCACCACGACCATTTAAAACACACTTGTACTACAACAACCAAACAAAAAACATTAAGCTTTTGAAGGTTTTTTTTGAGATACAGATTGTAAAGGATGGCGAGTTTCTAACAGTCTGCTTAAATGCGATATATGTAAATGAGTGTATTTTTGAGTAGCTCTTAAAGATTGATGACCTAATAACTCTTGCAAAGACCTTAAGTCCGAACCACTACTTAATAAATGAGTAGCAAAACTATGCCTTAACACATGGGGGCTTAAAGGCTTATTTAAACCCGCCTGATGACCCCAATATCGAACAATATCAAAAGCCTTTCTAGGGTATAAATCGGGAAAAATGCGGTCATTAAGAGGCTTGGATTTTGTAATACCAGTTTTGGTAATCTGTTTTTTTGCAAGCTGATTTTTGGTAGCGGGTTTTTTTGCATGCACTTTAATAGGCTGATATTGTTTGAGTGTTTTTATTACTAAAGAAGGGACAGCCACTATCCGTTCTTTATCGCCTTTACCTTTGATGCGTAAAACCTCGTTTGTAAAATCTACCTGCCTCCACTTCATATTACAAGCTTCACTCACCCTAAGCCCCCCTCCATATAAAAGAAGGATAAGCATTAAATCGCAAGCAACAGGTTTTTTGTTGCTTTTTTTATCAGTTTTTTGAATGGTTTTAATTAAATGCAAGGCTTCGTCTACTGATAAATAATGAGGGATTTTTTGTGGCACTTTAGGTAAGCAAATAGTAGCTTGCAAGTCTTTAGATATTATACCTTCAGTAAATAACCAGCTAAAAAAAGCTTTTAAACAAGCATACTTCCTGTGCCTTGTAGCTGGGGCTAAAGTAAGCCAAGATTTAAAAACCTTTTTCATCAAACTTTCTAAAACAGCTACTAAAGTGTCGTTTTCAGGGTGTTGTAGTAAAACATTTTGCTCTAAAAGCTGTTTGTACTGGCTTTTTTGCCCCTTCAACACCTTAAAACCAGTTTTTAGGGGTTTTTCTAAAGTATTGACCAAAAATAAATCGCTTTCCGGAGCAAAAAGTGTCTCATTTTGAGACACATCTAAAAAGGCTTTTTGCTGTTTTTGGGATAATGTGCCTTTTAGCTCCATCGTGCAAAAAAGTAACAGCTGTCTTAAATCTATACAGTAAGCTTTACAAGTATTTTTAGAAAGTGTTTTATTAAATTCTATATATTTCAAGTACTTACAAACAAAATGTTTAATTTTTATACAATTTTTTAAAAGTTCATTTTTAACCATTTTTAACCAACCCGTAAAAAATTTACACACTAGTATTGCAAGTTTTTCAAAGCTCTGGTAGATTTAACGCATCGTCTCATAATGAGACACTTTAAGTATAACCAAGAAAGGAGAAAAAGCAATGATTCCATATTTAAACAAAGGTCAAGGTAATATTTTAATGGAGGACATTAAAGAGCCTAACAAAAAACAAAACATAGTGTATTGTTCTGTAGCCATGAAAAAACTAATGAACATTATCAAAAAAGTTGCCATTACAGATTCTTCTGTATTATTAACAGGTAAGAGTGGAACGGGTAAAGAGATGATAGCTCGCCGTATTCACAACTTAAGTTATCGCAATAAAAAGTCTTTTGTAACTATTAATTGCAGTTGTTTGAACGAAAACTTAGCAGACAGCGAATTATTTGGTCATGAAAAAGGTGCTTTCACTGGAGCCACCCAAAAAAAGCTGGGTTTATTAGAACAAGCTGACAAAGGTACTATTGTGTTAGATGAAATTGGTGATTTAAAACCAGAATTACAAGCTAAGTTATTACGGTTTTTACAAGAAAATGAGATTTACCGTTTAGGTAGTAAAACTCCTATTCGTTTAGATGTTCGTGTTGTTTGCACGACCAATAAAAATTTAGCTGAAGAAGTTTTAAAGGGTCGTTTTCGTGAAGATTTATTTTACCGAATCAACACTATTTCTATTGTAATGCCTTCTTTATCAGAACGGTCAGAAGATATTTTACCTTTGATAAAGCATTTTTTAGGTCAGGACATTCAGATAGAAGAATCGACTTTAACTTTATTAAGGAGTTACAACTGGCCGGGCAATATTAGAGAGTTACAAAACTTATGTGAAAGGTGGCGTATTTTAAATGAAAAAACCAATGTCATTACTTCTAATGATTTGCCGGAAACTTTTACCAATGGTACAAATATGCCTAAAAATGTTGGTATTTCTTACAACCCTCATTTAAGTTTAACAGAGTTAAACAAAATGTATATTTTAAGTGCGATAGAGCATTACCCATCTAAGCGGGCAGCAGCTAAAGCTTTAGGTATTACTATTAAGACTTTGTACAATCGTTTGCATGAGTATGATGTGTTTGACAAATATTCTATGCACACTTCTATGCAACAAGAAATAGTCTAATTCTATTATTGTTCCACCATTAAGCTCTTCTTTATCACTCCTCCCTGTAAAGAAGAGCTTTTTTTTGTACTTGTGGAAAAACTCTGTTTTGTAATTATTATGATTTTTTGTCTTTAAAAGACCTAACTTAAAGTTTGTATTAGAGGTGATTTAATAGGCTGATGAGTAAGAAAAGGTAATTCTTTTAAAGATTGTATGAGAAAATCTATTTCTTGTTTTGTATTTGAAGCAGATAAAGAAATACGAATACAAGACCTTGCATAATCTTTAAAAGAAAAACCTTCATCAATACCCAATGCCAGCATTACATGAGAGGGTTCAAAAGAACCAGAATTACAAGCAGAACCTTCTGAAACATGCATTTTTATTACCTATACAGTATATTATCTACATAAAATTAAAAAATGCGTTTTTTATGTAAAGCTTCGCAGAAAAAATCAAAAGACCATATATCAATTCCTTCTTGAGTTTTACCTACATGGCTACCTAAATGCACAACAATACGCTTAGTCATACCCTTTAAATCTTTAATCGCCTTTAACCCTTTATAATCGTTTGAAAAAACTTGTTTTTTTGCCTTTACTTCAATAGCTACAAATTTATTACCTTTTTTTAAAAGAAAATCCACTTCTGTTTTTGTAGCTTCTGCTGGAGACCAATAAAATATATGATCAAATATACCACCATCTAAAGAATAATAATCCTTATAGGCTCTTAAAATTTGACCCACTAACCCTTCAAATAAAGAGCCTTTTTCCTCTACACTAACAGGACCAAAATTGTTTTTTACAGCTCGTGCTAATCCGGGATCAATAAAATAAAATTTTTTGTGTTTTTTCTCACGCTTTCTTAAATTAGTTTGATAAGGTGATAGAAAAAATCCAAGCATAGTATCTTCTAATATAGAAAAAAAATCTTGTACTATATTTCTTTTAATTTGAGAGTCTTTTGCTATAGTATTCATATTAATGAGTTTCCCATGATAAACACCTGCTGTTTCTAAAAATCGCGTAAATCCATGTAAATCTCTCACAATAGCTTCTGATTTAATTTCTTCGCTTAAATATTGCTGTACATATCCTTTTAAAGATAGTTCTGGATCAGTAGATGACCATATTACAGGAAGAAGCCCGTATCGTAATGTTCTATTAAGATCAAAATCATCTCCTAACTCTGCCGGCACAAATGGATGTAAATAAATAACCCCCGCTCGCCCTGCTAATAAATTAACATTACGCTGGGTTCTAAGCCTCCTAACACTAGAGCCTGTTAAAACAAATCGTCTGACAGTAGAACTAGGAGTGTGTTTGTTAATTAGACTAAAAACTTGGTCTTCAATTAAACGATGTACTTCGTTTAATAAATCAGGCATTTTTTGAATTTCATCCACAATAATCCACTGATTTTTTTTAAAAGCACTTACTTGCTGATAAAATAAAGACATATTAGACAAATAACTATGGTATAAAGATTCATCTAATAAATCTATATAAAGTGCTTTAGATAAACGATGCTTTAAAAGTAGTGTTTTACCACACCCTCTTACTCCCCATAAAAAGTAACTACTTTGAGGTGGGAGCTTAAGGAGCCGATTTTTGTATATCATATAACCATTTTACGCCGTTTTTTTTAAAAATCAAGTAAAAAATCGGTATTTTTTATTATGTTAAAAATAAAATTAAAGTTTTCAACCAAAAAACCGATTATAGCTCTAATATTACTATAATAGCATATATGCAAATAGGAGGAAGATTATAATGATAGCTCATCCATTAAAAATAAAAGTACTATTAGACGATATTCAACGAGGCGACATACAACTTCCTGAAATACAAAGAGCTTATGTCTGGAAAGGACCTCAAGTTGCAAAATTATTAGATTCTTTATATCATGGCTTCCCTATTGGTCAAATATTGTTATGGGATCATACAGGTACATTACCTATCACTAAAAACCTACAAGAGACAAGTAAATCTTTACCTAATGCTGGGCAACCAAAAATTGTATTAGATGGTCAACAAAGATTAACTTCTTTATACCTTGCTTTATCTGAAGAAACTCAACCAAAAGTGGATGTATGGTTTAATTTAGATACGGAAGAATTTCATAGATTCTTAAGAAGAATGAAAGCCAATCCTTGTTGGATTTCTGCTCGTGAAGTTATAAATGGATCCAATTGTAATTTTTTTAAAATTATAGAAGAAATAGAACAGTGGAATAAATGTAAAATGGATAATCAAAAAAAACAAGATTATGCCAATAGAATTGAAAAGTTAAAAAAAATTGGGGAATATACGATTCCTATAGAATTATTTAAAAGTGATTCTTATGAAGATGCAACAGAGCTATTTGTGAGAATAAACTCTCAAGGAACAAGACTAAGAGGAGCTGAATTAGTTATGGCTCAACTAGCATTGCGTATTCCTGGTATGATAGTAACTCATTTTGAAAAATCGATGGAAGAATATGAAAATATTGGATTTAAATTAGATACAAGATTTTTAACAAGAGCTTTAGTTGCAATAGGTACTGGACAAAGTAAATTCAAACATTTAACAACACTTTGGGATAAATCAGAAAAAGAAATATTAAAAATATGGGGTGATACAAAAAAAGCTATCAATATTGCTGTTAATTTTGTACGCCATAATGCGGGATTAGAACAATCATCTTGGCTACCTTCTTTAAATGCTTTGATTATACTTTCTGCTTATTTTAATAAATATCCTAAAGCAAGTAATGTTGAAGTTTTATTAAGATGGTTTTACTTAGCTTCTTTACGTGGTAGATACAGTGGATCAAGTGAAACAGCTATGAATGAAGATTTGAAAGCCATTAGGACCGAAAACTCTTTAGAATGTTTAATGAAAAATTTAAAAAAAATGGGGCAATCTTTTAAAGTTACACCTGATGAATTAGATGATGCTAATTGGAGAAACCCACTTTTCCACATCATTTATGCTACAATTAAAAAAAACCAAGCAAAAGATTGGTTTTCAGGCGTAGTATTATCTAAAAATGCTATAGGAAAAGATAATGAGATTCAAACACACCATATTTTCCCTAAAAAAATTCTAAAAGAAGCAGGAATATCTAGAAAAGATCAAGATGAAATAGCTAATTTAGCTTTTTTAAATGCAAAGCCAAATCGCAATATTGCTGCTACTTCACCTGAAGAATATTTGAAAGAAATAACTAATAACAATCCTGAAAGATTAATAGCACAATACATACCAATGGATCCAGTTTTATGGAAGGTAGAAAATTATCAGAAATTTTTAGAAACTCGTCGAGAAATGTTAGCTGAAGCTGTAAACAAACTCTTAGTGGCTTAACTTAATCAATTTTGAGAATGATTAAATAACGACTTTGATATTTCCACTATTTTATTTTCAGCCCCTGTGTTTTTAGAATTTTTAACAAAACCAGTATCTTGTGCATGAAAAATAGCTTTTGTTAATTCCAATAAAATAGCATTTGCTATTTCTTTATCTGATTCATTTTTTGTTTGTTCTATAGAACTTAAAATTTCTTTATGAGAGCTTAGTGCATTATATCTTAATTTATTTAAAGTGTACTGATGCCTCATAGCTAAGTATTCTTTCCTAAGAACAGATATAACTAGAAATATAACAGAAAATATAAAAATTTTATTTATTACATCACCTTTTATTAAAAGCTCAATCAAATTTTGTGCTTTAATTGTATGATCAAATTTTAAGTAACAATGAGCAAACCAGCCAGCTAGAACAGAAAACAAAATAAAAAGCCCTCCAAACCATTTGAATAAATATTTATTATTTTCAGATTCTTTTTTAAAAAAACCACCATAAACACTTACCTCTTCTTTTTTAATTTGACCTGCATATTGGCTTTGTATTTTACGAATCTTTTGCAACTCTTTCGTTATCTCTTTTCTAGCTGTTTTATACTTATCTACTTCTAGTTCTGGTTGATCCACTTGATAAGTAGAATCATATTTTACTAAAAGCTCTACTGACCGTTCTAGTCTTTGATACACTTCGTTACTAATAATTTGATCTTTAATACTTATTATATCTTTTATAAGTTGTTTAGTTTGACTAGTATCTGTATGATTTGTAATACGAATTTTAATATTTCCATTAAACTCATTCAGAAGATTTTTTAAATCCTGTTGATTGCTTTCAGATAACTTATCAACATTTAATACAATATGATCAATAAAATTTTTTAAAATATCTAAATGAGGTTTTAGTTCTTTTAAGCTATATTTTTCTCCAAAGTCGCCTCTTAACAAATGAGACCAATCCAGTTGCTTGTAATCTTTTATAAGTGTTTCTAACTGTTCATTCATAGTAGTATAAATATAATTATTAAAAAATCAATTTGCGGTTTTATAATTAGAAAATTGCCTATTAACATGTATGTTACCCAACCACACATCAGAGATAACTTGTGCCTTATTATTGCGACTTCGAGGTATCACTCTTACAATGTTACCTTTTTTTAACCATTTTTTTAGTTCATCAGGTTTAGTTGTATTATCATCCACTCCTCTTAGTTTGATTAACCAAGTTTCGTTAACCTCTAAAATAGTAGAATCCACTATTTTTGTAATCTTATAATAATCCGGTTCAAAATGTAAATTACTATTCATTATAATTTATCCTTACTATTTAATACTAAAACTATTCAATACTATAAACCCTAAACTCTATTAAGTATAAGAGTTTTTATAGGTACATGCAAATAGGATGTTACCCCTAAATAAACCTCTTACTCCCCATAAAAAGTAACTACTTTGAGGTGGGAGCTTAAGGAGCCGATTTTTGTATATCATATAACCATTTTACGCCGTTTTTTTTAAAAATCAAGTAAAAAATCGGTATTTTTGTATTTTAAACCTATAAAATCCAGTAATTTTAAGTTATTTTATATGTTTTACGGCGTATTTTTAATAAAAACTAACAATAAATCGGCATTGTTTAGATTTTATATATTATGGAACTAGTATACTATGTGAAAATAAAATGAGTATTAACTGTTTTAACATAATATGTTAAAAAAATTCAAAATCTTTAATATATTCTATGTTATATATTAAAAATTGTGTAAATCTTTAATATATGTTTTATTATAATTTTAATCTTTTAAAGTGTTTAAAAACTTAAAATAAAATAAATGGCTATGGCAGATACAACTTATATAAAAAAAGAAATCCTAACCACTAAAGCACCTAAACCCATAGGAGCTTACTCACAAGCCGTGGCAATAGGACCATGGCTATTCCTATCCGGGCAAATCCCCATAAACCCACAAACCAATACCCTCATAACAGGAGATATCACTACCCAAACAAAACAAGTGATGGAAAATATCAAACAAGTACTAACAGCAAACAAAGCTCAATTTTCGCACATCGTAAAAAGCACTATCTTTCTGACTAATATGGACGATTTTTCTAAAGTCAACACTATCTACAACCAATACTTCAACCCACCCTACCCTGCTCGTGTTGCCATCGCTGTCAAACAATTACCCAAAAATGCTAAAATAGAAATAGACGCTATAGCCTATATCACCTCTCATACATAAATATCATATAAACTTAAAACCCTATTAACCATTAGTGTAGGTAGTGTACCCATAGTAGATAGTGTACCCATATAAAACTTTAAGTACTAAAGAGGTGTTTTAAAATGACGGTTATTCCAATTATTAAGAATTAATTGCCAACTTTCTGAGTACTTATCTAAATACTCGTTAAAAAAGATTAGTTTATCCACTTCTGCATTCACAGGTTGTTTTATTCCTAAACGATACACAGGGTAATCTAAAAGCCCGATAGCTGATTGAGATTGTAAATCATATATGTTTGCTTTTTTAATCCATTCGGTTTCTTGCAGTGCTTCTTCTTTCAAATTGTGAGATTCTTTAACGGCTGTTTCAATATTTTTTTGATCCGACATAACACCCATGATAGATAATAACTCACTTAATGATTCTTGATACTGTTTTAATAACATATTCTGCCTTTGTTTTTCGCGTTGCAGGTTAGCCTCTACAACAGATAACTCTTTAAATTTTGACTGTAAAGACTGATACATCATAGATGCACTAACATTTAAATTACTCTTATTCGTCAACTGATGCCCATATACATTCCATACTGCTTGTTGCCAAGATTTACGCCCCCACTCCCCTGTATAAATAGCTATCAAAACCCGCTTATTTAAACGATCTTTATACCTTATATAATGCTTGTAATCTTTAGTAAGATTATCTAATAACGACCGATACGATTGTATTAATTTGTTTATTTGAGTGGCACTACCATCTGCCATAGCTCTTCTTTTTGTATGTGATGGCGAAATAACCATTTTTTGTAACCATTGTGTCAATATATTATGAGATTGCTTTAACACTGTTAATTGTTGCTTGCTCCGTTCATAGTATTGTACTAATTTATCAGGAGGATTAACAGATGCTGCCTCTAACGCTATGTTAATAAGCTGAATGCTTTTCTGCCACTCTTTAAATTGTTTATTATACTGATCTGATAAATACTCTGTTTTATTAGTTAATATATTAATAATAGATGATATGAATTGTCTGTTTTGAATATTTTCAGAAATAACTTTTAATTGTGAGTCCATCTTTTTTAATTTCTCGCCATTATCGCTACCATTACCGCTACCATTACCATTGCCATTGCCATTGCCGTTGCCGTTACTATGACCATTGGTAAGTTGCTTTCTTAATCGCTTTCTATTAGGCTGATAATACCCATTTATTATTTGTTTTACTAAAAAGTAATTTCTTAATTGAAATTCAGCTTGCCTATGAATATGTTTTGGTAATCTTTGTTCACCTAATAATTTTAAAGCTACATCAAAATCAGGAGCTTTTAATATTTTATGGATAAAAGATGTGTGAATATTATTTTGCACTATATGAGTAAAATGTTTATGATGCAACACAGTTATACTCTTAACTTTTGTATAAATAGCATTTACCATATCCATGTTGCCTGTATCTATAGTATCCAAAGCGGATAATTTTTTAGCCGTTTTAGATTTTATTTGACTATCTAACCGATAAACTAAATCACCTAACATGCCTTGTATTTCTTCTATCATCAACAATACATTCTGAGGTAAATCTTTCGATAAACTTTCTTTGTCATCCATTAAATGATTTATTTCATTTCTAAAATAAATAAAAAAACTATACTCATTACTAAATTTTTTATTGTAACGAATATTATATTCTTTTTTAGTCAACCCTTCTGGCACGCTCATGCTAGGGGGTTTTTGTGCTATTAAATGTGTTAAAACATTACTCAAACGCACAGAATAAGATCTATAATCATTCAAAAGTGTTTTTATGTCATCAGATTTTTTTTGTTGCTCTATATGAAGTGTTTCTAAAAAATCTTCTGTGTTGGTTTTTATAGGAATGTCAAAATCAAATAAAAATTCTCTAAATGCTAAATCATGAGAAAAAAGCCCTGTAAGTTTAATAAGAGGATGCACAGGTTGTGGATGCTCTACTTTTTCTAATTTATTTAAACCTATATTGTGTGCTATAAAACTTTCAGCTAATATGTTCAATACATTCCTTTTGCTTTTTGTTAAATAATGTGTTTTAACATTAGTTAATGTATCATAAAAAGTATTAAAGAATGTGTCTTTTCCCCCTCTCATGCTTAAAGGGTCTGTATGACTAACTACCATTAAGGTGGGTAAATAGTTATCACCTTTATGCTGTGGTACGGTTTGATCGTGTTGCATCAGTGTTTGCATATCATAAAAAGTACCTAAAGGGTTAAACACTGTGTTTTTTATTTTATTGATCATTGTTTGTGGATTTTGTTTGGCTAAATAATAATTGGTTTTTGCTTTAGGGGATCGACCAGGGGCTAAGTTCACTATAGGAGAATAAAGCAGTATCCCTTTTAAATTATCGTGAAAATAAAATGAGGGTTGATCAGACATCGTCATTATTTTCTCGGCAAAAACCGCTCCTAAGTGGTGTCCCCACACAAATAACGGCACTGTTGGAGGAATGTATTTGCGAGCAAACGCACTTAAGGCTGTTACTTCATCTTTTAAACTACCAACCAACTCTCTACTTCCCCCTGCATACCATGGTAAATCCACAGCCACAACATCTACATTGTAATCACTAAAATGAGTTATTAACTCTTCTATTGAACGATGATGAGAAGAATGGCTCGCATCATTGAGAAACAACACAGCGGCTTTCGCATCTCTTCTTACCAGCCAACGCGTTTGATGAGAATGCTCCATATTATTTTCTAAGGCATGAATATTAAATGCAACATTAGTACCTAACTTTTTATATTGATAGCGGTAATGGGCACGGATATGTACAACTTTACTTAGCTCATTCTTCTTAACAGCAGAAGATGAGTAAGCTTCCTCATGAGTGGATGAAGGATGTTTTATAAAATGCGTATCTGGTGGTAAAAAAGCTTTTAAAAGAAAAGGTGTATCTGGTTTTTGATCCCACATAGTTAATGCCTTTTTATCACCCATATTAATAGATCGTACAAGAGAGATATCCCCAGCTTTGTGTAAAAATGCTCGTACTGTACGATAAGGGTCATAAGCTATTTTATCAAACACTGATCGGCACGAATCCTGTGCTAGTAGAGGATTGCAGTGTAAGAGCAACACAAAAAAGAACATCTTTTTAAATAACATATTTCTTCCTTTCTTTATTTTTTCTTTAGACACTTTTTTTAGGCGTCCCTACCAGAAGTAGGTAAAGCACATGTAAATTTTGTGCTATATTTTACGAAAAAACAAAACATGATATTTTATACTCAATTTTAGCTTGATTCACAAACTATAAACAGGTAATGTATAATTTTTACACGGCTAATTTTACTTACAACTTAAATAATTTGCTCTATTTTAAGTAAATGTTAGTAAAACCAGTAAAAAAGTAACAATAACAGCAAATTTTAAACTTAGGAGAAGCCATGAAGCAAAAATGGGACATTCAAAAAGTGCGTAATATTGGTATTTCTGCACATATTGATTCAGGCAAAACCACTTTAACTGAAAGAGTACTGTTTTACACAGGTCGCATCCATGCCATCCACGATGTAAGGGGTAAAGATGGTGTAGGGGCTAAAATGGATTCCATGGAGTTAGAAAAAGAACGAGGCATTACCATCCAATCGGCCGCGACTAATGTAAAATGGCAAGACTATGCCATTAATATTATAGATACCCCGGGGCATGTGGATTTTACGATTGAAGTAGAACGATCTTTACGAGTATTAGATGGGGCTATTTTAGTACTGTGTGGGGTAGCAGGGGTGCAATCTCAATCTATTACAGTGGATAGGCAAATGCGTCGTTACAAAGTGCCTCGTGTGGCTTTTATCAATAAATTAGATAGAGCGGGGGCAAACCCTTTTCGGGTAACCGATATGTTAAAAGAAAAACTTGGGCATAATGCCGTACTAATGCAAATCCCCATTGGCTTAGAAGAACAACACAAAGGAGTAGTAGATTTAGTGACCATGAAGGCACTTTACTTTGAAGGTAAAGAAGGTGAAACAGTAAGCTCACAAGAAATACCAGAAGATCTTACTAAGCAAGCTCAGGATTACCGCCTTAAAATGATTGAAGCTTTATCAGACTTTGACGACAATTTAGCAGAAAAATTTTTAAACGAGCAAGACCCTACAGAAGAAGACATCAACACGGCTGTGAGAAAAGCTACTATATCTTTAAACATAACCCCGGTATTTATGGGTTCTGCTTTTAAAAACAAGGGGGTGCAACCCGTGCTTACAGCTGTCACTCAATACTTACCCAGCCCTAATGAGATAGAAAACACTGCTTTAGATCAACAATCAGATGAAAAACAAGTGATATTATCCTCTGATACTACCAAACCCTTTGTAGGTTTAGCCTTTAAGTTAGAGGATACTCGTTTTGGGCAACTCACTTATATGCGTTTGTATCAAGGCACTGTCAATAAAGGGGATTTTATTTTTAATGTTCGCACAGGGGCGAAAGTAAAAATCCCTCGCATTGTGTATATGCATGCTGATGAAATGGAAGATATTAGTGTAGCTTATGGTGGGGATATTGTAGCTTTTTTTGGTGTAGATTGTGCCTCTGGTGATACATTCTGCTCTGAAAAAGTGCAGTACACCATGACTTCCATGTTCGTCCCCGATGCAGTTATTTCTTTAGCTATTGAGCCTGTGGACCGAGGGGCAACCAACAATTTTAGTAAGGCTTTACAAAAATTTCGAAGAGAAGACCCCACTTTTCGTGTTCACCGAGATGAAGAATCAGGGCAAACCGTTATATCTGGTATGGGAGAATTACACCTCAACATTTACATTGAACGGATGAAAAGAGAATTCAAGTGCGAAGTTAAAGCCGGACGCCCTCAAGTAGCCTATAGAGAGACAATTAAAAAACCTGTTGACTACGACTACACTCATAAAAAGCAATCAGGGGGGGCTGGGCAGTTTGCCAAAGTGGTAGGTACTTTTCACCCTTTACCTGTATCGGGGGAAAAGCACTATGAGTTTGTCAATAAAATTACGGGAGGGCGTATCCCAAAAGAATACATCCCTGCTGTGGATAAAGGATTTCAGGAGCAAATGCAAAAAGGACCCCTCATTGGCTTCCCCATTGTAGGTGTGAAAGCTGTACTATCTGATGGGGCTTTTCATGATGTGGACTCTAGTGAGTTAGCCTTTAAAATTTGTGCACAAGCTGCTTTTCGAGAGTTTTTCCGCAAAGCTCAACCCATTATTTTAGAGCCAGTGATGAAATTAGAGGTATCTGCTCCCGATGAATTTCAAGGTAATGTGATTGGTCAAATTAACCAAAGACGAGGGGTGATTAAAAACACGGGCTCGCAAAATAAATTTGTCACTATTGAATCGGAAGTGCCGTTAGCAGAAATGTTTAACTACTCTACGGAATTGCGTTCTGCCACACAAGGTAAGGGGGAATTTACTATGGAATTTTCTCATTACTCGCCTGTGCCAAGCAGTGTGCAAGAAGAGCTGATTAAAACTTATGCTACTACAAAAACTAAGAAAAAAGCATAAAAAGTATGATCTTATCTGACATTAGTATAAAAAATCTGTTAGCTAACAAAGAGCTAAGTATTGAGCCCATTGATGAAAGCTGTATCCAGCCCGCCTCTATTGATTTACGCTTAGGCGATGAGTTTGTGATTATTACGCACTGGAACACAGGTGTATTGGATTTTAACTCTGCCCCTAATTACCAAAGCATTAAAGCAAAGGAATTTGTTGTGCCATCGCATTCTTTTGTACTAGCAAGCACTATGGAAACACTGAAACTTCCTCATAATTTAACAGCTTTTGTGGAGGGGCGAAGTTCTGTAGGACGCATGGGTTTATTTATTCAAAATGCTGGTTGGGTGGACCCCGGGTTTGAAGGGCAACTTACTTTGGAGTTGTACAATGCCAACACTTTACCCATTCGCCTGTGTTCTGGGAGACGCATTTGCCAGATTGTGTTTTGCAAAATGGACCAAAAAACCAAAACCCCGTATTCTGGCAAGTATCAAGGGCAAAAAGGCGTGGTCGGCACAAAAATTTTTATGGATCAAGATAAATAATCCCAAAAATCTTAAATTTGTTTAAAAAAGCTCACATTTTGCAAATCACAAAGGCTAAAAATTACATAAAAACTTTAAAAAACAGTGGATAAAGAACAAAAATTTGATAAAGTGAAGGAGTTAAATATTCTATGGGATTGTTGTTTCTTTATTTTTGTCTAGCAGTTTTTGTGTCTTTTTGTTGCTCTATATTAGAGGCAGTCATGCTTTCTACGACTTCGGTTTATGTGCGAGCAGCTATAAAGAAGAAAAAAGCTTACGGAATAGTGTTAAAAAATCTAAAAAATAAAATGAACAGACCTCTGTCTGCCATTTTAACCTTAAACACCATTGCTAACATTGCAGGGGCTACAGGTGTAGGGGCTCAAGTACATATTCTGTATGGTAGCTCGTATGTAACGCTTGCTTCCGTTATTTTAACTTTTGTTATTTTGATTGTGTCAGAAATTATCCCAAAAACAATAGGGGCTTCTTATTGGAGAACTCTTGCCCCTTTTGTAGCCTACATTGTAAGGCTTTTAATTTTTGCATTTTATCCGTTAGTATGGTTATTTGAAAAACTTCAAAGTTTTTTATCCAGAAAAAAAACCACTGGTATCACTAGGGAAGACATGATTGTAACGGCTGAAATGGGAGCCAGCGAGGGCACGATTGGGCAAAAAGAAAGTCGCATGATAAAAAATCTACTTATGTTAGACACTCTTAAGGTATCAGAAATTATGACGCCTCGTACAGTTATTGTGGCTTTTGACAAGCAAATGAAGATTAAAGAAGTGTGGGAGAGGCAACAACCCATTCGTTTTTCGCGAGTGCCACTTTACGATGGCAGTTTAGATAGGGTGGTCGGAATGATTCATCGTTACAAGATTTTAGAAGCTTATTCGCATGATTTATTTGATATGAGTTTAGAAGAATATATTAAACCCATTCATTCCATTCCTGATCAAATTTCTGTCGCAGCAGCTTTAGACCAATTTATTAAAAGAAAAGAGCATATTTTTATTGCAGTGGACTCTTATGGAGTGCTAACAGGGCTTGTTACCTTAGAGGATGCGATTGAAACTTTATTAGGTGTAGAAATTGTGGATGAATTTGACTCAGTAGAAGATATGAGACAATTTGCTTTAGAACAATGGAACATCAGAAAAAAAACTCTCAACAGAGCATAAAAACTAAAAACAGCATTAAAAAACTAGGCAAGAAGCCTTATGGGATAGTGTATGTCACAGTGGGAACAAAAAAAGAAGCCTTAGATTTAGCTCAAGTATGTTTGTCAGAAAAATTAGCAGCATGTGTCAATATTGTACCGTCTGTGCTTTCTTGTTACATGTGGCAAGGTGAGTATAAAACAGAGACAGAGGTAGTATTGTGGATCAAAACTAGAGCCGATTTATTTAAGCCTTTAAGTGTGTTGATAAAAAAGCACCATAGTTACGAATGCCCTTGCATTGTGTTTTTACCCTTTTTAAAAGAAGAAAACGATTTTTTAAAATGGCTACAATCGCAGTTAAAATAACATCAATATTAGCGTAGCAATGTAAGTAATGGATGATTGTAATATGAAAAAAATATTTTTGATATTTGCTTTACGATTACTTTATATGGTATAAATTTTTAGCGGAACATTAAAAAGGTGGTAAAATTATGATACGAATGTGCGAATATGTGTGGATGGATGGAGCCACACCTACGCAAAAGTTGCGATCTAAAACCAAGATGGTATTTATTCCACTAGACGAAAAAAAAGTAAGTGTATCTCACTTTCCCGATTGGGGTTTTGATGGCTCTTCTACTTATCAAGCTGAAAGGGATAACTCTGATCTTATTTTAAAACCCGTGAGTTTTATTAGAGACCCTATTAGAGGGATGAAGCATTTTATTGTTATGTGCGAGGTATTTAATCCAGATGGCAACCCTCATAAGTCCAACACAAGGGCAAAATTGAGGCAGGTATTAACTGCGGGGGCTGACAAAGAAGAACCTTGGTTCGGTACAGAGCAAGAGTACACTTTATTTAAGGGGCGGGTGCCTATGGGTTGGCCTGATAGAGGGTACCCAGCACCGCAAGGGCCTTTTTACTGCGGTGTAGGTGCCGATGAAGTTTTTGGCAGAGAGTTAGTAGATAAACATGCGAAAATGGCAATTAAAGCCGGGCTTATGATTTTTGGAGTTAATGCAGAGGTAATGCCTGGGCAATGGGAATTTCAAATTGGCTATCGAAATGTAAAAGGCGACTGCCCTGATGCTTTATCTGTAGCGGACCATACTTGGCTTGCCAGGTGGTTGCTTTATCGGTTGGGAGAAGATTTTGGCATCACTGTAACATTAGATCCCAAGCCTGTACAGGGGGATTGGAATGGAGCAGGACAGCACACTAATTTTTCTACAAAATCCATGCGAGATGCCAAAACCGGTCGCCAGGTAATTGAAAAAGCCATTAAACTATTAGCTAAGAAGCATCAAGAGCATATTGCAGTCTACGGTCACCGTTTATCAGAAAGGCTTACAGGCTTGCATGAAACATGCCACATCAACGATTTTAAACACGCTGTATCTGACAGAGGAGCATCCATCCGTATACCGTTACATGTTCACAAAAAAGGTTGCGGATATTTAGAAGATAGAAGACCTGGGGCTAACGCCGACCCTTATCAAATATTTGCCCGCATTTTACAAACAATTTGTGAAATTGGAGAATAATTTTAATGAGTTTTTAAGCTTGGTTACTTAAAAAAAACCAATTTCTAAGCCATATAGTTTTATCAGGTGTAAATAATTTGATTTAAAAAAATTGTCAGTTTTATAAACCACGATGTCAAAAACATTAACTGCTCATACAGAGCTTCGTTATCTTAAAGGTATTGGTCCTAAAATTGCCAGTATTTTTAGTAAAAGGGGTATCCATACTTTACGGGATTTAGTTTTTTGGTTTCCTAGAACTTATCGTGACCAAAGGATAGCACATGACTTTTCTAATCTAGTGCCAGGGGCTTATGTCACTATGTATGGCAAAGTTGCCCACAAAAAAGTCATCAAGCTTAAGTGGGGAAATAGAAGATTTTATGAATTAATTATCAACACTCCGGGTGGTGATATAACTTGCAAATACTTCCGCTTACCTTATAGAGGGTATTTTGACAGTTTAACCATAAATAAAAAAGTCAAGGTATCTGGGAAGGTTAGTTTTTATAAAGAAAGCCCCGAACTACATCATCCTGACATTTATCCTTTTAACGAAGATGAAGACACAAAAGAAGATCAACTAATCCCCATTTACACAGAATTTGAAAATCTTAATCAACATAAAATTAGAAGAATCATTCAAAATGCCTTATCAGTATTAGCTGTTGACACTAATTTTATAACAGACCCTTTACCTGATTGGTTTAAAAAAGAACATAATTTAATAGATAAAATATCTGCTTTAAAGGCTATTCATAATCCTGTAGCCTCTTTAACTAAAGAGTATTTACAATTTAAAGCACCAGCTCAGGTGCGTTTTATTTTAGAAGAGTTTTTTCTTTTACAACTGTACATGGGTTTAAAAAAAGTAGGTTTAGAAAAAGCAACAACTTACGCTATGAACAAACACTCACAATTAAAAGAACAATTAAACAAAGGGTTACCTTTTAAATTAACAAAGGCACAAATAAGAGTGTTAGGTGAGATTAGCGATGATTTATGTCGCACACACCCGATGCATCGGTTAGTGCAAGGGGATGTTGGGTGTGGTAAAACCATTGTTGCATTGCTTGCAAGTTGTCAGGTAATAGAAAGTGGCTTTCAGTGTGCGATGATGGTACCGACAGAAATTTTAGCTGGGCAACATTATAACAACATACATGCTTTATTAAAACCATTAGGGGTGGAGTGTGCATTATTGACAGGTAAGACCAAGGCATCGGATCGGCTAGAGATTTTAGAAAAGTTACAAACAGGTAAAATAGCTTTTTGCATTGGCACTCATGCTTTAATTCAAGAATCTATTAATTTTCATCAATTAGGCTTAGTGATTATAGATGAACAACATCGTTTTGGGGCTTCACAAAGAGGTGTGTTACAAGGCAAGGGGCAAAACGCTCATTTTTTAGTTATGACAGCCACTCCCATTCCTCGTAGTTTAGCTATGACTTTATATGGAGATTTAGATGTATCGGTGATTAACGAATTACCAGCTGGCAGACAAAGTATTGTTACTCGCAAAACTTATCATTCTAAACACGACAAAGTTTTATCTTTTTTAAAACAGCAAATTGATGAGGGGAGGCAGGCATACATTGTGTATCCCTTGGTAGAAGAAAGCGAACATGTGGATTTAAAAAATGCTATGGCAGAATATGAAAAGCTAAAAAAACATTTTACAGATATAGAGATAGGGTTATTACATGGTAAAATGCCTTCTACTGAAAAAACAGAAGTTATGTCTCGTTTTATTAAAAATGAGGTAAAAATATTAGTCAGTACGACAGTAATTGAGGTAGGGGTGGATGTAGCCAATGCTAGTGTGATGATTATAGAGCATGCCGAACGATTTGGTTTATCGCAACTGCATCAATTAAGAGGAAGGGTAGGTAGAGGGGCTTATAAAAGTTACTGTATATTGGTGCTATCTGGAGGTGTTTCTGAAGAGGCAAAGCACAGGGTATCTATGATGGAACAAACCAGTGATGGTTTTAAAATTGCAGAAGCTGATTTAGAAATCAGAGGACCCGGAGAATTTTTAGGTGTAAGGCAATCAGGTCTACCAGAGTTTAAAATAGCGAATTTAGTAAGGGATGGTGTGTTGTTAACAGTCGCTAAACAAGCTGTTTTAAAGCTTATTAAAATAGATCCAGCTTTAGAAAAACCAGAACATGCACTGTTAAAACAAGAAATGGAAAAGTACCAAAAGCAACTATTACCTGGATAGAGTTGTAAGTAATAATTTTTTTTATACACATAGTGTATATTTTTCACAAAAAAACTTAATTATTTGACATACATTATGCATCAATAGTAAAAAAAAAAATTATGAAATGGAGTGTACTATTAGTGATTTTTTGCTTTGTATATGTTGCCAGTGGTGAGCAAAATATTAGTGAGCAAGAAAGTAATGAGCAAATAAAGTCATATAGCAGTTTATGCATAAAAAATGAGCGACCAGATACGAAAAGTGGTCTCATCGCAGAGGAAGGTTGCTTACAAGAGGAAGCAGAAAAATTGCGTCAAAAATGGAATAAATTATACAATGAAGATCAAATTTCTCCCATAGAACAAGATTGGGTAGAAAAAGAAAAAGCACTTTTTCATCAAAGAAGAATCGGACTTAAAATATTAGAGACAAAAGCCATGGAGGATTTAAGTGTATTAGAACAATGGGTTGCTAAGGCGATCCTATTTGTAACAGATGAGTTACTGATGCCACAGTTTTATCAAGCAAGCAATGAGGCTATGATGGAATTTAACACAAATGTAAAAGATATGTTAGATACAAAATCTCAAGAATTATCTCCTGCACAATCTGATTTTAAAAAATGGCATCCTATTTTAGAAAAAATACATAATATAGAGGCACAAAAAGAGCATCTAATGGGTTATTGGGATGACAAAAAAGCTACTTTTTTAACTAAAAAAGATAAAAATTACTTATTAGACAATTTACTATACATACAATTTGACATGAATCTACTCCAAATTGACACAAAATTAATGCAATTACAAAATGAACCTCCCGTAAACATAGAACAAAATAATTTTAGAAAACAACAACTATTAAAAGAAAAAGAAACCATACAAATTTTACAAAAACATTGCTTAGCACTTGTGCAAAATTCATCTGTTGTGAGTAGCAATGCTAAACACAAACTGCTTTTACAACAAAAAATTGATTGTGTTCAGCAGTTATTATAAATCTATTCTCTGTTAATCTATTCCATGTTACAAATTATAAGCTTCTATAAATACGAATGAGCTTGTTTAAATAAGCTTGTTTATGAGAATCTCTTGTCAAATGGCACTATTTTACTTTTTTTTTGCTAAAAAATTTTGCATACCTTGTTTGGCACCACCACTTGTTTTAAATAATGTGCTAAAGGCTAGGGCTTCTTTTTCTAATCTATTGTGCAAAGTTTGTGTATCTAATTGGTGGGTAAGTTTTTTTGCAACAGACACAGCTTTTGGGTCTCGTTTTTTTATATCATTTATTAGTGCCATAACACTACTCATTAATGTTTTTTGGTCAGGATAAATATGATTGACTACCCCTAATGACAAAGCTTGTTGAGCAGAGTAGACCCGACCCGACAAAATCATTTCTTTAGCACGGTATAAACCAACAGCTCTAGATAGCCGTTGTGTGCCACCAAAGGCAGGGATAAGCCCTAAACTGACTTCTGGTAAAGCGAGTTTTGCATTTTCGGTTGTTAAGATCACATCACTGCTTAAGGCAAGTTCCAACCCCCCACCTAAGGCAAAGCCATGTATGGCAGATACCACGGGGAAAGGCAAATCTTCAATAAGCGAAAAACTGGATTGCCCAGCTTTGGCAAAAGCTAAAGCTTGGGTGTGGTTAAAACCACTCATTTCTTTAATATCAGCACCCACGCAAAACGCTTTACCACTACCCTGTATGACTAAGGCATAAGGGTTTTGTTTTACTAATTCCAAAGCAAAGTGTTTTAACTCAGCTATCATGTCAGAGTGCAAAGCATTGAGAGCTTGAGGGCGAAAGAGGGTAAGCCATGCCACATTATCAATCAACTTAAATTGCAAATACTTAAATTGTGTCATTTTGTTATGTGTTTGTTTCATTAAATGTTTTTAAATTATTTTTATTAGTTATTGTTTGTTTTGTGTGGTGGTGGAGGCGACGAGAATTGAACTCGTGTCCACTGCTTTTCCACAATCAGGCAACTACATACTTAGTTGGTGCCATAAAAACATTGGAAGATTAGCACCAACTTAACCAACCAATGTTTTTACCAGTAAAGTTTAAATTCTTGACTGCTGATAAAACCCGCCAAAAACCGAGACGACTAAGTCGACGCTTTCCACACCTCATCGTCAAAAGTGTAGTTCACGGCTACTTTTAAATTAAGCAGCATGTGCAACATTAAAGTTGCCAATTAGTTTTTTTGCACATTTTTAAAGAGGTCCACATGCGCCTCTGTATGCTCCTGAAGCTTCTAAAACTGTGTCGAAACCAGTTCGCCCCCAGACTATAGTCTTAACTATAACATAAAAACCATTTTTACGGCAGAAAATTTTAGGCAACTTCTGGCAAAAACCTAGCAAAAATCCATGAATTTTGCATTTTCACCTTAAATATTGCTTAAAAAAATCCGATTACGCTTATGTAATTCACTAAATAAACTTAATAAGTGGTACAATTTTTATGAAACAGATATTATTAACATCCACAAAAATACTATTATTTTTTGTATTTTTTAATAGTACTTTATATGCTTGCAATTCAGTTTCTCCAAATGCGAGAGTTCCTACGGGTACGCAGCAACCAACAGGGGTGGTGCCAGCTAATACAGGTACTCGCACTCAGCAGAACACGGGGTCTTTTTCTTGGTCTGGTCAATTTTCCATATCTAATTCTGATGTGTATCGAGATGTGTTAAGAGCTTATAGAGTGTGTGATAGGTGGTCTCTTTGGAATTTTGGTACTTCAAGTTGCAATGCCTGGGATGATTATTCCACAGTGGTGCTTACTTTCCAAAACAGGCAATTACCTGCACAAGCTACTTTATCCATACGCCCACATGTGGGTGGTTGGTCTGTAGGGGGGAGGAATAATCCTTCTTTTTTCCCTTTAGTGTTAAGGGGGGAGGCTCGCCCTATTTTCGACTATGATGGTTTTCAAGCTCGCCTTGTAGGAGGTGTTAATACTGCCAATAACAACAACCAGCCTATAGTCGCCCCAGGACCTATACCTAATCCTATTTTATCCCCTATTATTGCCAGAAGTGTAACTACCACACCGTCTGATAATCACAGAGATTTAGATGTAGAGTTTTTCTACAGCAACACCCGTGACGACAACCTTTTTGGCTATGCAACCCTTACAAACTCCGGTATAGACGATGGTTTAGGTACTGGTAGTCGCAATACCCGCTAAATAATCCTTAGTTTTGATTGCATCACCAAAGCTCAAGTGGTATGACCTTCATTATTGAACCATTCAAACCTACAAAATAAAAAGGTTAAACTTTATGCTACAAAATATTGCAAAAATGTTATTTTGTTTATGTGTGTTAAATGCTTGCTCAACAATGCGGTTTTTAATATCTAACAAGCAAAAACCTGCCGTGGGAGTGGTTTTTAAAGCCCCTCCACTGCCTTATAAAAAAAAACATAAAAAAAACTGGGATGCTCTTTGGGAAAACCCACAAAACCAAAACCGCTTAGGTTTTTTTTCTAACTGCTCGGCAGACATTGCTTTTAGCTCTCCTATTCAGTTAGAAAAAGAATTACTGAGTGATTTAAAACAATTGCAAGTAGTGTCTAAAAAAAACCAATCACTTAGGGGCTATCCTGCTCGCCATTTATTGCTAAAAGGTCAAGGTCCTAATAAAAACTCCATTAACATAGAGTTTTTTGTATTTAAAAAGCAAAAGTGTTTTTATGTTATTAATTTATTAGTGGTAACATTAAAAGATAAAACAAAAGCTCAAAAAATATTTAATCAATTTATTCAGGGTTTTAAAGCTCCATGACATGGCTGTCACACATCATCCACTTTTTAGGTGGTATGGCTTTACTTATCCGTGATATATGTTCAGAAATCACCAGTAAGCCTTTTTATCCTAATTTACTTATACGGCAAGTGTATGAAATTGGCTGGAAGTCTATCCCCATTGTATTGGTAACAGCAGCAGCGGCAGGTATGGTTATGTCTTTACAATTTGGTTTAGCGTTAGAAAAATACGGTGCTAAGTTATACATCCCTAAGTTATTATCACTTTCTATATTTAGAGAGTTAGGACCTGTGTTTACTTGTTTAATTTTATCGGGTCGTATAGGGGCTGGGATTGCTGCAGAAATAGGTGCTATGAAGGTGACACAACAAATAGACGCCCTACTTGCTATGGGAGTATCTCCTATTAAAAGAATTGTCATACCTTGTTTTTTAGGCGGTATGATATCTATCCCTTTACTATGTGTGCTGGCTTGTTTAATAGCCATACTTTTTGGCTCTTTAATAGGATACACACAGCTGAATTTAGATTATTTTTATTTCATACATAAAGTGTTTGCCACAACTGAGGTGTATGAGTTTTTTTCTGGTTACATTAAAACTTATTTTTTTGCAGGTTTTATTACCTTAACGGCGTGCTATTTTGGCTTGCAAGTTAAAAAAGGCACAAATGAGGTAGGTTATGCAGCCACCAAATCGGTTGTAGCTTCTTCTTTATTAATTATTGTAGGAGATTATTTTATAACAAAAGCTTACTGGATGCTGGTAGAATGACCCCGTTAATTGAAGTTAAAAATCTTTATATATCCTTTACGGGTAAAAAAATCCTTAAAGGCATTAGTTTTAACCTTAAGGAGGGAGAGTGTTTAGGTTTAATTGGTGGCTCGGGGGAGGGAAAATCCACACTCTTAAGGTCTATTATTGGTTTAGAAAAGCCCACCAGTGGTAAAATATGGGTAGAGGGGGAAGACATACTTCGTTTATCTGAAAAACAATTTATTCCCATTCGGAAAAAAGTAGCTTACATCTTTCAAGGTGGAGCTTTATTTGACTCTATGACGATTTATGATAACTTGGCTTTTCCTTTAAGGGAACATACTAACATATCGGAAGACAAAATTAGAAAAGCAGTCCTTAGAGAGTTACAAGAATTTGAATTAGAGGGTAGCGAAAACATGTATCCTGCAGAATTATCAGGTGGTATGCAAAAAAGAGCGGGCATTGCCCGTGCCACCATTATGAAGCCTAAAATTGTGCTTTACGATGAGCCTACAGCAGGTTTAGACCCTTACAAAAAACGCAATATGCAAAAAACCATTGTTAAATTGCAAAAAAGAGGTACCAGCTCTATGATAGTCACTCACGATATGCAAACGACATTAAAAATCTGCGATCGCATTGCCCTTTTAGGCAAAGGGGAAATACAGGCTATAGACACCCCTCAAAACTTTAAAAAAAGCTACAATGCTCTTTTAAACAACTTTATTCAAGGTATAAAAGACACCAATTCTACTAAAAAAGGGGGATAGTCATTATGCGAAGAAATAAAAAAGATATTAAAATCAAAGTAGGGGTTTTTATTTTTACAGGGCTAGTATGTTTAGTCATAAGTATTTTATTTTTAGGTAAAAATCAAACTTTGTTTAGCTTCACTAATCAGTATAAGATCCGTTTTCCTCATGTGGAAGGATTGTTTGAGGGTAGTGTTGTGTCTATCAATGGTATTGCATCGGGGAATGTGGTGGCGATTGATTTTGAAAAAACAGGTGAGATACGAGTTACAGTTGCTATTTTGCGTCAGTTTGCACACCTTGTAACCAACCAATCGGTAGCTACTCTTTTAACCCGAGGATTGTTAGGCGATAAATATGTAGCTCTTATGACAAAAGACCTTCAAGGCTCGCCCATACCTACTGACGGGTACATCCCCGCTCAAGCTAATCAAGATATTATGAGTTTATTTAGCAATCAAGCTGAAGTGCGAAAAATCTCTTCTTTGTTAGATGAAATACTACTTTTACTACACACCTTTAATCAAGAAGAAACCCTCAAACACATTACTACATTTTTTTCTACTAACAAGTCAGAGGATTTATCAGTGGTATTAAAACATCTTGGCAGTATTTTAAAAAAATTAGATGATGGGGAAGGCACAGCGGGTGCTTTAATCAATAATAAAAATGTGTACAATATTATTTTAAGCTTTTTAGGCAAACGCCCGTATCAAAAGTACATACCTAATTTAATAAACGATATAAAAAAGAAGTAAGCGATGTTGCGTGCGGGTGTGTTATTTATTTTATCTATTATTTTATCATGAGTTTGTTAAGCACTTGCATGGTGGTTTTTCTATTATTTAAGATATTTTTGTTGAGGGTAAAATAAATTTCTTTAACGCTTGGGCTTTTTAAAAAAGTGTTAATGTTTTGTTTTAATTGATCGATATAAAAATGAGCTTCTTGGCTTAAGGTGGAGTGCTCCACCCACAAAACCAATCGCCCTTGGTTAAAGCTTACGGGGCGGGTGTGTTGCAGTACGGTGTTTTTTGTAAGCTTAGCCCAATGACGCCATAGCTTTGTCGCTATTTGCTGATCGGCATTGTTTAATAAATCTCTTTGCGATAACACATTTTTTAAAATAGCTGATAAAGGGGTTAAATCTTTATTTGCTGTATCTGCTGGATTATCTGTACTTGTTTTATTTGTTGTTCTGCTTGTTGTACGTGTTTTATTCATGGTAGCTCCTTTTATAAAGCAATAATTTTTTACAAACATCTACAGGATTATGGGCTTGATAAATAGGACGCCCCATTACAAAAGCACAAGCCCCATTTTTTAAAACATCTTTGGGTGTGAACACTCTTTTTTGATCATTCGACTCCCCTGTTTGAAAACGCACCCCCGGCACTAATAAATACGCCTCTGGATGCCTCTTTTTTATAGAAGCCACCTCTGCACCTGAACACACCATTCCCCTTAAACCACTTTTTATCACTAAATCAGATAAACTTTCTACCTGCGACAGTATGGAAAAAGGTTTTGCAAAATAAGGAAGTGACTTTTGCGAAAAACTAGTAAGTACTGTCACAGCTAAAATACGAAAAGATGTGTTGCGTGAAGCATTTATTTTTTTCTCTAATACGGCTAAGTTTTTTAAAGCCTTTAAGCCTGCACTCGCATGTACTGTCACCATATCAGCCCCTATGTTAAAGGCAGACATAACTGCTCCTTCCATAGCAGAAGGAATGTCAAAAAACTTAAAATCCAAAAAAACCTTTCCATAAGTTTTTAATTTTAATAAAAATGATTTATCTGTTTTAAAAAATAACCTGGGACCCACTTTAAACCCCTCTACATACGCTGATACTTGACGAGCTAAATAAAGGGCTTTTTCTTCAGAATCTACATCCAATGCAACATAAAGTGGTAAGCTCTTGTTTGACATAACAATATTCCCTGCTATTTCTTTTTAAACAGATGTTTTTGTTGCAATAGATATAAAACTTTTTGCACCACATCTGATACATTTACTTTTTCTTTTTTACGGGTAGCTCGTACCACCAAACCCACCTGTGACGACATGATATCTCTTGCCCCTATATCAATTCTTAAAGGCAAACCTAAGAGATCGGCGTCTTTAAATTTTACACCTGGCTGTTCTACTCTATCATCCAAAAACACATCCACTCCTTGTTTCCATAACATTTGGTAGATATTATTACCTGTTTTTAGTAATTCTTTATTATAAACATCCAATATACAAATATGCACCGTAAAAGGAGCTATGGACAAGGGCCATATCACACCACAAGCGTCTCGGCTATGTTCTATCACCGCTTGCACTGTGCGTGTAATGCCCACACCATAACAACCCATGTACACAGGGTGTGATGTGCCACCTTTATCCTTATAACAAATATCAAAAATGCTAGAATACTTGTCTCCTAAATAAAAAATATGCCCTACTTCAATCCCTTTACAAGGTTGAAAGCTTTCACCCTTAGAATCTTTAGCTCCTGCTGATATATGAGGGTTCATATTTTTACTGACAGCTTGAGAGCTAGTGACTAATAGTTCCTCCTCCCCATGTTCTGCAGGGATATGAAACTCCTCCGATTGACTACCTCCTATCTCACCACTATCTGCATTAACGATATAAAAAGGTACACCAAGGCTAGAAAAAATAGCCTTATAAGCCACTCGCATCTTTTGATAGCTTTGTTTTGCCTCTTCTATTGTTCTATCAAAACTATAAGCATCTTTCATAATAAATTCTTTAGCTCGCATTAAGCCAAAGCGAGGACGAATTTCATCTCTAAATTTCGTTTGAATTTGATAGAAATACAAAGGTAAATCTTTATAGCTTTGTATATCGTGTTTGACATATTGTGCTATGACTTCTTCGTGCGTGGGACCTAAACAAAAAGACTGCCCTGTACGACTGGTCATTTTTTGCAATAAGTCTTTATACAATGCCCACCTACCACTTTGCACCCATATATTTTTAGGTTGCACCATAGGCATCAAGATTTCTGCACAAGGGATTTTATTTAATTCATTGCGTACAATGTTCTCAAACTTTTTAATAGATCGAAGTAACAAAGGATTGTAGGTAAAAATCCCCGCCGATAGCTTTTTTAAATAACCCCCTCGGATTAAAAAAGACTGACCGGGTAAAACGGCTTCTGCAGGTTGTTGCCGTAATGTCCGCAGACCTGTTGTGAACCACTTCATAACATAACCTTACTTTTGATATTAAAAAAGTAACAACAAATTAAAAGCACAATATATTTACCAAAGCAAGTACAATGTTTAAGTCTGTATGGTTTTAATATTCACAAACTCGTAAAACCCCCAAGAGGATAGTTCCCTTCCATAGCCAGAATCTTTAATGCCACCAAAGGGCAAGGCAGGGTGCGAGTGTAAAGCACAATTGACGACACCTGCTCCTGCTTGTAAAAGGTCGCGGGCAATATATTGCGCTTTTTCAACATCTGTGCCGAACACAGCAGAGCCTAAGCCATAGCTAGAGCTATTAGCCACTTTAATACCTTCTTCTTCACTATCAACAACGATGATATGAGCTACAGGTCCAAAAAGTTCTTCATCTGTTTTCACACAATCACCTTTGCGACTGACTAACACAGTAGGTGGATAAAAATATCCTTTTCTATCTGGCACTTGCCCTCCTAGTAATAAAGAAGCCCCTTTTTGTTTTAACATTTGCACTTGAGTATGAAGCCTATCTCGTAAATCTTTACGAGCCAGTGGTCCTAAAGTGGTAGAATCTATACTAGGATCTCCCATGGCAAAAGCCTTCATTGCAGTTATTACTTGATCAATAAAATCATCAGCATTTTTTTGAGTAACAATAAAACGTTTTGCAGCAATACAGCTTTGCCCATTATTGACCATACGAGAGCCTACACATTCTTTAACAGCATGGGGTAAGTCCACTAAATCTAAAATTAAATATGCATCGCTACCACCTAATTCTAAAACAGTTTTTTTTAAATACTGACCAGCTGTGCTGGCTACAGCTCTACCCGCTTTCACACTGCCGGTTAAAGACACACCCCGGATGCGAAAATCTTGAATTAATTTTTGTGTTTGTTCTTCAGAAATACGAATGTTGCTATACACACCAGACGGAAAACCTGCTTGCAGAAATAGTTTTTCTAACTCTACCGCTATAGACATCACATTGGGTGCATGTTTTACCAAGACTGTATTGCCACTTAATAAAGCCGGAAAAGCAAAACGACACACCTGCCACACAGGAAAATTCCACGGCATAATACCCAATATCACACCTAAGGGTTGAAAACATATATAAGAAAGGGCTGGAGCAGAGGGTAAGTTTGTTTGAGGAGCTAAAAATTGTTCGGCATACTTAATCATGTACTGACATAATTGCACACTTTTTTTCACTTCCGCTTGAGCTTGGCGTTGAGGCTTACCCATTGCTTTTGTTACTAAACAAGCTAGAGAATCTTGATTATTTTGCAACACCTTGGCAAATTGAGTAAGTTGGCTTATTTTTTTCTTACTGATGGACCACAGGTTTTGTGCTTGGGTCGCAGAAGACACACTTTTTTCTAACTCTGTTTCAGACAGTGCAGAAAATGTTGCAAACCGCTCTTCCGTAAAAGGGTTAATGATAACAAACATTGGACTTTCTTATGGAATTTTTACTTAAAATCTCCCACAACCAAGAAAGTAGCGAATCTCTTTCAATCATTGATTCTGCTTTTAAACTAGATGCCGATAAACGTTTTTTATCTACCGCAGAGATAGGTAACACAGACACACACCTAGTAATACGATGCTTTTTTAAATCTTTTAAAGCTCCAGCCCCAGTGTGAGAAAAATATTGTAGCAAAAAGTACGGTGAATCATAAGGCTTTCTTTTATACACTCGTACGGTGTTTTGTTCTATTTCTCGATGACACATAATATCCACAAGGCTACTTTCAAATGTTCTGAACTTCGCACACACATCCAAAGCTAAAGAAGAACCAATTAAAAATTGGGGGCGAATAGACGATAAACGTATCAATCTATCGTATAGAGCCACATTAATCAAAAACGACATTAAAACACTCTCATAAGTGGAATCCCATTTATCCCCTTTTTCTACTAAACCCCATAGCCAAACAGGCAAAGCAAAACCTTTGTTTTTTAAAATATAACGAGCTTTGTTCATAGTGGTCATAACTTCAGGGATGCGGATATAGTGTGATAAGTTATTTTTGTTGCATAGTTGGTTACTAAAAAACACCGCCTGATGAGCTTTTTTACTACCACTATGAATGTTGTGTGACTTTTTTTTAATCACCCTGCTTATCGTATGGTGATTGTTTTGCCTGCGTTGGGTTAATCTACTCACCTTTTTTACTCCTTTTGTTATTGTTGTTCTCATTTTGTTGTTCTCGTTGTTCTCGCTTTGTTTAAACTTTTCTTTAAAATTGTTATATTTTTAAAATTTTTATACTTTCTCTTAAAAATCTATCTAAACCTTAAAATTTTAGCTTTTTCAAACTAGTTTATCAATAAAACATAAAAATAGTATTTATAACAGCAAAAAAAGGCTTCCGTATCTTTTTTACATATTTTTATGCATTTTCGTCTTTGCTACTTAAGGTATATTGATTATTTATACATATTTTGCATTATTATTTTTGCAAGTAGTGAAAATATTTCATACATTTTTACATATTTTCATACATACAATGGTCTAGGGTTATGCCATACAGGGCGTTATTATGGTGTGTTTTTTTGCCACCCTGTATCAAAATCACACTATCCGGTAAGCGATGTTGTTAAAATATTTTTATCTTGATAAACTTTTTACACGATGAAAATTTCTTTCTCACCAAATATCAGTCATGTGATCACTCGTGGAAAAACCACCATGGTGCAACTATTATCTCAAAACAAGCACTGGATATTCATTGTATTATGTGCTTATGCAATGGCTGATTTACTGGTACTCGCCAGTTACCCTTACTTTTTATCCGCACAAACTAGGCAAAATTTTGCACCCATTGGTAGAGTTACTGATGCTACACTTACAGAATATGTGCCGATATGGGATTTTAATGTGTTTCACAATGGGGCTATTCCGCCATCTATGGCATCTCAAAACAGCCAAAAACCAAAGAATAATGAACCTGTACGCTCTTTGTTACCTTTAGTCTTAAATGGCACGATTGTTTATCAAAATCCTATTCTCTCTAGAGCCAATATCACTGTGAAAAGCCAAAAGAATTCTCAAACATACCAAACAGATGACAAAATAGAAGCTTTAGCTCGTATCACACATATTACTGGTAAAAGAGTGTATTTTATTAATTTAACCAACAATACTCAAGAATATGTAGAGGTTGCAGATCTACCTAGTGCGAATTTGCAATTTCGAAACAAATTTCAAAATACACAAAACGCTTTAACAGGACAAAAGTCTTTATCTCAAAAGCGGATTGACAGGTCTTTTATCAATCGTCATTTACGCTCACTTTCCAAAGTATTGCAACAAGCTCGTGTAGTGCCTCATTGGGAACATGGGCGAATGGTGGGGTATCGGTTTCAGCATATTGACCCGGGCAGTCCTTATGAAAAACTAGGGTTTCAGGTATCTGATGTTATAAAATCAGTAGAAGGAGAACCCGTGCGATCAGAATTACAAGCAGCAGAGATGTTTCATCGGTTAAAAAACACTTCTTCTTTGAAAATGACTATTCAAAGAGGAGGGCAAGAAGTACCTTTTACCTGGATGGTGAATGAGGATTCAGGCATTGAAGATACTTCAGGAATTCGGTTTAAATAAAGTAAGGTAAAAGATAAAGGTTTAAAACCAAGGAAAAAAATAAGGAAAAAATAAGGAGTTTCATTTTATGGGTTTTTCAGCAAGGATGCTTATTATTTATGGGTTTTTATTATTTGTTGTCATAACAGGTTTTTCTTCTTGTAGTGTATCTTCTTGTAGTCAGCAAGATGGCACACGCCAGCCTGCCAGTACTCAAAAACAAAATACTACTAGCAACACCACCAACACACAATCTGTGCCAAGGGCTAAACCTATTATTCGTCACAATAAGCAGGCAAACAATGCTAAACCATTTATTGGCAAGCACACAGGTAAGCGTATATTTGAGGCAAGGGCTGAAAACATCACACCGCAAAACTATCCAGAAGTTATTGAAAGCTTTGTATTCCCTAATGCTGATTTAAAAGATGTTATTAACACAATGAATACGGACCTTAACATTAATATCATTATGGACCCATCGATTGCCAACAAAAAAATCAGCATTATTTCACATTCTCCTATTACAGTCGCCGAGGCGTATCAAGCTTTTTTATCAGCTTTATCTGTACACAATTTAACAGTGATACCTAGTGGATCTTTTGTAAAAGTAGTATCTAAAGAAAAAGCGTTAAAAAGCAACATTGAAGTCAACACTAGAAAGAAAGCTTTAAAAACAGACCAATTTTTAACACATATCATTAAATTAAAGCACATTACAGCGGAATCTTTAGAAAGAAAAATCAAACCTTTTATTGATTCTAAAGCTGTGCAATCTATGATTTTTTACGAACCCTCCAATATGGTTATTATTTCCGATTATGGTTTAAACATTCAAAAGTTTAGAAAAATTATTACCACTTTAGATGTGCCTAATAAAGAAACACAATTTAAAGTCATACCTATAAAACATGCACAAGCAGATGCTTTATCGCAAATTATTTCTAACTTACTGTCGGGAGCTAATCAGTATTCTTCTTCTTATTCTTCTTACCGAAGGTCTAAAAGTAGATCTTTTAAAGTGCAAAAAAGTGGTATTAATATTCAATCATTATTTCATGATGATAGAACCAACTCTATTATTGTTATGGGGAACACACTAGGTATTAAAAAAGTAGAAAATTTAGTCAGCGAATTAGACTATTATAAAGACCCTGCTTTAGCAGGTGGTATTTTTGTGTATAAAGTAAAACATGGTACAGCTAAAGATTTAGCCAGTACTTTAAATGAGGTGATAGGAAACTCCAGCACTGCATCGTCAAAAAGCAGAAGACCCAGTAAAATTGGCTTGCTTCAATCTAAGTATTCTTCTGGGCGTTTTGGACGATCTAGGATGGGGTCATTACATTCTGTAGACACAGCCAGAGCTTTTAAAGATGTACGCATTATTGCAGAAGAAAACACCAACAGTTTATTGATTGTATCTAACAAATATAATTACGAAACTATTTTAGGTATTTTAAACAAGGTAGATATTTCACGCAATCAGGTTTTTATTAAAACGATTATTATGGAGCTTAATACAGATAAGAACAGAGATTGGAAAATTGCTAATTACTGGTTTCCAAAAGACGGCAAAGGGGCATCTCGTATGGGGTATGGGTTAAATAGTCTACAAGATTTAACATCTTTTGCAGGGGCTACTTTAACATTTCCATTATCTTTGATTTTACCTAAAAGTCTTCAGAATAGAAGGAGTGTAGAAGGTATTACTGAAATTGATCCGTTTTATTTAGGAATGTCACAGTCACCTAACACAACATCGGAAACTGATAACAAATCTGATACAAATTCTAAAACTAATGCTATACCTATTCCCACTTTATCCTCTTTTGTGCAATTTTTACAAAAAAATGTGGGGGCTAATATTTTATCTACACCACAGGTTATGGCTTTAGATCATCAAGAAGCCATTGTCACTATTAACGAAAACATACCAGTTGTTGGCACTTTATTAACCAACAATAACAATAGCAACCAAACAGGTACTAACATTAATTACAAAGATGTAGAAACAGCTTTAAAAATTACACCTCATATTAATCCAGATGTCAGTTCTGTGCGACTGCAAATTGAGCAAAAAATAGATAGTATTATAAAAGGGGCTAATGTACCTAAACAAGTGCAAAATGCCGCAGTATCTATTAAAAAGCGTACAATAAAAACAAACATCGCCTTAAAAGATAAAGAAACAGCAGTTTTAGGCGGTTTGGTTAAAGAATCAAATACTAATAATGAATCCAAAATACCTATTTTAGGTGATTTACCTTTTGTGGGGTGGTTATTTAAAAACTCTGAAACTCATAGAAAAAAATCCAACCTTATTGTATTTATTACACCACAAATTATCCGTTCAGCAGATGAACATCAAGCTATACTAAAATCTAAATTAAATGAGAGAATGGATTTTATTCACCGTTTTATTGGCGACAAAGATCCTTATGAAAGCACTACTAAGAGTATGACTCATGCTAACAAAAACAACACTCATAAATCATCCATATCTAACGACACCACAAATAAAAAAGATAAAGCAGATCAAACAGATCAATGGGACACTCCCTCTGATGAAAAATCAGATGAAGCATTAAACGACGATTCAGATGAAGCATTAAACGACGATGACGACGAAATCATTGATGAAACTAACGGTGAAGCTAACGATGAAACTAACGATGAAGCTAACATTGAGATAAACAACGCAACTAACGATGAAACTAACGATGCAACTAACAATGAAACTTCTTCTTTTGATATTCCAGAAGATCAGGTGTTCCCCACACCTCACACAACACATAGCACAACAAATTAAGTTTTTAAAAAAACCTATTCTTTAGTCTTGGTTTTTGACTGCCTGCAAAATAGATTCTTGCCATGTAAATAGGTTCTTAAATCTTACAAATTTAAGGTATTGCTTGCGGAATTCGCCTCTCAAGAAGCTAATTTAAGAAAAATTACATATCTGCATATAAAAATAAATACATATAACACGATGTATTATTTCAAGGTCTAGTTTTATTTTTTTAAGCTTGCGATATGGGAATATGTTTGTATAGACTTATGGTTAATGACGCTTTTTAAAAGTGGCAGGATTGAGGTTAAACTAAAACTTAACTAAAACTTTAGGTTTAAACTATTAAAGCCGGTAGGCTAGAACAAAGGGAGGCAAGGATGCTTATTAATAATGAAAAAGATGTATTATTTTCATCATCAGAGGGTATTAACTGCATAAAAGCGTATTTACAACAGAGGGGGCTTTCTAAACGAGAGTCGGAGGTTGTTATTTTAGTGGTGCAGGGTTTAACGAACAAGCAAGTAGCTAATCGTTTATGTGTAGCGGAAAAGACGGTGAAGTTTCATTTAACGAATGTATATAAGAGGATGAAGATTTCTCGTCGGTCGGAGATTATTTGGTCATTACCTTTAGCGGAATTTATGGAAAAGGCGAAAACCACCACACCCACTCCTGCAACAGCTCACACTATGTATCCTACTACATCTACTAAAGCACCTATAGGACCTAGTACGACACCTCAGAGCAATCCACACATAAGCAATATGAGAAACAGCAACAACATCAGTAGCAATGCTATTAGTAATGATGGTACAGATGGAGGGGTAACACCTTCTATTCCCATTGGCAGTTCCACAGTAGACGACAGCTATTAAGAAATATTTAACATATTAGTTTTTCTTAATAGAGTTAGCCAAAAGTGGATGGATAATGAACCGCAAAAATAATATCAGCGGTAGATTATCCAATATTGCAACACAATCTCCATTATTTTATTTTGATAGCAATAAATTATCTCAAAGGGCGAAACAATATAGCCATCGAAAGTTTAAACTTTACTACAGTGTAAAAGCCAGCCTTTTTAAAGGATTAGCTACATTATTACATCCTCTAGTAGATGGCTTTAGTGTAAGTTCCATTACAGAATTAGAAAATACTAAGGCAGAAACCTCTCGACCTATCCATTTTGTATCGCCACTTATTAGAGAAACTGAAATTAATCTCATCAACCATTTTGCCAATAGTATTACCTTTAACTCTTTAGAACAAATAGAGCGGTTAAAACATCTTGTAGCTCATCATATAAACATTTTTTTAAGAGTGAACCCAGAAATATCTTTTATAAAAGATAAGAGGTACGACCCATGTAGACCCTACTCTAAATTAGGTATTCCTCTTAAAGATTTAAAACAATACTTATTACAAAACAAAGAGCATCGTATAAAAGGTATCCATTTTCATAATGCATGCCAATCAAAAAATATAAATAATATTACTAAAGTTTTAGAAAAAATTAAATATTTTTTAGGAGATTATATTTGTAAATTACCGTATATCAATATAGGAGGTGGCTATTTATATTCAAAAGATAATTTTACTCAACTACAAAAACTCAATAAAGCCTATAACAATAAACTCATTATAGAGCCAGGGTTTGATTTAGTTAATTCTTCAGGTTATTTAATATCTTCAGTAACAGATATTTTTACACGGCAAAATAAATCCATTGCTGTATTAGATACTAGCACTAACCACTTACCAGAGGTATTTGAATACAATATAAAGCCTGATATTTTAAACAGTGAAAAAAATAACAAAAAATACTCTTTTATTTTAGCTGGTGCTTCTTGTTTAGCTGGAGATATATTTGGAGAGTATGCTTTTAGAAAACCATTACAAATAGGCAGTCAAGTAATTTTTAAAAATGTTGGAGCTTATTCTATAGTAAAAGCACATAAATTTAATGGCTTACAAATACCAAAAGTAGTAATAATGCCACATAGTATAAAAACTTTTTTAGATAAGTCTAAAAATATATTGACATATAATGATCTAACTTTATAATATTTTACTATAGGTATGAAAATTTTTATAAAAAAGATATTTAATTGTTTGAAATGTAGAAAAATTATGGGTAATAATAACAATAAAACACATTTTGATTATGAGGAATTGCGTCCTCATATTACAAACAAAATATGTGATTGTGGATGGATCTATATTGTTATAGTCGTAATAGTTGTTGTAGGCTTAATCTGCCTTACAAAGTGCTTAGTACATCATGAAATTAAACAAAGACAATGCACTCATTGTCATAGCTCACTAAATACTCCTAGCAAAGGACCGGTTAATTCTAATAAAGAGCAATGTAAAAAAGCAAAAGACCATAAAAAACATAAAGTAACAGGTTCTACGTACGCCGATAATCTATGTCATGTTTCATCTGATTTTCAACATATTCAAAAAGGATTGGATCACACATTAAAGTTTTCTTTTAAGGGTGATTCTACATCAGATGCTTACTTATGGTTAATAGCTTTTTTAATTACTATAATAGTGTTTCTTATTTTATCTATTCCTATGTTTAGAGGTTCAGAACAAAAACGGTTAATTACATTATATCTAGATGATAAGGAATTAGAACATAAGCTAATAACAGATATATTAAAAGAAGTAACAGAGAAAGACACTAATCAAACTACTAAAACAGATATATTAAAAGAAGTAACAGAGAAAGACACTAATCAAACTACTAAAATAGATATATCAAAAGAAGTAACAAAGAAAGACACTAATCAAACTACTAAAATAGATTTACTAAAACTTATTACAGATATAATAAAAACCCTAAAAAATATAAAAGAAGAAGAAGAAGAAAAAGAAAAAGAAAAAGAAAAAGAAGAAGATAAGAAAAATGATTGAAGATTCTACAAGAAAAAAATCAAAAGTCTACAGAGAATCAGCTGAAAGCTGGTTCTACAAAAACTTTATTAAAGGTACAGTTAACGATGACTTTAACACACCAGCTGAAATTTTAGCTAAAAACACTAACCAAAAGCTTATTGCAAAAGTAAATAAACTTAAACTAAAAAACAATAGTGATTAATGCATGCTTAATTTAGAATCTTTGTTATGGGTACTACCCGGTGTATGTTTTGAGTTTTCTTATAGCAGATTACGATCTGTGGAAACAGGAGACCTATCCGGCTGGCGTTATGTTTTTTTTATTGTTGTAATAGGATTTATTACAGTACTGCCTTTAGCTTGGTTTTTAGAAGAGCCTACAAATTCTTTTAAAGTAATTAGTATATCTTCTTTAATAGCTTTTGTAATTCCTTTCATAATAAAAAAAATATTTATGCCTTTTATTGATAAAATAGAAGAGCAAGCTAATTTTTTTATACCTTCTAATTTTTGGAGTATTATTTACTTCTTCTTCCCATTAGAAATAAGAGATAAGTTTATTAAAAACTGTATAGATTATGAAGGTGAAGCTGTGCTGGTGACTGTGAATGAGTCTATATACATTAAAAAATTATGTGATTCACAAAAAAATATAAATATTCAATCAATAGTTTTTTTAGGTATTCTTGTAGAGTTTCCTTATGTCACAACCGCTTCTATAGATTCTCAGGTAATACGTATTCTACCTCTACTATCAGGGTACCATTATATAGAAGAAATCCAATGGGTTAAAAAATACACTATTGACGAAGAATCTTCAGGGATACTTATCCCAAGAAACAAAATCACCAATTTTTGTGCCTATGACAAAGAAATACATAGTGACCTATTAGAAAACACTAAATAGAAGGATGCAAATGTTTTTTAATAACAGTGTCTTGATTATTAACTAATTTATCATTATTTTTATATTTTTCCAGCATTAAAGTTTTAAATGGTCTTTGTACAGATTCTATATTGATACCAGTTTTAAAACAGTTTAATAATCCTGCTACTTCCAAATAATTTTTACATTGGTAAAATTGTTCTTTTCCCCAAGGTAGTTCTGATAAATTATTTTTCATAGAGTTTTTATTGTTTACAGCAATCACCTTTATACCTTGATGCAGAGCTGCTAAAACAGGTAATCCTAAAGTGCCATCTGGAATAATTAAAACTGAAATATCTTTAACTGACATAATATTAGGATGATTAAATAGTGTTTTATTATTAATAATTTTTGGAGCTTTATGTAACCCTTTTAAAACACAATAAAAAAAAGTAGTAGACACTACCTCTGGAGCTATTCTAGAATCTACCACACCTAAATCCATTTCAGCTATTTCGTTATTTTCTAACATAGGGGCATGAGCTGAAGGCACCATAAATTCTGAAGAAATAAAATGAGTAAGTATCGCTTCTGCTGCTCCCCATGGATTAGTAATTTCACCCCTCGATTGACTATATCTTTTATGCAACTCTTGATTAATATTAATTTTAGAAGTTATGGCTACAGCATCATAAGATGATCTTTTATCAGATAATACTTTATACATATAATCTAAGTTAGTTACTTGACCAATAGCTTTATCTTTTACGATACAACCTTCCATATATATAGATGGGTCTAATACAACGATATCAGCTGTTATACCTAATACTGCTCTAGCACCATTAACAGAATTAATAGCAGCTTTTTCAAATTTTTTATTATTTTCATCATCACTAGCTATAACAGTTAAAATTCTATTTTGTTTAACTGCACTCAACCCCACAGTCCCCATTAAAAACTGAGTTAAATGGCTACCTTCTACATAAAAGCTATTATGTGGTATTTCATTAATATCTGAAGCATTAACCACATTAGGATGGGTTACTACGGTATCGCAAATAGAAGCTAACATTCTTAAAACAGCTGTACCATCTCCTGCATGCCCTCCTATCTCACAGCCAATACCGGTAGGGATTAAAAAACAAGCATTAAATTGGTTCTGATTATGAAACTCTCTTTTATTAAAAGAAAATACAGACTGCTCTTTTTGAGGGTAAGTTGTACTCATTAAAAGATGAGCATCAAAATACTTTTTATTAAAGGAAGTAGTTGTAAACCGCAAAATAGAGCTATCAGGATATTGTGTCTTACAATATTGCTTAATTTTATCAAAATCCACTGTGAAAGGGATTTTTATATTAACTTCCGTACACTGCATAGTTAAAACCTTACTAAATTATGAATGCTGTTTTTGTAGCTTTTTGATTTTCGCCTCTGAAACCCCAGTCACTTTCGCAATAAACGGAATATCTGCATTTTCTTGAAACATATTTGCAATCACTTGTCGTCTTTCTTCTTCCTTGCCTTCTTCCTTGCCTTCTATCTTACCTAATAAAATACCCTTCTTTACACCTTTTGCCATAGCCTCATCTAATGAATATTGTAATGGTGCCATAACTCTTTCCTCCTTATTTGTTATTGTTTTAGCCTCTATATTTCGTACTACATTCCAACTAAAGTTCGGGTCATATCTGTCTATATAATCTGCAACCTTATCTATTAACTGCCTTCTTTTACCTATACTTATAACCTTGCTTAACTTAAATAAATCCCTTATCGTGCTATACTCTAACCTCCATATATTTTGCAGTATAAACAACACTGGGCGAGAAAGCAAGCTCTCTATCTTCTTATCCCTAATATTAAGCTTGCTTATGTTAAGCAATCTATAACTAAAATTCAGCACATTTTTACCGAATGCTTGTCTTAAAGCACCTTCAAAGCTTTTTAAGCTATCTTGAAAGGCTAAAGGCTTGTTCCACTGCTTTTGCCTGCCATGGTAGATCACAATAGGGATAATAGGTAGTTTTGTTTTCTTGTAAATAGATGTTTGGTACTCCAGTAACTGTTGATGAATATTAGGTGCTTGTGAGCTTTTATGCTCTACTAAAAAAAGCATTCCCACTGTTTTATTTTGAGCCTCTTTTAGCCTTGCAGAAAGCAACAAATCCGTACGCTTTTCTTTTGAATCTTGATCTATAAAAGTTGTAACTTCTGATTTAAGGGTGTTCCAGTTAAAAAGAGCCATTTCTTGCGGTGTGAATATTAAGCGGAAAAGGTCTAGGCAGTGCTGAGCTTGAGTATAGATTTCTTTAAAGAAAATATCGTGCAAAAAAGCTTTGCTTTTTCTGCTCTGCTGTTGCTTGTGCTTTGGTGCTTGTGTTTGAGCTTGAGCTTTGTTTTTAGTTTTGTTTTTCATAATGTTACCCCATGTTGTATTTTAAAAAATTTCATCTACTAAACTACATGCAAAATAAAGTCCACCCTTAAAAAGGGGCTTTTTATTTACTGTTTGAGGCAAAAACAGCTATAAAAACAACCCTGATAATAAAAAAGCCCACTTTTGGACAAAAATATGTCCAAAAAATGTACATTTTTATGTACACTTTTTCATAAATGTACATTCTGGCATAACATATAAGATTGGTATGCTACAGTATTTTTAACTTATTAGAGGTTAGTTTTTGGATTACTCTTAAGTAAATAAGTCGTGCCATCTCCGCACAGGATAGCCCCTGATATTCCTCCACCTAATACTGCAGAGGGAGGTTTGGCTACCGATTTAATAAACTGTTTTAATGCTAAAATACCATTTTTATTTAGAGCAGGTAATGTTTTATCTATTGGTGTGACGGATGTTGCTCCTGCTATAACAGTCCCACCAACGATATTACCACCTAATAGTGCTAATTCTTTTTTTAAATCTGTATCCTCCCCTGCTTTATCCGTAGAACATTCCACACAAAGTGCTGTAGCCTCTGTTTTTTGTTCATTAGAATTATTACCAAAAAGCCAAGCAATCCCCATACCAAAAACACATCCCACTCCAGCGGACTTTGCTAAAGAACCCAATAAAGCTCCCGCACTAGTTTTTTGTACCCTTGCCCCCTGGATGTTAAATTTTTTAGTTGTTTTTTGAAGAATCTTTCTTTCTTGAAAGCTACAAACAGATATATTATTTTTTGGTAATGGACTATATCCTCCTGATGGTTTTACAAAAGAAGGTGTAAGCTTAGTATTACCCCTGACATCCACCTGGCAATAACTTCCATCTGGTCTCCTATTAAAAGCCACCACAGCACCCATCTTGCGTAAATTATTTATATTAGTATTAGTGCTGATTTTACTAACAGAAGGTTTTGCAAAACTTTCTGCTTGTATTATTAAGAAACTTACTACTAATAAGATAATAATCTGTTTCATAACAACCTCTCTAAATTAAAAGATCAATAACTTATATAACCCATGTCGGATTGCTGTAGCTTTATCTTAAATAATTTCCAGACATTTAATTTTATTTCCTTCCAAAATAACACTAAATGGGTAAAATTTATCTTTTGCCGTAATAGGACAAAAAAGAGCTAAATTAGTTTTTCTATTATAATGAAAACACAATAGCTAGTCTTTTGGCTTGATTTTAAAACTCTAAGTTCTTACTCTAGACCAACTTTAAACATCTAAAAACAAAAAATCAAAAAAAATTTAAATTTCAGTTTTATTCACCCGATCGTAAATGCATTATGTTAGCTATCAAAAACCAATGGGAAAATAGTAAAAATTCCACAAAAGAGCATCATCATCAAGAGAATCATCATCAAATGAATATTGAAAATCTAAGAAAATATATTAAGACTTTCCAATTTAATAAAATGTTTGTTGAAAGTTTAGGGTGGGAACATCCACAAGATTCAACATCTAACATCATCCCCATTAATGGAAGGGCTGTTTCTTATTCTAAAATAGCAGAAATAAATAAAGTACCTGTTTTAAAATTTAATTCAAAACATTTAAAAGAATATGAAAACAATCTGAAATTTTATAAAACTATAAAAAAACAATACCATCAATATATTACTTTGTTTTCTGACGATAAAAACTTCTTTTCCCTATCCTACCTTTCTAAAAAAAACCAAGTCAGCACTTGTAGTTACTTTAAAGGGCAAAGTGGAGATTATTTTATTAACAAGCTTGTAGGTATCCATTTTGGAATAGAAGAAGGTGATCCAAAAATATCAGATATAAGACACAGGCTAGAAAACACTTTTGATACAAAAGAAGTTACAAAAAAGTTTTTTGAGCATTTTAAAAGCAATCATATAAATTTTATGCAATATATTTCAGGCATAAAAACTGAAGAGGAAAAAAAATGGTTTGCCTCGTTAATTTTAAACCGCTTGATGTTTATATGGTTTTTGCAAAAAAAAGGCTTTATAAATAAAGACTTTGATTATTTAAAAACTAAACTTAAACAAAGCCAACAAAGGGGGAAAGATCGCTACTACCGAGAGTTTTTAACACTTCTTTTTTTTGAAGGTTTTGCCAAAAAACCTATAGAAAGAAGTGACAAAGCTCAAAAGCTACTTGGAAAGATTAAATATTTGAATGGGGGTTTGTTTGTCCCCCACCCTATTGAAGAAAAATACCAAAACAAAATTAAAATTCAAGATAAAGCTTTTGACGAAACATTTACCATGTTTAGTAAATACGACTGGCACTTACAGGGAAAACAAGGCACATCCGATAGTGAGATTAGCCCTGATGTTTTAGGCTACATTTTTGAAAAGTACATTAACGAACTACAACAAAAAACTCTAGGAGCTTATTATACCAGAGATGAAATCACCAGTTACTTAAGTAGAAATACCATTCAAAAATGCGTATTAGATAAAGTTAATAATAAGGGATATAATTTTAAAACCATAGAGGATATGTTACACAATTTAGATGCTACCCTTTGTAAGTTACTTTTAACTAATGAAAACAGTATTCTCAACACTTTAACGGTTTTAGATCCAGCAATGGGCTCTGGGGCTTTTTTAGTTTCAGCGATGAAAGAGCTAATTAACATTTACAGCCCTATTATCGGTAAGATAGAAACTTTAAACAACCAAGATTTAAATAAATGGATGAGTGATTTTAAAAATCAACATAAAAGCATTGATTATGGTGTAAAAAAGAACATTATTTTAAAAAACCTTTATGGTGTGGATATTATGAAAGAGGCTACAGAGGTTTGTAAGCTAAGGCTATTTTTAGATTTAGTAAGTGTTGCTTTAACTACAGAAGAGTTAGAGCCTCTACCTAATATGGATTTTAACATTATGTGTGGTAACTCCCTTATTGGACTTTTAAACGAAACAAATATTGAAAAACAATTCTTACTACTTAAAACTGAAAATAATTTATCTTATTCTGAAATAAAAAATAAGTATAATAACCTTGTAAGCCAATATAAAAACAAGCCCTTATCTTTTAATAAGCTAAAAGAATTGAAAAATAAAACAAATAGTTTTTTAGCAAAACATAGTAAAAGCTTAAACCAGTTATTAGCAGATAAATGCACACAAGCTAATTTAAAATACACTCCTATTATAGATATTAAAGGTAAAAAGAAAGTGCTTGGCAAAAAAAGAGAGGTTTATGCTACGGATTTTTATTCTGAAGATAATTCTAAAGGTTTAAACCCTTTCCACTGGGATTTTGCTTTTAACGAGATTATAAATAAAGGTGGTTTTGATGTGATTATCACCAATCCTCCTTGGGAAAAAATTAAAAGTGAAGATAGAGAGTTTTTTCACAAATACGATAAATCTATTGACAAAAAGAAAACACCTAAACCCGTATTAAAAAGAAAAAAGCAAGAATTATTAAAAAACCCTAAAATAGAAAAAGATTATTTAAAAACAGAAGAACACTACCTGTTTCAAAGAAATTATTTTTCAAAAATTTATCAATATCAATCTGGAGAAATAAAAAATGTAGATGGAACAAAGAGACAAGCTTCATCTGATATGGAAAGTTATAGACTATTTACAGAAAGGTACCTTGATTTATTAAACAAAAAAGGGGTTTTAGGAGCAGTGCTTCCTAGTGGCTTACATAAAGATGATGGCTCTATTGCTTTAAGAAGAAAGCTTTTATTTAACAAGGTAAAAATAGAAGGGTTAGTGGATTTTCAAAATCAAATGGGAAGAGGTAAAGGCAGAATTTTTGAAGGGGTACATCCAAGTTTTAAATTTTTACTTTTGAATTTAAAAAAAGATAAACCAAAAGATCTATTCCCTTGCCAGTTTATGACAAGAGAATTACAAGTGCTTGAAAACTTTCCAGAAAAAAATACAATGACACAATCTATAAAACAAATACAAGAACTATCACCTCGTGACCTTTCTATTATCGAATTTAAAAACCCACAAGATATAAGCTTATTTAAAAAGCAAAATACTTTTTCTGAACTAAGAGAACAAAAAAACTCGTGGAATCCTATTTTTTATAGAGAATTTGATGAAACAAACGATTCTCATTTGTTTAAAAGTACAAAAACTTCAAAAAGTGATTTACCTCTTTTTAAAGGCTCAGATATTTACCAATATGAATCTAACTATAACAAAAAACCTGCTATTAAGCGTTATATAGATAAAATGTCTTCAAAAGTGCAACAAGGTAAAGGTGTTCCGTTTAAAAATAAATGTTATACAAAATATAGATTAGTCATTAGAACTATCGCTAGAAATACAGATGAAAGAAGTCTTATTTCTGCAATTATTCCAAAAAATCATTTTATTGCAAATACCCTTTATGGAGTACATATTAAAACAGAAAATAATTTATCTAAACCAAAAAATATAAATAAATATATGCTTTTGCTACAAAGCTTTTTAAATAGCTTTGTGGTTGATTATTTTCTAAGACTTAAAATTTCAGCAAGCATTAATCTAAAATACTTAATGCCTCTTTGCATCCCAAGGCTGACAGAAAACAAACCTTGGTTTAAAGAGCTTATTTTAAGGTCAGCAAAACTCACCTGCACCGGCAAAGAATTTGACGAGCTTGCCAATGAAGTAGGTATTACAAGGGGTGGAGTAACAGACCCACAAGCACGCTATAAATTGCAAGGCGAAATAGATGCCATAGTAGCACGCATCTATGGGCTCACCTCAAGTGAATTTACATATATTTTAAGTACCTTTAAAACAGGTAAAAATCAAACCCGCCTGCAAGCTCTTAAAAATTACGCTATGGAAGCTTTTGAAAAAAATAACTCTTCTAAAAAAGCATCTTAAAAAACAAGTAGCTAAAAAAAAGTGCAAATTTTATATTTTTAGCTTGTTTTTTACCAGATTTACTATAAAATAGTAGATGTGTTAGCAATACTAAAGGAGTGCGAAATTAATTTTTTTAAGTTATTTTGCATTCTTACATAAAAAATGGAGGAGGCACTACATGACTCATCAAAAATTAAAGCCAGAAAAAAATCAGAAAAAAACCAATAATGGATATGTCAACTGGTGGTTATTTAGAGACAAAGGAACAGTGGCTGAACGGCGAACAGCAGAAGAGCTATGGAACGATCCAGCAGTTAAAAAAGAAATAGAAGCGGTAAAAACCACTTTTAATACAAAAGCACAATCAGATAATTAAATGTTGGAAATCTATAATATTTTATGGGTTATCCCCGGAGTAATTTTTATCTCTATTTATAACAGGCGAAGACCTGGGCAGGCTATTAACTTATCTGGTTGGTCTTATGTGTTTTCCCTTGTAATTATATCTATAGTTACTTGGTTTCCAGCAGAATTTATAGCACAGTTTTTTTCTACTCATTTAACGATATTAAATGACAAACAAAATCAACTGTTAAATATGTTGAGTGTATTAGGCATAGCTGTAGTTTTTACTTTTTTTTGGTTATTATTATTTCAATGGGGAATGATTGCTAAATTGATATTACCTTCTGTTTATGATGATTTTTACACAAAATGCCTTGAATGGAAAGAAAAAGCTATATTATTAACATTAAAAAATGGGAAAGTTTATATTGGTATTTTGTCAAATTATACAAAAAATCCAATAGATAAACATGAATCTCAAACAATTTCTATAATTCCCCTTAAAAGTGGCTACAGAGAAAATAAACAAAAACGAGTGGTATGGACAACTAATTATCCTTATGCTAAAAGTTTTTTTACCAATATGGAAGTCATTATTCCAAGATCTGAAATAATTACTTTCGGAAAATTTAATGTAGAAACCCATAGATATTTTGAATCTTTAAAAACTCAATCTAAAGACTGACATGCCAAAAATTTACGATAACACACAAGCCTCTTTTTTATCTGGTTTAAGTAATGCTTTAGACAGATCCCACAAGGCTGATATTTGCACAGCTTATTTTAACCTGCGTGGTTGGAAAAAAATCGCACGCTTTATTGATAAATACAAAGGGGAACAAAACAACCAATGTCGCTTGCTTTTAGGAATGTACACTCCTGATTGGCAGTTTAAAAAAGAACTTTTACAAGATGAAAAAGAAATCTGGAACGCTGATAATAAAAAAGCTAGAAGATTAAGATCAGAAGCACTTAAAAAATTTAGAAATCAGTTAATGACAGGTATCCCTTCTAATAAAGATGAAAAAGGTTTAAGAGATTTAGTTCGTCAGTTGAAAGAAAAAAAGGTGATTGTAAAATGTTTTACTCGCCACCCTCTGCATGCAAAGCTTTACTTAACCTTTAACAAAAAAGAGTTTGCAGGTGTTATTGCCTTCCTTGGAAGCAGTAACCTCACTTACGCAGGTTTGGAAAAAAACGGAGAGCTTAACATAGATGTTTTAGATCAAGAATCCTGTAAAAACTTAAACAAATGGTTTGAAGATAAATGGCAAGATCAATTCAGCTTAGATATATCACAAGAAATTATTAAAATTATTGAAGAAAGTTGGGCTGGTAAGGCTTTATTACCTCCTTGGCATATTTATATGAAAATGGCTTGGCACCTTTCAGAAGATGCCAGAAAAGGATTAACAGACTTTTATATACCAAAGGAATTAAAGAGTACGCTTTTTGATTTTCAATCTGCTGCTGTTCGTATAGCTGCCCGTTATGTTTATCATAAAAACGGGGTTTTGATTGGGGATGTAGTAGGGCTTGGAAAAACCCTTATGGCGATTGCCACCGCTAAAATTTTAGAAGAAGAATGTGGCTGGCAAAGTCTTATTTTATGCCCTAAGAATTTAGAAACCATGTGGGACGAGCATATTCAAAAATGGGGTGTTAGAGGGCGAGTTATCCCTATAAGCCAAGTGCAAAAAAAACTTCCCTCGTTAGAAAGACATCATATTGTTATTATAGACGAAAGTCATAATTTAAGAAACCCCCTTGGAAAAAGGTATCAAGTAGTTAAAGACTATATTACTAAAAATGATAGTAAATGTATTTTACTTTCTGCCACCCCTTACAATAAAACTTACAAAGATTTATCCAGCCAATTAGGGCTTTTTATTGATGCTGATACTGATTTAGGTATACGCCCTAACAAGTTTTTAAAAGAACAGCAGTTTGAAGGTTCAGCCTCTTCTTTAAAAGCTTTTGAAGAGTCGTCTTATTCTGAAGACTGGCAACAGCTTATGGCTCAATTTTTAGTGCGAAGAACGCGAAGTTTTATTAAAAATAATTATGGCAAAAAAAGTAAAAACGGTAAATATTATATAGAAACTACTGTTGAGGGGAAAAAGTTTTTTCCGGAAAGGGTTGCCAAAACTATTTTATACGAAATAGACACGCAATATAAAAAGCTTTTTTCAGAAGAAGTTGTAGATATGATAAACAATTTGCACTTAGCCAGATATGATTTAAGTCAATATAAAAAAAAGGATTTAACGGGACTTTCAAAAGAAGAAAAAGATCTTTTTGAAGATTTGGAAAGGTCTCGTGCACATCCAAAAGGATTTTGTCGGATTAACTTATTTAAAAGGCTTGAAAGTAGTGGTTTTTCTTTTCTACAATCTGTGCAAAGGCATATTTTAAGAAATTGCATTTTTATTTACGCTATTGAAACAAAACAAAACCTTATGGTGGGTGAAAAAGGAGGGGAAGTTATTGCCGATGCCTTTGACGATAAAGAAGGAGGCACAACTGGTTTTTCTGAAGAGAAAGAAGAAAAAGCATGGTTTCTCACCGATTTTGATTCATTCTACAAAAAAGCAACAGAAGCTTACCAAAAATATAAAGAAAAAAATAGTAAAAACTTACGGTGGGTTTCTGCTTCTTATTTTACAGATAAATTAAAAGAAGATTTAAAAAAAGATACCGAAAAATTTATTTCTCTTTTAAAGCAATCAGAACAATGGAACCCAGAAAAAGACCTTAAACTAAAAAAATTAAAAATTTTACTAACACAAAGAAAAGAAAAAAAGGTTTTAATTTTCACTCAATCTAAAGAAACAGCAGAGTATTTAAAAGATCAACTACTAACTCGGGGATTAAAAAACTTAGCACTTATAACAGGGGGTATGGATAACATCCAACCCATTATTAAACGATTTAGCCCTATTAGTAATGAATTTGATATAAAAAAATCTAAAGAATCTGAAATTGATATTTTAATAACGACAGATGTTTTAAGTGAAGGGCAAAACCTTCAAGATTGTAGCACTGTGATCAATTATGACTTACCTTGGGCTATTATTAAACTTATTCAAAGAGTAGGACGCATTGACAGGATTGGACAAGAATCTGATAAAATCTTTTGTTATTCTTTTATGCCTGACGACGGTTTAGAAAGACAAATCAAGTTAAGAAGCCGTATCCAACATCGGCTTAAAGAAAATGCAGAAGTCATAGGCACAGATGAACAATTTTTTGAGAATGAAAAGCAAATTTTAATAGATTTATATAACGAAAAATCAGAAACCTTAGAAAAGGAAATAGCTGATGACATTGATCTTTCTTCTTTCGCTTTAGAAATATGGAATAAAGGTATCAAAAAAGACCATACTTTAGAAGAAACAATTAAAAACATGCCAAATGTTGTGCATTCATCAAAAAATATAGAAAAACCAGCACATCCTGAAGGAGTACTGCTGTTTGCAAAATCTCATGTCAATAACTACTTGCTTTATCTCAATAAATACGGAAAAAGTATTAAAGAAGACCAAATGAGTATTTTAAAAATAGCACAATGCCTGCCAGATACAAAGCCCTTAAAAAGAGCTGAACAACATTATGAGATAGTAAAGTCTGGTTTAGAGGGTATTCATAAAAGTTTGAGTACATTTAGTGTATCTAACAGGTTGGGTACCAGCCGAAACCCCAGAAGAAAGCTTTTTGAAAAACTTGATAACATCCCGAAAAAAGATGAAGAAGAAAATCAAATAATGGATGATATTCACCACTACCCTTTATCCAATGAGGCTGAAAACACCCTTAAAAGAATGTTTAGAAGAAAAATATCAGATACAGAACTTTTAAAGCTTGTTAAAGAAAAATATAAAAACGAAACCCTTGTCAATAAAAAAGAAACTAAAAAAATGGATGAAAAGCCTCGCATTATATGCTCTATGGGGCTGGTAAAAAAATCTTGAAATTATTATAAGCAGGGATTTTTATATTAACTTCCGTACACTGCATAGTTAAAACCTTACCAAATTATGCTAATTATAGTGCTTTTTTTATAGCTTTTTATTAAGCTAAAAATGTTTAGGTTTAAATTGTTTTTTATTGATAAGCATTGCGGTTTTTCCTCCTACGGAGATCAGAAATAAGCCTTTTCTTTCTGCGTATTTAAGTAGGTGTTCGTTTCCTTTTATATATGCCAAACCTGCATAGATTATAAAGTTTTTATATTCAGGGCAGTACTTTTTAAAATTTTCCATAGTGTTTAAAAACCTGTCTATTTTTTTTTGATTAAGGGTAGATTTTACTTCTAAAACAGCAATTTCTTTTCCATCGATAACAAGTATATCAAATTCTCTGCGGTCACCATTGTAGCGTCCGGGATAGTTAATAGTTGTACGACCAACTTTCATACCCCATTTTTTAAACAAATCTACGACACTTTTATTGGTTAAAGCTTCGGTGAGATCGCCCCATTGGTTAGCCCACCTGCCTTCTACACGATTAATTTTCGTATCAGTTGAATTCACAAATTCTTCTAGTTGTTTTTTAAACTTTTCTTCAGATTTTTTCCGCTCCGCTTCGGCTTCAGCACGAGCTTTCCGCCTATCTTCTTGTATGGCGTGCAGAAGGTTCCAAATATCTTGCGGGGTCGCGTTATTTTGTTTTTTCATCACTATGCTCCTTATAAAAAATGCTTATCTTTACAGTTTGTACTTCTTAAAAGTAACCCATTATGGATGAAAATGCAAAAAAAATGCTAAATTTTCGTAAAGTTTTGCAGGTGATGTGTTTATTTTGATGCACGCCATGCATGCTCCGTCTTCATCCAATCCACCCCCAAAGGAGGTTGCTTTTGATGCACCTGCAAAAGTATTTTCGTAACAATTCTCGCTTTCATTATCACTACCTATAGTATTTGTTGTAGGGCATGAGGGGGTATAAGGGTATGACTATTTGTCATAACACTATCAACAATATTTAATACATGAATTCAAAAAAAACGGAGTTTATTTTTTCAAAATTTTTACGAAAAGCATCCAGTATAGCTTGCATAATATGTGGATACTCCGGACACTTTTGTGCATCTTCACATCTGTTAACAATATGTAGACGGCTTTTTTCTAAAGGTAACACCTCTTGCGTAAAATCTAAATAAGCTTGACACTTTGTTTGTGTAACAGAGTACACATCTGCCTGCCTTTCTCCCCAAATAGGTAAAGGAAAGCGACTAAGACATCTCTTACTCACATCTGCTAAATAACTTATTGTTTCTAAAGTGTCTGTTGCAAAAACACCCTCTAAATTTTTGCCGTATTTTATATAGTATAAGTTAGCAAGATTGACAAACATCCTTACACTGATATAAGTTTGACTTTCGTATAGAGCATCATACCCCTTTGGATAATGCACATCTTGCTCAATAAGGCGAGTGGCTTTGGTTAAATAATAAATGGCTGTATCAAAACTGCTAAGATTATTAGTAGTAAAACCGTTTTTAAAGGTTTTATCAGATGAATAGTAAGACGAAATAATAGTGGCTGCAATAGGATCACCTAAATCCACAGCTTGTAAAATGTAGCTTAAACCCTCTGACACTCTACCTAAGCAAATAATGTTCATCCCTAAGGTACGCAAAATGCTAGTGTTATTAGGGTCTGATTGTAAGTCGCTTTGCCACTTTTTCTCCGTATCTGAATTGTAAATGTGACAATCCAGCATCTCTAACGCTTGTGGAGAAAACATAAAAAATGAAAACAAAAAAACTAAAAAATAAACTTTTAACTTGTTAAATAATCTCAACTGGCATAATAATTTACTAAATAGTTTGCTCACTACTATTTTGTTAAGAATAACTTTCATAAAATATAAGAATAACTAATAAAGTTTAAGAATGCAATTTTTAATGTATTTTTGACGCTTATAGTAAAAACCACACCTAACCACAGCACCCACCACAGCACCCACTACAGCTAATAAAGCACTCTGCCCCTTACCTTATTATAATGAGTGGCTCAAATAATAAATCAGACTTTAGTCTAAAAAATCTTAAAAAATAGTTTTTGTTTGACCATTTAAGAGTTATTTTCACTCAAATATCACCCTGAAATATGTTATATTTTTAAAAAGTTATTTGGTATGGTAACATTTTTACGGCAACATTTTAAGTAACATTCGTAAAGAAAGGAAGGTTTTATGTTTTTTCGTATTTGTTTAAGTGTATTGGTTATTTTTACACATTTTGCTTGTTTTTCAGAGGATATTGCATGTTTTTTCGTATCTGTAGAAAATTATGAGCAAACCACAGGGCTTAAAAGGTGGTTCAAACAACTGGTAAAAGATTATGACCGCATACCTCGTAAAATAGTGTGTGGTAGTGTGAAGGGGTTTATCGGCACAAAAACTCACATGCAATCTATAAAAGTACGAGTATTAGATCAAAACCTTAAGCTAAAATATATAAAAACGATAAAAACACCACCAGGAGTTGCTGTGGATTATGCTAGTGCCGACTGGTATGGAGAAAAAGACCTAAGCTCTGAGAGTTGGGTACAAAACCAACTACCTGCATTAAAGCCTACAGACAAAGTAGTATTCAACACGCATTTTACAATATCTGATGAAGCCATTATTTATCAGGATGGGCATTCTGCGGCTTTCCCCATACCTGAAAACGGGCAAACTTTAAAAGATATTTACACTCATTACGAATAAAATACTTGAGAATAAAATACTTATTTTTTTACAGGCTATTTCAACACCTTAAAACCTATCATAAAGAGAGCCTTAAGTTGTTTGAACTTTTGAGATTTAAGCTACTTTTTTGTAATTAAAGGTACCGTTATTTTCGTCGTTAGAGGGGGGATTGCCACTACCATCTTCGTCATCATCGTCATCACGCAAGCCATGCAAATTCAGCTCCTGTACGGAAATCACACCTGTCAAATCCATCGAAGAGCGATTTTTTTTCCACTTAGCCACTTGGTTTCTCACATCTTTTAAAACATTTTTAACAGAGGTAATTAAATCTTCATGTTTAAATTGAGACGAAAATGTTTTCACCCGTGAGTGCACAGTTAACTTACATAAATACCCATGAGGGTCTTTAAACACATGCATACGGCAAGCAGATTGAGAGGGCGAATGACGCATTAAAGACTCCAGCCAGCTATTGAGCTTATCTGAATGGGGATTGCTCATTCCATGAAACTTAATTACAAGATCATCTACTTTCATTATATTTTAATTATCGGCAACAATAGCTTTTAAGTTGATTTTTTTTTTAAACTTTTACATTTTTAGCACTTTTGCTTAAAACTTCCCCTTTTTTACTGAACTTTTTTTGGTGTTTTTTCAGATCAAAATCAATCTGCCCTGCTTCTACATTGGAAGAAACCACTTGAATCTGCACAAAATCCCCCATTTCAAACCTTTGCCCAGACCTTGCAGACTTAAGTTGTAGCAAAGACTCTTCAAATTCCCATTTACCAGGCAGGCGGTTAATATGCACTAAACCCTCGATATCATATAAACGAAGGCGAACAAAAAAACCAAATTTAGTCACCGTGCAAATCCAGCCTTCCATATATTTGCCCAAGTAGTTTTTTAAAAATCTAGCTTTTTTAATATCCTTAATATGTCGCTGTGCCTTTGTGGAGCGTTGTTCGCAAGCACTGGCGATATTGGCAATCGATTCCAGCTCTTCTCGGCTATAGGGTAAGCACCCTTTCGGACCAGCTAACACAGCTTTTAGCATACGATGCACAATTAAATCGCTATAACGGCGAATAGGAGAGGTAAAATGCGTATAACATTGGAAGTTTAAACCAAAATGGTGTTTTCTATCTGCACTGTATACAGCCTGCGAAAAAGACTTTAAAATTAAAGCATAAAACACATCAGATAAAGTGTGTTCAGAAAAACGCTCAATAATAGCAGACATTTTTTGATACAAATCAGGGGGAGTTAATTCTACTTTCATACCTAAACCTCTTACAAAAGATTCTAATAGCTTAAGCGAGGCTCTTTTAGGTCTATCATGCACACGGTACAAAGCAGGTATCTCTTTATGAAACAAAAAATCTGCCACCGAGCAATTAGTTGCCAGCATAAGCTCCTCAATCATTTTGTGAGAAAATAACCGCTTACTCTGTATAATATCCACTGGTTCGCCTAATTTATTAAGACGCACTTCAGACTCAGGGATCTCTAAATTAATAAAGTAATTATCCTCTCTGTTTTTTAATAAAAGTTTGGCTAAACGACTGGCAAACACCACATTTAAAGCTACAGGGTTTTTAGCAGGAAGGGGGGATTGATCAATAATTTCTTGTGCTTGCCCGTAATTAAGTCGCTTCCAGCTTTTAATAACGGCTGGGTAAAACCACCGAGCCACCTGCTTACCACTATGGTCAAAATGCATTTCAGCTACAAAAGCTAAACGGTCTACATGAGCTTTCAGAGAGCATAAATCATTACTAAGCCTTTCTGGCAACATAGGAGATACAAAATGTGGAAAATAAGTACTATTACCCCTCAACCGTGCGGATTGATCTAAAAGGGAGCCGGGAGGAGTGTAATAACTAACATCCGCAATCGCCACATAAAGTGCCCAACCTTGTTTTGTTTCAGTGCTACCGTTTTTAACTTCAGAACACGCCACATCCGCTGAAGATGCCAACACATCAGAGAGTTTTGCAGGAGTGGGGGGGGTGTTTGCACCTAAAGGAGCTACATAGATCGCATCGTCAAAATCTTGAGCGGTTTCGCCATCAATAGTCACAAAAGGCAAGGACCTTAAATCTTTTCGCCCTTCTAAGGCTTTTTGAGGTATAGTGTCAGACCATTGGTCAGCTTCTTTCAGGCAGGCAGAAGTAAAAACAGCTGGTATATGGTGTTTTTGCATCACTCTCACATTGTCTTCTAGCCCAGGGGGGAATACCCCTAAAGCACCCACTATCCGCCCACGAAACCCCCCCGACTTTGTAGCTCCCGGGGCAGTACTTGGCCAATGGGTTACACTCACTTGCACCCATTCTCCTCTACGAATGTTTTGCCCTTTTGCAAGCTGAACCTGTAGATTTTCTCCCCATTGCAAACTTTCGTCCTTAATAAAGCCTTGTGTAGTAGATACAGGGTAATAGCAACCAATCACTTGTTTAAAACCTCGCTCTATAATTTCTACCACATAGCCTGAAAATAAATCTTTTCGCCCTTTGCGAGGTAAAATGGCTATTTTTACTTTATCGTTACTCATTACCCCTTGCATGCAGTTTTCTGGCAAATACACATCAGAATGTTCTGTATCTAGAGGAATCACAAAGCCAAAACCATCAGGATGCCTTTTTACCACCCCAACCAATGTCTTGTTAGAGGGCTTACGAGGTGCAGAAGATAAGTTTTTAGACCGTCTGAGTCGATAACGGGATTTGGTTTTTTTTCGAATCATTAAATACTATTTCCAAATAAAATCACATAAAGTTTTAAAAATATCACACAAAACAATGTTAAAATAAATATAAAATAACTATAAAATAAACATGTAAAATAAACTAAGTTATGGTGCAATACAAGGTATAAGATGAAAACACCTGTTACAAAAGCTCAAAAACCAGCAGACCTTGGGGCTTTTTTTGGTCTCACCACACAGCTGAAGAAAATATCTGCTTGGGGGCAGAGGAATTCTCTATGGCCTTTACCTTACGGCACGGCTTGTTGTGGTATTGAGATGATGTCTGTTATGGGACCACGCTACGATTTAGCACGCTTTGGAGCAGAGGTGGTGCGTTTTTCCCCTCGGCAATCGGACTTACTTATTGTAGCAGGCACTATTACCGAAAAAATGGCACCCATTATTTTGCGGGTTTATGAGCAAATGTTAGAACCTAAATTTGTTATCGCCATGGGGGCTTGTGCTAGTACGGGAGGGTTTTATAGGGCTTACCATGTACTACAAGGGGTTGATAAGGTGGTACCTGTAGATGTATATGTGCCGGGTTGCCCTCCCACACCAGAGGCTGTTTTAGATGGTGTTATGGTGGTGCAAAAGATGATTACCAACAATACTCCCCGCCCTTGGAAAAGCAACTGGAAAGCAGGAGTGTGGAAGTCTTAAAAAATCTGTGGCAATCTATAATGAATAACAAAACACTCCATAAAAAATAAATGAGGATTTATGAGCTTATCTTTTGAATTTTTAAAAAAAAATCTTAAGGGAAAATTCACCCACGAGGCTTTAGAGTTTTGTCAAAGCTATGGAGATGATATTATTATCACTCAAGCCTCTATTATAGTACCGTTATTGCAACATTTAAAAGACAACAATCGGTTTGACTTTTTAATGCACATTGCAGGGGTGGATTACCCTAAGAGGAAAAAACGCTTTTGCTTATGTTACGAGTTATTTTCTTCTCAAACAGCAAAAAGGGTGAGGATAAAAATCTCAATAGAGGAAGGTCAAAAAGTACCGTCCGTGCGTAAAATATGGAAAACTGCTGACTGGTTTGAAAGAGAAATTTACGACATGTTTGGTATCGTATTTGACAATCACCCTAATATGACGAGGCTATTAACGCATCACCAATTTCAAGGTCACCCTTTGCGAAAAGACTATCCTGCTGACAGAGGGCAGCACTGCACAAGTGCTTTACCTATCCATTTTTCTAAAGATGAAGTGACTGACAATACAAAAGATAATGCAAAAGATAGTACAATAGACGATGCTAATAAAGATTTAGTGCCTTTAAACATTGGTCCATCGCATCCAGCAACCCATGGTACTTTACGGATTATGGCATTATTAGATGGCGAAAAGGTAGCACGAGCGGGAGTGGAATTAGGCTACCTGCATCGTTGTTTTGAAAAGATGGCTGAAACACATCCTTACAACCAAGTTATCCCCTATACTGACCGACTGAATTACTGTTCAGCACCGATGAACAATGTAGGTTACTGTCGGACGGTGGAAAAACTATTAGGTGTAGAAATACCTCCTAAGGCTCAAGCCATGCGGGTAATTTTATGCGAGCTATCCCGTATTATTGATCATATTGTATGCATTGGGGCTAATGCGGTAGATTTAGGTGCTTTAACGGGTTTCTTTCACTTATTTACTTATAGAGAAAAGGTCTACACTTTATTTGAAAAACTTTGTGGAGCAAGGCTAACAGTGTCTTTGACACGAGTAGGGGGTATGGCACAAGATGCTCCTAAAAACTGGTTTAAAGATGTGCTTCAATTTTGCCGTGAAATGAAAAAGGGTGTGGATGAGTTAGAGTTACTTCTATCAAACAATAAAATTTGGATTAACCGCACACAAGGCATTGGTGCTATATCTATTAAAGAAGCTATTGAGTGGGGCTACACAGGGCCATGCCTTAGAGCTACGGGCTTGAATTTAGATTTACGCAAAGTAGATCCTTATTATGGTTACGATGAGTTACAATTTGACATACCCACAGGCACGACAGGCGATGTGTACGATCGCTACATGGTGCGGGTTATGGAAATGAGAGAGTCCATTAAAATTATTGAGCAAGTAGCTCGCCACATTCCCACAGGCGATTACACCATTCGCGATAGAAACATTGTACTGCCAGAAAAAAAGGATGTGTACGGTAATATTGAAGGTCTGATGCAACATTTTGTATTAGTCACAAAAGGGTTAAGACCACCAGTGGGCGAAACCTACTCTGCCACAGAGGCAGCTAATGGGGAGCTGGGTTTTTATTTAATTAGTGACGGCAGTGGGCAACCTTATCGTTTAAAAGTAAGGCCTCCTTGTTTTGCTATTTATCAGTCTTTTCCCAAACAAATAGAAGGCACATTAGTGGCAGATGTGATTGCTATTTTAGGCAGTATGAATGTCATTGCAGGAGAGCTGGATCGTTAAACAGGATGACCGCTAAAAAGAATGGAAGATACAACAACAATAAAAAATAAAATAATATATAATAAATAATAATTTGAGTAGAAAAACCAATGAAAGAAAAAAAGCAATTTCAATTATCTAAAGAGGGTGTAGCTTTTGTTAAAAAAGAAATGGCTCGGTACGAAACCAAGCGGTCAGCCCTGCTTCCGTGTCTTTATCGTGTGCAAAAAGAAAATGGAGGATGGGTGCCGGAAGAGGCAGTACCTATTTTAAGTAAAATTATGAAACTTCCGGAGGCTTACATTAACGAGGCACTCACCTTTTACACTTTATACAATCGCAAGCCGGTAGGAAAGCTTCACATTCAAGTTTGTTGCAATTTATCTTGTGCTTTAAACGGAGCAAGTGAAATAGTACAAAAATTACGCAAGCACTTTAACATTCGAAAAGGGGAAGTAAGTTCTGATGGCTTAGCCAGTGTATCTTGTGTAGAGTGTTTAGGTGCTTGCGATCAAGCCCCCATGGCACAAGTCAATAGCGATTATATCGGACCATTAAAACCAGAAACAGCAATAGAGCAAGTAACAAGGGGTAGAACCATCAATGGAACATAAATTATTAAGCAAACATTATAATCAAGCTAACTATCACACACTAAGTGGCTATAAGGCTTTAGGTGGGTATAAGGTTTTAGAGGATGTATTAAAAAACAAAACGCCAGAGCAAGTGATACAAATTGTGAGAGCCTCAGGGCTTCGGGGGCGAGGGGGAGCGGGCTTTCCCACTGGGGTTAAGTGGGGGTTTTTACCTAAAGTGGCTAAGGGTAGGAAAATAGGTCCTCGTTGGTTGCTGTGCAATGCGGATGAGGGTGAACCTGGTACCTTCAAAGATCGTCTCATTATGGAAAAAGCACCTCATCAACTGATAGAAGGTATGTTGCTATCGGCTTGGGGTATTCAATCGCACAAATCCTACATTTACATTCGTGGAGAGTATGCTCAATGCATAAGCATTTTAGAAAAAGCTCTCAAAGAGGCTTACGATGCAGGGTATTTAGGCAAAAACATTGCAGGTTCGCGTTTTTCCCATGACATGGACATTTATGTAGGGGCGGGTGCATATATCTGTGGTGAGGAAACAGGTATGATTTCTTCTTTAGAGGGAAAAAAGGGACTTCCAAAATTAAAACCTCCTTTCCCAGCTGTTAAGGGCTATTTAGATGAACCCACTATTGTCAACAATGTAGAAACTTTAGCTGCTGTGGTGGTTATTTTACAAGACGAAAGTAAGGCTTTTCGTGCAATAGGAACAGACAAATCCCCAGGCACTAAGTTTTTTAGTGTGAGTGGTTGTGTAGAAAAGCCAGGTAATTTTGAAGTGCCTTTAGGTTATCCTTTAATGCAACTGATAAAATTAGCAGGTGGGGTAAGAAAGGGCAGGCAATTAAAGGCTGTTATTCCGGGGGGTTCGTCAGCTCCGGTGTTAGAGGCAAAAGAGTGCGAAAAAGCTATGATGGATTTTGAATCGCTTAGTGAGTTAGGTTCTATGTTAGGGTCGGGGGCTGTGATTGTGATAGATGATTCTCATTCTATGGTAGAGGTGTTATCTGTTATTACTCGTTTTTATCATCATGAATCGTGTGGGCAGTGTACACCTTGTAGAGAGGGTACGGGGTGGTTGGATAAAATAGTGATAGATATTTTAAAAGGTAGGGGCAGGATTCAGGACTTAGACCTTATTACAGAAGTGTCTCAAAACATGGCAGGTCGCACAATTTGTGCCTTAGCAGAAGCAGTAGCCTTACCCGCCATTAGTTTTGTTACTAAATTTCGACAAGAATTTGAATATCATATTAGAAATAAAGTATCCTCTTATGAGATAAGCACTTTAGGAGGAGTAGGATAATAAAACATTGAGGCAATTAAGTAACAAAAAAGTAAGAGGTAAAAACAAGATTAAAGGGAATAATTATGGCAACAAAAACAATAAAATGTAAAATTAACAACATTGATGTAGCAGTGCCAGCAGGTACTAGTATTATATCAGCTTTTAAGGAAAGTGGTCAGGAGATTGCACATTACTGCTGGCATCCGGGTTTATCGGTAGCGGGGGTGTGCCGTTTATGTATGGTAGATATTCAAGGTATAGATAAGTTACAAATTGCGTGTAACACGATGGTAACAGATGGTATGGTGGTATCTAATCAAACAGACAAGGTGAAAGAAGCTGTTAGGTGGGGTTTGGAGTTTCATCTGATTAACCATCCGTTGGATTGTCCGATTTGCGATCAAGCGGGCGAGTGTGAACTGCAAGATCAATATATGAAATTTGGCAGATACCGCCCGGGTATGGCAGAAAGAAAAGTCAAAAAAAGAAAGGTCGTAGATTTAGGCTCTAAAATTGTTTTAGATTCTGAAAGATGCATTTTATGTTCTCGTTGTGTGCGTTTTACAGATGAGGTTAGCAAAACAAAAGAGTTAGGTATTTTTGACAGAGGGGATAGAAGTGAAATAGGCATTTTTAAAGATAAACCTTTAGACAACAATTACGCTATGAACACAGTAGATATATGCCCAGTGGGGGCTTTAACTTCTAAGGACTTTCGTTTTCGCCAAAGGGTGTGGTATTTAAAAACAGCAGAAAGTATTTGCATGGGTTGTTCTACAGGTTGCAATACTTATGTGGATTATAATGAAGAGGGAGCGTTTCGCGTCCGCCCTAAGCGGAACGATAAAGTAAATAGTTGGTGGATGTGTGACAAAGGGCGAGGGCTTTATCAGTTATCTAATGTAAAAGGTAGGCTTAAAACAGCCTTACTGCCACCTACTCAAGAGGTGCATTCTGCTAAAGCTTTAAAAATGTTAAAAACTGAGTATAAAAAACACAGCTCCCATGCTTTGTTACTCACAGCTCAACACACAAACGAGGAGTACGAAAGTTTAATATCATTTTTTATAGAAAATGTAGGAGAAAAAAGTGATATTTATTACTGGCAAAATAACTTAAACAGTTTTAACGATTTTGACGGGCTACTACTAAGGGGAGATAAAAACCCCAACACCAAGGGCTTATTAAATGTGTTAAATAAAAAAGCAGGCACTATTAACACAAAAGAGATGTTAGATAACAATCTAAAACAAAAATCTATTGACATGTTATGGGTTGTGGGTCCGGAAAATCAAAAAGTGTACCCTGATTTAATAAATCAAGTTTTAGACTTTGATTCTTACTGTCAGCAAGTTGTGTGGTGGACAGTGCATCCTTTAGTAGCCAGTCAACCATTAAGTAAGACTTGGCAAATACCTTTAAAAACTTCTTTAGAAAAATCAGGATCATATATTAATTATGCAGGTCAGGTGCAAAAAGTATCAGCTGTAAGGGTGTTTGTGCCACAAGCTGTCTGTTTAACACAAGCAGTAAATATATTAAATGGAACATCAACTACTACTACTCAATATGATAATGTACCTTTAGTCACTGTTACTCCCGCATCCACTGCCACTCCTGCATCCACTGCCACTCCCGCATCCACTGCCATTCCCGCGTCAGCAGTCATTCCCGCATCCACCGTCACTCCTGCATCTAAAATCATTCCCGCATCCATTGCCACTCCCGCATCCACCGTCACTCCTGCATCTAAAATCATTCCCGCATCCACTGCCACTCCTGCATCTAAAATCATTCCCGCGTCAGCCGTCATTCCCGCGAAGGCGGGAATCCAGAAAACCACCATCAACAAAAAAAGTGACACAAAAAAACCTCCCTCTGGGTACACAAAAACCAATTATTGGACGCAAAAAAGGGGGGCATTATGAGCAGAGTAAGACGCCCTAGGGGAAGAAGTGTATGGTATTTACCAGCCATAATAAAGGGCTTGCTTTTTACATTAAAAAAGATGTTTTTTAATTTATTTAACAAGAAAAAGCTTTTGACTTTAAACTATCCGGAAGAGCATTATTCTTATGGTCCGCGGTTTAAGGGTAACCATATTTTAACTGTCAAAAAAGATGGATCGTTAAGGTGCACGGCTTGTATGTTATGTGCTACTCATTGCCCTGCGGATTGCATTAAAATTTTAGCAAGCGAGCATGACGACCCAGAAGTAGAAAAATATCCTATTGCTTATGAGATAGACATTTTGCGTTGTGTGTTTTGCGGTTATTGTGAAGAGGCTTGTCCGGTGGATGCCATTCGTATGGGTCCGGAGTGGCAAACCGCAGGCTTAAACGGTGCACCTTTTGTGTATGACATTAAACATTTAAGTAAAAGGGATACATTAAAAGGTGGGGTTGTATCTAAGGTAAGTGATAAAGAAAGATTAAAAGCTGGTATTTAAAGTTAGTTTTTTATATAAATAGCTTATTTATTATATTAAAAACAGTATGAAGTTATGTAAACAGCAAGTTATTATTTTAAAGCAAATTAAGTTTAGCGAGTCGGACTTAATTATGAGAGCGATAACGGAGCGTGGGGCTTTAATTTCGTTTATTGCTAAGGGGGCTTTAAAGAGCAAAAAACGGTTTACAGGGGGAGTGTTAGAGCCTGGGCATTTTATTGGTGTGGAGTATCGTATATCACGAAGTTCTTCATTACATTATTTACAACAAGCTTGGTTTTTAAAACGGTTTAAAGGCATGAGAGATGATTACGACAGGTTAAAGCTCGCACTTTATTTTTTATCTGTTATAGACAAAGTTTGCCAAGAGGGTATGGACAGCCCAGAGTTATTTCACTTATTAGGTAATAGTTTAGAGGTAGTAGGGCGTTCTCAAAATCTTTTTATTTTGCAATTTATATTTGAGTTTCGCTTGCTTTATTGCCAAGGGGTGTTACCTAAAGAGTTTCATAACGAAAAAGAAATACTAGGTACTGTTATAGCAAAGCATGAAAGGCTTACAGAACGAAAAACAGATTTAGAAAAAATATCTAAACAAGTGCATCAAGCCATAGAGCATTATGCACATCTTACTCCCGCATAATTTCCACTAAGGCTTAAGGTGTCATAGCCCTAATTTTTTTATTTTTTTGTACCCCAAGGCTTTAACCAGCTTTTGTTATGTTATGACTATGCTCCTTCAATATCCACACCATTACCAGGCTTTTTAAAGCTTAAAGATTTTTTGACAACTTTTTGTGGTCTTACTATTTATAGTTTCGGCTAATTGATCAAACATCATAAGTACCGTTGCTTTATCTGTATCATTCATTAAGGTCCTGTAAATAGATCCATTTAAAAAAGCCCTTACTACTTGTGTTTTATAATACATTGACTTCACATCTTTTGCTTCTATAAGAGATGGTAAATCTCTTTCAAGAATTATTTTTATTGAAAGTATACGCTTGTCTATCGTTAATGTAGAACTAATACGACGCACAAATGTTAATAAATCACCAGCATTTGGTAAATGTTTTCCTTTAACTAAAGATTTTATTCTGCGGATTTTTTTAATTATAAATTCACTAAACGGTCCGACTGAAGGATAATTGACAAAACCTTGCACATCATCTAGCATCTGATTAACTAAACGTGTCTCGTAAGAACTTAAATATAATACTGACCAGTTTTTAATTGAGTCTATTTCTTCTTTAGTTAAATATCTACCAACAATATCATCATGAAGACTGTCTTCAAATCTACTAATCATAGAGCCACTAAAATCAGAGCGACCAATACCAAAGGTTGCAGGTACACTAGTTGCAGGTACACTAAATAAACAAGTAATTAAAATTAGCTTTTTCATTTTTTCTCTCTTATTTTAGTTAGTTAATAGTCTAAATATTTTGTGGATTTGTTAAAATAAAAAGTATTTCATAATTTTTGTATATCCTATTTTAGCATGAGTACCAAGTTTTTTATTTTAAAACCTTTAAGATGTGTAAATTTTACGCCCTTGTTTAAGAGGAAATACCTAACAACTCAAAAACTACCGCTTTTTTATCTCTAATCTGTGAAGTTTTTCTCTAAAGTCATTCCTGCTCCCTTGTACATATACTGCATATCAGCCTCCAGCTGTTTTAATTCTTTGCCATTAAGAATGTTAAAAGGCTTTAAAATTTATGCTAAATCAGCAGTAGCTGTTGCTCCTTCAAAATTGGCAGAAGTTCAATCTACCCAGTTAAAATGAGCAAAAGTAAGATTTTTAGCTTGTTTTTTACTCAAGTTTTGCCATATAATAATAAAGGAGTATTAACAAATATTAAAAAACTGCAAAAATTAATTTTTTTAAGTTATTTTACAGTCTTACACAAAAAATAGAGGAGGTATTACATGGCTCATCAAAAGTTAAAACCAGAAAAAAGCCAGCAAAAAACCAATAATGGGTATGTCAACTGGTGGTTATTTAGAGACAAAGGAACAGTGGCTGAACGGCGAACAGCAGAAGAGCTATGGAACGACCCAGCAGTTAAAAAAGAAATAGAAGCAGTAAGAAAGACTTTTAACACAAAGCCACAATCAGATAATTAAATGTTAGAAATCTATAATATTTTATGGGTCATCCCTGGAGTGATCTTTATCTCTATTTATAATAGACGAAGACCCGGGCAGGCTATTAACTTATTAGGTTGGTCTTATGTTTTTTCTCTTGTAATGATATCTATAGTTACTTGGTTTCCAGCAGAATTTATAGCACAATTTTTTTCTACTCATTTCACGGTACTAAATGAAACACAAAATCAGCTACTCAACATGTTGATTGTATTAAGCATAGCCATAGCTTTTACTTTTTTTTGGTTGTTATTATTTCAATGGGGCATGATTGCTAAATTGGTATTACCTTCTGTTCATGATGATTTTTATACAAAATGTCTAGAATGGAAAGAAAAAGCTATATTATTAACATTAAAAAATGGAAAAGTCTATATTGGTATTTTATCAAATTATACAAAAAACCTAAGAGATAAACATGAATCTCAAACAATTTCTATAATTCCTCTTAAGAGTGGCTACAGAGAAAATGAACAAAAACGAGTGGTATGGAACATTTATTATCCTGAATATAGAAGCAAATCTGATCTTATTAATATGGAAGTCATTATTCCAAGAACTGAAATAATTACTTTTGGAAAATTTAATGTAGAAACCCATAAATATTTTGAGTCTTTAAAAAACCAATCTAAAAATTGATATGCCGAAGATTTTTGAATTTTAAGCCATACAGCTGAGCTTTTTGTGTTTTTTGTGAGAAAATACCTTAATACAATAAGTTAAACTTCCTCCAGAGTCAACTGAAGTGATCTTGAACCTTCTGCAATTACCAACACCCTATAGTGTAAAATTATAGTACAGTAATTTTAATATCCATGAGGGATTCCAATAGGACCTTCACCAGGACCATAACACCATATCCCATAAAGTGCAAACTGTTCGTATGTATACTTATTATGGCATTGTTGAGAAGCTATCTTTTTCGCATTATAGTGTTGGTCAACATTAGCCCATACAAAGATAGAATTTACATCATAACTTATCGTCTGTTCTCCTCTAAAAAAAACATGTCTTCCGCACTGACAATGATATGGAACCATATCTTCTACCTTTTTAGACACTAAATAACTATCCACATCAACATCTTCGGTTTTTATAAGTTTTCGCCATTGTTTGTATTCGCTTGCCCATCTTACTGCTCGTTCTCCTCTAGTTTCATCCCAATTTACCATTTGGTCTTTATTAGTTTCAGATAATGGGATGGGCTTCCCATTATAGTTATAGAATATATCCCAAGTTACCCTTTCCTCTTTATTAGTTTCAGCTCCCACAAAACTATTTAACATGAATATACTTATAATTATTAAAAATTTCATTTTTTGTTCCTCCATTTTTTTGTTAAAACCTTATTTTTGTATATCTTAGGATTAAAAATGATGCAAGTATTGTTTATCTTTATTCTACATGCAGGTAAATTTTACACCATTTTAAGAGTAAAATACCTATATTCAAAAACTACTGCTTTTTTATCTCTAATCTGTGAAGTTTTTCTCTAAAGTCATTCCTGTTCCCTAGAGTCATTCCCTGCATCAGCCACTATTCCTTGCATCAGCTGTCACTCCCGCGTCAGCCGTCATTCCCGTGCAAACTTAGAATCCAGAATGCCACTTTTACGCGTACACCCCTGGATTCCCACCTCCGCGGGAATGACAATGGTAGACGCGGGAATGACGACTGACGCAAGAATGACGACTGACGCAAGAATGACAGATGAGATAGGATTGACAATTCATAAAGTAATTTGAATGGGACAATGGTCCGACCCATACACATCTGATAAAATAGCTACTGACTTAACTCTTTTTAACAACTTAGCTGTTACACAAATATGGTCAATACGCCAACCACGATTCCTCTGTCTTGCCCCTTCCCTATACGACCACCAAGTATAAACACCAGCCTTCAAGGGGTAAAAATGCCTATAACAATCTGTAAAACCTAGTTTTAAAAAATCTCGAAACCAACTACGCTCCTCCGGTAAAAAACCACTAGCCCCCTTTAATGCTACTGGATCAAAAACATCACTATCTAAATAAGCTGTGTTATAATCACCCACCACCATAAGCTCCCGACCCTCACTAATTAAATGCTTTAAATACAAGCTAAATCTTTTTAAAAACTCTTGCTTAAATAAATGCCTCTCATCTGTTTGAGCACCATTAGGAAAATAAACATTAAATAATAAAAAATCCCCTAAGTCAGCAACCACAAACCGCCCTTCACTGTCAAACTGCTTAATACCTATCCCATACCACACTGATGACAATGTAGTTTTCTTTTTTAAAAAAGTCACCGTGCCAGCATACCCTTTGCGATCAGCAAAAGACCAATACGATCTCCTATTTAAAGGAAAACGTAAATCCGCATCTAGCTCGTCCGGATGTACTTTACTTTCTTGCAAACATAAAATGTCAGGATTATTAGACTCTACAAATGATAAAAAACCTTTGCGAGCACAAGCTCGAATGCTATTCACATTCCACGAAACAATTTTAATAGGCACCCTTAATTGACACCTGTCTCCCCAGAAGAAGACGCTCCATTAAATGAACCAGTAGTAGCACCACCACCACCATCATTACCACCATCACTACCTGTAACACCAACACTAGTAGCTACCCTTTCACCATCACTCACAGCTGAACTGACAGGTTGCTGTGGTGGAACTGTTGGTGGATGATGCTCTACTCCACTATTATTATCAGAAGAGGGGTTAGTAACATTAGTAGAAGGAAGTAAAACATCTGCTTCTTCTTCTTGCTCTTCAAACTCTAACTTCCACTTACGATACGAACCCAAACCTGTACCAGCTGGAATAAGACGTCCCATTACAATGTTTTCTTTCAAACCAAATAAAGTATCTGTTTTAGATTGCACTGCCGCTTCTGTCAGTACCTTTGTGGTTTCTTGAAAAGATGCTGCTGAAATCCAACTATCCGTACTCAACGCCATACGAGTAATACCCATGAGTAACAATTTAAATTGAGCTGGCTGCCCACCTTCTGCTACAATTTTCTGATTTTCTCTTAATATCTCTACTTTATCCACCTGATCTCCTACTAAATAACGAGAATCCCCTGCATTGATGATTTCTACCTTCTTTAACATCTGACTAACTATCACCTCAATATGTTTATCGTTAATCAACACACCTTGCAAACGATACACCGCTTGCACTTCATTGACTAAATAAGAAGAAAGTGCTTTCTCACCTGAAATACGCAAAATATCATGAGGGTCGCTAGAGCCATCCATAATGGTTTCACCTGCTTTAATATACTCCCCTTCTCGTACAGCAATATGCTTGCCCTTAGGTACAAAATACTCCCTTTGTTCATCACCTCCACTGCTATCCATACCAACATCTATACTCACATCTGTTACTGGTTTGTTATCAGCTTGAGAGGTTACAATCACCCTTTGCTTGCCTCTTAAATCTTCACCAAAACTCACTACCCCGTCAATTTCACAAATGATAGCTGCATCTTTAGGTTTTCTGGCTTCAAATAATTCTGCTACCCTCGGCAAGCCACCTGTAATATCTTTTGTTTTAGTAGATTTTTTATGGATTTTAGCAATCATATCACCTGATGTAATAACATCTCCATTGGACACAGATAGATACGCTCCTACCGGAATAGTGTAAGTAATAGGTACATCTTGACCTGGAAAGGTTAACGGACGATTTTGTTTGTCCACTAAAGCCACTGTTGGTTTTTGATCAGATGCTTTGTTTTTGACAATCATTTTTGTTGCAAAACCTGTTACAGGGTCAACCTGCTCTGTCATAGATACACCTTCTTCAATACCAATAAATTTTACCACACCACTACAGTCCGCTACAATAATGTTAGAATAAGGGTCCCATTCTGCAAGCACTGTATCTTTTTTCACTGTGTCTTTTTCTTTCACACTTAATACTGACCCATAAGGTACTTTGAGCCGTTCTCTTTCGCGACCTAAATTGTCTTCAATAATAAGCTCCCCACTACGATTAAGAACTGTCCACTTATTGTGCCTATTAGGTACATAAGCAATGTGTTCAAAACGAATAACTCCATCATGGCGTGCGATATGTACAGATTGCTCTACCGAACGAGAGGCTGTGCCACCTGTGTGAAAGGTTTTCATTGTCAACTGTGTGCCTGGCTCACCAATAGATTGTGCTGCAATCACTCCTACGGGTTCTCCTAAATTAACTGTTTCCCCACGAGATAAATCACGACCATAACATTTTACACACACACCTCTTTTCGCATTACAAGTCAGTACAGAACGAATCTTAACTGATTCAATACCATATTTTTCTAACTCCTCTAAGGCATCCTCATCAATTTCTGCACCTTTGCGAATAATAATTTCCTCTGTGTCAGGGCGGAGAATATCTTCAACTGCCGTCCTACCTAAAATGCGATCATCTAAAGATTGCTCAATGCCAGAGCTATCCATAGGGGCACGTACCTCTACATAATCGCTAGACTGACAATCTATCTCTGTAACAACAATATCTTGTGCTACATCCACTAATTTACGAGTAAGATAACCAGAATTAGCTGTTTTTAAGGCGGTATCTGCTAAACCTTTTCTAGCTCCGTGAGTAGAAATAAAGTACTGCAACACTGTCAACCCTTCACGAAAGTTAGCGGTAATGGGAGTTTCAATAATTTCTTGAGAAGGTTTTGCCATTAAACCTCGCATACCTGCTAATTGCCGAATTTGAGCAGCCGAACCCCTAGCTCCTGAATCCGCCATAATAAATACAGAATTAAAACTATCTGATTCTACCTTTGACCCATCTTGCAAAGTGAAAGTTTCTTTTTCTAAATTATTCATCATCTCATCAGCTACTTGATCTCCGCATTGAGTCCATATATCCACCACTTTATTATATCGTTCACTATCTGTAATTAAACCCTCATCATATTGTGTGCGAATGTCCTCCACTTCTTTTCTGGCTTGTTGTAATAAAGCCTTTTTAGATTTAGGGATAACTAAATCATCTAAACCAATAGAAATACCCGCAACGGTAGAAAAATAATAACCATGATTTTTTAACGCATCCACTAATAACACCGTTTGTTTGCCACCACATAAACGAAAGGTTTTATCAATCAAATCAGCTAAAGCTTTTTTTGTCATAAGCTTATTGTAACATTCTATAGGCACTTCATCAGGAATAGCGTCACTCAATAACACTCGACCAACAGAAATATCTATCCTCTTACCTCGTATCCGACACTGAATGGCAGCTTGTAAATCAACATAACCATTGTCATAAGCATAAAGCACATCTTGCACACTGCTAAAATACTTGCCACTGCCTTTTGCCCCAGGGCGAATACGTGTCATCCAATAAATCCCCAATACAATATCTTGTGTAGGGTTAATAATCGGCTTACCATTAGCAGGGCTTAATATGTTGTTAGTAGACATCATTAACACACGAGCTTCTACTTGTGCTTCTATTGACAACGGCACATGCACTGCCATTTGGTCGCCGTCAAAGTCAGCATTAAAAGCTGTGCATACTAAAGGATGTAGTTGGATAGCCTCTCCCTCATGCAACACAGGCTCAAAAGCTTGAATACCTAAACGGTGCAAAGTAGGTGCTCTGTTCAACATCACAGGATGCTCTTTGACTACTTCTGATAAAATGTCCCACACTTCTACACTTTCTTCGTCCACTAATTTTTTAGCTTGCTTAATGGTGACAGCTAAGCCCCTTTCTTGTAACTTACTGTATACAAAAGGCTTAAATAACTCTAATGCCATTTTCTTCGGCAAGCCACATTGATGAAGACGGAGTTTCGGACCCACCACAATAACCGACCGACCTGAATAATCCACCCTCTTACCTAATAGGTTTTGACGAAACCGCCCTTGCTTTCCTTTCAACATATCACTTAAAGAACGCAAAGGTCTTTTATTAGAACTAGTAAAAGTCTTACCCCCTCTGCCATTGTCTAATAAAGAATCCACTGCCTCTTGGAGCATGCGTTTTTCATTTCGAATAATCACTTCTGGAGCACTTAGCTCTTGTAACTTACGCAAACGATTGTTCCGGTTAATAACCCGACGATATAAATCATTCAAGTCAGAAGCGGCAAATCTGCCCCCATCTAAAGGCACTAAAGGACGCAAATCAGGTGGAATAACTGGTAACGATTCAATCATCATCCACTCTGGCTTGTTACTAGAATGTAAAAAAGTCTCCACCACTTTTAACCGCTTAATGAGTTTTTTAGTGACAGTGACTAAAGTAGTGGATTTAAGGTCTCTTCGGATTTTACGCGATAAATAATCTAAATCTAAATCCTTTAACATATCGCGAATAGCCTCACCCCCTATACCTACAGAAAAACGCATACCGTATTTGTCTTGTGCTTCTTGATACTGCAACTCTGTTAATAAATCTCCTTTTTTTAAATCTGTCTCTTTCGGATCCAATACCACATAAGACTCGCAATAAAGCACACGCTCTACTTCTTTAAAATTCATATCCAGTAGACTACTGATCCGACTGGGTAACGATCGAAGTAACCAAACATGTGCTACAGGAGTGGCTAATTGAATATGCCCTAATCGCTCCCGCCTGACTTTTGACTTCGTGACCTCTACTCCACACTTTTCACATACTATGCCACGATACTTCATGCCTTTATACTTGCCACATAAACATTCGTGGTCTTTTATGGGTCCAAAAATTTTAGCACAAAATAACCCTTCTCTTTCTGGCTTGAAAGTTCTGTAATTAATGGTTTCAGGTTTTCTCACTTCGCCAAAACTCCAACTGCGAATTTTATCGGGAGAGGCTAACGAAACTGTTACACCTTTATAAGCTAATGGATCTTTTGGCTTGTCAAAAAAGTTTAATAAATCTCGCATTTTTTATCCTTTGTTTTATCCTTTTGGTTGATATTTTGGTTTGTGTTTATCTGTAGGCTGTTCTGTCAACATTTCTGATTCTATCAGTTCTACACTTAACCCTAAACTTTGAAGTTCTTTAATAAGCACATTAAATGATTCAGGAATGCCGGGCTCTAAAATATGTTCCCCTTTAACCACACTTTCATACATGCGAGTTCGCCCCACAACATCATCTGATTTGACTGTCAAAAATTCTTGTAGACAATAGGCTGCACCATAAGCCTCAATAGCCCATACCTCCATTTCTCCTAACCGCTGTCCACCAAACTGAGCCTTACCACCTAAAGGTTGTTGCGATACTAATGAATAAGGTCCAATAGATCGAGCATGAATCTTTTCTTCCACCAAGTGATGCAGTTTTAACATATACATCACTCCCACTGTGACTGGACGGTGGAAAGGCTCTCCCGTACGCCCGTCAAATAACATTGTCTGACCTGAGCGTGGTAAAAAAGCTTTATCTAATAAGCTTTTAACATCTTTTTCACTAGCTCCGTCAAAAACAGGAGTAGAAATAAATACACCATCTTTTATATCACGAACAATTTTCTGTAAGGATTTTTTGTTAGCTGTTTTTACTCTATGAGATAGTTTTTCATCATTTGCATAAAAATCTAATAATTTTTTTCTCGTAGCTTCCGCTTGAAAAGATTCTAAACAAGCTTGTAACTGTCGCCCTAAGTCATAAGCCGCCCAACCTAAATGAGTTTCTAAAATTTGTCCAATGTTCATACGAGATGGCACACCTAATGGGTTGAGTACCATGTCCACAGGTCGCCCGTCCATTAAATAAGGCATACTTTCTTCCGGTAAAATGTGAGAAATCACCCCTTTATTACCATGGCGACCGGCAAATTTATCGCCCACTTTTAATTTACGCTTAACAGCCACATATACCTTTACCATTTTAATCACACCTGGTGGCATGTCATCACCTTTAAATAAACGAGCCACTCGATCGTCATAAACCATCTCTATAGTAGAAAGACGATTCTTAGCCTGCTCTGCTAAAAGAGATAGTTTTTCTGCTACCTTCTCATTCTTTAAAGGTATGTAAGACAGTAACTCAAAAGGAATGTTGTCAATATCATCAGATGCAATAGTGTGATCAGCTGACAGTAATGTTTTAGAGCCATCATCGCTTAATAATATGTCCGATGTTTTCTGACCTACTAAAATTTCTTTCATGCGATCAAAAGTGTTGTTTTGAATAATGCTTTTTTCCATTTCAAAATCTTTTTTCATTTTTGCTTTTTTTTCATTATTGATGGTTTTTAACCTTTCATTTTGATCTAAAGGGTCTCTACTATAAATTTGTGTGTTAATAACAGTGCCGTACACACCTGACGGAACACATAAAGAGGTATCGCGTACTTCTCCTGCTTTCTCACCAAAAATAGCTAGTAATAGTTTTTTTTCAGGCGACATTTGCATTTCACCTTTAGGTGTTACTTTACCCACTAAAATATCGCCAGGTTGCACTTTTGCCCCAATGCAAATAATGCCAGAGTTATCTAAGTTTTTAAGAGCTTCTTCACCCACATTAGCAATGTCAGAAGTAATTTCTTCACTACCTAGTTTGGTATCACGAGCCACACATTCAAATTCCTCAATATGGATAGAAGTATAAACACTATCTTTAATCAATCTTTCAGAAATAAGTATAGAGTCCTCAAAATTGTAACCTGCCCAAGGGGTAAAAGCCACTAACACATTTTGCCCTAAAGCTAATTCCCCTTTGTCAGTGGAGGGACCATCAGCTATCACATCCCCTTTGTGAATAGAATCCCCTACTTTCACAATGGGTTTTTGATTAAAACAAGTGTTCTGATTTGTTCTTTGATATTTTACTAAATTATAAATATCTACACTAGCACCTAATTTCCCACCTTTTTGAAATAAACGCACCACAATACGACCAGCATCTACTTCTTCTACAATACCGCTGGCTTTACACACTACACTAGTGCCAGAATCTCGTGCCACTAAACTCTCCACACCTGTGCCAATTAAAGGAGCTTTCGCTGTCATCAATGGCACAGCTTGCCGTTGCATATTAGAACCCATCAAGGCACGATTGGCATCATCATGCTCTAAAAAGGGAATTAAAGAAGAAGCAATAGACACTAATTGACTGGGAGAGACATCCATTAACGATACATCTTCTTTTTTTACCACTTTATATTCACCATCCATACGCACTGTCACATTGCTGTTTTCCGGTAAATTATTAAAATGAGAATCTGCTTGTGCAATACAGTTGTTTTGCTCTTCTAAAGCAGACATGTATTTCACTTTTTTAGTTACTTTATTGTTTTTAATTTCACAATAAGGGGTTTCAATAAAACCATACTGATTGATACGAGCAAAAGTGGCTAAAGAAGCAATCAACCCAATATTAGGACCTTCAGGTGTTTCAATAGGGCAAATCCTACCATAGTGAGTAGGATGCACATCTCGCACTTCAAAACCAGCTCTATCTCTAGTCAAACCCCCAGGACCTAAAGCCGACAGTCGCCTTTTATGAGTAATCTCTGATAAAGGGTTTGTCTGGTCCATAAACTGTGATAACTGACTAGATCCAAAAAATTCCTTAATAACAGAAGAAACAGATTTAGCATTTACTAAATCATGAGGTTGGATGGTGTCTAAGTCTTTAACACTCATACGCTCTTTAATTACTCGTTCCATCCTCACCAAACCAACACGATATTGATTTTCTAATAACTCCCCTACGGACCGAACACGACGATTACCTAAATGATCAATATCATCCACTTGACCTTTGCCATTTTTTAAGTCAATTAAAGTGCGAAATACATTTAATATGTCTTGCTTGCTTAAAACACGATTTAATTGTTGCAATTGTTGCGATTTTTTACCTGCCTGATGGGTCGCCACTACTGCTTGCGGAAAACGGTGACGCAATTTTAACCTTCCCACCGGACCTAAATCGTAAGTTTCTGGATCAAAAAACAGCCGTTTAAAAAACATCTCTGCCGTTTCTATCGTAGGAGGCTCCCCAGGTCGCATTCTTCTATATAAATCCACTAATGCTTCCTGTTGATTGGACACTTTATCTATCAATAAAGTATTGCATAAATAAGGTCCTACCGTTAAACCATCAAAAAAGATTAAATGAAATTGAGATATGTTGTGCTTTCTGGCTTCTTGAAAAATCCCCTCTGTCATTGGTTGATTAACATCGGCAATAAGCTCCCCTGTTTTTGCATTAAAAATAGGCTTAGCCACTACAGCACCATTTAACTCTGAAGGCTCTAATCGTATTTTTTTAATACCTGCAGCTACTGCTTTTTTAATAGCAATACGAGTGATACGCCAACCTGCTTTAACAACAACATCGCCTTTAGCGGTTTTAATATCCGATAATGCCCTTTGACCTTGCATTTGAGTTATATCAATATGACGAAAAATAGAACCATTCGCATGTGCCGTTACAAGAGATAAGTCATAAAAATACTCTAAAATTTCTTCTTCCGTACATCCTAAAGCTTTTAAAAAAATACTAGCTGGAAATTTACGCTTGCGATCAATACGAGCGTAAATTAAATCCTTATGATCAAACTCAAAATCCAACCAAGAACCACGGTAAGGAATCACTCGTGCTGAATAGAGTAATTTACCACTAATATTCGATTGCCCACTATCGTGATCAAAAAACACACCCGGAGAACGATGCAGTTGAGATACAATCACCCTCTCTGTCCCGTTAATAATAAACGAGCCACTATCTGTCATAAGTGGTATTTCACCTAAAAAAACTTCTTGCTCTTTGACATCTTTAATAACTTTTTTAGTAACACCCTTTTGTAAGTCAAACACAACTAATCGTAAAGTAATTTTTACCGGAGCTGCATAACTCATTTTGCGTTGACGACACTCTTCCAAATCATAATTAGGGTGCTGCAAAGTGTATTTTATAAACTCTAACTGTACAGCACCTTTGTAATCCGTAATAGGAAAAATAACATTAAACGCCTCTTGCAAACCTTGATTTTTACGATCTTGAGCTTCTTTGTCTTTTTGCAAAAAATCCTCATAAGATTGCTTTTGCAATTCAATTAAATTCGGCACAGCAACTGCACCAGTCATGCGACCAAAGCTTTTTCTTAAACGTAAATTAGATGCCGTAACTAATGTTCCGGACATACTACCTCCTTATAAAAAAACACTTTATCAATGAAACACTTGATGAAGTTATAATAATTACTTAACTTCAACTTTAGCACCTGCTTTTTCCAAAGCTGTTTTTATTTTATCTGCTTCTTCTTTAGGTACTTTGTCTTTAATCATTTTAGGTGCTCCATCCACTAAATCTTTTGCTTCCTTAAGACCTAAACCTGTTAAATTACGCACTTCTTTAATGACAGCAATTTTATTAGCACCAATGCCTGCTAAAGTCACACTGAATTCCGTTTGCTCTGCCCCTGCTCCAGCAGACGCACCCTCTGCCCCAGCCGATGTGGCTACTGCTACAGGAGCTGCTGCACTCACACCCCATTTATCTTCTAAGTCTTTAACTAAACCCGCAAGCTCTATCACCGGCATTTTAGACAAATGCTCAATCAGTTGCTCTTTTGTTAGTGTCATAATAAATCCTCCTTTATCTAACTTGTTTGATTGTTATTTTGTTTTTCTTGTTGTTTTTTATAAGCCGATACAGTACGCAAAAAACCAGAAGGCACTGCTCCTAATACAGATACAAAATTCCTAGCCACCCCAGATAATACAGCCAAAAATTGAGCTTTTAACACATCCAACGATGGCAGATGAGCAATATGCTTAACCTCTGCACTAGTCATACCTGCCCCATCCATAATGCCTGTTTTAATTTGCAATTTTTTCGTTTTTTTAACATAATTTGTAACAATTTTAGCCACGGCACTTGGATCTTTAAAAGCAAATACAAAAGCATTACACCCTGTTAAAGTAGGTGTAAGGTGATCTTGAACCGCAACACTAGTAGTGCCTAAAGCTTTTTTTAATAAAGTGTTACGAAATACCTTCATCTCACCATCATTTTTCTTAAGCTCTTTTCTAAATTGCGTTACTTGATCAGCATTTATCCCTTGAAAATGCACTAAAAAATAAGCTTTTGCTTTTTGCATACAATCAGACAAAGCTTGCACTTGATTTTGTTTATCTAATTTTGTAATCACAATTATAATACCCTTTCTCTTAATACACTTTTTAGAGCTGTGCGATGCTATCATTCACATCAGCTGGCACACCCGGTCCCATTGTAGAAGACAAGACAATCTTTTTTAAATACACACCTTTATTAGATGAAGGTTTAGCTTTTATCACAGCTTGCAGAAAAGTCAAAAAATTCTTTGTAATATTTTGAGTTCCCATAGATCTACGACCTACACACGCATGTATTGTCCCATGCTTATCCGCCCGGAAAGAAGCTTTACCCTTTTTTTCCGTCTCCACGGCTTGTGCCACTTTAGGAGTTACTGTTCCCATTTTAGGGTTGGGCATAAGCCCCTTAGGACCTAACACCTTAGCAATTTTAGAAACAAACGGCATCATATCAGGAGTGGAAATAGCCCGATCAAACTCTAACCAACCATTTTTAATCTTTTCTACCAAATCCTCAGCACCTACAATATCAGCACCTGCTTTGCGAGCTTCCTCTTCGGCAGAACCTTTAGCAAAAACCAATACTCGCAACTTTCGCCCTAAACCATAAGGCAGTACAACAAAACCCCTCACCGTTTGATCACCTTTCTTTTTAGAAGATAAATTTAAAGATAAAGCCACATCCACCGATTCATCAAACTTAGCACAAGCATTATCCACTATCAACTCAATAGCCTTTTTTAAAGGATAAGCTTTGTTAGTATCTAATTTTTCTAAAACAGTTTTATATTTTTTGCCCGTCATTGTTTTTCCTTAACCTCTAACCCCATGCTTTTACAAGTTCCTATCACTTGTGTAATAGCAGACTCTAACTTAACACCATTTAAATCAGGTAATTTTGTTTTAGCAATTTTCGTAATATCCGCCATACTCACCGAACCTACTTTATCTTTTTGAGGCATTTTAGAACCACTTTTTATATTAGCTGCCTTTTTCAATAACACAGACACAGGAGGGGTTTTAGTAATAAAAGTAAAAGAACGGTTAGGAGCAACCTCTATAATAACAGGTATCACCGTATCTCCCATTTTTGCCGTTTTAGCATTAAAGGCTTTACAAAAATCCATAATATTTACCCCATGCTGACCCAAAGCAGGACCAATAGGAGGAGCTGGATTAGCCTTACCTGCTGGAATTTGTAGCTTTATACGAGATGCCGATTTTTTTGTAGCCATATTTGTTAAACCTTTTGTTTGTTAAACCCTTTTTTTGTTAAAAAGCTTATTCTTCTCTATGAACTTGTGCAAAATCCAACTCTATAGGAGTGGGTCTACCAAAAATACTGACCGATACCTTCACTCGACCTTTTTCTTGATTGACTTCTTCCACTAAACCGCTAAAAGTTTTAAACGGACCATCTATAACCTTAACAGCCTCGCCAACAGCAAAAGATACTAATGTTTGAGGTTGTGCTTCCGTTATTTTTTGCGTGATTTTTTCAATTTGCTCTTGAGGAACTTCCGCAGGTATCCCCTTTTTGCCAATAAAGTTAATAACATGAGAGGCACCTTTTATCAAATGCCAAAGAGCATTCGTTAAATCCATATTAATAAATATATAGCCCGGATAAACCCTCCTAAAACGAGTAACTTTTTTGCCTTTCACTACATCCACTACTTCTTTTTCAGGGACTAAAATTTCCTGCACTTGAGAAGTGCATTTGTTATCTTTTATCAATCGCTGAATGGCTTGCCGTGCTTTGTTTTCACAATTCGACTTGGTTTTAACAATATACCACTTCGCATTAGCTACTACTTTTTGTTTAGGTGTAGCCACTTCTTCTTTCGGCATACTTACTTTTTGCGTGGGAGCTACTTTCCGCACACCAGCTTTTGGTACACTTGCTTTTGGTACACCAACTTTTTTCCGTGTAACAACTTTTCGTGTAACGACTTTTACTTTTTGTGCATCCAATGTTGTTTTACCTTTCTTTAAACCCTTAAATTGTTAAACTCTATTTTTTAACCCTAAGTTTGTTTTAATCAAAAAACTAACTTTATTTAATAATAAAATCAATAATCACTCCGCCAATTAAATCAAATAACCCTAACACAAAACCCGCTACTATCAAAATAATACACACCATAACAGTCATACCTGTTGTGGCTTTTTGAGAAGGCCACACCACCTTGCGTACTTCTATAATAACCTCGTTTGCCCATACCCGAGTATTTTCTTTCAGCTGTAAATAACAAAACATACTTACACCAATTAAAATAGGCAAACCATGGCGAAACCACTCTTGCCCATACAACATGGCTATTGAGCCAGAATAAACAGCAAAAGATTCTAACAAAACCCGTGCCACAAAAGCAGATAAAAATGCTATGGCTACAAAGGATAAAGTAATAATTTTAAGGTTTTCTTCTTTAATCATAAATTATAAACTGTCAGCAGGGCAGGAGGGACTCGAACCCCCAACCGACGGATTTGGAGTCCGTTACTCTACCAATTGAGCCACTGCCCTTGTTCAAGTTCTTACCATCAGTATCCTTATATTTTAAGAATTACCTTTGTTTTAAAAAAAAATTGTGCCTTTACCAATGTGTATAATTTAATTGTTCGTAAAATCTCTACTCACAAAAAACCACCACTATTTTTAATCTACAATATCAGACACCACACCAGCTCCTACAGTACGACCCCCTTCACGAACAGCAAAGTTACTTCCCTTTTCCATAGCAATAGGAGAAATAAGTTCTACTTCCATACTGGCGTCATCCCCTGGCATAATCATTTCTTTTCCCTTCGGCAAAGCAATAGCTCCCGTTACATCAGTGGTGCGAAAGTAAAATTGAGGACGGTACCCATTTAAAAACGCTGTATGGCGACCCCCTTCATCTTTAGTTAAAATGTAACAAGTGCATTTAAACTTTTTATGAGGAGTAATGGTGCCGGGTGCTGATAATACCTGCCCCCTTTCCACATCTTCTTTGTTCACACCTCTTAATAAGCAACCTGCATTGTCACCTGCTTCTCCTCTATCTAGCTCTTTTCTAAACATTTCTATACCTGTGACCACAGTTTTTTTTGTGTCACGGATACCTACAATTTCTACCTCTTCTCCTACTTTAACCACCCCTCGTTCAATACGACCTGTAACCACAGTGCCTCTGCCAGATATGGAAAACACATCCTCAATGGGCATTAAAAATGGCTTGTCTTTGTCTCGCACAGGGGAAGGGATATGCTCATCAATAGCCTTCATAAGCTCTGTTATGGATTCTTCTGCCTTGGCATCACCTTCTAACGCCTTAAGAGCAGAACCTTTAATAATAGGAGTTTTGTCTCCTGGGAATTTGTACTCAGTAAGCCGTTCTCGAATGTCCATTTCAACCAACTCTAATAATTCTTTATCAGTTACTTGATCGCATTTGTTCATGTACACCACAATAGCCGGCACACCTACTTGTCTGGCTAACAAAATATGCTCCCGTGTTTGTGGCATAGGACCATCAGATGCAGACACAACTAAAATCGCCCCGTCCATTTGAGCAGCCCCTGTAATCATATTTTTGACATAATCAGCATGCCCCGGACAATCCACATGAGCATAGTGACGCTTATCTGTTTCATACTCTACATGAGCTGTGGAAATGGTAATGCCTCGTTCTTTTTCTTCTGGAGCTTTGTCGATTTGATCATACTTCATCACCTCAGCTCCACCTTTTTTAGCCAGTACTGCCGTAATAGCTGCTGTGAGTGTGGTTTTTCCATGATCCACATGACCAATAGTACCTACATTGACATGCTCTTTGTTTCTTTGAAATTTTTCTTTTGCCATTGAACTAATCCTCCCTTAGAGCTTTAATTGTTAATTTGTTTAATTATTGTTACCATTTATTTTTTATACCAAAATTGTTATATTATCAAACTTTTACTAACTAAATTTGCACCATTTTAAATAGTCACAAGCCTTAACACTGTATTAAATTGTTTTACACAATACTACGAGTGGAGCCTATGGCGAGAATCGAACTCGCGACCTCACCCTTACCAAGGGTGTGCTCTACCACTGAGCCACACAGGCCCATTAACCTACTACTTACTTGCGTTACTTTACCTTGTGCTGTTATAACCACCTTGAATTTGCTCCTTTTTTGTTTCAATATTTTATTGTTTCAAACACATATCGTTATATGTTAAATAGTTTTATATTAGATATTTTGCCATTTTTCCAGCTTTTTTTAAGCTTTTTTACACCTTTTTTGCTGGTTTTTTAGCTCTAATTACCTAAATTTTTTATAAATTCACTCAATTTGAAGCTCCTATTATGCATAATAATTGCTGTATGTGCAAGCCTCGTGAGCTTTTTATCTGCTTTTTTGCTAACTTTTTTAACCATTTTTTTTTGAACCCCTTTTTTAAGCTCTATTTTTTTTGCAAAAAAAGCGGAAGACGGGACTCGAACCCGCAACCCTCAGCTTGGAAGGCTGATACTCTAGCCAATTGAGTTACTTCCGCATAAATTGTGTGCATAAATCTGTTGTACATCAATCTATATAAATGGTGGAGAGAGTAGGATTCGAACCTACGTAGGCAAAAGCCAACGGGTTTACAGCCCGCCCCCTTTAACCACTCGGGCATCTCTCCAGTTTTATTTTACCCCTTAGTGTGAGTTGTTATGCCTCTTTTAAGTTTTGTGCCTCTTAAGTTTTGTGTCTCTTTTAAGTGGAGCTGAGTGAGGGAATCGAACCCACAACCTGCTGATTACAAATCAGCTGCTCTACCAGATTGAGCTAACCCAGCCTATATTTAAATGCTTTATTTTGCCCCTATTAAATTTTAATAGCAATAATGGGCTATAAAGTCAAGATATTTTTAATCCAGCAAGCCGGTGGATTGTTTATTGATAGGGGTGTTTGCTTGTATATTTAGCTGGGCTACTTCTTGGGGAGATAGCTCTGGCAAGCGTTGTACTAAAGATAAAAAGCGATTTTTTTCTTCAGTTTCTATGGGAGTATGGCGACTTAATTGATGAAATTTTTGTATATAATCCTCTCTTACAAAAGGTGTATCACCTGCAGGGTGGGCATTGGCACGCGATTTTTGCCCCGTTATTTGAGAGCCATTTTTTAATGTTATTTCCACTCGCCCTCCGAAACATTTTTTTTCTGGTTGCAGGTGGTGGTAGAGTTTAGTCCATTTTTCTTCTTCACGAGTTTGGATTTTACGCCATAATCTTACGGTAGAAGGCTTATGCGATCTTTTTTTAGTATAAGAATCAACATGGTGCCAGCACCCATCTTCTAAAGCTACAGCAAAAATGTAAGTAATACTGTGATCTAGAGTCTCCCTAGAAGCACTAGGATCTTGTTTTTGAGGGTCCCCAGATCCTGTGCCTATCACATAATGCGTGTGGTGAGAGGTATAAATAGTAATAGATTTTATTTGCTCTAAGTTGCTAATTTTTTTTCGCATCTCAAAAGCTAAATCGATAAGAGCTTGAGCTTGATATTCGGCAGAATGTTGTTTGGTATAAGATTCTAAAATAGCAGATTTTTCTTCTCCTTTTTCTGGTAGAGCTATATGGTATTTGGCATCAGAGTCATCTAAGAAACAAGCAATAACAGAATCCTCCCCTTCATAAATGGGAGCAGGAGAGCTTTCCCCCCTTAAACTTCGATCCACAGCTTCTATGGCAAGCTTTCCCGCATGGGCTGGAGCCACTGCTTTCCAAGTAGAAATTGCCCCCTTTCTAGACTGCCGTGTTGTAAAACCCACATGCACTGCTTGATTGATTGCTTGATACAAATCATAAGGCTTCATATCTAACAATGCCCCAATACCTGCTACCTGTGCAGGTAGCAAATGAGCAATATGATCCACCTTGTGCTTATGCAAACAAATAGATTTTACAAGTGAAATATGCACCTCATACCCTGCCACAATACCCCTCAACACATCTTTACCACTAAGACTTTGTTGTTGGGCGACAGCTAAAATAGGAGGAATATTATCAGCAGGATGAGCATAATCTTTAGCTAAAAAAGTATCGTGAAAATCTAATTCTCTTACTGCCACACCATTTGCATAAGCACACCAATTTGCAAAAAATCGTTTTTTGTTGGAACATGCAAATAAAGTAGCCCCTCTGGGGTGAGGATAATTCAGAGCTTGATCACGAGCATGAATGACAGCGGGTCTATTCATCGAAGCCATTGCTACTGCCGTGTTATCAATTAAACGATTGATAACCATATCAGTTACTTTTTGCAAAATAGGAGCTTTGTCTAAAGCACAGGTAGCTAATTTCCAAGCTAATTGCTCCGAGCGGGGGCAATTTTCTTTTTCTTTCCATACTCTAACAGTATGCGTTTTCATTAAATAACACCCTCCATATTATTTATTGCTGGTTTTTATCACTTTGAGATAAAGAATCCATAACAGTGCCGTCTGTTTCATCCCCTTTAATACTAGATTGAGAGGATAATAAATCAGTGGAAGATACATTATTTACACTGCTGATAAATCTTCTGTACAAAATAGGGTTTAAAATCACACTACTAAGCCCTAAAAATACAAGAATAGAAAACATATTAGCATCCAAGTAACCCTTAGAGTAAGCAAGCTCTGCAATAATTAAATCCAACACTCCACGAGAATTAAGAATAATACCAATTTGCAAAGCTTGCTTGTTGTTTAAAGATACAAAACGCCCGCCAAGCCATGCTCCAAAAATCTTACTAGCAAAGGCACACACTAATACTAATAGTAATATTTTCCATTCATTAAATGCTTGTAGAGAAAAATGCAGTCCTATGTAAGCAAAAAACACAGGTGTTAGAAAATGGCGAGTAATGGAACTTAAAGTGGTATTCATTGTATGAAAAGCATCTGTACCTATAATGTCTTTATTCAATAGCAAACCACCAAAAAAAGCACCAATAATAAAATGAAAGCCCAATGTTTCACTTAAAGTAGAAAAACCCAGCACAAACACCACACCTAAGCCAAAGATAGCTTCTGCCCCTAACCAATCAATAAGTTTAGTAAAAAACGCTTCTGTTTGCCTAGCCCTAGAAATCTCCGATCGTAAAAATTTATTAACCAACATAATGGCTACAAAGAAAAATGCCATTTTAATGGTTTTTGTAACAAAAATAGTGATAAACTCCCAACTTCCTCCTGTTTTTTCCATATCAAACACCACACCCATACAAAGTAGCACTATAATATCTATCACCACAGAAGAACCCATAATAAGATGCCCTACCTTGGTATCCATAATTTTTAAATTTTGTAAAAAACCAATCACTATGGGTAAAGCCGTTAAAGCACAACAAAGCCCCACTACGATAGAAGATACAATTTGTAACTTAATAAAAACTAAGCCAATAACACAACCCGTGGTAAAAGAAATAGAAAAAGCCGTTAAAGCAACTATGACGGATTTTTTTCTAAGAGCAGAAAAAATATCCTGCAATTTCATTTCCAAACCAGCTTCAAATATCAGTAAGAAAATAGCCAGCTCCACAATACCATCTAATTGCTGACCGGGGCTTACGAGGCTGGTCATACTAATAAGCAAACCACCCACTATTTCGCCAAAAATTTCTTGAAAGCCAAATAATTTAAACAATCGCCCAAAAAGACGAGCACATATTAACAATAACAATAAACTAGTAATCAAACTCATTATTACTGTTATATTGTTTTTTTACTATGATGTAAAGATAGTTTAAAAGGCTTTTTGGCAACTATCTTCTTCTTTAACAATGATTGCCATTGGAAAAGTCTGTGCAGGTCCTGTTTTATTAACTTGCCTCTCCTCCTGTACATGATCATTGTTACTATGCTCTGCTACTTTCACACCATTACCTTTCACACCATTACCATTTGCTTTAGCTTGAGCTTCAGCCTTACGAGCTTTTATATTCGCTATGACAGAAGCTCTTAAAGTATGTAATACCTGCACACTCTGCACGCGAATTTCAGGGTTCTTATTATCCATAGCACTTACTTTTAATTTGTTTGCAACAAAATCATAATCCTCCCGCCTTGCAAGTTTTTTCCCAAGCACACCTATAACTTGTAAAGCCTTTAACCTTACACTGGGTGTTGGGTCAGATGTAGCAATGAAAGATAATTTTCTGATAATCCCAAAATTAAACTCTTTTAAGTTTATTAACATATCTAACACCTTATGACGAGTAGCAAAATCAGATTCGTCAAATACCACATCTACCAAAGGCCATAATGAAGGAGCATCTGTGGGTTTTAATTTTACTAAAGTGTGCATCCCCACTTTCCTCACTACCTCTGAAGAATCTGACAAAGTGTTTGCCACTCGAATACATGCCTCATCATGAAGAGGCTTAGAAAGATGAGTAGCCCTACTTAAAATACTCAAAACAGTAACCTTTATCATAGATGACTTTGAAGATAATAAATGAGAACGCAAAACCTTTTTGATTAAAAGCTCATCATCAATAGATGGCATAAAATCCTCTATATATTTGTTTAAGTATTTGATAACCCTTTTTTGTAAGAAAAGATTGGACTCATTGATAATAAAATCTACTAATAAATAAACCACAAAAGCTTGTTTCGAGTGATAATAATCCTTCATGAACTGCTCCACAGCTTGTTGGCGAATCTTTAAAGATTTGTGATATAAGTTTTTAAAAAAGATATGAATGTTATATTGAAAAATGAACATTTAAAGATTTGTGATATAAGTTTTTAAAAAAGATATGAATGTTATATTGAAAAATGAACTTTATTTTTCTTTTAATTGGTAAAGGTGCTTGAGGGAACATCTCTGTTAGTTTCTTAAAGATATCAGGTGTAGAAAATTTATATCTATAAATAAAAATTAAGGCATCTGATTGTAATGAGATAGAAGAAGATTCTAAAGATTCAATCAGTAGCTTAGATGTTGCTTTAATAGTACGATTTTTCTCAATTTGAGATTCTTTTCTTTTGTGGTATAAAGTATCATAGATTTTTTCATAAGTGCCGGTGCGTGATATTCTCCATACAATTTTAATCTTTTTTTCATTACCAATATGTTCTTCTTCAGATATAGCTTCTTCAGATATAGCTTCTTCAGATATAGCTTCTTCAGGTTCAAGTGCTTCCATATCCACATTTTCCTCGTTAGCAAACACTTTTGTGGGATGAGCAAGCAACATTGTAGGAAAGGTTAAAAACCCAATTGATAAAAATACTAGTAAAAAATGCATTAAAAAACCCTTCATTATTAAAAAAAATATATTGCACCAGACTTTTACAGAAAACAAGCCAAAGATCAAATATAAATTTTACCCCTGTGTAAAATATACCCGCAAGACGTGGGATAATTAGTGCCTTTTAGTCTACATTTACAAAAAAGGTAGGGGAAATTTCCATTTTATAAGCTGGTTAATGAGTGTGATGAGTGGAAAACCTATAATGGCACTATGGTCTGCTGTGTTGATTTTTTCAAATAAAGCGATGCCGTATCGTTCTAAGGCATAAGACCCTGCACATTCAAGAGGTTGGGCTTTTTTCACATATTTTTTAATTTGTGATAGTTTTAACTTTCTCATCTGCATCACATTTGTTTCTAAATGGCTAAAAGATTTTTTACCCCACTTCATATAAAGAGCTGTAAAAAGCTTGTGGGTACGCCCTTGCAAAGCCATAAGATTTTGGATAGCTTTTTGTGCCGTATAGGCTTTGTTAAATATGGTGGAATCTAAAACAGCCATCTGATCGCCTCCTAACACAAGACTAGTAGGATACTTTTTAGCTACATTTATGACTTTAGCACGAGCAATCTGCTGGCACATTTTATCAAAAGGGATATTTTGCTTTTTATAAATACTCTCATCCACCCCGGGTGGCACAATAGTGAATTTTAAATTGAGGTCTGTTAACTGTGTTTTTCGAGATTGAGATGTGCTGGCTAAAATGATTTTCATTATTTTCTCCTTTTTTTGTTTCTCTCAAAGATTTTTATTTGTTATCCACTTGACCTTACCAGCTTTTTTCATTTAATGATACTACTTATGTTAGATATTAAATACATTCGCCAAAACCCTGATACTATTAAAAAAGCACTTAAGCTCAAAAACATTGCGTTAGATATAGATGCTCTATTGCAGTTAGATAAAGAAGTGGTAATTTTAAGTCAAAAGTTACAAGAACAACAACGGCACAAAAACGAAAATGCCAAAAAATTTCAAACAGTTAAATCAGAACCTGAAAAGCAACAATTATTAAAAAATGGGCAAAATACAGCCCGCCTTATTCAACAAACACGGGTGAGTTTAGAAACACAAAAAAACAGGCTTCATACAATGCTGTTACAAGTGCCTAACATCCCGTCTGCACAAAGCCCTGTTGGACCAGATAGTAGTGCTAACAAAGTGATTAAAACAAAAGGTAAGGCAACAGTATTAGCAGAATATGGAGCTGGTAAAAGTCATATTGATTTGTTACTTAAAAATAATTGGGCGGATTTTAGCAAAGTAGCCAAAGTATGTGGATCGCGTAGTTATTGTTTAAAAAACCAAGGGGTGTTGTTAGAGCAAGCTCTTATCCGTTTTGTTATGCAGGTTTTACAAAAAAAAGGGTTTGAGCTTATGAGCCTTCCTAATTTTGCAAACAAGCAGGCTTTTATCAATAGCGGGCATTTCCCCGAAGGTAAAGACCAAGTATATTATATTGAAAAAGATAATATTTATTTGTCAGGCACAGCAGAAGTAGTGTTAAACAGTTTGTATAGTAATGAGATTTTGTCAGCACAAAAACTACCTATTTTACTGGCGGGTTTTAGCCCTTGTTTTAGAAGGGAGGCTGGCAGTGCCGGGCAAGATGTTAAAGGGCTTTTGCGGGTGCATCAGTTTATGAAGTGGGAGCAATTTGTGATCTGCGAAAACAGCATAGAACAAAGCACTCATTGGCATCAGTTTTTACTAGATACGGCTGAAGAAATTGTACAAGCATTACAGATTCCTTATCAAGTGGTAGAAGTATCTACAGGGGATATGGGAGCTGGCAAATACCGGCAAAATGATTTAGAGTGTTGGCTACCATCTTTAGGTAAGTATGTAGAAACGCATAGTTGTTCTTCTTTATTAGAATGGCAAGCTCGTAGATCCAGCTTAAGGTATAGAGATAAACAAAACAAGGTAATGTACTGTCACACTTTAAACAACACAGCGATTGCACTGCCACGCATTTTAGCTATGTTTATAGAACATCATCAACAAAAAGATGGTTCTATCAGTATTCCACAAGCTTTACAAAATGAATTATCAACTAATGTGCTATCTTGTACAAAGACCTAAAAAGCTACCAGTCTTTTTTTGATTCAATATACCTTTCGTAAATTCGCCTAGGTTCTCTCATTTTAGGATAATTTGTTGTTTTAAACAACCAACATTTAGTTGGGAATATACGATCCGGAGCAGTTATTCCATCTGAGCTCAATCCTTGATATGTCTCAGTACAAAATTGATACAGACTGTTAGCAAGATTCATATTTTGCAAGTTTTTACAAATTTAACAATACTTAAGGATGTATTTTTTACAATTTGAGCGACAAAAAGGGTTATTTAATGACTAAAAATAATAATTTTTTTACTTTTTTTTAAAAAAAAGCTGGACATGATGGTTTTTTACCCTTATCTTTAATTTTATAACACTTAAAAAGTGACCAACAATAAATCTGGTCATAAAAAGTAAGTGGTATACAAGTTAAAAAAAATGCGAAATTTAATAGTTTTAATATTAGTATTTTTTTCTTTTAGTTCTAATACTTCTGAAAAAGAAAGTCGTAGAGAAATGTTTAAAGCACAATGGGAAACAGCTACTTTTGCTGGCGGATGTTTTTGGTGTATGGAATCTGTTTTCGAAAAACTCAAAGGTGTTAAAGAAGTGGTGTCTGGCTATGCTGATAGTGGCAAGACTTTTGCCTTATCAGAAGAAGAAAATGAAGCAGAAGGAGTATCTGTTAAATCACAGGCTCCCCACCCCCCTACTTATGAGGAAGTATCTTCTGGAGCCACTCCATACATAGAAGCTGTACAGGTTACATACAACCCACAAAAATTAAAATACACTCAATTACTCAATACTTATTGGAGAAATATCAACCCCACTGATTTCAAAGGTCAGTTTGCTGATAGAGGTCCTCAATATCGCCCTATTATTTTTACTCATAACGATAAACAAAAGCACCAAGCCCAGCAGTCTAAGTACGAGTTAGCTCAAACAGGTGTGTTTAAAAAGCCTATTACAACTAAGATTCAGCCCTTTATGGCTTTTTTCAAAGCGGAGCCATATCATCAAGATTATTATAAAAAGCATCCTTTAAAATATTGGCTTTATACTTATCAATCAGGGCGGTTGGCATTTATAAAAAGAACAAAACAAAAGCTAGAATCATTTTCTAGTGCTAGTGTGACCATAGCACCTGTAAGGCGTCATCATGAAGTGCCTCCGGGTTTAGCCACTATTGCTTCAGGCAAAAATGTATCATTCATAGCATCAGAAATGGTGGATGAAAAAGGCAAAATAATTAAAAATTATCACAAACCTGCTTTAGACATAATACGCAAAACGCTTACCCCTCTTCAATACGAGGTAACACAAAACAATAGCACGGAGCCTCCTTTCCAAAACCCTTACTGGAACAACAAAAAACCAGGCATTTATGTAGATATCGTATCTGGAGAACCTTTATTTAGCTCTTTAGATAAATACAATTCTGGCACTGGTTGGCCCTCTTTTACTAAAGCCTTAGCACCACAATCACTTGTCACTATAAAAGAAAAAACCACATTGTTTATGAGAAGAACTGAAGTGCGTTCTAAAATAGCTAACTCTCATCTAGGGCATTTATTTGAAGATCGTGATTCTCCTACAGGATGGAGATATTGCATTAATTCAGCAGCTCTGCGTTTTATCCCAGCCAATCAATTAAAAGCAAAAGGGTACGCTCAATTTCAACACCTTTTTAGTAAATCCTTATAAAAACTTATTACTACTCTCATCACTTTAAATAAGCTTCATCATTATTATCCTCATTACTTATGAATGCACCTTTCTTTAACTTAAAAATCTAAAAAAAATTAAAAAATAACACAGCATATAAAATATATTACATAAACCATTGCATTTTTAAAAAAACCACAATATAAGGGGAGGGTATGAACACTCCTGTTCAAAGTAATAAAATTACAAAGCAAGCAATTAATTTACCTATTAGTTGTTTTGAGCAAAGGGGACCTCATAAGGTCATTACTTTAACTGGTCCTAACATTCAAACACTCTGTTTTATTAGGGGTAAAGAGAATGTTATTCTTAAAGATAAAACTGTTGTCATACTTTTCAGTGATTTACAAAAACCTGTTAAGGTACCAAGTGAAAATGGTCGTTTTAGTAAAGGACCCACACCGCAAGAAATAATTGAGCGATTTAACCTCAAAGTTTTTACTGCTGAAGTCAATGCATCCCCACAACAAAGGCACGGGGGCGGAGGGCAAAAAAAACCTCTTACATGGACACAAAGATTTCAGCGTACATTATTAGAGCTACAGAAATTAGCAGATACTGCACCTGCACCTGCTATGGCGAATAAATTAAACCAAATAGTAAATAGTTTACAAAATAGCAATAGACCACAGGGGCAATATCAACTGCAACCAAAACACCAACCGTACCAACAACCGCCACAGTATCAACAGTCACAGCCACAGCAACAACATCCTACTAAGCCTCATTCTACTTATGCTTCTCATACTGCTAACTCTCCGGCTTATTCTTATTCCTCTCAGGCTCGTTCTTCTAATTCTCCTCTTCGTCGCCCTCCTGCATCTGCACCTCATTATCAACAAGAGCATTATAATCAAAAACAATATCAGCTACAGAAAAAATATCAGCAACCGCAAGAGTCACAATATCAACCGCAACAGCCACAACCACCGTACCAACAACTGCAAGGGGGAGAGAGGCTTCGTCATTCACCTCAACCCACTACTCAACCCACCACTACAGCATCATCCTCCTCTACAACTACAGGGGTAACACCCCCACCTGCTACAGAAAAGGCACAGTTTCAGAAAACAGAAATAGCCAATTTTTATCAACAGCAACAACACCAGCAACAACAAATAAAAAAACGACATGCACATCGCCCTATATAAATCAATAGATACAAAAAACAAACACATTAAATGATTGGCAATAAATAACTTATGCTACAGAAGCTAGTTCGTGTTTTTTAAATCTTCGTGCAAACTTTGTTTTTAATCGTCTGATAGCTTGAGCGTGTAATTGAGAAATTCTACTTTCTGTCACACCTAAAATAGCTCCAATTTTTTTTAAGTTAAACCCTTCATAATAGTACAGAGAAAGTACAATGCGTTGTCGTTCTGGTAACTCTTCAATAATTTGTTTAATAGTTGTTTTTATAGACTTAATACTTAAACGCGAAAATGGGTCGCCTTCTTTTTCTATTAAATTTAAGAAGGACTGTTTATCCATATTATTAAAAATAGAAGGTTTATCAATAGATAAAACATTTACTGGACCTACTTGACTACTAAAACTATAAAACTCTTGAATAGTAAGTCCTAAGTGGTTAGATATTTCTACATCTGTAGCTTGCCTTCCTTTTTCTAGGGCTAATTGAGTGGCAGCTTTTTCTAAAATTTTTTCTTTATCACGCACAGAGCGAGGCACCCAATCTTGGGCTCTTAATTCATCTAAAATAGCACCTCTAATTCGAAACTCAGCGTAAGTCCTAAATTTATTATCTCTTGTCACATCATATTTCTTAATAGCATCCATTAAGCCCATTACACCACTAGAAATAAGGTCATCTATTTTAATATTAGCTGGCAAGCGGACAGAGATTTTTTGTGCCACAAAGCGAATAAGAGGTAAATATTTTTCAATAATTTTATTCCTCTCATCTATAGATAAAGTAGGTGGGGTGTTTGTCATATTAGATAGTTTTTTTGCACTCATAATATCTTCCTCTTAAATGTGTAAATGTTAGTTTAAAAAAGTTTGTGTTAATTGGATTTGTTCAATTTTTCCTTTAGGCAAAAACAAATTTAGTTGATTGATAATATGTTGTTCTAAAATAGTTTTTTTGTTCAGATCGGCGAAAACAGATTCATCTTGAGTAGATAAAATAAATACTAAATGATTTCTAACTTTTTTTAGTGAATTTTTAATATTATTTTTTACTTGAAAATCACTCACTTTGAGGGAAATATTTACCCGGCTTAATCGAGAACTTTGTCCTGCCATTAAACGAATTAAAAACGAATCGAGTTTCACTACCTTATGAGATGGAGCGATTACTTGTTGCATCACAGCAGGTGCTGATCTGCTCACCAGTGGTTGAGAATGAGTAGTAAAAACCCCAGTGTACAAATACATGCCTAAAATCAATAAAAGCAACCCTCCCGTAAGATATTTAAATAAAGAAAAAATATGCTTATTTTGTATAGTATAGGCACTCATCATGGGCTGGATGGGCGGGGGTGATTCAGCTATAAAATAAAAATGTTTGTTTTGTGCAGACAACTTATCAACTCCTTATTGCAATCCTGATTTGCAGTCCTTATAATGAAACAAAGCAATATTGAGTCCATTTCAGACTTAAGGTGGTAAAAAGGCGAAAACTCTTACAATTTAAGCTTTATTAAGCTTTATAAAAAGTTATACAGACAAAAAATAAGCATGTTTTAGGCAGTTTTTTGACATATCTGTTATAAAATGGGATGAATAAAATAACACGAAATGATATGGATGAATGAAAAATAACAGATGTGATTGAGCAATTTGGAGGATAAAAATGCGAACAGAGCTATATAAATTAATATTAGTGTTTATTATGATCTCTTTTTCTTTTTCTTTAGCGTTTTTTTTAGGTAGAGAAGTAGCTTTAAAAGGCAGAAAAGATACTGCTTATAACAACCCACTCAATAACAACCATCACCACTTAGTGGAAAAACCCTCGATGGTGGGTGGAGGTGACCCCTTAAACGATGACCCTTCAAAAGGCTACCCTTTAAAAGGTGACCCTTCAGCAAAACCTACACAAAAACCTGCTTCCCATACTTTTTCGAAAGATAATGCTCAACAAAGCAATGTCTCTCATAATCAAGTACCAGTACCTGCTTCTCTTAAAAAAGCACCTCAAAAGCTCAATAAAAAAAATCCTTCTACTTTGCCTACTGCAACAAAGCCTGCTTTAGGGTCCTCTGCAATCTCTAATACAATCTCTAAACAGCAAGTAGGGTCGCATCATTCACCAACTATTGTGCAACCATTGAAAAAAAAACAAGTAGTGCAATATTTTATACTCATTACTCGCAGTGCCGTAAAAGATCAAGCTATAAACAATGTGTCTCAATTAAAGCTTCGTTTTCCTGCTTGGGATTTATTTGTGAGAAAAGCTGGCAAAATGTATAATATTTATGTTGGTCCATTTCAGAACAAAGTTTTAGCTAAAGAGTTTTTAAAAGAGATGAAAAAAACTAAAGAGTTTTCCAAAGCTAAAATAAAAAAAATAGTCTTAAGAAAAAAGAACTAAAAAAATACATATCATTATAATGAGCAAGGCTTTTCAAAACATATTACAATCGCTTAACCCTAGTCAGTTATTGGCAGTTAAAGCTCCACCTGGTCCGTTATTAATATCCGCAGGTGCCGGGTCGGGTAAAACCAAAGTACTCACTTCTCGCATTGCTTATTTAATTGTAAAAGAGAAAATATCCCCTCACAATATATTAGCCATTACCTTTACTAATAAAGCCGCTCGTGAAATGCAAGAAAGAGTAGCTTTTTTAATAAAACATCTACGCTTATCCATACACGGTCGCATGTGGATTAGTACTTTCCATTCTTTATGTGCTCGTATTTTAAGAGACAATAAAACCCTTATTCACCCTACAGGTGTGTTCACTATTTACGATCAGACAGATCAATTATCTCTAGTAAAAAAAATTGTAAAAAAACTCAATATGAATGAGCAAAGTTACAATCCTAAGATAATGGTGTCACACATTGCTCGTTGCAAAAGACAAAAAATAGTCCCTAATGATATTGAGCAATTTGAATCGACTTTAGGTCCACGCTTTCAACAAATCTATCACGAGTATGAAGAAGAGCTACGCAAAGCAGGGGCTTATGACTTTGAGGGTTTGTTGTTAGGAGCTTACAAGTTTTTTTTAAAATTTCCCGAACAATTAGAAAAATATCGCAATCAATTTTTACATATTTTTGTAGATGAGTATCAAGACACCAATCAAATACAGTATCAAATTGTAAAACTCTTAGCTCAAAAGCATAATAGTTTGTGTGTCGTAGGGGATGAAGATCAATCTATTTACTCATGGCGAGGAGCTGATATTTCCAACATTTTAAATTTTGATAAAGATTTTCCAAAATGTCGCACTATTAAATTAGAGCAAAATTATCGTTCTACAAAAAATATTATTTCTTCTGCTTCTTATTTGATTCAAAAAAACCATAACAGAAAACATAAACAACTTTTTACTCAAAACCCAAACGGTGAGCTTATTCAAATATACGAGCTAATGAACGAACACAGAGAAGCACATCTTATAACTAATATTATTGAATCTCATTGTCGCGATAAAGCTTGTGAGTATAAAGAATGTGCTGTATTTTATCGCACTAATGCACAATCTAGGGTATTAGAAGACACTTTTCGTGCTAAAGGTATTCCTTATAAAGTAGCGGGAGGATTGAAGTTTTATGAAAGAGCAGAAATAAAAGATATACTAGCTTACCTTAATTTTATTCTTAACTTAAAGGACGAAACTTCATTAAGAAGAATCATTAACAAACCTAGGCGTGGCATTGGTGCCAGCACTATTGAAAAGATAGATAGGCACGCTCACCACTTACAAAAAAGCTTTTACGAAACTTTACTACATGTATTAAACAATAATCAGTTAACTGGTGTGGCTCGAAATGGTGTAACTCATTTTGTGCAAACCATAGAGTACTTAAGAAATAAAATGGATAATATCTCTTTATCCGATTTTTATAAAGCAGTATTAGATAAAACAGGATATATGGATTATTTAAAAGAAGATAACTCTATTGAGGCTACTAGCAGAATAGACAATTTACAAGAATTAGCCAATGTGATTGCACAATTTGAAGAAGAAAATAAAGAAGTATTTTTAGAAAATTTTTTAGAAACAATGGCTTTGCTTACTCCTTCTGATGAAGTATCCACCTTAGAAGATAGTGTGACACTTATGACCTTACATGTATCTAAAGGGTTAGAGTTTAACATGGTATTTATGGCAGGTATGGAAGAAGGCTTATTCCCTGTTTCGCATAGCATGGGAAGGGATGATATTGAAGAAGAAAGGCGATTAGCCTATGTGGGTATGACAAGGGCTAAACAAACTTTAGTTATGTCATACTCTATTCAAAGGCATAAATTTGGTGTGTTACAGTACAACACTCCTAGTCAGTTTCTTAAAGACATACCTCCACAGTTTACCAACTTTACATCATACACTAACTATAAAAAAGGTTTATTTAGATCTAAATTAGGGTTCAGTGGTTCTTATTCAAACAACTCAAAAAAGCATACACCTTCGGATTTTTTCTAATGGTATTTCACTTTCCATCTATCACAAAACCTAAAGAGATAAATGATAGTGATTGGTCTAATTGGAAGTGGCAATTAAAATCTTGTTTAAACACAAAAGCAGATTATGAAAAGTTTTTTTATTTAAACACTAGTCAAAAATCAGGCTTTAATAAATTAAATTTTTCTGTAAAAACCACACCTTATTACGCACAATTAGCAAGTATGAGCAAAACCGATGCTATCAAAAAAATAATTGTACCTGATGTGAAAGAACAAGAAGAAGGAGTGCAGTCTATGAAAGACCCTTTAGGAGAGGTGGCTCACAGTCCTGTTTCTCACATTGTGCATCGCTATCCTGACAGGGTGTTATTTTTAGTGGTAGATTTTTGCCCTATTTATTGTAGGTACTGTACCAGAAAGCGATTTACAGCCCAGAGACAAAAAGTCATATCCTCAAAAGAATACAAAAAAGCTTTAGCTTATATTGCAAGTAATGGAGGTATTAGGGAGGTTATTTTATCCGGAGGGGATCCTTTTGTACTATCTGATTCTATTTTAGAAAATATTTTAAAAGATATTCGTGCTATCAAACATATAGAGATTATACGCATTGGTTCTAGAATGCCTGCCGTATGTCCTATGCGTTTTTCTACCAAATTAATAAATAGTATAAAAAAATATCAGCCTGTATTTGTAATGAGTCATTTTAACCACCCGGAAGAAGTGACACAACAATCAGCAGAAATTTTAAATTTATTAGCAGATAATGGTATTCCTGTTTTTAATCAAATGGTACTGATTAATGGTGTGAACAATCATCCAGCAGTAGTGCAAGCTCTATGTCGCCGTTTGTTGTTTTTAAGAGTAAGACCTTATTACATGTTTCAATGTGATCCATCTTTAGGTACGGACCATTTACGTACTTCTACTGACAATTCTCAATGGATACAAAAACAATTATGGGGTGTGTTATCTGGTTTGGCTACTCCCCGTTTGGCAATGGATATTCCGGGTGGTGGCGGAAAAGTAGAAATCACCCCTATTGACATAAAAACCACCAATAGTCAGTGTGTTGTAACAGGCTGGGATGGTGTAACAGGGGTTTATAAAAACCCCAATAGTCAAACCATCAATACACCAAAAAATATAGATATGTATTTAAAAGAATGGAACACACTGCAAAAACAACCGTATGGTAATGTGACAAAAAAAGATTATGTTCATAGCTCCTCTAAGGCACAAGTTTAATTTTGTGTTTTAAAAGAGATGTTATGTATACTTAAGTCAAAATGAGATTGAGTGTCATCTCCGTCAACAGAAAGCCATAACCCCACAGTTTGTTTGGGTACAGCAAAGTGATAGGAGTAAGAAAACGCTCCTGTTTTATCCATAAGCCAAGTATAGTGTTCTTTAATATAAGTAGATAAAGGATGGGTACGGCTTTTGTTTAAAAGTTGAGGTGATATAACAGCGTTCAGAAAATGAATATAGTTAATACCTTGGTTTTTAGGTGCTAAATCATACATGTATTTTATCCACTGAGGGGCAATTTGTCTTTCTAACCAATTAAGGGTTTTGTTTCCTAATAGGACTAAACCTAAGCGTAAATTAAAATCATCCCAGTTTTTTTCGCCTTGGTTGATGGGTGGAGTTATGTTCACTAAGCGATCTATGTTACCTGTTATAGAAATACTAATGATATTTTGTAAAGTTAAATGGTAAATAATAGGAGAGGCAGATTTTCGCACAAAAATATGCATTTTATTACCCACAAACCGCACAACATGAGGGGGCAATCTATTGTACTTCAATATATGCCAATGTTGAGCTACAAGGGGTACATTAATGGATGTAGTAGGAACATCAGTGGCACTTGTGGTTTTTAAAGCAGAGTGACGCACTTTATGTAGCTTCTTTTTAGCAGAAGAAGTAGTAGATGAAGAGGGTGTGTGTAAAGTGCTTATTGTGGTTTTTTTGTGTTTTTCAGATGGAGGTGTTTTTCGAGATACCTTTTGAGAAGAGCAGGCAATACCTATTATTATTACTAATAAAGTTACAAAATATGATACATAAAAAAACATAATGAACACACTACATTTTGTAATAGAATAACAAAAAAAACAATAAAAAAATAATTTTTAAGGTGGTGGTAAGGCTTGCAGGTGAGTGTTCCATGCTACAACTTGCCTCCGTTCTCACTCTCTGATTCCATACGAGTGAACATTTATAATTCCCATATCTGTCGTCATTCCCGCCTCAACCGTCATTCCCGCCTCAACCGTTATTCCCGTTTCAACCGTCATTCCCGCGAAGGCGGGAATCCAGGGGTGTACGGGTAAATGTGGAGCGAGATTCCTGCTCTCATTCAGGAATGACTTTTGATGCACAGCACAATATTGTTACTAATATAAAAGGGTTTTATAATGTATAAAACATAAAAGGGTCGTGTGAGTAGAGAACAGAGAACAGAGAACAGAGAACAGAGAGTAGATAATGGATATTTTAAACATAGCAAACACAGCTGAATTATTGGGTATTTCAACAACCACCGTTCGCAATTGGGTTAAGTCTCAATATCTTCCGGCATATAGTAAAAATAATAAATATTTTTTTTATAAAGATGATATTAAAGCTATTAAGTTAAAACTTTTAAACGGAAAGTTAGAGAAATTAAAAAACCGAGCTAATAAAATAACAGCTCAAAGAACATTCATCCCTGAAGAGTATGTACAAAATCCAGTGGTTCTTAATGCATTTAACCATGTAATTAGCTTTATACAAAAAAATAATATCCAACCAACCATTGCTCTTTTTTTGCTTAGTTTAAATTGGTTAAAAAAAGAAAAAGTGTTATTAAAAATAAATATTCAAGACATTATAAAAGGCAAAAAAATATTTTTTACAAATAAACAAATCCAAAAAGAAATAAACTTATGGCTTTTAGAAATTAACAAGCAAGACATTAAACCATTTTTTACTTTTTTGTTAGATTGCAAGCTCCCTATACAAAAAGATGTTTTAGGGGTATTTTATCAATCTCTTTTATTTGAAGGGGATAAATCACATAGTGGGTCTTACTACACACCTTCAAGTATAGTAGATAATATAACAAAAGATGTTGTAAAAAAAGATTCTAAAGTTTTAGATCCTTGTTGTGGAACTGGTCAATTTTTATTATCTTTTGCCGATATTGTAGAAAATCCATTAAATATTTATGGCATTGATTGCGATAAAATAGCAGTTAAAATTGCAAGGCTTAATATTTTAACAAGATTTAAAAATCAAAACTTTGTGCCAAACATTTTTTGCAAAAACACTCTGTTTGATATAGATAGCAACAGTTTATTTGATGTGTATAATGATACAAGCATTAAAAACTTTAATGTTATATCTACTAATCCTCCATGGGGTGTGCATTTTTCTAAAGCACAGATGCAGACATTAGCAAATCTTTACCCTCAAATTACTTCTTTTGAGTCTTTTTCTTATTTTATTAAAAAAAGTTTAAGTTTGCTTTGCCATTCTGGGGTTATGGTATTTATTTTACCAGAATCTATTTTAAATGTTCGTATTCATAAAGATATAAGGCAGATTATTTTAAAAAACGCTCAAATTAAAAAGATAGTATATCTTAATCGTGTTTTTAAAAATGTTTTTACTCCTGCTATCCGATTAGATTTGGAAAAAAACAATAAACAAACTAAACAAACAATTATTTATAATAAAAATAAAAAATATAAAATACCACAAATAAAATGGATGAGTAACCATGACTTTATTTTTGATATTCATGCAAATAAATGGGATCTTAAAATTATTGATAAAGTATATCAAACACAACATACTACTTTAGAAAATAAAGCTACTTGGGCTTTAGGGATTGTAACAGGGAATAATAAAAAATTTCTTACAACTAAAAAACTACCTTATTTTGAGCCTATTTATAAAGGTAAAGATATTAAAAAAATGATTTTAGATAAGCCTGCTTGTTATATTCGCTTTCAACCTGAAAAATTTCAACAAGTAGCATCTGAAAAACTCTATAGAGCAAAAGAAAAACTCATTTACAAATTTATTTCTAAAAACTTAGTTTTTGCTTATGATAATTGTAAAAGGCTTACTTTAAATAGTGCTAATATACTTATCCCTAAAATTGATTATTATCCTATTAAAGTTATTGCAGGGCTTTTTAATTCATCTTTGTATCAGTTTTTATTTCAAAAAAAGTTTTCTACCATTAAAGTTTTACGCAGTCATATTGAAACTTTACCTTTACCTTTGTGGGATAAAAAAACTTTTACTAAAATAGTAAGATTAGTAGATCAGGTAATACAAAATAAAAAGAGTTTTCAGGTATTAGATGATTATATTATAAGTAAATTTTCTTTTTCAGAAAAACAAAAAACCTATATCAAAACAGAAATAAAATAATTATGGAAATTCTAAGAAAACACTTAAAACATGATAATATAAAAAAGTTTAAACAATATTCATCTAAATCAAATGAACTACTCACAAAAATTATAGAAGCTTATAAAAGATAAAAGATATATTATTTATATTTTCTCGCTATTCAAATAGTTATATTTATTATTAGTATCATTAACTATGGGGATAACTGAGAGGTGACTTCATTTTTTAATCACTGAAACTTCGTTTGAGACAAGTTACTTATATGCCTTGTGCAGGACACCCGTCCGTGGGTCGGAGCCTGCCACCGGCACACAAGTTCCTTGTCTTTATTAATCATTTCTACTTAATAATAAATGTAACTGTTTAACAAAGGAGGGTAAGGGTAATTTTTTTGGGTCCAAGCGTAGCATCCCACAAAAAAATTGCCCCTCCCGCTTTGTAAATGTTAAATCGTAAAAGTGGCTTTCTGGATTCCCGCTTTCGCGGGAATGACAGCAGAAGCAGATGGCTGGGTAGTTGGCTTTGGTGTAGTGGTAGCAGGTGGTTGTATGGGGCTTACAGGCTTTTTTTGTGTTACAGATTGCGGTGGTAAAAGTGGTGGTGAAACAAGTTTGCAATTTTCACATTTAGGACATTTGGGCAAATCTGATTTTTTTATACGCTCACCATTTATCACTACCCAATCATCACCAAAGTTAAAAATTGATCCACTTAAAGGTATCCAATCTTCGGGCTTTGCAGGTGGTAAGGTATTGCATCTTCTGTTTTCTTTTGCCCTTTGAACCTTACACTTATCCCATGAAACATAAACTTCTTCTTTGCGAGCTTTTATTGCTTTTAAAGCATCCTCTTCAAAACCAGGGTTTTTCCTACAAGCTTCTGGGTCTTTTGCCCTTTCTTCTTTTTTTATTTGCATACATCTTTTATCTATAGCTGTATGTGCATTTTTTTGAGAATAATAAGATTTATCCCTTAAACAAAGATAGTTGTTACTTTTACAAGATATTAAATAAAATATCATCAATAAAAATATTATGGTTTTCATGGACATATTCCCCAATTATTACCCATCTTATCTTCTGAAGGAATATAGCTAAATGTATTGCTTACGACTTCAAGATGAGGATTATAAGGTTTTAGCATTTCATCAAAATCTCCACTTAGTATATCACAAATATCTGACTCTTTATCACATTTATTTGTATTTCCAGCAGAATTCATAACTTCTGTATACCAATTTGGCAGATGTCCAAGTCCAAGTGCATGCCCTAATTCATGGAGCATTGTATTTAAAAATAATTCAAAGGATATCCATATATCTCTTTTTTGTATTTCAATTTTCCCATAAAAATTTCTCAATAAAAATCCTCTTTTTGGAATCCAAGCTCCGAGCATGTGCGTGCTAAAATCCCATGGTAAATAAGTTTTTCTAAGATAAATAATATTATATCTTTTTTTATTGCAAGATTCAACAAATAAAGATTGGTTAGTTACATTTGGTATTCCATAAACTACATATTTGTTAATTTGCCTTCCACCACAAATCCCTACAGGCACGCTAGATATTACTTTTCCATTAGTAGGCCATTTGTTTTGTACATATTCTTTATAACGATTATTCCACATCCGCATAGCTTCTCGTGTTAAGCTTTTTTCATTATTACTTAGTTCATTATAGTAATTAAAGCACACTCCCCAAGGATATTTATGAGGTGGCAAAACTTCTCGTGTCTGAATTTCTATATCATCCCCATTGTTTTCATAACTATATCTGCAAATATAATCTGGTTTTCTTGCCCTAATAAGCTTAAAACTTTGTGCGAAAATAAAATTTTGATAAAAAAATATGAATAAAAAAACTATGAAATACTTAAATCCTTTTCCTAAAAGACTTTTTTCTAAACAACTTATCCTGTTTTTTACTGCTTTCATCATTATAAGCTTTCCTTTTCTTATGGGTTTTTCTATCCTAAAACAACGCACTGCACAAGCCTTTTTTTGTTATTTTAGGGACGGATGTAAAGATTACACACCCTCAAAACTGGCTTAAAACACTGTCTTACTATTTTTTAAAAGAAGTGCGTGCTTCGGGAAGCTGATTTTTTCTTCTTCCGGGGAATAAAATGTTGGTCTGTAAGACTGCTTTTCAAAGTTAAGTTATTTTTTTAGTTTTTTACGACGCTTAAATTTTTGTTTTGCTTTTTCTGATTTTAAGATTTTGTGCTGAAAAAATTTAAGTTTTTTCTCATCAAACGATAAAGCGTACACTTTTTGCCCTGTCCTAAGTTTTCCAAACTTAGTAGGTATATTTCTTCTAGGAACTACAACTCTTTTACCTGTTTCTTGCTCAAGTACTACTTTGTATTTATCATATTTAATAATCTCTCCTCTGATTTTAATATGCGACACCATAGCTTGCACTATAAAAGCACCTAATATAACAAACAATACCAATAGTTTCTTCATCAAAACCTCCTTTTAATATTTGCATTATTGCATTATTTTGTGCTACCTGTAGCTCTATCTAAGTTATCAAAGGAATCTTTAGAGTGTTCTTTTGTTTCTGCTATTGCATCGTCTTGAGTTTGTGGTTTTCCACTTAATGCTCGCTTTTCATTAATTCTTTTCTGATGATTTTTTATATTATTTTCTAAATCAGCTTCTGTATCAAGAGAGCTGTGTGATCGCCCTGGTTGATAAAATGGAAACAGCCGGTTCATCTGTTTATTATACTCAACCTTTCTGATACAATCCTCTTTAGAAGGACAGGTGTTATTTCTATTAGGGTCGCAGAAATGAGTAATATCTATTTTCTTACCCTCACCATCTGTACAAGAAGACACAACACCACATACTTTGATCTTCTTATCAAGGTCTTTAAGTATAGGTTTCTTATTCTCATCAAGTATAGGTTGAGTATTTTCATCAAAAGGAGATATGAAAGACTCACAATCCGGCACTTTTTTCTTAAACGATTGTGGTTTTTTTGGAGGATTTTTTTCTTTCTTATGAACAGCATTTAATTTATCTTTTATTGTTCCTATAGGCTGTGGAGTAATAACTTTTTTGCCAAGGATATTGGTAGTTTTAACAAGAGATGTGTTATATACTTTTGTATTTTCTGAAAAAATAAACCCATTTTTATCTACACCTATTACTTTAGCTCCATTAGATAGTTGACTTTTAATCCATTCGTTTTGTGTTAATGAAGAGTTTACTGAATGTTGATTTGTATAATTAAATAAACTGTTTTTTCCTACTTCTTGTCCATTAAAAAGACCAAGATATTTATGTAACTCGTCAGGTGGGTTACTTAAAGTCACTTTTTGTATGTTGCCATCTGCATTCTGCACCTTGACAATAAGTGCTTCTAAAGGAGTATCCAACTTAATAAAGGTGGTGATTTCATTATTACACTGAAAAATATTAGCTCCGCATGATGTCGGGTCACGATACCCTCTCATATCACATTTATTAAAAGTATTTACAAAATTACATGCTACATTTTTAGCATAACTACTAGCATTGCTAAAAAAACAAAATAATATAAAAAAAAGATTTAATAATTGATAAAGGCTTGTCTTTTTATGAATGAATGAATGAATGAATGAATGAATGAATGAATGAATGAATGAATGAATGAATGAATGAATATTATATCATGTTTCATGGTTAAAATCCTCCTTTTTGTATATGGTTTTTACTCTTGTACTTTTGTCGTTAATATCTGATTACTTTGTAAAGTATAAGTGTATTCATTATCATTTATCAAGCCTTAGTCAAAAAAACTGTTACTTCACGACTTAAGTCTATTTTTTACAAAACATATTATGTAGTTAGGTCTTTTTTTATTTTTTTTGCAATATGTTTTGCAAAATTAACAGGCACAGCATTACCTATCATTTTATATCCGTGAGCTATGTGTGTATATTTAAAAATAAAATCATCTGGGAATGTGTTTGGATTCTTGCACATTCTCTAACAGATAGGCGTCTGTACTTATTTTCTTTCCCTGGGACAAAGATTCTTTTATTTTGAGAAATAAATTTCATTTTTGGTGCTTGTGGGTGTATGGGGGCATGCCTTCCTCCTGCTTGAATGGTAAAAGAAGCCTCATTCCATGAACGAACACGGTTTCTAGACATATAAATAGTAGAAAAACCCCCATTCATATATTCATGATTAGCCATCCATAAACTTTGTTTATCATTAGCTTTATTACCTTGCCTCGCAGGTTTAGCTTTGCGTAAATCTTTTATAGCATCTTTAAGTACTAATTTATGAAGTTTAGTTTTTGGGAATTCAAATTTTTTATTTAAACTTTTATGATAACCAACTATAATGACACGATTACGATCTTGAGGAACATCAAAGTCATTAGCATTTAATAATTTATAAGAAACAATATATCCTGCATTTTTAAATTTTTTTATAATATTAGAGAAAGCTTTTGAATGTTTTGGATGGAGTATGCCAGAAACATTTTCTGCAAAAAAGAACTTTGGTTTTTTATCTTCTAACAGTCGAATATAATCGTGAAAAAGTTGCCCCCTGGAATCTGCAATCCCGCGCCTTGCCCCTGCCTCACTCCAACTTTGACATGGTGGCCCACCAATGATTCCATCCGGTTTTGGTACTTCGTAAGATTTAATATCAGTAATACTTCTTGTATCTAATTTAGTGTGAGGGAAATTGGTTTTAAATGTTTCCCATATTGATTTATCAAATTCATTAGCCCATATAATATCAAAACCAGCTTGTTTAAAACCAAGGTCTAAACCACCTGCACCTGTAAATAATGATACTAATTTCATATTACACTTTTATTATAGTTTATATTTAATGTTTTTCTAAACAAATTTTTTGGCAAATTTATTAAATTTATATCAAACTTTAATGATGATTCTATTTTTGAACTAGCATTATGTATTCTAAAAGATAATGCCCAACCATTATCTAGATTAAAAATAATTGTTGTTTTGCTGTTTTTTTTAAAATCAATATTTAAGATTTTTGTTGGTTTTGCTACTTTTGGTATTTTGTATTTAGCTAGAATATTATTCAAAGGCATGTTCAATGTACCATTTAAGTTATAAGCTTGTATTTCTATATGCTTACTCTTTATAATCTTATAAAAATCTTTGTTGCCCACTAAATATGTAATAAGATTTTTTGCCACTTTATTAGGTTGTTTTGTATACATTTTTTTAAGTTCATGAGAAAAAGCATTTAATATTGGAACATAAATTGAAGAATGATAATCTCCTAATTCACTCCACTTCTTTTTTTTATTGCTTTCTTGCCTTTGTTTTTTAAGATTTTGAAAAATTGGTTTTATAGTATCAAAATATTCTTTTGATGAATTTATCCCTACCATTTTTTACCAAAATCAATACTAGATGAAAGCCTAGAGTGTTTAACTGCTTTATGGTTGTTTTTCGCAGAAATACCAATTTCCCATTTTTGCAAAAGTTTAATAATCAATACATCTCTAACATCACCAGATTTTCCTTGATGATCTGTTACAATTTCTAATTGAAGAATGTCATTTTTACTAATATTATTAGATAATCTTGGTTTAGCATCCATAAGAAAATTAACAGCAATATTGGCAGAACGCAGGTACTGATTTTTTTTGGAATCTAAAACAGTATTAAAACAATCTTTTGCTACTTTATAAGCAGAATTTTTTATAACTTTAATATTGGTTTTAGGTTTTAAGTTTTTTTCAAGTTGAGCTAACAGGGCATATTCAAAAGATTTGCCAGTTATCATTTGTTTTGAATTTGTACTTATAGCCATAATGTTATTTTAATACATAACTTATTATAATACCAGTATTAAAAATATTCCCCTACTACTTCTTTAATTAATATTACATTTATTATTAAGTAGAAATGATTAATAAAGACAAGGGACTTGTGTGCCGGTGCAGGCAAGGGTCCCACGGACGGAACAAGTCGGCTGAACCCCACGGATGGGTGTCCTGCACAAGGTATACAAGTAACTTGTCTCAAATGAAGTTTCAGTGATTGAAAAATAAAGTAGGTAAAAAAGCTTAAGAGAATGGTTTTGTGAGAGGCATTGCCTGAAAGTAGCTTCTAAGCAATGGATAAAAGAATGGTTAGGCGACACTGCCGTAAAGCCAGTCCAATTGTGATTTTAGAGTGTAAAAATTACACGGTAGAAAAAAATAGTAAAAAAATGTTGATTTGTTTTACACACTGTTTTATACACCATTTTAAATAAACTATAACCCTTAATAAAGGAGATATCTCAATGAAATTTTTAGGCTTTATTGCAGTATTTTTAAATATTGCCTTTAATGTAGCTTTTGCTGAAAATACATCTACACAAGAACCATCACAGAGCCTCACTCTCACAAAACAGAGTTTAGTAATGGCTATCACAGATGGTCACTTAGAAGAAGTTAGAGAATTGTTGGATAGAAAATCTATGATTGTTCATCATTTAGATAACTATGATGATGTATGGGGTACACCACTACATTATGCTGTTAAAAATGGAAGGATAGAAATAGTAAAAATGCTTGTGGAAAAATATGGAGCAGATATTAATGCTCAATATGAATATGAATATAAACGTACTAACGCTCCAAACACTTTTGATTATACTCCCTTACACTTAGCTATAGCAAATGGTAGAAAAGATATCGTTACTTATCTACTCAACAAAGGGGCTGATCCGAATATTGCTACTTCTTTCCGTATGGGAAGAACCCCCTTACATCTTGCTTCAAGATTGAGACAAAAAGAGATGGTAACTCAGTTAATATCAGCTGGAGCAGATGTAAATGCTATCGGATATGATAAAAAAACCCCTTTACACTTAGCTATAGCAGTCAATAGAATGACTTTTTTAATCGTATATTTTGCTAATTGGAAAATAAGTGCTATGGATCCTCTAGGTGTAGTGGATGAATTATTAAAAGCCGGGGCTTATGTTAATGCTCAAGACGAATACCATAACACCCCCTTACATTATGCTGCTGAAACTGTGAGTATAGAAATAGTAAATAGATTGTTAGAAGAACCTGATATTGATGTTGATATTCAAAATAACAGTGGAAATATGGCTTATTGCTATGCTAAATATGCAGGCAATGATCGAAAACCTGTATTACAAATACTTTCTAAACATTATTCTCATTACTCTAAATTATGTTGGTGGTAAAATAAAACTCTTAAGCCTTATAGGCTGACAAGCCTTTAAGTGTAGTTTTTTTACTCACACATAAAAAAGTGCCAGCTATGTGCATGGCTGTGAGATTAGCCGAGCCGAGCTTAATTATTGAGTACAATTTATGCATCAAAAATGCGTGAAACGCCACAAAATACCTGTTTTTCATCATAATAGCAATACAATACGTCCCCCTCCAGAATTAGTTTCAATGATCTTGAAGCTAAAAATATTAAAAAAATCAATTATAAAAACCGATAATAAAATTAGTTAATACATTATCAACAAAAGGAGAATAAAGATTATGGATTTTACATTGAGTGCTGATCAACAAACTTTTAAAAAATTAGCCAAAGAGTTTGCTAAAAAAGAACTAGCACCTTTCGCCGCTGATTGGGACGAGAAAAAAATCTTTCCGAAAGAAACTATTCAAAAAGCTGCTCTGCAGGGTTTTTGTGGCTTGTATTTAAAAGCAGACCATGGAGGTATGGCGTGTTCTCGTTTAGATACTTCGTTGATATTAGAAGAGTTAGCTGTGGCTTGCCCTTCTACCACAGCTTATATTTCCATTCACAATATGACAGCTTGGATGATTGATGAATTTGGAAGTGAGGCTATTAGAAAACAATTTATCCCCAGCTTAGCAAGTGGCAAATGGTTAGGTTCTTACTGTTTAACTGAACCTTGGTCTGGGTCAGATGCAGCAGGGCTTAAAACCACAGCTAAAAAACAAAAATCCGATTGGGTATTAAATGGCACTAAATCTTTTGTATCAGGTGCAGGTGTTAGTGATGTATTAGTCGTTATGGCAAGAACAGGGGAGCATAAAACAAAGGGAATTTCTAGTTTTGTAGTACCTGCTAAAACTAAGGGTATTTCTTATGGAAAAAACGAAAAAAAAATGGGTTGGAACTCACAACCCACCCGTATTGTGAACTTTGATAAAGTCATTGTGCCGGAAGAACATATTTTAGGACACATAGGTGACGGATTTAAAATTGCGATGCGTGGGTTAAATGGTGGTCGAATTAACATTGGTGCTTGCTCGGTAGGAGCTGGCAGATCTGCTTTAGAGCATGCACAAAAATACATGAAAGATAGAGAGCAATTTGGTAAAAAATTAAGCAAGTTTCAAGCTCTTCGTTTTAAAATAGCTGATATGGTAAGTGATGTAACAATTTCTCGTCATATCATTCGTTTAGCAGCTTATAAATTAGACAAACAAGACCCTAAAGCTTTGGTGTATTGTGCTATGGCTAAAAAAATAGCAACAGATAAATGTTTTGATGTATGCAACAAAGCACTACAAATGTTTGGAGGTTATGGTTACATGAAGGATTACCCTGTAGAGCGACTGATGCGAGATGCCCGTGTACACCAAATTTTAGAAGGCACTAACGATATTATGAATGTCATTATAGCAAGAGCTGTATTAGAAGACGATACAACCTATTTTTAAGGTTCAAGATAACTTAAGCGGGTTATCTTGAATCATTTTTAATAACGCAAGGTACATATAACCCTTTGACTAAATCCACACACTCAAGCTATATTACTACTCTTATGAAAAACAAATTTAAGCGAATTAAGCAATTTCTCCATGATCTTTTTTTGTAAAGGTATGTTTTTTCTTTGACCATAAAAAAGTTACATTTATTACAAGTATATTAATTGATATGCGTTTGAATTGGTTTTCTCACCTCTAAAGTGATATTTTTTCATTAGCTATCATTGCTACTTTAGTTATCATTATTTGCGTCAGTTGTCATTCCTGCGGAGGCAGGAATCCAGGCTTGTACGCGTAAAAGGTACATTCTGGATTCTAAGCTTTCGCTAGGAATAACGAGTTGGTTGAGCAATGACGAGCTGGCTGGTTAATGACAAACGGGTTGGGCAATAACAAGCTAGCTTAGAAATGACAGGCAGTGCCTGACCTATTATCCCTATTATATTCTACCATGGTAAAAAGCCTTAAATGGGCTAGGGACTTTCAAAAAGGGCTTATGGGTGATATTTTAAAAGAAATACTAATATGACGAGTTATGGCAGAGGATAGAGCAACAAGCTGTTAAATGAGGAGTATTCCCGAAGGAAGGGAGTTACTTTAAAGGGCTTAATCTCTGGATAAGATAAAACACCAAAACACCACTTGCGACACAAGCTAAAGCAATAAAAATCGGAAAAATTTGCATGCTTAAATTCTCAGCTCCTAAAGTAAAAAGTCGCAAAACACTACCTATAACAAAGCCATTTATGATAGCAAATAAAAATGCTTTATATTTTTGCAAAGCCTGGTGTATAAAATACACGGCACTTGCACCACCCATAAGCCCCCCCGCTAAAAATAATGTAAGAGGTATCCATAAACCCACAGTAATGGCTGTTAAAAAAAAATGATAAGTACCCATTAGTAACAACATCATACTACCTGATAGCCCGGGTAAAACGGCTGTTGCTGTGGCTAAAAAACCAGACAAAAAACACAATAAAAAAGATGGAGTAGTTATTAAATCATCGGAAGAGGGTGTAATGAGGTAAGAAACACCAAACACCACACTAGCACTTATCAGCATGCAAAAAACATAAAGCACTGTTATTTTTGTTTTTTTTAAAAGAGTAGGCAGAGAGGCTATCACTAACCCCAGAAATAAAAAATAAACAGGCATAGGATAGTGCTTTAATAAGATTGACATAATATTCGCTAAGGTTAATAAAGCTAATAAGATACCAGTAGTTAAAAAAATTAAAAACACAACGGACTTTTTGACTTCACTTATGGCACCTCCAGAAGTAGGACTTTTTGGCAGATACTTTTTAGAAATAAAATCAGAAGCTATAGGGTAAAAAAGATACCTGTAAAATATGTAACGGATAAAATGTAATACATGCATACAAGCTAAAAGTGCTTTTTCATACACATTCATAACGATAGCTAAAGTGCCAACAGATAACCCGGGTATTAAAATGGCTATTCCTAAAATAAAGCCTTTGAGAATCCACACATAATATAATCGGTTGATAATATGTTTCAAAACTTTAAGCCTTTGGTTGTGGGTTTAAAACAGCATTTTTAGGAGATAGAGAAATTTCACCTTGGAGGATTTTTTTTAATGTGGAGACATAAAATACCTTTTCACTTTGTTTTACTTTAATTTGTAAGGATTGAGCTGTGTCAGTGGAAGATACCAAAATGGTTTTTTGAGCAAGCACTGCTCCTACATCATACACATTTGAGGCTAAATGTATAGAAATACCTGTCACTTTGTCGCCAGCTTCTATGACGGATTGATGCACATGTAAGCCGTACATGCCTTTTCCCCCATGACGAGGTAAAAGTGAAGGATGAATATTCACAACACGATGTGGAAATGCAGATAAAAGCCTTGGTCCTAATTTTTTTAAAAACCCCGCCATAACAATTAAATAAGGGTTTTGTTTTTTACAATAATCACAAAGTGCTTTATCCCATTGATCTCTATTAGAGTAATTTTTTATAGGGAATGTTTTGGTTTGTATATTTTTTTTAACTGCTTTTTTTAACACTTCTGCTTTCGGAAGGCTACTAACAAGCCCTATGACTTCTGCTGAAAGAGTGTGATTTTTACAAGCCTCACATATTGCAGTAAATAATTCCCCTGTGCCGTCAGCAAAAATGAGTAACTTTTTTTTTAAAATCTGCGTTCTCACAAAAACACTTTCTTTTTTGTTGATAAAAAAGCTTTGAGATAACTTAAAAGAGGGTTACTTTTAGTCATTTTGTTAAAGAAGAGTTCCAAGGAGCAACAGTTTGTACGATGGAGCCAAAAATATTTTCTCCACCTGGTTTAAGCATTTCTATTTTCACTTGGTCTCCTACTTTCATAAAGCTTGTTTTTATAGTGCCGGTTTGGATTTTTTCTAACATCCGTTTTTCAGCAAGGCAACTACACCCCACTGTGGGATCTTTGTTAGAAACAGTACCACTACCAATGATGGTACCTGCACTCAATGATCTGGTTTTTGCGGCATGGGCAATTAATCGTCCAAAGTGAAAGTGCATTTCACCTGCATTAGCTTGTCCAAAGGGCTGACCATTGTATGTTACCCTTAAAGGTAGATGTAATCGCCCGTTTTGCCAATGCTCTTTTATTTCGTCAACAGTTACAGCAAACGGGGATAAACTACTGGATGGTTTACTTTGAAAAAAGCCAAAACCTTTTTTTAATTCTTCTGGTATAAGCCCTCTTAGAGAAACATCATTCACCAGTACGAACAAAATAATATGGCTTAGGGCTTTTTCCGCACTGACCCCTATAGGTACATCGTCCACGATGACAGCTACTTCTGCTTCAAAATCTGTGCCGTGGGTAAAGTCTTCTTGAGCTATGTCGTCTAATGGGGCTAAAAAAGTGTCACTCCCACCTTGGTAGATGAGAGGCACTGTTTCTAAAGTTTCTGGCAGTGCTGCCCCTCGGGCTTTACGCACTAATTTAATGTGTTGGATGTAAGCCGAGCCATCTATCCACGCAAAACTCCTTGGCAAAGCTGCAGCTAAGTGAGGTAAAACAATAGGAAATACAGGATGTTTTAAGTCTTGATGTTTGGCATTTAGTTTTTTAGATAAATCCTCTAAAGCAGGTTTTACATGTTGCCAATTTTCAATAGCCTCTCTTAAAGAAGGTGCAATATGTTTAGCAGATACAGCTTGTGTGTTGTCAGAAGATACCACAATGAGAACACCGTCTCTTGTGCCAGACTTCATAGTAGCTAATTTCATAACCACCATTTTATAACATTTATTATTCAAGCAGTAAAGGTTTTTTTAGTCGCTATTTTTTTAGTCGCTATTTTTTTAGTTGCTATTTTTTAGTTGCTGTTTTTACCCATGCCCTTGCATAAGGGACGACTCATAATGGGTATTTTGCCTTTTGCTACAGTGAGGTACCATAGTCTGAAAACCCGCTAAAGCTGTATCTAACACTTGTGTTTTTGTGCTTGTTTGAAAAATGCTTTTTCTAAACTGAGCAGAATGAGGAAAGCCTGTTGAAAACCAAGCACAAAATTTTTTGTATTGCAGAAGAAACATCTTTTCGTCATAAAAGTTTTCTAAGTGATATTGTAAGCGGTTGAGTACAGAAAAAATATTTTTTTGTAAAGGCACTTTTGAGCTGGATGGTGCATTATTTTTTTGTGACTGATGTTGGTTTATTGTTTCAATAAAAATCCAAGGGTTTTTAAGGCAAGCTCTTCCTATCATCATACCATCACATTTGCTTTGGTTTTGTAATTTTATAATTTGATGCGGGTGTATGAGGTCACCATTTCCGATAACAGGAATAGGGCTTTTAGCTTTAACTTCAGCAATGTAAGACCAATCCGCCTGCCCTGAGTATCCTTGAGAGCGGGTACGCCCGTGGATAGTAAGCCATATAATACCAACATCCGCAGCAATTTGGGCTACTTGATGAGAGTTCCTGGAATCCATGTTCCACCCAGTGCGAATTTTAATCGATACCGGTAGACATGTGGACTGACACACTGTTTTTAATACTTTTCTTAAAAACTTTAGGTCTTTTAACATTGCACTGCCAGCTCCTTTTTTAATGATTTTTGTAACAGGGCAACCAAAATTAAGGTCTATAAAATCAGCCCCCGTTTGATCCACTATTTGAGCAGCTGTTTGTAAAGCAGATAAATCTTCGCCAAAAAGCTGTACTCCAATAGGTTTTTGATTTTCTGTAAAAGACATAAGCTTTCTACTTTTATCATAGCCCGTAGTGTGGTGTCCCATAGAAAGAGATTTAGCTGATATGAGTTCAGTAGTTAGAATGCCACAACCCATTTCTCTCATAAGGGAGCGGAATGGAGAATCTGTCACCCCCGCCATAGGGGCTAAAAAAAAGGGGTTTTGTTTAATGTATTTTAATAGTGTTTCTTTTCGCATTGAGTATTATGTATCACACCAATGTTTTGGGTTCAAGATAACTTAAGCAGGTTATCTTAAACCATGTTTTATTAGGCAAGTTTATTAGGTAAGTGAGCTTACTTTAAGAAAGTATTTGTGCATATTTATGCTATTATAAAACACTACTGGTTATTATTTGTACACAGATTGATATTACTTTCACATCTTTTATCATATTGAATAAAGCAATGTAATTGATTATTGTTACATTGTGTTTCGCATGTGTCATCATACCACTCACAAGATTTTTGACAATTTATATAGGCATTGCGACACCCCTCTAGACCTTGCCTTAGCTTTTGGTTGTGGCTTTCTGGTTGTGTTTGTTGCACGGGAGCGTGTTGTATTTGCTGTGTTGGTACAAGTGTTGGTTGTGGCACTTGTTGATTTTGGTTTCTTGCTGGATTCTGTGATTCTGGATTTTGTGATTTTTTTTCTTGTTTTAAGTCGCATTTGATAAACACACAAAAAGGTACTAAAACCGTTAGAAAAAGAATTATTGTTTTCATAACCTACTTATCGGGTGTTGTGATTCATATAATTAGTCTAGTTTTTATATTTTTTATAGGTTCAAAATAAGACTAAATACCAATTTATTTATAAAAAAGTCAGAATTTAAAAAAAAATGATGAAAAAAAAATAGGATTAAAGAGGATATAGATAATTTTAACAAAGGAGTTTATTATGAAACACATTACTAGTTTATTATTACTTTTAAGCCTTGGGGCTTGTGTTACCACAAAGCCAAAGAGGCAAGTTCACAAACACTCACCACAAAAACCAACCCGGTAGTAGGAGCATATATTGCAGGTCCAGCAACGGGCATAGCAGGAGCAATTATGTGTGAAGACGGTACAACCTATCTACTTAGTGACGACCCTAAAACCGACCTTTAATAAAAAAACAGCGGGTAACTTTTCGGGGTAAGAAAAAAACTTGCTACCATTAATATACTTTTCCGTGTGACACATCGCATAACAACCTTTAACCAATAATGCCTGCGGGTTTTACAAATCAGCGGGTTTTTACTTTTTTCTAAAAAATGTGGGTCACGGGTGCAATATTTTGCAGTCTTGATGCTTTTTTTTAAAGGCTTGAGGCTTTTTTTGAAAAAGTGGACTCGATTTTGCATGTAGCTTAGTAGATATGATTTTTTAAACTGGAATATGGGTAAAACATTATGAAAAGCAAAAGGGGAGGAATAAGTTATGAGGAATAAACAAGCTGTAAGTAAAGACAAAGCTCAGGGTAACAAACAAGCTCCAAAGCAGAGTAAAAAAAGCAAAGCTTTTTTGCACGATATTTTCTTTAAAGAAATCTACACTCAACCTAATTACTGCCTAGACCTTTTTCGCTTGATATTCACCCCGCAAGAAATGGCTTTATTTAACTGGCGTACCCTTAAATCAGAAGTTACAACCTTTATAGATCAAGATTCCAAAGAAAAGCGTACTGATCTGTTGCTTTCTGCAAAGCTGAAAGAAGCTAGTAACGAAACAGTAGGCATGCTTTTTTTAGTAGAACATAAAAGTGTATCTGCACCTAATATTCATCAACAATTACTAGAATACCAAACATCTATTTATAAGCAATCAAGACTCCCTATTATCCCTATTGTTATCTACCATGGCAGGCAAAAGCATTGGAACAAGCCTTTAGCCTTTCAAGATAGCCTAACAAGCTTTAAAGGCACTCTAAGACAAGAATTCGGTAAAAATGTACTAAATTTTAGCTACAGGTTACTCAACATAAGCAAGCTCAATGTAAGAGATAAGAAGATAGAGGGGTTGCAAACTCGTCCGGTACTGTTTATACTACAAAATATATGGCAGTTAGATGTAAGTAAGATAAGTGAGTTATTTAAGTTAAGTGAGGTTATAAGCATAGGTAAAAGAAGGCAGTTAGTAGACAAGGTTGCAGATTATATAAGCAGATATGACCCGAACTTTAGTTGGAATGTAGTACGAGAAATAGAGGCTAAAACAATAACAGATGAGGAGGAAAGAGTTATGGCACCATTACAATACTCATTAGATGAAGCAAAAAAAGAAGGTATGCTGGCTGGCATGCAGAAAGGCAAGCTAGAAGGCAAAGAAGAAGGCAGGCAAGAAGAAAAACGACAGGTGATTGCGAACATGTTTCGGAAAAATGTAGATATTCCGTTTATTGCAGAGGTAACAGGACTTTCAGAAGAAGAGCTGAAAAAGCTACAAAAACAGCATTCAAAAAAGCAGTAGTACGCAAATAGCGTAAATTTGTGTCAGTCATCATTCCTGTATACTCTATCATTCTTACCACTGTTGTCATTCCTGCGGAAGCAGGAATCTCGCTAGTTCTACCTCCCCATCCGTCATGCCTGAATGAGAGCAGGAATCTAGTCTGTCACTTCCAAAGCCAAAGGGGTAATTTTTTTGTGCCACGCTTCGCTTGGACTCAAAAAAAATTCCCCTTTGTCTTTGTATTTATTATCATTTTATTCTAGTAATTATTCTTAGGGAATAAAAAAAGCCTTCTCGTGACGGGCTTATGATGTGTGCCGAACAAACCAGCATATTAAGGGCTGGTAGTCTTTACCCCAAGACTTTAACCAGCTCTTTTTTATTTTTAGTGGACACTGCCAGAGCCACCTTGCCGAACCCGTCTAGGAGTATTTTTAATATAATCAGGTGAGGATAAACTTCGCCCTATAGCTTGGCTAGTTAAGCGTGCTTCTGCTTTTTTTAACTCTCTGTCTAATTCGTTAGAAACAGATGCTTTCTTTGTTACTTTGTTAGGTGTTACTACTTTACCAAAACCAGCATTTTTTAATGGGATACCACCTTTTGATGATTTTTGAGACATAATAAAATCCTGACTAATGGTTGTACATATTCCCTTACTACCTTCCCATGTTCCACCGTATGTTATGCAAGATTTAGCTCGAGCTTTCATAAATTCTTTATCTTTTAATTTTTCAGAGGACACCTGACTAATACTTTTATTTTTAAAAGCTCTGTATTCATAATTTTTAGCTGGTCCACTTAAATTTTTAAAAGGGTAGGGTTTTATTAGTGGAGATGCATAATCTGGTTTCTTAGGTGGAACAGGATGGTAAGGTGTGTCATAATTTTTACTTGCTAATGCAGGGTTTCCATACAAAACAGCAAAACAAGTTGCTAAATAAATAAGATTTTTCATTTTAAACTCCTTTGTTAAGGGTTAATAAAAGGGGCAATATACAAAAGGTATCGGCAGACTCAAAAAAACCTTTAGCCTTTTTTTTAAGGTCTAAAAATCATACAGTTTAGTTTATTAGTGATGTTATTATCCAAAACAAAAAAAACTTTAAACCAAAAGTATTTTTAAAAACCATATCTTTAAAAATGCCGTTTAGGGGCTTTTTTAAAAGGTTGTTTGCAAGGGTCAGTACCTATTGTATGATTGTTACCTTTACTTATAGCAATATCTAATGCTGTATTACCTTCATTATCTTTAATATCTTTGTTTGCCCCATATATTAGTAAAGTTTGTGCTACTTGATTAAAACCTCGCCGGTTAGCTACAAGATGTAAAGCTGTTTGCCCACTATTATTTTGTAAATCTATATTAGCTCCACCTCCTAAAAGAAGTGGTATAAAGTAATTAGCAGTTTTAGCATAATCTATTTTGTCAATTAAATAATGAATAGTCGCATTCCCTTCCTTAAAGGTTTGTAAATTAGGGTCAGCTCCTGCCTTAAAGAGTTCTTCTATTGCATTAGTAATTAAATCTGTCTTATCATAATCTGTGTTTATGTCAGTTTTTAAGTGACCTATTACATTAAGAGTATACATTAGAGGTGTATAACCCATTTTTGTTTGCATATTCACATCAGCATCATTTTCAATAAGTAGTTTTATTTTTCCGAAATGTGCTGTTTCAATCATAATATGTAAAAGGGAAAGCCCTCTGTGATATTGGGTATTAATAGGTATGTCATTAGCAATAGCTTTCATAAATATCCTATTAGATATAAAACCCGCGTCTCTTCTATAATCTGCATTGTCCATTAAAATAATTTCTTTTTCTATATCTTCTATTGCCTCTTGTTGTATTGCCTTTAAGGAGGTGTATGGAATATTTACTGGTTGGCTTTGTTTTTTTTGTTTTCTTTGATTTTGTGGTGTTCTTTTATTTTCTTCTATTAAACGGAGGGCAGCTAATCTTCCAGTGGTAGATAAAGGTCCAAAAAATATAGCATGTGCATTTTTAGGAATGGTAAAGCTCACGATTAAAAATAAACTAAGTAAATACTTCATAACATACCTCCATTTTGATTAAAAAATTAACTTTCAGCCAAAATCTTATAACGATCTAATTTTAAATTGCAAGTTTTTTTAAATTTAAGCCTTTTGGTGGGTGTAATTTTTACACTAATTTTTTAAATCCAGCTATTTTGCGTACATAGCCATTACCCGCGTACATAGTCATTCCTGCGGAAGCAGGAATCCAGTAAAGCTAACATTTCTTTTGGGGTGGTTTAAAGGCAAAAAAAAGCCTTCTCGTGACGGGCTTTACGAAATATGAGGTTAGTTGCGAAAGCCCGAACATTGAGAAGGTAGCCTTCTCGTGACGGGCTTTGCGAAATATGAGGTTAGTTGCGAAAGCCCGAACATTGAGAAGGATAAATAAAGAGCAAAACGAGGTTAGTTAAGATGTTTCGCCCCTTATAACTTTATTCCATAAACTTTTGCCCTCCTTTTCCTTTCACTTATTTTTTTAGTGTTGCTGTTTGTATATTTCCGATAATTCTTTACCTAAAGCCTCCAGCTCTGAATCTTTAATCAGTCCAGCCCGCAAAAGCTCAATCTTCTTTAAGTGGATAATGGCACTAAACTTATTATCCAGTTTTTTTAAAAACCTTACTACATCATTTAAACTAGCGTTTTCCATGGTTACTTACCTGCCTCTCTTTGCCTTAAATTGTTTTGTTTGTTACTAATATAAAGCGTGTATAAATATGCAATGTTACAGCTTACCACACCATAAAGAAAAATCTTTATAGTATCCTTTAAGCTGTGTAATTCAGTTTGATAAAAAGACAGGTTATTAAACATGGGGAAGGTGGGTAATGTTATTATAGTTAAACCCATAAAACCAATAAGAAGCCATAGGCATACATTTATTACGAAAAACATTTTGTTAGGGCTTTCTTTTAAAACCCATGTTTCGTTTTTAGTTTTAAACTTTCTATAAAGAATAATTAAAGTAAGTAATAAGAAACACGCCCCAGCCCATACTAAGCCACCTTTAACAAGGTAACCAATAACCCGCGTACTGGTATCTATATCAACATAAGAAATACTATGTAAATAATTCAAGCCACTTACGCTTGCTATTGTAGTCAATAACAAAGCTCCTAAAAGTACTAAGTGCCAGTGTTTTTTTAAATATACTTTCATTTTTCAATCCTCCTTAATTTATGTAATAAATCCTAATCTATTTTTACCTTAATCTCGGTAATTTCTAGCTGCCCAGTCCCACATCCGATCAGGAGGGCGTTTTGTACAATTTGCAGTTGTAGTCATAACCCCGTCATTACAAGAATAAGTACAAGTACCTCTATACCCTATTATGCACCCAGGTTTTCTTATATTTATCCCCCAAAATTCCACGCCATCGTAATTAGATTCATCATATCCTGTTCCTATTACTGTTTTTCCATGTCTAAGCCGCTTATTATTGTCTCCCTCCGTCTGGCGTCTGTATGAAATATTAGCCCCATAGAAGTTGACGCATAGAGAATGAGTTGACCCTATACATGTGTTTTTACAAGTATGACTACCTGTGGGTTTTCCGTTATTACAGCTGTAACTACAGCTCCCTTCATATAAGGCAGTAGTGGTGTATTTATAAGATTGGTTGTGACTATCACCGTAAGAAAAAACAAAACCAGGGTTCTTACAAGACCTTGTTGTACTGTCTGCATGCCGTAATGTAACACTAGGGCATTTTGTGGAATCAGGAGTCCAATTAGTGCATCGTTTTCGGCAATTATTTGTTATTGTCATTGTCCTGTCATTACAGCTATAAGTACAATTACCTGTATAATTGGTTTTGCATCCATAAGAGCGAGTCCATCCATGGTTTAATGATATATAACTACATAATGAATTTCCATGGTAACAATTTCGCCAATTTCTACAACTGGTATAATCAGAGCTTTTTTGTTTCCATTGTCCGTTTTCACAAGTCCTTCTGCATGTTCCTGTGTCTGTGTTACAAGTGCCTGCCCTTTGCCCTTGTGTACCAGAAGGTAGTACGCACCCACTTATTGTCTGGGCGGAGCATTTTCTTACACAGGTATTACTTCCTGATATTTCCCCACTATCACAAGTGTAAGTACAAGTGCCTGTGTGACTTGACTTACAGCTTGCTGGGATACTTTGTGAGGCTGTATAATGCCCTGTCGTTAACAAACAGCTACCTTGGTTTTTATTACTATTTGTTACATCACATAAAGAAGACACTGCATGGCAGGTGTTTGTTCCCCCTACTGGACTCCAATGGCAGTCTGAATGCCCTCCGCAACATGCACTTGTGAGCCTACTACTACAAGCATAGTCACCTTTAGGCACTACGCAACACTGGGGGCGTTGATCCCCTACAACACAGGCTGACTTTGTTTCCCCACTAGAAACGACTACAATCCCAGTGGCTCTTATCCCATGGTCTGAATAAGCATATTGTGTGAATAATCCTAAAAATATAAAAATAAAATATCTCATTTTGCCTCTATTTTTTTATTAAGTGATGTGATTTGCTCTCTTATTCTTATATTTTCTTTTTTTAAAGATTCTATCTCTTTTTTTAATTCTTTAGTGTTATGGATAAGCTTTTTTAAGTCATTCAAGATAGAGGCAAACTTTTGTGTTACTTCTTTTTTAAAGCTTATAAACCTATTATAAAGTGCTTTTATCCCCGCCCATAGTGTGCCATAGATAGATACCCAGTCGGGGGTAATAGGCTTACCTTTATCTTGTATTTGCAAGTGCTTAGGTAAGTCTTCTGAAATAATACCCATACGCTTATGCTTTGGGTGATCTTTATTATAATAATAATTAAATAGTGGAGTGTTATTTATAACACTAAGGGCATATTGATAATTTTTAAATAGGGTAATGGTATTTTTAAAAACCCTTGAAGAGATGTTGTTGACTGGGGCAGTTAAAATTCGTGTACATACGGTCGGGCTACTACATCCAAAAAGTCCCCCTGATATATATAAATCCCCATTTACGACAAGTCCGCTTGTACTGCCTTCTAGGTATTGATTGCCTGCGGTTGTGTCTGCAAAAAAGTTTGTGGTGGGGTTACTGCTTGGTGTTTTCCCAAAAAGAAGGTTGCCGATATTTAACTGACGACTCCCTGTTTCACTTATTCCCCCTGCGTTTGTTTTTGAGGCTTCGTGACCGATAAATATATTATTATCAGCTACAGGTGTTTTTGTAGTTTTATTAAGAATATACCCAGCGGCACGACCGATAATAACATTTTTATTACCTCTACCATGTTGACAGGCACTTGTACCTAAACAGATGTTATCATATCCTGTGTTCTCTTTACCAGTACTACCGCCGATAAATAAGTTATGATCGGCAGTAGTAGATGCCCCTCCCGATTCTGAACCGATAAATATATTACCAGCCCCTGTGGTATTAGACTGCCCTGCTCTATCACCTATAAATAGATTCGTTGTACCTGTATTGTTTGCTTTCCCTGCTTGGTAACCGAGAAAAGTATTATTTCCAGCTGTAGTGTTGGCTTTACCAGATTCAAACCCTAAGAAGGTATTTTTTGAGCCACCTGTGAGACTAGAGCCTGACTGATAGCCAATAACTACATTATCACCACCTGTTATTACATTTGTTGTAGTAGTGTGAACCCCGTTATAACCAGCCCTATGACCGATAAAAACATTATTAGAGCCTGATTTTAAACCCCACACAGCATTTGTACCTATAGCAACATTACGAGAACCTGTATTCTGATTTTTATCCCCTTTACTATCTGTACCATCTGGACAACTCCAAGTATTATTTGTTGTCCTACCAAAAGCAGTTTCTTGACCGATAAATATATTATCTGCACCCTTCGCAAAACAATGCCCTGCATTTCTACCAATATGTGTATTTCTATCTGTATCTAAACTAGAATTACCTGCCCCTGCACCAATAAAAGTATTATTTATACCTGTAGTATTGCTAGCCCCTGCATATATTCCTACAAAGGTATTTCGTACCCCTGTAGTATTATAAGTCCCGACAGTTGACCCCAAAAAAGTATTACCATGACCTGTGGTGTTCCTTTCACCGGTATTTAACCCTAAAAAGGTATTATTATCCCCTGTGATGTTAGCTATCCCTGTTCTGTAGCCAATAAAAGTGTTTGCCCGATTTGTGGTTGCCTTTCCAGCCTCAAACCCAATAAAAGTGTTTTCTGTACCAGCTCCAGAATTACCTGCATTAAACCCTAATGCGGTAGTATTATGCAGGTTAGCTTGTGTTGTACCACAGCCGAATAATGTTCTACCGTCTGGGGTTACTTTAACAGCTGAAGTACCATCCGCACATTTTATCTCACCACTTCCGCCTCCACCACTTGGAATTACCGGGTCACAGCTTGCCGTACAAGTGGTAACCCCAGTACTATCTGTTTGATAAGATACACTCTCACAAGATATAGAGTAACAATTACCTTTGTTAGCATCGGTTGCATCGCAAGTGCCACCCTTGGTTTTAAAATTACCCTTCCTATGTTCGTAATAAACCTTAAACTCTCTAACCACAAGGTTATTTAATGCAGTTTGTGGGGTGGGTACGGGGGTTGTTTCTTTATCTTTTTTTGTTTGCTCTAAACTTAATTTTATAATTTTTAGGTTTTCCCCAAAGTTATCGCCAACACTTATAAGTGTCCCCTTTTTAGTAGCAGAGCTACCTGTATAAATATTTAATTCAGATAAATCACCAAGACCTTTTGCTCTGTTAGTGCCATAAAGACCTTGTTTAATAGTAGCTGTATTGTCTGGTAGTGTCGCCCCTGTGGGTTTTAAATTATTTATACAAGATGTTCTGTCACCTAAGGTTTGAGATAAAACGCCATAAAGCTGTGACTTGTCTCTTACAACCTTAGACAGATTAAGTGCCATAAAAACACCGGCAAGTGTCCCTCCCGCAATTACAGCAAAAATCCCATACACACTGATAGCGGTTAGAATTTCTATTAAAGAAAAACCTTTTTGGTTACTGGCAAAAGTGGATTTTTTTCGTTTTTCCATGCCCTTACTTGAGGCTGGGCTGAAAAAGTGTTTTTTTAATTTAGGCATAAAGAAAACCTTTCTTTAATATACTACTTGTGAATAATGCAAAGTTTGGCAATGGATGCAGAAACAATTTTAAATAAGGAGGCAAGGGTGATTTTTTAATCAATGCTTTATTATTCAGGCAGGTGAAAAAACCATGCTCAAAACGAGTTCGGATTTGACACAAAGTGGTAAGCTGACAGCTTACGCTTTGTGGCAAACCGCATGTTTGAGCTTTTGAGCTCGGTTTTTTCACTTGCCAACCACGATAAAGGGAAATTAATGGTCTTACAAAAAAATTACCCTTGACTCCGTATAATTTAGACTTTTCACTAAACAGTGACTTTCTGGATTCCCGCCTACGCGGGAATGACAGCTGACGAAGGAGTGACGACTGACGCAGAAATGATAGACCATGTACTAGGAATGATAATTTTGTTTTAAGGAAGGATTGTGTGTCGGTGCAGGCTCCGACCCACGGACGGAATAAGTCGGCTGAAGCCATGGACGGCTGCCCTGCACAAGACATACAATCCTTCCTTAAATTTTGCTTGTCATTTTTTGTCAAAAGGGGCTTTCTGGATTCCTGCCTTCGCGCACCCAAAGGGTGTCTTTTTTGACACACTCCTTGCACCCACAACTTAATAGCTGTCAATGACACAAAGTACATTCTGGATTCCTGCTTCCGCAGAAATGACGAGCGATGAAAAAAATGAAAAAGATAATTAATGTAATTCTTTAGTGTTACTCTGGAATAGTGAAATGCTATTCTGGAATAGTGAGAAAACCAATTCAAAACGAGTTCGCACCCAAAGGGTGTTTTTTTCGATGTTCTCCTTGCACACTCTACCCAATTACCAATCAATGATACTGTAGATAAATGTAACTTAAAATTAAAGAGCGGGAGGGGGATATTTTTTGGGTCCAAGCGGAGCGTCCCACAAAAATCTTCCCCTTCCGCTCTAAAATAAGAAGCGTTATCGGAACTTTGAATTTTGAGTTTTTTACTAACTAAGAAGAAACCATAAAGAGCGTTAGCTCTTTTACTCCCCCCGTGCAAACGGGGGGCTGGGGGGGTATTAAATATTAATAGATTGTAACGATGTAACGATGTAACGATGTAACGATGTAACGATGTAACGATGTAACGATGTAACGATGTAACGATGTAACGATGTAACGATGTAACGATGTAACGATGTAACGATGTAACGATGTAACGATGTAACGATGTAACGATGTAACGATGTAACGATGTAACGATGTAACGATGTAACGATGTAACGATGTAACGATGTAACGATGTAACGATGTAACGATGTAACGATGTAACGATGTAACGATGTAACGATGTAACGATGTAACGATGTAACGATGTAACGATGTAACGATGTAACGATGTAACGATGTAACGATGTAACGATGTAACGATGTAACGATGTAACGATGTAACGATGTAACGATGTAACGATGTAACGATGTAACGATGTAACGATGTAACGATGTAACGATGTAACGATGTAACGATGTAACGATGTAACGATGTAACGATGTAACGATGTAACGATGTAACGATGTAACGATGTAACGATGTAACGATGTAACGATGTAACGATGTAACGATGTAACGATGTAACGATGTAACGATGTAACGATGTAACGATGTAACGATGTAACGATGTAACGATGTAACGATGTAACGATGTAACGATGTAACGATGTAACGATGTAACGATGTAACGATGTAACGATGTAACGATGTAACGATGTAACGATGTAACGATGTAACCAGTATAGCACATAAGCTTCATATTGTCAAGCCCTTGTGGTAAAAATAATCTGTTTAAAAGTAAGTTTAAAATCCTCATATTTGCCGTATCGGCTGATTGGAAAAATACTTTAGCTTTTTTTTATTTTTTTTTTAAATTTTTGCTATTTTTTCTAAAAAATCACCATTAGTGTCTCATTTTGAGACACTAAATCTCTTATTATTTAAAGAAGGGGGTTAAAAAAACCTAGACTTTATGTGGTGTGTTGTAAAACAGTTATTTTTTTATTTTTTCTTGCAATAGGATATTGTAAAGCTTATCAAAACCGTTCGTTTAAATGATCAAACCGTTCGTTTAAGTGAGAAATTTCTACCTTTACTTCTTTAATATCTTTTTTAAGATGATTAAAATCGGTAACAAGATAAACCTGCGACATAAGTAAGGCTACAAACCCCACTGGAAGTGGTTGTTTAAAAAAGCTTAAGATTGATGATAATTCCATACAAATAAGATATCATAAAAATCAAAGAAAAGATACCCAAAAATACTTAAAAAACCCTCAAAATTGCTGTTTTTTGCTGTTTTTGTGGGATGATAAGCTTTTTTGTAAAACAAAATAGGTTAAAGCTACGAATTTTTGAACTAGAGGTTATGGACTTTTGATGCGACTACAAGTGTATTGATTACAGTACAAAACAAAAATATTATTTTTTTTGCCAATATCAAATATTGTTTGATAAAATAGCTATTAAGCTTATAATTAAACAAAAAACCACAAAAAAACATGGTAAAATAACAAATAAAACAGGCAAAACAACAGGCAAAACATTAGGTAAAAAAACGATGAAAACAATGAAATATTGCATAAATAACAAAAAAGCTTACTCACTTATTGAGCTACTGGTTGCCTTAAGCATATTGGGCATTCTCACAGGGATTGCCATACCTTCTTACCGTCGGTACAGCAGGAGTGCTAAATCGGTAGAAGCTAAGGTATCTTTAGGTCAAATTTACATGGCAGAAAAACACTTTTTTATCCAGTGGCGTTTTTATACGCACGATCTCCATGTAGCGGGTGTCGCTCCAGAAGGAGAACTCATATACAATGCCGGCTTTAAAAATAGTGCCTCTTACCCTGTATCAGCATCTGATGTGCCACAGTACCAAGGGGCAAGTATTAGCTACACGGATAACAAAGTAAAATCGTTTTTTGGCTTGTGTGGCAAGAGTATTGGAGGTTCTACAAAGCTTAAAAGTTGTGGATTCACTAATGACGACACTCCTTCGGGCTTTACTCCGCCTAAAATACCTAATCTTTCACATATCAGTAGAACAACTTTTAAAGCTGTGGCTATTGGGGATTTAAAAAACAACAAACCCAAAAACACTTCCACTAAAGATAAAGATATATGGTCTATTACACATTTTCGTAAAGTAAAACATGAACAAGATGGTAGTTAATTTTTTTAAAACCAAACCTATAAAGGAGAACAAAAAATGATAAATACATTTTTAACAATTACAAAAAGAACATTATTATTTATAATCACAAACCTGGTTATTGTTATAACGGTTGGTATTGGGGCACAATTATTATTTCATTATTTTAACATTCAGTTTGAAGGTTTTTATTTTATCTTAATTTTTTACTCTATTTTAGGGATGGGTGGGGCTTTTGTTTCCCTTTGGATATCTAAATGGATGGCTATTAAGTTTATGAGAGTAAAAATTGTTTCTGATAAAGATAGTGATTCCAACATTCGATCTATCGTGCAAAAGGTACATTATTTAGCACGCAAGGCTCAATTACCCAAACTACCAGAAGTGGGTATTTACGATAGTCCAGAGGTGAATGCTTTTGCCACAGGACCTAGCAAAAAAAAATCTCTTGTGGCTGTATCTACAGGTTTGTTAGCTCAAATGGACGATACACAAGTAGAAGGAGTGTTAGCCCATGAAGTAAGCCATATTGCTAATGGAGATATGGTGACTATGACCCTTGTACAAGGGATAGTGAATGTTATGGTGCATCTCATTGCGTATTTATTAGCCAGTGTTGTATCTTCTGCTATTTCTAGAAACAGGCGAAACTTTTTTTTAGAAATGATGATTAGATATTTATTTATATCTCTTTTAAACATCCCAGGCACTATGGTTGTGTGCTTTTTTTCTCGCTGGAGAGAGTACCGTGCTGACTATGGGGGAGCCACATTAGCTGGCAGGCAAAAAATGATAGCTGCCCTACAAAAACTTGCCCTTATCACTCAAGACTTTAGAGTAAAACAAGGGCAAAGAACAGAGTTTAATGCTTTAAAAATTAGCCACATTAGTCGCACAGGACCTATGAGTTTATTTAGCACCCACCCTCCCTTGCAAAGTCGCATTAACAGGTTGCAAAATAGAGTTCATTAACAAATTACGATTGTGGTTTTTTATTATTTACTTTCTTTATTAACATTAATAGTACCTAATCATCTTATAAAGTACATTAGCTATGCTATCTGTCTTCTTTCTTTTAGTGGGTGTAAAGATCATCAACTTATTAACAATGTAAAAGTATTTTCTACTTTGAAAAAAATCACTGTTGAAACTCCTAAAAACAATGCTATTTCTTTTAAAGAGTTTATTAGTCGAAAAAGATCTCTTAGTGCTAACCAAAAAATTACATTTAAAAATGCTAAAACTAAAGATTTAAAAGATATAAAACTTACTATTTATACAGATTGCTCTATAAATAACAGTCGTTTTACAAAAACGACTAAAAAAATTTTAAACACCAATACTATTGCTATTTCAGATTTGTTACCAAAAGAAGTACTTTTAGCCAATAAAAAAATAACACCTCCTGTTTGCCAATTTCTTTTTAAGGCTTTTAATACAAAAACTAAAGAACCAATAAATTTATTAAGCATGTTTCAAGTTTTTAACAATACAAACCAACATAAACAAACAATACCTATAAAAGTAAGCTCTCCTACTGACACGGTATCTACACAAATATCTAATAATCAAAATCAATGGCAAGAGCAACTATCGTTTATTCATGCCACACCATCTAGCCAAGAAGCCAAATGGTGGCTATCTTATAAACAAACTTTACAATTAGAGCACACTAACACTAGTCAGTTTTGTGTGAATATTCACCCGTTTACACAGTTAAACCCGTTTCCTTTAAAAGATCACGCTCGGTTATATTATTATTATCATTGTGAAGAATTAGCTTCTTTAGAACTATCCAGCTACCCTTTGTTTTTGCGTAAAAAAGCTGCCAGGATGTGGCTTAAAAAAGCCCATAATTTACAATCTGATACAGAAATTATGTTAGCATCTTTTTATTTACACAAATTATCTGTAGATAAGCACCAAAAAGAAAAACATTTAACAACCGCTTTACAATATGCAAGAAAGCTTAATGATTTTCATTTTTCAAAATGGCAAAAAAGATTTTACAAATTAGCCCCAAGGTTTATTAGCAAACCTGCCCCCCGGCAAATACTACCTATTGCCCACGACTTTCGCCGAGTACGACAGTTTAAACAAGCTATAAAATATTACCGTCAATTACTTAATACAAAAGGCACTCCTTTTAAAGAAAAACACTTAGCCTTTAAATGGTTAAGGTGGATTTATAAAGATCAACAAAAAAAAAGTAAATATCTTAAAGCGACTGTCCAATGGCAAAGTTTTCTTGAAAGAAACATTCCGAAACAAAAAGAAGCCATTAAACTTTACCACAATGTATCGTCTCTGCTTGCACGCACACAATGGACTTTAGGTAAAACTCATCAAGCTTTAGCCACTTTAGAGCAAACCAGAAAAGTATTAAAAGGTCGCTTTTCTCTTTTTGAAGTATATCGGTTAAAAGGGCATATTTTAAAAGATTTAGGTCAGATGCAAAAAGCTTTATCTTTTTTTAGAAAAGCTTTAAAAGAAACGAATGCTGACGCTGATATGAAAGATAAAACTTGGTGGCAACTGGCTTGGATTTTAAACCAAAACAAACAGTATGAAGAAAGCTTAGAGGTGCTACAGGATTTATTTAAAAACACAGAAAATGATTATTTAAAATCTCGTGTTTTGTTTTGGATAGGGCAACTGCAAGAAAAAATTGGTCAAAAACAAAAAGCCACAAAATCTTATCAAAAACTTATCGCATTAGACCCTTTTTACTATTATGGGTTGCTGGCACATCACCAATTAAAAATCCCTATTCAAATTAACAAATCAAAACATTTATCTATACAAGGTAGCAATAAACAATATGATATTGCGAGATGGCTTATTTCTTTAGAGCAATATGATGAAGCACAAAATTTTCTAAAATACCAATTTCGTCTCTATCAAAAAGACAAGAGTAAAAAAATTGATCAATGGATTGACTTATTTTATTACATGACTTTATCAAACATGCATTTACAGGTTTTTCAATCTGCTGGTCGTATGCCTTTACATGAAAGGTCTATGTTCTTTAAATCTTATACTAGTTTATTATTTCCTATTGCTTACCAAAAAGAAGTGGAACAAGCTGAACAATTATTTAACATAGAAAAAGAATTGATTTATGCTCTTATTCGTCAAGAATCCGCTTTTAATCCAAAAGCTAGAAGCCCTTCAGATGCTTTTGGTTTAATGCAAGTACGCCCTGCAACAGCTAAACAGATTGCTAAATCACAAGGTATTCGGTACCATAGAACAAAAGACTTATACGACCCTAAAACAAATATTTTAATTGGCACTGCTTTTTTAAAAAAACAATTTGCCCGTTCTCACTTTCAGTTTATTATTACTTTATCAGCTTACAATGCTGGCAGGACAGCTGTCAACCGCTGGCTGAAACAAAAAAAAGCCACTGACCCTTTATCATTTATTGAAGAAATACCATTTGAAGAAACACGTATTTATGTAACCCTCCTTATTCGTAATTTTGTATTTTATAAACTAATGACACATCCTAAGCGGAGTATTTATTTCCCCGATTGGGTTTTGCATTTTACAAAGCAGAATGTTTAGGGTCAAAAATATCTCGCAATCCATCCCCTAACAAATTAAAAGCCATCATTGTGAAAAACAATGCGACAGAGGGAGCTATCATTAAATGAGGATAAGTTCTTAAAGATTTCCAACCTTCTTCTGCCAATACTCCCCAAGAGGCAAAGGGAGGCTGCAACCCTAAGCCTAAAAAGCTTAAAAAACTTTCAAATAAAATGTTCGCAGGGATTTGAAAAGTCAGCAGTACAATAACAGCTCCCATAATATTAGGGATGATATGCCGGAATATAATCCGACCACTATGGCACCCCATGGCTATAGATGATTCGATATACAAATTTTCTTTCACTTGTAACACCTGCCCTCTAACCACTCGAGCTAAAGTAACCCAACCCACTACACTTAAAGCTGTTAAAATACCCACTAAAGCTTTAAGCTCTGTATTTTCAAAAACTGATATAGAATCAAAAACCACTTTCACTAAAATTAATAAAACCAAAGTAGGTATAGAATATAAAATGTCAATCAATCGCATCATAATAGCATCTACCATGCCTCCTATCCAACCCGCAATACAGCCATACAACAAACCCAGTAATAAAGAAAAAAAAGCCGTGCCAATACCTACTGCCATAGACACTCGCCCTCCGTATATTAAGCGAGAAAATAAATCTCGCCCTAAACTATCTGTCCCTAATAGGTGAGCAAGTGATGGGGATAATAAAATCTTTCCCTCTAATTGCTCGTCAAAAGCATAAGGTGCAAGCCACCCTGCTAACACACTCACTACACAAATAAAGATAATAAAAACAGTACACACCATAACTAATTTGTTTTTAAAAAGCTTATTAAAAAAAAATTTGTATAACATTAAAGCTCTAACCTATATAATAATTTATATCTTAACTCATCACCTACTACTTTTACGAAGATAACCGAATACGTGGGTCAAAATAACTATACAACATATCTACCAATAAATTAGCAAACACCAATGCGGTAGCATACACTAAAGTAACACCTAACACTAAGGGGTAATCCCTATTAGACACACTAGAAACTAAATGTTTAGCCATACCAGGGACTGCAAAAATATGCTCTACAATAAAAGAGCCAGTCAACACCCCTGCCACTAAAGGGCCAGCTAAAGTCAAAACTGGTAAAAATGCGTTTTTTAAAATATGTTTATAGAGTACTACTGATGATCTTAAACCCTTAGCCCTGGCTGTGCGTACATAATCTGACCCCATAACATCCAACATACTGGACCTTGTAAGTCGTGCAATCACACCTGCTGGGCGAGTACCCAAAACCACTAATGGCAAAATGTAATAAGCAGGACCTTCCCAAAGGGCAGGCTCAAACCAATTAAAATAAAAACAAAAAATTAAAATTAAAATAGGTGCTGTTAAAAAACTAGGTAAAGAAACACCACTAATGGCTGTCATCATAGAAACTCTATCAACCCATGTATAACACTTACCTGCTGCCAATACACCACAAGGTACTCCTAACAAAAAAGCAACAATCAATGCATAAAGCCCTAATTGAAGAGATATAGGTAAAGTGTCTTTAATAATGTCCGACACATTTCTACCAATGTATTTATACGATTCCCCTAAGTTCCCTTTTAATAAACCTGTAATGTAATAAAAATATTGAGTAACTAAAGGTTTATCTAAATGATATTTAGCCTCTATGTTGGCTTTTATCTCTGGAGGTAAGGCTTTTTCTCTGTCAAAAGGTCCCCCGGGTAACACCCGTAATAAAACAAAAGTTAAAGTGGCAATAACAAATACGGTGAGTATTGCCCCTGCCGTTCTTTGTAAAACATATTTCAACATTTTTTGCCGAATAGTATAATAGATAAACATACCCACACAACTTATGATATTGAGCCACCATAGCGAGCTGGGTATTTCATAATTAAAAAAATTAAGCACTAAAGAAAATACTAAAATACTTAAAACAAATAAAAACATAATTAATAAAACCTTACTTTTTTAAGTCTTACTTCTTTAAAATGCACTCGCCCCATTATATTTAAAGGGAAATAAGCTACCCTCTTATGTATTAACCAATGCGACCGGGCAGAATAAACAGGGATAACAGGTAAATCTTTTTCTACTAAAATCTTTTGTGCTTTTTTATATAAGTCATACCTTTGAGGGTTATTAGGCAAAGCAGAAGCAAGGCTCACTAAAGTATCGTATTTTTTACTACGCCAAAAGGTGTGGTTGTTGGTAGAATCTGCTGTCATTAAATTCATAAAAGTGTGTGGGTCTGGGTAATCTCCTCGCCAACCTAAGCGATATATATCATGCCGACCAGAGCTTAAACTTTGTAAATAACTTTTCCATTCTTGAGATGATAATTCTACCACGATAGATAAATGTTTTTTTAATTGAGCTTGCACACTTTCTGCGATTTTTTTATTATCTTCGTGCGTGTTATAAGATAATATAACCTTAGGGAACAAGCTAGGATCCGAATAGCCTGCCTCTGCTAACAACTGGCGAGAGGCTTTTGGGTCAAATTGCATACCTAATGAAGAGTGGTAACCAAATACACCTTTTGGAATCCAACTAGATAATACTGTTTGACTATTTTGTAATATTTTTATAATTTGTGTTCTATCAATAGCTTTGTTAAAAGCTTTTCTTACCCGTACATCGTTAAAGGGAGGTTTTTTTACATTAAAGCCGTAATAGTAAATAGCTAAAATAGCCTGCTCTTTGTACTCTGGTTTTTTTCGTAAAATGGGTAGCTCTCTGGAAGGAAGGGATGAAATAGCATCTAAACTCCCCCTTTCAAATAAATTTAACACAGTGGTGTTTTCTTCAATAATGTAAATCACAACATTTTGTAACTGAGAGGGTTTATTATGGTAACGGGGATTTTTTACTAAAATAATTTTTTTATCATGCTCCCACTTTTTTAACCGATACGCCCCTAAGGTGACTAAGTTCTGTGGCTCTGTCCACTGATGACCATGTTTTTTAATCAACTCCTTCCGGATAGGAAAAGTACTAGAATGAGCTAAAAAATAAGGAAAGTAACTTTGCCCTTTTTCTAATTCCACCAGTAAATGTCCTTTTTTAGATACTGACACACCCACTTTAGAAAAATCTTTAATCAGCCCTTGATTGTACTTTTTAGCATTTTTAATAACATATAAAAAATAAGCATATTCAGAGGCTGTTTGAGGGTTTAGTAACCTCTGCCAGCTATCTTTTACATGGTGGGCTGTTAGTTTTTCGCCGTCAGTCCAGTACACATTTTTCTTCAAAATAAATGTCCAATGTTTGTTGTTGTGCGAAGAAGTCCATTTTTCAGCCAAACCCGGACGCATAAGTGCCACCGATCCAGAAAAATCATAATCCACCAAGCCTTCCATAATATTATCTAAAATTAAATTAGAAGTGGTATCTACCGCTTTATTCCAGTCTAAAGTAGGAGGTTCTGTGGAAATAACAAAACGAAAAGTATCTTTTAAAGAAAAATCACTACTACTTTTCTTTTTAAAACACGCACTACAACATAAACATATAAAAACAATAAGCCATGTATGTTTATTTTTCAGCCATGATGTAAGCAACCCATGCTTCACATTCTTCTCCTTTTTTTACAATTTTAAAACGACCATTGCCACTGCCATCTTTTTTAGAGCCTTCCCAATAAATATGCGTTTTACGAAACCCCACCTCTTGCAATATATCTTTTAGCTCGGGTATTGTCCATAAACGCCAATCATAAGTGAATACATTATACCGTTTGTTTTCACCTCGCCTTTTGTAATGGATGCGAAATAAAGAATGATGAGAGATAGGATCAAAGCTCACCTGATCCCAGTAATAATTAAACCCATTATAGACTTCTTTATCCTCATTAGCTTGAAAACACTGACTTCCGCCAAAACAATCTAAAACCAACAAGCCTTTTTTGTTAAGAGCTTTTCTACAATGAGTAAAGTATTTTTTCATCTCTTCTCTTTTTTTAAAAACAAAATACGAAAAATTTAAAGCTGCAATAATGTCAGCACGAGGTAAGTTTTTCTTTAACACATTAGAGTTTATGACCGATACCCGCTGTTGTTCTTTTGGTTTTAGCAAAGGTAAGTAATGCTTTTTACTATATGACAGAGGTTTTTTGTCTCTATCAATCGCAATAGCTTTATGGGTGTGGCTTAACTTTACCCAAGCACAACATAAAGCAAAAGTGAAGGCAAAATCTTCCCGAAACACGAAAGGACGCTTTTTACAAAGGGTGCGATAGCAGTTTTCAATAAAACGCACATCCTGCTCCGGCGATTGCACAGAATGCCGATAATACCAGTATTTATCAAACTTTTTTTTGTTTTTTTTTAGATTCATCTTTATTGCTTAGATTGTTTTTTCGACAAAAACTTTTTTATGAGCCAGCATATAAGATCTTTTTAAACTATTTTGAGACATCACAACATCTTCTACCCCTTTATTATGAAAACTATGTAATTTAAAATGCCCCGAGCGAAAACCACCTAAAAACCTCCTATTATCAGATACATAAATCATATCCCCAATGTTAGCTTTTAATTTTTTACCCACCTCTTTAGAAAGTGCTACCCTACCATCTGGCACTTCTTCATCTAAACACAAACTTAAAGCTCTGACAGGAGGGCTTGGTGCGTAATTAGGCTCACCCCCTTTAAAAGAAAATATCGCTTTATCAATAGTACCAACTGTTAAACCTTCCACATTTTTCTTAGGATCTTGGGTGCATTTCCGAAACCACGCATTCAACACAACACCCACAATGGCTGTAAGCAATACGCCAAACAACGCTCTAAAATAAATAGGATCTCCTACACTATTGCCCATAAAAAATGACCTTAAGTACATCACTGGTTGTGGAAAAATACCAGATAATATCACAGCTAACGAGCCAATAACCATAGATAAAACAGCTGACTTAGCACGATAGCCACGCCAAAATATCCCCATTAAAGCAGTTGCCACCACAGGTGGTACAATAGTCATAATGCCTTTATTGTGAATAGCCATTAAAGTCCCTTTTTGACGAAAAAACCACACCACCAATAACAAACTAATAGCAATCACACATAAAGAAGCAATACGAGCTACGCGTAAATAGTGTTTATCACTTTTTCCGGGAGTGGATAAGGGTTTGTAAATGTCATACACCCCAATAGCAGCAGATGCGTTAATTAAAGTATCTACTGTAGACATAAGTGCTGCCAACAAAGCTGCTACCACAAAACCTAATAACATTTCATGTTCTTTTAAGAGATTAAAAATAACATTGATAAAAACATGATAACTATTAGTAATAGTTAGTAACTCATGTCCGGGTAAAGCCCCCCCAATAACTGCTTGTTTTGTGATAATAGATTTAGCTATCCAACCTGCCACCCCGACAGTAATAGCTCCAAAAGGAAGACACACTAAAACATTAAACATCACAGCAATACGAGCTTGCCGCATACTACGAGTAGCTAAAAACCGCATTAAAATACCTTGATTCATCAATAAAAAAGCCAGATTCCCTATAACAGCATCACCCCAAAATACACCCACTGCATTAAAATAAGGGTCTGTGTTTAAAGAGGTAAATGGCAAACGATGCGACATTGGTAAATACGACCAAAATTCTTCTAACCCCCCTAAAGCATACAAACCAAAACCTGCCACTAAAAAACCTACTAAATACAACATCACTCCTTGAAATAAGTCTGTCAAAATAACTGCTGTTTGCCCTCCAAAAGTAACATAAAAACCTAAAATACAAGTGATAAAAGGAATAGTGTACAAAGGGTGAAACCCAAACAACCCGTCCAAAGCTAAACCAATAGTATAAAGATTGTACCCAATATAATAAAAAATATAGGCTAAAATTAAAAACACTGCGACATAACGAGCCGTGCGATTAAATCGCTTTTCAAAATACTCTGGTATGGACTTTATACGCCCGTAATATAAAATAGGAAGCCAACCGAACATAAAAACAGGTAGTACAAACCACTCATTCATATACATCATCGTACTGCTCATACCTGTGTCGTAACCTTGTTGAGAGTATTTTAAATAACTGTACGAGCCAATACCTGTAGCAATCATACTAAAAGCCGGTAACCACCACGAAAACCTCTGCCCGCTAAAGAAAAAATCGTTAATACTAGAACTAAAACGAGAAAAATACACTCCCACAAAAGAAATAAAAACAAAATACGCTGTAATAACAGCAAACACCACTAATAAAGAACTATGAGTTAGATGCTGACCAAAATCCATAATTTTATAAACCTTTAAACGGAAAATATGTAGCTACCACTACCCACAATGTGTGTAAAACAAAACTACACGCTAAACCACACATAAAAATAAAAATCCATCTTTTTTCCCCAGGGATATTGAGCCTCATCCCGCCATTTCGCACCATAAGCCACATGTTAAATACAAAAATAGGCACCCCCAACCCATAAAGATACAAATAAGGAGACAAATAGTGACTTTCACCAAAACTACTTACCAGCCACCGAGGATAGCTGTAAAATAAAGTCCCAACACATACCATACTCACTATAAGCACACTGATTGGCATAATCTTATTTTGCATGATGCTAATAAAAAATATCTATACTCCTGCTGTCAAGCAAATATAGCTATAAATACCTTTAAAGTAAAAAAAATAGGCTCAAGATAAGCTAAGTAGATTATTTTTAAGATTTTACACTTATTTTATAAATGGTAAAAGGCTTGAGGACCTGCAAAAGAGGCTTTAGCACCCAGTTTTTCTTCTATTCTAAGAAATCGGTTATACTTGCTTGTTCTTTCCCCCCGACACACAGAGCCAGTTTTTACTTGGCTTACTCCCCAAGCCACAGCTAAATCAGCAAGGCTAGTGTCTTCCGTCTCACCACTTCGGTGCGACATGCAACAATTATACCCACCTTTATGAGCTGTTTCGATGGCTTGCTTCGTCTCACTTAAAGTGCCAATCTGATTCATTTTAGCTAACAAACAATTAGCTACATTCATATCTAAGCCTTTTTGTAGACGCTTGATATTGGTCGCAAATAAATCATCCCCTATAAGTTGCACCTTTCCTCCTATTTCTTTTGTCATTAAAGCCCACCCCTCCCAGTCGTTTTCCGATAAACCATCTTCAATACTAATTAGTGGGTAGCGGTCCGACCAATCTTTATACACATTGATTAAATCACGAGTGCTGTATTTTTCGTCTTCCCACAAATATTCTATTTTATAAGGAGAATGAGGACCTTCTGTTTCATTAGAGTGATATTTTGTAGTGCAAAATTCTGAAGCAGCTACATCTAAAGCTAATCCAATTTGCCGACGATTACAGTAACCAGCTTTTTTAATAGCCTTTAACAATAATTTTAACGCAAATTCATTGTTGGGTAAAACAGGAGCAAAACCCCCTTCGTCTCCTACAGCCGTGCTAAACCCCCCTTCTTTTAATAAAAGTTTTAAAGCGTGAAAAATCTCTGCCCCTGCTTGTAAAGCTTTTCGAAAAGAACGAAACCCGTAAGGCACAATCATAAATTCTTGCACACTTAAACCATTATCAGCATGCACACCACCATTTAAGACATTAATGAGAGGCACAGGTAACACAGCAGGACCTTTACCTAAATACTCATACAATTCCTGCTTTTGGCTAAGTGCCATAGCACGCCCTGCCGCTAAAGACACAGCTAAAATAGTGTTAGCTCCTAAACGAGATTTATTGTCAGTGCCATCCATTTCTTTTAACACATTATCTAAAGCTAATAGATTTTCTATAGGATAGGTTTTAAGCCTATCTGATATGTTTTCTAAATGTGTTATGGCATTTAATAAACCTGTGCCAAAAAACCTGTCAGGGTCTTTATCTCTTAACTCCAACGCTTCAAAAGAACCAGTAGATGCCCCTGATGGCACAGAAGCACAAGCTGTAACGCTGTGATCTAAAGTAAGCTCCACCTCTAAAGCTGGTGTCCCCCTGCTATCTAAAATCTCCCGCCCTTGAATATGAGTTACAACAGGCATATTACACTCTATCCTCTCTTAAAAACCTTCATATAAAAATAAATATGATAAATTTAAAATTAACCAATATCATATATTATCACTGTATAATGAAAATACTCTTTTTTCCACTGATTTAATAAAAAAATAATAATAATTTTATAAACTTTAACTTATTAAAGATAAATATTTTTTTAGCTATGCAGAAAATTTAAACAAATTCTTAAAAGACCATTTTTTCTTCCCACCGGATTTTAGACTTTGATTCATAAAATACATTTCTTGCCGGGCTGCTACCATATTAGGATTAATCAATAAAGATTTTTTAAAACACATACTAGCCTCTCCACTACTACCTGCTTGTTTCAACAACAATCCCTCTACAAAAGAAAAATCTGCTTTTGGACAATGTGATTGCACTTTTTGTAGACTCGCAAAAAGTAATTGCTTTTCTTTCATATCAATTTTTGTGTTTTTTCGTTTTAAATCAGCCCAAGTATGATACAAAATAGTATTTTGAGGAGCCAATTCAGGATGTTTTAATAAATCTGAAAACTTTTGAAATGCCTTTTCATACATATTATAATCTAAAAACTTTCGAGCTTGATTGTAGTCAGTTTGTGAACTTTTTTGATGGCTTTTCTTTTTATTTATTATGGTTGTAATATATTTTCTTCTGGATTCTCTATTACTTAAAGTGTGATAAGCTGTGTTAATAATGCTCAAACACCTTTCACGCTTCATACGCAAAGCAGGGGCTTCTTCATCTCCTATATGGTCAGGGTGCAGAGTTTTAATGATGCTTTTATAATGAGCTTCAATTTGCTCATTAGTAGCATTTTCAGGTAAATTCAATAACTTAAAATAATTCTTATTACTAGAGTTTTTTATAAATTCGTCTAATTTTTTTAATTCCATTTCTTGCCGGTAAGATAAAATGGATTTTTCATCTTTTGTATTGGATGATGGTATTAAATAACAATTTTTAACTAATAAACGATAATATAAAATCCGCACATAAGCATCTGATTGAAATTGTGATTGACTTATTATATCACTAATTACTCTATTTTTCTTAATAGAATTTATAGATATATCATTAAATAATTGAGCTTCACCTTTTGTGTAATTTAAATAAGAGTTCTTAGATGGGCTAAGTATCATATCCTTGCGGTTGATAAAAAAGTTTCTAATCCAATCTATATCTACCTTAGACATACACCAATCATCTAATAATAACATAAGATCATCTAAATCTACATAAGCATATTCTTCTATGGATTTTTTTAATTCACTATTAGAATAACTAACATGACTATACTGATGATCTAAAGTTTGAGAAAGATAAATAGAAAATTGCTTTTTTAAAGCGGTTTGTATTTCATGAGGCGATACAATACACTGCTCTATCAAATAACTACCTAATAGCTTATGACCCTTATTGGCTATAGCTTTCTTAATTTCACTTGAAGAAATAATATTATTTTGTTCTAATAAAGCCCCTAAATAAGTAGACCTATGATTAATATGTAAGTGAAATATTTTACCATCTTTAAAGAAAAACTTAACTACTTGTTTTTTTGTGTTATCTGTTACATCTATAGTACCGCTAAAACGATTAACACACAAATGCAAATACACAAACATAAGGTGGTGCGATTCAATAAATTTACAGGTTTTTAATAGCTCCGTACAAGAAATATTGTTTTCTTGATTGATGTAAAAAAAGTGTAAATACTTTTTATACTCTTCTAAATCAAATTTACTAGAAAAAGCTTGTTTAAAAGCTACCATATCTAATGGTTTCTTAAAAAATTTATCCACATATTTATTAAATGATTGGTTAGATATAAAATTATGATCTAAAATACTAGACATGCACCATACGACAGAATTTTCATACAAAAGCTTTTTTTTAATCAAATTGTTTAAAAAATCAACACCTGTAACAGACGACAGCACCAGTTCTACTATAATCAAATCAAAGATGTTAAAAGACATCAAATATTCAGCTTTTTCGGCAGTGTGTACTAGTTGTACATTCACATTCTTCTGGTTTGAGAGAAAATGTTTTAAGCTCTCGCCCAGTTTTTTATCATTATCTAAAATAAGCACTTTTACCGACATTGCTTTAATATTTTCGGCATAAAAGAGATTAAAATTAATACTATTATTGCTTTTTTTTGCTTTTTAAAATAAAAAACGAGAATGTTGCAATCTAAAACACTACTTTTTATGTGCTTGTGGGCATTATGTTGGGCGAGTTTTGCTCGTGAAGATACTTTGATTCTGCCTATTTCCAAGAGACAACGAACTTTTACTGCCGTACTGAATACAGGTTATTTTCACACAAAGAATAACTACGAGTACCTATCGCAAACGATGTCTTTATCGCAATTACTACAAAATACAGGCATGAGGGGGCAAGGTCCTCCTGCTATTTTCCACTATATAAACAGTGATTTAAGCCTTAGATATAGCCCCACTAAATGGTTAGAATGGGAACTTTTTGCCAATGCCTTTTGGTTTGCACAAAGCTATAACGGGCAGCATTATTTACAATCCACCCCTAATATACCCAGAGCGGGCGGGACTTTTCGTACCTACCACCTATTTTACGATCAAATACTTGGGCTTATACCAGAATTGAATGTGTCCTTCCCATTTTTTGCCTTTGATGATAGCCGAATCACCCCTCTTCTAGACGATGGTACATGGCATATCACACAAAGTCTATGGATGTACTGGTCTGTTGGGGCTAGCTTTTACCCTTTTTTATACACAGGCTTTAAGTTTCGTAGCCATTCTTTATCCTCCATTCTGCAGTGGAAAGGGGGATTTACTGTGGAAAGCTACTATAGCTCAATAGGGTTTGCCTCGTATGGCTTTTGGTCTGTCATAAAAGACCAAAATACTTTGAGGCTTAGTAACAGAACATCTACTTTACTCCGAGTGAATGCAGGTAGCAAAAAATTCTTATCAGCAAACCCCGGGGTCATAGGGTTTATGGGCTGGATTGGTTTTCACTTGCCCTCTCATATTACCATGCGAGTTATAGGAGATATGGACATTAATGGTACGCAATATGCTAAAGGATTTACTATTTACTTATCTATGATTTTTGAAATGGGAACTCGCCACTCTCGAGCTGAAAAATTGTTCAAAAAAAGATACCGCCATTTTGAGCCTGTCGGCACACCCCAAATTTTCGAACCCGACTCCTTATAAAACAGCTTACAGCTTTTTTACTAGCAATATACCGGGCTTTTTTCTATTCTAAGACGAGTGGCACGCACTCTTGTCACTAATAAAGTTTAAAGCAGAACCTGCTTGAAACCACTTAACCTGATCCCCGTGTAAAGAATGAGTAACCTCAAACTCCTCTAGCTTTCCACCTTTATGTTGCAGGCGTACAACATGTCTGCTACCCTGTGATAAATCCTTTAAACCTAAAATGCTTATTTGGTCTTCTTCTTTCACTTTATCAGCAGATTTTTTATCTGTAAAAACAAAAGGAAGTACCCCTTGTTTTTTTAAATTGGTTTCGTGGATTCTGGCAAAGCTTTTAGCGATAACTGCTTTACAGCCTAAGTAACGAGGGGTCATAGCAGCGTGTTCTCTGCTACTTCCTTCCCCATAGTTTTCATCCCCTACAATAATCCAACCTCTATTTTGACTTTGATAATATCTGGCAATTTTTGAAAAAAGTTGTATTTCGTTTGTGAGTTGATTAACCCCCGTGCCTCTTTCATCACGAAAAGCATTGACTGCCCCTGCTAGCAGATTGTCAGAAATACGATCCAGATGCCCTCTGTACCTTAACCAAAACCCCGCAGGCGAAATATGGTCGGTTGTACACTTACCACTCACTTTGCATAAAAGTAATAGATGTTGCCAATCCTTCCCATCCCAAGGGGCAAAAGGTTTTAACACTTGCAATCTTTCTGAATGAGGGTTGATGCGTACTGTTTCTTGCCCAATATGCTGTTTGCAAGGGGCTACATAACCCTTATTATCTTGTCTAAAACCCTGTGTGGGTAAAACTTCAGATACAGGGGCGTGAAATTGCAATTTTTTACCATCTTTTAACAAATAATCTCTTTCTGGGTCGAAATCTAATCTTCCGGCAAAGCCCATAGCCATGGTGGTTTCGGGGCTTGCAATAAAGGATAGTGTTTCGGGGTTGGCGTCATTCCTCCCACGGAAGTTCCTATTAAAACTATTGATAATTGTATTCACTTGCCCTTTTTTTAATCCTCTTCGCCATTGTCCGATGCAAGGTCCACAGGCATTAGCAAGCACCATAGCTCCAACAGATTCTAAGATGTTAATAAACCCATCTCTTTCGATAGTTTTTCTTATCAGCTCTGAACCGGGGGTGAGTAAAAAAGGTTGAGGCATATTGACACCCCATGTTTTTGCTTGTTTTGCCACATGCACTGCCCTGCCAATGTCTTCGTAAGAAGAGTTGGTGCAAGATCCAATGAGAGCTGCAGACAACTGCACAGGCCATTTTTCTTGACGACACAAGTCTTTCATATCACTCACACAATGTACAGCATCGGGAGAATGTGGACCTGCCACTTGCGGTTTAAGAGTGGATAAATCAATCTCTACCACTTGATCGTAGTGTGCATGGGGATGCTCCATAACCTCCTTATCAGCAGTTAATATATCTTGATACGACATAGCAACTATGGCTTGTTCTGTGCGACCTGTTTTTCGCAAATACTCATCCATAGACTTATCGTAAGGGAATACAGAACAAGTAGCTCCTAATTCTGCCCCCATATTGGTAATAGTAGCCTTACCTGTACAGCTAAGTGAGTTGCAACCTTTGCCAAAATACTCAATCACTCGCCCCGTGCCTCCTTTTACTGTCAAAATACTAAGCAATTTTAAAATCACATCTTTTGGAGAGGTCCAACCACTTAATGCACCCTTAAGATGCACACCTACAATTAATGGATTTTTGAGTTCCCAAGTAAGCCCTGCCATAACATCTGCAGCATCAGCACCCCCTACACCAATAGCTAGCATTCCTAGCCCCCCTGCATTAGGAGTATGAGAATCTGTGCCAATCAATAAGCCCCCTGGGAAGGCATAATTTTCTAACACCACTTGATGGATAATACCCGCCCCAGGCCTCCAAAAACCTAGACCATAGTTTTTAGTAGCAGAAAGTAAAAACTGAAATACTTCATTATTTTCTTCCAAAGCCCGCTTGGTATCAGCTTTTGCCCCCTGCCAAGCTTGAATTAAATGGTCACAATGCACCGTGGCAGGCACTGCTGAAGATTTTTTTTTTGCTAACATAAATTGTAACAAAGCCATTTGAGCTGTTACATCCTGCATAGCCACATGGTCGGGTAAAAGAGATAAAAATCCCTCCCCTCGTGTAACATGCAACGATGGATTAGCTAAATGAGCGTAAAGAATCTTTTCTGCTAAAGTAAGTGATTGTTGACGCTCCGTTCTAATTTGTTGCAGTGCTTTCTGTGATTGAGCGTAAATACTAGCCAGTCGGTTAGGTGTTACTTGAATAGTCATTTAAAAAATCCTACAAATGTAAATAAATATTGTTATACTTGATTTTTAATAATAATGTTAGGGGGGTAAGATGAAAATTATTTATTCATTAATGTATCATTGGCTGTGTTATTGGCTCACTGCCTGTGTGGTATGGCTACCGTGTATAGCGTGGGGTAGTTTTTCCATAGAGCCTTATGGTGGAGGGGGGGTATCTTATTCTCACATCAGTACAGATAACAATAACCAATCGGATATTTCTACTTCGCTATCTTTTGGTTTGCGTACGGGCTACAAGGTGTTGCCACTTTTTACAACAGGTTTGGATTTTTTTTACAATCGTCACAATACAGGTAGTAATAGCTTTAGGGCTAGCAGTGTAGTGGTGAATAATCCTAGTCGGAGTGCAGGTTTTCTGCAAGCAAGGGATACGGTATCCATCCAATACTCTAAATTATCTGATAATTTTAACCCACTTTCTATAGGTTGGTTTGGGGCTATAGATTTACCTTTTATACTGGATACTTACGGCACTGTGTTTTACTCTTTTGGTGAAATCAGTGCAGTATCTTATAGTGGACCAGGTATTAAACTGGGGCTTAGTTGGCTGTCTTTCTTTTTTGCACAATTTAATGTAGAACTGCAATGGACACATTATATTTGTGGGGGAACAAGTTGCCTGCAACAAAATAATTTCAATATGATGTCACTTATGGTGTTAGTGAGTATTCCTTTTTCTACAAAAATACTAAGTGGTGGTGGGGTTCAGCGGTCTTCTTCATCTGCTTCTTCTTCATGGGAGGGAGATAGTTCAGATGATGAAAACACCATTACAGAAGAAAACATGACAAACAGTACCAACCCTGTTACAGAGCAATTATAGTATCTAAAACTTTTGATTTTTAAGGAAAGTAATAATAAAGAGCAATCAGCACTTTTAAAATGTCTTTTCTACTTACTGTTTGTTGTTGCCATTTTTCTGGTCGGATAATCCAATCGGCAAAACGCAAAGGAGCTACAACATCTTTTTTGATAGAGGCAGTTGTACTACCTATAGAGATAGGCGATTGTCCATAATGAAACAAATAAGTAGTAAAAGCAAAAGCATCTCTTTTAGTATAAATAAATGGTGCAAAGTTGTTTTTTAATACATTATAAAATACAGATACAAAGGGGCTTAATTCCATAATATCTAAAGAGTGAGAATTGTTTTTATCTCTATATTCTAATATATTTTCTTGATGATAGATAATCATTAAAATAACAAACAAATTATCTAAGGGGTTTTCAAAATTTTTAAAAGTGTTTGAATACTTGCCCCATGCGTTTTCAAAAAGTACAGATTGCATACGAGGAAAACTCGTAAAAAAATCTTTTCTATATTGAGAAAATAAGTTCATCAAGCATACTGTTTGGTCTCTGGGGCTTAGTGGTTTTTTTTTACACAAAGTTAATTTGTGTTTATTGGTAGTAAAGGTTTTCCAAGCTGATATAAATAAAGAAAACAACTCCAAAGCTTCTTGTTCTTGCAACACACCATCGCCATTAGCTTGTGAAGTCAATATATCCCCTTGTGAAAAAAACGACAATGCTTGTGGTTGAAAATCCTGCCACACAGTGGAAGGGTTAAGGGCTAACACAACAGGTGTCCATTCATGCACTAATTGTTGCCACATTTTTTGCGTAAAACCCCCTCTATTTTTATGAGAAGAATAAGAGCTAGTAACAAACCTCATTAAATGAGCTTGCCAATTCAAATAACTCATAAGCTGTCGGTTTGACTGTTTATTAACTGGTGCCAAAACTTGGTTTTGAGGGGCTGGATGAAACAACAAGCGTCTATCTGGTGTGAGCTGGATATTTCGTTTAAGCCAGCGTCTAGGGTTACCAAACACTACTGGGGGTAAATTACCTGATTGGATAAGTGTTTGTTCCGCTTGAATCCACGATTGCAAATATTTGCGTAATATTTGAATATGTTTTCGTGTCAGTAACCCTCCGGGTTCTCCCATAAAAGACACCCTGACAGGTTTATTTTTTGTCAGTTCAAAAGCTAAATCACCAAAATGTGCTGTCACAATACTTTGATCGTTAGAAAACTTTAATTTATGCCTACAAGACTCGCCAGTAGATAACCTCTCTAATACAAAGCATAAGCCCGATCGCACAATAAGTTTAAAAGTAGGTTGAGATAAAGACGGCACAAACCACAGTTTTTGTGCTAAACTATCAATACTACCCCAGGTAATACTTTCTACAGAGTTATATGATTTATCTACAAAATCTAGCAAACCAGATAGCACATGTTGCGTATGTGGTATAGAAGAGGCAGACAAAAACTGCCTATTTTCTAAAAACCTTTTATAGTACAGCCATACTTTCATTAAAATGCTAAAAGAGTTTAACAAGCTAGGCCATTCTTGCTTTTGTATGATATGGCTTGAGTAATGGGGGGAGAAGGTTTTTTTCCACTCTATAAATAAATCCACAGTAGCATTCCAGCTTTTAAATTGTCTAAAAGAAAAACCTAAAGCATTAATATTTTGTGCTAATTTTTTTAATGCTTCTACATTGACATAAAACGGCAACCGAGACAAATCTTGCCCCAAAGCACTAATATGATACGCCAATTGGTTAGATGTTGTTATCACTTGACTTTGAGAACTATTTTTATATTTTAAAATATTCAGCACGGAAGGTACTAAAGGGTGCAAAGCTTTTAATCTGTGCCGAAAAGTAGTAAGGATGTGACGAATAGTCTGTATTTCTTGTAAAGTTAATGTGTTGGCATGACCTCCAATAAGAGAGTGTTTAATATTAAAGAGAGCGTAACTCATATTCTGCGACCGGATTTTTCGAAAACCCATGTACATAAAAAAATGTTTAATTTCCCTTGGTGTGTAGTAATTAGAATTGCCACCGGTTGTATGATCTAGAAAAAACTGGATAGAGCTATTGAGGCAATTAAAAAAACTATCAATATCACTTACACGGCTTTGACCGTTAAAATACTCAAGTAAGAAAACTTTTGGAGACCTCTCGTTAGTGTAAAAACAAGATTCGGTAAAAGACATTTGAGCTTGGGTATTCCAACTCAAAGCCCCAATACATACCACAATAAAAAGTGCGATATTAGAACGCATAACTTACTCCGCCAATGATGCGGGTTCTATTTTTATAAACATCAATATCTGCTGACAGCTGGTCATCGTAGAAAGGAAATTCTGTGAACAGAATGTCCCCAGAAATAAAAAACCTTATGGATTTGTCTATTGTAATAGAGCCTTCACTAGAAAATAAAAAATACTTCTTTATAAAATGATAAATTAAACGAGCTTTAAGCCTTGTGCTTTCTGTATCTGTCCATTTCAGAAAGTGGAAAAGCCCCACAGACACAGCTTGAGAAAACTGAAACAAATCGTTTCTAAAAAACTGTTGTTCAGTTATATTCGGAAACACTTTAAATAAAGTCATATCTGATTTAAAGCTTTCATCTTGCAGGGTTTGTGTGTAAGACACATCCAGCACAGTTTCTTCAAATGCATCTTTAATATGTAGCTCACCTTTTACACTAAAGTGCCATTCATTAAGAGGTTGAAAGAAAATAATATTTTTACTAGAAGGTGTAAATTTTTCAGGATGGTTATAGGTTACAGAGCCTTTTAAGCGGTAGGTTTGGCGAGCTCCTGTTTCCATATAATTAACTTGTTCAGCTATCCAGCCTAAAGTAGCTATATGGTGTTTGAGAAAAACAGGGGTTAGCACTAAAGGTGTAGTGTAGCCTTTTACACTGTCACCTTGAGGCTCTTTATCTAATTGCAAAGAGAGGGGAAATTGAGGGCGTACTAAATTCATCGGTTTATAGGCATAACTAAAATACACACTTTTATATTGAGCTTTACCTGCCAGTGAAAGTTGCAAAAATTCTGTCCAAGGCACAGAAGGTATATTGTAAGCCAGCCTTATATTGGTTAGTCCGATTTTTTGATCAGGTGGGGGTACGAACCAAGGGTTTTGAGACACCAGTTGACCATTTATTTCTTCAAAGTGAGGTCCTGCTTCTACAGCAAAAAAAGGTGAGCCGAAAAGGGTAATTTTGGTATTGGCTTGCGAAAATTCTCTAAAAAAACCAATCAAACCACCTTGTTTAGCCCGGAGGGCGTCTTCTCTATGAAAAGGTTGCCACAGTCCGCGGTTCCAAAAGCTATCTGCCCAGTCCCAGTCTAAGAGGTATCTACCAATTACCCATCTGCCATCGGTACGGGGTATTTTCAAAGCCACCTCAAAGGGGCGAAAGTAGTGGTGTGTTTCTGCAAAACTATAGGTCCAGTCCACATTTAAGTCTAAAAAATCGCCGGAATGGTGGGTAGAAAATCCAACAAAATAGCGAAGATAGGGGTCATCAATCAGTAAAAAGGGAGTACTGGATGAAATAGCATCATTTTCGTTCATAAACCGCTCTACACGAGTATGTATTTTCGAAAAAAGAGGTGTTTGGCTATTTTTAAGCTGTTGTTTTTCTATAGAAAAGCTTTGTGTAAGCACCCCACCCAAGGCATAATTGCTTGCCCCAAGCAGTAAAAATAGCACATAAAATAAGTAAAAACGCATTATTAACAATCCTTTGTTTATTATCTAAAAATATAAAATAATTGCAGAAAAAGGAAGAAAAGCCATCAAAGTTTGTTATTTTTTCACATATTGTCTAGTTTTTGTTCAGTTATAGATTAAACCGTATAGTCAACAAAAATAAGCATAAAATATAATTTTTACGATATTTGTAACGAATGTCTTGCAAAAAACGGCAAAATCTCAATAATACACTTTTAAGCATTAAGGTATATATACAAAGGTCCTAAAAAGAGGAGAAAAACAACTCATGCAACAATTTTGTTTAAATTGTGTAAAACAGGCAAAAGCCAATGTAAGTGAATTAACAAAAGCATTAGCACAGGCGTTAGCCATAGGTGTGTTAGCTATAGCTATCCCTTTGAGTGCAAAGGCGGTGTTTGATCTGTCTTTAAATTACGACTATTACATGACAAAAACAGCTTTAAAAGAGCAACTGGACCACTACGGCTCTTTAGGGTTAGATGTACAGCACAGCCGTTATACTAACAAAAACTGGTTTTACGAAGTAGAGGGAGTATCGTTATTTTTCTTAGACATTAGTAACCAAAATTATTTGGCCATCCCCAGTTTGTTTTTTGGTTATGAATTGTCGGATATACCAGTAGAGGGTTACACAGTTAATGTTATTTTTGGAAGGCACAAGCAGTCTCTGTCTGTACTGTATGACCAACAAACAACAGGTGATAGTACCAGCACACAAGCAAACAGTGGTGTTTTTACACCCACAGCACAGCCTGAGCTTTGGAGTGCAATGGACGAAATATGGGAGCTGGGTTTATGGCAAAGTCAGGTTAATTGGGATTATTTATTACCTAAGCCACAAGGGCTTACGGGTTTGTTTGTCACAGTTGCTAAAAAGCCTTGGTTATTAACAGTTTTTGGCTCGGGTTTATTTTTACCAAGTCATGATCCATCTGTCACTGTCACTCCAGAGGGGAAAATTCATTCTAGTAGTCGGTGGTTCACTCCTCCTCAATCTAACTTTTTTTTATTTAATCAAAGGATAGAGACACTTTATTGGACTCAAACATATTATTTAAAAAACATTCTTTTGAACGACAGTTACGCTGTCCGTTTGCGTTTTGGTGATATACACACACAATGGATGAGTGTATCTTACGCTCAAAAACCTGTTAATCAAATTTATTTCACAGTTGATGCAGGGTTATCCATAAAAAAAACAGCTATTAAAAACATTATTGCTTATCAGTTATTCAGGCACAATCTTATGTCGTTAGATGTAGGGATTAGAGAAAAATACTTATCCATAATCCTTTCTGCCACTTACGAGCAACCGGAACAACCACCAGTGGTAAAAAACAGGATAACCCCTGTATTGCCAGAGGCTTTATTTTTTTCTTCCCATGTCAGGTTGCATCCACCAGTGGGGTTTTTCTTAAAATGGCTGGATTTTAATTTTATCTATTCTCATTTTAAAGATCCAGAAAATAGCTTTCAAAATGATAAAACTAAGCAAATAAAGTGGGATATTGCAAGCAGTCGTTTTAAGATGCATTATGGTTTTGCTGTATCTACTTATAGTAAAGATTTTCAATGGGGGTCGCAAAGTGTATCTTTAGGGCTTACCTACTGGCATTCTATTCCAGATGCAGGAGACAGGTTAAATATCGTTACTCAATGGAACATCACTAAGCGACTATTAGCCAGAGGGAGAGTAGACATATTAGGTAGTAGAGAAGACACAAATGGTTTTTTTAACACTTACAAACACAATGATCGAGCAAGAGTAGAGGTGGTATATGCCATTAACTAATACATATAAGTTATTATACGGTTTATTATTTGTAGGTGTGTGGGTACTTTGCAGTGCTTGCCATTTACAAGTAGGAGAAAATGTTTATTCTCAATCAGTCATTACAGAAAAAGATTTTTCTACAGGTTGTTTAAATAACATAGATACTGTTATTGACGATTATTTAGCAGGCAAAAATATGAAAAAGCGTGGAGATAAAATATTTAAATGTATAAAAAAATCTTTAATTACTTTTAAAAACCATGTGCATGGCAAAAACAAAGGAGAGTTCACGCCTTATGAGCTAAGAAAGTTCATACACGACTTTATTATGCAAGATCGCAAAATCAACAACAAATTACTTTATCAGTTAGCTATTTTAAAAACTATGATAGTTGGAGGCACAGTTCATAAATTAACCAGTTCTGACATTGATAGGTTTATTGAATTTTTACATGTCTTTAAAAACGAAGTTTTATTTTTACAAGATCATGTACGAGCCTTATACAACATGGACAACACACTTTATTTAAAGAAAAACCACACCCAAATCACTTTGGATTTTATGCAATCTCTTAATCGTTTATCTGTATTTTTAAAACAATTTGCTAAGCCTTATTCATTTAAAAATATGCAGACTTTAATTAAAGAGTTAGATCGCATTATTAATAATCAAATCAACATACCAAAATTAAGTCAGAAAATAAAAGCCATAAGTATTGTGAAAAAATTTATTGTCCATGGCTCTTCTACTGTTATTCAGCCTCATGAATGGCAAAATTTTCTTTTAGGGGCATCTTATTTAATGAATGTAGCTATTCACTATGCTTGTTTAAAGAGGCAAAAGAAATTTATTTCTTTAAAAAGTATGTATACTTTAAATTTATTAGCTAATCAGTTGACTAAATTTTTATCGCAATCGGTAAGGTCTCACCCTCAAGGCACTATTCAGGAAGCAGAGCTTATGCGGATGGCACTTTATTTACAATCGGCAAAGGTCATTCCCTCTTATTTTCGCCCTTTATCATTAAAGCGATTTTTAAAAATTACTTTTGGCAAGGCTTTTAATGTCCACAAAAAAAACTATGGCATAGTGGAATTAAATAGAGATAGAGTGAACAAAATTCAGCAAGTTACAAATGATTGGTTAGCCTTGCAACTTACTTTAAATAAGGTTATTCGTAATAGGTCTTTAGGTGTTAATCAGCAGGTCAACTATAACATAATACCTTTACCTGCTACTAGTATGACTTATGCTGTATTTAATACTACTTCTTATATTAAGCAATTATTTACATTAAAGCCACTTAGTCAAAAACAAGGGTGGAAAATCCATGTATCACATCAGGTGTATCAGCCACTTTTTATGAGAAAACACACTTACCGTATTTTAACCACTCATCATTTATATCGGTTTTTATTAGAAATAGTAAGGCTTGGGTATCAAAAAAACAAATCCCCAAACTTGAAGCTCACACAAAAAGAGCTAACTGCATTTTTTACAGATTTAAATCCTATTGCAGAAGATATGGGCTGGTTTGAGCAAGTAACCAGTACCACATCACCTAGCACATTAGGCATGGGTGAGTTAGAGTTTATTTTAGCTAAAACAGTGGTACCTTCTACTAAAGGTTACAACACTGATTGGAATAAAACAGAGTATATTACTACACAGGAAATGATGGAGTACTTATCGTATAGTATATCTATTAGTTCCTCTTTGCAAGAGATAGAACCTATCGTATCAAAACTATGTTCTTACAAAGCAGGTGGAAAGTACAATTTATCTTGTGTTAGTAAGCATTTATTATCTATTTTAACTAATACTTTACCTAATATACCTGATTTTCAAAAAGCGGTCCTTGCTATGGATGCTAAAAAGAAGGAAACATTTACGCAATCTCTTATCCACATTGCTTTTGAAACACAAAAAGGTTATGACACAGCAAAATATCTTACTCGTTGGCGGTTAAAGAATATTTTAATGGCTGTTTATTTTATTGAAACTATTTTTAATCGTTTTGACAAAAATGTGAATTTTATTTTAGAGCATGAGGAAATTTGGGATGCTTTTCCGTTATTTCATGGGTTTTTAAATCGCACAGTAGTGTATGATTTAAATTGGCCAGAGGCTGTAAGTTTGACACCAGACTTATATGCTTATGTTATTTATTATAAACAACTCACTCATCAAGCTCGTCATACAGATATGTATAAGGGGATACATGATAAGATAGATGAAGCGGCTATATTCTCTCACCAGTTGTGGAGAAAACATCCTGAATGGCAAGATAAGTTAGCTCAATTTCCTGGCACCAATTGGACTTTACAGATGGATAGAGAGCATTTAGTGCGAGTATTTTCTGCTGTAATTAAAGGTTTTATGTCTAACACACTTACCGATTCCACTAATAGTAAAGTAACTTCTCCTAGTAATACAGATAACCCCGACACTAACAACAATGTGATAGAGAGCTTTTTTGCTTATTTAAACAATGTTAAAAATAAGGGGCAAGACTATTTATCCTCATTATCTAACCAAAAAGACCCATCTTCACACGGTAAAAATAACAAGCAAGGCACTCATCATAACAAAAATTGTAGGCATTACCTTTCTGGCACCTTTTGTAATTAGTAAAGTATAGGTTGTAAAAATTACATCATTACATATAAATATTGCTTTTTCGTAGTATATTATAGCAATGTTATGGATGAACTTAATTTATGTGGGTTATAAGTCAATGAAACTACTATTTAGTAAAAAAATAACATCCTCGCATCAACTGTCGTCTTTGAAAAGGCGGGCATTCAAACTACAAAAAAGTTTGTTGATAGGTTATTTATTACTACTACCTGTTACAGGGTGGAGTATGGATTTTGTAGTAACTGATATCGCTACGACACCAACAGCTACTAATGAGCCATTGAATACTCAACAAACAGCAGGTAGTGTATTTATTGATTTTGCAAAAAAAGTTTTAGGCACTAACTATGCAAAAACTTTTAAGTCAAAGTGGGAAAAACAAGTTACTTACGATACAATGCACTGGCAAGCAAGTGAAGCTCATCAATTCTTAAGTTTTTTAACTAATAGGATAGAGCCATTAGCTGTTGTTAATGTTATGCAATCACCTTCTTATTTTAGATATTTCAATGTCACACAGTTTGAAGAAAGAGTGCTTTTATACACCAGTTACATAGGGGAAAAAGCTGTTAATGCACGATTAACTAAATCTTTAGGTGGCTTTCATGTTGGTCAGATAGACACTATACAATCGAACCTTGAATTTGTTAGGTCTTATATAAATAACCCAAGGGAATCAAGTGATATTATAAACAGACAGCTATACGCTTTTTCTTTATCTGTATCCAACATAAATAATTTACCTCAAATAGTACAACTTTTAGAATCTTACATAAGTAAAAAAGATGTCATTTTTGTCATACAAGGTAGTATCCAAGCGTTATTAAGAACTCCAATAAGTCGATTAAAAACCAATATTTCTTTTTTAGAAAAATATTTTAGTAGAAACAAAGTAGCATTTATGATGAAAAAAGGGTTTAATAGTTTTATTGATAAAAACTTTAAGGACATTAAAAACACCATTGCATTTTTAGAAAACTATTTAAACAAGTCTGACATTATATTAGGTTTATCAACAATTCCTTACCCTTTTAAAAAAGAATTCCACAATTTGCAACAGAGTATTAATTTTTTAGTGCCTTATATTGACAAAAAAAGAATTACTAAAAAACTACAGTCCAGTCTTATTATATTGTCTGAAAATGAACTAAAACACTTAAAAAATATGGAAAAACAAGTAAGTAAAGAGCAAGTAATAACTTACTTAGAAAACAACATTTTTAACTCTCAACTTGCACTCCCTTTACAACCTCATGTTAGTGCATCATCTAAGTATTTTTACAATACAGCAGCTTTTGTTTTTATTGATTTTGCTAAAAAACAATTAGGAGACGATTACGAAAAAAAACCTTTTGGGTCCGAGTGGGAAACAGGCATTATTAACAATACAAAATACTGGCAAGTCAATGAAGCTCATCAATTTTTAAATTTTTTAGTTAATAGGATAGGATCATTAGCTGTTGCTAATGCTATGACATCTACTTCTTATTTTATTCAGTTAAAATTTGACGATTTTAAAAAGAGGGTACACTTATACAGTCAATACATAGGGGAAGAAACTGTTAATGCACGATTAAAAAAATCTTTAGGTGGCTTTCATGTTGGTCAGATAGACACTATACAATCGAACCTTGAATTTGTTAGGTCTTATATACAATCAGATAAAATATTCCATAGTATTATGAAAAAAAATATAAGTGGGCTACACATCATGCAGATTAAAAAGCTATCAAAAGTGATTCAATTTTTAGAAAGTTATCTTAGTAAAGAAGAGGTTATTGAGATAGCACAAAAAAGCTTTTACGCTTTAACTCGCACTCAAGTTGATATATTAGGAAAAAGAGTATATTTTTTAGAAAACTATTTAAGTAGAAATCAAATAGCATGGAAAATAAAAAAGAACTTTAATGATTTCAAAAGAGGTGATTTTAATCAACTAAAACACAATATAGAATTTTTAGAAGCCTACATGGGTAAAACACATGTAACTAATTTAATAGAAAAACACTTTCATAAAATGTTAATGCGATTAACTCGTATGAGAATAGAAAGATTGAAAGAAGCAGTGTATGCTCTGGAGCAACAGGTAGGCAAAGAGCAAGTAATTAAAAATTTTATAAAAATCATAGTGCCACAAGCTTCAATGGCTTGTAAAAAAGCCTTCCAGTAGTTGCATCCATTTTCCACCTTTGCTGATATACCACCACTTACTCTAAAGCATTTTCAATAAAACCTATACTTATTAAAAATAACCTAGCTTTTGTTGTTATGACCCAAAAGAATTATAAAATATGTAAAGCAGTAGATAAAGACACTACCCGACAGTTACCTTGTTTGTATTCCTGTTTTAACTGAGCCACAATTTGAAGTGCGTGTTTAGGTTTTAGTTTTTCAGAATAATACTGAAGAGATTTAGATAATTTATCATCTGCATATTTAACCTCAATTAAAGCAAATACTTTATTATTTTTTAATATCACAAAGTTCACTTCACGAGATTCTTTGTCTCGGATATATTTTAAATCTAAACACATTCCTTGGCTATCTTCTAAATAATGTATTTTTTTTAAAAAATGTGTAGCCACCATATTTTCAAATCGCGAACCATAATCTTTATCAGAAATAACATCTGCATTATCAAAAAAATACACCTTAGGGGGCTTTTGTATAGCTCGCACAAGCCCTTTTGTATAAGGATAAACACAAAAACAAATATACATTCTGTCTAAAGCCAATAGCCATAATTTAGCTGTTTTAGGGGATATTTGTATTTTATGAGCAATGTTAGAAAGCACTATCAACTGACCACTGTTTCTTCTCAAAAAATCAACAAATAAACCTAGCTCTTGAATAAGCTTAATAAATTCTAAATCTCTAATATCCTCTTTTAAAATTCTCTCAAACCTCTCTCTTCGCCAGCGATTAGCAAATTGTTCACCCCCATCTAAAAAAGGTTCAGGAAAGCCCCCTAATGTCATAAGCCTTTTAAAAGCTTCTTTCACATTCATTTTAGCTGGTCGTTCATCTAAAGTAAGAGGGTGCAATCGCCAATAATGGTAGCGACCTAAAAGAGAATCCCCTCCCCGACGATACACATTTAACCGTACACTTACACACTCCATCTCATATATGATGTTGAATCATTGTAAAAATTACATCACTATATAAAAATAGTGTTTTTTGTAGTAGACTGCATCAAGAATTACAAGCAATTTTATTTATTTATATTGAGTAAAAACTATGTTCAAAAAAGGTTTATTAGTATTTACATTACTACTACTGCCTATAAAGGGGTGGAGTGTTGATTTTACATCTGATACTTCTGTAATCGCACTACAAAATACTACCACACAAGGTGCAGTACCGCAAAGCACCAAAATACTTACTAAAAAATCTACTAATAAACCACCACTTAGCACTCAAACTGCAGGTAGTGTATTTATTGATTTTGCAAAAAAAGTTTTAGGCACAAGCTATGAAGAAGAACTTGGGTCCGAGTGGGAAAACCAAATTATTAACAACACAAAATACTGGACAGCAGAAGATAGCTATCAATTTTTAAGTTTTTTAGAAAACAGGATAGGCTCATTAGCTACTGTTAAATTAATAAAGACTACTAATTATTTTAAGTATTTCAAAACAAAAAGTTTTAAAGAAAGGGTTAATTTATATAGTCAATATATAGGCGAAGAGGCTGTAAATGCACGATTAAAAAAAACTTTAAACGGATTTCATACTGGTAAAATAAAACTTATACAAAGTAACATTGAGTTTATTGTAGATTATGTAAATAACCAAAAAGAATCAATTGATATAATAAAAAAACAGATATATAGTTTATCTGTTGCCTTATCTGATATGCATAATTTACCTAATTTAGTACAATTTTTAGAATCTTACATTGGTAAAAAAGAAGTAATTTTTATATTAAAATCTACTTCTCATATATTATATCAAACTCCACTGAGCCGGTTAAAAAGTAATATTTCTTTTTTAGAAAACTATATAAGTAAAAACCAAATATCATTTATGATAAAGAAAGGTTTTGGTAAATTTATAAGAGATAATTTTAAGGAAATTAAAAGTACTATTCAAATCTTAGAAAAATATTTAAACAAATCTGATATTGTATTAGGTTTATCAAATATTTCTTTTCCTTTTAAAAAAGGATTACAACATTTAAAAGAAAGTATTGATTTTTTAGAGTCTTATATTAGTAAAGAAGAAATTACTAAAAAATTACAAAAAAGTTTTATTATATTTTCTATAAAAGAGCTTAAACACTTAAAACAGATGGAAAAAGAAATAGGTAAAACACAAACAGCACTTTATATAGAAACTAATATTTTAAATTCAAAACCAGCATCTGTACCATCTCATTCTCATGCATCATCTAAGTTTTTTTACAATACAGCAAGTGATGTGTTTATTGATTTTGCAAAAAAAGTTTTAGGCACAAGCTATGAAACAAAACTTGGATCCAAGTGGGAAAAAAGCATCACACAAGATACAAAATATTGGACAGTAGAGGATAGTCAAAATTTTTTAAGTTTTTTAGAGAACAGGATAGGCTCATTAGCTACTGCTAAATTAATAGAGACTACTGATTATTTTAAGCATTTCAGATTTGATAGCTTTAAAGCTAGAGTGCAATTATACACTAAATATATAGGAGAAGAGGCTGTTAACACACAATTAAAAAGATCTTTAAGCGGATTTCATGTTGGTAGTATCAGTAACATACAATCTAATATTGAATTTATCAGGTCTTATATAAAATCAGATAAGGTGTTTTATAGAATGACACAAAAAAGCATCATTGGGTTATCTATTATGCGTATCGAACAGTTATTAGAGGTTATTCAATTTTTAGATTTAGAAAGTTATCTTAGTAAAAATGAAGTAATTGGGATAATGCAGAAAAACTTTGCAGATTTAGTACGTACTAAACTTAATATATTAAAAAAAATGGTATATTTTTTAGAAAACTATGTAAGTCGCCAGCAAGTAACTTGGATAATGAAACATAGTTTTAAACATTTTTCCAATAATACATTTAATGTATTAAAATCTAATATAGAATTTTTAGAATCTTATATTGGTAAAGAAAAAGTGATTACTTTAATAAAAAACCACTTTTATACATTAGCCCAGATCAAAACACACAGATTTAAAAAAGTGATACACTCTATGGAACAAGCAGTAGGTAAAGAAGCAGTAATTGAAAGTATTATGAAAGACATAATAAAATTATCTAAAAAAGCACTTAATCAAAAAACATCAACTTGCAAACAAACCTTCGAGTCACCTTAAAGTATCAGACTTTACATTTGCTCTAAAACAGGGATGGCTAAATAAGAAAGCCCTTGTTTTAACACCAGCCTTGTTACCTCTACTAACAACAACCGAGATTGTTTTTGATCCTCATTTTCTAAATCCTTAATAGGGCAAGCTTGATAGAAGCTAGAAAACTTTTTTGCCAGTTCAAATAAATAATAACATATAGGAGAGGTTTTCATCTGCCAGGCGTTTTTTTCTACCACTAAAGAAAACCACAAAATATGTGTCAATAAGTCTTTTTCTTCTTTCGTGCTAACAGTAAAATTTTTACAATCAATTTTTTTGCCCCAAACCAAACATTTTTTTAACAAAGTGCAAGCACGAGCATAAGCATACTGAATGTAAGGTCCACTAATACCATCCCATTTCAGCCACTCTTTCATGTCAAATACAATTTTTTTGTTTAAATCTTGTGCGTTCATACCATATTTAATCGCACCCTCTGCTACAAGCTTTGCCGTTTGCTGGATTTTTTCTTCAGACCATTTGTTTTCATACTTATTTAAAAAATGTGTTTTCACATAGTTTGTCATATCTGCTATCAATTCCATAACTGGTACTACACTGCCATCCCTAGATCGCATAGGTCCAGAGGGAAGTTCTACAAAATTGTACTTTAAGTGTGAAAATGCCTGTGCTGTTTTTTTACATCCAATACGATCTAATACGGCTAACACTTGTTTAAAATGCCTTTCTTGCCGTTGATCCACAATGTAAATGTTTTTTGCAGGCTTATAATGTTTCATCTTCTGCTGTGCTAAATATAAATCTTTTGTGGCATAAAGCCCATTACCATCTGACTTAAGCAATAAACAAAAACCTAACTCTTTACCTAAGTCAAGCCCAATAGCTGATTGAGATTTGACTAATTGTTTTTGCTCGTACAACTCCTGAACCCATTTGACAGATGGAGCATCTACCTCCGATTCCCAATACCATTTGTCAAACACTACTCCCATCCATTGATATAAGTGTTGCAATAAATCCTTGCTCCATAAACGAGTTTCCTGCCACATGTCATAAAATACACCTTGTTTTTTTTGAATCTGTTGTAAAATAATTGTAATATCTTTTTTGTTTTTTTGCGCTTTAATAGGGTCTTTTAATTCTGCATCAAATAACTGACAGGCTTTTGTGTAAATCTTACCTAACCACTGACCTTTGTGTACAAAAGGAAGTGATATTTCTTTAGGGATATTTGTTTTATTATGGTATTTTAAATACCAAAGACATTTCGCCACATGTGTCCCTGTATCACCCGGAAAAGTGCAAGTTACAACCGGAAAACCCCTTTTTTTAAGCAAAGTAGTGACACTAAACCCAAAACACAAGTTACGCAAATGCCCTACATGGAGTTCTTTATGCGTATTAGGTTGAGAGTACTCAACCAACCAAGTAGACAATTTTTTTTTAGGCACCGCCCACCACTTAGAATCACTTGCAAGTGGTAATAACAGGTTTTTTGCTAAAAAAGCAGGGCAAAAAAAGAAGTTCACATACCCCTTAAGAGCCACTACTTTTTTAAACATCACATCATTAAATATCGCATCAGATGACAAGTAAACAGTCGCTATTTTGGTCGCTATCTGATTAGGAGAAGTTTTTACTTTAGGGCTTAGGAAAAAACAAGGTAGTGCAAAATGACCTAAATCCCTATCAGGAGGGGATGTCAACTGATGAGCCACATCAACCGGTGTGCAATCTATGTGAAAAACTTGAGTAATTTTGCAAGATATATCTTCACACACTTTTTTTGTAAAAGGGTCTAAGAATAATTTAGGATACACCATAACACTTTAAATGTTACACAAGTTTTTATAAGTTGTGTATATTTTCTTTCCACCAATTAACAGAGTTAGCAATGGCTTTGCGAGCGGGTTGCGGGGAAAATCCTAACTCTTTTTTAGCTTTTGTGTTGTCAAACCAATGGTAAAAACGCCCCATTCTAATATCTTTATCTAAAAAAGATTTTTTTAAAAAATAATACAACACATTACCTAAATAGCCTATCATATCTAAAACTTTATCATTTAAACAAATAAAAGGAGGACTGACCCCTGTACATTCAGCAATCATAGTAAATAATTCTTTAATAGTGATATTATCCCCACTTAAAATATATCTTTCCCCAATACGACCTTTTTTAATAGCATTGATAGTGGTTTCAATAACCGATTCTACATCCACTACACTTAAGCCTCCCTTAGTGTAAAAGGGAAATCGCCCTTTAGCCACCCATATATGGGTTTTTCTACTGGCTTTTTTCATATCATAAGCACCATACACATTAGAGGGGTTTAAAATAATAGCTGATAATTGTTCGTTTTGACATGCATTTTGCACCAGCTCTTCTGCTTGTTTTTTTGTATTAAAATAACCAAAATTAAAATCCTTCATGTTATAAGGGGATTCTTCGTTAAGCACTTGTGGAGTTTTACTAGCACCTACAGCCACAACAGAACTCATATAAATTAAACGGATGTTTTGCAAGCGACATATCTCTACAGCATGAGCTGTGCCTTGCACATTGACTTTTCTCATAGCGGACCTAAACTTTTCCGCATACGCAACCAAGCCTGCTAAGTGAAACATCACATCCACCCCACGGGCGGCTTTTGTAAAAGAAGGTAAGTCAGTAACATCGCCTTTATGGAGTTTGACAGATAATGATTGCAAAAAACGAGTGTCACTAGAAGGTCGCACTAAAGCATAAGTGGTGTAGCCTTTTTCAACTAAAGCCTGACACAGCCATCTTCCTAAAAAACCTGTAGCCCCTGTTACTAATACTTTCATATATAAGTGCTTTCTTTGGGTTTAGTGATTGCTGGTTGAGCGATTGCTGTTTTTGTGCTTGCTGAAAAACCTAATCGTTTAAACATTTGTTGATCGTCAGATATGCCGGGGTTTGCCGATGTGAGTAATTTATCGCCAATAAATATAGAATTAGCCCCTGCGAAAAAGCATAAAAACTGATCCGATTCACTCATACCACTTCGCCCGGCACTTAGCCGTATCATAGATTTTGACATAATAATTCGTGCCGTAGCTATTGTGCGTACAATTTCTAAATGAGGCAAGGGCTTTTGCTTTGCTAAAGGGGTGCCGGGGATAGGAATTAATTTATTGATAGTCACACTTTCTGGCTGGGGCTTAAAACTGGATAGCTGATGTAAAAACTCTATACGATCTTGAGCTGTCTCTCCCATACCTACAATGCCACCCGTGCATACTGTAATGCCTGCTTTTCTCACATTATGAATGGTTTGAATGCGATCTTCATATTTGCGAGTAGTGATAATGTTAGGGTAAAAGTTTTTTGAAGTATCAATATTGTGATTATAAGCATAAAGACCTGCTTTTTTAAGCTTTTGAGCTTGGGCTAAAGATAACATCCCCAAAGTACAACACACCTCTAAACCTATTTTTTTTACCTCTGATACCATTTTTAAAACACGATCAAAATCAGAGCCACTTTGTATTTGCCTCCAAGCCGCCCCCATACAAAAACGAGTAGCCCCTTTTTGCTTAGCTTTTTCAGCAAACAAAAGCACTTTAGGCAGATCAAGTAGCTTTTCTTTAGTGATGTTTGTTTTGTAATGGGCAGATTGAGGGCAGTAAGCACAATTTTCAGGACATGCCCCTGTTTTAATAGATAATAGCTGGCTGGTCTGTATTTTGTGCGGATCAAAGTGCTGGCGATGCGTTTTATGTGCACGATGCACTAAATCCGACAAAGAAAGGTGGTAAATTTGAGCAATTTTCGAAACAGACCACCTTGTAGCTGTAGCAAAAGGCACAGCAGAAGAAGTTTTAAGAGCATTTTTTGATGGTTTTTTCAGCATATTTGAATATTTTTAAAATAATTAACCCCATTTGCCAAAGCTTTTTTTAAATAATACCTAGCTAGAATTGACTTTTGCGAGTAAATCTTTTTTAAATACAAGGGTTATGTTCACTTTTTTAGCTGTTGTGCATGTAGTCACTTCTATTATTATGGTGATTTTTATTCTGCTTCAAGACCCAAAAGGCGGGGGAGCATTTGGTATGTTAGGTGGCGGGGGGTCTAAAAGCCTCTTTGGCTCTTCTGGTGCTAATCAGTTCCTCATAACTGTTACTAAGTGGACGGCTATTATATTTGCTTTTACTTCTATTTATCTAGCAGCTTTAAGCTCTCAAAAAAACACCAGTGTGATTGATCAGTACACAACAGAGAGTGCAGAAAAAACACCAAGTGCCGACAAAACATCTGTAGAAACACCGAGGAAAGAAAAACAACCAGATGGTGCAAAAAAACCAGCCGTAGAAAAACAAGCTACTAAAAACCAACCCAGTACTGCTGTGTCCACTCCTTCATCAAAAAAAGATACTGTTTTAGATAAAGCGACTAAACAAGATAAAATTCAGCTCAAACAAAAAGCAAAGCCAAAAGATATGTAGCCTCGCTTTAAAAGCTGATCTTTCACAAAAATTTCAAGATTTTTACCTGTTTTATTAGCTCGTGACCCGTTAGCCATAATTTTTTATCACAAGTTCTTTTTCTTTTCTTCTTTGGTGGCTTTTACAAGACACTGATTTAGAGACTTTTACTGTTTCAATAACAAACTCTTTATAAAGCTCTCTCACCTCTTTAGTGTCTGCATTAGATTGTAAAAAGTAAGCTCCATTTTTATCAATTTCTTTACAAAAACTTTTAAGTTGTTTTTGACAGCTAAAGTTAAACTTATTTTTGTCATATTGATCGTAGGTGTTATGATAAGGAGGGTCAAGATAATAAAAAGCCCCTGAAATTATTTTTGTTTTATCAAAACTTTGGTTTTTTATAACTGCTTTTTTTAAAAGTTTTGATATATTAAATAAATTTTGTTCATTAAAAATCGCAGGGTTATTGTATTTTCCATAAGGTGCATTAAACCCGCCATTGCTATTTACTCTATATAGTCCATTGTAACAGGTTTTATTGAGGTAAATAAATAAACTGGCACGCTTTATTAAATCAGTTTCTTTATTAAACTGCTCCCTTGCTTTGTAATAGTACTTTTCTGAATGTTTTGCCTTATGGTGTTTTAATTGCTTAATAACAGACTTTACATCTTGTTTTAGAGCTTTATAGGTAGCAATAAGTTTGTAGTTTATATCGCATAAATAAGCTGATTTGGGCTGTATGTTAAAGAATAATGCCCCTCCTCCTAAAAAGCATTCATAGTATTTTGTGTAATTGTGAGGGAGCCGTTGTTTTAAATGTTCTAAAGCTGATCTTTTACCACCTACCCATTTTAAAAATGGTGTTGTATTATTATTTTGAAACTCTTTTGATAAAAGCATATTCATTTTAGATTTTAATTACCTCAACAGATTTGCACTTTAGCAGATTTGTGAACCCTTATACTAAGGGTGTATCGTGATTTTTATCGGTGGGTCAATATTACATTGTGTTATACTTAGGGCTGGACTAAAGAAAGTCTGGGTTATTCAAAGATAACGGTAAAAGTAGCAGGGTTTGGGGAGTGGTTTTTAACAGGCGGAGTGAGGGTGTAAAAAGGTTATTTTTATTGGAAAGGGTGTTTATTTATCTTCTGATGCTATATTTCTAACAACACTGACATTATTAGATCCTCTATTTGCAGAGGTTTTGTGCAGCCTTATGCCTTTTAATGCTTCTCTTACATCTTCTCTTACATTAGCTCTTAAACTGCTCATTTCTGCCTTCATTTCCAACCTTAAGCCATTCATTTCTGCCCTCATTTCTGCTCTTAAGCTATTCATTTCCGACCTTAAGCTATTTACAGTTTGACTAACATTATACCCAAAAACAGAAGTTATTAAAGTTAAAAAAATAATAGTAGCGGTTAAGGTAACCCACCTATTATTTAAAACCTCTATAATTCTATTAGGCTTTAACCTATTCTCAAAATCTCTTTCTATACTAACCCTAAAATCATCAAGGGCGTTTTTAATCAAATCCTGTAATTCTTTGTTTTCCATTTTTTTACCTCTTTGCCAAAAGTTGATTTTACTAAAAAGTAACACAGGGCATAGCCAAAGTCAAGCAAAAAATGGGAGGTGGGAAAGGGCAAAAAGCCACATGTACCTTTAGTTTTGATATTAAACCCACACACCCAGCTCCCTACCTGGCTACTTTAGTTATTTTTCGGTTTTTTACTGATTTTTTAAGCTAGCAAGGTTTTACTTAGAACCATTTTTGAGCTTTTTAATTTCAACCTCTGAAAGCCCTGTTACCTCTGCAATAAACGGAATATCTACATTTTTCCGAAACATATTCGCAATTACCTGTCGCATATTCTCTTGTCTGCCCTCTAGCTTGCCTTCTTGCCTGCCTTCTTGCCTGCCAATATGTATACCTTCCCACCTACCTTCTTCTTTTATATATTCTCTGATGTTCATATATCCTCCTTTTGGAAATATCCCCCATTTAACCGCTTGTTGCTCTATCCTCTGCCATAACTCTTTTGTCATATTAGGCACTACCTTCCACACATAATTACTTATTACTAACCCTAAATCCTTACCCTTGCAATTATCAAATAACCTGATAAGCTTTTTTAACTCCTTCTCATCTGCCTTTAAATCCCATGCCCTCTTTAATAAACTTAAAAACCCCCTACTCTTAAATGCTTTACTCCTTATAGCTTGTGCTACCTTCTTATCATGAATATCTATTACCTTTATACTATAATTTAGCATAACTTTTTGTAAAAAAGAAGGTATTTCTTCTAAAAACTCACCCATAAGCCCTTTTTGAAAGTTCTTTGCCCACTTCCAAGGCTTTTTACCATGGTAGAACACAATAGGTATAATAGGCCAAGCACAGCCTGTTTCTTCTAAGCTCTTGCTTGTAATAACAGCTTGATACTTTAATAATTGCTCAAACACTTTGTAGCTGTACTTAGATTTGTGTTCCAATAAAATAGCAATCTTTACTTGGCTTTCTGGATGATTTTTAAATAACAAAGAAAACACTAAATCTGCCTTTAAGTCTTGAAAAGTGTCTTTCTCTGGTTTAAGGCTTTTGAGGTTAAACACAGATAATTCTTTTTTAGTAAATACAAGTGTTAGTAGCTCCCTTGCAAATCTAGAATCTGAAAAAGCTTGTTTAAATAACAAATCATGGTGAGATACTTGCTTAATTTTATTTTTGCTCTGCTTTGGTTCTTGTTTTTGAGCTTGAGTTTTGTCTTTAGTTTTGTTTTTCATAAAAAAGTCCTTTGCGTAAATATAGTGTTTATTACTAAGATTCCTAATATACTTTTATTTGTAACTTTAGTCAAACCCCTTAGACGATATGCATTATTAAAAGATAACAGTAAGAGGCAAGGTTAGGGACTAGGTTTTGAGTAACAGAGTGGAGCGAGGTGCCAAAAAACCTAGTATATTAAGGGTAGCAAGCCTCAACACTTCTCACCACATATATAAGCTTTAGACTTTTATGGTACTTTTGGGGGTGAGGGTTTTACCCATTTTCTTTTTGTAGCTTTTTTTTAATAGCATCGGCTTTTTGGGTCAAGGTTTTTAATTTAAAAAAGTTATTTGCAGTGATTAAAATGCGGTTACTTTTACCTGTTTTTTGTTTTGTCTGCTTTTCCATTCTTTTTAAAAAATCCCGCACTGCTTTTTCTGCTTTTATATATTTAAGTAATAATTCCTTTTTTTCTTGATAGTACTTTCTTATATACTCTTTGTCGTAAGCTCTTTTAATCTTTGTTTTGCAAGCCTTAGCTCCGCAAGTTTTTTTCTTATTCTTTAAGATAATAAATTGCTTACCACAAACAATACACTTAGTTTTTTGTCTCAAAGCTTTCTTAGGCATTTATTTAATAACCTTTCTTTTAATGGAGCAAAAGCACCCCACAGGTTAATACTTAATCATCTCTGATTTACTGCTTCTGTGCATAATTGAGATTCTATCTTTCCTTTTATACGCTCTAATTCAGATTCTACATCACTCCATCTGTTATATTTATCCTCTGTGTCTTTTTTAAAATCAGCTTGCCCTTTAGCTATTAGTTTAGAACTATCAAGATAAGGTGTGTTTTCATTTACATATTTTTTACAATACTTATCCAAAAGGACCATTTCATTAGGTGTTACTTTTTCAAATAATTTTACTTTAGATTCAGGAGTCTTTATGGTTTTATTTATTAAGTCTTGAAGAGATTTTATAGTATTATCTCTTTTTTTAATTTTATTTGAATAATGATTCATTTTTTCTATTACTTTTTTTCTACAATCTTGTAAGGGTTTTTCTATAACATCCTCAATAGATATATCTGGGTAACATTCATTTTTTATAAAAAGAGTCTCATTACCATTTATGGTCTTTACATCTTTAAACTTTAACTTTGTTTTTATATCTTCTAATTCTATAGCCATTTTTTGTTCCTTTCTTTTAAAAAGTATAGAAAGTGGGAAGGTTACCCTTCACCCTTTCCAAAACAAAAATAATGTTTTTGTGTAGGGCAGGCAATAAAACGAACCTGCCCAGGCACAAAAACAAACACAACAGTCGCCTAAGCGACTATATGCCCGCCATTGGAGGTAACGGACATACTCTTATAAATTACGCCTGCCTCCCAAAACCTTGAAGTATAAAAAACAAAAAACTGAAAGCTAGAGGGGACAGACATAATTTATAACCTTTCAGTTACCTATTCACAAACTCCAGCATTAGTACACTCTGGTAAATCATTAAAGGTTGCACTATATGTTCCGTCACAAGTGTCAACCCCAGTGTCACCACCAGCACCTCTAACTACAGCAGGACCAGCACCACAAGCATCTTTTGCTGTCCCAACTTGTTTTACTGTACATCCATGGGCACAAGTGGGAGTTGCACTTGCACTTGCACAGGCTGGGGTTACATTACCAGCACAATCAGCATCATCCCCTATAATTCCTGATTTTACTGTAAAATTACCATTAGATACTGTTACCTGCACGCATCCTCTAGCATCTGAACCCGAAGAAGCTTCAAAACAAAGAGGTATAGTATCAGCTCCAGAAGCTGGTTCTGCATCTTGAGAACAAGTTAGCCCTGCTGGACAAGTGACATTTACTTCTCTTAAAGAATTACAATTATCCCTTCCAGTACCTAGCACTAAACAAGCTGCCGAACCTCTACCTATAGTATTTAAAGAAGATTTTATAACTCCGTCAGTAGCTTTATTTCTGTAACGCTGATATGAGGGAATAGCCACGGCTGTTATTATCCCCATAAGAGTAACAGCAACCATTATCTCAAGTAAGCTAAAACCTTTTTGGTTTAAAAGCTTAAGCTTTCTACATCGTTTTTTGTTTAAAAAATCCTTTATTTTGTGCATCTTGCACCTCCTTTATTTGTTATTTTTATTTATCCTCGAATCAAAACCCCGAAGCTCTTTAGCCTCCGTTGCTCCGACTCCCTTTAAACCATAATCCCATTCCATACCCCTAAGTTTTAAGTCTGAATTGTATTTTTCAGATAGACCCTTTAATATCTCTAACTTGTGATTCATTTTTTTCTGATAAGCCTTAAAACCAGTGTATTTATTATGGTAGTAAAGCCCAAAAAAGCTTATTCCCATAAGAGTAAGACTGAAATGCAGAAATATTAAAGTAGCTATGAATTTCTTATCATACCTTGTAAGGTTAGATTTTTGAGACATTACTGCCTCCGTATGTTTTAATTTGGGTTAATAAAAAAACAAAGGGGAATTTTTTTTGAGTCCAAGCGAAGCGTCTCACAAAAAAATTACCGCTTTGGATTTTTACATAATGCACTTTATCATGTACAAATAACTTTCTGGATTCCCGCCTTCGCGGGAATGACGGTTGACGCAGAAATAACGGCTGACGAATGAGTGACGATTGACAAAGAAATGACAAGCGATGAAAAAAATAAAAAAGATAACTAATGTAATCCTTTAGTGCTGTTCTGGAATAGTGAAATACTGTTCTTGAATAGTGAGAAAACCAATTCAAAACGAGTTCGCACCCAAAGGGTGCTTTTTTTGATGTTCTCCTTGCACACTCTACCCAATGACTAATCAATGATACCGTAGATAAATGTAACTTAAAATTAAAGAGCGGGAGGGGAATATTTTTTGGGTCCAAGCGGAGCGTCCCACAAAAATCTTCCCCTTCCGCTCTAACATAAGAAGCGTTATCGGAACTTTGAATTTTGAGTTTTTTACTAATTAAGAGGAAACGATAAAGAGCGTTAGCTCTTTTACTCCCCCCGCTTACTAAGCGGGGGGCTGGGGGGGTGATTAAATTAATTAATAGATGGTAACGATGTAACGATGTAACGATGTAACGATGTAACGATGTAACGATGTAACGATGTAACGATGTAACGATGTAACGATGTAACGATGTAACGATGTAACGATGTAACGATGTAACGATGTAACGATGTAACGATGTAACGATGTAACGATGTAACGATGTAACGATGTAACGATGTAACGATGTAACGATGTAACGATGTAACGATGTAACGATGTAACGATGTAACGATGTAACGATGTAACGATGTAACGATGTAACGATGTAACGATGTAACGATGTAACTAGTATAACATAATAGCTTCATATTGTCAAGCCTTTCTTGTAAAAATAATCTGTTTAAAAAAGTAAGTTTAAAAAATAGCATTAAAAATCATCTCCCAATTAAAATAGTTTTGTACCTTAATGTTAGCTTTATCGGCAGGATTAAAAAAGACTTTAGTACTTTTTTTTAAAATAATCTGGACTAGTGGCTGGATTTTATACAGCGACAATTTTTGTCACAGCCCACTGTACGCCAAAACCCGCACGGTTTGGGGCTAAGGTGACTTTTATTTATACAATCGCCCCATTCAAAAAAAAGTTAATTTTTTTTGCATTGTTTTTGAATTATCTCTAAAATGTCTCAAAATGATACACTTTTTGTGAGGGTTGAGGTTAGAGGTTTAGTCTTTTTTTTAGTTTGTTTTAATTTAAAACCAATAGGATTTTTCTTAATTAAATCCACAGCACATTTGATGCTATAAGCTATTATAATTCCTGTATTGGTATGATATAGCATTTTTTTTGAGTTTGTAGCTTTATTTTTGTCTAAAGAAATAACAGGGTTGTACCTACCTCTATAACCTAAAATAACCCCTGCGACTTGAAAATCGTTACTCCCAGATGGTTTAAAGACGACAGGACCTCCTGAAAACCCTGGGTTATTATGCCCATCTAACAATAAAATATCGCCGTCTGAATGTATATTTGAAAGTATTGCTTTTTTTACAAAAGGCATAGGGAAGCTTCTATTATATTTATCTGTATCTTGATTCTCTAAATAAGGGAAACCTAGAAAATACACATCTTGCCCATAAGCTAATTTATCCATAGAAGGTTTGAGTGATAGATTAGGTGATAATTGTAAATTTGTTGCCAAAACAGAAATATCTTTTTCGCCTTTGCAATGCCCAACTAAAACTACTTTAATTTTTTTTCTAATTTTTTGGTGAATAGTTATTAAATTATCTTCTTTTTTTATATTCTTAACCAGATGCTTAGCTGTAATAATATATTGTTTATTATCAACATCAATAGTGAACATAGTCCCTAGGTGAGTTATCCCAGCATTAGTGGAAAAAATGAGTAAAAAAACTTTAGTATATACATTTGTTGTAATCATTGTTAAAACTCCTTCGTTATTTGTTAAACCCTCTCTCTATTGCAAGGTTAAACTAACATGTACCTTATAAAGTAAAGAGTCAACAAATAAGGTTAAATTTGTTGTTTCAAGTCTGGAAATGTGGCTTTAATGGATTCCCTTGCCTCCGCAGGAATGACTAGGGAGCGGGCTTTGGAGCTGTCTTGTGTTTTGTAGCTTTAGGTTTTTTAGCTATTTGTCGCTTCTTTTGAATGTTACTTTTTTTAGCACAATACTTTATTACATTCTTAACTGCTTTATCCCTATTATCTTCTGCATTGTTTCTTTGTGCTATTACTTTACCAAGTTTTTGTGATATATAGCCCTATATTAGAAAAAACTCATGTTTAGCTGTTTTAAAATTTAAACACACCATATAGTTAGAAAATTTCTTACCCATCCTATTATTAATATCCATCTATTTATTGTGCCACTTTTTGCCATTTTGAACACTTTTATTGTGCCAGTTTTAATGTGCCACTTTTTGCCATTCTGAACATTTTTATTGTGCCAGTTTTTATATCATTTCTCTCTACTATTAGCCTGTTCATCAATATTTTTAATGTGCCACTTTTGTGGTTATTAACTCTCCTTTTGTGCCAGTTTTATTGTGCCACTTTTTGCCATTCTGAACACTTTTATTGTGCCACTTTTTGCCTTATGTTCCTGTGGGTTTAACCAGCTTTTAGAAATTAAGGGTTATATCCTAAGATATCTAGCTTTTTCTGGATTCCTGCCTCCGCAGGAATGACAGCTGACACAGGAATTGTATGTATTCACTAATTCGGTGACAGAATTCATTTTATAAACAAGTGGTACAATCTGTTAAAAGGTGAACAAAAAGGGAGTTATAGATATAAGAAACAACACACAAGATAAGACAATTTATTAGGAAGTAAAACAAAAAGCACGGCATCTGAAGGTAAAACCACGCCTTTAGCCACTAAAAAAATAAGATTCAACAAACAAAATAAAAAGCAAAGCCAACAGAATAGATAAAAGCCTCCCCCCCTCCTTCCTGTTCAGAAGAAAGAGGAGGATGTACACTTAAGTATTTGTTGCTTTTATTTTGAGTTTCCGGGTAAATAAGCAGTAACAATATTGCCCGTTTTAATCTTAAAATGTTTTGGGATCAATGCTCTAGGTATCTCCCTTCTACCACCTTTTGCTTGCTCTATAGTAACTGTTTTTTTATTATATTTTATCACTTTTCCAGTAGCTTCTATATATCCCGTTATTGCCCCATTTGCCGAGTACAAAGATAATAGCCAAAATACCAGTATTATTATTTTATGTTTCATTATCATAACCTCCTTTATTTTAAACTAAGTTTATTTTACTTAACACTTCCAGAACCTTCTACCGGATAACCATAACCAATAGTGCCTCCTTGAGGAGCTGGATAACCAAGACCCGGCATCTTAACGCCTCCTGGAAGAACTGGATAACCTTTACCTGGGATATAAACACCCATTTTACTATGTTTTGTAACAAGATTTACAGCAGAAGAACCAGCACAAGATGTAGCACTTGGACACTTACCACGCTCTGTCACCTCACATGCTACTGTGGTAACATGGTATTGAGTCTGAGTTTCATAACCTTTACCTCCTATGCCTTTTGCAATTTTAAGAGGGTAAGTTATTCCACATCTAGCACGACCAAAACACATTTTTACAGGCACTTTTTTACCACTACACTTTATATCAGGTAATTGAGCGACTGTTTGTCGTATATACTCGCAGTTTTGGTTGCCTCGTATGGGATCGCCTACTTGAGCCATGCGTTTTTTAAAATCACTATCATGGTACATAACAGTTCCTCGTGATAATTTAAACCCGTCAGCAGGACCTAGTCTGATCTGGATATCTCTGTCATTTGCAAGTTCTGGATGTTTAAGTCTAATATCTTCCCCAAATATAGAACGACGCATATCTTGTTGTTTAACAGCTTTCACTAATTGATCAAAATCACGATTAGGTGTTTTCATTCTGATCTGTCTGTGTTTGCCTGTTTTTTTATTAAATACATTAAGTGTTAATTCTTCAACAGAAGTTTTTGGTTTCACAAAGCCATACAGTAAACCACAGTGAACAAAGCCCTTATTATCTGTGGATGTTGGTAAATGACAAGGTGGATCAGTGTCAGCAAAAGATTTTTGCTCCCCTAATAACAAGCCACATAATGTGCTTAATAAAAAATAATAGATAAATTGTTTCATCATAACCTCCTTTATTGGTTAATAATTGTTGTTGTTTTAGTTGAATTAAAATGAGTGATCTCATAATTACCTTGATGATAATTATAGAAAATTACTTTTAAAGTTTTTTTGTTATTACTTAAGAAGTAAATAAATATTATTTTGATAACGCTTGATAACGCTTGATAACGCTTGATAACGCTTGATAACGCTTGATAACGCTTGATAACGCTTGATAACGCTTGATAACGCTTGATAACGCTTGATAACGCTTGATAACGCTTGATAACGCTTGATAACGCTTGATAACGCTTTTGTCATACTTAGTATTATAATATGATAATAAAAGCTTTGTCTATACAAATAATATGAAAAATTTAAAATAAAGTCAAGCCAAAAGTCCTGATTTACATACTTTTTTAGCACAATTTTAAGATTTTTTAAAGCTATCCTAGAGGATGTTTTAACATCACAATTTTAGATGAAGGTGGGTTGTTTGCCCCTCTCCAACCCGAGCCATAAGCAGATGCGAATCTATCAGGTGCAAACTTAAGTGATGCATCCCTATCAGACGCGAACCTCACAAGTGCGAATTTAGAAGGAGCGAACCTTACAGATGCATTTATGGCAAATGTGAATTTATATAAAGCAAACCTCACAGGTGCAAATCTTACAGATGCGATAATAGCAAAAGTTTATAAGGGGCTATTTTCTGATCCACCGGGGCTTGAAAAGGTGGTGTTTGAAGATGCAGTGTTTAAAGATGCAATATTTAAAGATACGATAGTTACTGAATCACTAGCAAAATACTTAGAATCACAAGGTATAACAAAAGGCTATAAAGTAGATAAGATGTATAGAAGAACGCTTGAGATACTTAGTAAAGAAGCTAAAGAAGAAGCTAAAAAAGAAGAGCTTTCACAGTAGCTTAAAGCAACAACTTGTTTTAAAATTTAACATTCCCGTATGGTTAGAGAATTTCTTACTCATCCCATTATAAATAATAAAAGCAGACTTAATTTTGGGATGCATTTTTTTTATTTGACTTAAACGACGACTAAAAGACACAGTGTAAGTAGAAGCTGATTTAATTTCAAATGCATACAATCTACCGTTTTTAGACAATAACAAATCAATTTCATTATGGTTACTATCTTGAAAAAAATAAAAATCTTCTATCTGTCCGTAATTCCATTTTTTTTTGATAAACTCCATAATAACCAAGTTCTCAAATAGAGTACCACTAAGAGGATCACGTACCACTTGATTAAATGTGTGAATACCAAGTAAATAAGATAAAAGCCCTACTTCTGTAAAATAATATTTTGGGGATTTAACAACTCTTTTTCCAAAATTATCAAAATAAGGATTTAATTTATAAATAATAAATGAGTTTTCTAAAATAGAAAGCCAATGTTTAATTGTTTTGGCACTTACACCTACAGCATTTGATAAGGAATGATAGTTGATCACTCGCCCTATTCGCCCTGCTAGTAGTTTTATAAATTTTTCTAATAAAGCTTGATTTTTAATATTAATAATTTGACGAATATCTCTTTCTACATAAGTGCGATAATAATTAGCATGAGCGGTTAAGGGTCTTTGTTGATGACTATGGATTCTAGGTAAAAAACCATAATGAATGTACTCTTGAAAATGTTTATATTGTATGCCAGATGCTTTTAACTCTTTTATAGACAAAGCAAATAAATTTAAAATCCCCACTCGCCCCGCTAAAGACTGCGTTACTCCTTGTGTAAGTTCCATTTGAGAAGAACCTGTGAGTATAAATTGCCCCATTGTTTGTGTGGCATCCACTATGACTTGTATATAACTTAATAAGGTAGGAATGTTTTGGATTTCATCTAAAATAACTCGAGATTTTTTAAAAGACTGAAAAAATGCTTTGGGATCTTGTATGGCTATTTCTCGTGTTTCAGGATCTTCTAAATTACAATATTGATAATGCTTGAGCATTTTTGACAAAGTAGTTTTACCCACTTGTCGGGGACCTAAGATTAATACAACAGGATATTCTTTTAATAAGAGTTTGAGCTCTTTTAAAATGTCTCTTTTAATGATTTTTGCCATATTTACTTAATATATATTATGTAAATCAGGACTTCAAGTCCTGATTTACATACTTTTTTAGCACAATTTTAAGATTTTTTAAAGCTATCCTAGAGGATGTTTTAACATCACAATTTTAGATGAAGGTGGGTTGCCTGCCCCTCTCCAACCCGAACCATAAACTTAGATAAATGCCAGCATAGGATTTATCTCTCAAAAACCCAGCCGTAGGGCTTAAGATTCAAGTTTGTCACCAAAATATATCCCCGATAAGTTATAATAAAACCTCAAACATAACTTTTAAAGGAGATTACAATGAAACATATTATTACTTTATTATTATTTTGGGTCATGACAACTTAAGCCTTACATGATAAGGTTTAAATCTTGAAAATTATTAAGAAAAATAAGTATTTTGTGCGTTCCCGCATTTCTGAGAAGAAATTTCGCCATATTATTAAGCTTTTTTCGAATGATCTCACAGCTTCACAAATTGCTAGATTATCCAATATTAGCAGAAATTCTGTTAATAAAATCTTAAAAACTGTAAGATTAAAGATAGCTCAATTTTGTGAAAAAGAAAGTTTTTTTAAAAAAGGAGAAGTAGAAATAGATGAAAGTTATTTTGGAGCTAGACGAATCAAAGGCAGAAGAGGAAGAGGATCTTATGGTAAAACTATTGTGTTTGGTCTTAAACAAAGACAAGGTAAGGTTTATACTCAAATTATTAAAAATTGTTCACACAAGACCCTTATTCCCCTTATAAGTAATAGAATATCTAAATCTGCTACTGTTTATACAGATGGTTTTAAAAGCTACGATGGTCTAGTCAATATGGGTTACAAAAAACATTATCGTGTGTATCATGGGAAGAATGAATTTGCCACAAAACGAGGTAATGTGAAGAATCATATTAATGGTATAGAAAGCTTTTGGGGGACCTCCAAAGTGAGGTTATCAAAGTTTAGAGGAATGGATAAAGATACTTTTTACTTGCATCTTAAAGAATGTGAGTTTAGGTTTAATCACAGGAAGGATGACTTGTATACTTTGTTGTTAAAAATGATTAAAAATAACCCGCTTAAGTTGTCATGACCCATTATTTTTAACCCTTGGTGCTTGTGTCACCACAAAGCCAAAGAGGCAAGCTCATAAACCCTCACCACAAAAACCCACCCGACAGGTAGCTGAAAGTAATAGATGTAATAAAGATAATTTTAGAGAATATCTTGCTGAAGACAACTTAAGTTACTGTGATTTAGAAGGTGCGGATTTAAAGGAGCTGAATTTAAGTGAGCTAGATTTTTTTGGATCTTATTTTGTAGAAGCTAATTTAGAAGGTGCGGATTTATCAAAATCACTTTTACAAAATACGAATTTCTTTAAAGCAAATCTAACAAGAGCAAATCTAACAAGAGCAAATCTAGCGGATGCAATTGTAGCAGAAGCAGATTTCACAGGAGCAAATTTATCTAAAGCACATTTAGCACATCTTAGGACCTTTAGAGGGGCAATCTTTAAAGATGCAAAGTTTGAAGATACGATAGTTGGTAAGTCACTAGCAAAATACTTAAAAGAACAAGGTATAACAGAAGGTTATAGACTCTCAGTTGTACATAAAAAAGTATGGGATTTTAAAAGAAAGGGAGAATATAAAAAAACATGGGATTTTAAAAAGAAGGAAGAATATAAAAAAGTGCTACCTATGAGGTCTACTACACCACCTAACAGGTTATCAAACTTCCGCTAGATAGATGGCTACAGGGACTTATAAAAAAAGAGGAGGGGGTAGGTTTCGGAGGGTTAAGAAAAAACCTTGCTACCCTTAATATACAAGGCTTTTTAGCACACTTCCCCACAAACTTTGGTAAAAAACCTTGTGCTTAAGGTTTTCTTTACCTCATACCAATCTCCTTTGGGGGATAAAGAGGAAAGAGTTATGGCACCATTACAATACTTGATTTGATGAGGCACGCAAAGAAGGTATAAAGAAAGGTCATCTAGCTGGCAAGATAGAGGGCGAACTAAAAGGCAGGCAAGAAAAAGAGCGACAGGTGATTACGAATATGTTTCGAAAAAATCTAGATATTCCGTTTATTGCGAAAGTAACAGGGTTATCAGAAAAAGAAATTAAAAAGCTACAAAAAAAGCACTCATAAGTTTCAGCTTGAATAAAAGAGGGGGGACAACCTTTTCAACATTCGGGTTTTCGTAAAACACTTCACACTGAAGCCCCAGCCGAGAAGGCTTTTTTTACTCACACCCCATTTATAGATGTAAAATTTACATCCAAAAAAAACTTGCAAAAAAAAAATTGCAAAAAAGAACTTGTTTATGTATGGTTTTTATTGAAAGTTAAATTTATCCTTAACCAGAAGGAGGTAAATTATGAAACACATTATAAGCTTGATTGTTAGTATCAGTCTTTTGTTTCCATATACGGCTTTGTCGTATTCGTATAATGTTGAAAATTGGGAAGTAGAAGCTGAAAACATCCAAAATATTAAAAATACAAATGGACAGGTAACTTTAGTAAATGGGGGAGTAACTATCTGGGAACAAGTTATTGCAAACGCAACCCCAATACCAGGGGGAGGTTTGTCACCATGGGCGGCACTATTTTTTGTAGTTATGGCTGTTGGTCCTCTTTTTCTTGGGGATGATAATAAACAAGTTGAATTAGAGCCTAGTGTTATTGCCCAATTATTAGATGGTTTAGAAAGGAAAGCTTGCAAGCCTGCCACTGTTAATATGTCTTTTGACGAATTAGGTAATGTATTAGATTGTTTAGACGCAGATTTAGATTTTATGTTAATTATGTGGCATAGGTTAAAAGTGGCAAAAAAAATAGCACCAGCTCCAGATATAGATGATAAAATAAAACAGATGGCTAAAGAGGCTCATGCTATAAACATTGACTACATAAAAAATAACGGGTTAACAGAATATGTAGATTTAACAAATAAAAAATCTGAATATATAATGGGAATAGTTCAACTTATGCATAAAGACCTAATACAGCAAATAAAAGCTCGCATAGAGAGGGTTAAGCTAATAGAAAACATCCCTGCTGGGGTTAAAACAAAATCTCATTAACTTATATGTAAAAAATAAACTTTAACAAAGGAGATATAAAATGAAACAAATAATTTTATTTTTAACGATAGTGGCTTTTTTATGTCCACATATAGCTTTATCGGAAACAAATCTTAGCTTATTTGAAGTATTAAATAACCTTGAGAAAGAAAAAGCTAATCAACAACAAGAGCTAGCTAAAGTTAGTAAGCCAAAACAAACTGTTATGCAAAACCCTAATATAGAGCCTCAAGCAAATCAAACTAAAAGTAAAATAGAAAACTATAATAAATTTGTTGAAGATTATAGAAAATTTTTAGGTCAAATAAGCCCAAAGAATCAAGCAGACGAAGATATTACTCAATTAGATGAATTTGTTGTAACAGGCACTCGCCTTACTGAAAAATCAGTAAGAGACATGATAAAAAATGCTAAGTGTAAGGTAACATATAATTATAATTTTTTAGGTCGTAGAATTAGCGAAAAATACAGAAAGTGTAATTTAGACTTAAGTGGCATGGATGTAAGTGGCATGGATTTAAGCCATCTTAATTTAAGTGGTATGGACATGCGATTTGTAAATGCAGAAGGTACTGATTTTTCGGGTTCTATTATGGAATGGACAGATTTTCGCTGTGCGAATTTAAGAAGTGCAAATATGGGAGGAACTTCTTTTAGTTGGGCTGATTTTAGAGGAGCAAAGATACAAATTAGTAAAAAAAGTTTTAGAAATATTGAAGGTTCTTATACTGATTCCCCACAATTTACTACTGATCAATTACATGTATTATGGTATTGGAGGAGGGGTAGTGTTAGTTTTAACCTAGCTGAAACAGATTACTTTAAAATGGATCATGATGTCTATAGAACAACAAACCTAGGAGTAGTAGGTGTATATGTCAAGCCTAGTAGAACAGGTGCAACTCTAATTTATCAAACTAATGCAATTATAGATGAAAACTTTAATAAAAATACTGATTGTGCTAAAAGGAAACATCCCCGGGGTCAAAAAATAATCTCTTTAGCTATGTTAAAATGTGATGACATAATTTCTGTCAGTCGTCGATCTGCAAAAATGACATGTAAAGAAGAAACTAATGTCGGTTCATGGGCTACTATGTTAGAATACGAATATGGGATTTGTTTTCCAAAAGCTATATACCTTGATTCACAAGGGAATGAAAGAGCATGTAGATATCGGAGTGCAAAAGAGGGTTTACCATTAGATCATGATGTACCATGGAAAGTTGAACCTGTAGAAGATAAAGATGAATGGATTACCAATGCTCGTACACCTTAAAAAAGGGGTAGCTTTTTAAGAGGGTAGCCTTTTAAGTGGGTAAAAAAGTAGCTGATGTTGCAGTTTTAAAGAGGCTTTTAAGGATTTTCCTGCCCCCATTCAGAAATTACGGCATTGTAGCAGGAGGGACGACTTCCTACTACCACCAACCACAATAATAGTGTGTATTTTTTACATAGCTAATAGCTGATTATTAAAAATAATTTGATTTTTCCTATTCATTTATGATAATTCTCTATATATGATAATTTTCAAAAAGGAGGTATATCTTATGAAATATGTATTTATTACAGTTATTTAGTTTTCCATCTTTAAACTAATACCAAACTCTCTCAAATTTAAAAAGTAGTAACATGGTATTTCTTTTTTCATGTTTGTATTATCGCAGGTTTGTATAAGTCAGTGGGAGGTTAATTATATTCGGATTTGTATTTTTTTTTATAATAGAATAAAAAAGAGCTTATATCAGAATCCTCTATGTCACAAATCTTTTCATATTTTTCACAATAAGATGAGTTCTCATTATAAGTCATTATTTGTGTTCTCCATGGTGGTAGATGTGGTATCCCGAGTGCATGTCCTAATTCATGGAGCATTGTATTGATAAACCGAATGCGTGTCCATTTTATGAGCCTTTGTATTTTAAGACTTCCATAAAAATAAGTAAATCTAAACCCATCTATTGTTTCCCAAGATGCCATCGTTATACGATTTGCCGTCTCTGATAAATTAGCGTTCTGAACATAAATAAGAGTGTGTGTGTTCTTATTACAGGATTCAGTAAATAAATGATTTCCATCCTCTTTTAGTGATGGTAATCCAGCAAGATACATTTCATCCTGATTATTATATCTACTGTCTACATATTGTTTATATTTTGTATTCCATAACTGCATAGCTTGTCTAATCCATGTTTTTTTATCAGCATTAAGTTTTCTAATAAAATCATGATAAAAATTTAAACAAACACCCCATGGATACTCATATATTGGTAAGATTTCAAAAATTGCAAATTTTTTTGTTCTACCCTTGCCTTCATAATTATATTGAGCTGAATATTTGGGTCTTGTTATTTGTGCTAAAGTGTAATTTTGAAAGGATATAGTACACAAAAACATTATAATAAAACCAAGCTTCTTTGTTAAGGCACTTTTTTTTGATATTATCATACTTAAATTTCCTTTTTTGAGAGTTTATCTGTACGAATCTTATAACTTAAAAAACATTTATAATTCCTGATTGGGGGCAGAAATCCAAAGCCTCTTTGAACGGCAACCCTCCGAAAAAAAGTGAAAGTTAGGAAGATTGCCGAAAATCAACTTCAGGGGAATAATTACAACTGTGATTCGCTATCGTCTTCACACTGGTTGTAAGAGTTGACATCAAAGATGTTTCTATAGGCTTCTATTTCATCAGTGGTGCGATAAAAGCCAGTGAACCATGCTTCATCTTTTTTGTTTATTTTCCTCAAAATTTTATCTGATCTTTGAGCCAAGGTATTCATCCTATTATTAAACTTCCATTGGATTTGATCTAATCTCGATATTTGGCTATCTAAGTAGGTTCGAGTGCTTTCATCTTGAGTACGATATCTGTTTTTTAATAATTTTTCGCGGGTAGTGCAAATTTGTTTATAAGATTTTTCTATCCTATTTTTTAGGCATCTTCTTTCTAGCATTCGGGAGAGATCGTTTCTACCTAATAATAGTTCCCTTACAATATCCGTACTATTATCAGGAACATCTGCTGTGGGGATACACTTTTCAAAATCAAAAAAATCTTCTGATAAAATATTTTCAGCCTCTCTTACTAAATCTTCAACATTGTACGAATACGACAAAGCCGTATAAGGCAATGCTAAACCCATAATTAAAAATAAGCTAATAATTGTTTTCATAACTATTTTCCTCCTCTTTTTATTAATACCTTTTATTTGTTTGTTATAATCTTAATTATATTTGATTTTGTAAAGTTTTTATACACTATATAATACACTGCATTAAAATCACTAAATACTTAATGATTATAGATAGATAGATAGATAGATAATTTTTTTATAAAAATTGTAAGATTTTTTGTAGTTTTTTGCTGGTTTTTGTGGGAAGTTGGCAGGTAAGAAAGAGAACGACAGGTGATTACGAATATGTTTCAAAACAAGATGGATACTTCGGTAATTTGCAAAGCAACAGGACTATCAGAAGCAGAGATTAAAAAGCTACAAAAGAAAAATTCATAATTAGTGATTTTTTTTAAGATAAGTGTCTTCTGCCTCCTTGATTTGATAGATAATTTATTTTGATACCCAAGCACAACACTTGGTCCACACAAAACCAACATACACAATATGCAATAAGGTAAATCCTATTACATACTCCATACCACCAGAACCAAACCCATAAGAATGAAGCCCCTGCCCTAAAACATAGTTCACCCCGTACCATGCCATAATGACTAAAAAAAATAGCAATACTGAAGCCATGGCTGTGCCTAATTGTTTTATCCAACCTATCAATCTGCCATGGAGCAAAGTCAAATACCCAAGCAAGCTAATGAGAGCCCATGTTTCTTTCGGGTCCCAGCCCCAAAACCGCCCCCAAGAATAATCTGCCCATATACCTCCTAAGATAGTGCCACTGGCAAGTAGCACCACCCCTATTTGGATAAACCTATCAATACAGTAAATACATTTGTTAATTTGAAGCTTTTTTTCTGGTCCTTTTAAAAAGAAATACAAACATAAATCGCCCACAATAAAAGCTAAAAAAAATGCTGCATAACTCATAGTAATAACTAATACATGAGTGGATAGCCAAAAGGATGAATTCAAGACTGCTTGCAAAGGCTCTAAGCGACCATCTAATAAAACAGGGTCAGCATTATCTACTATAAACAAACATAGTAAAGACAGTACACAAGCACAGATAAAGCAAAAGAAAAATCTTTGATACATCCAGAAAAACAAAGCTAAAAGTATGGCTACCCAAGGCACCCATATTACTGTTTCATACATATTAGTAACAGGAGGACGCTCCATAAGAAGGCAACGGATAACAATGCCATAAGTATGCAAACAAAACCCACCTATTAAAAATAATAAACTTACCACACACAAAAAACTAAAACATTTATGAATAACTGAAATAAGTAAAGGTAATTTTAAATACTTTTTAACCCATAACAGATATTTTTTTACATTTATCTTGCTTACGAGCAGTAATATCAATCCTAATAAATAAAATATCCAAGCCCAATGAAAAGGGTTAATCGTATTATAATATACTTCCCAATTAATTTTAGATGATATATCTTTATCACTAGAAGATACTAAAATTTGTTTTTGAAATGCTTGCACAAACGATTGCAATTCTTGCTTTTTAAGCTTTAATGTTTCTTTATCTCCACTAGATAGTGCAAACACTACTGCCACATAAGAAGCTACAATTTGTTCAAAATCTTTTTTACGCTTGCCTGTTTCTTGCACAATAGAATGCCATATATTGTATGCTGGGCTTTTTTGTAATGGTTTTACTTTTACAAAATGAGGTGATGCACTAGGGTTGGCTTTTACCAAAGGTGGTGATGCACGAGTAGCATTTTTTTTAATGTGAGGAGGAAACCAACCTGGCACCTCCCCTCTTTGAAAAGCCTGATACAGTGCTAACTTATTTTCTAACGATTGCACTGACTTAAAATAACTACTTAAGGGTTCTTTACGATGGATGAGTGATTTTAATTCATCTAACTCTCTTGCGAAAGTTTGATTTTGCAACAACTCATTAGGTGTAAACAGCGACCGCTGAGTATCTAAGTGTAAGGCTTTTTTTAAAGAATGGGTTTTAATAGATACAAAATAACTTTTATTCCAATAATCTGGTAATAAAATCCACGACATTAAAACATCCACAGCTAAGCGGTTATTAAAGGTTTTTTGACCGTAAATAAAATGTAAGGTGTTTCTGGCAAAAGTATCAAAAGGTTGCAATCTGCCATCAAATTGAACAACTAAAAACCTTAAACTTTCTCCAGCTGATTCGTTATAAGTAGAAGAAACTATAGGAGGCACAATAGTACTTGTATGAGTATTTACATTTTCTATTTTGCTTGTGCAAGACACACAAAACACCCCCCCTGTTATGAGAAAAGGTAAATAAATGTACCTAATAACCTGTAAATAAAAATGTATAACAGATTTTCTAAAGTCTAAAAATGGCATAGTTGCCTTTATTTTGTGCTTTTATGGGTTTAACTTTTAGCCATTTGAGAGGCACTTTTTCCGTATTTTTTGCGAAATTTCTCTGCCCGACCCTCTGTATCTACTAACCTCTGCTGACCTGTATAAAAGGGATGCGAAGAGCTGGATACATCAAAAGTCACTAAAGGATAAGTCTTACCCTTTAACTCAATCGTACTTTTACTCTTGATAGTTGACTTAGTAATAATGTGAAATTGAGTGGAAACATCTTTAAAAACCACTTCCCGAAACTCTGGATGAATGTCTTTTTTCATAAAAACTCCCTTCAGTTGTAACACCATTTAATAAACAAAACACCCTTGTAACACGCACACATCACCATAAGCAAGTAAAATTATAATATTTTTTTAAGAAAACTTATCCGTAACCTAGTTTTTAAGAAAAACCATCTGTAGATAAACTAACACATTTGAGCCAAAAAGGAACAGAATGCTCATCTTCTATAACTGCTTGTTGAGTGCCACCATCCCCCCCAGCTAATACACTACTACTGCCACCATTACTACTTACCTTATCACTTTTTTTACTCATTTCAGACCCCTTACCCGTCACCTTATCTACTAACAAGCCATCTTCTGCACAAAGCTTATGTAATTGTTCTATAGTACGCTCATCTGGCTGTGTGCGAAACCAAGCATGAGGTATACTATGACGATTAAGTAAAATAAATCGATCGTTTTGTAAAAACCGAAAACTCACCGGATGAAAAGAAATATTATCATACATACCTAATAATTGACTTGGAAGGGGTGCCATTTTAAACTCATCTGGAAAAAACGACCACAAATGATTAACCGACGAACCTACTGGTCGTAAATCCCCCCCACTTGCACCATCTATTAAAATCAACGGACAACCTATCTGAATAAGTGTGCACACTTGATTTTGAATAACAACAAACAATAACTCAAAACCTTGCATATACTCTTCTTTATTAACTTCATTATAAATAGTTTCATTCAACTTTAAAACGGCTGACCGCATATTGTTTTCTACTAATGTCAAACCTTCTATAAAAGGCGTGAAACGAGTTTGCTCGCTATCTTTATCTAAAGCATTATAGTGCGAATCTAAGTGTTCAAAAACATCTTTTAAAGATACTTGTTCTTCACCCCAAGAAGTAATAACAGCTAATAATTTTTTATCGCTAGATAAAAAACACTCCGGACGAGGTCGAAACATCTTTCCCGATAAACATAGTTCTTTTTGCAACATAATACCTTTTTGCTCAATACTTATCTAATTTAATTTTAGCCCGTTGATAATACAAACCCTCTTTAATATCTTTACTTAAAATCTCTTTCCATTTTTCCTTAGCTGTAGTAATATTACCAGTGCTTTCATATAATGCAGCTTCTTCATAAAGAGGCTTCATACTAACTTGTAATTTTAATTTAGCGTCTTCCATGATTTGTAATGTAGCTTTATTCCTAGGTTCAGGGATTTTTTGCGATGCTATTTCACATTCATAAAATGCTGATTGAAATTGACCTTCTTTAAACAACTTATTACAACGACTATTTAAACGATTGATGTCATCATTGTATTTCTTTTTAATAGATGCTAATTCTCTTTTTGCTTTTTGTTTATCAGATACTAATTCTTTATAACGACTTGTTTTGTTAATAAAATTTTGATAAGCCGACATAGCTGTTTCCACTTTACCTTTACTATGTAATTTTTTTGCGTAAATATATTTTTTACGAATTTTACGAATATGAGCTTGCCTTTTTTGCCTAGCTTTTTTTTCTTCTTCTTTTCTTTTTTGTTTAAAATTAAATCTTAAAACTAAACTATGTACTCTTTGGTCAGCAGCAGATAAATGTGTGGCTTCTTTTAAACACTCATCTAATTCATGTTTGTGTTGAAATGTGTCAAACTTTTTATCACAATTGTCGGTAATGAATTGAATCCGTTGATCCGTCTCTTTAGCTTTTTTCTCTTGCTCTATCCTGTTATTTTGTATTCTTTGATTTCTAACAGCATCAGCACACGCTTGTTTTAATTGTTGAGAATCTTTATAAAATTCTGTGTATTTATGCACTGTTTCTAATTTGCTAATACAAAAAGCAAATTTACCATCATCCATTAAGTCTATGGCTGTTTGATATGCATCTTTCACTAATTGCTGTATTTTTGGTTTTAATCCTGCTAGTTCTCCTTGTTGAATAGTAGTAACAGGCGATACTTTAGTGTCAACTGACTTATTACTATTAGATAAGAAAAAAGCTAAAGCTATACCTGCTACCGACCCATAAATATATATTCTTTTCTTGTATTTTTTAAAAAAACCACCAGAAGAGGCATCTTCTTTTGCCTCTAAAACAACACGAGGGATATGATCTGGTAAAGGAGACGAGGTGTAAGGTGCCGGAGCATTATTGTTATCTACTTTAGCAGGTAAATGAGATTTATTAAACACAGGGGTTTTCATAACTGCTAATTGTCTGGCTAAACTTAAATTTTTAATTTCAAATATCATTTCAATATTTAAAATATAAATCACATCACCTGTTTGAATAGGATAAGATTTTTTAGGAGTAAGCTCCGTACTGTTGACAATAGTACCATTAGAGCTATTTAAGTCAGTAATATAGTAACTGCCTTGTTTATTTTGTATTTTAAAGTGTTTGCGACTCATATTGGGGCTGTCAACAATCATATCACAAGATTTATCTCTTCCAACAATCCACTCTGTAGCTTTATCAGATTCTGATTCATCTAGTTTAAAAATGTCTTGAGCTGTGTCGTCCCCAGCAGATATTTTTAAATACGCTGATAATTGATTGTCTTCATTACTAAAATCCATGATAGTTGTTTTATCCGTAGATGACACCTTAGATGGTACCATGGACAACTTTTTTGCACTCACGACTGATGGATCTTCTTTAACTTGAACAGAATTGTTAGACACCAACTCTTCTGACTTTTTAGAAGAAGCCTTAGATTGTAAAGCTAAGGCTTCTGCTTGCGGTCCTCCTGCAGAACCTTCAGAGCCTTCAGAACCTTCAGAACCTTCAGAAGCAGAAACGGCAAAATCACCGTCACTATTTTCTTCTGATTCAAGGGAGGGATCTTCTGCTATCATAGCACTATCTTTTGCTAATAAAAATTCATAATTTTGTACATAAAAAGATTGGTTTATTTCTAATTGAGCTGAAGTGGTTTCTTCCCCGTTTAAAATTAATGGTGAGTTATGAGATAAATTAGCAACAGACCACTGACCTTGCAGGTTTTGTTTTAAATGAATGTGCTTGCGAGAAATATTATATGATTCCGGTAACACAATATCGTTATCCGCTCCACGCCCTATATAGCATTCGCTTTTGTTTTGTAAAGCTACTTCTTGATATAATTTACCCGCTTTTTTAATAATTAGTTTAAACATTAGTAACGATCCTCATATTGTATAGCACAAATATCATAGTTAATCCTAGCTTCCTTATGCACAGGGTGGTTTTCATCATTAATGGCAATCATAACATTTCTAAAAGTAGCCTTACAGCTAGAAAAGCGTCTTTTATCTCTATAATCTTTACCAGCAATCATCCAAGCCTGTATGAGCTTTTGTTGGGTGATTTGTGCTTGTTGTAAAGCTGTATCACATAAAGGATGTTGAGGGTAAAGTATTTTGCACACTTGAAAAAACTCAATAGCCCTAGAATAAAATCCTTTTTCAAAATCCCTTTTACCTTTAATATAATTAGCCTGTGCATTTTTAAAATGAGGTTTAAGGTTTTTATCTCTTTTTTCTTCTTCTTTTTTTCTTAATTCAGCAAGTGTTTGGATGTTTTTTTCTATATCTTGTTTAGTAGCTAAATTATCTGATAGAGATTTTTTGTTATGAGAATCACTCATAAATAACCATAACCCTGCTAAAACAATAAAACCAATAATCACCTTAGGTAAAAAGGATTTTTTTTGACTTTTAGAGTTGTTAAAAGAATCCACCTCTGGTGGAATAACCACTTCACAGGGGTGTAATGGTAAATGATCTTCTGATGGTGCGTGGGTTGCTAAAGCTCCACTGTTTAATGGTGGTGTATCTACAACAGGTAAGGGACCTGCAGGGCTTGGTAAAGAACTGTTACTACCAACAGATGATAAAGCTTGTTGCACACTATTTAAAGGGGCTTGATATTCTAATACACTAGAGCCAAACTGGATACTATCTCCATCCTGTAAGTCAGATTGAACTTTGACAATGTTGTTAATTTTTATAGAAGATCTGTTACTTAAATCTTTTATTTTATAACTAGTGGAGTTTAATATCAATAAAGCTTGCTTGCGAGAGCATTTTTCATCATTCATTAAACATATATCATTATCAGAACTACGACCAATGGTAATTTTATCAGCTAATAGTTTATAAACAGCCCCTTTGTGTGGTCCTTTTAGTACCTTTAAACGAGCTAAAAGCTGATCGTTTTTTTTAGCAACTGGCATATTATTATTCTTCTTACCCATTTTAGCTTGCCCCTTCTTGCTGTTGATTAACAGGGATAAAAGATACCACTACATAAGCCAAACTATCTTTACCATAAATACCTTTAGCAGATAATTGAAATTCTACACCACTGAACTCTAAAGTGTCTGTTGCTATTTCGTGAGGGTGTTGTTCTATTTTTTCTAGCAAACCAATAATATTAAGTTTAAGAGCTTGATCATCAATGTCTTCTATCGTGCAATTTAAGATTCTTTCTGTACTGACGCCTGTTTCTTCTTCAAAATGAGCACTAGCCCCTTCTATTTTTCTAGTATTTACATTAATGCCTAAAGTAGGGTATCCAATCATCTCAATAATATGTGCCATTTCTGTTTGACGATCGTACTCTCCGATAGATTGACTAACCTCTTGTGCTGCTAACAAGCGAGCTAAAGCAGAATTAATATTGCTACTTAAATTTTGTAAAGGTTCAAATTGATAATCTGTTTGTACATCTAAAGTGTCATCTTTCAAAGCTGAGCTTAATTGATTGTTAAGACTTTTTATAGGATATTCAATCATTTTATATAAAAAGAAAAACAACAAAGCTCCTAACACCAAAGCGATAAAACAAGTTTGTACCAATAAACTAATAACCCGCTGATTGCCAGACGCTAATGTGCCCGCGTTGTAAATCACAGCAGCGTAAGCTTCAGCTCTATGTGTTTTAGTTTCTGGGTTAAAAAATTGAATAGGAACCATAGCTGCTACGGTGTTATGAGATATTTTTTCAACCGAAGTGGTTTCTTTTCTACGAGCAGAATGGATAAAAGGAATATTAGAATAAGTATGAGCTTTTTCTGAAGGAGCTAAAATACGCCCATCCACAGCATTGATAATAAAAGCTTTTGACACTCCTTGCCTTCTCAGAGCGTAATCCACAGTGATAGAAGATTGAATTTTACTTCTAACAGCTGAATGATTCATTTGAGCTAAAGTGGTAGCAATGCTTTCTGCATGATTCATACTTTCTTGCTCAATACTTGCATTTAAAATACGAATAAGAGGTATAGACGATAAAGCTGTCATGACCACTACGAAAAAAACTAAAAAACCACCAATCACCCACTTCAAATCTAACCAAGAAGGTAGTTTATAAACACCGGGTAAAACAACGGTATCTATGTAATTTTTAAACCAATTTTTTAAGGTTAGTTGCAATAGTTCTTTTGGTGCCACTTGTGCCACACCTTTCTCCTCACCAATAGGTGCAGAGGGTGTTTGCCCTTCTGTAGCCACAGAAGATGGTATGCCATGATCTTGTGCTACAGCTGTAGCTTGCGGTTGCCCCTGAATGGCAGAAGGAGCAGACACAGGAGCTGGAGGATGCTGAGGAGCTAAAACAATATCAAAAGTACTTCGATAAAGAGATATTTTATCTTTTAGTTCCACTAAGCTTTCTTGTATTTTTAATCCATTAACAAAAGTGCCGTTACTGGAGTTTAAATCTTTCACAAAAATACCTTCATCTGATAAATCTAATTGGATATGTTTTTTAGACACACCATCTTCTGACAAAGTGATTTGGCATTCTTCTGACCGACCCACAGTGTACTGTCCTTCTTGTAAAAGCACTTCCTTACCAGCTTGAGAACCATTTAAAAATCTAAGCACCCACATATAACCTATCTCCTTTTTGCAAACAAAGTTTTTTTAAACTGGGGGTTTTAAATTCAAATACAGAATAAGTCCTAGAGAATAAAGGTGAGTTAATCATTTTCCATGGAGCTACCTGTGTCACAACATAAGTAATGGTTAAGTTACGAGTAACAAAAACCAAGTCTAATGGAAATTGCATAAAAAAAGTATGAATACCTTTGCACGGCAAAATCCAAAGAGTGTGAGATAAAGGTAAATCTTTTTTTCCCAACAAGCCTTTTAACCTGGTGATACAAGTATGAGCTTTTAACACAGTACTTGCTATCACTTGCTGTGTTGGTTGATGAATAAGGCAAGACATCTACCCTCCTCCACCATAAAAAAACTGCAAACCAATAGGTGCCATAACAGAAATAAACACCGCTGGTAAAATAAACATAATCATCGGGAGTAGCATTTTTTGTGATGCTTTAGCCCCTTCTTTTTCAGCACGAGTAAATCTTTCACTTCGCATTTGTTCTGACTTAGCTTTTAATGTTTTAGAAATACTTGCCCCTGTTTCGTCAGAATCAATAATAGTCATACAAAAGCTACTAATTTCATCTATATCTAACCTTTTCGACATATTTAATAAGGCTTCTTTTCTAGAGCTTCCTAATTTAATATTTTTTTGTAAAACTAAAAATTCGTCTGTTAAAACAGAATTTTTTGCTTTTTCCGTAATTTTTTGAACAGACCCAAAAAAATCTAAGCCTGCCTCAGTGCTTAAAGCTAATAAATCAATAAAAAACGGTAAATCTCTTAGCACTTCGGCTTGTCTTTGTTGTTTATGGCTAGAGCAATATAGGTGAGGGAAATAAAAGCCAAAAATAGACACAGCTCCAGCAACCCAAAGAGGAAAACCAAACTGCAAAGCAAAGTTGAGCAAAATAAAAAATAGCGGAAACATTAACCCCCATAAAATCTGCAAACCAATAAATTCATCTGTATTAAGTTCCTTGCTAAGTCCTGCTGTCATGATTTTGCGTTCCACACTCTCCCGGTATTTTGGAGATTTGATTTTTTTCACATGTTGCAAGGCTAAGTTATGGACCAAAGGCCTGGATATTTGCACTAAGGGCATTTTAGAGGGGGTAGGCTCATTACCTTCAGCCCAAGCTAGATGTTCGGAATCTGTGTTTCTAGTTAAAATCACAGAACAAAATAAATACACAGATGTAGCACTTAAAGCTAAGCCAGATAGCAAAAATACATAATCCCATTCCATAAGTAACATTCCTTTTTACAATAACTTGAATATTTATCTTTATTGGTAATAAATTTATCGGCATTAAAGGGGCAAAACATAAGAAAAATCATATTTTCTACAAATTTTCTTAAAAAATGAATAGCGATGAAGTATTTTTCAAACAAAACACTCTTACCACTAGGGTTTGACCCCTCCAGTCTCCACCACCTCTAAAAGATACTGATTCAGATATCCATAATTTTATAGTATATTATTACAAACCATTATAAACATAATTCCACTAGGGAAAAACTAATATAGGTATGAAAGTAAAAATACCTCTATATGCTTTTAAGAGAGAGTGACTATGATAAGAACATACATAATACCAACTTTAATTATTTTATTTTTTACATCTTGTAAAAATAATAACTCTTTTTGTATAAAAGATAGTTCACCTAATTCTAACACCCAGTACTCTACAGAGATTGATAAAAGATGCAAAAAAATGCTGTATTTTATTTAAGCAGGATTAATTTTCTGGGCATATCTTCTGTTAAGTTTGCTAGGGTTTTGTCACCCTCTATTACGGCATTATGTTTCGTTATTCCTTCATTATGTTCCTCTATTGCTTGGATATAAATCTCTATAGAGTCGAAAAGATAGTAAGTCTTTATCTTTAGCCAGTCTATTGCTTCTTCGAACCATAGATCAGGTGGTTCATTATAATATCCATTGAAATCACTAATAGTAATAGCACGCTTTTTTTCAAATTCTGTTTGTAGTTTTTCTAATAGATTGTTTATCTCAGCCTTTCTTTCAGCAGAAAGCAATATTTTGTCTGTGGTGTTCAAAAACTTTGCCCAGATTTCATCTGCCAATTTAAATTGCCTATTTATACATTTATCGAAAGCAGTTAAATGCCGAGCATCCCGTGCATCTACATCCTCATAACCCATTGGATAGGAGGGGAATTCACAAGATTCTTGTATCTGTTCCAGAGTAGTAATAATGGTAGAGGATTGCTTTGCATGTGTAACCAAAGGGACTAAAAAGCTTATAAAAATTAAGAGCTTTAATTTTAAGTTTTTTGTAGTATGCATAATATCTCTCCTTTTTTTTTTAGATTTTAAGAATAGCACTTATTTAATAAGTGTTTAATATTTAAACACATAAGAACAGCAATTGTAACCCTTAAAGGTGTAAAGATCATAATTTATGCAGTGCATTATAAGCTATCCGACCCTCTCTTTTTTGCTTTTTGCAGATTTGAAGGGTGTAGCATGTTTGTTATGGCAGTTGAAAACACGATGCCCTAAAGCCACTGGATTAAGTGACAGCCAGACATAAGGCTTAGTGTTATAAAAAATCCACTAAAAATCTAACGCATAGAATATAAGTATTGGCTTTATTTATTTTTTTTGCCTATCCTTTACATAAGTAGGGAAGCTATGAGCTTTTTTGATAAAAGTTCTTGAGAACAGGGATGTTCTCACTTTTTTTTAAAATCCGCACTTCACGATCTTTCAACAGGCACATCTAAAAGCTTAAAAATAGCCTTTAACATGGGGGTAAAATACCGATATGGAGAGCAATTATTTTTAAAATTTATAGATTTTTCACAATAAATAAGGAAAATGTTAAAGATTTTTTTGAATTCAAAAGTTTTTTAGGTTAAAAAGTGTGTGAGTGTTAGCTGGAGTAAGTAATTTTAAAAGCACGAAAAGCACTAAAAGCATAAAACACCAAAGCTAAAGCATATTGGAGAAATTAAAAAACTATGGCATTTCACCCAGATGATATTGTAACTAAAACTTTTACTAGAAAGGCTTTTGGAGGCTTCAGCACTCCCGAAGTAATAGCTTTTTTAAAATCCATAGCAGATAATGTAGCCAAACAAAATCAAGAAAACCAAGAATTATCAAAAAAGCTCAAAGAAAAAGACATTTACATCCGAGAGTGTCGAGACAGAGAAAGTCTACTTAAAAACACTATTTTATCGGCTCAAAAAATGGCTGATAAAATTAAGCAAGATGCTGAAAAGCAAGCACGGGTGGTATTAGAAGATGCTCAACAAAAAGCCGACATTTTAGTACAAGATGCAAGAGATTCTCTTAAAACAGCCTATCAAGACCTATCTGATTTAAGGCGACTACATATTCAGCTAAAAAATACTTTAAAGGCGGTGCTTCAATCTCATCAAGATTTATTAGATCAAGACCCTCTGCACTCTATTTTACCTTCTTCTTTACATAGTGTGAGTCAAGAATCACAAACTTTAATAGAAAAAAAAGTAACCGAATCCTTAAATCAAGCTGTTAAATCAAAGGATTATCTTTGAGAGTATTATTTGTTTCTTTTTTGTGTGTATTAGTAGCTCTTTCTTACTGGTCTTGTTCTAACAGGCAAGTACAAATGAGTACTGAAGCACAAAACTCATCAGCATTTGCTTCTAAAACTATATGTTCTCAAGAAGAAACATGCGAAACAGACTGTAAAGAAATTTTTGAAAAACATGCTGATTTAATACCTAAATGCAAAAAACAAACAACTGAGGATGTAAAAATCTTAAAAAAAACTCTAAGAGCTATGAAAACAGGAGCCTGGTCTAGTATAAAACCAGAGAACATGAAAATACTAACAGAATTTAGTAGTAGTTTATGGACCCAATATGCTGATGTTAATCAAGAGCAAACAAAAAACATGCTAATATGGATTACTGAACAGCCAGCAGTTGCAGAACTATTAGATAGCAAAAATGCTATATTGCAAAAAGCCTTTTTACAATTAGCACTTAGTGGAAAAGAAACAGAAGACCAAGTATTAAGCGGTATGCGATCTATCATAGATTCTGAAGATCACACTTTTTTAGAAAACTCTGTTTTAGAAGAAAACGAACCAGCCTTTAAAGCAGGGCATGACTTATTAGCCGAAGCGTGTGAAACGAAAAGTGCTAACGAAAATGATGACGACAACGAAGAAGAAGCCAAAGCTGAATGTTTAAAAGATTTCTACTGTGACTTAGACAAAGGTGCTATATTTGCTTATTTAAATCGCTTAGACTTAAATGAGGATATAAAAGATTCTGGAAGTTTTACTTCTTATAATTGCCCTTCTTAAAAGTCTATTAAATTAACATTTGTATAGATATTATTGTTAAAAAAATAACCTGCAATTTAAGTTGTTGCCTTGAGCATATATTGTTTAACATGGTTAATCCATTCCCTAGCTATTTTAATAAGTCGTACTTTAGCTTTTGTAACAGCTACTTGTTCAAAAGATTGAATGGCTTTTTTGTACTGCTTGAGATTAAAATAAGCCACTCCCATAGAGATATGACTATACTCTGGTTTTTTTAATTTTTTTTGCAATAAAGCTAATTTATAGTATTTGATAACTTTAGACCATTTTTCTTGATCTAAATAAATGCGTCCTATTTTAGCAAATAAGTCACCTTGTTTTTTACTTCCTATTTGTGCGGATAGTTGATATGCCTTAAGGGCTTTTGTCGTTTCTTCTGCAGAAAACCAACAATCTCCTAATAACTCATAGTTTTTATATGTTTTTTTTACTTTCTTTAACCTGATAGCTTTTTGCAAAAGTTTTCCTGCCTTTAGGGGTTGCCCTTTATACATAAGCAAAGAAGTTAGATGTACAATTTCTCTTTCTTTATCTAAAAAGTCTAATTTATAAGCTAAATCTAAAGTGGCAACGGCCCGGTCTTCTTTCCGGATACTTAAGTAGACAGATGATAAATACTTCCAATATTGTTTTTTATCAGGATAATGAGCCACTAATTTTTCTAAAACCTGTGCTGCTGATACATATTTTTTTCTATCTGTTAACAACGATGCTGCATTAGACAACCAACTTTCTCGCGGGTGGCTGGTGCTTTTTATAGCCAACATCAATAAATCTAATGCTTGGTTTTTTTTACCTTTTTCAATAAAAATATAAGCTTTTAACACATAAGCTTCGGCAGTAGGCTCATCAGCTAAATCAAACCACCTATCTATTAACCTTTTAGCGGATAGCAAATTATTTTGAAATAAATGTAAAGTAGCTATATCGAAAATAACTGATAAATGATACCCGAAGGGAAGCTGTTTTAAATCAATGGCTTTTTGGTAAAATAAAAAAGCATTTTTATAGTCATCTAATGAGCGGTACACTTTGCCCTGTAGCATGTAAAGATGAGCTAGCTCAAACGGACGCTTTTTAGCCACAGCTTCTAATTTCTGAATTAAAGCCAAAGCTTTTTTCTCTGATCCCTTTTTACCCATTAAACGATGAATCCACTTCAACCGCTTAAACACAATAGGAGAAAATAATAAATGAGGTCTGTTTTTTAACTCTTTACGAGTAGCACTAAATTGAAAAGTGGATTTTTTGCGATTTTTTTTATGCTTAGGAGGGGCTTTTTTTACCCCTACAGGTTTTTTTACTAAAGAAGTAGCTTCAGCTATAGGAACTTTCCCCATAAAGCCCATCCATAAAACACAAAATGTGATGATGATTGCTGTTTTCATTGCCACTTTTTTTTTGTTACTTTCATATTTACCGTTATTTTTACCGTTATTTTTTACGAAAAGATACTTTAATACTGGTGCTTCCGAAAGAAATAAAATCACCATTTTTTAAGATTTTTTTAGCATTGTGTTGTGTGTTTAAAAGAACTTTATCTGGGCAGGGGGTTTTTAACAACACTTTACCTTTTGCCTGTGGGTGTAAAGAAAAACACACATCGGGGGCTAAAGAATCCCAAATCGGCAAATCCACACAAGCTCTACCTGCTTGCCTAGGTCCGTAACCTAAAGCCCAAAAATCGGATTTTTGCACTCCAGATTGAAAATGCAAACATAATAAAGGATCAAATGGCTGAAGGGGTTGTTCTTGATCAAACACAAAAGGTTCTACATCTTTTAACTGTTGTTGTACCAGTACAGACCAATGCGGATCTGGTTTTTTTTCTACCACAGGAGGGGGTGGAGGAGGGGCTTGTAACACTACTTGAAAATAAGTTTTACCAATACGAAACTTTAAATCAGGTCTTAAGGGGAAAAAATCGTTAATCTGCCCTTCCACATAAGTGCCGTTTTTAGAATCCTTATCTTGTAAATAAAAGGTTTGTTTTTTCTGCACCACTTCAGCATGAGGGTTAGAAGCTGCAGAATCTTTAATAAAAAAACACTGCTCTCCCTGACTTCTACTTAAAGTAAGCCCTTTTTGAACATCCAGCTCTTGCCCTTGAAGTGCCCCATTTAATATGCGAATTTTTAGTAATTCTTTAGCCATTTTACTTTCTTTTAAGCTTTTGTCTTAAGCTTTTTATGCAAAAACTCCACACTCATTAAAAAGAATAACATAATTTACTAAAAACTTGCAGTTCACATATAAGTTATGTTACAAGCGTTATGGAGAGGGGGTTATAGTGGACAAAAAAAACTTATCTTACGAATCGGTGTTAGCCGTCCAACCTGATTGGGTTCTAGAAGAACAAAAAAGTTTTTTTAGCAAACTACGGGAAGTGATTAAGCAATTTAAAGGCTCTTTGCATCATATTGATTCTTGGGGAATAAGACGCTTTGCCAATCGTAACAAAAAAAATTGGAAACAAGGGCTGTATTTTCATTTTTCTTTCCAAGGGCAAGCAGGAGTAGTCACAGAACTAAGCCGACACATCCGCATGAACGATCATGTGGTGTACCATCATTTTGAAAAACTACCTGCTAAGCAGTCTTTAGCTGATAAACTAAAAAGCTTTCGTGAAATCATAGAAGATTCCATTAATATGGAAAAAGAACGACAAGAGCGGATCCAAAAACGAAAAGCTACCATGGCTCGCCCTCGCCCTCCCGGAGAGTTGTAAGCCATGCAAGTGATTTTACAAAAAGATGTTAAAAACTTAGGGCTAGCTGGGCAAACTGTCGTAGTTAAAAAAGGTTACGCTAGGTACTGTTTGTTTCCCAAAAAATGGGCGGTACCCTTTACCAAAGCAGGTGCTAAAGAGCAAACTCACCGGCAAAAGTGGATTGCAGTTAAACAAAAAAAAGCACTCAATTTGCGAAAAACCCTGTTAGAAAAACTCAAAGACACTACAATATCTTTTATAAAATCTGCTGATAGTACGGGTAAGTTATTCGGCTCGGTAAATGCTATAGAAATTGTCAAAGAATTAGAAAAAAATAAGTTTTCGATAGATAAAAAATGGGTGCAACTTGCTAAACCCATTAAAGAGGTGGGTACCCATAAAGTAACTTTAAAAATGGACAGTCAATCTGCTACAACACAAATCCAAGTAAATATCACCCCTCAACCTTTGAGTAACGACAAAGACAAAGACAAAGATAAAGATAAAGATAAAGATAAAGACAAAAATAAAAAAATAAGTGCTAAAAAACATACTAACTCTAAAAAAGACAAAGCTCAAACTGCTGACAAAGCACAAAACTCTGACAAAACTCAAAGCTCTGATAGCCCACAATCAAAGTCACAAAACACTTAATTCAACAACCAACTAATTAAGCCACCATCACTTGGTTTTAAGCTTATGTCATAAGCTTAAATATTAGCTTTTAAATAAAAAGTTGTAAGCCATTTAAAATGGCACAGGTGAAGGGGGTGGGGGTGGAGGTAGCTCTGTTGTTAAAACATTACTGTCAAATAACCCATAAGTAGGTATCCACTTCAGTTTAACAGTACCGGTAGGACCATTTCTTTGTTTATTTAATATCACTTCAGCTTGCCCTTGATGTTCGCTGTCCTTATTATAGTAATCATCTCTATAAAGCATCATAATAACATCTGCATCTTGTTCTAAAGAGCCAGATTCTCTTAAATCTGCTAATATAGGGCGACGATTGGTGCGATTTTCCACCCCACGGTTGAGTTGTGATAGAGCTATTACTGGTATATTAAGCTCTTTAGCCATAGCCTTTAATAACCGAGACATTTCTGACACCTCTCGCTCTCTACTTTCTATATTGCTTTTGAGAGACATAAGTTGCAAATAATCTATCACAATAAGATCTAAACCATGACGAGACTTAAGTCTTCTAGATCGCGATCTAATTTCAAACGGAGAGATAATAGATGAATCGTCTACAAAAAAAGAAATATCACTTAAACTTCCCGCCGCACTTACTAATTTGTCCCAATCTCCAGAACCTATTTGCCCTGTTCGTAAATTAGACATAGGGATTTTACCCAGCAAAGATAATAATCTTTTGATGATTTGCTCACAAGCCATCTCCACAGAAAAAAACGCTATTTTCTTACCGTCTAAAGCAGCGGACAAAGCCATATTAAGACTAATGGCTGTTTTTCCCATAGAAGGGCGAGCGGCAATAATAGTCAACTCCCCAGGCTGAAACCCAGAAGTTAAATGGTCCAACTCGGTAAATGAAGTCGACACCCCAGTAACACTTAGTTTTTTATGAGATAATTCTTCTAACCGTTCTAAACTACCGCTTACTAAATCACTCACCGCTACTAAAGATTGTTTAGAAAGTTTTTCTGTAAATGTGAAAAGGTCTTTTTCTAAAGAATCAATAAAAACATCTAATTTTTCAAAATTTTGAGTAATAGCTTTTTGTTGAAAATGAGCACAAAGTTGAATAATTTTTCTTAATACTGATTTTTCTCTCACTATTATTGCACATTCTTCTGCGTTCACAAGAGAGCTAATCTCTCCCACTAATTGGGCTAAGTAGGTATCTCCCCCTATCTTTTCTAATTTTTGTTGTTTTTTAAGATTTTCCGAAACACTGAGCAAATCACCACACCTGCCTTGTTGATAAATAGCCACCATGACAGAAAAAATATCTTGATGAGCATGTTTGTAAAAATCTTCAGCTTGCAGAATATCCATTATTTGGTCCCACAAGTTCTGCTCACCCATTAAGAGTGTACCCAATACAAACCGTTCTGCCGAAAGAGACGATGGCTGTAATTCTGTAGCTAATTTACCAGCAGGTGTATGAGAAGGAGGACTCTGCATTAGGTATTATGCTATACATCAAAAATATTCATAAAAGCAAGCTTTAAGTAAAGTTATTTTAACAATAAGCTGAAAGTTTTTGCCGTTTTTGATGATTTTGCCGTACACTCATTGTTGATTATGAAAACAGCACTTTACGGATACCGAGCGGATATTGCAGGGCTTTTGTGGCTTGCCGTAGCTTTGTTTTTAGCTTTAGCCCTTGGGAGTTACCATCCGACTGACCCTTCCCTTAACGCTATTGGCTTTACCTTACCCGTGCAAAACAAATGTGGTTACTTAGGTTCTTTTTTAGCAGATTTTTTATACCAGTCTTTAGGTTGGGGGGCTTGGGTTTTAGTGGTATTTGCTATTAAAAATTCCATACAAGCTTTTAAAAGAAAACCTCGTATGACTATAGCCAAGCAAAGCATTATGTTTGTACTCAGTTTAACAACCATAGCGTCTTTATTTGAGCTACACCAATCCAAAGCTCATAGCCCTTTTCCTAACCATATCACACCAGGAGGGTTATTGGGGCAGTTGACTATACAAACGCTTACTCCTTATTTACATTTTGCAGGCTTGTGTCTGCTTTTTTGGTCTATGGGTTATGTATTAGTTTCTATTTACACAAAAAGCTCATTATCAGTATTAATGATAAAAAGCATTAAAGCTTTTGGAGTAGTAGCACTCCAGATAGGAGAAGGGATACACACACAAATTACTCATTTACCAAAAAACATTTTACAAATTACAACAAGTATTAAAACCTTATTTACCAAAAAACCTAGTACAAGTCATATATCACATATAACAGACGATGAGCATGATATGAATGATATAGAAGAAGACACTTATTTTGACGATAACGAACCTGACACAGTTGTTACTACATCAACACTAGAGCCAGAGTGGACACTGCCCACCCCTGATATGTTAAAATCTTCTTCTGACAATATACAAATAAACGAAAGAGAAATCAACACTTCTGCTGAGAGGTTAATAAAAAAATTAGAGCAGTTTTCTATTTCAGGAGAGATTACAGACATCCATTCTGGACCTATGATTACCCTGTTTGAGTTTAAACCAGAAGACCATGTAAAAGTGGCTCGTATTTCTCAAATGGAAGATGATTTAATGATGGCTTTAAAAAGTCAATCTATTAGGATTTTAGCTCCTATCCCCGGCAAAGATGTTGTAGGGATCGAAACAGCCCATGCACACCGACAAACAGTGTATTTAAAAAACCTTATTGACGAGCCTACTTTTTGGCAAAGGCAAAATCCACTACCGCTTGTATTAGGGCGTCATGTTGACGGCAGGGCTGGTATTGTTAATTTGCGTCAGATCCCGCATTTGATGGTAGCGGGTTCCACAGGGTCTGGTAAGTCTGTGTTTGTGGTATCTTTTTTATTAAGTTTATTATTTCGACACACACCTCAAACTTTAAAATTATTATTAGTGGATCCGAAAAGGGTGGATTTAACGGTATTTGAATCATTACCTCATTTATTGGCAGAGCCTATTAAAGAATCTAAAACAGCTTTAAGTGCTTTAACTTGGTGTTTAAGTGAGATGGATAAAAGATATAGGTCGCTTGCTCGTTTCCATGTCAGAGATTTAGAAGATTTTAATGAAAGAACAGGGCGATTGAGTGAAGAAGAAAAAAGACGACACACCGACAGTATGGCGAATTTAGAAAAACGATCGGAGTATTATTTCACTCCTCAACCTTATATTTGTATTGTGTTAGAAGAATTTGGCGATTTAATGAGTTCGCAAGAAAGAAATGCCATAGAAAGGGCAGTAGTACGTTTGGCACAAATGGCAAGGGCTTGTGGCTTACATCTTATTTTATCTATGCAAAGCCCCAGAAAAGATGTTGTAACAGGTTTAATTAAAACCAATATTCCGGGGCGAATTAGTTTTAAAGTATCTTCCAGAGTAGATTCTCGCATTATATTAGATGAAGGGGGGGCAGAACGATTGCTCACACAAGGGGATATGTTGTACTTGGGTCCGGGGCAGCCTCGTGCTATCCGCTACCATGGTCCTTTTGTAAAAGAAAAAGAAGCCATAGCCATTATCCGCTATTGGAAAAAGCAAAATAAAAACTTTTCTTATCCTTTATCTTTTACAAAAAACGACCAGACAACGAGTGCTTTTCATTCTCCTTTAAATAATCAAGAAGACGATACTTATACAGAAGTATTTAATTATGTGTCAGAATTAAAGGAAGTTAGTGCTTCTCAACTACAACGCAGGTATGGGTTGGGCTATCCAAGGGCAGCACGCCTTATTGACAGGTTGGAAGAAGAAGGTGTAGTGGGTCCATCTAAAGGTAGCAAACCCCGCGAAGTATTAGCCAACAGATAATTTTAATTGCATAGATGTGTAATACCCTCCAGCTAATAAAACTGGTAAGATGCATTGTCACCCTATTTAAAATATGGTTTAAACATAAAATAAAGGAGTAAAAAAAAATGAAAACAAAAATACTAATACTACTTTTAATACCTTTATCTTTTACAGCTTGTAAAAGTAACTTGTGTTCAAACGATAGATCTTACTCAACCCTTTTGCCCTCTACAGCAGTTGATAGAAGATGTCGTAAAATAGAACAAGAGGAAGAAGCAAAAAACCCAGGTGTTTGTGAAAAAAAACCAGAATATAAAAATGTAATGAGGACCAGTAGTAATGCCCATGAGATTTCAGTTTCATGGGAGAAATGCGAAGCTTTATCTAAAAGGGTTTATAACAAATGCAAAGCTTTACCGCCTGCGAAGCCTGAAGATTGGATACCACTAAGCGGAAATATTTTTGTTAGCAATGACAAACCTGTTGCTCAAGACGGCAAACCCCTGCCAAAATGTTCTGAATGTAAGTCTTGCACCCCAGCTGAGCCAACAACACCACCAATACCTGTTCAGCCACAACCACAACAAGCCCCTGTTACACCACCTCAAACCACACAACCACCCACCACGACAAAATCTGCACCTAAAACACTGCCACCACTACCTATTCCACCACCTGAACCACCTCCGCAACCCACACTCTAAAGGAGTAAAAAAATACTTATTAATGGTTGTATAAAAATCATTACATAAGAGGTTTCTAAAAAAGAATGGCAAAATGGAAAAAATCTAAACTGTCAACAAACCTTCAATTTATAGAAAAAGGTTGAGGGGCATTGCTGTAAAGCCACTTCAGAGTAATAAATAAATTCACAATTTATTTATTTTTCTTATAAAATTAAATAAATTAGTAACAACTACATCCCCTTTTATACGATAAGGCGATTCTACAGGAGCGATGAGATATTTTTTGGTAGCTTTCACATCTTGAACAGCACTCCAAAAACCTGATTTTACTTTTGGAGCTGTGTTTGCTTTAATTTCTATAGCAATTCTTTGCCGATCTTTTACCATTAATAAATCTACTTCAGCTCCTGAACGAGTTCTATAAAAATAAAACTCCCAATGAGCTAACAACGAAGCTACAGAGATAATATTTTCTATAACAAAGCCTTCATAAGAACTACCAAACTCCGGTCGCCCTAATAAATTATTTAATGAATGCACCCTTAACAAAGCATGTAAAATACCACTATCCCTAACATACACTTTAGGGGCTTTAATATATCTTTTTTTTAAATTAGTAGCAAAAGGTTGTAATTGCCGTATTAAAAATGTTTTTTCCAAAATATCAATATAAGACCGCACTGTGTGAACACTCACACCTAAAGAAGATGCTAGTTGAGATAAATTCAAAGTTTGCCCATGGCTATGAGCTAACATACGCCATAACCTTCCTACTGACACAGCAGGCACACGCAAACCAAATTGAGGAATGTCCCTTTCTAAAAAATTGCGAATATAATTTTCTCGCCATTCTACACTGATTGATATATTTTTACTCAAAAAACTTTTAGCTAATCCCCCTCGAATCCATAATTTTTTTTGTTGCTTAGGTAACTCAGATAAAAGAAAAGGGGTAAGCTCTAAATAAGAAATACGACCAGTTAAACTCTCACTAGTTTGCTTAAGTAAGTCTTTTCCAGCACTACCTAATATAAGAAATTGCCCATTTCTTTTCCGCTCATCTACTATGCTTCTTATAAGAGGAAAAATATTCGGTGTTCGCTGTACCTCATCCAAACATATTAAACTAGATGAATTATGTGTAAAAAAATATTCTGGATCTTCTAATTTATTTAAATGACTAGGACGCTCTAAATCTAAATAAATAGCTTTTGGCTTTTTTTGAATAATGCGTTTTGCTAAAGTAGATTTACCCGCCTGACGAGGACCTAATAAAGCCGTTACAGGATAATTATTTAAGCTTTTAGTAATACTTGATAGTAAATCCCTTTTTACATAACCTGCCATATTGGAATGTTAACTGCAAATATGGCAGTTTGTCAAATTTCTATTTTGATTTTTCACTAAAATTATCTCAAATTTATAAAAAAGAAGCTTGTATAATCCCCGGGTGAATCAGCTAAGTCTATGGAACAAGGGAAGCATAGCCCCTCCGCCATGCCGTTTTTGCCTCAAGCACTAACTCAAAAGCTTGCAAAACAACCACCACCTCTGTTTTTACCCTGTGTATTTTTTACACACTCCCCAAAAAAAGTAAAAAAAGCTTGTGCTGTGTGGTTTTCTAAGATACAAAACCCCTAAAAATTATAAACCAGGGAAAGCTTATAATTATGAAAAGAGTAAAAAACAGGATAAGTTATTTAGAAAAAAACCTTGATTGCTTATTCCACCTTTGGCACTTTACAACCCAGGGAAGTTCCATGGGATATTGAAGATGCAAATAAAAAACAGGGCTTGGGAAGATAAACCAAAGCTTTATTTAAATACCATGATTCATGAGTTAGGGCATGCTCTTGGAATTCCTCATTTGCCAAGTGATAAAACGGAGATTATGAATTCCGCAGGACATTCTAATAGATGTAATAAAAATAAAAAAGAATGCGATATAACATGGTATGATTTTGAGCGTTTTTTACATCATTACCATAAACGCCCTCGTGTTTATTACAGAGTCCCTGAGTACTATGGGTGTCCTGGTGATAAAACTGGTAAGATGCATTGTCACCCTATTTAAAATATGGTTTAAACATAAAATAAAGGAGTAAAAAAAATGAAAAAGAAAATACTAATAACACTTTTAATACTTTTATCTTTTACAGCTTGTAAAAGTAACTTGTGCAATCCTAACTCAACTTTTATACCATCTCAAGCGATGGATAGAAGGTGTATGAAAATTGAAAAAGAAGAAGACGCCAAAGACCCTGATGCTTGTAAAGAAAGCCCAGAATATATAAATGCTCAGAAAAAACGATCTGAAATTTCTGCTAAAGGTAAAGTGCATACTCCAGAATATAGAGAGGCTCAAAACAAAATACTAAATTTTACCTTTGAAACAAGTCATGTTTCACCAGCAAAATGTCAAGCTCTAATAGATAGATCTAGAAAAAGATGTGACGCTTTACCACCTGCAAAAGACGAAGATTGGATACCACTAAGTGGGAATATTTTTGTTAGCAATGGCAAACCTGTTGCTCAAGACGGCAAACCCCTGCCAAAATGTTCCGAATGTAAGTCTTGCACCCCAGCTGAGCCAACAACACCACCAACACCTGTTCAGCCACAACCACAACAAGCCCCTGTTACACCACCTCAAACCACACAACCATCCACCACGACAAAATCTGCACATAAAACACTGCCACCACTACCTATTCCACCACCTGAACCACCTCCGCAACCCACACTCTAAAGAAATAAAAAAAATGAAAACACTAATACTACTTTTAATACTTTTATCTTTTACAGCTTGTAAAAGTAACTTGTGTTTAAACGATAGGTCTTACTCAACCCTTTTACCCTCTACAGCAGTTGACAGGAGATGTCGTAAAATACGCCAAGAAGAAAAAGCAAAAGACCCTGATGCTTGTAAATTAACTACAGAATATATAAATATGGATAAAAAACTAGAGAAACTCGGTTCTGAGGGTAAAGCACAAACTCCAGAATATAGAGAGCTTCAAACTAAAGTGCTGAATTTTACCTTTGAAACAAGTCATGTTTCACCAGCAAAATGTCAAGCTCTAATAGATAGATCTAGAAAAAGATGTGACGCTTTACCACCTGCAAAAGACGAAGATTGGATACCACTAAGTGGGAATATTTTTGTTAGCAATGGCAAACCTGTTGCTCAAGACGGCAAACCCCTGCCAAAATGTTCCGAATGTAAGTCTTGCACCCCAGCTGAGCCAACAACACCACCAACACCTGTTCAGCCACAACCACAACAAGCCCCTGTTACACCACCTCAAACCACACAACCATCCACCACGACAAAATCTGCACATAAAACACTGCCACCACTACCTATTCCACCGCCTGAACCACCCCCACAACCCACACTCTAAAGAAATAAAAAAAATGAAAACGAAAACAAAAATACTAATAGCACTTTTAATACTTTTATCTTTTACAGCTTGTAAAAGTAACTTGTGTTTAAACGATAGGTCTTACTCAACCCTTTTGCCCTCTACAGCAGTTGATAGGAGATGTCGTAAAATACGCCAAGAAGAAAAAGCTAAAGACCCCGATGCTTGTAAAGTAAAACCAGAATATGAAAATGATTTTGTAAAACAATATGATCTTAAAGAGAAAGCTTATATTTCACCGGAAAAATGTCAGGCTCTAATAGATAGATCTAGAAAAAGGTGTGACGCTTTACCGCCTGCAAAAGACGAAGATTGGATACCACTAAGCGGAAATATTTTTGTTAGCAATGGCAAACCTGTTGCCCAAGACGGCAAACCCCTGCCAAAATGTTCTAAATGTAAGTCTTGCACCCCAGCTGAGCCAACAATACCACCAACACCTGTTCAGCCACAACCACAACAAGCCCCTGTTACACCACCTCAAACCACACAACCGCCAGCACCAACAACCTCCACACCTAAAACACTACCACCACTACCTATTCCACCGCCTGAACCACCCCCGCAACCCACACTCTAAAGAAATAAAAAAAATGAAAAAATTACATCCACAAGGCTAAATTATTTGCACTTTTTTTAACCCTAGGATATACAAAAATAAGATTTAAACTTAAAAAAAGGAGAAAAAAGTTATGAAAAAATTATTTATTAGTATTTGTTTATTACTTAGTTTTACAAGCTTAGCTCAAAATATAGAAAGCTGGCAGGTTAATAGCAAATTAGCTCAAATGGGAGCAGTGGTAGCTTTAAAGCAATTACCAAACGGGGACTTGTGCTATATGGATGTAAGAGGGAATGATAAGTTCACACCTGATTTTATAAAACCTTCAGGTGGTAGTGACCCACTTTCTATAAGTGATATACCTGTTTGTAATTCTGAAGAGCAAAAAGACATTCAAGCACAAGCTAAAAACTCTTACCTTACCAACGGACATGCACAAAAAGCAATATGGCATGGAGCAATAATAGGAGCTGGAGCTGGGTGTTTTATGGGATTTTTTTATGGGATTGGGACTACAACAGCTTCAAATTCAAATGTCCGTGTTGGGCTTAGTGGAACTATGGTAGGAGCAGGTACTGTAGGGGCAGTGGAAGCACATGCTATTATACAAGAATTAATTGCACTAGAATCAAAAGGTGCTAGTGGTGCAGTTACATTTGCCGCATGGAAAAGGGTTTTTAAAAGTATGTTAACTGGAGCAGGACCTGGACTAGCTGGAGCTATTGTATGTAAAGAAGGTATAACTTATTTACTTAGTGACACTCCAAAAACCAACATGTAAAACCCGCTGGGTTTTAGTATAAAAAAAAGAGGGGGTAGTCTTCGAGGTAAGAAAAAGACTCGCTACTCAAGCACCAATGGAAAGTGTGATACTAACGCCAGCAATCACATCCTCTCTCACAAAAAACGAAAGTCCTTTTTTTTATCCTCCCTATCAATAAATAAGTTGCTTTAAGTTGTTTTAACCTAAAAGTTATTGTAAGGTATTCTAATGAAATTAGAAGGCATTATAACAGCTTTAGCCACTCCTTTTTTTAAAGGGCAGTTAGATAAAAGTTCTTTAAAAAACTTGCTTCATTTACAGCTGGAACAAAATATTAGTGGCTTAGTTATCAACGGCACCACGGCTGAAAGCCCTTGCTTAACCACAGATGAGGTAAAATGCATTATTAATTACGCAAAAAAAGAAACCAAAAAAAACATCCCTTTAATACTAGGTGTAGGGGGTAATTCTACCACACACACCCTCCACAATATTAAACAAGCTACCAAATGGAAAGCTGATATGGTACTGGTGGTTGTGCCTTATTACAACAAACCTCCACAGCGAGGTCTCATAAAGCATTTTATGACTTTAGCTGATAACAGCCCTTTACCTATTATATTATATAATGTGCCAGCTCGCACTGTAGTAGGACTTGATTTAGAATCTATAAAAAAATTAAGCAAGCACCCCAATATCGTAGCTATTAAGGAAGCAAGTGGAGATATGTCTTTTGGAAAACAGATTATTAAATTAAAAAACCAAGGTACAAAATGGCGTGTATTAAGCGGGGATGATGATAGTGTAATGGAATTATGTCAAAAAGGGGCTATGGGCGGGGTATGTGTGTTATCCCATATTGCAGGAGGACACATGCAACAATTATATCAAAAAATTAAACAATCTGATATGTCAGCTGTTAAAAAATATAAAACCAAATATGGCAATTTATTAAAAGCCATTTACACAGAGTGCAATCCTATTGGTATTAAAATGACTTTAAAGCTTATGGGAATATTTCAATCAGCACAGATGAGAAGCCCTTTAGTGCCACTAACTAAAATACAAACAATAGAATTACAAAAACAATTAAAACAAGCGGGTTTTTTATAACAATGCAAAAGGTAAAAAAAGATTTTATAATTATCGCAGGACCTTGCTCAGTAGAAAGCATTAGCCAAATGGAAGATATTGCTCAAACTATAGCAAGCAAAGGGGTACCTTTTTTGAGAGGTGGAGTTTATAAAATGCGCACCCGGGCTAACACTTTTCAAGGTTTAGGGCAAAAAGCATTAGACATTGTATTATCTATTAAAAAAAAATATAACTTAAAAGTTGTATCAGAAATAACAGACCCTAGGCAAATAGATACTTTGACACCTGTTGTAGATATATTACAGGTAGGCACTCGTAATATGTTTAATTATGAATTGTTAAAAGAATTAGGTGGAATTAAAAAACCTGTGATATTAAAAAGAGGGTTTTGTGCTACAGTTAAAGAGTGGTTATATGCTTTAGAGTATATAGTAAAAGGTGGTAATAAACAGGTGATATTATGCGAAAGAGGCATTCGCACTTTTGAAGATAGTACAAGAAACACTTTAGACTTAGCAGGGGCAATAGTCGCTCAAAAAGAATCGCAATTCCCAGTAATAGTAGATCCATCGCATGGTACAGGTAAATCAGAGTTAGTTACTCCTTTAGCTTTAGCCAGTGTTGCTTGCGGATTAGATGGAGTGATGGTAGAAGTGCATCCCTCCCCTAAAGATGCGTTATCTGACGGACCTCAATCGTTAGATTGTAGTCAGTTTCAACAAATGCTAAAACAAGTAAAATCTGCTTTAGCTAATACAGATAAAAAAATAGCCCAAACGATATAAGATGTCTAATATATATGAAAAATTTTTAAATAAATTTATAAGGTAAGGTTTAAACAAATGCATTCTTCATCTGCTGTTAAGGTAAAAAAAATTTTTAGCTCTATTGCCCAGCATTATGATAGAGCGAATAGGGTTATTACTTTTGGTAGAGACACAGCTTGGAGAAATAAGTTAGTTAAGTTAAGTGGTGCCACCAAAGGGAGTAAGGTATTAGATTGTGCAACGGGTACGGGGGCAGTGGTATTTGCATTTTTAAAGGTATTAGGAAAGAGGGCTAAAATTGTAGGTTTAGACTTTTGCCCTGCGATGTTAGAGCAAGCTGGTCAGCATTTAAAAAGGTTACAAAAAAAGGTGCAAGTAAAAAGTGAAGTTAGTTTTAAACAAGCGGACATACATTCCATCCCTTTTGCTGACAATACTTTTGATGTGAGTGTTATGGCTTATGGGTTGCGGAACACTCAAAAGCCAGAGCAAGTGTTAAGAGAAATGGCACGGGTTACAAAAAAAGATGGGTATGTGTTAATTTTAGAAACAGGTCAAAGTGCTTTATTTTTTTTACGACCGTTTTTTTATTTTTATTTTCGGTTTGTAATGCCTGTTATGGGGGGGTTGGTTACGGGTCAGAGGTCGGCTTATCAGTATTTACAACAATCGTCTATGGTATTTCCATCAGGGCAAAAATTTTTAGATAATATGCAAAAAACAGGGTGTTTTAAGGAGTTAGAGTATAAGACCTTATGCGGGGGTGCGAGTTTTATTTATAAAGCCCGTAGGTTTTAAGAATTTTCAAGAAGATTTTAGCGTGTATCTTCTTAAAAAATAGCAGTTTTTGAGGGGTTTGTGTGTACCTTTTTTGCAAAAATGTTGATTTTTGAAAAGCTTTGTTGTAATAGCTCTTTTAAGAATCATCTATGAATGAGAGTTATTGATTATGAAAATTGTAATACCTTTACCTACAAAAGCACAATTAGAGGCTTACCATCTGCTAAAAAAGCTCACAATAAGTGATTTAATGTGTTACAAAAACACTCAAATCAAGTATTTTATGGTGGTGTAAATTATGAGTTTTACTTTAATGACACTTGCTATATTTGCAGGTGGTTTTTTTATCGGCTGGTTTTTAAAAAATTCTATAGAAAAAAAATCTTTTAAAATCACTCAACAATCGCAACAAGAGCTTTTGAATAAAGCATCGGAGACAGAAAACAGCTTAAAAAGTGAACTACAAAACTTAAGAGAACAACACATGATTTCAGAAAAAAACCTTTCCACCCTTACAGCTGAAAAACAGCAACAAAAAAGCTTACACACTCAATTTGCTGATCGTTTAGAAAATCTCAGCCAAAAGATTATTGATATGAAATCTCAACAATTTCAAACACAAGCAAAAAAAGATTTAGAAGTCTTACTAGACCCTTTAAAAAATAATATTCAAACTTTTCAAAAAAAAGTAGAAGAAGCTTACAATAAAGAAGCTAGAGAGCGATTTTCATTAGGAAAAGAAATCCAAAGTCTTTGTGAGGTTCACGCTCGTTTAGAAGGCGAGACCAGCCACCTTACTCAAGCCCTTAAAGGGGATATACGAGTACAAGGGCATTGGGGCGAGATGATATTAGAAACAATTTTACAAAATTCAGGGCTTATCAAAGGGGAGCATTACATCATCCAAGGTAAAGGTTTAAACATTAAAGATGCTGAAGGTAGACAACAAAAGCCAGACACTATTATTAACTTACCTGACAACAAACATTTGGTAATAGATTCTAAAGTGTCATTTACTCATTATGAAAGATACATCGCCACAGATTCTAAAGAAGAAAAAACAAAAAACCTTAAACTATTTATTAACTCTCTTAAAACTCATGTCAAACAATTAAGCGAAAAAGACTATACACAAACAAGCCATATTAATACACCTGATTTTACTTTTATGTTTTTCCCTATAGAAGGAGCTTTATCTTTAGCTTTTCAAAATGATAAAGAGTTATTTAGATTCTCTTGGAAGCATAATATTGCTTTAGTAAGCCCTATTTCTTTATCCGCTACTTTAAAGGTTGTGGAATCAATATGGCGACATGAAAAGCAAAACCGCCATGCTTCAGACATTGCTTCAGAAAGTGGTAAGTTATACGATAAATTTGTATTGTTTGTAACAGATTTAGAGCAAATAGGTAAAAACTTGACCAATGCCCAGAAAAGTTATGACCACGCTATAGGCAAATTACATACCGGACAAGGTAATATTGTATCTAAATTAGATAAAATTAAAGCCCTAGGGGCAAGGACTTCTAAACAACTACCCCCTTCAATCTCTATTAATAAATAACTAGGCTTTAGTTTGTTACAGACTTTTGTTTTGTTTATTCTTTAAATAAATTGTTATTTAAAGAAAATAATTTAATTTTTATATAAAATTTTTAAAGTTTTCTCTAATATTTCCGATATTACAAGTAAGTAAAAGTATTGTAACTTTAAATTTACATTATTATGACACAAAAATTTTATTTAGTAGCTTCTTCAAAAATAACAGCCATTGTGAGTGGCTTGTTGTGCATGGTGGTGTTTTGTTTTTCTTCTTGCACTGAGAGGGCTTTGCCTATATCTCGTAACTTTGATAGAGTGGCTTGTAGCTCTCAATCTAGCTCTGTCACTATTGATGAATTACCAGTAGTTAATAACCGTAATGTGAGTAATTATAAGTTATCAGGCACTTGTGAAAGAAACCGCTCAGAGATTTTTATTAATATTGAAGGTTCACCTTTAAATCAACATCCTATTTGCAGTAGCGGACAGTGGGAAGTGTACATTGATATTAGTGGTTTGATTAACAAAAAGGAGCGATTTCAGGTAGCTGTTTCTCAAGGTTCGTCTAACAGTAATATGTTATGTCAACAAGTACAAAACTATTTTGTATGCCCTGACAACTACATTGCTGTATCTGAAATAGAGTATGTTGATAATGAAGCATTTTGCGTTATGAAGTACGAAGCCAAAACCAGAAAAGGCACCCGTCAACCTACTCGTTTTGGGGCTAATCGTATTATTCAAGCAGAATCCTTAGCTGATGGAGATTTAATCACCCTGATTACCGAAGAAACAGCCATTCAATTTTGTAAACAAAATGGAGCAGGTTACAACTTAATAAACAACGATGAATGGCAATCTATTGCTAAGCATATTGAATTTACAGCATCTAACTGGTCTAACAATACAATAGATGTGACTACAAATAATCGTCTGAATATTGGGTACAGTGGCAGTGGTGCTAAATCTAACAGTGATACGAATGATGAACGAAGTGTGTGGGATTTCCACAAACGATCACATCAGTTATTTAATAATGAATATATATGGGATTTTGCTGGTAATTTATGGGAAATTGTACAACACAATATTCAATCTGTGCCAGTAGATTACATAGGTTATGTGGCTCAAATACCGCAAGAGTTGCGTAATTTATTTGGACCTCAAAGAGACTATAGTATTTATAACTCAAGAGAGCGTACACGATTATTTGGTGGTTTAGGGCATATTCAAACCAGTAAGGATAGTTTTAAAGGTGCTTTACTGCGTGGAGGGGCACATTTAAGAACAGCTGGTGTTTTTTCTGCAGACATGACCCGTAGTGAAAATCAACTGCGTCGTTTAGATGTAGGCTTTCGTTGTGTCTACCACCCTTAAATATGTGTTACCTTTTCAGTATATGATAACTGTTTAGTATATTGTAAGTACCAATTATCTGTAAAAATGGTTATTCTTGACTTACTTTTTACTTTGTGTTTAAAAAAGTAAGTATGTCAAATAGTATAGACCAGCTCACACATTTTTTATCTCACAATCAAATTGTTACAGGGCAGGATAAACTCAATATTTACGGCACAGATTGGTTAAAACTGTACCCTCCTCATGCCAAATGTATTGTTTTTCCTCAATCGCAAAAAAATGTAGAAGATATTATTTGTTGGGCCTTAAAACACAAGCAAGCATTAGTCCCATCAGGAGGGCGTACAGGTTTAAGTGGAGGGGCTACAGCTACTAAAAATGAAGTGGTGGTATCTTTTGATAAAATGAATGAAGTTTTAGAGTTTAATGAGATAGAAAGTAGCTTGCGAGTGCAACCCGGTGTGGTCACACAAACTGTGCAACAAATAGCTAAAGAAAAATCACTTTATTTTCCCCTATCCATTCCTTCTGAAGGTTCTAGTCAAATTGGAGGTAATACATCTACCAACGCTGGTGGTATCCATGTTATCCGTTACGGCACAATGAGAAAATGGGTTTTAGGTTTAAAAGTTGTTACGGGTAAAGGTGATACATTATCATTAGGTAGGGGTTTGGTGAAAAACACTGCAGGGTATGATCTGATGCATTTATTTATTGGGTCAGAAGGTACATTAGGATTTATTACGGAAGTAACTTTAAAACTTATTCGACCTCCTGTAAGCTCTCCTTGTGTGTTGTTACTAGCTACTGCTCATTTATCAGCTTTAATGAAGCTATATCTTTTTCTGAAAACAAAGCTTTCTCTAAGAGCGTTTGAAGTATTTACTCTTTCTGCCGCTCAACAAGTGAGAAAAATGACAGCTCTAACTTTTCCTCTAAAAGATAGTGCTTATTATGTTCTTTTAGAGTGTGACTCTAACGACAAAAACACAGCCATGACATTATTTGAAGAAGCACTACAAAAAAACTATATATCCGATGGAGTAATGAGTGAAAGCACACAACAAGCCAAAGAATTATGGACATTTAGAGAACATATTAGCGAAGCCTTATCAGCTTTTTCGCCTTATAAAAACGACATATCAGTTAAACCATCTGCTGTGCCGGATTTTCTATCAGACTTAACCCTCACTTTAGAAAAACAGTACCCTGCCTCTCGCGTTGTGTGGTTTGGTCATTTAGGGGATGGTAATTTACACATTAATATCCTTAAACCAAAAGAAGAATCGCCAGAGCAATTTTTAGAAAAATGTAATAAATTAAGTGATATTTTATTTTCTGTAGTAAAAAAATATAATGGTTCTATTTCAGCAGAACATGGGGTGGGGTTATTGAAAAAGCATCACTTACATTACTCTTGCTCTCAAGCCGAACTTACTTATATGAAGGCCATAAAAAAGATTTTTGACCCAGAAGCTATATTAAATCCGGGTAAGATATTTCACACTTAAAAAAGTGATTTTCTAAAAAGCTTACAAGTTAATAGTTAAAAAGAGGTGGTTCTTTTAAAAGGGCTGTTAAAAACCCCCAAGAGGTGCTGAATAGGTAGTTTTTTTCTTCTTCTAAATTACTTTTGTTACATTGAACAGGAGAAGCAAGTGGTGGGGGAGAAGAAGAAGCTACGATCGTGGAAGCAGTATTTTGCCCATCAAGTGTTGTGGTAGTTTTTTGTTCTGGAGTAGTATTAGCAGGAATAATAGCAGTATTGAGAGCTTTTGGAGTATTGGTAGTTTCTACAGTATCTGGAATATCTGGAATTTCGTCATTTTCGCATGCTTGTTCTATAGAGTATATTAGCTTCATTTGATCTAACATACGATTGGTAGCAGAAGTGGATTCTTCTGCAACATGTTTATGCTTCATATATTTAATGGCAGAGTGTAAATGTTCTGCATTTTTATAAGTCCGGTAACTAAATATGTGGTAAAGAATAAGCATCCACCGACCTAAGTGGTGTTTTTTAGCAGCATTTGTGTAAGGTTCAATCAGAGTGATTTGTTGCTGTTTTAAATAAATCAAACCTAAAGCAGAAGCCGCTATGTGTTTAGCATTGTTTTTATCTTTAGCTATGTCATAAGCTTTTTTTAACCATTTATTAGCTTCTTCATGCTGATCCATCTGATAGCTCATACATCCAACCACTGCCATAATAGAGGGGTTGGGATCATCTAAGTTAATAGACTTTTTTAATTGTTCTAATTTCTGGCTTAAATCCGATTTTTTTTTGTAGCTCATAAAACAAGAACCAAAATCTACTGATGGAAGCACCGTTTGATGACTACATGCCCCAAGCATAGCTACACAATAGCCGATAACTAATAAGTACCCTATTTTTGTTTGTATGGTTTTCAAACTATATTCATCCTTTGTTGACAAAATAAATTCCGTCTTTCAAAATACTACCTTCATATAGTTTATTATTAAAAGGCTTTACAAAATAAGCAAAATATTTTTGTCATTTATTAAAAAATTGTTTTGTATATATGCAATACTTTCGTCTAAAAAATGCAGTACAAGTGCCAAAACTAGGCTTTGGTACAGCATATATAAAAGGAAAAAACTGTGTATCAGCCGTGCGATCTGCCCTAGAAATAGGCTATCGACATATTGATACTGCCACCCTTTATGATAACGAATCGGCAGTAGGAGAAGCTATTATTGCCAGTAAAATAGATAGAAAAGATATTTTTCTTGTTACAAAAGTTTGGCACGATTGCTTGCAACAAAATAACTTGATAAAGAGTGTTGAGCAAAGCCTTAAAAAACTTAAAACCGATTATGTGGACTTATTGCTTATCCACTGGCCTAATGTCCGTATCCCTTTGAAAGAAACTTTATCTGCTATGCGTTATTTACAAGAACAGCACAAGATATTATTTGCCGGGGTGAGTAATTTTTCTAGTAAGTTATTACAATCAGCTTGTGCGATATTGCCAGATCTAGTGTGCAATCAAGTGGAGTATCATCCGTTTTTAGAGCAAAAGCAGTTATTACAATTTATACTTAAGCGAAAAGGCATGTTTTTAACGGCTTATTCTCCTTTAGCCAGAGGGAAAGTGTTTGAAGAACCTATTTTGCAAAAAATAGGTGGTAGTTATGGTAAAACGGCAGGGCAAGTGAGCTTAAGGTGGCTCATAGAGCAAGATAATGTGGTAGCTATTCCAAAAGCCAGCAATAGAAAACATGCCAAAGCTAATTTTGATATTTTTGATTTTCAATTAAGTGCTAAAGATCATTTAACAATAACAGGGTTGAATGCACAAAATAAACGAATCATCAATCCTCATTGGATGACTTGGGATTAATCAAGCTATACATTTAAATCATGTGAAATCCAGTGAGTACTAACGATTAACAATACACAAGTTACCACACCTATTAAAAACCATTTTATTTGTTTTAATTTAATACTTATAGGGATTAAATGGACAGAACAAATGTAAATAAACAAACCACTAGCTATGGCAATGGTTACAGCTGACAAAATAGGAATATAAGAGGCAACAAAAAAACTTAAAGAACCAGCCATAAAAGATAAACAAAATAAAATAATAATATTACTTAATGTTTTTTTTGAAAATCCCGATGACAAACCTATCCCTATGATAGTGATACTTTCTGGCAATAAATGAAAAAGCAACCCAATACAAATAAGAATAGCTGTATGAAAATCAATCAACCAACCAGAATTCAATCGAATACCATCAAAAAAAGCACATAAAATAAAACACCCCATAGCAGAACACCCCATAGATGAAGGTAATAAGTGATGATGCACATGAGTGCTATCATGTTGGTGGCAATCATGTTTTTCTACTGGTAGAAGTGTGTTTAAAAATCGCATTCTAGGCAACACCCATAGCTCGGCTAACACATTAATACACCAACCACTAGCAATCAGTAACAAAGTAAAATACCACTGAACATGTGTGCTAAATGCATGAGGCAAAAATTCCAATACCACTAATGTAGATAAAAAGCCTGCCCCAAAAGCTATAATTTTTACAATACTAAACTTTGTTTTTGTGTAAATAAAAAAGTAAGTGATGGATAAAATCAATACACAATAAAGCAAAGAGATAAGAAAAACAATCACTAACCTATCAACCCTTTCTTATTTTGTTGGTTTTTTTTTAAATCTTTAAGAGTTTTTGTAACATATTTTTATATTAACAAGCAAGTGAACAAATACTTGAGGTTTATTAACCACATGTAAAGCTAAAAGCAAATTTTAAGATGAGTGATAAAAAAATATGCCAAAGTTAGTCATTACTTTTATTGAAAGAGAAAAACCAATCGTGTTATAACTGCTGTGTTATAACTGCTGTTTTATAGAGCTTTTTATGGGGCTGTAGCTTAGTTGGTAGAGCGTAGCACTGGCAGTGCTAAGGTCGGGGGTTCAACTCCCCCCAGTTCCACATCATCTGCAAAATCTTTGGCACATATTAATTATAAAGATTAATCAGCATCTGTAAAACTAGCAGAAGTTAAATCTGCACCGCTAAAGTTCACTTTTTAACTACAATAACGCCTTTATTTTCAGCTATAATAGCTTTTTGTGCTGTTTTTACAGCCCTAGGCTTTCTTTTTAACATCCTCTTATACCCTGTAAAAAAAGATGTTGATGAGTTAAAAAAGGGGCAAAAAATTCTACAAGCAAATCAATCTCAACTAGAAAAGCGAATGAATCATATAGAAAAGCGTATGGACCATATAGAAAAACGCATGGATAACATAGAAAGAAGAATGGATCATATAGAAAAACGCATGGATAACATAGAAAACCGAATGAATAGCATAGAGTCTAAACTAGATCAGTTATTAGCTAGGGCTTAGCACTTACTTCTCCAATACTCCCAGTATCTGATACTTCAGCAGAAGCAGAAAACACCTGATCGGGATAGTTTTTAAACAAAAAACGTACTTTTTCTTTAAACCAATTTCTTTCTGCTAAAGAGACAAAAACAGAAGTCATTAAAATAGATAAAGGGATGACAGCAAAAATAAGGTTTTGCACCCACTCCCCTTCTTGTAAGCCACTTTGCAAGGGTAAAGTAGCAAGTACGGCACAAGCTAAACCTCTGGGTCCCATAGCAACAGCTGTAACTGCTGACAAAAAAGATACATCTGATTTTCGAAACACGATACGAATACATACATACCGGGTTGCAAAAATAAAACATGTTAATAAAATAGCCCACAACACAGAAGACCAACTTTGAATTTGAATAAGCAAGCCTAAATAAATAAAGAAAAAAGTACGAAGTAAAAAAGTCACTGACCCTAAAAGAGACATTTCTTCAGTAGAAACAGGCTTATCTTCTAAAAAGTTTTTTACAAATACAGGTAATAAATTAATATTAGCTAATGTAAAACCTAAAGCCAATACACCTAAGGCACCGTTAAGAGATAAAAACTCTAGCACCCCATAAGTAAATAAAGCTGACGCCTCGCCTGCAAAAGGAAGTTTAGAAACATCTGTGCGTTTTCGTAAAAAAGCCCAAACAATACCTGATAATACTCCCACCCCTACGGACATAACAGGAGTAGAACTTAAATTGATAAAAAACCCTCCCACACCTGCATTTTCTGCAGTCAAATACTGCAATAAGCCTAAAAAAATCACAATAGTCAAAACATCCGTAAAAGCCGACTCTAATGAAAGTACGGTTTTTGTACTATCAGAAATAGAAAGAGGCTTCACCATAGGAATCACAATCGCCGAAGAAGTACTACCTATCCCCACACCCACTAACAAAGCCACCAGTGGAGGTAGCACTGACCATAAAACAAAAGCTGTTAAAAAAGACACACTTAAAAAACTTAATAACGATAACGACAATGCTGGTAAAGAAGATTGTATTAAGTCTTTAGCACTTAAATGCAATCCTCCCTCATAAAGTATCACTATTAAAGTGATAATAGATAAAACAGCTCCTGCTTGCCCTAAATGCACTTCTGGCTGAATAACACCAAAGCCCACAGGACCTAAAATAAACCCTAGCACAATTAAAATGAGTAAATCAGGGATTTTAGTTTTAATAAAAAACCAACTTAAAAAATGCCCTAAAAAAAATAAAACCGATAAACCAATAATAACAATATCCATAATTTTTTTACCTCTTTAGTTGTTCACCTTTATTACCACTATCACCTTTGCTCCCTCTTAATACCTCTTTTATGTCTCCACTTTTACCCACCTTGCTCACCTCTTTTATGCCCCCCTTTATGCCACCCTTTATGTGCCCCCTTTAAGCCCCCCCCTTGCTCACCGATTTTTAAGATAGATAAGTGTATCCCGTTAAAGCTTGAGAGTAGTTTTTCAGCAAGGTACCTGCTTCTTTACGAGAGAGCTTACCTTTTGCTACGGCTTGTTCTGTTGTTTGGTGCATTTTTTCCATCAGTTCTTTTTTATGGTAACCCACATATTTTAACACATCATACACACAATCGCCTTCTACATGATGCTCCACGCAATATTTACCATTTTTAGCAACAGAAATATGCAGTGCATCGGTATCTCCGAACAAATTATGCATATCACCCAAAATTTCTTGATAAGCTCCGGTAAGAAACACTGCCATATAGTAAGGATTTCCTTTTTTTAACTCATGCACCATAAGATATTTTTCATTTTTCCATTGTTCGTAGTTCATAAAGTCTGATATTTTACCATCTGAATCGCAAGTCATATCTACTAATCTGGCTCGAATGGTCGGTTGCTCATTTAAACGATGCACGGGTAGTACAGGGAACACATGGCTTAAAGCCCACGAATCGGGCAAACTCTGAAACACAGAAAAATTAGAAAAATAAATATCCGCAAGCTCTGAACTTAAAAATTGAAAAATATCTTCATAATCTTCTTGTCCTTGTGTGAGATCTTTTAAACAATAAGCCGAAACATAATAAATATTTTCTGCTAAAGCTAATTCTTTTAACCCTAATACTCCGTATAAAAATAACTGATGAATGTCTTTCTTTTTTTCAATCAAATCGTTAAACGATTCACTCAATGGGTTATTTTTTAGTCCTTTATAAATATCATATAAGTCTTTTACACAAGAATGTATGTTTTTAGGTATAACAAAATCCGATCTGAAAGATAGTTTATCCCCTTTTCTACCAGCTGTGGTGATATTAAAAATAAGTAAAGAGCTATGTGCTACAATAAACCTACCCGATTCTGAAATAATATGAGGATGAGGAGTTTTATTTTCATCACAAATGCTTTGTAAGTGATACACAATATCGTTAGCATATTCTTGAGCACTGTAATTAGTAGAAGAATCGGATGCTCCCGAGCCGTCATAATCCACACCCAAACCTCCACCTACATCTAAGTACTCAATTTTAACTTGCCATTTTTGTAACTCTGTTAAAATACGAGCCGACTCTCGGATAGCCAACTTAATAGGGTGGATGGCAGAAATTTGCGAACCTAAGTGAAAGTGCAGTAATTTTAAAGCATCTGTGGCAGAGTGTTTTGCTAACAGCTTCACACCCTGTACAAGCTCACTGGCAGTCAGTCCAAATTTAGATCTTGAGCCAGAGCTTTCTACCCATCTCCCCCCGCCTTGTGTGCTTAATTTAATCCGAAAACCAATATGAGCTTTTGTATTTAATGCCTTAGCTATTTTTAAAATAATAGAAAGCTCGTCTAATCTTTCTACTACAATAAATATCTTTTGACCTGTTTTAGAAGATAGCAAAGCTGTTTGAATATATTGTTCATCTTTAAAGCCATTGCATATAATAATGCGTTTTGAGCTATTAACTAAAGCTAAAGCAATCAGTAGCTCAGGTTTGCTTCCTACCTCTAAGCCAAAGCTTTGTTGTTTAGGGGCACGGATAATATCATTCACCACATAGTTTTGCTGATTGACTTTAATCGGGAACACCCCTTGGTAACAACCTTTATAACCATATTCTTTAATAGCTTTTTCAAAACAATGGGTCAGCCTATTCATTTGAGAATGAGCAATATCAGGAAATCGCACCAATAAAGGAAGACGCGTGTTTTGCCTTTTCATTTCAGTAATGATTTTATATAAATCTACACTAGGACCTTTTATTCCTTTTGGAGTAATGGCTATATGACCTTTTTTATTGATAGAAAAGTACCCAGCACCCCACTCTGGCACTCCGTACACTTTTGCACTATCTTGAATGGTCCACTTTGTTGTCATAATACAATGATATTAAGAATTTGCCCGGGTTTGTAAATAACTTTTTTAACTTTTTTCCCTCTCACACTGTTTTGCACAGCTTTTTTTTGCAAAGCACTCTCTAAAGCTTGCTTTTGCGTCATCCCTTCAATATATAAAAAAGCCCCTTTTGTTTTGCCATTTATTTGCACACCAATCATGCGTTTTTTTAATGGGCTTTTTGAAAGCTCCCACTTGGGCCATTTTTGTAAAGACACAAAACCCTCTCCCCCTAAAGCCGACCATATTTCTTCTGCAATATGAGGAGCAAAAGGCTGTAACAACTGTGCTAAAGTTTTTAACACTTGATGATCTCTTATGTTTTTCCGATACATCTCATTGACTAAAATCATCATAGCACTAATGGCTGTGTTAAAATTAAAACTTTCAATATCTTCTGTTACCTTCTTAATAGTACGATTATAAAGTGTGAGAAAAGATTCTGTCAGCGATTGTTGAAACACAGGTAACACCTTCCCTTTTTCGTCAAAACAAAGTCGCCACACTCTTTCTAAAAACCTCCTACTACCTTCTATACCTTGAGATGACCAAGGTTTGTCTTTTTCTAAAGGACCTAAAAAAGTAATAAACACACGAATAGTGTCAGCCCCGTATTGCTTCTTCAACACATCGGGGTTGGCAGTATTATCTCGCGATTTAGACATTTTAAAACCATCTTCGCCTAAAATAGTACCTTGATGAATGAGCTTAGAAAAAGGCTCTTTATGCGATACCAAACCTAAATCGTAAAAAAAATGTTGCCAAAACCTAGCATACAATAAATGCCCTACGATATGCTCAGCCCCTCCTATATATAAATCCACTGGCATCCAGTATTTTTGTTTTTCAAAGTCAAAAGGAGCTTTAGCATTTTTAGGGTCTGTATAGCGTAAAAAATACCAAGAAGACGCAGCATACCCAGGCATTGTGTTACTATCTCTTTTACCTTTGCTACCTGTTTTAGGGTCTTGATAGTTAATAAAATCTTTTTGTCTTTCTAAGGGAGGTTCACCTTTTTCCGATGGTTTGTAATGTGCCGTTTTTGGCAAACTAACAGGTAGTTCACGATCTTTTACCACTTCCACATTATTTTTAAAATGCACTAAAGGAAAAGGCTCTCCCCAATACCTTTGACGAGAAAAAATCCAATCCTTTAACTTATATTGCACCTGCTTTTTACCACACTTTGTATCTTCTAATTTCTGAATGGTTTTGTCTATAGCTTCCCTTCCTGATAAGCCATTTAAAAAGTCAGAATGAATATGTTTTGTATTGCCCGTAAAAGGCAAACTCTCACTTTCCATAATAGCTTGAATAGGTAAATTAAAAGTTTTAGCAAATTCAAAATCCCGTGCGTCATGAGCTGGTACTGCCATAATAGCCCCTGTACCATAATCCATTAAAACATAATCTGCTACCCATATAGGAAGTGCTTTTTTTGTCAAAGGATGGATGGCATAAGCCCCTGTGAATACCCCTGTTTTAAGTTTGGCAGTTTTCCTATCCACATCTGATAATTTTTTAGCATTTGTTTGATATTGAAGTACTGCCTCTTTACACTTATCAGTTGCAATCACACTTGTTAAAGCATGTTCTGGGGAAAGGGCTATAAAAGTCACACCAAATAAAGTATCCGGGCGAGTGGTAAAAACTTCTATCGTTTTGTTAGAATCTTTAATTGAGAAAAACACTTTAGCCCCAAGGCTTTTTCCAATCCAATTTTTTTGCATCTCTAAACTACGAGCAGGCCAATCTAAATGGCTCAAACCTTTTAAAAGTTTGTCAGCATACTGGGTAATTTTTAGTAACCATTGTTTAACAGGCTTTTTGATAATAGGATGCCCCCCTCTTTCACTTTTGCCGTCCACTACTTCTTCGTTAGCTAAGATAGTTCTTAAAGCAGGACACCAATTAACAGGGGTTTTTTTCTGATAAGCTAATTTTTTTTTTAAAAACTTAATAAATATCCATTGTGTCCATTTATAAAAATCCGGCTGGCAGGTAGAAAACTCTCTATCCCAATCAAAACTATAACCAAAAGATTTTAATTGCCGTCTAAAATTATCAATAGCCTGCTCTGTAATAACCGATGGATGGATACCTGTTCGAATAGCGTACTGTTCTGCAGGCAAACCAAAAGCATCGTAACCCATAGGGTGCAGTACATTAAAACCTTGAGCCCTTTTATAACGAGCCATAATCTCTGTTGGTGTGTAAGACGCTAAATGACCAATATGCAAACCCGAACCAGAAGGATAAGGGAACATACTTAAAGCATAGAATTTAGGCAGGCTATGATCCACTTTTACATGGAAGCACTTGCTATCTGCCCACTTTTTTTGCCACTTATTTTCTAAAGCATTATGATCAAAACTCATCTTATATGCTTTTTACAAAACAACTCACTATAAAGTCAAGTAAGTGTTTTTAAATTATGCTAAAAAAAGTAAGTGATAAAATTTTTCTTTAATTTGTAAAAGAGCTTTTTTGTTAGTAGCACCAAAACGCAAAGTAAAAATACTTTGCGTATTAGAGACCCGTGCCAAACCCCAAGCTCCACTGGCAAGTCTTACTCGCACACCGTCTACTAAATCCACACAAACATCATCTAGATTTTGATAGTAATTTTTTAACCTCTTAAGCCCTTTGGTAGCTTGCCTTGGGCTAACAATGGGTTTTTGTATTTCAAAAGTATGCACTTCTTTGTTTTTAGGTAAGGTTTTTTTTAGCAAATCAGCAATTTGTGAGCCTGGTTTTTTTAAAATACGCATAAGCCTTAAAATACCATAAAGCCCATCATCTAATAAATAACCCTCATCACAAAAAAACAAATGTCCGCTTAACTCCCCTCCAAATACAGATTTTGTTTGTAGAGTTTTTTTTCTAATTAAACTATGCCCTGACTTCCCCATAACAGGCTGAAACTTATGCTTTTTTAAAAAATCGTAAAACCATGGGGCACATTTAACATCTGCTGTAACTATCTGTTTCTGATTTGTCTTATTTTTATGTGTTAGATGAGAAATAAAAATAGACATTAACTCATCACCATAAAGAATACGCCCTTTATTATCTACCACTACCAAACGGTCGGCATCTCCGTCTAAAGCTATGCCACAAACAGCTTTTTTTTGTAACACCTTTTTTTGCAAAACCCGTAAATTATCTTCTATACCCGGATCGGGATGATGATGAGGAAAGTTGCCATCAGGCTTGGCATAAAGCCAAAAAGCTTTTAAGTTTAAAGCCTTAAATACTGTTTGAGCTATCCTACCCCCTGAACCATTACCACAATCTATCACGACCCTATCTTTTTTCCATCTTGTGTTATGTAAATCAGCAAAATGTTTTTTCATAAAATCACTATAAGCTTTTGTAACATTCAAAGGCACTATGGGTTTTTTATTTTTAACTGATTTTACAAAATCTTTTTTTTGCAAAATCTTTTTTAATTGTAAAATTTGAACACCACTTAAAGTTTCTTTATTAAACGCAAACTTAAACCCGTTAAAGCAAGCTGGATTATGACTGGCTGTCACCATAACACTTGCTTGAATATTCAAACAACGAGTAGAATAATAATAATGAGCAAAAAAAAGACAAGGTGTGGAACAAAGACCTAAAAACTTAACTTCCACACCACTTGCCCTTAACCCTTGAGCAAGATCTGTTGCAAGCTTTGGGGAACTAAGCCTACTATCGTAACCTACTGCCACACACACAGGTTTTTTTTGGTTTTTAAGTGATAATTTGTTAAAAATAAAGGTTGCAAAAGCTTTGCCTAAAAGTGTCGCAAAATGAGTGTCAAAATCTTTATTTAGCACTCCCCGAATATCGTTTTTTCTAAAAATGCTATCACTATATTGCATCAAAACTATGAACTCCATTTTAAACCAGAGGCTTTTTTTGCACAGCCCATAAGAGTGCTTTTTTCATAGATGTAGCATCTGCTTTATTTTTGCCAGCAATATCTTGGGCTGTGCCGTGGCTGACACTTGTTCTCATAAAAGGTAAGCCCAAGCTTAATTGGAAACTATCTCTTGCATGAATCATTTTAAAAGGAATTAAGCCTTGATCATGGTACAAACATACATACAAAGAGTACTTGCTCCAGTTATTTTTTAAAAAAGCCGTGTCGGGTACTAAAGGTCCTGTTACTTTACTTTTCCATTTTTTTAAATAAGCACTCAGTGCTAAATCCTCAATACCTAATAGCCCCTCTTCGCCAGCATGAGGGTTCAAACCTAAAATGGCTATTTTTTTATTGCGTGATGTTTTTTTATTCTTTGATAAAGAAGCACCTAATGTCAAACACCTTTTAATACAATCATCTAATAACTTATTAGTCCACTTAACTTTTTTTAAAGGAATGTGCCCTGTTAAAAGAACTACATTAAAATACTTTCCTAAAAAAGTCATAAACACGGGGTTTTTAGCTAATTTTTGTAGCAAGGGGGTATGCCCTTTGTGCGAAAAACCATCTTTTTTTATTTGTGTTTTAGATAAAGGTGCTGTGACTAATACTTGATGCATCGGATCCGCAAGGCAAAGCTTTGTTGCTTGCACCACCCACTGCGTAGGGTTTAAACTACAAGCTATATCTAGTATATGATATTTTTTGAAAGGGTTATTTTTTATGGTGCTATTTTTTAATAAGTGAAAGTTATTTAATGCCTTTATTTTAAAACTTTTAAGATGCTTTAAATAAGGTGAGGGGTGTTTTTTATCTCTCCACAAAACAAATTGAACACCTGATATAACTCCTAATTGTGCTAAAGCTTTACAAGTAACTTCTAAGCCAATACCATTAGGGTCTCCTGTAGTAATATGTACTTGTTTCATACACTTATGCGAACAAAAACTTTAGTTTTTCTTCTTTCTAACCAAGCTTTTAGTTCTTGTTTAAATAATTGTTTATAAAGTTGTTCGTACAGTTTTTTTTGTCTTTTTTTGTTTTGAATAATAGGGGTTTTCCACAACACTTTAAAAATATGATACCCCACACCGGGTATAAATAGTGGGCGACCGTACTGTCCAACAGAAAGTGTTTTTACGGCATTACGAATAAGAGGATGCAGTGCCTTTAAAGTTTGTTTGGCAATATGCTTTCTTTTAACTGATTTGATACTTGGTTGATAGCTGTCAAATTGAGACACATTTGTTTTAAACATTTGGTAGGCTTTGTACGCTTGTTTTTCACCTTTTTTGGTAGGGGGGAAAAACAAAGCTCCTAACTCGTATTGGTAAGAGCTAAATAAAGCTTTTTTTTGCGTACGAGTGGCATACTCATTTAAGTCATGGTCTGAGATTCTAATTTTTTCTAATATTTTTCTTTGAACCACCATTTTTCTTAAAAGACTTTTTTTGATAAAATCTTTATAGCTGGCAGAGGTGAACCCATTTCGCACTAATAAGCTACTAAAAGCTTTTTTAGATAAACGACGAGACTTTCGCCTTTGGTTTAACTCTTGTTGTAATTGTGCGGAGGGGACTTTAAGCTTCATCTCTTGAGCGGTAATATCCAACAAAGCTTGATAAATAAGATAATCTAAAGCTTGAGGTTGTTTTTGGAATTGCTTATTTGTGAACAATTCTTTTAAAATCGAGTGCTTAAAAAAGCCTTTACGCCATAAGCGTTGAGCTTCTTTTACATCTAATAGGGATATCATTTCCCCTTCTACTACTGCCATAGTTTTTTCCACTAACTTAGCTGTTAGTAAAAAAGGGCATAATAAACACACTAAAAAGCATCTTTTTAAAAATACAAATTTCATTGCTCAAATAATAAAATGTATATACTTAACACCATAAAGCAAGTTATAATTTACTTTGTTTGGGATTATTTAAAACACATAGCTTTTAGAAGCTTTAAGATTTTTCTTCAAAAAGGGAGGATATTTTGTTAACAGAACAATTTTTTGCATACTCATCTATAGCCCATGAGGTCATTTTATGGTTTCTCATCCTATTAAGTGTGTTATCCATAGCGGTTATGATGGAGCGGTTTTTTTTCTTAAAAAAAGCTTTAGACGAATCAACTCTCATTTTATCAGAGATGGTAGCTGCTTTAGAAAGTGGCAGAAATGCCCACATGAAATTAATCTACGATAAATATGCCTTACTCCCAATGGGTGGAGTGTTACGGCAAGCATGGGACTGTGTAATCAGTAAAAGCGTCAATGGATTAGAAGAATTACTAAATGCTTATATATTGAATCAAAAAATCAAATTAGAAGGGCGTTTAGGTTTTTTAGCAACTTTAGGTTCTAATGCTCCTTTTTTAGGTTTGTTAGGTACTATTTTTGGGGTTATGGAATCGTTTAAAGCTTTAGGCTCTTTGGAAGCGTCTGTGGATGTGGTGATGGTGGGTATTTCTAAAGCCTTAGTGGCTACTGCCATAGGGCTTATTGTGGCTATTCCTGCTATTACGGCTTACAATTATTTGCAAAAAAAGTGGCGAATGATCATTAATAATATGGAATCGATGAAATCATCAGCTCTTTGTTTTGCTAAAAACTGCAAAAATCACTCTAAAATTCAAGGATAAATACTTTATGCCCTCACAACAACACCACTTAAACGAAGAAAACCCACCCATTGCAGAAATCAACATCATCCCTTTTGTAGATATTATATTAGTGCTGTTGATTATCTTTATGGTCACTACTCCTTTATTAATTAAAGCTGGTTTTTCTATACAATTACCTACAGCAAGTCATGCTCAAAATATTACAGCATCTAAAGTGAATATTATTGTAGAAGCAAGTGGCAAGATTTTGCTGGAGGGTAAAGTAGTGAGTTTAAAGCAACTTACGCAAGTACTTAAAAAGCGTAAGCTTTCAGCAAACAGCTATGCCATTATATCTGCTGATAAAAATATTTTACATGGCAGGGTGATTGCCATCATCAATGCCACACAAGCTGGGGGATTACAAAAAATTGCTATTGCAACAACGGCAACAAAAAAATCTCTTCCAGTTAATAAATCTAAATAAAAAGATCTAATGGATTTTCTATTTTATCTACAAAAAATCTCAAAGCTTTTGCAGACAAGGCACCATCAATTAAGCGGTGGTCACAGGTAAGAGAAAAATTCATAGTCTTTTGAGGCTTAAAACAAGCACCATCCCAATTAGGTTTTATAAAAGAACGATACATTCCTAAAATAGCCGTCTCCGGAGGGTTGATAATAGGGGTGGCAGAATGCCCTCCTAAACTTCCGATATTAGTAATAGTGGCAGTGCCTTCTTGCATATCTTCTAATTTAATGCTTCCATCTCTCGCTTTAACCGCAAGAGTTTGTAAAGCAAAAGCTAATTCTTTAATATTTTTTTTGTCCACAGCATGTACCACTGGTACTAACAAACCTTTAGGAGTATCTACGGCAAAACCAAAATTATAATAGTTTTTTAAAACAATGTTATTTTCTTCTATACTAGCATTGAGTTCAGGAAATTTTTTAGCAGTATGTAAAAGTGCCTTCATCACAAAACAAAGGTAAGTGATTTTTACATCTTTGAATCTGATTTGTGCTGACTTTTTCATATCATCTAAGGGTTCTAAATTAGCTGATTCCAAAAGGGTAAAATGAGGGATATTTCTTTTTGCAAATTGCATACGCTCAGCAATTTTTTTCCGAATACCTTTTAAGGGGATATAAGTTGTACTATCTTTTAAATTCTGACTATCTTTTAAGTTAAAAGGTTTTATTGGTTCACTAAGTGGAGGTGAAAAGGCTTTAGAGTTTTGAGAAAAGTCGCCTGTTTTTTTGAAAAAGTTTATGACATCTGCTTTAGTGACACGATTTTTGGGACCCGTACCTTGAATGTAAGTTATATCCACATCTAATTCAGTGGCTAAATGACGAGTAACAGGGGAACAAAGCACATCATCTTTAGTAGAAGGTAACTCTTGCGGTGTTGTTTGCGATGTTGCAATAGAGGTAGTAACAACAGGCGAAGTACTAACCATTGTAGAAGATTTAACAGGTACTGGTTTTTGTGGTTGGTGACTTTGTGTTTTATTATTTTGTAAAGTAAGTAAAGGTTGACCGACTGGCACCATCTGTCCTTCTTTTACCAAAAGGGATTGCACCACCCCCGATACAGGAGAAGGCACTTCCATAGAGGCTTTATCTGTCATCACTTCTGCTAAAACTTGATCCGGTTTTATGGTATCATTTACTGACACCAGCCACTTCACCAATTCCCCTTCTGTAACCCCTTCGCCTAATTCCGGCAAAAGCACTTTGTCAGCATTCATAAGGCTCACCTTACCATTTTATGGTCTTATGTCAAAAGCTATTATTGTGTAAGAGTATGACCTAACCGATTATTCAATTTTAAAGTTTTTTGTTTTAAACCTTTAATAAAAAGCTCTCCTGCTCGGTAGGAGCTTCGCACTAAAGGGCCACTCGCAACATATAAAAAGCCCATATTTAAGGCTCGATCTTTCCATTCTGCAAATTTTTGAGGTGTAACATAAGCCTCCACAGGTAGATGGCGTTTTTGCGGACGCAAGTACTGACCAAAAGTCACAATATCGCAATTAACCTCTCGTAAATCTTTTAAAGTATCTTCCACCTCATGATCTTTTTCCCCTAAACCCAACATAATAGAGCTTTTTGTGTAAATAGAGCTTTGGAGTTTTTTAGCTATTGCCAATACTTGTAATGATTGCTGGTAAGTGGCCCGTGGGTCTCGCACTTTAGGGGTCAGACGCTCAACAGTTTCTACATTATGAGCAAACACATCTGGCTTTGCATACAGCACTTTTTTTAAAAGCTCTATTTTAGCTTTAAAATCCGGAGTAAGCACTTCTACTAATATATGAGGGGCATGAGTTTTTAATTGATAAATAGTTTCTGCAAAATGCCCTGCCCCTTCATCTGGTAAGTCGTCTCTATCCACAGAGGTTAAAACTACATAGTCTAAGTTCATTTTAGAAATAGCTTGTGCCACTTTGAGAGGTTCTTCTGCGTCTAAGAGTCCTTTCGGATTGCCAGTTTTTACATTGCAAAATCTGCATCCTCTAGTACATACATCCCCCATGAGCATTAAAGTCGCCGTACCTCCTCCCCAGCATTCTGCTATATTGGGGCAACTTGCCTCTTGGCATACGGTGACTAAGTTCAAAGATTTTAAAAGCTTACGAATTTGAAAATACTTCTCGCTACTCGGAAGTGGTACCTTCAACCACTCCGGTTTTTTTACAGGCTTCAAATATGAGGACATTACTAACTTATTTAGTTGCCTTATCTTGACCTTGTGATTTTTTATTCAATAACCTATCTAAAATACTTTTAAAGTGAGAATAAGGCACAGCCCCCGGTACAGTAATACCTCCCACTAAAAACCCTGGAGTACCAGAAAAACCAAACTTAATAGCCTCTTTTTGATCAGCTTTAACGACATCACCTACTTGTTTAAGGTCTTTTTCCAGCTGAACTTTATCCACTTTTACCGATTGCACCATTTTTTTTAAAAAAGCCTCCCCTTCAGAGTGAAGTTCCCGTTGTTTTTCAAAAATCCCATCATGAAAAGCTTGAGCTTTTTTAGCAGACTGCCTACCAATGGCTTCATAGTACTTACCTGCTAACATAGAAGTAGACCCTTTAATGGCAAAATGTTTATAAAGTACCCGTACTTTATCCGGATAGTTTTTTAACACCTGCTTCATAGTCTCCATAGCTCTGGCACAATAACCACACTGAAAATCAGAATACTCTACTATGGTGATAGGAGCATTTTTCTTCCCAAAATAAACCCGGTTACTGGGAGTAGAAGGTTTTTTAGGATTTTTAAATTCCTCTTCTCTTTTAGCTAACTCGTTTTTAGCTCTTTCTTCTTGTTTTTTTTGCATATATTGTTGTTGTGCATAAGATAATGCTTCCATATAGGCTTTAGGATTTTTCTTAATAGATTCCGTAACAATTTCTGGATGATCTGCAATCAGCTTTGCAAAAAAATCAGAACCACAACCAAAACATGACCCAACCAATACAATGAGTAATAATAATTTAGTTTTCACAATATTTCTCCTTGTTAATAAATGTTAAAAATGTTTAAAAAAGTGCTTAACCACTATGATTAAGCCCTTACTTTTAATAATGTTACCACAAATTGTACTAAAAATGGGCAAAATCTTTTATAAAAATGAGAAAAATGTTAAGTATTTTTCTTATTAAAGACGCATTGCAACAAATATATTCCACAATTTTCAAAAAGAATATTGACGATTGTTTAAAAGCTCTTTAAAGCCGGTAGAGTTATGAAAGTAGCCATTGTGGGTGCTAGTGGAGTGGTGGGGCAGACTTTTTTGCAACTTATGCAAGAAAGGAATTTTCCTTTAAGCTCTTTAAAGCTATTTGCAAGTAGTAGCAGTAGAGACAAAAGTTTAGCTTTTCGTGGGGAAAATCTTGCTTTAGAGCCTGTGAACAAAAACAGCTTTAAGGGGTTGGATTTAGTGTTTTTTTCAGCAGGGGGTATGGTAAGTCGCCAATGGGCAGGAGTGGCACAAAGTGCTGGAGCTTTAGTTATTGATAATTCTTCTGCTTTTCGCATGGAAGAAGAAGTGCCATTAGTTGTGCCAGAGATTAACATTTCTTCTGTAAAGCAAAAATCAGCCACGATTGTAGCAAATCCTAATTGCTCAACCATTCAATTAGCTTTAACGCTTTACCCTTTACACCGCCACTTTGGAATAGAATCTGTGGTTGTTTCTTCTTATCAATCAATAAGTGGGGCGGGTAAAAAAGCTATAGAGCAGTTAAAAGCAGATTCTTTAAGGATACTCACAGAAAACCAAGAAAATAATACCGAAGACGATGATGTAGAAGAAAGAGTTAACGGCTATGCTTTTAATTGCATTCCACAAATTGGCGAATTAGAAGATAATGGCTTTTGTGTAGAAGAAAACAAGATGATGAATGAGACAAAAAAAATCCTAAACCTTCCTGATTTAAAAATCAGTGCCACTTCTGTTAGAGTGCCTACTTTTAATGGGCATTGCGAGGCATTATGGGTGGTATTAAAAAAACCAGTAGAAAAAAAAGACATTATCCAAGCTTTAGCCCGGCAAAAAGGCTTGCAGGTGGTTAAAAAACAAGCTCTTCCGCAAACCCGTTTTGTAGATGGCTGGGATGATGTGTATGTGGGAAGGATCCGCTCTTTGAATCCTATAAAAGACACCGGTTGGAACATGTGGATTGCAGCTGATAATTTAAGAAAAGGGGCTGCTCTTAACGCCATACAAATAGCAGAACAAATTTTGTTGACAGATAGCCCAATAAAAGGGACAAATAAAAGATAATGAATCTTTTAAAAAAGTTTAAATATTTATGGGGCAGGCACACTTTGCAATATCACCGGATATTACAAAAAAGCATCTATTATAGTGTTGTACTAGCGGGTATTAGTTTTTTACCTTTAGTAGCTCATACTCAAGTTAACAAAGAGCTTTTTACAGGGTTTCGTGTAAGCTACGAAAATCATTTATCTGCCTCTTTTGCTCGCAGTTACCAAAAAGAAAATGCATCTATCATTGTACACAATCAAGATTCAAACGATTTTTTTAATAGAAAATTCGCACAGCTTCATTACCAACACAATGTAGTCCATTTTATAAGTACAGTAAAATTGGGATATGAAGCTCAAACAGGAATAACCATGCAATATAATAATGCCAGCCCTCTTATTATACCCATAAGTTTTGGGCTTATTTATAGTATTAGCAATGTATATCTTCCTTATATAGTCCCTTTTATATCTGGTGGTTACAGTATATGGAATATTCAATTAAGTGAGTGGTCAAAACCTATGGCTTATTGGAGTACGGGGGTAAAAATAAGTTTTGGTTTATTTAAATCTTCTTTAAATTATACTTTACCTGACGAGTATGGGTTGCAAGATATGGGGGCTATAGCGAAGGCTTATTTCGCTCATCCTATAAGTGGTATTAGACCTCAAGGTCCTTACTTATGGTATGTTTGGAGTTTAGGGGTGTATTTTCATCTATAAAATAAACTCAAAAAAAGCAAAAAAGCTTTAAATGAAAATCCGGCTTTTAATCACTTATAATGGCAAGCCTTATCAAGGTTGGCAAAAACAACCTAGTACTCCCACCATTCAAGGAGAGTTAGAAAAAGCTTTAGCTCAAGTTTTTAAAGAGCCATTATCTATCATAGGAGCAGGGCGTACGGATTCAGGCACACATGCCATAGGTCAGGTAGCTCATTTTAATAAGCCAAAAAGTGTGAAATCTTTAAACATTCAAAAAGCATTAAATGCTTATTTGCCAAAAACGATCCGTATTAAAAAAGTTTATACAGCTCCCGTTGCTTTTCATGCTCAAAAATCTTGCCATTCTAAAAGTTATATTTATTGCGTATTAAATAGTGCTTTACCCAGTGTGTTTCGTTTGGGGCAGGTTTATTGGTACCCTTATAAAATACATTATCCCTTGCTTCAACAAATGAGTGCTTTTATTAAAGGTAAGAAAGATTTTAAAAGCTTTCAAAATACAGGCACTCCTGTAGCTCATACTGTGCGTAAGGTGTATAAAGCTTATTGGCTTAAACCTTCTGAAAGTAAGTTGGTGTTTTACATTCGGGGGGAGGGTTTTTTAAAGCAGATGATACGCAATCTGGTTGGAACACAGTTAGCCTTGCTTAGATATTTAGATAAGGGCTATGTAGCCAAGCAGATAATGCAAAAATGGGAAGATATTTTTTTAGCTAAAAACCGAAAGGCTAGTTTAACTACCGCTCCTGCTTGTGGGCTTTATTTACATAAGGTTTTTTATCCAAAAGATATTGACAAAAAGTGCCAAAAAATTTAAAACACTAACATTATGAAAACACAAAGTGCTGTTTTTAACCCAGAAAAAAGAAATTGGTTATTAGTAGATGCCACAAAACGCCCTTTAGGCAGGTTAGCCACACAATGTGCTATTCTTTTAAGGGGTAAGCATAAGCCTGAATTCACACCTCATGTAGATACGGGGGATTTTGTGGTCGTCATCAATGCAAAACATGTCGGGCTTACGGGTCGTAAATTTTCTAATAAGAAGTATTTTTCACATTCTGGTTTTTTTGGCTCTCTTAAAACCAAAACAGCAAAGGACTTATCGGGGGTCAAACTTATTCAAAAAGCCGTGTACGGCATGCTCCCTAAAAACAAATTACGAGATAAGCTTATAAAAAAGCTCAAAATTTACGAAGATGGCAATCACCCTCACAAGGCACAAAAGCCCATAGCTCATACAGGGGTTATGAGTCACAAAACAAATACCACTCATCCAACATCAGTCAAAGCAGGTGAAAAGTGAAAACATTTTATAGTACAGGCAGAAGAAAAACTGCCACAGCCCGAGTATTTTTAAAACCCGGGGAGGGTAACATTACCATTAACGGTAAAAAGCCCAAAACATTTTTACCTTATATATCTAAAAGGGTTGCAGCGTTTTATCCTTTATCATGTGTTAATGAGGAGAAGTCAGTAGATGTTTATATCACTGTTAAAGGTGGGGGTATAACGGGTCAGGCGGAGGCTATTCGTCATGGTTTAGCTCGTGCATTAATAGAGTATCAGGCTGAACATCGAGGGGCTTTAAAAAAAGAAGGTTTATTGACAAGAGATTCTCGCATGGTGGAACGCAAAAAACCCGGGCGACACAAAGCCAGAAAAAGCTCTCAATTTACCAAACGGTAATTTTATTTAACCATTATGAACATTGGTATTATTGGACTCCCTAATGTTGGAAAAAGCACATTATTTAACACTTTAACGGCATTAAATGCCTCTGCACAAAACTACCCCTTTTGTACTGTCAATCCCAATATCGGAAGGGTGGTGGTACCAGACAGTCGGTTAGACGAATTAGCCACAATTTTTGGCTCGGCTAAAAAAATACCGGTTAGTTTAGAGTTAGTAGATATTGCAGGGTTGATACCGGGGGCTCATAAGGGGGAGGGGTTAGGTAATAAATTTTTAAGTCATATTAGGAGTGTAGATGCCCTGCTTCATGTTGTGCGTTGTTTTCATAAAGAAAGCATTGCTCACACCCAAGGCAATGTGGACCCTTTAAGAGATATACAACTCATAGAGACAGAATTACTTTTAGCTGATATTGAATCTTTAGACAAAAAACAAGAAAAATTAAAAAAAATTGCTAAAGGTAAATCTCTTAAAGATATTGATAAAGAACTATTATTGATAGAAAAATTAAAGTGTTTTCTATTAGAAAAAGAACAACCTGCTATCAAATATATTCCCACAATTGAAGAAAGTATGTATTTTCAAAACCTACAATTACTAACAGCTAAGCCTGTTTTATATGTATGCAATATCTGTCAAAATGAATCTCAAAGCCAAGCCTTAGTGGAGCAAAAATATAGCAACACACTTACTATTAATATGGAAAAACCAATAAACACACCACCTTTCATGGCTGATAAAGCTCAAAACACCACCACTTCTTCAAGCTTTAATATATTGGTTAAAAAAGCTTATCAGTTATTAGATCTCATTACTTTTTTTACAGCAGGAGTTAAAGAAAGCAGGGCTTGGACTATTAAAAAAAGCACCACAGCACCAAAGGCTGGGGGTAAAATCCACAGCGATTTTGAAAAAGGCTTTATTAAGGCTGAAGTGTATGCTTTTAAAGATATACAAAAATTCCGAACAGAAAAAGCTTTAAAAGCCCAGGGTTTGTACCGTTTAGAGGGCAGAAATTATGTGGTTCAAGATGGGGATGTGTTGCTTTTTAAATTTAATGTTTAAGTGTTTTTTTTTGAAGAATGAGTTTTTTATGGTAGTATAACTAGTAATGAATAGTTTATTAATAGCCGGGTTAGGGATAGGAGCTTTTACGGGAGTGGGGCTATCGATTTTAGTAGAGTATTTTTTAAAAAACCAAAAAATCAAAAGGGCAAAGCTTACAGCTTTGGATATTGTTCAACAAGCAAAAGATAGCCAAGAAAGCCAAGAAACTCGCAACATAGCTATAGAAGAAAAATACAAAACACATAATTCTCGCCAAAGGTATCAAGATCAAGAATTATTTTTCCGCACTAGAAGAAAACTTCAAAAAGAAATAGATCAATACTTACACAAACAAAAACTGCACTGTCACATGCTGGAAAGCGGAAAAAATAAAAAAACATACGAGTTACAATCACTATCTAGTAGTATCAAAGATCAAACACAAAAACTCATAAGAGTAAAAACTTTTATTAAAGAGAAAAAACAAGATTTTATAAAACATCTGCAACAAAAGTTTTCTATTGATCAAGCTCAAATAAAAGCAGCTTATAAAGAAGAGCAAATAAACAAAATAAAAACCCAAACAATTAATTGGATTACTAAAAATGAAGAAAATTTTAAGCAAAATTTAAATACTTATACTCATGCGATTTTAGATCGAGTTTTATCTCGTTTTTTACAAGCCTATTGCCCGGAAAGGGGTATTAAAAATATATTATTCTCTAATAAAAAAAGTTTTAACAATTTGTTGGATAAAGACCAAGCTATTATAAAACAAATAGAAAAAGAATGTGGTGTAGATATAAAAGTAAGTGATAAAGAACCCAGTATGACGGTATTTGGTATTGACCCTGTTAGAAAAGAGTTAGGTCGCAGTGTTTTACAAGCCATTGCAAATAAAAGATATTTTAAAGAAAGTGATATAAAAAGATTAGTGCAAGAGGCAAAAAGACAGTTATTTCAACAAATCCACCATGATGGAGAGCGTATTGTACAAGCATTAGCTTTACGCGATATTCACTCAGAGGTTAAAAACTTAATGGGGGCTTTAAGGTATCGGTATTCATTTGCACAAAACCAGTACTTTCATTGTTTAGAGGTGGGTTGGTTATGTGGTATGCTTTATGCAGAAATGGCAGAAGATGTTATGACGGCTCGGAGGGCTGGTATGTTGCATGATATTGGCAAAGCGATTGATTATTCTAAGGAGGGGGGGCATGCGGTTATTGGGGCTGATTTTATTCAAAAATGGAAAGAGCCGGAACACATTGTGCATGCGGTAAGAGCTCACCATTATGATGTAAGTCCGGAAAATCCATTAGACTTTTTAGTGATAGCAGCGGATGCTTTATCGGGGGCAAGGCCTGGGGCTAGAAGGTCTACGGTAGATTCTTACAACCAAAAAGTACTAACTTTAGAAAAAATTGGTCGTAGTTTTAAGGGGGTAAAAGATACTTACATTATGAGTGCGGGAAGAGAGATTAGGGTTATTGTGGACAGCAAACAAATAGATGATAGGGCTGCTTTAGATTTGAGCAAAAAAATCGCTCAAAAAATTGAAGAAGAGTGTTCTTACCCCGGGCTTATTAAAGTGACAGTCATGCGAACAGTCACAAGCCGTGTAGATACCAGCAACCTTTAATTACCTTATCATGTAAGGCTTAAGTTGCCATGACCCATATAAAAGGAGCAACAAGGAGAAAATAAATGAAGAAATTAAAATTTATTATTTTTATAATAATATTATTAACAATACTAATAGGTTTTGTGCTTTATAAAAAAATACAATATGATGGTTATCATTTTTGGTATGGAGAAATAATGGATATACAAAAAGTATGCGAGCATTGGGGTTATTCGAAGTTAGATATAAATAAATTTAAATCAGCAGAAGATAACGAAGCTTTAAGAGCTACTATGGCTTGTGATATTTTAAAAAAGCAAAATCAATTTATTGGTAAAGATACATTAGAAATACGAAAATTATTTGGTGATTTTACTGGACACTATTTTACTGACATTATTCCAACTTATATTATTGGAGGTGTAGATAATACAGATACTAATACTTGGCAACTAGTTTTTTTAATAAATCAAGAAGAAGAAATAGCAAGAATTGTTGTACATAAAAACTGTTGTGATGAATAATAAAATTACCATACAAACAATAACAGCTGTATCTTCATCCCGCCATAAAGGGTGCATTCTATTTATTAGTCTAAAATGAAGCTAATTTTTTTTTAAAATAATCTGGACTAGTGGCTAAGTTTTAAACAGCGACAATTTTTATCACACCCCGTGGCAGGACAAAAACCCAGCCATTAGTAGTTTGAGCGACTTTTCTTTATACAATCACTCCGCTCAAAAAAAAATGTAAATTATTTTAAATTAGTTCTCAAAGTGTCTCATTTTGAGACATATACAAGCTCAAAACTACTTTCCCGAGGACACCCTCCCCACCTACTTTAACTTTTATTTTTTCTTAAAATTGCATCATGAATAGCTAAAGCTAAAAGAATCTCGCTATCTTCTTTTGAAATATCATTTTTATAAACTAATTCAATTATTTTATTCTTACCATCTTGATTAGTCTTTACCCAATTCATGCATTTAATATAGATTTTAGAAGGATCTGTATCTTCAACCTCTGTTTTTAAAAGAGAACACTCTAAAAACAAACTTATCTATATTATTTTTCTTTATAAAATCCCAACCTTTTTCTGTTATTTTTTTAGGGGATTCTGTTTTAAAAAGCATGTCAACATTTAATATTTTATTGGCTTTGTTTTGAGGCAACTGTGGAATTATTTTTTTAACAACATCCATTAAATTGTTAACATCCTTCCTTAACTGCTTAATGTCTTTAAAAAACCCTGGGATTTTAAAAAGCTTACCAAAAACCATCATTATAAGGACAATAAGGCTTACAATATTTCCTGTATTTTCAAAAAGAAAAGTAAGTGTTTCCATAATAATATATCTCCCTTGTTATTTGTTTATTAACGCCTTGTCTATAAAAATTTTAAAAAAATAAACCCACCTTGTAAATATTACATAACACAACATATAAAACTAAAGCCTTGGGTGGCTTGGATCACAATCTGTTTTAATTTAAAATCAGTAGCCATAGGTATAAACACAATAAACCTTGCCTTTCTTTTTCGGACCTCCAGCCGATGCTTTATATCCCCTTTTTTGATAAGATTTTTCTTTTTCCCTTGCTTGTTTATAAGTTAATTTATTAGCAACAACTTTAAATTTTGGTACATTACGACCTTCTCTTTTCCACTCTGCTTTTCTAATCTCTGGGTCACGAGAAGTTGATCCAACATATTTCATAATTGCTACCCTTATAAAGCTATAATATTAAGAATAATAACCCTTGTCAAGTAAAAAATGGAGGGTGGGAGAGGACAAAAAGCCACCTGTACCTTTAGCTATGATATTAAACCCAGCACACACCGCACACCCTACCCGACTACTTTAGCTATTTTTTGCTAATTTTATCGCCCAGACAGCCCTTTATATGGGCATCAATGGTTTTTTGTGTGGGGTTATTGTTCGATTAGATAGAGTGCTTTAATAACCAGCTCCATAATTAAATACTTATTTTATTTCCCTGCTATAGCTACATAATCCTTATACTCTTTTAATCCTTTAATAAAGCTCTCTAACTCTTCTTTTATTGGTTTTTTTACTGTGGAATACTCATCATAACAATCAGCAATAACCTTATTGTCCTCCTTACAAAAATCTATAAGGTGTTGAGTAGCTTTATCCTCAATTTTAATATATAGATGTTTCTTTACTTGTTCATACTCTAGTGGTTTGCCTCTAACTGGAATAGCAGGGTTTTTTTCAAAACTCATTTCATTCATCACTAAAAACACAATTTGCCTAGCTTGATCTTCTCTATTTTTATCTTCACTCATGGCTTGCTCCTTTTATTTTGGAAAAAGGTTTAATATTCATTTTATCTAATGTATGCCATAAATTTTTTAAAGCTAACTCAGGATCTCTATGAAAAGCACTCTGTCTTAATCGCCAAAAAGTCCACCCACACCTTTCTAATTGCCATTGTCTTTGCTGATCGGCTCCTTTTTGACTAGAATCATGCCAATAGTCCCCATCGCATTCCACAGCTAATCTACCTTGAGAACCTATTACAACCATATCAATAGAACGCCCTGCTGTTTTATATTGAGGAATCACTTGGTAACCTAAAACCGCTATCGTATGGAATACTCTTGCTTCAAACCAGCTATCAAAGGGCTTAGGTGCATTATCATGATGTTTGTTCTTTGTTTCTTTTATTTTTTGATACAGATCTTGTATTTGTGCGTCAGTCCAAAAACCACCACTTTTTTTAGCTTTTTCTTTAAAATGATCTAATAACTTTCTACGAAAGCAATCTGAATTACGCACATCATTTATATCTATTGAATGAAATAGCCACATTTGATCCCTAGCACGGCTCGTGGCTACATTATATTGCCTCTTATAAGTTTCTCTAGTCAGAGCTGATAGTTTCCAATCTTTTGCAACAGCCATACTTAAAAAAATCACATCCCTTTCATCCCCTTGAAAAGCATAAGCATTACCTACTTGTATGGCTCGATTTTCTATCTCTTTATTGTCAATTTTTGAAAGAGCTTGTTCAATACATTTTACTTGAGCTTGACCTTGCAAACTGATAATACCAAAAGTTTTATTCTTATAAGCAGGGTCTTTTATACAAAGCTTAATCTGATCAATAATAGCTTGAGCTTCTTTTTCATTTTGTGGATATTTACCACTTCCTACCTTACTAATAGCAGGTGTGACAAAAGCACTTTTTAAAGGCTCTAACCTAGAACTACCATATTGCCTTAGAGGTATTAAAGGCACTCCCGAGTAAGATATTTGATTAGAAAATTGAATAATCTCCGGCATACACCTAAAATGCTCTCTTAGTTGAATGTGACTCCTTGTAAATAAAATCTCACAGTAATCATAATAACTATAATCTCTACCAATATGTTCATAATATTTAATATTATCTTTAAGTAATCTATTTTTAAGGTGTTCTACATCATCTTCTTTTACTCCTAGATTTTCTGGGCTAATTTGCTCTTTATCACCAACTACAATAACTTTTTTAGCTATGTAATTAATTAAAAACCCATCAGGTCCGGTTTGACTGGCTTCGTCTATAATAGCAATGTCAAACGGTTGAGAATGAGTTTGGATGTTTTCAACTACTCGGTAAAGAGGCATAATCCAAGCAGGGATAAATGCCTTGCACTCTTTCATCCTTTTTTGTGCTACCTTACGATGCCTTGAGGCTGACTTTCCCGTACCTTTACCTATCTTAGCAATAGATTGCACAAAAGCCCTTAAATGAGACAATTCATATTCTGTAATATGAGATAAACAAAAATCCCAAGCTTTATGAGACACTAATTGCTCCATATTGTGCTTTTTCTTAATAATAAGCTCCTGTCTTTTTTGATCAAGTTGCTGATAAAATTGCTCGCTCATTTGTTTTACAAACCAAAAATTAGCTTGTAACCAATCCCAAGCCCTTTCAAAAGATTTTAACCTCTCTACCCACTGAAAGCCATCAAACTCTTTTTTTAATGTAAAGTAAAATGCATTATTTTTTAGCTTTTTCTTAATTTGACAAAGCTCAGTAAATTGCTTTTTTCTAACTTGAAAAGTATCTATATCATTTATACTTTTTTTATATTCTACTAAATCTCTACCTTTAATGGCAATAATAAGCTTTTGAGCAATATTGTTTTTTTGATCTTTATAGGGAGCAAGAACAGCCACCAGTTTTTTAAAATCATGTTGTATATTATACAACTCTTTACTTGCTATCACATAATTCACTACATTGCTTTCTTGTTTAATAGAATCTACTGTCCACTGAGGTTGAAAAATATTGTTAGAAGCTAAAATAGGTTTTATATATGTTAATGATTTATGCACAGCTAAGCAATCTTCTAAAGGCTCACATAAATCTTTAAAAACATGATACCATTTAGAAAAATGATGACCATTAAAACAGCGGTAGTTATTAATAGTAGAATACTGATTTTTAAAATAAGAAGCTATAAGATTCTTTAAATCTTGTTCTATCCAAAAACTCCCTACCCTATCTAAACTATCTTTAGCGATAACAAAACTTCGTAATTGTTCCACATCTTTATAAGAAGATACAGATCTGCCATTTATTTTAATTGCTTTTAACTTACGAACAATACTAGAACAAAAAACACCCCACGATATAGAATCAGAAGATTTGTATTTTTTAAAAAAATCCCTTAAAAGATTATTTAACTTCTCATGTGAAATAGAATGATCGATCATAATTGTACCCATCTTACCTAATGATATAAATATGTTTCTATGAGTATCTAAAATCTTACTAGATTCATCATACAACGACTTCCATTGTCTATCTTTATCAGCTAAACATTCTTTGAGGCATTGGCTTACCCAAGCCTCGTTTCTATTAAGTAAAGTTTCTATTTTCGGACACATAGTATCTGTTGCTTGTTTAAGAGTTTTTAAAGCAGAAGCTTTAATATTTTCATAAAGACTAGCTTTCTGTTGTATTTGAGGGTTTTGATATGTGTTTATTAGTTTTTCTTTTGCTTGTTCAACTACTGTCTTTTCTTCAAACTGTTTAGGGGTAAAAATTTGATTAACAAAATCTATTGATTCTTCAAATATAGAATCATCCATACCTTTTAATTGGTTAATAAGCTTAAATAAAGAAACTGCTTCTTGATTAGAGATAGGACATGCATCTCCATATTCCTGTACATTAAAATATTTTTTAATCCACTGGTATTTGTTTTCTTCATTCTTTAAACAATGAGCTATATTAGCTAATGTCCCTTGATAATGATTGAATAAATTTTCATATTTAACGGTTTCGCTATTTTTAATTTTTATTAACTGATCTTTAGTAGCCTCTAATTCTTGAGCCAATTCATCATCTTTATCTTCTAATTTTTTAATCTTATTCTTTAATTTTTCTTTATCAAAATTTTGATAACGAGAATTAATTATTTCAAATGAATTTTTAAGTTCTTGAAAAGATTTTTGATCTCTTCCTAAAATCTCTACACAAAGTGACTGTACTTCATCAGGTAATTTATTTTTTAATACCCTTAAAGCTCTATCAGTTTGACTAGTTACAAGAATTTTCTTACCTTCAGCTAAAAAATGACATATTAAATTAGCAATAGAATGTGTTTTCCCTGTCCCTGGAGGTCCCTGTACCACTACTTGATTGTTGTGTAAAATTTTATCGATAATCTTTTTTTGCTCCTCATTAGCAGGTAAAGGAAAGTAATGCTTACCAGCTAAACACACTTTTTTAACACTATCGTGTACTTTATTATAATTTTTTGTACTGTTAACCTTTGTTTTTAAAATATTTAAAAAAGAAGATTGTAATGTGTCTAAATCCTCGATGTTTTGTATGATTGAATCATAAAATTTTAAAAAAGCTTTCTCATTTCTTTTCTTAAGAATAATAGCCGGGCAAAAAATATTAAGAGTAGAGAAATTTCTTACACTATCTTTATTAAAATCGTTAGTCAACTGAGCATTCGGATCGTAATTATTAAGCCAAGAAGTTAAACAGTCTTTAAATGCTTTTTCTGTCCAAAAATCGTTACCTAAATCAGATAATTGAGAGTTAATATCATCACAATTACGAGGTTTTTCACTTTCTGTGAACATGTTCATTTCTAAAGAAAGTTCTACACTTTGATCGCCAGGACCTACAACAATAGTCCCAGTAACAGAATGAAAGTCAATTACAGCTGGAGCTGTTACAATATGCCTTCTTACTTCCTTACCTTTAGGGTTTTTAGCACATAAAAACCCTAAGCCTAATTCTATTTTGTAACTCTCACCTTGATATTTGTTCTTATTATATATGTTATATAAGTTATTATATATTTTTATCACACTCTGTAATTGTTTTTCTTCCCTAGCCCAAGGGATCCATTTTTGATTTAAATAATCCTCAAAAGCTTTTTTTACTTGAGGGCAATTTTCTAATAAGATTTTAGTATCTTGTTGTACTTCATTCTTTATGTTTGATGTACTAGAATTAATATAACTAAAAAGTTGAGGGAGCTGGATATAATCTTTTGGAGTGTAATTTTTAAGCCAAGCTTTAATAATACTTGGAGGTTTAGGGCAAAGGGTTCTTTTTGGTTTTTTAATCTCTACCCATTTATTAAAATCTAAATTATTAGATTTATTACTTTTAATTGCTTCAACTTCTAATTTATGAGTAATAGAGTAACATTCTTTTTGTTTAGGAATATCATGAAACCATAACACTTTCTCATAAGAATCCACATTCAGTTGTGGTTTGGTTTTAAGCTGATTAAATTTTTTTAAAAACTGAAATAGTTTGAGAGCATGTGATTTTTCATTTTGAAATTGTGCTTGTTGCACTGGATCTTGAACTAGACTTATGGACTGATTGTTTATGTTTTTTGCTACTTGTTTCATAATAGTACTTTTTAAAATCCTTTTTTTAAACAATTATTTTCTATTCTTTAAGATATAGAAAAGTTTTAAATACCTATTCGGTATTTTTAAAGAATGACTTAAATTTTTTTGTAAAAAATTGTAATCACCTCTTGCTTGCCCTGTATATTCTACCTTCATCCAATCCATACGCAAAGCATGTCGCTTCTGATGTTACTGCGTGCATACCCCCTACCCAATTACCAATCCATAGACTAATAAACATACTTTTAGAGGTCAGTTTTTGGATTAGTCGCTAAATAAGCCATACCATTTGCGCACACAATCGCCCCTACCGTTCTACCTATTGCTCCTGTAATGATCTCTGTAATGACACCTGTTAAAATATCTGTCCAGTTTAGCTTTAATGTTTTCTGTTCTTTTTTAGAATCACGGGGTTTATCCATAGGTATAACATTGTCAGGTGTCTCTCTATCTTCGCTCATAGCTTGCTCCTTTGGCTGGGTGGCAACTTGCCACAAAGTTGTACTTACCTACCTGCTGATCGGCAAGGATGCATAGCTACTTTAGCCATTTTTCTACTATTTTTATGCCCAACCAGCCTGTGGAAAAGGGCATCAATGGTTTTGAGCGAACCAGCTTTATCTTATTGATCGATAACATTCTACCAAACCCATGGACAACTCTAAAAAACACAGAAATTTAAGATACCTAACCCCAAAAATAACCCCTTACCCAGCTCACCCGCCAGCCCTAGCTTTGGAAGCTACAGCTTAAGAGCAATCCATACCTACTTTAGCTTTTAATGCCTTATTTTTTAATATACAGCTTAACTTCTGAAAAATTACCTTTTTCCTTATTCTTACAATCTTTAGTTATAACAGGTTTGTTACTATTGCCGTTGATATTACCTCCTTTTATGGAGTCAGGCTCTCGCTTAATATTTTCTTTTGTACTCTCATTTTTTCCAAAAAAAATGTTAAAAGTAACAGTAAGAGTAATAATAGAAAAAGCACTTATTAAAAATCCCCATATTATTATTTTTTTTAATCCTATAAGGATTTTTTTTATATCAATGTAAAGCAATAAGTTAGCTGGACGATAATTATAAATAACATTCTGCACAAAATAAAAATCAATCTGGTATATTACAGCCTGTTTAATTATGGAATATTGTTGAATTAAATCATCCCTTCTGTTTGATTTTTCTACTATCTTTATTTGAGAGTCTTTAGGATGATTTTTTAAGTCGTTTGTGGTTAAATTTTTAGCTGGCATTTTTATAAGCCTCTATTGCGTCTTTATGAGCTTTTTCAAATTCTTTAAATTGCTCTTTAACTTCTGCTTGATTCTTATTATTAAGCATCATTTTAAAAAGCTTGTCTTTTTCAACATCTCTTTTTTCCACAAATTCTTGCAGAAGTTTATCCTTATCTTCGCTCATTCTTACACTCCTTTTCTTTATGTAGCGATATTGCCACGGGTTAGTACTTAATCCTCGTATCGGTAACACTACCAGACTACTTTAGGTTTTTTTATCAAATTTAAGGATTCTCACTATCAGGAAAGAGCTGGTAAACTTTAAACTTTTTTGGATAAGCAAATTTGGGGAGGCTGGAGCTGATTTTTACTCTCACAACATCCAAAAATACCCAAAAAGGGCATCAGGGGGCAGGATTTTAGTCCGCAAAATGCATTATTCAGCAATGGTTTTTTGTGGTGAGGCTATTGTTCGATAAGATAGTGCGGTTAAAACCATGGACAACTCTAAAAACACAGAAATTTAAGATACTTAACTCAGAAAATAAGATATTACCCAGCCAGCCCAGCCCACTTTAGGGTTTTATTTTTCAGTAAAATTAGCTAGCTTTTTTATACTTTTCTCTAATTATTATTTAATAAGATATTAGCTTTTTTACCTTTATGCTTCTTTAAGTATTCCCTTGCTTAAGGATGGTTTTTAATAAAAAAAGCTACAAAAACCTTTTCTTCTTAAGTGAAGAATTTTTCATAAACATCTTCCTCATAATTCGTACTGCCGTCTTTTATCTCTTCCTCACATTTTGTGATGATATTTTCTACATCTTCGGAGCTTTCACCAAATAATGATTGTGGATATTAAAGCCAAATAATACATCCACAAGCCATATAAATCCAAAATATACAACCAAAACCCCCGAACCTAATACTACTAGATGTGTAAAACTCCAGAATAAGGAATTCTCAACAAAAGCATAATCCATTAAATAAAGAGACAACACTCCAAAACATGTCACAACAATACATTGTAATATTTCTTTTAACCCACTAGACACATTAAGTGTATCGGACACAAAGCACAACCAGTTTAGCCTTTAACCTTTATTTTTTTACAACCAAGGTAGGCTTTAAACACATTTTTTTACAAACTTTTCTACCATATTAAGCATATTAAGCTCCTCTTGTTTATTTTTATTATCACCTAATATCTCTAAACAATCTTGAGCTTTTTCTCTGTTCCTATATCCCATCTTTATACCCACTGTTAAACTACAAATATACCCAATCTCTTCAAAGGCTTTATCCCATGATTTTTCCTTATTATACACAATTCTTCTAGCTAAGTTAGTATAACACCTATTATTCAGTTCTTTTTCAAAACATTTATTAAAGTAGTTATAGATTAAATCACATGATCCTGACGCTGGATTTCTGCTTTTATCAAACTTACTACCGTTACTATAATTAGTATTACTATTTTTGTAACTTATTATAGCTCTACTACCTGCGACAGTAGCAACATCTCTCATATTTAACCCATTATTATTAAAACTATTATTTTGTGAATTCAAAGATTTTTGAGAGGTAGGGGTTTTCCCACTATAAACAGATCTATAATGTGAATTATATTTTTTAGCACTCTTTGGAGTATTACTCACAGCAGGCTTATAACTATTTTTTACAGCACGCTTTGCACCTTTTTTAGCAAATCTCTTTGATCCACTCTTAACAACACTCTTTGACCCGCTCTTAACAAAGCTCTTTACTATTCCACCCCAAATCCCAAAAGCTTGAAAACTAAAAAATAAGCATACTAATAAAATTATACTTTTCATTTTAACCTTCCTTGTGATTTGTTAATCATATTATCCTTATCGGACTAAAGGCTAGGAACTTGAGTCTTTTTTTAATTATTTTTTGGTGGGTGGAATAGGATCTTATTTTGTCTCATTTTGAGACACATAGCACTAAAACAAACATCTCAAAACCCTGTAACAAACAAAAAGGCATCAGCTTGGAGTTAGCAATAGCGGGCTTATTAAAGTCACAGTCATGCGAACGGTCACCAGCCGTGTAGATATGAGCAATCTTTAAACATTATCTAAGGTTTAAGTTGTTATGACCTTAAACATTAAAAATAGTGAACAAGGCAAGAGAGTATACTGGCTGTCAGGCAAAAGAGATAAATTCTACCATGGAATTTATCTTTTTTGTTCTCCGTTTAAAACGGTTTATTGTACAAGTTGTACTCTACTGGTTGATTTAAGTAATTCTTATCTTCAACTAATTCTATAACTTCGTGAGCTTTAGAATATATTGTTATTTTTAACATTACAGCTTTTAGAATCTTTTTTTCTTTTTCTGGGTGCTCGTGAACTAATCTTTGTTGCTCTGCTAATATTTTTTGATAAAAATCCACCAAATTACTTTGTACTACTGCTTGCTCTATTTGATCCTCTTTATAAATAAGTTTTGATGGATGAGCTACTAATTTATAAAATTGTTGGTCGTTAGTTTCTCGTATGCTAAAAACAAGTGTGGAAATAGGTGGTAATTTGTAATATACCTTAACATCCTCTCTTTGGCTTATAGGACATGTTTGTAATGAGTTATACCCATATCCATCGCTATACCTGTATTGATCAGCACACCTTAGACTTTCTATTAAATTAGCTTGCCATTTTCGGTATTCCTTAGCGTAAATTTTCCAAAAAGCATCGTTGTATATACTTAAATTATAATAATACCTTTTTTGAGAAAATTCTGTGTAATCAAGGTTATTTAATCTTTCTAACTTATGCTCTTGGTGTAAAGTAGTAAAGTAATCCCTCTTTGCACTTTGTGGGTTTTCTCTTTCAAATCTTTTTAATTCCCAATATGGGTTTGGAAATGAACCCGATAGTACATTGTGTCTTTTTGACATTAAGTTATTTTGCCTATCTCTTTTTATTATTTCTAAATCTTCTCTTCTTTCTTTATATATATCTGTATTTACTAACTTACCGTTTTTAAAAGCATATTGATGGCTTACTGTAGATGTACTATTATTATAACCCGACATATTAAAGTTATCTTGCTCCACACGCCTTTTATATGTGTTAGCTATATTCCCTCTTTGAATGTTCTCAATAAGCATGTCTAATATATGTTTATTTTTTTCTTCTTGGCTTACTTGCCCTACAGAACTTAACCTTTGATGAAAAGGGTCTGGATTATTTTCAAAGTTATTAGTGTTGAGGTCGTAGATACTTATATTTGTTCTTTCTAAAACAAACCTTTGCCAAAAACGAGCATTAACATACTCCTCTAATTGTCTATGTTTTTTATGTTTCTCTTCTTCTTTTTCTTCTTCTTCTTTTAATTTTTTTCTATTTTTTTGCAGTGCTTCTTCTTGTTGTTTTTTTAATTCCTCTCTTCTCTTCTTTTCTCTTTCTTCTTTTTTTTCCTTGTAAATTTCACTTGCTGTTTTATAAGCGTTAATTACTAGTGAACCCCCATAATACAATGTTCTGACCCAGCTACTTGTGCTTTGTGTGTCTTCTTGGTGTACAGAGTCTATTACATTTGATATTTCTCTAAGCTCATTCATGGTATGTGATATATGATCATGGGCTGGGTCAAAATCTGATTTTGAATAAACAAAAAAAGTTTGTAAAACTAAAATATATATTATTAAATATCTAATAATTTGTTTCATCTTTTACTTCCTTTAGTTTTTAAGCATGTTTTTTCTAACTGCTTTATTTTTTTTAAGAGTTCTAAATCGGCTTGGTACTCCTGTTCGCTATATTTCATTTTATTTTTATGTTTTATTTCATTCCCAATAATATCTATTACTTGGAATGAAACCCAAAATAAAAAAAGCCAGAAAACAAAATTGTTAAATTGCCTTTCAGTAAGAGGTTTGTCCTCACCTAGAATTTTTTTAAATCTCATTCGCCACTTCATTATTTTACCTCCTTTAGTTTTTAAGCATGTTTTTTCTAACTGCTTTATTTTTTTATAGAGTCTTAAGTAGTGTTTTCATAACACCTCCTTAAAATTCTTTTATCGGACTTTCCGCGAGTCCGATTTGTAAATGCTTTGTATCTTAATTTTTTACACCTCACAAGCTTTTTTTCACTTTTTTTGTGGAGTTTGTAAAAAATACACGGGGTATAAAACAACTGTGGTGGCTGTTTTGCAAGCTTTTGGTTTTTAGCATAGGTGTTAGTATTAGGTAGCTGGGGTTCGGGAGCTTAGCCCACAAAACCTTAGTGGGAGGTTGTGGGTTTAGGCTAAAATAGACATACTTAAGTTGACTTTGGAGGAAGTTCACTTATTGTTAGGGTCATGACAACTTAAGCCTTACATGATAAGGTTTAAATCTTGAAAATTATTAAGAAAAATAAGTATTTTGTGCGTTCCCGCATTTCTGAGAAGAAATTTCGCCACATTATTAAGCTTTTTTCGAATGATCTCACAGCTTCACAAATTGCCACATTGCTTAAATATCAATAGAAATTATTGCTAATAAGAGAGATTTTAAAGGGTGAAGTAGAGATTTTAATTTTAGTAAAGATCTCATTACAGTAGGAAAAATTTACACTTTGTTAGTAAAAAAGTTTTTTTATATAAAATCTTATGTTACAGATAATGTGTTATGATTAAAAATTTTCTATTTTTTTCTTTTTTTTGTTATTCTAGCTTATTATTTGCACAAACAAATCATCCTATAAAAACAGAGCGTTGGAGTTATCAACCGTGTCACTCTATTTTGAATTCAACTAAAAAATGTGATATTTGGATTTTAAAAACATTTTATGTTTTACCAAAAGAATTTTATCCCTGGGGTATTTGTTTAGATAAAAAAAAGTGAATTAAGTTCTACATTAGATAGTTGGACAAAAATAGCAATGGCTAATTGGAATAAAGCATATACTTCTTATATAGAGTTTCGGAAGTTACAGGGGTATTCAGTTAAAGGGGTACCTACTAGCCTTTTATTTGTGGAGTCGTGCAATAGAAGCAAACATAATATCATTTATCTTAAAAGTCAGAATCTATCTACAACAGGACCAGCAGCTTATTACAAATTTGTACATCGGTGGGATTTTTGGACTTTTTACTCTAATATAGTATTTAATAACCAATGGCTTTGGACTTCTGATCGTAGAATTGAGTTTATTAATATAATGATACATGAATTAGGACATGCTCTAGGGATCCCTCATAAGAAAACTAAAGAGAGTGTTCAAGAACCTACATTCTATCCAGCACATCAGTGTCATGAAGCTAGTTCGACAATTTACTGTAACCCAGGCAGAAGATCCATTGAAATTTTTTTATCTAATTATAAACCAACTTGGTCATTCCCGGTACTAGCAGAATAAAAAATGTAGAGCAAATAAAAATGGAGAAAAGTTGCAGGATATGGTACAATATGAGAAGTAATTATTTAAAAATAAGGGGTTTTATGAGATACATTATAGCTATTTTTTTATTTGTTATTTTTTTAATAGCTTGTGATGATCATACAAGTACAATAGATGATGATTTAGTTGCGGTGGATCCTTTTAGAAATAAAGAATGTGTAAAAATTTATAAAGAAACAAACGAAAAAGCCAAAAAAACAGGGGTTTGTGATAATTCTTTAGAGGAATATGAACACTTCGACTTAGAAAAATGTCGTTTGTTATATAAAGAGGCGAAGGAAAGGTGTCTTGTATTTCTTCGAGAAGATTACAAAAACTAAATCAAAAAGCTACTTCTTTTGCCTCTACAAGCCCTTAGTAAAAAATACAATACATTAAAACTCGCATAAACTTTTTAGGGTCAAGATAACTGCCAGCACACTTTAGCCTTTTTTTCTGCCTTTTTTCACCACCAGACAACACCTTACAGGGGCATCAATGGTTTTTATTGGTGGTGGATTATTGCTCTTTAAGATAGTGCAGTTTTGCCCAAAACCATAGATAATCAGAAATTTAAGATACTTGAGCCAGAAAAAATGAGGCTTTTTCAGCATGCTGTTTCTCTGTAGTTTCTATATCCTTTATTTATCTTCTGATGCTATATTTCTAACAACACTTACATTATTAGACCCTCTATTTGCAGAGGTTTTGTGTAGTCTTATACCTTTTAATGCTTCTCTTACATCTTCTCTTACATTGGCTCTTAAACTGCTCATTTCTGCCTTCATTTCTGCTCTTAAGCTATTCATTTCCGACCTTACACTATTCATTTCTGACTTCATTTCTGCTCTTAAGCTATTCATTTCTGCTCTTAAGCTATTTACAGTTTGACTAACATTATATCCAAAAACAGAAGTTATTAAAGTTAAAAAAATAATAGTAGCTGTTAAGGTAACCCACCTATTGTTTAAAACCTCTATAATTCTATTAGGCTTTAACCTATTCTCAAAATCTCTTTCTATACTAACCCTAAAATCATCAAGGGCGTTTTTAATAAAATCCTGTAATTCTTTGTTTTCCATTTTTTTACCTCCTTTCAAAGGCTTAACTTTACTGCAAAATAACACAAGGGCATAGCCAGAGTCAAGTAAAAAATGAGGGTGGGAAGGGGTAAAAAGCCACAAACCGCTCTCCCCGCCTAAGGTTTTAGCTTTTAGGTTGGTTTTGGTTGTGAGGGTTTTATCCGTTTTGTTTTTGTAGCTTTTTTTTAATGGAATCTGCTTTTTGGATTAAGCTTTTTAATTTTAAAAAGTTATTTGAAGTTATTAAAATACGATTGGCTTTACCTGTTTTTTGTTTTGTTTGCTTTTCCATTTTTTTTAAAAAATCTCTCACAGCTTGTTCGGCTTTTATATATTTAAATATTAAATCCCTAATCATTTTAAGCTCTTGATAATACTTTTTGATATACTCCCTGTCGTAGGCTTTTTTAATTTTTGCTTTGCAAAATTTTGCCCCACAGGTCTTTTTTTTATTCTTTAAAATAGTAAATTGCTTACGACAAACAAGACATTTAGTTTTTTGTTTTAAGGGTTTTTTAGGCATTATTTAATAACCTTTCATTTAAAAATTGAAAGGCTGAAATAAATCAGCCTCCAATAATTAAGACATGTTGTGTGTAAAAGCTATCTCACGAAACAATTACACACTTTACGCTCACCATAAACACAGGAGGTATTAAAATAGTGAGCGTACCTTTTAACATTTCAATAACCTTATCCACAAGCCCCAGATGCACAAGTACCAGTATGACCTGAAGGCTTACATTTACGAGTACCTATTACAGCCGAACCACCTTGAGTATCACAAGTGAAAGCCCCACCTGTACATTGGTTATCCTGTGTACAAGTTTTCACAGGACTTTCTGAATATTCTTTATTTTGAGCAGTGTTAGTACAACCAGTCACTGTAAAATGACAGATATTTTTTAACAAAGTCCCACCATATTTTCTTGAAGGTGTATTGTTTGTTAAATTTAATTCTACACACACATTAAAAGTGCTTGATCCAGATGTTGTGTGTATATGAGAACAAAGCTTTGTCTTTGGAGTAGCAGAATCTGTTGCCATTATACAACTCGCACCCGAAGGACAACTAATTCCTACTTCCCCTAAAGTATCACAAGCGTCAATACCATTTAAAACTAAACAATTTTGTACAGCTTTAACTATATTTGACCCTGAAGTATCAGCTGCCACTTTAGCTGCATTATCCTTATAGTTTTTAAACTGTGGAATTGCTATCGCTGAAATAACTCCGATAATGGATACAGCCACTAACACCTCCAGCAAGCTAAAGCCTTTTTGGTTTAAAAGCTTTAAGTTTTTACATCGCTTGCGTGTAAAAAATTGTTTTATTTTATTCATTTTTGTTTCCTCCTTGTTGTTGTTGTTTTTGTTTATTGTTTGTTTTTGTTTATCCTTGAGTCAAAACCCCTTAGCTCTTTAGCCTCGTAAGCTCCAACTCCTTTTAAACCATAATCCCATTCCATACCCCTAAGTTTTAAATCTGAATTGTACTTTTCTGACAACTTTTTTAAAACTTTAAGTTTTTTTTCTGTTTTTTGCATATAAGCTTCCCACTCTGTTTCTCGGTTATAGTAATGCAGACCAAATAAGCTAATACCCAGCAAGGTAAAGCCAAAATGCATGAATATTAATGTAGCTATAAACTTTTTATCATATTTTGTAAGGTTTGATTTTTCAAACATTACTGCCTCCGGGTGTTTTTAATTTGGATGGATTCCTGCTCAGCATTATCTCTGTCAATATCACTTAATAAACTATTTCTTTGGTATAAGGGGAAAAACCAATTCAAAACGAGTTCGGATTTAACGCAAAGTGGTAGCCTTTGGCTAACACTTTTGCGGTAAACCGCATGTTTGAGATTTTGACTTGGTTTTTCCCCTATACGCATAAAGTAGTAACAAGCGAATAATCCTCTTTGCACTTTATCACATAAAAGTGACTTTCTGGATTCCCGCCTTCGCGGGAATGACGGTTGACGCAGAAATGACAGCAATGGACGAAAGAATGATGACGATTGACGATGGAATGACAATGGACGAAGAAATGACAAGCGATGAAAGAAATAAAACAGATAACTAATGCAATTCTTTAATACTGTTCTTAAATAATGAAATGCTGTTCTTGAATAGTGAGAAAACCAATTCAAAACGAGTTCGGATTTGATACAATGCGGAAGCTGAAAGCTTACGCTTTGTAGCAAACCGCATGTTTGAGATTTTGACTTGGTTTTCTCACTTATATAAGGAAATAATTTTATTTTTGTCAAAAGGTGCTTTCTGGATTCCCGCCTTCGCGGGAATGACGGTTGACGCAGAAATGACAATAATGGATGCAAAAATGACGGTTGACGCAGAAATGACAGCAATGGATGCAAAAACAATTTTAAATAAGGGAGCAAGGGTGATTTTATAATAAATGCTTTATTATTTGTACAAGTGAAAAAACCATGCTCAAAACGAGTTCGGATTTGATACAATGCGGAAAGCCCATAGGGCTTACGCTTTGTAGCAAAACGCATGTCCGAGATTTTGAGCTCGGTTTTTTCACTAATACAAAACCAAGTAGTTATAAAACGATAAAGAGCGTTAGCTCTTTTACTCCCCCCGCTTATCAAGCGGGGGGCTGGGGGGGTGATTAAATTAATTAATAGATGGTAACGATGTAACGATGTAACGATGTAACGATGTAACGATGTAACGATGTAACGATGTAACGATGTAACGATGTAACGATGTAACGATGTAACGATGTAACGATGTAACGATGTAACGATGTAACGATGTAACGATGTAACGATGTAACGATGTAACGATGTAACGATGTAACGATGTAACGAGAATAGCACATAAGCTTCACATTGTCAAGCCTTTGCATAAAAATAACCGTAAAAATAATCTTATTAAAAGTAAGTTTAAAAAATAGCATTAAAAATGATCTCCAATTAAATAGTGTTGTGCCTTAATGTTAGCTTTATCGGCAGGTTTGTAAAATACTTAAGTAGTTTTTTTTAAAATAATCTGGACTTGTGGCTAAGTTTTAAACATCGACAATTTTTGTCACACCCCGTGGCTGGGCAAAACACCCACCGCTGGGCTGATTGGTGACTAGGTTTTAAACAATAAGCCACACTCAAAAAAAGTTAAATTATTTTTGAATTATCTCTAAAGTGTCTCAAAATGATACAGATTCTATCTTATCTATTTAGTGATATAGCTTATTAGAGCTTATAGCTTTGGAAGTAAATTTTGAGGCGAAAGCTGGAGCGAGGCTTTTGAAGGTTACTGGCGGGTTATTGGCTTTGTGGTTTTGCTAGAGTGACGGCTAACGATAGAAAATAACTATGGAAGGGGCTACTCTACTTTTTTTAAAAAACATCAAAAAATTTAATCTACAAACACATCTTTTTGTTTTCTAACTTTAGTAAAAGTTTGCACAGAACTTGCTATTAAAAAAGGGTTTGTTTTTAAGTCTTCAGATAGTAAAAAAGGCACTGTGGGTTGGTTTTTACGACGCATTTTACAAACTTTGTTCATACGAGCTTTTAAAAAAGCATTGTTAGGGTCCACACTTAAGGCAAAGCGACCATTAGCTTCTGTATATTCATGAGCACAGTAAATGAGGGTATCAGGTGGGAGTTTTTTAACCATACTCAAACTATGAAACATCTGCTTTGGGCTACCTTCAAAAAGCCTGCCACACCCCATAGCAAACAACACATCACCACAAAAAAGCCATTTTTGTTTGGGAAAAAAGTAGGCGATATGCCCTAAAGTGTGTCCCGGCAAAAATAATACTTCAAAAAGATGCTTGCCAAGCTTAAGCTTTTCACCCTCTTTTACGGTTTTAGTAACACCCGGAATACGGTGGGTATCTTTTAAAAAGCCTATAACCTCTGGATTCCACTTATTTTTTAGCCCATGGTTACCTCCTATATGATCAATATGATGGTGTGTATTAAAAATAAAGTTTAAGTGCCAGTTTTTTTCTTCAAGAAAGTGATTCACAGGTTCTGCCAGGGTCGGGTCTATAACGGCAGTAAGTTTTGCCTCTTCATCCCTTAAAATGTAAATGTAATTATCTGTTAAAACAGGTATTTGAAACACTTTGAAAGATACATCAGCCATAAAACATCACCTTTAGTAAATTAGAGTATATTCGTTAATATGTTACATGAGCGACAGATCCACCCATAAAAACCGCAAATTTGGTAAATTTATTTACTTATTCTTAAATAATCTTACAAATTATTACATTTTACAAGTTTTAGTAAAAAAGTAAAACCTTAATTTTTAGCGATTTTTTACAAACTTATAAGTTTTTACTTGATTTAGCCTTTAAGGATTTATATAAAGTTTATCTTAAAAGTAAGTGTTGTTATTTTGTAGTAAGTAAAAACATCAGTACTCATACAATCTAACTAAATACAACTTAAATAAAGGAAGAACAATAAAGGAGGATTTATGAAACATCTTTTTACTTTAGGGCTTTTAGGCTTTGTGTTTTTAGGTGGTTTTTGCTCATTTGGCGAAACAGAAAAGATTAAAGTTATTGGCTCTCATATTAAAAGAACGCAAATAGAAGGACCCTCCCCTGTTATTGTGATTGACAAAGAGCAAATTAATATATCTGGTCATCATTCTTTATCCGATGTTTTAAGAGACCTGCCGGTTTCTATTAGTGGAGGAGCAAGAGAAAACTCTTATAGTGATGCAGCTCATGTAGCTGCAGTTGGTATGAGAGCTAGTGCAGGAAATCCTTTAATACTTTTAAATGGACGCCGTATTGTACCTATATCAGGAGGGGGAGGCTCTGCTATAAATATAAATAATATCCCTATATCGGCTGTAGAAAGAATAGAACTTTTAACAGATGTAGCAGGTGTTTCAGCACTTTACGGAGCAGATAGCCTGGGAGGAGTGATTAATATTGTAACTAAAAAAGACTACAAAGGTATAGAGTGGCAAGTTAAAGGCTCTTTAGCTCAAAGAAAAGAGGGTAACAGTTTTACAGGTATTGCCTCTTTCATAGATTTTTGGGATTGGAATAGGAAAGATTTTTCCGGAAAAGGCGACCAATTAACCTTATCTGCATCTTATGGAGGGGAAAAAGATGATATAAGTTATTTTGCCTCTTCTCAGCTTCGTATGCATACATCTCTTTATAGCAGAGACAGATCTTTTGGTACGCTAAAAGATAAAACTGAATTTACAGTATCTAGCAGTCCAGGCAACTGGAGTGATGATAATGGTCAGACTTGGCACCCAGCACCCGGTTGCCCTCCAGATCGAATAGATGAAAATAAATGTAAATTAGATTATAGTATATACCCACAATTAACACCACAAATTTTACAAGGAAGTATCTATCTACAAGCTGAAAAACCTTTTGGAGAAGGCTTACTTAAAGGGCAGGCTATTATATCTTCTACTCGTTCTCATTCTATTGTCAGTCCTGCTCCTGATAAATTGGGAAAACCCAATAAGCCCACTGATCCAAATTATCTCATTCCTGTAACTTCAGTTCAACAATGGATTCCACAAGCTAAAGCTCCTGTTACTTTACTATACCGAGTAGTAGATGAAAAAAATGGTGGTCAAAGAGAACAAGTCTTATGGGATCACTTTATACAAACTACAACAAGCTTTAGTAGACCTGTAACTAACAAAATAGATTTTGAAGGGCATTTTAATGCAGGAATAAATTTCTATAAACAAACAGGTTATAATTATTTTAATAAAGAAACACTTTTTACCATGCTTAATAGTGGGCAATGGAAACCATTAGAGCCTGATAAAAATAAAAAAGGAGATATTTCTTCTGCCAGCTACAATCCCACACAAGATGTTTTTTCTACTTTAGTAAGTGTAGAGCCACTTTTAACAGGAGAACTTACAGAAATAAAAAATCAACCTATCTCATTCGCCTTAGGAGGTTTTGGAGCATGGAATTATTATCACGATATAAATGATCCTATCACTAAAGCTGGTAAACAGTGGGGAGGAGGAGTTGCAGCAGATGGAGGAGGATATAGATTTTTTGGAGGAGTTTTTACAGAACTATCAGTACTTATTATGAAAAAGATAGAAGTCCAAGTAGCAGGCAGAAGTGATTACTATAGTGATTTAGGTCTTTCTTGGCAAGAAATAGACATCCCTTTGGTTCGTCTACCAATACCTTTTTCACCAAAGCTAGCTTTAAGCTACCAAATAATAGATGAAGTAAAATTAAGAGCTTCTTTTGGGATGGGATATCAAGCACCTAGTCTTGGCGATATATATGTAGATGAAATAGTGGACTATCCATCATCAAGAGATTATTTTCGATGCCCCGAAGCAGGTAATTACTATGAAACACATAAAAAGGCATCAGAATGTAGTGAAGGTAAAGCATACAAAACATATTTGAGACCCAATAAAAATATCAAACCTACACTATCTCAAGCTTTTAATATTGGTATAGTATTAGAGCCTGTTAAAGAGTTTTCTATGAGTATGGATTATTACCGTAATGTTGCATGGAATATAGCAAGTCTAATTTCACTCACAGAGCTCACAAAACTTGAAAAGCAAATTGGAACAGATAATCTAAAACAAGCGACTAATGGTTCTTATATTCACAGATACCCAAGTGGAGAGATTGAATATGTAGTTTCAGTGCCAGGTAATTTTAGCAATGATTTAAACCATGGCTTAGATATTAAAGCTCATTTAGAACTTCCCATAAAAAAGGGCTGGAATATGACTGTTAAAAATGAGCATTCTCATATTATGTATGCTGAAAACCAAGAATTTCAATCACTACCAACTAAAACACAAGTACCTTTTTATCAATGGATACAAAGTATTTTTAAAAAAGCTAAAAATACTAAAGACACTGGTCCCGGAGCTCGTAAAAATCATTTTACTCATCATGGACTACCAAGATGGAGAAATAGACTCACTTTAGGTTTTAAAAATAAAGATTTAGGGCAAACTTATAATATTGTACTTCATAATATTCCATCTCAATTACAAACAAATGCATACAGAAACAAAACAGTCTCAGAATTACAAAAAATGAAAACCTCAGATAATACAGATTATTTAATAGATTATTATTGGCAAATAGATCTGCAAGGTCAATTTGATTTGACTAAAAATCAACAGCTCACTGTCGGTATTAGAAATGTTTTAGGATTGGATCGTCCTGAAGGACCAGTATGGGAACGAGGAATGGGCTATGTTAATAGTAGCCTTTACGACATAAGAGGACGCACCATCGATGTAGGCTACATTTATAAGCTATAAAGGTTTAATGAAAATATTTATCTATCAATAACGAATAATGAAACCACCTAAAGCTAAGCTGATTTTTTACATAGTAATTAGCTGTTGTTTCTTTTTGAATTTTAAAAGTACAGCAGATACAAAGTCTGCAGATACAAGCTCTACGGAGAGTAAAAAAACTGCTTTATTAAAACAAACAGCTAAAGAAAAAAAACTTAAAAACATTGTAAAAGAGCAAATAACAAACCACAGCCAAGCAGTGTTATCACAAAAAAAAATCTCTCTTACCGCAGACCTTACAAAAGATATTACCGATAAATACCGATCTGTTTTAAGACAAATAGAAAACGCTCGCATCTACAACCAGCAATTAAGAAACTACATTAAAGAACAAAAAAAAGAAGATGAACTTTTAAGAATTCAAATTACAGAAGTCAAACAAACCAGAAAAAACATTATCCCTTTAATGTTAGAAATGTACACTACTTTAGAAAGCTTTATTAAAAACGACATACCTTTTTTACCAGCTGAACGCACAAACAGACTTAAAGAGTTAAAAAAAATACTTAACCGGGCGGATATTAGTGTGAGCGAAAAGTATCGTCGTTTAATAGAAGCTTACAAAATAGAAAACGATTACGGCAATAAGATAGAAAGCTATTCTGGCTCTCAAATAATTGACGGCAAAAACATTAGTGTTCAGTATTTAAGAGTAGGTAGGTTAGCTCTTATTTATCAAACAAGAGATGGTAAAAGGAGTGCTTACTGGGATCAAAATAAAAAACAATGGACAGCTATTAGTTCGCGTTACCAAAGGGCTATCACCCGTGGTCTACAAGTAGCTCTCAAGCAAAAAGCCCCAGCCCTTTTAATAGTACCTATCCCTGCCCCTCAAAAGGATGCTTTATAAATGAAGTATATTTTATTTTTTATATCTTTTAGTTTTAGTACCCAAGCCAATACTTTGGACGACTTATTACAAAAAGTAAAAGAAGAAAGAGCTTTACAAACAAAAGAGCTTCAAAATCGAGAAGCTCGTTTTAAAAACCAAAAAACTAAACAACAAATTTTACTTAACACAGCTCTTAAAGAATTACAAAAGCAAGAACAAATAAGCCAACAATTAAACACCGAGTTTGAAAAAAACGAAAAAGCCTTAAGCATTTTAGAAGCAGAACTTAGGTCTGCTACAGGTGTGTTAGGAGAGTTATTTGGTGTGGTAAAGCAAACCACAGGGGAGCTAAAGGGGCAAGTGCTTCACTCTTTAGTATCAGCTCAAATCCCAAACAGGCATAAGTGGTTAGAGGCTTTGGCTACTAGAAAAAAACTTCCTAACACAAAAGAGTTAAGAAGGTTATGGTTTGAACTGCAAAGAGAAATCACAGAGCTTGGCAAAGTCACACAATTTTCAACCGAGGTTATATCACCTCAAGGTGAAAGAACTACACGGCTTGTAACCCGCGTTGGTGGGTTTAACATTATAAGTCAGGGACGCTACTTAAGCTACATGGATGAAAACAATACAAGCGTTTTAAGAGATTTGTCTCGTCAACCTAAAAGACGATTTACTCGCACTATTAAAAAATTAGAAAACTTGCCTTCGGGGCATAGTTTTTTTGCATTAGACCCCACCAAGGGTAGGCTTATTTCTATTATGATAAGGTCTCCAAGCCTATTGGAGCGAATTAAACAAGGTGGTCTAGTGGGTTTAATTATTATCTGTGTTTTTATTTTTGGTATGATTTTAGTTATAAGAAGTTGGCTCATACTTAAAAAAGAAAACTTAAGTATTTTATCACAATTAAAAAACCCTTTAAACCCTAAACAAGATAACCCTATAGGTCAGATTTTAACTATTTACGAACAAAACAAACACATCGATATGGAAACTTTAGAGCTTCGTCTTAACGAAGTGGTTATTAAATACCTTCCTCGTTTAGAAAGAGGTATTGGTACTATTAAAATCTTATCGGTTTTATCACCTTTATTAGGGCTGTTGGGAACAGTAATAGGTATGATTATTACTTTTCAATCTATTACTTTGTATGGCACAGGAGACCCAAAACTTATGGCAGGAGGTATTTCTCAAGCACTTATCACAACTGTTTTAGGGCTTTGTTGTGCTATCCCACTTTTACTTTGCCATAATATTATATCAGCCAAAGCAAAGCATTTAATACAAATTTTAGAAGAGCAAACAGCAGGTTTGCTTGCACGACAGATGGAAAAAAATAACAAACAATAGTACTGATGTTACATACTTTTTTTGAAGATATTCAAGATTTATTATCCCAAGGGGGGATAGTGCTTTATCTTATATTTATTGTGACATTTGTGTTATGGGGTTTTATTATAGAACGGCTTTGGTATTTTTACTTTGATTTTAAAACAGATAGAAAAAACATTTTAAACAAATGGGAAAAGAAAAGACCCCACTTTTTATTATCTAAAAAAATATGGAAAGAGGATTTTTCTACACTCACTCAAAAACTCAATAAAAATTTAAGCTTTATTAAAACATTGGTATCCCTACTGCCTTTAATGGGCTTGCTTGGGACAGTTACAGGTATGGTGACTGTGTTTGAGGTTATGGCTCAAATAGGCACAGGCAATGCCCGGCTTATGGCTGGGGGTATTTCTATGGCGACTATTCCCACTATGGCAGGCATGGTAGGGGCATTATCGGGCATTTACATAAGCCGGGTGTTAGAAAATATAGCAAAAAGTAAGCAAAATAAGTTTTTTTTTCATCCTGCAGGTCCTTATTTTAACTCCAGCTCTCATTTGTCATCTGCTACATTTTCCACAAAGTGAGTAAATATTTCACAGGTGTTAATAGTATATAGACAATTATTATAAGTTATGCAAAAAAGCATGTAAAACAGTAGATAAAAGGCATTATAAAATGAGAAAATTTTTTACTAGAGCCGAGCCAGAAAGTCATATTGATCTTACTCCTATGTTGGATGTGATTTTCATTATGCTGATTTTCTTTATTGTTACCACTTCTTTTGTTAAAGAATCAGGGATTGATGTAAGTCGCCCTTCGGCTAAAACTGCCACTCAAAAAAAACAAGCCAGCATTTTAGTGGCCATTTCTTCTCATGGAGAAATATGGATTCAAAAAAGAAAAGTAGATATAGGAGCGGTGAGAGCCACAATCGAAAAACTCCATGCCGAAAGCCCTGAAGGCACTGTTATCATACAAGCAGACAAAAAATCAGCTACGGGCATGTTAGTAGATGTATTAGACAAAATAAAACTTGCGGGGGTTAAAAATATTTCCGTATCTGCCACTAAACCTTAACAAATAAAAACTATCAAAAAAGGAAAAGCAAATAAGTAAAAAAATCTAAATTAACAAAAAAGCTTTAAGAAAATAAAGGAAATATAGATATTATGTTTTATTATTTAATCCGATTTTTTATTTCTATTAGTTTAATACTATCCCCTTACAATGTATCAGTTAGTTATGCATCCAATACACCTTCTGACCCTCACCACTCTTCACATGTTATCACCACAGCTCATCAATTTAATCAAGATATAGAATCGTTAAATCAAAAAATCTTTAAAGATATAGATTCTAAAGAGTTTTATGTCAATCATCCGTTAGATACTTATTCTCTTATCCATCAAACAACCCCGCATCCACAAAATACACAAGTGGCTTTAAAAAATATTTTAGTAGAAGTACTTAATACTAATGGTACAACAAAGGCTGTGTTAAGCTCTCAAAATCTTAAAAGCATTATCCCTTTAGATAAAGCTGATTTTTATGTAGGCCCTACTTGGAATGCTGCTACGACAAATACTCCTCAACGCTTTCAAATCAGCTACCAAGGTCAGGTGATACACACTTTTGCCAATACTATTCAGTGGATAAGTTTTGTAGGTCCTTATTTAGTATTTATGGAGCCTAGTCAATTTGAAAAAACTAAAGCTTTTATCTCTTTTATTGACTTAAAATACTTTGAACAAGCTTTATCAAAAACACCGTTACCTATTTTTCGAATCCCAGTACCTATTGATTTACCCATACAAGAAGTACTATTATCACCCACAAAAATTATGCAACAAGGCTCTTTTAATCAAAAATCTTTATCATTACAATCCAAAAAAAATAAGCGATATAATATTTCTTTAAACCAATTAGGGCATTTATCTCATCTTCAACAAACAGCTTTTAATATGATGGTATCTTTAGTTAGTGTAGAAAGATATGAAAGAGATTTTTATCCTTTTATTGAAGAAATGCTTACCACATTTCAAAAAACAGCTGAAAGCCAAAAACATCGTTATGCTCAACATCCAGAACATACTAGTAATAAAAACAACACACCACAAGCTTTAATGGATAAACTAGTAAAAGAAATTAAACAAAGGTTAGATATTGGTTCGTCTCAAGATTTAAGTGGTCATTATGGCAAACTCAAACAAGCTCATAAAGAGTTAAAAGATTTAAGTAGTACTGCTGAAAGTATAAAAAGTTTAAATTATGAACAAGGCTCACAAAAAGATTTAACGACATTTTACAAGACCTTTTCACATCATTTAGAACAAGATCAAGCTTTTCAAAGTGTGTTAAAAAAAGTAGGGCAAGAAAAATTTAAAAACAAAAAAATACTTGAAAGGTTAAAAGGGCTTTATTTGTATTTAACTATGCCTCAACCAATGGGAGCTGCAAAAATTCAAACTGCTTTAGGGCTTATGGCAGGTACTGTACGCTCAGGGGAGCATCTTAACAGCAGGTTTTTAATGTTAAAAGAATCTTTATCGCAGATTATGGCTCATAAAAAAGCTCGTATGGTAGGGGCTTCAGTGCTAATAGGAGCTGGTTATTTAGCTCACCCCGTGGTGGCAGATTTTTATCACTCTATATTTTTATGGGGCAGTCAGTGGTGTAAGCAGTGGATGGAGCTTATAAGAGTAACCTTCACTACCAGTACATCTTTTATCGACCCTAACAATTTACATGCTACTTACATCGCGAATGGAAATTACATATTTTCTACTAAAGGGGTTATTGCCATTATGGCTATGACTTTTGGTTTGTTTGGTGCTTTACATCTTATGATCAACACGACAGCTTTTATAAAACATTTACATTCAAACAAAGTAAAAAGCCATCAAGAAAAAGCAAACCAATTATTTACTAACTGGAAAAATCAATTTTCTCACTACAAAAAAGAACTTATCAATTTTACTAATCAAACCAAAAAAAACTATATACAAAATTTATCTAATATAGAGTGGAGAAATATTGGTTTAAAAGCTCAATTTAGTATTGCTAAAAAAGAAAATAATCAATTAGCTCAAGCTACAATTAAAAACACCCCTTTGATTGAAGCTATTTTTCAAACAGGCACTCGTTGGCACAATTTATTAGAAAATTATGAACACTCAAATTTTAAAATTCATATTGATTTATTGTTAGATGGTGTTACAATGGTTAAATTAACATCCATCAACCCTCATACTCTTACACAAGAGCCATTTATTAAATTACAGTTTCACCCACCGGGGAAAAAGGTTATACTTAGGTATTTTACTGTGGAAGAAGATACTGATATACATGCTATCTTAAAGGATGAAAATAAAACAGATGGTATTTATTATCTGCAAGAAGGTGTTGCAATGCATATAAGAGGTGTGGCACAGAGTAATAGCAAACAATCTTTTATATTCAATGGCAATCTGATTAACGGGCATTTTTCTTTAGAAGAAGAAATGACTATACAAAACATACTTCAAAAAGCACATACTGAAGAACAAAAAAAATCTTTTTTAAAAAAACTTATTTTTAAAACTATTAAAAGTAAAAAAGATTTTAATGATTGGTCTGAGCAAGTAGTGCCTTTTTCTCAAAAAGAAGTCACCACTTTTTCTAAAGCTTTGCTTTCTTTATTTAGTTATGCTCACTGGACTTATTCTATAAAAAGTTTTGCTCATTATTGGAACGAATCTTTTTTATTTAGAAACTTATTATGGAAACCATCGGCAGGTCTTAGAGCATTATATTACAGTAATTATTTTACAAGACTTGCTCGGCAAGGTCATAAAGCTACTGTTTTAAATGGTGGATTTGATAGCCGTATTAACCGTATAGCTCAAAAAATAAAACCGGCTTTTCTATCTGGCATGCCTGCTATAAAAGCCAGAGCTTATTTAGTAGCCTTACATGATTTTGAAGATTTAATTATCAAAATAGAGCGTCAGTACTTACAAGCTGTAGCGGAACAAGGTTTATTAGAAGGGATAACTTATTTTATGAAAAATGGATCTCAGAAGGCCAAAGGCTGGGATGGAGTTATTGCCACAGGAGTGAAAGAAAACCCTGAAGGGCATGTAAAAGAATATATTTCACAAGATACTGTTTTTAATAAAGACTTGAATTTAAAAAAACTTAAAGCTAAAGAAAGATATTTTATGGAGCTTTATACGAAAGAATTATTTAACGAATCTATGAGAGATTTTATTAAATCCACTTTATTCATACCACCTCATTTTTCTGATAAACAAGCACGACTATTTATTTTAGAAAAAATAAAAAATGGAAAAATCATTATGATACCTATAGAAGATATGGAAACTATCAGAAAAAGAGTAAGAAGGATAGCCTTGCAAGAAAACATAGCTCAAAGAGTGCATGACTCCATAAACCATGTTTTTAATATTAAGAACTTATTTAAAAATTACTTAAGAAAAAACCAATTACAAGCAGAAAACACACTTAATCGTGATAAAAATATTGTTATGCAAAGATATATGATAGCTGAAGAAAGTATGAAAGATCCAGAAGCCTTGGCACGGGTTACACGGTTCCAATTAGCTAAAGTGATGATAGATAAACCTGTTGAGTTAGTTATACTCCTTTTGGTTTTAGCAGGAGTGGATGAAGGGATTTTAAAGATTCTTCATAAGGAGGCTTTTAGCGAAGATGCTTTATTCCATTTATCAAGAGTGGCAGTGTGGACTGTGTTTTTTTCTAGATTAGTTCTTCGCGATATGTTAGGTGCAGCATGGATGAAGCTACAAATAGATGCAAGACTTGGCACACAAGATTTATTTAAACACATACCCACAAAAGAAGATATTAATAAAAAATTTGCAAGCTTTCGTTTGTTTTGGAAACATTTTAATAACGAGCAAAATAGTTTAACGCAGAATTATAAATACTTGTGGAAAATTATTATTGCTAACATAGGGGCAGCTGTGTTTAATTATGCTATTGTCCATGCACTTACTTTAGGGCGTTTTGATATAGATTTATTCTTAAATGAATATTTAATAGCTATTTTACCTTTTTTAGCCTTACAACTTAAAATGGAAAACACATTTGAAATGTCTGCTAATTTATCCTTAAAAAATCTTATTAAAAAAGGTATGGATTTTACTAAAAATAGGCACTGGTTAGCTCATCCAGATATTCAGCTATACAGACTAAGGCAAGGGAATAAATTAAGAAGACACTTTAATATATTGTACACAACTTTTTATAATAACCCGGGAGAAAACATATTGTCTATATTTGGTAATATCAACACAGAATATGGTACTAGAGCCTTTCAAAGGCAGTTTTTGTTTGGCTCTACTTTAACAGAATACTGGGTGAATATAATGAACTACTTAGAACAATTAGGAGTGCCTTCTAAAATAACTTCTGCTTGCAAAATAGTATTTACTAAAAATAGAAGTGATTTAAATGTATATTAAAATAATAATATATTATATAATAAAAAAATGAACTTAAAACTTTTTTATAAAAAACCACATAAAACTATTATAGCCCTTACTACTTCTATGAGTAGGTATGTCTGTCATATAACAAAAAAGCAAAACAAAATCACTAAACTAAGTATTTGTATAGGATGGGCTTTTGCAACAACTTTAGTCTTATTTTACATTATGTCTGTTTTAATTAAGCAAAAACAAGATTTTAAAAAAAAGGGGGCAGATATTTCGTTAGTGGATTTTATACGCACAAAGCCTAAAAATTTCTTAAATGAAAGGCGTCGCAATTTACCTAAAAAAAAACCTAAAGACAAACCTCCCCCTAGGCTCCCTTTACCTAAAACATTCACTAAGCCAAAACCTCAACGCTTGGCTATGAACTTACCAGATTTAAAACTCTCTTTAAAAGGCAGTGGTCCTGCTTTAGGGGGTATGCTTACAGGGCATAAAGGTAGCAAGCCTTTGTTCCGCATCCAACCCGAGTACCCTATAAAAGCAAGGCTCCATGACATTGAAGGTTATGTACGACTACGATTTGATGTCACGGCTAAAGGTACTACCACACATATTAGAATCATAGAGGCTAAACCACGAGGTGTGTTTGAAAGAAGTGCTATTAGAGCTATTAGGAAATGGAAATACCCACCGGAAAAAAGAATGAACGAAGAAGAGATAATTGAATACGAAATAGAGTAATAAAATAACAAAACCAGTTTTTAAAGAAAATGAAAAACAATACAAAAAAGTTAATCAAAAAAATTAAAAAATTAAGAACTATTATTAAAAAACATGATCATTATTATTATGATTTAGACAAGCCTCAAATTAGTGACTATGATTATGATAAACTTTATCAAGAATTAGTAACTTTAGAAAAAAAGCACCAAACAACACACCCGGAATTATTAAGCTCATTATCGCCTACTCAAAAAGTACCGGGGCAGGTAGCATCTTATTTTGAAAAAGGCACTCATTCTGTGCCTATGCAATCATTACAAAACACTTACAACGAGCAAGAAATAATAAGTTTTTATAACAAAACACTTAAAGCTTTAAATAAAGACAAAGCCGAGTTTTGTGTCGGACCTAAATTTGACGGAGTAGCCGTAGAGCTTATTTACAAAAATGGTTATTTAAAAGACGCTTTAACCAGAGGGGATGGTACAACAGGTGAAAGAGTGTTAAGCAATGTTCAAACTATTCTTTCTGTACCTAAAAAGTTAACTCGTAATAAACCACCACAGTTATTAGAAGTAAGAGGAGAAGTTATTATTACAAAAACTGATTTTAACACAATCAACGAGCAAAGGAACAACAAGGGGCTTCGTGTATTTGCTAACCCTCGCAATATGGCAGCAGGTAGTCTACGGCAATTAGATCCAAATGTGACAAAAAACAGACCATTAAAATTTTATGCTTATGCTAAAGGCTTATACGAAGGGGTACCTATAAAAAGCTATCAAGAGTTTTTAACACTTATTAAACAATTAGGCATACCCACTTTACATGCAATAGATTTTAGCGACTGGAAAAAAAAATTAAAAACCAATATCCCTCATTTTACTTTAAGTAATGTTTTATGCCGTAATTGTACTGATATATTAGAATACTTTAACATCATGGAGCAAATAAGACACAAAATAGATTTTGAAATAGATGGTATTGTTGTTAATTTAAACTCCCTTTCTGATAGACAAAAAATAGGTACTACTAGTCGTTTTCCAAAGTGGGCAATAGCCGCTAAATTTAAAGCACAAACAAACCACACACGAATAAAAAACATTAGTATTCAAGTAGGGCGTACAGGGGTACTTACTCCTGTAGCATTATTAGAACCTGTGAATGTAGGAGGAGTGTGCATTACACATGCTACTTGCCACAACCAATCCGAAATACAAAAAAAAGATATTCGCATAGGAGATGAAGTAGTTATAGGAAGGGCAGGCGATGTTATACCGGAAATTATTAAAGTTAATTTATCTCAAAGAAGTAAATCTTATAAGTTATTTAAAATGCCCTCATTTTGCCCTGCTTGCAAAGAACCTATATTTACCGAAAAAGAGATAGTATTTTGTATCAACCCACTTTGCCCTGCTGTGGTTTTAAGGTCACTAATACACTTTGCCAGTAAAAAAGCTATGAATATTGAATCGTTAGGGATTAAAATTATTAGTGAGTTATTTCACAAAGGGTTTATTAAAAATTTTTCTGATATTTATAAATTAGACAAAAAAAGTTTATTGCAATTAGAAAGACAAGCTGAAAAATCTAGTAAAAAAATTCTAGATAATATAGAAAAAAGCAAAAACCCTAAAATATCTTCTTTTATTTACGCCTTAGGTATTAGACATATAGGAGAGCAAACAGCACTAAATCTGGCTCAATTTTTTAGCCAAAAAGAAAACACAAAACTTAAAAAAAACTTTTTTCCTCACTGGCCACCAGTATTAAGGCATATTGCCAAAGCGAGTACAGAAGAGCTTATGCAAGTACCTGATATGGGAATAGTGATGAGTAAGTCATTACAAAACACTTTTGCTAAAAAAACTTTTAGGCAAGAACTAACCCACCTTTTTGAATATGGTGTTAAAGTAAAAGCTTTAAAAAGCACAAAAACACAAAATTTATCTGGAACTTATTTTGTCATCACAGGCACATTACCAAAACCCAGATCAGAAGTACAAGCTCTGATTGAAAGCTTAGGTGGTAAAGTGCAAAGCCAAATTAGCCACAAAACTCACTTCCTCGTTACGGAAGCTATTGGCAAAGATACACATTCTCAAAAAATGAAGAAAGCCATGGAGTTAAAAATCCCTATCTTAAATTGGCAAGATTTTTTAACTAAAACAAAAGCGAGTTTTTAATAGCTTTTAATCTTCCGGCTGGCTATCTAAAATAACAGAAAGCTTAGGAACATGTACAGCCTTTACAATTTTTAAATTTCTAGATTCCACATTATCTATTACTTTTTTACATAATGTTTCAAATTCTGTACTTAAAGCTTTCATAGCTTCTGCAGAAGTTTTAAGCCCTTTTTCTCTAAACATATCTTTTGTTTTTTTTAAAATAATCATAGACATATTGGTTCTCCTTTTTGTAGTTCTTAAATTTTATAGCCTCATCTTGTTATGATAAAAATTTTACTATCTGTCCAGAAGCAAAAGCATTTTTTTTTAAAAAATTTCTATAGATCGCACTAAAATCCACTTAAATTTTAACATAAAGGCTTAAAAAAGCTTAAAAATAAACTTTTAAGCAATTTGTACTGAAAAAACTAGCTATTTTACAGAGCCTGTACCTTCTGTGTCACTGCTTTCTTTAGGTCGCACGCTTTCAAGACGATCAGCAACCTGTGTAGCTGTTGCACCAGCATTCCCTCTATCCACTGCAGATGCAGCCTCTGTACACATCATCTCTGATAAACCACCATCTTGAGCATTCACAGCCCCAGAGCTAGCTGGTAAAAACATTCCAAGCAGTAGTAAATATAAAAAAAATTTCATCATTCACGCTCCTTTCTTACATTTTATTGTACTTTATTTAAAGCTTATAGTCTAAATATCGGATGTTTTACTAAAATTTTTAAGCCTTTTGGCTTATTTTTTTACCCTTTTTGCATAAAATCTTTCAATAATAAGCCATAAAAAAGCATTATTTTGTAACTTTTACTGTTTTTTTGCCACTTTTTGCTCTTTCTGAATAGGTTTTTTATCTAACACCCAGTACTCAACTTTGATTTTGCTATTTGGCTCCAAAGCTTGATCAAACAGGATGTTTTTACCCTTAGCCTTCCATGCAATGTTTTGCCCTTTGAGGAAAGTCACTTTTGTGTCTTTTGGCAAAAGGGGTTTTTCTTTTAAAGTGATTTTTTCAATCAAAGTTCTTAAAAAATAAGATACTTTTTCAAAAGCCTGGGTATAATCTTTTTCACACAAAGAGATGTTTTTGCCTCCAGTGAGAGTAGCAAGCTGTGCCACCTTTTTTGCTATAATCGATTGAGGAGAATGTTGTTGTTGCTGTTTTAAACAATCATCATCTTGTATGGATAGGGTAAAAGCGTACAAATTACGGGTAGGAAAAAGGGATTCAAAATTCAGTAGCACAGAATAAGCAGATGTTGCTTGATTTTTATCTTCTACCCTTTCATCTTCATCGGTAATTAAAAAAGTTATAACATCCCCTCTTGAATGCCAAAGGGAAGAATCTTTGGTAGAAAGTCTTTCGAAAGAAGCATTTAATGCACGCAAAGGCTGTTCTAAAGGTCCTTGGCAAAAAGGAGGTAAATGGCAGTCATCTTCTAAAGAACGAGTGAGACTATCTTTAAAAATCTCATTATAAAAAGGTACTTTTTTGTGTAAGCTTTTAATAGGAAGTAACTGCCCCTTATGTTCTAGTGTCATAAATTGACCAAAATAAGGTTTATCTTCTTTATAATCTTGCCAATTTTGCTGGCTAAAAAGTGCTTTACCTTGAGGGTCTCTTATAAATTCATGATCCCCATGGTCTGCTGTCGTAAAAAGGATGTGCCAGTTGGTATCTTGAATTTGAGACATTAAGGGTAAAAAGGCTTTTCCCATTCTCACTAAATCATCTCTCATAGAATCCGACACATCTAAGACAAATAAAATATTTATGGGTTTATTGTGTATCCCTTTTACTTTAAAAATTTGTGTTCTTTTAGCGACACACACCCGCTCCCCTCGCACTTGCTTTACCAAACATTTTTCTTTCTCATCTGCTTCTGAAAATTGGATATTCGATTCACAAGCTGTCAATAAAGTCACCCCTACAATAACACTTATACTTAAAAAAACTTTCACTACCACTGCTTTACTCCCTAAAGAAGAAGGTTTATTCTGAAACATACCATCTACATAAAGATAATAATTGATTTTAAAATTTTTAAAAGTCCTTTTAAAGGATTTTTAAATAAAAGACACAGGCACTCCTAAGCCAAAAGTCTTACTTTTATTTTTCATACTCATAGCTAACTTTTATTTTTATACCTTCTGGTAATTTTTTAAAAAACACTAAAGACCTACCATAGACTTTCCAAGGCACAGGGTTTTGATGAGGAATAAAAGTCACTTTCAATGTATTTGGAATCACAAAAAGCTCTTTTAAAGTCACAGAGTGCATAAGTTTTTTAGTATGTTCAGATATATTTTTTAAAGATCGTCCGTAATTTTCTTCACATAAAGAGATGTTTTTACCTCCAGTGAGATCAGCAAGTCTTGCCACAGCTTGACCTTTTGTAGCTGTTGATTTATAAAGCCAACGGCTTTGTTGCTCTTGAGCAAGACATTCTTCATCTTGAATGCTGATACTAAAACCAAAAAGACGCTTCCCCATGCCTTTAAATTGAGCATTATAGCTTTGTATGACCTCTTTTGCTTTAGTGGCATTAGCAAAGTCATGCCTTCTTTCATCTTCATCGGTGATAATAATCACCACTGTATCTGTATGGGGTTTAAAAAAATTTTGATGTATAGCACTAGACTTTGTTCTTTCAATAGCTGCTTTTAAAGAGCGTAGAGGTTGCTCGTTATAATCATGGCAAAAAGGAGGTAGTGAACACTCCCCTGCAGGTTCTCTGGTGAGAGTATCTTTAAAAATTTGTGCATAATGCAAAGTGTTTGAAGTTAAAATTTTTTGATCTAATATACGACCTTGTTCTTCTAACGGCATAAATTGACCAAAATGTGGATGATCTTCATTATGATGATCTTCCCAGCTATCTTGAGAAAAGCCTTGTGGTTTTTTGACTTTATGATGATCTCCATGGTCTGCTGTAATAAAGGCCATACGCCATTTTTTATTAATAGGTTTAAGCAAAGAACTTAAATTGCGACCCACAGCTGTTAAATTATCATCCATAGATTGAGAAGCATCTATGACAAACAAAATCTCCAGCTCATTTCTTTTTAAAATATCAAATGTTTCCGTTGAAGTGAATCTTCTAAGCCCCTGATTCTGACAATCATAAGAACTCATACAATCTCTTGATGCAAGTTGCTTCCTGTCATAAGCTATATTTAAATCAGATCTTTTAGAAGAAAAATGTACTTTATGGCAACCATAAATCATGCACGACAAAAATAATAAAAAAAAAGCAAAACATAGATTTTTCATAAAAATCACCTCTGATAAGTACTTTTTCGGTATAATGTCTTACTTACTTTAAATAAAAAATGACAGGCTTTTAAAAACCAATAGCAATGCCACTATTGATGCCGATATGCCAGTTATCATCTGAGGGAAACAAAAAACCTAGGCGGTTTATCCACTCCCAGCCTTTTTTTTGTTTGTACTTTAAAATAACATCCACCCCATTTAACAATATATCTCCTAAAGGATAAGACAAATGTATAGAAAATACTGAACTTAAGTCTAAAAAATCCCATAGTGCAAAGGATACTGAAGGGGATAAGTACAAAGCAGAATGAAAAGAATAAAACAATCGTCTTCGAAGATAGTCTTCTGCCGGGGTTTTAAAACCCACATACCTTTCGATTAAAAAAGAAAGAAGAGAGGAAAAATTAGGGTCAAAATAAAAAGTCCCTGTACTATCTGAAGTGCTAATGCCTATGTTAAAGTTGGTTGTGAGTTTTTTCCAAGGAGTACGCCAATCAAGTTTTAAAGCACTACCATACAAGGTGTTGATTTTTCCAGCTTCTACTTGAACAGATAATGTTTTTTTATGATAGTAAGCATAAACACCTAAGTAAGAAGGAAAACGAGTGGAAAATAAAGATTTTTTTGAACTAGAACCCACAACATCACTTTTATAAATACCAGATACACCATATTGTTGTTTTTTTAATCCCCCTTCAATAAAAAAACTCACTAACAAATCATCTATATAATGTACCATTGGCTGAACATAATAAGTAGAACCTAAAAATCCTTTCCAAGAAAACATCCCTCTACTACCTTGCCTATTATAAGTAGGGCTAAAAACATCACTGCCATCATTGTAGTACATCCCTAAGCCAAAATGATGAGGTTTCCAACCTATTTCTAACACTCCAAAATCGTAAGTCACATGTAAATACAAATCTCTTAGCTCTAACGGCACAGGTAAAACACTATCTACCCCTGTAAAACCAAACGACACACCATTTTGATAATAAAAATCCGGATCGGGATAGTTTTGGTAAAAATTAGCAGAAGGTGCTAACTGAAACCAAGAATGAACACTAAACCCATCAAAAACCTTAATGTCAGGTTGCAAATTTAAATTATGAAGTAAATGAAAATGATACCCTCCTTCACCAACATTTTGAATAAACTCTTCTTCTAATTTATAAGAGCCAGACCAATTAAGCACTAGGGCAGAAGCAGGCATTGTTACTAAAAAAACTAAAAAACTTAATAATTTTATTTTTTATTCCTCACCTTACGATGTTATAAACTATTTTGTCGCTCTATCGCTACTTAAATGGCTACGAGATAATTCCTCATTATAATATTGTGCATATAATACCTCCCATTCTGAACTATTTTCCACAACCCCTCTTTTAAGAGAAAGGATTTTAGTACGCACTTTCTGCTCTATTTGATAATGCTGGTCCATAAACTGTGCCATAGCCCTTTGACCTGCCCGGACGAGTTTGTCTTTATCCTCACATTGAATCACACCTTTTTTTAACAAAGAATCTATAATCAAATGCACCCAATAAGATTGTCTATCAGTAGATAACATAGTAAATCACCATTTCCTTTATTTTTTTAACAATTATTTTTAACAAACTCTTTTTTACAAATCAACAAAAAGGTTGTTTTTTTAAAGAATCACACCTTTTTTTTCAGCTAACTTCTTTTTCAATAAAGGATACATCTTGTATCTTTCAAAGTTATGAGAATGTGTTTTTTCTAATTGATCTAACATTATTTGCACTTGCTTGTCTAATTGTTGTTCCTTTTTTAACTCTTCACTGAGAATGAGATTAATTTGTTGCTTAACAATGTCTATACCCTGTGGATAAGTTACTAAGTTTGATTTTTCCCATTCTTTTATAATTAAAAAAGCTAAATAATGAGATAAATGAGAATTCCAAAGCATAAGCTAATAAATAGTAACTGATAAAGCTTGAGTTTTCATTTTTTTAAACAATACCACTAATTGATTCATAATTTCATTATGTGGAAGGCAGTTTTTTAAATGACCAGCACACTGAGTATTCGCGACTTGCAAACGCTGCACCTCTAAAGGTAAAGCACGGGTCGCAAAATCACTCATAGCCAGACATTGAATTTGCTGTTTCTTCCTTATTTCTACTTCCTTTTTTAACCAAGGAGCAGGAAAACTTTGACGAAGACAATCATCAGCAAAAGCTTTCATAGAAAGCAATAAATCAGTCGTAGATTGATGATGAGTATAATTCACCGTATATATATAAGATTTTTGTTTTATGAGTTTATTTAACATATAACTGTAATAGTTAAAATACATATTTGGAAGACTTATAAAAACTTTAGCCTTTGTAGAATGCCGTGGCTCTAATACATACATATCTTCGTGAATACCATAAGGATATTCTGATGCTTGTGTAATTTGACTATGTGCTAGTTTGTAATAATAAATAACTTTATCCAAATGAGTAGCAGTGACTTTATGAGATAAATCTAATGTTTTGTCTGTTTCGTAATAAAGTGCTACATAAAAAGTAGCTTGAATATGACCTTTTTGAGAAGCTTTTTTAAGATATTTTATGGCTTCTTCTAATTGCTCCATGCATAAAAAGCTCATCCCTAAGTTGTAAATAGCAATAGAATCTTCGTTATTATGGCGAAAGGTTTTAAAAGCATTTGTATTCCATATTACAGGGTCTCCATAACATTTAGATAGTTCTGCGTGAGGAGAATAAGGAGCAGGAATAGCCCAGCACATATAGCTAAAGAGAATAGTTACACTCAACATACAACAATGCAGTTTGTTGTTAATCATTTGCTTAGTTGTTTTTAGTTGGTGCTTTTTTTGCATTAGCACTCCTCCTTTACCTCTAAAAAAGAGATGGGTTCACACCTATTTTTATTAGTTGATAAGCTGATTTTTGTGTTCTTAAAAGTTTTCTATATTGTGTTCCTTTATATTTTCCTTAATGGTTTGTTGTCCTAATATTTATCTACCTTTATCCTAATATTTATCTACCTTTAAACTATCTTATGTTTTTTAAGGTAGCAGATCTTTTACACTACTAAAAAAACTTTAAACTGACAAATTAAAAAATAACGCAGAGTATAAAACTAGTCTTTTGTCCGATATCTGTTTGATATCATGCAGTCTTCTGTAACAATGCTAAGTTTTAAGATATATAACTTATAAAATGGGTGAAACAGCAAAATTTATTTTACATCTTCCTAAAACAGCTTTTCCGATGAAGGCGAATTTGCCTCACAAAGAGCCACAGCTGATCCAGCAGTGGCAAAATTTATCTATTTATCAAAAACTTATGGATAAGCAAAAAAACAAAAAGTTATTTTGTTTTATTGATGGTCCGCCTTATGCTAATGGGAGATTGCATATTGGGCATGCTCTCAACAAAATTTTAAAAGATATTATTGTCAAATATGCTAATTTATCGGGGAAATATTGCCCTTTTATTCCTATTTGGGATTGCCATGGTCTACCTATTGAAATGGCTGTTTTAAAAAATCACCCTGATAAAAATTTAGCACCAGAAAAAATCAGACAGCTATGCCGAAAAGAAGCCTTGCACTGGGTAAAGGTACAAAGAGAAGAATTTGAACGATTAGGAATATGGGCTGATTGGAACAACACTTTATGCACTTTAGACCCTGAATATGAAGCACAAGAAATAAGGGCTTTAGCTAAAATAGCTGAAAAAAACTTACTCTATAGAGGGAAAAAACCGGTCCATTGGTGCCCTGTGTTGCAAACAGCCATTGCTAGTTCTGAAGTAGAATATCGCAATAAACAAAGCCCTTCTATTTATGTTAAATTTGCATTTCCCAAAGCTTACAATTTTTTAAAACTTAAAAAACCCAAACCTTGCTTTTTTGTAATATGGACTACCACCCCTTGGACCTTACCTGCTAACCAAGCCATAAGTCTAAAAGCTGATATATCTTATGGTTTTTTTGATACAGGGCAAGAAATTATTATCATAGCTGAAGCTTTAAAAGAAGATTTTCAAAAAACAACCAATTTAACATTAACAAAGATTTTTTCTTGTTTAGGTAAAGCATTAGAAAAGCAAAAAGCCAGCCATCCTTTTTTAAAACAAGATTCTCTTATTATTTTAGGAGATCATGTCAGCACTCATGAGGGAACAGGTTGTGTACACACAGCCCCGGGGCATGGAATAGAAGATTTTACAGTAGCTATGAAGTACCAATTACCGGTCACAGTCCCTGTGGACGAGAGGGGGTACTTTCTCCCATCAAAGGATGAATGGTCGGGGTTATTTGTTTTTAAAGCCAACCCTTTAATTATTAAAAAACTTAAAAATAACAATAAATTAGTTATGGAAAGCACTATTTTGCATAATTACCCTTTTAACCCCCGGGCTAATTCTCCTTTAATATTTAGAGCTACTAATCAGTGGTTTATCCATTTTAAAAACCCAAAGCATCCGGTACAAAAAAAAGCTTTAGAAGAAATAGCAAATCATATTCGGTTTTACCCTGATTGGGGGAAAAGACGCTTAACTAGCATGATTAAGCAAGCACCTGACTGGTGCATTAGCCGACAAAGGCACTGGGGAGTACCCATCCCTGTGTTTTACTGCAAGAATTGTCATTACACTTTAATGGACTCTAAAATTATGCATCTTATAGCAGATAAAATGGAAAAATCTCAAGGTATTGAGTATTGGTTTTCGCACTCAGCACAAGAGATTTTACCTCCTCACACGACTTGCCCTAAATGCCAAAACCCCAAGCTACAGAAAGGAAAAGATATTTTAGATGTGTGGTTTGATAGTGGTATTTGTCATTTTGTGTACCAAAAAAAGTATCCCAACACTTGTCCTGCCGACATTTATATAGAAGGAAGTGATCAGCACCGAGGTTGGTTTCAAACCAGTTTAAATAGCTCTGTAGCTATCCATAATAAAGCTCCTTTTAAAACATTGATGACTCATTGTTTTATCAATGATGCTAAAGGATACAAAATGAGTAAAAGCAAAAGCAATGTTGTAACTTTACAAACTTTACTTCAACAAAGGGGAGCAGATATTGTACGATTATGGGTAAGTAGCGAAGACTATGCTCAAGATTTTCAAGTAAGCCATGAGATTTTAGACCGTATTACAGAAAGTTATAGAAGATTAAGAAACACCTTACGCTTTATGTTAGGTAATTTATGTGATTTTACACCCTCACAAGCTGTGGGTTTTGATAAAATGACCCAAGTGGACCAATGGATGTTAGGTCGTTTATCGGATCTTATTCGCAATGTTCAATCCCATTACGAAAATTTTACTTTTCATAAAATTTATCAAGAGCTAAATGTTTTTTTCACCACAAAACTATCTTCTTTATATTTAGATATTATAAAAGATAGGCTTTATACTTTTAAAAAAGATGGACTGAAAAGAAAATCAGCTCAAACCACTCTTTACTATTTATTAAAAAACCTCTTATCGCTTATGAGCCCTATCAACACTTTCTTATGTGAAGAAGCTTACTCCTATTTACCGGGGAAAAAAGAAGAAAGCATTTTACTTAACTCTTTTCCCATAGCTCCAAAAGAATGGACGGATCATAAAAGAGCAAAAATGTTTGAAAACTGGCTCCATATTAGAAAATTAGCCACAGGGTACATGGAAAAAATGAGAAGTAAAGCCCAAATCGGCTCCAGTTTAGAAACACAAGTCATAATCCATGCCCCTCCCGTTAGAAAAAAAGAGCTTGATACGCATAAAACCAGCCTAAAAGAGTGGCTTATTGTTTCCCAAGTGCATATCCTAGATGGTACTCATTTAGAAATAGAAGTTAAAAAAGCCACAGGTTCTAAGTGCCTTCGTTGTTGGCATTACACACAGCAGTTGAATAATCAAAAAATTTGCCTAAAATGTATTAAGAACTTATGAAATATATGAAGTATTGTTTATTTTTAAGTATATCGCTCGCGATTGTAGCTTTAGATCAGGCTACAAAGCTCATTATTCATACCCAGTTCCACTTGGGGGAGGAAAAAATCATTATCCCAGGTTTTTTTAATTTCACTTATGTTCGTAACTCTGGTGGAGTTTTTGGAGTGTTTTCGCATAGCAATGATGTTATTCGGATGATCTTATTTCTCATTTTACCAGTGCTGGCTTTTGTATTTATTGTATCCATTATTCAACAATTAAATATTAAACAAAAGTTCCATCTACTAGCGTTTTCTTCTATTTTTGGAGGAGCTATGGGTAATTACATTGATAGAGTGCATTTTGGATATGTTGTAGATTTTTTTGATTTTCATTTTAAATCTTTTGTATGGCCAGCCTTTAATGTAGGAGATATGTTTATTGTAACAGGTGTTTTTTCTGCTATTTTCATTATTTATAAAACAGAAGGTAAAAATAGCTCATAACATAGAAGGAGCAGGGTCCACTTTAGAACGAGCTTCATCCTCTAAGGAATGAAAATCCTCTGATGAAAACACCGGATAGCCTGATGCCTTATGAGTCCTATTGGAATTTTTAGAAGCTATGTTGTTTTTTATAAAATCCAACTCTAATCGGAAAGTTTTTACATCCCCCATTAAGCCTGCAATATGATATTCATTACGAGATATGGCTTTTTTTAAAGTATCTAAACTTTTACCATAACCTTGAATAAACTGACTATGACGGTGCATTAAATCCGACATTCTTCTTTGATTTTCTGTATTGCTCGCTTGAGATTTAAAGGTTAAAAATTGTTTTTTCCATTGAGATAACATATCTTCTATAGACGATTTCCACTCTTGTTGTGTTTTATGGCTTTGATCAATTTTATCCTTCATTCGGTTGAGCCAATCCACTAACCGTAAATACATAGTGTGTGTCTTATTGTTGCAAGATTCTATTTCATGCTGCATTTGATCCAAACGAGAAAGTATTTCTTTTAAATCGCTCAAAGAAAAATAAGGAGCAGATGGTGTGTGAGAAGTTGATGACTCATCATGAGTACAGAAACTTGCCTTTGAAAAAAGTTGTTTTTTAATAACACGGCTTGTCATAGAAGAGTTTATATTTTGTTGCATCGCATCATTCATAACTGATTCCTGTGGGGTGTTTGGAGCTGTATTTGGGGTTGCATCCACAGCTAAGGGTGAAGATGTTTGAGGGGTTTTTATATTTTCCCTCATGGAAGGTTTATTATGTAAGTTTTTAACATTCATGACACAATCTTTCTTTACTACAAAATTTATTAGACTACCAAGTACTAATTCATTTATTATCAGTGGTCAAAGATGCTAGTTGTCAATGATTTAAAAAAATACTTTAAAGAACAATCTCTTCAAGGCAAAAAAGAAGAGCAGTTGTTTTATAACTACATTTTGGGGTTTTGTCTGCCTTCACAATCTGTCGATTCTTTATTGTTTCAACAATTTTACAGAAAAGCTTTGCTCTTTCCTTATCAGCACAATAAGCTCCATTCTTTACAAGCTGCGTTAAAAGAAGCATTTAAAACGGTCGCTCGTGTGTTGGGTGTCACAGATAATATACAAGAAAAACTCATCACTCCTGATTGGCAAATCTTAAAAATCCAACACCCGCAAGATTTAAAAGATATGGTTACTCATTTTTTACAAAAAGAGCTCTCCTCTGAAGATAAACTTACCGTGTTACCGCTTGATACTCATAAAGTGTGTGCTGTACTACTTAAATTTGACGGAAGGGTCAAAATACGCACTTTCAATTCTTCGGCTCTGATCCATAAAGGCATTGTGGAACCCATATCCCCTTTATCCACACTACATTATTTACCATCTTTAAAGCTGAACCCTGCTTATCTACAAATATTAGAGTTAGACACTAAAGAAAGTTTTATGAGCTTTACTATGAAAAACCAGCAAATACATGGGCAAATAATAAATGGCAATGGCTTACACTCTATAGAGCAATTTAAAATCAACAATATAGAAGAAAAAGAAAGCCTTTTTGTAGCTTTAAAGAAATTAGAAAACTTATTTATTCAACCCGAATCTGACCCTTATTATAAAAAATTAGTGCAATCTTTACACGAGCAATATCGACAAATTCTTATCCAACCAAAACACCAATTACTTATTTCAGCACAAAAACACACAGCTGTTGCCAAAAAAGCTTTAAAAAATCTTTATCCTAATAACCAGCTATTAATATTACTGATTGCTAATATTGATTTTCATATTCAAAAACACCAAAGCCTTAAGGCTCCGGATTTAAAAATGCTTTAAATATCTGAAACGACAATTAATATTTTAAGCATTACAGACGACGAGATTTACGCACAGCACTATGAAGAGATTTTTGTGCATCTTTTTTCTTTAAATACTCTCTTTTATCATGTTTTTTACGCCCCTTTACTAAAGCAATTTGAGCTTTGGCTTTACTGTTTTTAAAATAAATTTTTAAAGGAATACATGATAAACCTTTTAATTGGATTTGACCTAAGAGTTTATGAATTTCATTCTTATTTAAGAGTAATTTTCTTTTTCTTTCCGTGGCATGACCTGCTTTCCCCGCAGGAGGGTAAGGGCTAATATGCAAATGGTGTAAATACACTTCTTCTTTATAAAAAACTACATAAGCATCTTTAATTTGACACCGTTTATGTCTTAACGATTTTACTTCAGAGCCTTTGAGTAACAAACCTGCCTCCCAAGTATCTAAAACAATGTAATTCATTTTAGCCGTTTTGTTAAAAGCTACTACAAAAGATGAAAGGTTTTGTGAAGGTGATTTTTTTTGGCTCATTATTTTTCTCTATCAGTGTACTTTGTTTTATCCATAAATTTTGTCTTATCCACAACTGGTAAATAGTTAAATAACTGCATAAAATGTTTAGGGCTTATATCTTCTGCTCTTGCTTTTTTCGATAAATTGATTTTATCAAATAACTCTTTTATGTCAATAGAAAATTCTTTTTTTAAACAACTAAGTAAAAATTTTCGTCTATGAGAAAAACACAATTTAACAAAATCACTAAAAGGTGTGACCAAAAAACCGGGCTGAAGTGGTTTTTTTTCAAACACTAATACCTGCCCTGCTACTTTTGGTTGAGGATAAAAATCTTGAGGTAAAGCTGTAGCTATTGCTTTTATATGCCAAACACATTGCGATAACACACTGATAAAACCATAAGTTTTAGAGCCATAAGTTGCCATAATTCTTTCTGCCATTTCTTTTTGAAACATAAGTACCATAAATTGTAAATTTTTAACATCTTTCGCACAATCTACCAATAACCTACCTGCTACTTGATAAGGGAGATTACCTAATAATAAAGATTTTTTTTTGAGATAAGAAGTCCAAGGGATTTTTAATATATCACCTTTAATAAGAGGCACTTGATGTTCCCAAAACTCACAAAGTTTATGATCTTTTTCCACTACCTGAAAAGGAATACTTAACCTTTGTAAAGGGATAGTTAAAGCCCCAAGCCCCGGACCTATTTCCATAATAAATTGAGGGTGAAAAACACTCACTTGAGATAAGATCTTCTTAACAATAGTCGTATTGATTAAAAAATTTTGATTTAAGAATTTTTTAGGTGTAAAATCTAAAGATTTTATTTTGGTTTTAATATTTTCAATATTTTTTTTATTCATAATAAATTGTTTTTTAATATGTCATGACAAAATAAATATTAAAAAAGTTTTTTTAAGCTTTCAAGCGGTTTATGAGATATATCTATAAAATCTTCTGGTAAATGATGAGGGTAACAATTAAGATCAAAGGCACTATATTTTTTTTGAGATAAAAATCTGAAACCAGCTTTTGCAATCATCGCTGCATTATCAGTACAATATTTTTTTTGTGGTAAAATGAGCCGAAAAGATTTTTTTTGAGCCCAAGTAAGAGCTTTTCGCCTCAAACACGAATTAGCACTCACCCCTCCTGCTATCACAATATTTTTTATGTTAAAAAAGGAACTGGCTTTATCTAACCTATCCATTAATTGATTGACTATGGCTTCTTGATAATCAGCACATAATTCAGCTATCCATTTTTTATCTTTCGATGTTGTTTTTTTTGTTTGTTTTTTCTTATGCTCTTGAATCATAAAATGACCTTTTGTTTTAAGACCAGAGAAACTAAAATTTAAACAATTTTTTTTAAATTTTACTTTTGGGAAAGTGTATTTTCCCACTGTGGCTTTTTGAGATAATTTATCTATTTCAGCCCCTCCGGGGTAGGGAAGACCTAAGGACCTGGCTAATTTATCTAGCACTTCTCCTGCAGCATCGTCCACAGTTCTAGCTATCAAATAATAATAACCTAACTTATTAACAATAAATAACGAACTATGCGAACCACTAACAATTAAAGCTAAAAACGGACATGTCACATCAGGAATACAAGGGTGTATTTTGTCCCATAAAAAAGGAGACAGTATATGCCCTTCAATATGATTGATAGCGATATAGGGTTTATTTAAAGCTAAAGCTAGAGTTTTAACTGTCACTAAACCAACCATTAAAGACCCAACTAGTCCAGGTCTATTGGTAACAGCTAAAGCATCAATATCATCCCAATGAATATGATGATTTGTTAATGCTTGGTTTATTAAAGGTAATAAATGATAGTTATGGTTGCGACAGGCTAATTCCGGCACCACCCCACCATATAATTGATGCACTTCATCTTGTTGAGCAGTCAAACAACATCTAACAAAACCACTTTCTTCTACAATAGCTACAGAGGTGTCGTCACAACTGGTTTCTACAGCTAAAATTGTTTTCATACAATAAACTTTACAAAATAATTTATAAAACCTGAGTTGATAATTCTTTTCGAGCTTGAATGGCTTCAGCACTTTTAGGAAAATGCTCTACAATTTCTTTAAAAAAAACCTTAGCCTCCTTGTGCATACTAAGCTTTTGAAAACAATAACCAATTTGTAAAGTAGCTCTTCTATACTTAGGGTGTTTTTTATGTGTTTTACGGTATTTATCATAATAAACAATAGCTTGTTTCCACTGTTTTATTTTAAATAATTCATCAGCAGTGTTTAATAAAGAATCTTCTAAAGACACATTGATAACTTTATGAGAGGTTAGTTTTTGTTTTTTACGAATACTTAATACAGTATCTGATAAGGATTGAAGAGCTAAAGACTGTTGTTTTTGTTTTTGATTTAATAGTTCTACTTGACCTCTTAAACTTCTTAATTCCTGTTGTATGTCTTGTAACACCACTGTGTGCTTCGTAGAAGAAGAAATAGGTATATGAGAAATAGAAGATGTAACTTTTGGTACTTCCCGTAACTCACTAGAGTTATTTTTAAGTGCTACTTTTTTTGGCAATGGTTTTTTAACTGAAGGTTGAGATAGTACCAAAGTTAATTTTTGTTTTTTTTGTTGTTTTTCAATCTCACCGTGAGTCATTAAACAAGAAGATGTTGAAAAAATTAAAACACAAAAAATAACTAATAATTGATAATTCATATATGGTTATCCTCTTTTTTTTTACGAAAATGCGAATGTTATAAATCTTCCCCTGTACTCATTTTTAATCGACTGATATTTTCTGCTTGTTCAGACCATCTTAGCGATTCATTAAAAAACCGTTTAGCAGATATGTAACTTCTATTATGATAGCTGGCTTTGCCTTGATTGTAATAAGCCACCGCTTTTGCCCACTGAGTGTAAGCATTATACCTAGATTTTACTTTATTAGCTGATTGTAAGGCCGAGTGAGCTAAAGTGTATTCTAAAAAAGGTGGTCTACCAGAACAAGCACTTAAAATGACCCACAAAAAAACGACAAAAAAGCATTTCATTACAATATATGCTTAATATAAGGGTACAAAATTCACTCTTCTGTTTTTAGAATGCTCCACTTCAGAAAGTGGTTTTTCTTCCCCGTAACTCACCACTGATAAAGTTTTTTGCAAACCTTCTTTAATCAGAAAGTTTTTAACAGCCTCCGCTCGTCTGCGTCCTAATCCAATATTGTAAGCCTCCGAACCCAGGGTGTCGCAATGCCCCTCCAACTCCACTCTTAGCACTTTATCTGTATTTTGTATCCACTGTAGATTAGCTCGTAAAATTTGTTGAGCATCCTCCGACAAAGTAAAACTATCGTAATCAAAATACACAGTACTAAGCCCTTCAATACCACCTCCATCACTACCTTGGCTATCAGAATCAATATCTTTCGACACAATATCCTGTGCACCTGCTCCCACTAAGTTGTTTTTATCAACAGGCTTTTTTTGCCACGACGCACAAGATAATAGCAAAAAGCTAACAACAACAAAAGTAACAACAAACAAATAAGCTTTCATAATATCCCCCTTAAGTTCAAATACAAACCCTACTTTTTGTAAGTATAAACTTAAATAAGGCTTTTTACCAACCTAAAAATAAAAAAATCAAAAAAAATTAAATATTAAAGATAGTTTGAAAGCTTTAGCTTGACTTTTTTTAAACAAACAATGATTATACTCCACTTGAAAGGGCGAAAAAAAGTAAAAAAGCTTAAAAACACTTAAAAAATTTAGTATAAATTTGGTATGGTAAGGAGGGTGAAAAACAATGGAAACAGAACATAAAGATAATACTTGGATCAAAAATTTAGTCCGCATGGAGCAAGACATGGAAGCCAGAGGGCAAATGCCACAGCCTGAAACAACTCCTTCTAAAGAAGAATTAGCCGAACAAACCCATGAATTTATGAGGCAACTACGAACGGCTTTCACCAATCACTGCTCGGTATTCAACCATATTAAAGGTTTTTTAGGAAGCCTGCGTATTTACGGCATTGCTAAAACCAAAACGGATTTTATGCTATTTAGGCATGGGCATAAGCTGATTTTTTCTGTTAAAAACCCAGGGCTTATTTCTATTAGAATGAATTTCAACACTCCTTTAAACAATATCCCATCTACTAATAGTACAGAATCTGCTGATTTTATAAAAGGAGAATGGGGAGCTTTTAATGAACTCAAATGGACCCATAACAATAACCCCATCAATATTGATTATCTGATTCGTTACTATATGAGCTTTTTTGTTAAAAACAGCGTTAAATAGCCGATTAAATAGTTGGATCGGGACCATCTTTTTTAGAATCTACAAAATCCACATCTACAAAAGGAGATTTACCAAACTGAAACACAGCTTTTTGTTGACCTTGATGAGGAGAAACAGAATCATTTTTTGATGGTTTATGATTGCCATCTGTATTTTTACTTTGATCGCTAAGGTTGGTAGCAATATGAATGGCTTTTTCTAACCGTTCGCATACTTTTTGAGCTTGTTGCATAAGATCTTGAAATTGTTTGGATTGTTCTTTTAAAGCAGATAATTGCTTATTTACTTGCTCATTTACTTGTACAGATAAAGTATCTAATTTATGCATTTTCTTTCTTAATACCTGCAAACCTGTGCTAAGTCTAGAATCTTTTTTTAAAAATTGATCCCAAATTAAATAAAAAGCCAAGCAAAAAAAAGCAATAATAATACCACTAGTAAAAAACAAATAACCTCCTTGTTAAATTAAATCAAAATAAAGAAAAAATATCAATTAAATCATATTAGTTTGACAATATGTGCCATTTTTTTATTCTAGATGAGAAATAAATCGCTTTATTCGAAATAAAGCCTTATCCATTAGCTGTTTTGTTACAGTAAAATTAATTCTCACATAACCAGAACAACCAAAAGCCTCTCCCGGTACACACAGTACAGATTCCGCTTGTAAAAGCTTTTCAGCAAACACCGCTGAAGAAGATATTTTCTGCCCTTTATACGAGCGATTGAGTAAATCTTGCACACCTATCCACAAATAAAAAGCCCCTTTGGGGGGAAATACTTTTAAGCCCTTTATATTTTGCCACTTTTTTAACACATCTTTATAAGTGGTAATGAGTGATTTTCTTAAATTTTCTACTTCCTTATCACCATGCTTTAAAGCCCAAGTGGTGGCAAATTGAGAAATAGAGCTTGCACAACTTACAGTTTGGCTTTGAAACCGCGACATAGCTTGAATGATATTTTCTTTACCCACAGCCCACCCTACTCGCCAGCCTGTCATAGAATAATTTTTCGAAACAGAATTCACACACAACACACGATCCGCTAAATCGGGGCAAAGGGCTCGCAAATGAGGAGCTATAGAACCTGAAAAACACATATCATTATAAATATCATCACTTAAAATAAATAAATGAGGCTTAGTTTTTAAAAAATCGCCTAAAACTTTTAATTGCTCTTTGGAAAACACAAACCCCGTGGGGTTATTAGGAGAATTTAAAATCAACACCTTAGATCTAGGAGTGATAAATCTTTCTAACACTTGAGGGGTTAGGCAAAACCCATCTTTTTTACTTAAAGGTATAGGCACAAAGCGAGCACCCACTAATTGTGCCATAGCAGGGTAACTCACCCAATAAGGAGCAGGTACTAGCACCTCATCTTCCGGATCGCATAGTGCTTGCAAAGCAGAAAACAAAATAAACTTTGCCCCTATAGAAACTGTCACCTGTGAAAGCCCTACATCTAGCTTAAGAGTTTTTTGAGTATAATCCACAATACTTTGCCGTAGCTCTAAGGTGCCACTGGCAGGAGTGTATTTTGTATGCCCTAAAGCTATGGCTTTTTTACCAGCTGAACAAATAGATTCTGGTGTCTGCCAAGCAGGCTCTCCTATAGATAACGACACCACATCCACACCTTGTTTTTTAAGTTCTTGTGCACGAGTGGCTAAAGCCATAACAGGTGAAGATTTTAACTTACTTAAATATTGAGATACCATCTCATACCTCTTTTTTTTTACGCAACATCTTTATTTTATAAGTTTTTTATTTAACAATTTTTCTTTTAAAGTAGATTGCACTTGAGGAGGTAACCATTTACTTAAATCCCCTCCATGCAGTACAATGTCTTTTACCACCCTTGACGATAAGTGCGTGTATTCAGGGCTTGCAAAAGCTATAAAAGTTTCACACGCGTTAAATAACTGCTTATTAGCCCCTGCAAGGGTGAGTTCATATTCAAAATCAGATACAGCCCTAATCCCTCTAATAATAATTTTTATATTTCTTTGACGCATGTAATCCACCGTTAAGCCATCATAAGAACACACTTCCACTTTGGGGATAGAGCTTAAACAAGCTTTTGCAATCTTTAACCTCTCCGTTAAAGATAATAGATATTTTTTACCAGAAAAAGTAGCAACCAACACCACTAAAGTATCAAATACCTTACTCAACCTTTTCACTAAGTCAATATGACCATTAGTGATAGGATCAAAACTACCCGGATACACAGCTTTAAAATTTTGTTTGTTCATTTAACAGCCAATCTCAACCTTCCCATTCATAAAATAACACTTTTTTATCACCAAATTTTTTCATAGTAAATAAATAACAAGATTCTGGAGCTAAAGGGGTATCTTCTTGAGAAGATATTTCCAACACAAAAACACTGTGTTTATTCAAAACCCCTGATAAGGTTAAGTGTTTTAAAATTTTAAAACCCCATTTTTTCTTAAACGGAGGGTCCGCAAAAATAACATCAAACCCCCTGGTACGAGTATGAGCAACATCTTTTTTAGCATAAGATAACAAAAACCGAAACACATCTTGACGATAAAGAGTTATTTGCTTCGTTATTTCTCGCGTTATTTGTAAAGCTTGCATATTTTTTTTTACTAAAGCTAAAAAACTGCGACCAGAATCCACTAAATAAGCCTCTTTTGCCCCTCGTGATAAAGCTTCAAAAGCCAAGCCCCCTGTACCTGAAAATAAATCTAATACTGTTTGAGAAGTCAAAGACCGATAAGCACTTAAAGTATCAAACACACAAGTTTTTACCCTATCCGTCATGGGGCGAATAGAAGTATCGCTAAAAGCACTTAACCTCTGCCCTTTCCACTTACCAGCAATAATCCTCATCCCACAACCTTTTTCTTTCTTAATCTATAGGTGATAAAGCTTTGGGAGAAAGAGATTTTTGGTTCCATAAACTTTCTGCTTGTTTCATAATACCTATAATATCACGAAAAGGCTTGGGTATAAATAAATCTACAATATCACTATTTTCTATAGTATTTAATACACTCACATTTTGATTATGCGACCAATGAGCAGACATCATAATTACTTTTGCCTTAAAAGATGAAGTGTGATTTTTTCTCACAGCTTCTAACACCCCTAAACCATCTAATAGTGGGATAAAGACATCTAAAAATACAACATGAGGTTGAAAATCCAGCCATAAAGATACACCAGTTTTCCCATCACTTGCGGTTTGAGCCGTATGTCCTCGCAATTGGGCTACCCGTTTAAGACTTCGCCTAATCAGAAGCTCATCATCTATAATTAAAATCTTCACTTAACTTTGAGATTTTAACAAAACCACCAGCTTAAAGGCAAGAATTTAAAGGTAAAGTAAGAGTAAAACAAGCTCCTCCCATATAAGAATGAGAAACTTCCAAGGTACCACCAAAATGTTCTACAATGTTCTTGCTCACACTCAAACCCAACCCCGTACCCTGATCTTTAGCTTTGGTGGTAAAAAATGGCTTAAAAACATGTGTGCCTGTCACCCCCGGACCATTATCTTCTACTTTCAATACCGCATTATTGTTTTTTCGACGAAGCTCTACTTTTACACTAGGCTTTGCCTTTACATAAGAATGTAAAGACACAGCTTGACATGCATTTTTAACTAAATTAAACACCACTTGCTGTAATAAACACACTTGAGCTTTCACAAAAAGAGTATCAGATGCCGTGTGAACCTTAAAATCCACAAGGTAAGTAATAGACTTTAAAAAAGGTATTGTGTCTTTTAACACAGTATTTAAATTACATTTATATAACTGAGATTCTGGTCTAGAAAAAGCTAATAGTTGAGCAATGATTTTTTGCGAACGATTAACAACCATAATAATATCTTTCATATCTTTTTTAACTTCCCGTGGCACATCATCTGAACACATCATAAGCTGTGCCATAGATAAAATACCTGTTAAAGGGTTGTTAAGCTTGTGAGCAATGTTTTCTCCCCATTTACCTAAAGAAGACATTTTTTTGCTTTGGATCATCTGACTTTGTAAATTGAGAGATTCTGTAATATCTACATAATGATAAATAGTATAGGCAACCCCTTGAATATAAGTAGAGTAACAGTGTTTTTCATACACTTTGTTTTTCCAATGTAAAACAGAATTATTTTGTTTATTATACTTTGATAAATGTAGCTCTTTTTTATTAAAAGATTTATTAGTAACACTCTGACGATCAGTGGGTTTATTTTTTACCAAAGACTGCAAAAAAGGGATACGATCAAACATTTTATTAGAACGACTCAAGCAATGATTTTTATCAAAAACAGCTAAAGGCTCTTTTAAATGGTTAAAAGTGGAATACAGTAATTCAGAATTACTTTGTAAATGTTCTGCTAATAATAATTTATCTATACATTGAGTTATAAGTGGCAAAAAAAACTGATAAAACTTAAATAATGCTTGGCTGTTTTTAGATGGAAAAAATTCCACAAACAAATAAGTAGAGCCTTTTTGTGATAAGTACTGCTTACATACAATAGGAATGGTTAAAATATTTTGCACAGGGCGACCTAACTCTTGAGCCAAGTACTTTCTTACCAACTCTTGGTTGATACTTGCACAAAGTAGATTTTTCCAAGGCTTAAAAGGTACTTTTTTATAACAGTTTTTTTGAGAACACACATACTGAAAAGGACCAAAAGGTGCTAAATAGTAACAAAACATTAAAGATTTTATTCTACATTGTTTAAAAGATTCTTTATAAAGAAGAGTTAAAAAAGACTTTAGGTCTGACGCCATCATAAACCTCTGTGCTAATTTTATTCTAGTAGAAACTTTTAACCCTAATACAGAAGATGAAGATGATGAGGATAAGGATGAGGGAAACGAAAAAAAACCAGCTTCAGGGGTTAACACTTCACGCACTTCGATCTTTTAAAGAAGGTAATTTTTGCTCATTCACATAACAATGAATTAAGAGATCTTGCTGTACAATAGAGCAAACAATGCTTCGTTTTTCCTTCAAGAGTTGAATGATGTCTTTTTTTTCTTGCTCGCTTAAATGAGCCTCTTTATAAGTTTGAATTTGAGCATCTATTTTTGCAATAGATTTTAAAATTTTTTGCCGAGCAGAGCAAAATTCGTTAATACGACTAAAATCCCCTTTTTTTAATCGCTGGCACTCTCCTATACTTAACCGGCTAAATTGAGTAAGATAGGTGTTTTTTTGTTTTAGCAAATCAATAATCATAACTGGTTATAGTATGGCATATTATTTCTAAAAATAATAGGTCAATAATATGTCTTGTCTCAAAATGAGACAAAAAAAAGCTTTTGTGAGATCAATAGTTTATAAAAAGTGAAAAAGTCTTGACAGGGTGTTAGTCTGGTCTGGTTTTTTATAACTTTTGCAATTTTTCTTCCATCCTCAAGCTTTGGGAGTTATTAGTTTTTAGCTCTATCAAAGCAGGTGTTGTAAAATTTAACGACTGTGGAAGGCACTCCTCTATAAGATAATAAGAAAGCCCCCATAAATCGGCTAACGGTTTAAAAGATAAATTATGGCTATTTAACAACAAATCTGGTGATTTTTTTTTAAACAAAATAGATAAAGAAGAAAGGGTAGAAAAAATCTGCCCTCCCCCATTATTAATAACCACAATAAAGCAGGGCTGTTTAGTAGGCATTTGCTTAAGTATCCACAAAGCAGATACATCATATAAAAAACTTAAATCCCCAATGATACACCAATTAGAATGGGGAGCAGAACTCTGCCCTAAAAAAGAAGAAAGCAGACCATCAATACCACAAGCCCCTCTATGGCTAGAATAACGCCAGTTTTTATTTTTGTAACTAGCTACTAAACCCCACTGCCTAATGGGCTGGCTATTGCCTAAAAACAATAACGACTGGGATGGCACTTTTAAAGAAATCTGGTGCAACAAACTATGCTGACTAAGAGGGTATTGTTTTAATAATTTTTGTAGACTTTGAGTTTTTTTTCTATCTTTTTTAAAAATGTCTTTTCTATCAAAAAAATCATTTTTATCTACCTGATTTTCTATAAAGTAGAAAAAAACTGCAAAAGAAACAATAACTGTATTTGGATCAAGTTCATTTTTACATAAACCACTAAAAGGCTGATCACTAATTGATAATACTGGTAAATTAGAATTATCTAACTCTCGCCAAAACCGAGTAACAGGTGTTTGACCTATGCACACAACAGAATCTATGTTCTTCTGCTTTGCTAATTGTGTTAAAAAATTCTCTCCTGATTTTAAAATAAAAGGTGAAAGTACCGCAGATTCCCTAAGCCCTGATAAAGCTTCAGCATAAATGGGTTGTTCAATTTTTTGCAAACACTTTTGAGTTTGATTTTTAAAATAATCAGGTATTTCTGATAAAATAAATAAAGGTTTTCTGAGCTTTAAAAAAAAATGTTTTATATAAGATAATTCAACACAAGAGATAAAAGCCTCTGGCTTAAGCCTGCACTTCATAGCTTTGTAGGAGGTTTTTCTTAACGGAGCATCTAATAAAGGCTCATCAAAACACACATTAATATGACATGGAAAATTAGGGCTATGTAAAGGAAAAGTATTTTCATGGGTAAGTTTTTTTTCTATATCATAAGTTTTTGTAACATAATGAGAAAAAATTCCTACTTGATTGATAACTTGAGGTGTTCCTGTACAACGATAACGCCTTGGGCGATCCGCTGTTATCAATACTAAAGGCACATCACTATAGTAAGCCTCTATAACAGCAGGGAGTAATTCTGCCACAGCTGTGCCAGAAGTAGTAATCACTGCTACTGGACGCTTTTGTTTTTTAGCACAACCTAATGCAAAAAACCCAGCCGATCGTTCTTCAAAAAAAGAAAATACTTTTAAACCTTTTGCTTGTGATAAAACATAAAAAAACGGAGCATTCCTAGAACCAGCACAAAAGCAAAAAGTATGTACCCCCCAATTTTTTACTAAAATAGAAATAATTTTTTTAGCTAATAAAACATTCATAATAGTATTTTTTTTATAAATTCTCGTTTAATTTGTAACTCCTGCCATTCGGATTGGATTTGACTTTCTTTTACAATACCACATCCTGAACCCACAAACACTTTTTTTGTAAGGTATTGAACATACATATTACGAATAGCCACTACAAAATAAGCTTCATCTTTTAAAGCCACACCAAACGGGGAGCCAAAAAAACCCCTTTGCCCTGTCATAAGCTGTAATTTCTTTAACAAAGCATAAGCTTTTTTTTGTGGCGACCCCCCTAAAGCAGGTGTGGGATGTAGTACAGACACTATATTTTCAATAGATAAATCCTTTTTTAAAAAAACTCTTAAATCCGCTCTCAAATGCTTTAGTGTATGAGTGGTATCTACAAAAGTTGGCAAAACTTCTACCTTACCTAAGGGCTTAAGTATGTGTTTTATGCCATTTACCACTAACTGATGCTCTAAACATTCTTTAGGATCCTCTAATAAATTATGAGAGGCAAAACGAGCAGTGCCTGCTAAAGCCATAGTTTGAAGCAACAAGCCTTTTTTAGTGAACAAAATCTCCGGGCTACTTCCTATGATAACTTCTTTATCAGACCAAAAAGCATATATTTTACCACTATCTTTTTCTAACAAAGCAATAACCGCTTGCCACACATTAATTTTTTTTAAATCAGCTGTAGCAAAAAAAGCAGGGACTGCTTTTTGAATCTCATTGTGCTGAATGCTTTTTTTGATAAGAGAAAAAACTTCTTTAAACTGCTTTAAGCAAGGCTTTTGCCAAGGGCTACACACAATGGCTTTTTCTTGCAAAAAACAAGCACTTTTTAAAGCCCCTAATAACTCTTCTTTAGAACATAAAAAAACTTCTTTAAACCAGTGCCAATAAGCACCCCCGGGATGAGGGAAAAAGGGGCTAAAAATAAACTCCAACAATGCGGATGAGGCTTGGTATGAAGTGTAAAAGGACCCCTACCTAAAACATACTTATCCGCACTGATTTGTAATAAAAACCCCGGTTGTGTGAGTGGGTTTTGAATATAGTTTTTAAGAGATTTTTCATTCATTGTTTTGTATCTATTGTTTTGTATCTATTGCTTTGTATCTATTGCTTTGTATCCATGATTTTTTGCCGATTGTTTTTTATCTATTATTGACAAATGAGAATATAACAAATAAAAGCTTACTTAAGAAGTAAAGATTTTTTTATGAAACAGCAACAAAAAATAATTTATTTAGGGCTTAGTGGGGCTACTGGGCGTATGGGAAAAGCCATACAATCTGTGGTAAAGCAAAAAAACTCTGGGTTTCGCATAACGGCTCATTTACCAGCTATTAAAACCACTAAAGTAAATCTTATTGATGGTGTGATTGATTTTTCAGCCCCCCCACTTTTTATGCAAACCCTAAAATGGTGCCTTCAACACAACAAAGCTTTTGTAAGTGGCACTACAGGGCTTAATCATTATCAAAAAAAGATCTTAAAACAAACATCGGGGCGAATACCTATTTTTTATGCTGAAAATATGAGTGAGGGTATATGGCGTATCCAACAGTGGATAAAACAATGGATAAAAAATATATTATCTCACTCTACCACCCACCACCCCTTATCTATTAAAATAGAAGACATCCACCACAAAAACAAAAAAGATAAACCAAGTGGTACGGCTTTAAAACTACTTAATTGTTTTCCTAAAAAAATGGGGAAACAAATCCCTATAAAAAGCTACAGAAAAGGCAAGGAATTCGGCACCCACAGAGTGTATTTTAAAACAAAAGATGAAATAATCTTACTACAACATCAAGCTTTAAGTAGAAAACTATTTGCAAGAGGTGCATTAATCGCTATGCGTTATTTATTATCTCAAAAAAAAGGGCTTTACTCTTGGGATAACATATATAAATAAAAAATACTTTGTTCATCTAACCTTGCTTTTTTAACAATTTAGATGATATATAAATAAAAACTTAACAACTAAGGAGATACTATAATGAAATTTTTTGTTGATACAGCTGATATTCATCAAATAAAAAACATTCATGAGTGGTTCCATTTAGATGGCGTAACCACTAACCCCACTTTAGTAGCACAAAGCACTTTAGAGGCACAAAATAAAATATCACATCATAAATTGATTCAAGATATTTGTAAAATTGTTCCTAAAGGGTCTATTAGTGCAGAAGTGTTAGCAACAGATACTGATGGTATGTGTAAAGAAGCTCAAGCTTTGTGTCAGTTAAACCCACAGGTTGTGGCTAAAATCCCTCTTATAAAAGAAGGTTTGACTGCTGTAAAACACTTAGCAAAAAAAAACATCCCCACAAATGTCACACTTTGTTTTTCTGCTGTGCAAGCGATGATGGCAGCACACCAAGGAGCTAATATCGTATCTATTTTTGTAGGTCGCTTAGATGATATTGGCATTCGAGGTATGGAAATTGTAGAAGATGTAGTGAACATCTATGCTCAATATCAAATAAAAACAAAAGTACTAGTCGCAAGTGTCCGGCACACATTCCATATTACAGAAGCTTTACAAGTAGGAGCAGATATTATCACCATTCCCCCTACTTTATTTGCTAAAATGCCCACACACCCTTTAAGCCAAAAAGGGTTAGAGCAGTTTTTAAAATCAGCTAACAAAATTTAAAATATCTACTTGCCAATAGATATATTACAATGATATACTTACTTTTTAAAAAACAAAGGTTTATATAAAATGTCTCGTCTTATTTCTGTAGCTTATGGTAACGGTATTGGTCCCGAAATTATGACAGCTGTTTTAAACATTATGAAAGAAGCCAAAGTAAAAGCCGAGTGGGAAGTAGTAGAAATAGGAGAATCTGTTTATAAAAAAGGCATTAATACAGGTATTGAAAAAAGCACTTGGGACACACTTCATCGTACAAAGGTATTTTTAAAAGCCCCTATCACAACCCCTCAAGGGGGAGGTTTTAGAAGTCTCAATGTCACTATTAGAAAAAGATTAGGGCTTTACGCCAACATTCGCCCTTGTGTGTCTTATCATCCTTTTATCCCTACAAAACACCCAGGGATGAATATTATTATTATTAGAGAAAACGAAGAGGATTTGTACACGGGCATGGAGTATAGGCACACAAACGATATGGTACAGTGTTTAAAAATTATTTCTCAATCAGGGTGTTATAAAATAGCTCGGTTTGCTTTTGAGTATGCGAGCATTCACAACAGAAAAAAAGTCACCTGTTTTACAAAAGATAACATTATGAAAAAAACAGATGGGTTATTTAGAAAAATTTTTGAAAAAGTAGGGGATGAATATCCAGAGTGCGAAAAAGAGCATTGGATTATAGATATTGGAGCAGCAAAAATGGCAGATAGTCCTCATCTTTTTGATGTTATTGTGTTACCTAATTTATATGGAGATATTTTATCAGATGTGGCAGCTCAAATTAGTGGCTCTGTGGGTATGGCGGGGTCTGCCAATATAGGCGATGAGTATGCTATGTTTGAGGCAATCCATGGTTCAGCCCCTAGAAGAGCCGGGCAAAACATGGCTAATCCTTCTGGATTGTTGCAAGCAGGAATCCTTATGCTCCAACATATCGGGCAAGTTGATAAAGCGAAGCTTTTACAAAATAGCCTGCTTAAAACTTTAGAAGATGGTATTCACACTTACGATATTTATCAAAAAGGTCGTAGTCAAAAAAAAGTAGGTACAAAAGAATTTGCCGAAGCAGTGATTAACAATTTAGGAAAAACCCCTACCACATTAGCTCCTGCTACAACTTGTCAAACAAAGCCCTTAAAACGACCTGCATCTTTTAAAATAAAAAAAGAACAAAAAACCCTTGTGGGGGTAGATGTTTTTATAGATAACAGCTCGCAAGATATTCAAAAATTCGCCCATCAATTAAACACACTTACTGATACTGATAAACATCCTTTGCGGTTAAAATCTTTATTGTCTCGAGGGTTAGAGGTGTGGCCCAATACAATAGCTTTTGGGGCATTGACAGACCATTGGTGTGCAAGGTTTATGCATAAAAACCCTTCTACACCTGATACTTCAATACAAAAAAAACATATTACTAACTTATTACTTACCTTAAACGAAAATAACATTGACTTTACTAAAACAGAAAATTTATATTTATTTGATAATAAAAAAGGTTTTTTTACCAGTTAAAAACATTTTTAAAAATTTTAAATGCCGGCTCAAGATTTATCCAATGTATCTTTAAAAAAAGCTATTTCTTTAATTAAGCAGGGGGAGGTAATAGCTATACCGACAGAAACTGTTTATGGCTTAGCAGGCTCTGCTTTAAGTAAAAAAGCTTTAAAAACTATTTTTAAGATGAAAAAAAGACCTCTTTTTAACCCTTTAATTATCCATTGCTACAGTCAGAAACAAATGCAAATATTTCATACTGTGAGACACAAGGTACTTAATAAACTGATAAAACATTTTTGCCCCGGACCTTTAACTTTTGTGCTAAACAAATCTCAAAAAGTGGACCCTTTAATTACAGCGGGGAAGGCAAAAGTCGCCTTAAGAATACCCAATCATCCTTTGACATTAAAACTTATTAAACAAAGTAAAATGGCCTTATGTGCCCCCAGTGCTAATTTGTATGGTAAATTATCCCCGACTTCAGCAGTGCATGTGCAAAAAAATTTTAACGATTTATTTATATTAGATGGAGGGGCATGCGATGTGGGTATTGAATCTACTGTGATAGAGCCAGACTTTAACTTACAAGTGTTAAAAATCTTAAGACCAGGTATTATCTCTAAAACACATCTTTTAAAAATGCTTTATAAAGAAAACTTAAAGCATTGGAAGGTCCAGTATGCATCATCCCATTTAAGCCCCGGACAAAGCAAAAACCACTATCAACCAGATACAGATTTAGTGTTAATAAAAACCACTCAAGCCCAAGCCCCTTCAGTTATAAAAATTAAAAAACATATTTTATCACATTATAAAAAACAAAACCAAACATTTAAAACAAAGCCTTTATTTAAAAAGCTTAAACTGCGGTCCACGGCTTTTTTAACTGCCCGCACTTTATATCAAGATTTATCTGTTTTATCAAAAAATCCAAAGCATATTATTTATGTATGTCAAACGAAGAAAAACAACACACCTGCATGGCACGCAATATGGGACAGGTTAGAAAAAGCCGCTACTTTTTACTTAAACATAGAATAGATAAATAAATCCCCAAGAGGGACCCACAAAAAAACCAACACACTTAGGTTGAGCCAAATAAAAAATGACTTCCACTGCATGGCTTTTGAAAATTTTAAAAACTCCATAAACACTTTAATACAAAATGGAATGAGAAAAACAATATAAAAAACATTCATCTGGAACACTAAAGGAGATATTAACACCAAACCTAAATAAGCTAACAAGTAAAAACTAATATGACACATGGTTTTTTGCAAACCTAAACTAACAGGTAGTACGGGGATACCTGCTTTTTGATAATCTTTTCTATAATGCAAAGCCAGTGACCAAAAATGTGGCATCTGCCATAAAAATAAAACAAAAAATAAATACAAACACTCTATAGAAAAAATATGAGATGAAATAACAGAATAACCTATCATAACTGGCAAAGCCCCGGGTAAAGCTCCGGGGACTGCAGCAAATACCCAGTTTTTTTTCCAAAACAGAGTGTAAAAAATATTGTACAACACTAAAGCTAAAAAACTTAAAAAAGCGGTTAGTGGGTTTAAGGCAAGCAAAAGAGTTAAACCCCAAGTTATTTGCAAAATGGCTAATAAAATCGCTTGCAAAGTGGTTATCCGACCGGAAGGAATGGGGCGTTTTTTTGTGCGATTCATTTTACTGTCTAATTGCCACTCCATACTCTGGTTAAGAGCAAAACTCCCACTTATAACAAACCATAACCCTACCCATAACCATAATAAAGAAAATAAAGATAATTTTTCAGTAGCCTGATAAGACGCTAGCATAAGACCCGCAGTCGCACTAATAAGAGCAAAAATAACAATACCAAATTTACTTAATTGTAAATAATCATAAAAATAATTTTTTATTTTGTTTTTCATAAATAGTTTTTTATCAATTACTTATATCAAACATAATTATTCAATAGTTTTATCTTAATACATCTTTTGATGTAACCTTTGGTGTATCTGGTTGACAGTCAGGGTGGGCTTTTTTAAAAGCGGGCATTTCTTGCACAACACTTTCTATTTCTAAAAGTCTTATGTAGGGTTTTAAGTCCACACCAAAACGCCTTGCACTATATAATTGAGGGATAAGAAAGCACTCCACTGCCGTAATAGAATCTCCTACTGCAAAATGGGGATTTTTTGTTGTACTTAAAAGTGTGTTTAAAGCTTTTAAACCTTTTTGAATCCAAAAGTAGCTCCAAGTTTTTTTTTGATGGTCTTTCAACTGAACTGCTTTTTGTAAATAGTTTAACACACTTAAATTTTGTAAAGGTTGCATGCCACTATTTATAATCTCACAAAGGCTAATAACTAAAGCTTTTTGGTAAGAGTTTTTAGGAAATAAAACAGGTGCTACAGACCACACACTATCTAAATACTGAATAATTGCCATAGATTGAGTAAGCTTTTGACCCTTATGCACAAAACAAGGCACCTGACTTAACGGATTTTTTGTTTGATATTCTAAAGCGAACTGCTCGCCACCATTTTTTAACAAATGCACTGGCTTATACTCAAAAGAGATATTTTTTAAATAAAGGGCTATCCTTACACGATAAGCACAAGAACTCCTATAATAACTATAAAGTTGACACTCTGAAGACATAAAATTAAAACTCCGGTGATATTAACCCTTTAGTTATAACACAGAATGCTCTGGCACACGGGTTATTAAATCAAAAGCACAAAACAAAAAAAGCACTAAAACAAAAAACACCCTGATAAAAAAATAACTAAAAACATTTTATTTTCATACTTTAAGTGCATAAAAAATAACAACACTAAAACAGCTTTTATACTAGCAATACCTAATGCAATAACTACATTTAATATACCAAAATCCATATTACCTGCCCATACCGTAAGAGCCGTTAAAGCTAATAAGCTTATAAGCACTTTAATATAAAGCGAAAAAGGTACAATATGTATTTTTTGCGACATTGTTTTTTTACTCCTGTTATTTATTTTCTATTTATTCTCTACTATTTATTTTATATTGTTTATTCTTTTATAATCATTCTACTAAATACAAAATGGGAAACAAGTAAATCCAAATTAAATCCACTAAGTGCCAAAAAAGCCCTACACATTCTAACGGGAAATAATAAGAAGGTCCAAAATGCTTTTTATGAGACCTGATAATCAGCCAAGTAATGAGAGCCATGCCCACTAACACATGCGAGCCATGCAAGCCTGTCATACAGTAGTAAAAAGAAAAATAAAGTGCTAAGCCCGGTAATACTGAATCTTGCGTATAAGAAAAAAACTGCCCGGGTGCCAACCCCAAATGCAATTTATGAGAATATTCAATATACTTGACCCCCATAAAAATAAAACCACAAAGCAAAGTCAGCCACAAACAAAGTGTGGAATTTTTATTTTGATTTTTTTGAGCGTAATAAATACTTAACGCCATTGTCAAAGAGCTTACCAATAACACAACTGTATTTAAAGCCCCTAATTTCCAATCTAAAAAAGTAGAGCCTTGTAAAAAAACTGCCGGGTACATGTTTTTGTAAATAGCGTAAGCTACAAACAAACCACCAAACATTAAAATCTCTGTACACAAAAAAAGCCACATGCCTAATTTGCAAGCTCCAACCTCTTGACTAACACTATCAAAATGGTGGGCTGGTTTATGTAAAGCTTTATTATTAACGGGTGTTGTACTCATAAGGACCTTTTGTAACAATGGGTGGTTTATCAAAGTTATGAGTTGAGGGGGGTGAGCTGGTTTGCCATTCTAAAGTAACCCCTCCCCAAGGGTTAGCTGGGGCTTTTGGACCTTTAAAAATAGCATACATAATGACAAAAAAAGCACACACAAACCCACTACCAATAATCCAAGAGCCAATAGTGGACAACTGATTTAACGATTCATAAGCTGGTAAATAATCATGGTACCTGCGAGGCATACCTTTCATACCCAACAAAAATTGTGGGAAAAAAGTTACATTAAAACCTACAAAAATAAAAGCAAAAGTGATACGAGCAAAAAACTCATTATACATTCTACCAAACATTTTAGGTAACCAATAATAAAAGCCCCCCATAATAGCCATTAAAGTACCTCCCACCATAACATAATGAAAGTGAGCCACCACAAAATAAGTGTCATGCACATGCACATCAAAAGCTAAAGTCGCAAGCATAATGCCCGTAACCCCTCCAATAACAAATAAAAACAAAAAGCCAATGGCATAAAGAAGTGGGGTGTCAAACTTTAAAGAACCTTTATACATAGTGGCAACCCAATTAAATACTTTAATAGCGGTTGGCACTCCTACTAACATCGTGAGAAAAGAAAATAAAATCCCTGCCCACTCGCTCTGCCCACTGACAAACATGTGATGCCCCCAAACAAAAAAACTCACCACCGCAATACCTACACTAGAAAAAGCAATAGCCTTATAGCCAAAAATGGTTTTGCGAGAAAAGGTAGTAATCAGCTCACTCACCACTCCCATAGCAGGTAAAATCATAATATAAACTGCCGGGTGAGAATAAAACCAAAAAAAGTGCTGAAAAAGCACAGGATCTCCACCTAATTTAGGGTCAAAAATACCAATCCCCATGAGTCGCTCTACAGAAAGAAGCAGTAAAGTAATAGCAAGCACTGGGGTCGCCAACACCTGAAGCAAAGCTGTAGAATAAAGAGACCATACAAAAAGAGGCATTTGAAAAAAGCCCATGCCTTTCGCCCTCAACTTATGCACTGTCACAATAAAATTAAGCCCTGTCAAAATAGAAGAAAAACCAATAATAAAAGCCCCTAACACCACCCACAAAGTACCATTATCGGTGCGAATACTGTAAGGGGTGTAAAAAGTCCAACCCGTATCCACCCCATTAAAAAATAAAGAACAAAGGGCTACAACTGAACCAATAATAAGACAGTACCAAGATAGTAAATTAATACGGGGAAAAGCCACATCTTTAGCCCCAATTTGAAGTGGTAAAAAGAAATTTCCTAAAAAAGCTGGAATCCCAGGGATAATAACCATAAATACCATAATAGCCCCGTGAAAGGTCATCATTTGATTGTAACCAGCAGAGCTTACAAAAGTTTCTCCCACTGTAAAAAGCTCTAAACGAAGCAAAAGGGCAAACACCCCTCCTACTAAGAAAAAGCTAAATACGGCTATCATATACAAAATGCCAATGCGTTTGTGATCTAGAGTAAAAAGCCAAGAGCTTAAGCCTTTTTTTTCGTTCAAATAATTAGCAGATCGTGTACTCATTGTTTTTTCTCGTTATTAGTTTTACTATCTTTATTATCTTTTAAAGATTTAATATATTCAATAAGTCCTGTTAATTCTTCTTCTTTTAACAAGCCTGCAAAAGGCGTCATCTGATTAGGAAAGTCTTTAACCACTAACTCCGAAGGGTTGAGGATGGATTCTCTAATATAGTTTTCATCAGCTACCCGGCTTGTGCCATCTTGAAAATACCTTTTAGCCCCAAATAAGCCTTTAAGCCCTGGACCAATTTTCCTCTTATTTGTCGTCGTGTGACAAACCGTACAGCGACCTTGAAACACTTTTTTTCCTATCTGCACCATACTCATCCCTTTATAAGGATCATGCAGTAGCCATTTTTCCCACTCAGTAGTTTCCATAACATGCACCCGAGCTTGCATCTTAGAATGACCCGCACCACAAAACTCTGTACAAAATACATAAAACTTGCCCTTTTTTTGAGCCTTAAAAAATAATGCCGTATAAGTTCCCGGTAGCACATCTTGCTTAATTCTAAACGCTGGCACATAAAAACTATGAATCACATCTCGTGAAGTCATAATTAATTTCACAGATCTTCCTTTTGGAACATATAATACTCCAGCACTTTTCCTACCATTTTTATAAACAAAATCCCAATTCCACATTTGACCATATACATGCACTTCTAACACTTGCCCTCCACTGGCAGGAACTCTCATTTTACTATACAAATACCAACCCCAAGCAAAAATAAACATAAAAATAACAAAGGGGATAAAACTCCATAAAAATTCTAAAAAATGATTGTGTGTAATATGAGGCGTTTTATCATTATCAGAAATCCTTTTAAAACGAATAGCAAAATACACAAAACCCCCAATAACAAAAAGTACCGCTATGGCACTTACCACTACTAAAAATTGTGTAAGCTTATCTAACTCTTTTGCTAAGTTAGTCGCCACAGGCGGAAACCAATCAGCTTCTGCCTGCAAAACCCCTAACATCGCTAAAATCCAAAACATAAACATTATTATTAAAATAACCCCACTTTTTAAAGCTTCTTTTTATTTACGCGACTTTTCCCTTAACCAAAAAGGAAGCAAAAAACCTAATAACAATAGCACGGTTAAAGCCCCACCTGCTCTCATAATATTATAAGCATACCATGAATAACGACCCCTCTTAGGGTCAAATTGATAGCAAAAAAGTAATACACGATCTATAACACCCCCGATACGCCCAAGACTTGCCTCTACTAAAGAAAGTTTAAGTGTTTGAGGGGCAAACTCCACCCCGTATAAGTAACGAGAAATCTTCGCCTTAGGAGTTAGCACATAAGCCACCGGCAAGTGAGCGTATATTTTCTGACTATTATCCCAATAAAATCGAAAACCCACACTACGGCTTAAAAGTGAAATGTTTTTCTTCGAGCCTGTTAAAAAATGCACATGTTCTGCAGGAAATCGAGCAAAGCTTAAATAATTTTTCTTTTTTTTATGAGCTAAACGGGGAGTTTCTTTATGGTCCATACTAAGTACTACCCACTCAAACTGCTTTTTAAAACTTTGTGGAAGAGATTTTAAAGCCTCACTTAAGCCGTTTAAATGCAAAGTGCATAGATGAGGACACCCGTAATACACAATAGTTAATAACACCGGACGATGTGAAAAATACTTTTTTAATAAAACTTTGTTCCCTTTTTCATCCACGAATGTAAGGTTGGTATCTATAAACTCACCTGTTTTTTCTTCTATCTGGATGTTTTTTAATTCTTCAGGAGGAGTATGAGCCACCAACTGCCTTTTTGGCTGATAAGCAGAAGCTTTGTAGCAAGCACTAACTACAAAATAACAAAAGCCAAGTGTTAGTAATTTACCTAACAAGCCTATAACTCCTAAAACAAGTATTGTTTTTTTACTTCGTTTTTTGAGCAAATGCTTCCAATTTTTTAAGATCATCTTTTACCTTATTTTGTGTAATTGAGCGTATATAATGGACTAAAGCCCAGCGAGTATTTTTAGGAAGATACGAAAACGAAGCCATAGCACTACCTGTAATGCCTTTGGCTAAAGTTTGATAAAGCTCTATAGAAGAACCTCCTTTTTGCCAATCCCCCTGAACCAAATTACGAGGAGCCGGCTTTAACCCCTTGCCCGCTACACCATCCCCTAAAGCTTTCACTCCATGACAAGTCGCACAATAAGTAAGATAAGCTTTTTTGCCTTGTGCAACTAAACTAGGCGTAGACAACCAATATTTTTCCACGTCTTTTTGAGCGGTATTTTGAGCGAGGTTACTAGTAGTGGGGGGGGGTACTTCCCCTAAATCTAAAGACATGCCACCGTAGAGAAGCCACAAAAACCACACAAAACTACCAAATACGCAAAATAACAACATAAATAAACCCGCTTTATTGTAATGCATACTTTTTTCACTCACTTTCTTTAGATTAAAAGATGATGCTAAGCCATTTTTGCTTAAAATTACCTATTATAAGTAAAGCTAAAATAGCTTGGCAATTATGAGATTTTTTTGATATAACATATTAAGTATGAAATATCAAAAATGTTTTATAATATTAGCCAGTATCATATATTTAACCTCATGTGTTAGTACTTACAGTGCTTTACAAGACTTATCGCCCGGGAGTACTAAGGCACAGGTACGAAGAAGTGTGGGTCGCCCCTATAAAGTGCAAAGGCAAAATGGTCGAGATGTATGGGTTTATAAGTTCAAAAAAGGCTCACAAGAATACACTAAAGATGTTATTTTTGATGAAGGTTTAGTCCAAAAAAAAGGGGCTTTAGAGCCTTATCCTAATTACAAGCAGAAAATGTTAGAAGCAGAATCTTTAGACGATTATGAATCCAATGCCTTGCTTTACAGAAAACAAAAAGAAGCAGGCTTTTCAAACCATTAACTTTCACAAAATTTAACTCTCAAAGGAGGATCTTTTTTTCCTTGTCTGCCACAAGCTTTTTTACTATATATAATAGCCCTTAAAAAGAAGATAAGGTAAAAGAAAAACAGGCAAAATTAGTAAAATTATCAGAAGTGAGTTTAAAAATAACCCGCTTAATTTATCTTGACCCTATTTTAATACTAAAGTTTAGTTTTAATATTAAATTTTTAAGACTAAAGGTAAGGTTTATCTATAAAAAAGGTTAAAATCTAAAGAAAAATGATGAAAAAAAAAAAAAAATAGAATTAAGGTAGATATAAGATTAACCTTAAAAAAAAGGAGAAAGTTATGAAAAAAAGAGGTATTATGAATGAACTACTAATTTTAGCATTGTTTTTAAACTTAGTTGCTTGTGTAACACCAAAAGCTCGCAATCAAAGTGTTGTTGATAAAACAAAATCACCAGTGACAGAAAGTAAAATGGAAACAAAACGACAGATAGCTCAAAATAGTAAATATAATGAGTTCTTAGATGATTTCAATAGAGATTGGCATTGTTTAAATTATGTATATAATTATGTCAATTTAATTGATAGCTATCACAATAAATTAGACAAAGCAAAAAGTGAACATGAGAAGAATAAAATACACAACACTTTTAGAGAAAAAAACTTAGAATGTGAAAGTAGAATTCAAAATATGAAAATTAAAGGGAAAATAATGGTAAAATTATTAATGCCACCTTTCATCGTCAGGCTTAAACAATCTCTCAATGAGTATCTAATGAATTATGAAAAAGCATACGACAAAATCTTAAATTGACCACTGGACGAAAAGTCATTACAAAAAGAAAAAAGAAGCAGGTTTTTCAAACCATTAACTTTCGTAAAATTTAGAGGTTTTTAAAAGAGAGGCGATGAGATCACTCAAACATTTTATGTTTGTTTTTTCATGCATAAATACCCCTTAATTGGAGTTTTTGTAATCAAAACCACCCCAAAAGCCACTTTTGAAGGGGCGTCCACCCAAAAAAAACCAAAAAAAATGTAAAAAAACACCTACAAACCCCTAAAGTTTTTCTTAAACCCTGCCGAAAAGCTAATATGAAGTTAGTAAAATCACTTATAAATACCTTGTTAAGTATTGACAAAATTAAGCTTATGTGCTATCTTCGTTACAGCGTTACCATCTATTAATTAATTTAATCACCCCTCCAGCCCTCCGTTTTCACGGGAGGAGTAAAAGAGCTAACGCTCTTTATTGTTTAAAACTATCTTTCGCAGAGAGGATTATTCGCCTGTTACTACTTTGTGCGTATAGGGGAAAAACCAAGTCAAAAGCTTTGGACTGCGTTTTGCTACAAAGTGTTAAGCTTTCAGCTTACCACTTTGCATTAAATCCGAACTCGTTTTGAGCATGGTTTTCCTCTCTGCAACCAAGCATATATGTTTTTGTTTTCATATCTTGCTGTCCTTCCTGAATGGGGGCAGGAGTCTAGCCACAAAAAAAGCATTCATAAGTTTTTCACCCGATCCGAAGAAGGCATCTTCTCACAAAACCTTAATAAGAAGTTTCTTAACCCACCAAAAATTTGGTATTAGCTACTTAAAAATAATTACTTTATAAAAGGGTCAAGATAACTTAAAAAATGGTGATATTTAAGTTTTTTTCTTCATGAGAAATAAATATTCAGTGTTTTTCTTTTCTTTTTCTTTAACCCAGTTATAAGTCCAACGCATATTGGACATAACATTTTTTTTGTAATCAATAGAGAATATTTGAATATGCGTGCAACAATCACTTATCACTTCGCAGATTTGTTTTTTAGTCGCACGCCCCCCATTACTATAAGAAAGTAAGATATAACGAGATGAACACTCTTTAATCAGCCTTTCAATCGCTCCCAGGGCTATAAAAGAGCCTTCTTTGTTTTTTCGAAAATCCTCAAAAGGGGAATAGGTGTTGGTATCTTTGCAATCCATACGCCGCCCAGCTTTCCCCATTAAATCTGGTTTATCATTTAAAATTATTGTTTTCCAAATATGATAATAAGAAGCATAACGCACACGAGAGGGGGGCATTTTTTTATTATTAGAGCCATAGGGTGGATCAAAATAAGATAAATCTGCTTTCACTTTAGCTTGTGCTTTAAAAATATCCTCACTCATAATTTGATGAGGACCTTTACTTTTTTGTATTAAAGGCATTTTTAGCTCCATGGTTTTAAAAGAACGAGGAGACCACTTTTTTAAATAAGAAACATAATGCCCTAAAGTGTTATCCACTTTGTCTAAAGCTAAAATAAGGCTTGTGAGTAAAATAGATTTTTGAATAGAATTGTCAGCTATTTTATCTATTTCTGGTCGGATACTATCTAATTTTTTTGTATTATGCATTTGCCATATTTTTTTCTTACCATAAGAATCCATAGCTAAGCCACCACTTACTTTCCCGCCATAGTGTTTTGTGAACCAACCACTTCGCCCCTTTAAATTATTTAGATAATCAATTTTTTTTTGTAATTCATTTGTCGCTTTTCCTTTTAAATAACATTCTGCAAAAACTTTTGACCAAATAGCCGTGTCATTAGATATAACTTGATAGCCACAAAGGGCTAGGGCTTGGCTCACCCTGGTCGTGCCTGAAAACCCGTCAAACACTTTTTTTACCGGCACACTTTTGATTAAAGCCAGAATGTAAGGCAAAAGCTTAAGCTTAGAGCCACTGTATTTAATACCTTCTGTTACGATAGACCCTTGAAAATGGGAATCATCAAAACTTAACTGCCCCGGCTGAATAAGGTGTGCTTTGTGCAATAATTTATGAGTAAAATGTGTGTTAAGCATATCTAAAGTTATTAAGTAATACTTATTAAAAATCAATACTGTACCACCAATTTTTTTTAACCTCAAAAATAATGTAAATTATACACCCACCAAAAGACTTAAATTTAAAGTAAATTTGCAATTTAAAATTAGATCGTTATAAGATTTTGGCTGAAAGTTAATTTTTTAATCAAAATGGAGGTATATTATGAAATATTTACTTAGTTTATTTTTAATCGTGAGTTTAACCATTCCTAAAAATGTATATGCTATATTTTTGGGACGTTTCTCTACTACTGCAAGAGTAGCTACCCTCATCCTAATAGAAGAAAACGAAAATAAAAGAAAACCACAAACCCAACAAAAAAGAGAAAACCAGGAAGAGAGACTGCCTTACCCTTCAACAGTCAATGAAGATATGAAACGGATAGAGATGAAACGAATAGAAGATGAGAAACTAACAAGAGAGCAAGCAGCTTTAAAGCAAGAAGAATGGTTCAGAAAACAGAGAGGAGATTTAACACAAGAAGAATGGATCACAAGAAATTGGCAAAAAAACCTAGAAGAGGAAACAAGAAAAGAGAGACCAGGTTTAACAGAAAACGAATGGCTCAACATAAAAAGCCGAGCAGAAGAAAAAAGAAAACGGATGGTCAGCATAAATGATGTAAAACGATTAGAAGAAGAAAAAAAAGTAAAAGAAGGAGTAAAAACTGCTTATGAGGATAGTGTTAAACCTTTAGCATATAAAACACCCTCTGAAAGCCAAAAAGTAACAGCTACTGACTCTTGTAAAAATACCTTTTAGGAAAGCCTTTAGGAAAGCCTTTAGATGGCATTAAAGATATATTTTTTACACCTTAGTTAAAATACTTTTGGTTTAAAGTTTTTGTTGTTTTAGATAATAACATCACCTGTGGCTTCAATCACAAAAAAGCCTTTTTGCCATTTTTCATCTGCTTGTTTTGTTTTTGCTTTTGTTGTTTTTTCCACTTTTATACTCCTTTGTGTCTGCTATTATATAGCATTTATGGTTTATGTTGCAACTTAAAACTCCCCTTCAAACTATGCTGGCTTTAAGCTACATATTTTTGTATGGAGCAGTAAGTCTTAACTTTACTACATGCAAACCTAAGTCCACATGGGATACTTTTGCTAAAAATAAGCTAAAAAACAGATAAAAAAGTGGGGTATAAGGGGCATAAGTTTTTGGGTAAGAAGACTACTACAGTCTCACTCAAACGCCCGACCCGAGAAGGTATCTTTCCACAAAAACCAGCAAAAACTTGCAAAAAAGCTTACAATTTTTATGAAAAAATTATCTATCTATCTATCTATCTATAATCATTAAGCATTTAGCGATTTTAATGCAGTGCATTATATAGTGTATAAAAACTTTACAAAATCAAATACAATTAAGATGTTAACAATAACAATTAATAAAAAGAGGAGGAAATAGTTATGAAAACAATTATTAGCTTATTTTTCATTATGGGGGAGGTAAAAATTATGTATCGTTTATTAGTTATTCTTATTAGCTTGAGTGTATCTTTTAATGCTTACACTCGTGACCCAGATTATGAAGCATTTTTTGATGGGATACCAGAAGTAAAAGCATTTTTTGATGCAGTAGAAAAAGGTGATATTTCTGGCTTTGATTTAAAAGCTAACCCTGATCTTATCCATAGTAGAGATCTTCATCGAGACACACCTTTACATCGGGCTGCTTGGCACGCTCATAATGAAATAATGGTTCAGTTAATAAAAGCCGGAGCTGATGTAAATGCAAGAAGTTATGCTGGAACACCTCTAAACAGAATCTGGCGTCATAACTTAGAGGGGTTGAATATATTAATAAAAGCCGGAGTTGATGTGAATGTACAAGGGATGCACGGTACTACAGCGTTAATGGCTGCTTGTATAAGCAATAATGAAGAATTTATTATTCCATTATTAAAAGCCGGAGCTGATGTGGATATAAAAGATGAACATGGGAAAACAGCACTATCTTGGGCTGTGCGTTTTCCAAGAAGTATAAGTACAATCAACCATTTAGTGGAGGCAGGTGCCGATGTGAGTGTTATTAAACAAGAATCTAATGTAGCTTTTAATTGGCTTGCCGGCATGAGAGACCAAGATCAAGCAACTTCCACAATAGCTTATTTAATAAAAATGGGAGCAGATGCAGATGCTTTAAGTGTTCAAAATATTGATTCTATAACAGATGATACACCTTTACATTATGCTGCGGGTCATGGTCAAGAAAAAATAGTAGCTCAAATGTTAAAATATGGAGCGGATCCCAGTATTAAAAACAAAAAAGGTAATACTGCATATTGTGAGGCTAAAAAACGAGGATATGTATCTATAATGAAACTATTAGATGATAAAAGGTTTTATTATTCTAGATCATGTAATTAACAATAACCTACTTAAATTGTCTGAAAGTTTTAGTCACATATTACCTATTGGTAGTTTTACGCTGGTTTTGCAATATTGTTATAAAAGTAATGGGGTTTTAAGTTTTTTATATTAAAAATTAAAATTTCTGAGTGAAATAAAACCCCTTTAAAACAATCCTTAGGCAAACTAATGATAGAACTTATTTCAGGGTATTGATGAGTGCAAAACTTATTCCACCTACGGCTAGTCAATGTTTGATTAAGCCTTAACCCATAAGGGGCAAACAACACTAACGGGATGGATGGACCAAACAATTCTATCACTTTCATAAGCCATACTTCAGGTAGTAGTGGTCTGCCATGATAATGCTTTTTAATATAATCTTTTGTTTTTTTATCTATATTAAAAGGGGGATTAACTACTACAAGGGAGGGCTTTTTAACCTCATTTTTTTTTAAACTTAAAAAGTTTTTAATTCTAACAGGGTTAAAACCTTGTTCTTCAATGTCTACTCCTAAAACTTTATAGCCTGCTTTTTTAAAAGGCTTCAACAAAGAGCCTGCCCCCGCACAAGGGTCAAGAATGAGACCTTTTTTAATTTCAACACAAACAATATCAAAAATAAATTGCGACACTAAAGCTGGTGTGTATATAGTGGCTTTTTTGGTTCTCTTATAAAAATTATTTCTATCCACTCTGTACATATCAATTTAAAAAGCTTTGTAAGAGCAAATACACACACAATCTGTGTCACCTTGTACTTTTTTAGAATGTTTAGTGTTAGAAGGGATAATAATTTTATCTCCTGCTCTTAGAAGAAGACGGTTGCCGGCAATATCTATCAAAAGCGAGCCTTTAACCAACATGCGTACTTCATCAAAAGGGTGCCTGTGGGCTGCCACTGTATCTCCCGGGGCGTAGGTTTCTTCAAAAGGTTGCAAGCCTTCTCTTTCAAAAATCATTTTAATATGTTCCCCTGTAGGCAACACGGGTGCTTGCCAACGACTTACAATCATAATAACCCATAATATAACACAAGTTAGTGGATAATGGTAATAGGCATTTCTAATTCGCGAGAAATATGAGTGCGAGTTTTATGAGAATGATCAGGGTTTCTACCAATGCCAAAGTAAATGTCTACTGGCTCTATAGATTTTTTAAGCGTTTGCAAGCCCTCTAACACTCGGCTAGGTAAAATTTTAACTGTTAAAATAATGTCTTTACTAGCATAAATGGGAGCAATTTGTTGCGATACCACTCTTTGCAAAAGCTCGTAAAAAATGTTGCGTGAAGTCGCCCCTTCATTTTCTGCATAAAATAAAATAAGCTCAAAAGCCCCACCTTTTTGTTTGCTCAAAATAAAATTCAGGGTTTTAGAAATAAGCCTTCTTACTCTGTGTTCCCCAATGCATAAAATGTATTTTGGCAAATCTTTAGGTAATTCTTCGTGAACATTATGAATAAAGCGTCCTAAAGCCAGCCGTAAATCAGTGTGGGTTTCTAATCTGTTTTCTAACACTCCCCAGCGGTAGTACGCCATAAGCATTAAAGTAATCCCCATTAAAAAAGTCAGCATAAAGAGTACATCAGAATTCACATGGGTTATGAGAAAAAAAATCGCACAGCTTAAAATACCAGCAGTCGCTAAAGGAGGCAGAGATAATTGTGTGCCGTTTATCCTCAAATAAGTAGAAGATAGATATTTTTTAGGGGTGGATTGGCGAAAGCCTTTGTTTCTCATAACAATGGCTCCGAGGGCAAAGCTTACCATAACACCTAAGAAAGCAATTTCATACACTTTAGCGGCAATAGTGACCTCTCCCGCTACAAAAGCACAAGTCCCCATAACAATCATCATTAAACTCACCACAGTAAAAGGGTAGCCTTCTAAAGAGGGAACAATATGAGATATACGCTTTAAAAAAAACTGCGGTAAATTACCATGCTTTGCCATAGTGGTTGCCAAACCAATGCAACCAATAAAGGCTGTGTTGGTGGCAGCAAATAAAGTGCAAGTGGCATCTAAAACGATAAGTGTTAAAAGAAAAGTGCCACCAATTTTTTCTGCCAATCCCGATAGGAGGTAATTTAAATTGCCTTGTACTTCGTCTGGCGTGAGAATGGTTAAGCACATTAAAGAAATAGCAGGTGCTGTAAAAGATACAAGTAAGATGACCGCTCTATAAAGCGTGCGGACAGTGTCAGAAGTTGGGGGTTTTAGGGTTTCTACAATTTGAGCGGCAGATTCAAACCCTGTTATCCCTAAAAAAGCAGCTGACATACCATAAGCTAAAGTTGCAAGTCCTAAAGGCTTAGGGAAATACGATAAATCCCCAAACTTAGAAAAATCTATCTCGGACCAATAAAAAATGATATAAACAATACTCCACAAAGTGATAATTATCAGTAAGCTAAAATGGGTGATAGCAATGCCTGTTACTAATTTAGCAGATTCTTTAATACCTTTAATGTTAAGTATTCCGAAAAAAATCACCGGTAGGAAAGAAATCCACACTACGGTAGAGTTACTTAGCCCACCTGCAAAAAGGGAAGAAAAATAAAACCCCCCGGAAAGCGAGCTGACAGCTGCTGTGGCAAGATACGACACAAAAGTTAAAGCCCCAGCGAATACTGCTGTGCGTTTACCTACACTTCTAAGTATCATAGAGTAAGCCCCGCCATTGTAAGGACTCATCGCCAAGCCCTCTTCGTAAGTGCGTTTAAAAAGCCACATGGCTAAACACGCTAACAACACAAACAAAGGAGCTAAGTAACCCACAATAGGAAATAAAATACCAGTGCCGTAAAATACAGATGTGCCAATATCAGCACCTACTATTCCGGCAGCTAATAACCAACTAAGCTCTGATTTGATTTTTTCTGGTTGTTCCATAAAGTTTGTTTTTTACGATAAAGAAGTGGATTTTGCCAAGGGTTTTACTAAAGGTTTTATTGCTGATTTTATTGAGGGTTTTGTTTTTGATAAAAACACGATGTATTCATAGTGGTTTTTTGTAATAGGCATAACAGATAGCCTTTGCCCTTTTTTAAGCACAGGGAAGTTAAGTAGTTTTTTGTGTTTTTTTAATTCTTCCAGTGAGATAAAATGTTTAAACAGGGCTTTAAATGCCACTTCCACACAAAACCAACGAGGGTTTTTGGGGGTGGATTGTGGGTCGTAGTATTTAGAGTTAGGGTCGAAGGCACTGGGGTCGGGTTGGGCTGATTTACTCACATAAGCAAGCCCTGCTACACCGGGTGGGTTAGCGTTGGAGTGGTAAAATAGTACTTGGTCGCCAGGGGTCATGTTGCATTTCATAAAATTGCGGGCTTGGTAATTTCTTACCCCATCCCATAGGTCTTTACCTGATTTTTGCAAATCGTAAATAGAATAAACACTGGGTTCTGATTTCATAAGCCAATACTTAGTGCTTTTTTTAAGAGTTTGAGTACCTTTTTTAGGGGTAAGAGTAGGGTGGCGAGAAGAGTTTTTTTGTTTTTTATTTTGTGCTTTCATAAATATTCTATTAGGTTCTATAGTAAAATTATTAGTAAAATCATTATAAGTAAAATAATGTATAAAAATAACTTGTAACAATAATTATGTAAAAATGCACTTTAAATGATTTACGATTAAAGTCAAGCGTTGTATTTTCATACTTTGTTAAAAGTTAAAATTATAAAAGTTAATAATTTAACTATGTAGAAAAGGTGCGTTATAAAATAACAGCTATGAATGTTAAAAAAGATGATTTAAGAGAAGAATCAGACAGCCTTGGGGTGGTAACCATTCCAAAAGATAGGCTTTGGGGGGCAAGCACTGCCCGGGCGTTGGAGCATTTTTTTGCCTCATCTGCTGGTGGGGGTATGCTTTCAGAAAAAATGCCCATGGATGTAATTTACGCATTAGCTTTGGTTAAAAAATGCTGTGCAAAGGCTCATCAGCAGTTGGGCTTATTGGATTCGAAAAAAGCAGGTGCCATTATGCAATCAGCAGATGAGATTATAGCAGGTGATTTAGATAGCCATTTCCCATTACCCGTGTGGCAAACAGGCAGTGGCACAGGTAGTAATATGAATGTGAATGAGGTTATTGCCAACAGAGCTATTCAAATTTTAGGGGGTCAGGTAGGAAGTAAAAGTGTACACCCTAATGATGATGTCAATAAAGGGCAATCCTCTAATGATGTGTTTCCAACCGCTATGCATATAAGTGCTGTAAAAAAAGCATTGTTTTTGTGTCAGGTACTTAAAAAATTTGAAGCTTGTTTAGAGGGCAAAGCCCAAGAGTTTGAAGATTTAATTAAAATAGGTCGCACCCACTTAATGGATGCAGCACCTCTTACTTTAGGGCAGGAGTTTTCTGGCTATGTGAGCCAAGTAAGTTCTGCAAGAAAGCGGTTATTACAAAGTATCAACAATTTATATTGTTTATCTTTAGGGGGTACGGCTGTAGGTACGGGGTTAAATGCCCCGGGTGATTTTGCAAAAATTGCGATTAGTTTTATCGCAAAAGAAACAGGTAGCACTTTTGTAAAAGCTCAAAATTTATTTGCCACAAGCTCGGCTCACGATGACTTAGTTGATTTAAGCTCTAGTTTAAAAACACTGGCTTGTAGTTTGATGAAGATAGCAAACGACATTCGTTTAATGGCAAGTGGACCTAGGGCAGGCTTAAATGAGCTTACTATTCCTTTTAACGAGCCGGGTAGCTCTATTATGCCGGGGAAGGTGAACCCCACTCAATGTGAGGCTTTAACAATGGTTTGTGCAGAGGTTATGGGTTGCGATGTAGCAGTAACCATGGGCGGGGCAAACGGGCATTTTCAATTAAATGTGTTTAAGCCACTCATTATTTTTAACATACTAAGGTCTATTAATTTGTTAGCAAATAGTGTGCAGTGCTTTCATCAATATTGTATATCTGGTATTCAAGCTAACAAAAAGCAGTTAGAAAAAAATGTGAGTAATAGCCTCATGTTGGTAACAGCCTTAAACCCTCACATCGGTTACGACAAAGCAGCACAGATTGCAAAACTGGCGTATCAAAATAACATCACTTTAAAAAAAGCTACTTTGCAACTGGGGTTTTTAACAGAAAAAGAGTTTGATAAACTGGTGCAGGCAAAAAAAATGTTAGGTAAAAATGAAAATTCTTAAAAATATTTCGCACCGTATCCAGACTTATGTCCTTATAGAAAGTCAGGGGTTTTAGGGCTTATGAGTGTCGAAAAAAGTATGCGTCAAAAGCTACAATCAGCATTAGATATTGAGCTATTGGAGGTGGTTAATGAGAGTGCTTCGCATCGTTTAGGAAAAGGGGGTGATACGCACTTTCGCCTCTTAGTGGTTTCCAAAAATTTTGAAGGATTAAGCACAGTTAGGAGGCATCAGATGGTGTATAAAATTTTACATAATGAGGTAAAAAATGTCATACATGCTCTCTCTCAACAGACTTTTACACCGAAGGAATGGGAGAGTGTGTTAGAGGTGGATAAGGCATCCCCTCCTTGCCATAATAGAGGGGATTCTTAGGGGTATGAGAGGGTATGTAATTTTTTTTTATATTGCCTCTTGTTATTTTTTTTTGATTAGATGTTTTTTTTGTTTTATCCTTAAGGGGTAGGCATTAAAAAACTGTTGGATAAAAACAACAACTACAAAATGGAGGTTAATTATGGCAAAAAAGAAAACTAAAAAACGAGTAGTAAAGAAAAAAGCTAAGAAGAAGGTAGTAAAAAAGAAAACTAAAAAGAGGGTAGTAAAGAAGAAAGTTAAAAAGAAGGTTAAGAAGAAGAGAAAACCTTCTCCAGCTTTTATGAAGGTACTACAAGCTTCTGATGCATTAGCAGCAGTAGTAGGGTCTAAGAAAATCACAAGACCAAAGGCTATTAAGTACTTTTGGGCTTATGTGAAAAGAAAGAAACTACAAGATACTCATAACAGGCGTAACATTAATTTGGATGAGCGTTTGAAAAAGCTGTTTGGCAACAAGCGTCAAGTTGACATGTTTCAAGCTGCAAAAGGTATCAGTAAGAATTTAAAATAGTTTTGTTTGTATTATTTAGCTTTGTTAAGGAGGGTTTGTTTTTTAAAAAACAAACCCTTTTTATTTAAGGCTTGTAAAATATTTTTTTAGTGTTTTGCATACCCTCTTAGGGTTTTAAAAAATCTTTGTGTCCTTAAATTTTAAACTTTAAAATTACCCAAAAATGCAGGCGGTGAGTCCTTTTCGCAACGCCTTGCACAAAAAATCTAGCTTTTGAGCTAGTGGCTTTTTTTACTTTGTGGTGTTGGGCTGGTTGAGCTTTGCGATTTTTGGTGGGTGTGGCAAACCCTAGTTATCCAACATTTTATTAAAAAGTAGTTTTTGAGGTATCTTTTTTATTATTTCTATGATACCTTAGTTTTGTAAAAAAGAAAAAAAGAGGCATAAGTTATACAAAAGTTAAAAACAATATGTAAAGAATGGGCTGGAGTTGTAGCTGTTTGTGGTTTTATTATTTTCGGTAATGGTTTAGTTATAGATTTAAAACTAGAGCCTATTAAGTCGGATATAAAAGTTATAAATATGAAACTATATAAGGAAATTTCTGATGTTAAAGAAAAAATAGATATCGCTATGGGAAGAAAATCAATATATAAATATAGTTCTGCTTCAACCCAAAATTGTGAAATTAATAATCATGCAATCCCGCCAACAACAACATCGTATAAAATTTAAAGTCAAGACAACTTAAGTGATCTTGAACCTTATTTTTTTTTAAAAAGGTTTATTGTTTGAGAAAAATTAGAGGGTCTGTATTTTTCAAAATCGTCTTGCTTGATGTACAGTGCTGTAAATTGTATCTTTTTTTGTGCTTGGTTTATATCTTCGCACCATTGGTAAAGTCTGTTTATTTTTCTAACATCATCTAAGTCTTCTCTACCTTTAGTTTCCACAATATAAATCTCTTTTTCAGATACTTTAACTAAAAAATCAGGGTAGTAATCACTTATATCGCCATCTGCATTTTGGTAGTCAATTTTAAAATGCACAGCAAAATAATTCTTAGCATAAGAGATAATATCTTCGCATTTTTCCATAAAGCCTGCAAATTCTAACTCAAAATGGCTATCACCCACTATTTTATTAAACACACTTTTTTTAGGTTTAACAAAACTTTGCTCTGAAATAATAAACGGGCGACACTGGCTAACTTTTATATAATCTCTAATTTCTACCTCCCCTTTATCTACAACTGTTAATGTATTTATTTCTTTTTTAAAAGTTTCAAAAATAGTTCTTGTAACTTCTACTTCTGATAAGTTCCTTAAAACATTTAAATCTTCTAATTCAACTTGCTTTGTAAAAAGATAATTTATTATAAACTCTTTTACTTTTCCGTATAAAATATCATGCCCTCCTACTAATCTAAGCTCTTGCCTTAAAGTTTGTGCAAAATAGCCAATAACGCTTGAATAGTAAGGCGTAAAATTGCTATCAAATAAAGTTTTGTGTATTATTTCATTAGAAGTAATATCCCGAAACACAATCTCTTTTTGTTCTTCTTCGCTAAACTGCTTAAGTTTTATTTTTTGGTGGGTAAATTTACTAACATCTAACGCAGATAGGTTTTTATATTCTCTTTGTATTTTAGGTGATAAAATAGGAATTTCAATATCAAGGTTTTGAATATCCTTTTTCATATTTTCTTTGTCTACTTCTATAACAAAAGGGGCTTTAGGTTTTGTGTCTTCACCCATTTTTGTAGTTTCAAGTTCTACCCCTTCACTTTGTATGGATTCTACAAATTCCATAAAAGCAGGAGTTCCCACAACGCTAACATATTCTGTAATATTTGCCCTATCCCGATACATTCTTCTTAATCCTCTACCTAAGGTTTGTTCTGGTAAAATACGAGCTTTGCTAGTGTAAGCCCGAAGCCCCACAATAGTTGTTACATTTTTTACATCCCACCCTTCTTTTAGCATCAAAACAGAAACAATAGCTTTATAAGGACTGTTATCATTATCAATATTATTAGCAGCTTTTCTTAAGTCTTCTAGCTCTTTTTCTTTTTTCCCAGTTGAGTTTTCAAAATAATCACCGTTTTTTTTTGTATGAATAGTAAGCACGGTTTTATCATTAAAAAATTCAGGGTAAGTTTTTTTTAAATATTCAGCTACCTCGTCACAATTTCTAGTATCATCTGTCATAATAAATAAAATAGATTTTTTAGTACTTTGAAGCCTTTCATAAGTCTTTTTCCATTCTAAAAAGCCTAAGTGAATATAGTCTTTATATTTTTCAGTGAATTTTATAGCTTTATGCTCTTGTAATTTAGCACGGCTTGCTTCATCGGGTAACACAGGGTGTTTTACAACATCTTGGGCAATAGCCTCAACCAGTGGGTAATCAGATACAGTTTGAACAAAAATACCTCCGTTATTATGCTTTGGTGTAGCTGTTACATCAATTTGAAGAGATAAAGATTTTTCCTTTATTTTCATTTTATTATGGATGTCTTCAATAGATTTAAACCAAGCAAGGTCTTCATTATGGATATGATGAGCTTCATCGTTTAGTATCATTAGCTCGTCAACATCTTTTATAATATCTAATAAGTTGACTTTTGTATCAGTAGTTTTTCCGACAGGTTTTGGTCCTAAAAAATAATCTCTAGTATCTTCATCATCAGCATTTGGGGTTTGCTCTTTACTGGTAAAAATGCGATGGATATTAGTTAGAAAAATGTTTCCAGTTTTTCTAACTAAGCCAATATTATCTTGCAAATGGATGTTTAATTGAAAATCACTTTTCCAGTTTTGCCCTTCAAATCCATTTTCGGGTAAAATAGGATCGTTAGAAAATATCTTAAGCCCTTCAAAATCAGCCCGAATCCTATCTAAAACAATAATATTAGGGGTGATAATTAAAAAATTTCTAGCAAGAGTGGAATTAGATTCATAAAGTTTATGAAACCAGCTCCAAGCAATAAGCAAACTTAACACTTTTGTTTTACCCGTACCTGTTGCCATTTTTATAACCATCCTAAGCCATTCTTCATGGAATAAACTGGAAGTCACAATGTCAGAGTTATCATACCTCATAAGGTCATATTTGCTTTTTGCCTTTGCTACTTCGTAAAGGTATATAATTGTTTCAACTGCTTCTCTTTGTGCAAAATAATACTGAAAGTAGCTAATGCCCTCTGCTGTTTCTTGAGGGTGTTTTGTTTGAAACCACCACAAAAGCAAAGCCTTAGTGGTATTGCTTGCCTCTTCATAATTTTTGTCCCTCCATTTTTTAACCTCTTTACGCAACTGATGCACTAACGGAGGGAGGAGCTTATCATAGCCTTTTTTTCGTAAATCCTCATCAGCTGGGAACCAGCGTATATCAGGATTAAGCACTTCATAAGGTGATTTTGGAAAGTTTTTGTGTAACGCCATTTAAAACTTCCACTTTTCCTTTTTCATAAAGCCCTTTAAATTTGTACAAGAAATGTTAAAGTACTCACATACATTAGGTATTTTAGCGGAATTCTCTTTATATTTTTCTTCAGTTACAACACAGCCTTTAAGTGCTTTCGCCTTAGCAATTACAAAAGGGTCTGCTACTGGCTTACCACTAAGTATATTTTTGTTTTTAACTAAACCTCTAAAATGAGGTTTTTTAGTAAAAATATGTGACATAAAATTATCTTCATACTCATCAGGTTTTAAAAAAAAATAGCTGTGCTTTTTTGACCATATAATCAAATATTCCATTCCATAAAAGTAATCAAATTCTCGTCTAACCTCTTTTACAGAAAAGTATCGTTTTTGAGAAACAAATTTATTAAATCTATTCCACAAAGTAGGAAAATTATCAGGGTAAAAATTATTAAATAAAATTTTTAAAGAACTTGTATCAAAAACATATTTCATATTACACCGAATCTTTCTGTCTTTTTTTGATACGGCTGTAAGGTTCAAGCCTAAGAGCAAAATCAGGTTTCACACCTAAAAAATCTGCAAGTTTCTCTATAGAAATTTGATCTTTATAATATTTACTATATACAAGAGATATATATTTTTTACCTAATTGAGATTCCCGCACTATATAAGGGTCAACTATTTTTTTTCTGTTTTTAGATATTTGTTGGTAATTTAATTTAGCTTGTTGTACTAAGTTATTATATGCTGTTTGAGAAATAAATTTCTTTTCTTTTAATCTTCTTAAAAAAACCTCTGGGCTAACTGAATATCCTTTTGCCCACTTAATTACATTATCTATAGTAACATTTTTACCAGCAACCACTGCAGGTAAAGAGTCTTCTGGAACTAAAAAAACACCAGCAAATTCATTACACATAATTTCTATTTTTTTATTATCCTCATTTAATTGACTTCTAAAGTAGGTTTTATCCAAAGGGTCAAATCCACTAGTTTGAAATAATATATGTGCTAATTCATGAAAAAGAGTAAATATCTGACGAGAACTGGTTTCTTTGCTATTAAGATAAATCACCGGAAAATTAGAATCATACAAACAAAACCCAGAAAACTTAGATTCTTTAAAAGAATCTTTAAAAATAAAAATACCACAAGATTCTAATACTGATCGCCATTTTAATAAAGCTTTATCAGTATTTTTCCATTTTTTTTGTTCATTTAAGTCTATACCTAAATACTCTCTTACTTTTTGTGATAAACTGTTAATAGACAAATGAGTATTAAATTTTATATCTTGAAATATTTGTTTCTCTTGCTTTTGATTTTCATATAATTCTATCAAGTTTAATTGCATAACACGAGCTTTACGAATCATAAATCTCATTTTAGGATTAAGATTGTTAATTGGTTCTGATAATGTCCTAAAGGATTGTTTAATATCGCTCTCATCAGGTGGTTCAGGGAAAAAGAACAAAGCTAAAGGTCTTTTATATATTTTATAAGCTAAATCTTCTAATTGAGCATAGGAAGGAAATGCTTCGCCATTTTCCCATGCTGTTATTGTTTTAGCTGTGATGGTCCTTCTTCTAAGTTTATTTGCAACTTCTTCTAATTTAAAACCAGACTGCTCCCTAGCCCATTTTAAAACTGCTGGATTAGAATGTACAATGTTCATACTGCGACCTTCATTACTTTCATTGTATCATTACCAAAAATATCTACAACTTTAATAGCCACTTTTCTTGATCCTTTTTTCTCACATTTATGAAAAGCACTTTTTAACTCAAGCGAGCGATTGCTTTTTGTTCTAAAAGACTGCCATTCATTTTCAAAAACATAATCCCCAGTCCATTTTTCTTCAATGCCTCTGCCGTTTTTTATTCGTATAATTTCTTTTTTGCTTTCAAAGTCAAAATCCACTGCCCAGTAATCTACCCAATCTTTCCAGTTTTTTGTTAAGAGATCGTATTTAATAACACCACTTTTATCTTTATAGTATTTATAAATATTCCCTTCTTTGACTAAAACTTTGTGGCTACCATTTTTTAAAGAATCTACTACATTATCTACAATACCTTGGTTATAATAAACACTAAAATCAGTTAATTTTACAGCTATTTTATTATTTTTTATATATGGTTTTACTTCAATATAAGAGACATCATGAAACCGCACTTGATTTTTTGCTACTGCTTGCGTGTCAAAAACTGATTTTGGAATATATTTAAGGTTTAGATTAACCCCTTTAGCTTTCGCCTCTTCTTGGATTTTTGGGAACAAGCCCATTTCATATTCAAAAGATAGTACATCTACTTTAGTAATGTGTTTCTTTTTAGCTTCTTTTACAATAGCTTCTATAAAAAGCCTTGAGGCAGGTAAATTGATAGGTCCTACTGAAACAAATCTTCCTGCTTTTTTTGCTACAAAAGTTTTAAACCCTTTAACAAATTGAGCTTTATACGCTTTAATAATAAGGTTACGATAATCTTTTTCTTTGCTGGCAAGTTGTTTTTCTTGTTCTTTTTTTCTTAAATTTACATTTACTCCAAAGTAATGTTGCCTTTCGTATTTACCAAGGTTAAGTAGCTCAAAAGATAGGAAGTCTTTACCTTCTTTTTTTAATTCTTTTTGGACATCAATCATTCTTTTACGGGTTGTGTGGATAGCAAATTTACCAAGGTCTGATCCTATCCATTTTCTACCAAGCCTTTCAGCCACTTCACAAGTAGTACCAGAGCCACAAAAAAAGTCAGCTACAAGGTCGCCCTCATTGGAAGATGCTTTAATAATTCTCTCAAGCAAAGCTTTTGGTTTTTGAGTTGGGTAGTTTAATTTCTCTTCTCCTCTTAAAGCTGGCATTGAAATAAAGTTATCTACTTTATTTTTCCATACTTTAAAATATTTTATTTTCCCATTTTCATCACGAACCCTACTTGCCTTACCAGAAGCTGAATCAAATACATGCTTACTGGCAGTTCTTGGTTTATCTAATTTCTCAAAAACTTCATTATATAAAGCCCTTTTTTGATCCTTAACATAATAATAGATATTTTCTGTATTTTGATGAAATTTCTTCGCTTTAGCTTTTAAACCAACAGCAGTATAATGTGCTATTATTTCATTTTTAAAATTATCTTTTCCAAAAATTTCATCCATTATTAAGCGAATATGGCTATTAACCCTCCAGTCACAATGGACATAAATACTTCCATCATCGGCAAGTAAATCTCGCATAAGCGAAAGCCTTTCATAAATCATAGCAATAAAAGAGTCTTTTCCTTTTTGCCAAGTATCTCTGTAAGCAAGCTCTTCTAACACATTAGGGTTTTTTGTTAGTTTCTCATCGCCAATATCTACTTTCATAGTAAAATCAGCCCCTACATCAAAAGGAGGGTCAATGTAAATAAGCTTTAAACCTCCAGCTTCTTCAATTTCTTTTCTCATAGGTCCATCTCTTAGGCTTGATAAAATTAGTTTATTATCACCCCATATTAACTTATTTGTCCAACCATTACTTTGCCTTCCTCTCTCATCAGCACTAACAAGGGTTAATTGACTGTTAGCAACTCTTGGCTCATCTACTGCTTCAATAGTTTGAAAAGGGAGTACAATATTGCTTACCTCGGGAGTTTTACCATTCCACACCAACTCTACTTCTTTTTTATCTTCAAAAAGTAAAAACCTGTATTTATCACTAAGTGGCTTATCTTCATCAAGGCACTTAATAATATCTCTTTTTTCAGCTACTGATAAGTTTGTTTTCATAAAAAACTTTTCGTGAAAATAAAGTGTGTTTCTGTAAAATTTTTAAGTGTTGGCGGGAAAATCTAGAGAAAAGTCTGGATGAAGTCAGCCTAAGGTTTTGTGACTATATGGTTTTTACTAAAAGCCCGTCTACAAAGCTAAGCTTTATTAGCTTCTCGTCCCCCTTGTTTGAGCCTCTGAAAAAGCATTATACCTTGCGAAAAAGTAAGCCAGAAAGCCCCTTTTAAAGACAAAAAATATAAAATACTATTGTTTTTGGGTCATGACAAGACAACTTAAGCTAATACTTGTTATTAACAATATAATAAAAGTCTTGTAGATATTTCTTAAGATTTGAGTTTAGCTAAAGTAAGCTTGTAACAAGCTGTTTAAAAATAACAAAAAGACCTACTTATGAGGATTGTCTTTTTGTAGCTTTTTGATCTCTGCTTCCGAAACCCCAGTGACCTTTGCAATAAATGGAATATCTACATTTTTCCGAAACATGTTCGCAATCACCTGTCGTCTTTCTTCTTCTCTTCCTTCTTCTCTTCCTTCTTCCTTGCCTTCCAGCCTGCCAATATGCATACCTTCTGCTTTTGCCTCATCTAATGAATATTGTAATAAAGGTGTCATAATTCTTTCCTCCTTATCTGTTATTGTTTTAGCCTCTATTTCTCGTGCTACATTAAAACTAAAATTCGGATCATATTTCCTCATATAATCCGCAGCTCGCCCTACTAACTCCCCTCGCTCCTCATAACTTAACTCCTGCCCTAATGTAAATAATTCACGAACCTTAAGCTCATCTAACCTCCATATATTTTAATATATACAAAATAGGACGAGTTAGCAACCCCTTTGCCTCCTTTTCTATATCTAAAGCTTGTATGTTTAATAACCGTGGAGTGAAATTTAATACATTTTGCTTAAAATGCTTATTCAATACAGAAGTCCAGTGTAAAAACTTATGAAAGCTTAAAGGTCCTTTATACTCCTTGTGCTTACCCTGGTACACTAATACTGGGATAATAGGACAGTTAGTACTCTCATACATACTGGCTTGGTACATTAACATCTGTTGCATAACTTTAGGATCTTGCCAGCTTTTGTGTTCTAATAAAAAAAGAAGCTTTATTTTTTCATCAGAGTTTTTAGTTTGTACTGAGAAGGCTAAGTCCATGCGTTTTTCTCTTCCTTGTTTGTTAAAAAAGGTAGTTTGTTCACAAGTTAAGGTATCCCAGTTAAAAAGATCGTATTCTTCTTGAGTAAGTATAAGACGGAATATGTCCAAGGCATACTTGGTGTGAAAATACACTTCTCTAAAAAAAAGATCATGTATAAATTGTTTGATTTGCTTAAATTTAGTTTTCATAATGTTATCTCCATCATAGATATTACTCATTTTGTACCATTAAAAAATGGTATCTGCATAAGTTATATGCAAAATAGAGACCACCCTTAAAAGTAAGCTTTTGAGTTAGTGCTTGAGGCAAAAACGGCTATAAAAAGAGCATTGATAATAAAAATGTCCACTTTTTGGACAAAAATGTGTCCAAAAACTGCACATTATTTTGTACATTGTTTGCACAAAATCATTTTGGAGTGCTTTTTAAACAGATTTTACCACCTGCTTATAACATGAATTCTGCCACCGAATGGAGTTCACATTTATAATTCCTGAATAAGAGCAGGAATCCAGAAAAAGCTTACTCTTTTAAAGACAAAAAATACAAGATACTATTGCTTTTGGGTTTTGATGAGACAACTTAAGCTAATACTTGTTATTAAAATATGATAAAAGTCTTATAGATATTTCTTAAGATTTTAGTTTAGCTAAAGTAAGCTTGTAACAAGCTGTTTAAAAATTAAACAGAACAGCTACATTCAAAATGATTTTTTATAGATTTTTAAATAAGAAGGGTTAGGAGGCTGAAACATAACAAGCTCAGAGAAAATTAAAAATTTTGCACTAAGTAAGTAATAGTAATAATATAATATAATATAAGAAAGGTTTAAGGTTTTTTATGGCAGTTTTATCTAAAGAGGAGTTGGTACTGATGCGTCAGGCAGGGCGTATTGCAGCTCGTGTTTTAGCTGGTACTGGTAGCCAAGTGCGAGCAGGTATGCGTACATGCGAATTAGACGATATTGCCTGTGAGTTGACCCGCAAAGAGAAAGCACAATCAGCACCTTTAGGTTATAAGGGGTACCCTAAGTCCATCTGCACCTCTATTAACCACTGCATTTGCCACGGAGTACCCGGGGATTATGTACTGCAGGATGGGGATATTGTGAACATTGACATTACTTGTATAAAAGATGGCTTTCATGGGGATACCTCTCGGACTTTTTATGTGGGCGAAGTGTCAGAGAGTACTAAGTCAGTAGTGCAATGTGCCTATCAAGCGATGTTAAAGGGTATCTTACAAGTGAAAGCAGGTGGCACAACAGGTGATATTGGCTTTGCAATAGATAAATATGTAACAAGAAAAGGCTTCTACCCTGTGCAAGAAATTGGCGGGCACGGTATTGGACGGGGCTTTCATGAAGAGCCATTCGTACCTTCCGTTGGCAAAAAAGGCAAAGGTGTAGTGCTAAAAGCTGGGCAATGCATTACCATAGAGCCTATGGTGAATGAGACCTCTTGTGCGATTAAAGAGTTTCCTATCGCAAACTCGGAGATTAAATACTATGAAACAGGTGATAGATCTTTATCAGCACAATTTGAACACACGGTATTAGTAACCAACGAGGGGTATGAGATTTTGACCACTCCACCCGCTGACTTTATTGTTGGTTACTGACAACCGGAAGAGTAGTGGAGTCTTAACTACCCCTCCATCTGACTTTACACCCGGTTTATAAACCGAAATGTGGTGGTTTATATTAGTTAAGACATTGTTTTGCCAACCAACTATGTTGTTTAGACAGTTGTATTTTTAGGTTTTTATTTTTTGTTGTGCAATATAGTCTTATGCTAGTTTCATAAGGAATATCTTTTGGAATATCAGCACCTTTAGATATAAGAAATAGCATTGCACTATCCCTAGGGTGTGGTTTTCTTAGCTCTATGGAAAATAGATATTGCCCATTATCGTATTTTTCATCTAAGTCGAAGTTAGCATACATATCATCCGAAGAGTATTTTTGAAATAAGTAATAAAAAAGTGTTCGTCCGTCATTATCTTTAGCATTCACATCAGCTCCGTACATAACAAGTGCTTGCATATTACGGAATCCGTGATGAGCAGTATAATGAAGAGGTGTTTTTCCTTCATTATCTTTAGAATTAATATTAGCTCCATTTTTAACTAATATAGATACAATACTATGGATGTTCATCTCTTCTGGATAGATATAATTAGTTTGAGCGACACTATGAAGAGGAGTTTGTCCGTTATTATCTTTAGCATTCACATCAGCTCCGTTGTTAATTAGCATTCTTACCATGTCTGGTGAAACATCACGTCTGTACATCTTAACCCGTATACTTCCATCACGAACCCACGGTGCAAGACCATAAAAACTAGGAGCTTCTATAGTTTTAGTAGCATAATGAAGAGGTGTTTTTCCTTCATTATCTTTAGCATTTACATCAGCTCCATAATCTTCAATAAATACTTTTGCTAAGTGTAACATATACGAATAAGTATGATGTGGTATAATATTGCTAAACAAATGCTCATTATACTGATAATTAGTTGCACGTATAGCATAATGAAGAGGTGTTCGTCCTTTATTATCTTTAGCATTCACATCAGCTCCATAATCTTCAACAAGTATGCTTATTATTTCAGGAGCATGAATTAAATACTCATAAACAGTGAACTGCTCTAAAGCATAATGTAGTGCTGTTTTTTTATAACGCGACTCATGACGATTAACATCATAAGCATTAACATCAACAAGCTTTGATGATAAAATCTCTCTAACTACCTCTGCTTTACCATTTTTTGCAGCATAGAGTAATTGTTGAGTTAAATTCTTAGTAATCATACTATCAACAATAGGATGATGCTCTTGAGAGCTAAAAGCCCCTTGACTTACCAAACACAGGGCTAATGCCACCAACACAAAGGGTTGGGTAAAAATTTTTTGTTTCATGATAAATACCTCCTCATTAAATTGGTTATAATATTACAAATACATATAATCATCTACTTTTTATACAGTTTTTATGAAAAAATCAACTAAATATTTAATAATATTTTAGGTTATTTTTAATGTATTGTGTTATATATAGTATTTTTTGGCTACTGTTCGTGCAATATATAAATTTTAGCTTTGGGAAAATACTGATGAATAAGAGTGGTTTTCCCCGTAGAACGAGGACCAAGCGAAAAAAGACTTTTTTGCTATTAGTTTAAGTAAATTTAGCTTTCGTTTATAAAACATAATATGATTTTTATCATAGTTTTTGATTATTTTTAACAACTAAGGTGTTGATTTTCATTATTTTTAACAACTAAGGTGCGGATTTTCAGCATCGTTTAAAAAACGATTTAAGTAATTACCAGCGGATGGTGGGGTTTTCTAATTCTATTTCTTCTCCTTCTTTAGAGATGATTTTATCTGTTGTTTTATTTTGATTTTTATTTTTTGGTGCATCTTCTATAGGTTCTAAAATAACTTTCCACCCTTTTTTGGGAAAATGCACTCTATAGCCTTGTTCTTTGGCGATTTGCACAAACCGTTTAATAAAATTTTGTTTTTCTAATTTGTTAGTGTTTTGTAGGTTTTCTTCTAACCATTCTCTATTGGCTAAGCGACGACGAATAGAGTTATTTAAATCTTCTTCATCTGGATTTTCAAAAAAAGGTCTTTTTAGCTCTTCTACAATAACTTGCAAGCGGTCTTCGTTTTGTGGTGGGTTGTCGTATTGTTGTTGTGTGTTATCTATATCATCTTTTTTTAGCGATAAATCTTTGTAAGGTGCAGTAGGTGTTTGTTTGTTTTGGGCATCAATAAATTCTTGTTCTTTTGTTTGATGTTCTTTTTGACTTTCTTTGATAGCAAGACTTCGTTTTTCAATCCTTTCGCTTAAAGTAAGAGATGAACTTTCTGTATCATTAGGTTTTTTAGCTGTTTGAGTATCTGCCGGATGATGATTCAAATAATGATTAGTGAAAGCATAATACCCCACACACACTATAATCAGTGTAAATAAAATGAATTTAAATCGCTTTTTTATCATAGTATTTAACTTATCAGCATTTTTAAGATTTTAAAATCCTCCAGCCATACCAACTCCGCGTGCATCAAAAGCCCCTTCTAAAAGCTTGTGTGTATCATTTAATGCACCAACAGCTTGCACTGTGGCAATAGATTTTCGTGTTCTTACATTATGCCCTTTGCGTTTAAGTGAGCGGATTATGATAGGGGTAAATCGGTTTTTATCTACATATAATATGTTAGGTAGAAATTGATGATGCAGGCGTGGTGCTTGCACTGCTAAATCCAAATCTAAGCGATGGATTAAATAATGATATAAAGTTTGAAACACAGCACTAATAATCATAGGTCCTCCGGCAGCCCCTAATACTAAAACAGTGCGACCTTTTTTTTCCACAATAGTAGGACTCATTGAGCTTAAAGGTGCTTTGCCCCCTTGCACATTATTGTTACTACCTTGAATGAGACCAAATTGGTTAGCTTTGCCCGGGCGAGTATTAAAATCATCCATTTGATTATTTAATACAATACCGTATTTTTTGGTCACTACAAAAGAGCCATAATTACTATTTAAAGTAAGAGTCATAGATACTGCTTGACCCTTGTTATTCATCATAGAAAAATGTGTGGTTTCTTTTTTGACTGCCTTAGGTTGAGTATCAGGTTTTTTGACATCAGCATGAGATGGTTTTGCACTATGAGATATAACAGAATGTAAAGAGATTTTATCAGCTAATTTTTTAAGCTGTGCATCTGACAGCCATTTTTTTAAAGCTAAGTTATGTTTTGATACGGTACTGATGATTTTTGCCCCCATATTGAATCTAGGTTTAAAAGCTAAAGCTAATGATGTTGCAAAAAGGTGATTTTCGTTAATGCTTTGGAATGGGATAACCTGATTATACCTTTTTTTAAAATGCTCTATCAGTTTTAAAGCTCGGGCTAAAATAATACCCCCAGAGCTTGGCAGTGGCATACTATGTAATTGGTATTCGCGAAAGTTCCATTTGATAGGAGTTCTCCAATGTACTTTATAATGATGTAAGTCAGTAGCACTTATAACCCCTTTGGCATGTGTTACACTATGAATTACATCTTTGCCGATAGAGCCTTTATAAAAAGCATGTCTACCTTGACGGCTAAGCAGTCGTAAAGCTCGGGCGAGCTTAGTTTGTTTTAAAGTTTCTCCGGGGAGGTAAGGGGAAGTGTCAGAGTGAAAAAAGATTCTTTTACCTGAAAGATTAAACTTTGATTGTTGATTTTGAGTGCGATGAAAGTGGTCTCCAGAAACTAAAAACCCCTTTTCTGCAAGCCTTATGGCTGGTTTAAGTAACTTAGACCATGGTAATTTCCCATATTTTTTGTGGATAGCCCACATGCCTGCTACAAACCCTGGTGTGGCAACCGCCGTTCCACTTATTCTAGAAGATAAATTGTTTTTTGTAAAAAAGTTTGCTGTGGTTTTGTGCGGAGCTGTTTCGCGAAAATCTAATGCCACTATGTTTGAAGTATTTTTTTTCAGCAACGCAAACCCACCACAACCTAAAGACACAAAATAAGGAGTTGTTACACTTAAAACAAAAGCACTGGCAATGGCAGAATCAAAAATATTCCCACCTTTTTGGATAATATCTTTTGCTGTTTGCACCATATAAGGAGAAGGACCCGCCACAATAAAATTTTGTGCTTTAAAAGGTTGTGCAGAAACCATACAAGCCCACACACAAAAAGTAATAACAAAAATATGTTGTTTTGTTAGATGATGTGTTTTGTAGTTAAATAATTTTAATAGAAAAGCCAGCACTATTAAAAATAGAATTTAACATTCACTGCTGCAATAACCCAGTTGGTGGATTCTAAAGTAATGGGGTTCACTCCCCCTAAGGCATTTACATTGTTAAAAGCATTGAGTCCGAAAAATGGGCTATTTGTGTAGTATTGATTATAAAACACATTGTTATGGTTATTGTATATATTCATCGTGCTAACTAAAACTTGAAAACCTAAATCTACTTTGTGAGTTAAACTTAAATCTACACCTACATTTAAACCAATATCAATAGAGTGAGTGCGGTAAAAACCATTGGCACAAAACTGATAACTCATGTGACAGTTAAAATTCAAGTTATTATTAAATGAAGTATTATGGTTGTAAAACCACCAGTTATACATAGCAGATATACCTATATAAGGTTTAAAACGACCAGAAAAAGGAGTGAATTTTATAGATAATGCTGATGTCAACTGCCTTATGGTAGAGAAAAACAAATTATTAAAATTATTAAAGTTAATATTATTAGCTAAAAATTGATTACCAAACATACCCTGATTAGCAAAAAAGTTGTTTTGAGGTGATAATTGATGGGTAGAGTAATAAAAAGAGCCTTCCATCATAAGACCACTAGTATCATAAGCACCAAATACGGCACCAAAACTACCAAAAGACTGCAAATTAACTATCTGTTGCCTAAGGTTAGTAATTTGCCCTGCACTAGCACCTGCATAAGTGCGGTCTCTTCTGTAGGAAGCAGTACTACCACCCTTGCTACTTGTGCGGGCTGAAGAATACATACCACTAGTGATATGAGACTTATTAGGTGTATTGAATACAACAGTTTTTTTAGAGTTTTTTCTGCCAAATAATCTATTAAACCTTTCTTGTTCGTCTCGTAATCGGTTGGCTTCTAATTTTTCTACAATTTTTTGCTCTGTTTGTATTTCAGCATCTTGCCGAGATTTTTGTAGTTCAGTGGCGTAAGTTTTAGAGACAGGAATACCTTTTACTTTAACAGGAGGTTGTACGGATACTTTTGGGGTAGTTTTTTTCCATGTAACAACTTTTTTAGATTTTTTAGGTGCTGGTTTTTGGTGTATAATGGTTTCTTCTACAATGATGTCGTCTTCATCGTAACTAGAATCAGCCCATACATTAGTAGCTAGTGCAATGAATGCAAGAAATATAATAGCTTGAAATAGTATTTTTAAAAAATTCATTCTTAACCTACTTTTTTGTCTGCATTTACCTAAAATTTGTTTTAAAGCCCTTTTTTTAAGCTTTTGCATAAAAATTGCAAAACAATAGTTCAAAGTTACCATATAAGGAGCTTTAATTATATGGTTTATTATGCAGATTGTAAAATTTTCACATTAAATAAGCAAAAATAAACAAATAATAAGTGCAAAATAGGTCTTGTAGGTGTAAAAATCCTTAAATTTGTGGTTTTAAGACTGCACTAAAGCCTAGGCTAGAGGTTATAATGAGTGTTTAAACTATGTGGAAAAACTGTAAAAAAATTGAGGGAGGTCTTGAAAAATGGAAATAAAAGAAGAAATTGCTCGTATGATTGCCGATCATAAAGTGATGTTGTTTATGAAAGGCTCACCAGATCAGCCACAATGTGGTTTTTCAGCCCGGGTGGTGCAGATTCTGCAAGCCCTAAACGCCCCGTTTGGCTATTTTGATGTGTTATCGGATAACACCATTCGTGAAGAGGTTAAGAAATACTCTGATTGGCCCACTATCCCCCAGCTCTATATTAACAAAGAGTTTATTGGCGGGTGCGACATTGTGCAAGAACAATACGCCTCCGGCGAGTTAGAAAAAAAACTCGCATCGTTAACACAAATAGAATGTTAATTTTTTGCATGATTAACATTTTTATAATAAAAAAATATATTTTTCAATATCAAATTTATGAATTATGCTTAAAAATGATTAAGGATTGTGAATGTGAATATCTTTAAAAACAGACTGAATATTAGGTACAGGTTGAATGCGAGAAGCTGACGATGAAAGTTTATCTATTACTTGTTGATGATTTTCGCTGTTTTGCTCATAAATTGTGTCTTCTTTTTTGATATACTGATTTTGTAAAGTGTGACTTAATTCTGAATTAAGTTTTTGCAAGCATATTATTTGCTGTTGTTGCTTTTCCATATTAGGGCGTTGATTTTCCCAAAGAGTTTTTAATTTTTTATTTTCTTTTTGTAATGTGGTGTTTAAAACCCTCAAACCTTCTAATTCATTTTCTTTTATTTCTTGTTTTTTGTGATGAAATTTTTTTAACTCCAATTCTGATTGTAATTCTCTAAAATCTTTTTGTAGCTTATTAATATCATCATTGTAGGTTTTTTCTGCTTTAATGAATTTTCTTCTTTCTGCTAATAATTCATGCTCCATTTCTGTACGCAAAAGATGCAGTTGGTTATCATGCTCTTCTTTAAGCTCTATCATACGCTCATCTAAAGCTTGTTGGTTTTTGTTAATTTTTTTATTATAAGTATTTTTTAAATTTTGTATTTCTTTTTCACGATTGTTTTTTATGTCAGCTAATGTTTCTTCATAACGGGTTTTTATTTTTTGCCATTCAGTGGTTTTTTCTTTTAACAATAACTCATGTTCTTTTTTCAGTTGTGTGGTGGCTTTTTCTACTCCTTGTTTTTCACTATTCATTTTTTGTTTTTGAAGGTTAGCTACATCATTATTTAATCGTGCAACTTGTGCTGTTTTTTTATTTAATAGTTGCTCGTAGCTTTTTTCGTTTTCGGATAATTGTTTTTTGTATTCTAATTCTTTTTGAGATAAAAGCTCTTGATGCTTATGTTGGATGCTTTTAATATCATTATTTTGTTTATCCTCCATGGTTGTTATTTTATTGTTAAACTGTGCAATAATTTGTTTTTTCTGCTCTTTATGTTGCAAAATAGCTTGTTGAAAACAATGTTTTTTATGTTGTGTAATAATAGAGATGCGATCTTCCCACTTGGCTTTTAATTGTGTGTATTTTTGTTGCACTTTGTTTTTTTCACTGCTTAAGTGTTTTATTGTTTTTTGCATTTTTTTATTGTGTTTTAAAATTTGTTTTTGAATAACCATTTTCTGCCATTGATGAAAAACATTCCCTTTACGAGTAATTTGCTGTAAGTAATTTTGTAATTGTATATTTAAATGTTGTATCGTATTTTGCCGTTTTTTTTGTTTTTTAAAAAATAACCAGTTGTGCTTTTTATGAGCCTGTATGAGCTTCGATATAGCTTGTAAAGCCATTCTTTGTTTGTTAATCACAACCCCTGCAGAAAACAGAGCAAGGGAAAGCTTTTTTGTCTCTGTTGTTTTATCTTCTGCTATGTTATCTTCTGCTATGTTATTTGTTGATATTTTTGTTGTTATTTGCTGGTGCATACTATGAGTGCTATTAGTAATATGATTATTATTGGTATTTTGTTGTTTGGTAAGTGATACACCTTGCTTGCTATCACTATCGGTTATATTATTGTAGGTCGTGGTATGAGAGGCAGGTATGGTTGGTTTACGCTTTGTAAAAGTAGTGCGAGAAGAGGGTAGAGTAGGTGAATTATTGGTGAACTGTGCTTGTTTATTCTTGGTTTGTAGGATATGATATTTTTCTTTTAAAATAAGAAATTGGTCTTGTAAAAAAATATTTTTATCGGACATGAGCCGATTTTTTTTTTTCAAAAACTGGATTTGTGTTTCCATAAAAGCATTTTCTCTTAGTGTGTTAGAAAAACGCCTTTGTAATTGAGCTTTCCTCCAAACTCCCGCAGAAGTAGAAGTAACATTGGGTAACTCAGTGTTGCTGGCTGTATCCCAACCTGTGTTTCTGTCTGCACTGTTTCTGCTTATACTGTTTCTAGCTATGTTTTGGTTTTTGTGTGTTTCTTGAGAATCCATTCTTACCTCTTTTTAAAATGCTTTCAAACATAAGCCCCTTTGTCAAAATAAAAGACTATTTTTTATACAGTGCATAAAAACCATTTTTTAAAATGGAGGCATGCTTTAGTTGAGAACATGATTGGGAGGCACTGGCAGTGAAGCCACTTTGAGGGGCATTGATTAGTATTAGGTGGTGAGGGCTAAGTAGTGCATCAAATGAATCCCCCTTTGGTGGCTAGACATAAGGTTGGTTTTTAATACTTATCTTTAGTTTTATTGTTGGTCTTATTGCGGGTCAGTGTTTAGCATTATATTTAATGTTTAGTTTAGTTCGTATCAAGTTATGGGTATGTTTTTTATTGCTGATGTATTGGCCATGTATGGTTATGGCTAAGTATAAATTATGTGCTGTCACCATTAATTCTTCAGACGAGATTGATATTTTTAAACAGTACTTAAGTCCACAAGATTTTGATTTTATAGAATTAGTGCCTTTATCTGTAAAAAGTCTTCCTAACAACACGCATTGGTTTATGTCAGCTTGTCAGAGGCAGTATCAGTGTGATGTGTTAGTCATTTCAGGGCATTTTGGAGGGTTGTTTTTTGGCAAAAAACATAATTACATTTTACCGGTGAGTATGATGCAACGGCAATCTTGCACTCGATCTTGCCAAGGGATTTTATCGCGGGTAAAAGAAGTATTTTTATTTGGTTGCAATACTTTAGCTGATAAAAGTCCAGGCACTCGTACTCCAGAACAGTATGCCAGCATTTTAATAAACGAATATCACATGATTACCGACATGGCACAAATGGTATCAGCTGCTAAATACTTACCTTTTGGTTTATCTTTTGAAGAGCAAATGCAGATGGTGTTTTCTGGTCCGCAAACCACTATTTATGGTTTTAACTCTTTAAGCCCCTTAGGTGAGAATATACACTCTTTGTTACATAGTTACTTTCAATCTATCAACCAGCAATATGGAAGTTACAAAAATTATTTAGATCAAAGAGATCCCAATGCATTTAATCCATTTTATCGTTATGCTTTAGGTGGTTCTGCTAAAGAGATAAAAAGTTTATCTTCTAGTCATCCTAATTTTAAAAAATTTCAAAAAATATGTCCGCTTTATGTATCTTCTTTATCTGATACGGATGGTTTGCGTACTATAGAGAGTTTATTACATGCAGGTGATGGTGCAAAAGCCTATACAGCTATTAAAAGTTTTGTATTAGAGCATCGCCCTTTTAAAGGTACAGCCCTTGGTATTTTTAACGATATTAAAAATAATAACACATTTAAGTCAGAGTTCACTGGGTTGTATAATAGGATTAGCCCTTTTTTACCTTATATAAAAATTCAGTTTTTAAATTTTTTACATTCTTTTGATTGGGTAACGAACAATTTTTACTGGTCTGAATTACGCAAGCACACGCTACATACAGTCATGCAGTCTACTTCTGAGTCGTATGACTTTTTAAGTGCTTTAATGTATAATGAGCATGTGCCACTTCCGGGTTTGGGTTTAACTTCAGATGATTTTCAAACTCGGTTTTATCAAAATATATGGAGTGCTCTCATTTTAGAGATATTTAATATAACAGATTATCGTGCTCATCGTAGGCTTATGAACATTTGTATATCTAAAGTGTCTCAAGACCCTGTAGTGTGTTATCAGGTAATGAAAAGCCTTGGGCATCTCAATGTTAGCGATTCTGCTATTATTAATAGAATGGTTTATTTTTTAAAGAATACACCAGAGCATTACGGGCTGGTGTGGTACGCTTTATATGGGTTAGCGTATTCGCGAGTAAAAGATTCTTCCATTAATCGTTTAATTGCTCATTATGTTTATAATAGTCAAAGTCATACTGATAATGGTCAGTGGGTGCAATTACAAGCTATTAAAACTTTACATTTTTTACAAGCACAAGAGCCAGAGGTGGGTCAGCAATTAGTGCGGGTGGTGCAAACCAGCACCGATGCAGAAATTTTATTATCAGCTTTGCAAGCTTTATATCAGATAAGAAATCCTCCACTTCGTGTCTTAAGGCAAGCAATTGTGAGACGGAGGTTAAACATTCATAGAAATCAGAATATTCAACAATTAGCACAATGTTTTTTAAGTGGCAGTTGTTAATCTGTTAATATACCCCCCAGCCCCCCGTTTGCACGGGGGGAGCAAAAGAGCTAAAGCTCTTTATTGTTTAAGACATTCTTTTCTGCGTCAGCTGTTATTCCCGCGTCTACCACTGTCATTCCTGTAAATGTTCACTAATTTGGTGACAGAATTTATGTTAGTTTAAGCATAACAATATGTATAAAACATAAACAAATAAAAAGGGAGGGATAAGTTATGAGAAATAATACACAAGACAAGACGATTTATAGGAGTTACATTAGTAAGTGGAGGTATTTGATGAAGGATTATGAGTTAGTAAAGAGCAAGAAGCATCCTAAGTTTAGGTTTGCGAGTGATTTTTATAAGTATCATAATACTAATCGTCAGACTTTTTTTAAGTATTATCATCGTTATTTGAGTAGTAATAAAGATATTAGTAGTTTAGTGCCACAAAGGAGAGGTCCTAAGTGGAAGCATAGGAGGAGTGATGAGAGTGTTTATATAGAGCAAGAGGTGTTAAAGCATCGCAGATATGGTGTGAATAGGTATGAGATGTGTTATATACTTAACCCTCTTTTAAAAAAAAGAGGTTATAAGCCATTATCAGCAAGTAAGGTGTATCGTATTTTTAAGAAGAATGGGGTTAATAGGTTAAAGCCAAAGATGAAGGAAAACAAGCAAAAGATCATAAAACAAAGGGCTGGGGAGTTAGCTCATATAGATTGCCATCATTTGGGCAGGGATATAGTTGTATCTTCTTCTTCTGAAAGAGGTAGTAGTAAGAAAAAAAGCAAGAGGTATTATTTAGTGTGTGTGATAGATGATTGTACGCGTATAGCCTGGGCTGAGGTGGTAGAGGATATTAGGAGTTTAACAGTGATGTTTTCTACCTTAAGGTTATTTAATGTATTAAAGAGAAGGTATGAGATACAGTTTGAGGAGGTGATGAGTGATAATGGTTCGGAGTTTAGTTCTCGTAACAATAAGTTGGAGCATCCTTTTGAGAGGATGTTATTGGAGTTAGGGGTAAGGCATAGATATACGAGACCTTACAGGCCACAGACAAATGGTAAGATTGAGAGGTTTTGGAGGACAATGAATGAGGATTTAATAGATGGTACGACTTTTGATACAATAGAGAAGTTTAAGTCTGAGTTGGAGGAGTATTTGATATATTATAATGAGTTAAGACCACACCAGGGTTTAGGTAACAAAGTGCCGTTGGAGGTGAACAAAATGTGTATAAAAGCACAAGATGTAAAAACAAAAAAAATGAAAGATAATAAAACTTGATTCTGTCACCAAATTAGTGAACACATACAATTCCCGCGAAGGCGGGAATCCACGCATGCTTACTGTTTAAAAAGTCTGTTTTCGCAGAGAGGAAAACCGAGCTCAAAAGCTTTGGACTGCGTTTTGCCACAAAGCGTAAGTCTTCGACTTCCGCATTGTATCAAATCCGAACTCGTTTTGAGCATGGTTTCCCTCTCTGCAATGAAGCATATATATCATTATATGTGTTCATTTTTATTTTTCTATCAAAAATTATTCCTTCGTCAATCGTCACTCCTTCGTCAACCATCATTCCTGCGGAAACAGGAATCCAGCATGTACTTTGTGTCATTGACAGCTATTAAGTTGTGGGTGCAAGGAGTGTGTCAAAAAAAGCACCCTTTGGGTGCGAACTCGTTTTGAATTGGTTTTCTCACTATTCAAGAACAGTATTTCACTATTCCAGAGTAGCACTAAAGAATTACATTAGTAGTTATCTGTTTTATTTTTTCCATCGCTCATCATTTCTTCCTCAACCATCATTCCTGCGTCAACTGTCGTCATTCCTGTCTCTATTGTCATTCCATCGTCAGCCGTCATTCCCGCGGAGGCGGGAATCCAGAAAGCCCCTTTTGACAAAAAATGACAAGCAAAATTTAAGGAAGGATTGTATGTCTTGTGCAGGACAGCCGTCCGTGGGGCCCTTGCCTGCACCGACACACAATCCTTCCTTCTAGTAAATGGTTGGCTAAACTGTAAATAAAACATCACAAAACCAAACTTTTGAATGGTTTACCAGACTTATATAGCAGGCTAGAGTCCGCCAAAGTGTCTCAAAATGAGACACTAATGGTGATTTTTTAGAAAAAATAGCAAAAATTTAAAAAAAATAAAAAAAAGCTAAAGTATTTTTCCAATCAGCCGATACGGCAAATATGAGGATTTTAAACTTACTTTTAAACAGATTATTTTTACCACAAGGGCTTGACAGTATGAAGCTAATGTGCTATACTGGTTACATCGTTACATCGTTACATCGTTACATCGTTACATCGTTACATCGTTACATCGTTACATCGTTACATCGTTACATCGTTACATCGTTACATCGTTACATCGTTACATCGTTACATCGTTACATCGTTACATCGTTACATCGTTACATCGTTACATCGTTACATCGTTACATCGTTACATCGTTACATCGTTACATCGTTACATCGTTACATCGTTACATCGTTACATCGTTACCATCTATTAATTAATTTAATCACCCCCCCAGCCCCCCGTTTGCACGGGGGGAGTAAAAGAGCTAACGCTCTTTATTGTTTCAGACATTCTTTCGCAGAGAGGATTATTAGCCTGTTACTACTTTGTGCGTATAGGGGAAAAACCAAGTCAAAAGCTCAAACATGCGGTTTACCGCAAAGTGTTAGCCAAAGGCTACTACTTTGCGTTAAATCCGAACTCGTTTTGACTTGGTTTTTCCCCTTATACCAAAGCAATAGTTTATTAAGTGGTATTGACGGGAATAATATTGAGTGTGCAAGGAGTGTATCAAAAAAAGCACCCTTTGGGTGCGAACTCGTTTTGAATTGGTTTTCTCACTATTCCAGAACAGTATTTTACTATTCCAGAGTAGCACTAAAGAATTACATTAGTTATCTTTTTTATTTATTTCATCGCTCGTTATTTCTTCGTCAGTTGTCATTCCCACGAAGGCGGGAATCCACGCATGCTTACTGTTTAAAAAGTCTTTTTTTGCAGAGAGGAAAACCGAGCTCAAAAGCTTTGGACTGCGTTTTGCCACAAAGCGTAAGCTGTCAGCTTACCACTTTGTGTCAAATCCGAACTCGTTTTGAGCATGGTTTTTTCACCTGCCTGAATAATAAAGCATTGATTAAAAAATCACCCTTGCCTCCTTTAAAATATCTTCTTTTAACTCTTAACATAAAAGTGAGGCTACTTTATGCTTAGATTAAAAAAACACTTTTTCAGCACAGCCTCAAGTAAGGGCATGGAAAAACGAGAAAAATCCATTTTTTATTATTTTCGCAATGCCCGAGGTGTGTCGCTAATAGGTTTAATTGCGACTATGGGGGCGTTACCATTCGTACTTTTGGGGCTATTACAGCTGAACGACTTAAGCAGTAGAATTACAAGCAAAGCTATGGCGGGGATTGGAATACAAGACTTACATGCCTCTATATTAGATATTTTAAGAACCGAACAACATTGTAAAGGTAGTTTTAAACCTTTAATAGGTCGGTTAGAGGGAGCAAATAGTGCAAATAAGTACACAGGCGAAGTTAAAAAACTTAGTACTTATACAGGGACTACCCAACCATACACAGAAAATTATAAGGTTTTAGAATCTGGGGAGGTATTTAAAAGCTCTTTACACATTGTAAAAATGGAATTAAAAAAAGTACCAGGTGATAGTAGTACGGCAAGCCCTACTGTTAGCACTACAAGCCCCATTAGTGACCCTGTTACCAGACGCTTTGTGGTTTATTACAAAAAAGAGGGTTTAGGTAAAGGTATAGCTGGTAAAGATTGTGATGCCACAAGTGCGAATATAAATAACTGCTATTATGAGTATTGCGATTTTAAATATAAGTTAAATGCTGGGGGTACAGCAGTTGAAACATGCGAAAGTCCCACTTGTGGGGGTATTATACAAGCCTCTGGCGGTACGGGGGGCAGTGTTGATTGTTACACAGAATATCAGTCAGGTCCAGACAAGGCTATTTATGTCGGCTGTGGTACTACAAAAGGTAACACAGATGTTTCTACTACTGCTTACGGATTAAATGCAGGTAATTCTGGGGCTGGAGGAAAAAATACTTTTATCGGTCGCAATGCAGGCAGGGACACCACAAGCATTCGCAATACTTTTGTCGGCAACAATGCAGGCAGGAAAACCACTACAGGGTTCGAGAATGTTTTTATCGGTTATCAAGCTGGAAAAGAAAACTTAAAAGATGACACTGCAACCACAAGAACTCACGAAATAGAAGCCTCTAGAAATACTTTCATAGGGGCTTATGCTGGGGAAAACAATACTTCAGGAAGGAATCATGTATTTATTGGCGAACTAGCAGGACAAAATAGCGAAGGAGGGCAAAGCAACACCTTTGTAGGACCAAGTGCAGGTCGTGCTAATAGTGGGTCTGAAAACACCTTTATTGGAGTACAAACAGGAATGGCAAACACAACCACAAATGGGAATACTTTTATAGGAGCTTATGCAGGAAATAAAAACACAGGTGGGAATCATGTATTTATTGGTGCTGGAGCTGGAGCGGATAATGTATCAGCGTCAAATAATACTTTTGTAGGACACAATGCGGGAAATAAGACCACAGCTGGGGATAATGTGTTTATTGGGCGAGAAGCAGGATTCGGAAACACCACAGGTGCAAAAAACTTATTTATCGGCTATCAGGCAGGTAAAGGGAGGTGGACTAATGACGCAACATCAAAACCAGTAACAGGTCGTAACAATATAGCTATTGGAAATGAAGCGGGGGTTAACCTTACAAATGGTAGAGGTAATACTTTTATCGGTAACAAAGCAGGTAACAAAACAGAAGGTGGGACTGGGCAACAAGGGATACAAAACATTTTTATTGGAAATGTAGCAGGTGAAAAAAACACCACAGGTGCGAAAAATGTTTTTATAGGGGTAAGTGCAGGTAAAGAAACCACTTCAGGTAATAGGAATATTTTTATTGGCGATACGGCGGGGCGTGATAACACTGCAAGTGGGTTTAATGTAATAATAGGACCTCTGGCAGGTCAAAGTAACAGAGGGAGTAATAATGTAATAATAGGTAAAGAAGCAGGGAATGTTTTAAACTCTGGTACTGATAAAACTACACCTGCAAATAATAATATATTTATCGGTCACGAAGCCTCAAAAACCACAGCGGGCGGAATAACTGAAACAGGAAGTCACCAGATGAATATAGGTAATTTACTTTTTGGTACAACACCAACTGGGACTCCGCCAACGGGTGCTGATTTTTTTGCTACAAACTATAAAGCAGATAGCTTAACAGCAAGTGAAGAAGGACACTTTGCTATAAACGGCAACCTGTATGTAAAAAATAAGATTTATTTAAATTGTGGAAATACAGGAACTACTTGTCAGCAAGCGGTAGCCCCTGCATCAAGTAGAGTGTTTAAAAACAACATTACCTTATTTAAAAATTATCAATATGCATTAAGTGTAATAAATAACACCCCACTTTTTACTTATTACTACAACAAAGACCACCCAAAGCATAAACGAATGGGTATTATTTCAGAAGACTTACCTAAACACTTGCAAATACAAGATAATGGTAAGCCTATACAGCCCGATTGGGTTTCAATATACGGCACACTATGGGCTGGGATAAAAGCACTTTATAACAGGTTTATGGACTTTAAAAAAGAAGTATTAGATAAAATACATAAGCTAAAAATTACTATTTTAGATATAGGTAAAAGACTTGAGGCTTTAGAAAAAGAAAATAAAGCATTAAAAAAAGAGAATATTTTTTTTAAAGAACAAATAAAATCACTTAATAAAACGGGGGTGTCAAAATGAAAGTAATTTTATTTATAATTTTATTTTTTATTTCAATAGGGCATGCAGACACTCACAATAAAAGAGGGCAGGTTTGTACTAATGCTGATTTACAAAGAGGCGATCCAGGGTGTTGTGCTAGTACTTTGTTAGATTGTAGTCAGGTAGGGGTTGGTAATGCAACATGCTGTAATGCAAATTCACAATGTACATGGGTAACAGATAAGCATTCAAGCTTAAGTACTAAAAACACTTGCCAACCTGATACTTCTATTAGTTGCACAGGAAAAACTATAGAAAATTGTGTTTTACCCGCAGGAACATACGCTCATGGTACACACTTAACATCTAATACATGCTCAAGTGGTTACACAGGCGTTTGTAATTATGAATGCTATGGTGGGGTATGGCACAAAAAGACAAATGATTGTAATGCAAGTTGTAGTAGTGCCACTATTGAGGGGAATTGTGCGGTCACTGCCAGAAACCACGATGTAGGAGGGTATAATGCAAACACAAATTGGTCTGGTAGCTGTAAGGCAGGGTACCCTAACGGCGAATGCAGATATTATTGTAATGACGGGGATTGGGTAAAAGAAAGAAACACTTGCGGTCCTCCGATAGGGTGTAATAAAGGAAATTCCCGATGTAATGCTATCAGCGTTCCACATGGTAGGTCATATTATAGCCAGCGACAATGCAAAACAGGTTATAAAGGTTATTGTAACTATAAGAATTGTAGGAATGGGGATATGACAGTTACAGACCAATGTAACCATAAAAACTGCCCTGCTCAAACAATATCCCGTTGCAGACTATCATACTACACAACAGGAGGAAGAACAGGAAGAGGTAAGTGTGATTATGGCTGGCACCGTTCTGGGCGTAGATGTTCTTATTATTGTAACAGAGGAAATTTAGAAAGACGCACCGGATGTAATAAAGAAACAGGGGCTTGCATGGTAAGTGATTTAACAAATTCACAGTGTCCTTTGTCCTTTGCCAAAGACTATACTAGTGGATCCAGCAACTACCTAGTACAAAAATCTAATAATAGGAGGTGGTTGTATAAGACTGGTTATGGAAAATCAGATACTGTTAGAAATAACGATACAGTTACCTGTATAAAAGGGCATATACAAACTAACTTACGAATAACAAATGAGCCTATTCCTGATTATAATCGCTTTAAATGTCAAAATGGCACATGGGCAAAAATTAACACTAGGAAAAAATGTGTAGGAGGTTCTTATGAGTTTGTTATTGCATGGAATTCAGAACCAATACGCTTACCTAATGCAAATGTTGGATATATCCACCCCACAGCTTGGTACTATGACTGTTCGGAACATACAAACACAAGAAAGTGTTGTTATAAAATCCGATACAGATGTTATGGGTCATATTTAGATGATCCTATTGGTAGTGGTACTAGCCATGGTTGGAACGGTCCCGGAGGATTAACCCATTGGACTGAAGGAAAAAGCTGTTCTGAAGTTGGTATAACAAGGTAACAGGAAAAGTAACAAATAAAAAATATGAGTTTGACGGAATTATTAAATAAAGGAGTAAGAAAATGAAAGGATATTTAAAACACTGGCACTTAGTGCTTTTAGGAGCTTTGTTATTGACTACAATAGCAAGCGTAAGTGGCTTGAATTATTTACATAGTATTTCTTATGTTGATATAGATACCAGCATGCGGGTAATTAGCTACCTTGTTAAAATTAGTTTTATATGGGCTGTGTTGTGCTTTCTATTACTTACTTTTATTATTCTTTATAGAAAGTTTAAAACTAAAAACGAAAAATGGTTTTTAAAAGAAAAGCCTAACAAATTAGGTTTTATGATAAATATGTTCCTATGGATTCTTATTATTTTTACGGGGGTTTATATAATAAACCTACCCACATCTACCATGTTTAATAGCTTGTCTTTTTATCAAAGCACATTATCGGGATTAAAAGACTTTATAATATTTTTCCTGTGTTGTGTTGGAATGTGTAACATTGCATATCTATACGCACTTTATATTAGTAACAAACAAAACAATTTAAAAGGAGGGCAAAAGTTTATGGAATAAAGTTATAAGGGGCGAAACATCTTAACTAACCTCGTTTTGCTCTTTATTTACCTTCTCAATGTTCGGGCTGTGGTTCTTTAAATGTCCTAATAACTAACAAGCCTGTCCCGAGAGGGCTACCTTCTCAATGTTCGGGCTTTCTTAAACTACCTCATATTTCTTAAAAGCCCGTCACGAGAAGGCTTTTTTTTGCCATTAAACCTCCCCAAAAGAAATGTTAGCTTTACTGGATTCCTGCTTCCGCAGGAATGACTATGTACGCTGGTAATGGCTATGTACGCAAAATAGCTGGATTTAAAAATTTAGTGTAAATTTTACACCCACCAAAAGGCTTAAATTGAAAATAAATTTGCTACATTTTTAACCCTAGGATATAGAAAAATAAGGTATTAATAAAAAAAGGAGGAGGTTATTATGAAATACTTACTTAGTTTATTTTTAATCGTGAGTTTAAATATTCCTAAAAACGCACATGCTCTTTTTTGGACACTACTTGCAAGATTAACTGCCCGCACTGTAATAATAGAGGAAAGCGACGAAAGTGACGAAAACGAAGAAAACAGAAAACCACAAAATCAAGAAGACAAAGAAATAGAAAGAGACCTAAAAATGTTAGGGATAGGTGGGGCAGTAGGTGGGGCAGTAGTTGGAGGTATAGTTTTAGCTAAATATGTTGCAAAGAAAAAAGGAATATCAGTCAAAGATGCATTAAAACCGATTAGTTTATGTAGAAGAATATTTAAAAAAAATAATGATACTAACAATCAAGCCATAAAAGAATAATAAAAAAAGAGCTGGTTAAAGTCTCGGGGTAAAGACTACCAGCCCTTAATATGCTGATTTGTTCGGCGTACTCCCACACAAACTTTGAGTTAAAAAGCCTTGTGCTTAAGATTTTTTTTACTTTATACCAATCTCATGTTTTATGCCAAAAATGTGCATTTATGAAAAAGTGTACAAAAAAATGTACATGGTATGTACACATTTTTGTCCAAAAGTGGGCTTTTTTAGTATCAGGGTTGTTTTTATAGCTATTTTTGCCTCAAGCACTAACTCAAAAGCTTACTTTTAGGGTGGACTCTATTTTGCATGTAACTTATGCAGATACCATTTTTTAATGGTACAAAATGAGTAATATCTATGATGGAGATAACATTATGAAAACTAAATTTAAGCAAATTAAGCAATTTATACATGATCTGTTCTTTAGAGAAGTGTATTCTCACACTAAGTATGCTTTGGACATATTCCGTCTGATTTTAACTAAATCAGAATACAATCTTTTTAACTGGGATACCCTCACTTGTGAACAAACTACCTTTTTTAACAAACAAGGAAGAGAAAACCGCATGGACTTAACCTTTTCAGTACAAACTAAAGGCTCTGATGAAAAAATAAAGCTTCTTTTTTTGTTAGAGCATAAAAGCTGGCAAGATCCTAAAGTTATGCAACAGATGTTAATGTACCAAGCCAGTATGTATGAGAGTAATAACTGTCCTATTATCCCAGTATTAGTGTACCAGGGTAAGCACAAGGAGTACACAGGACCTTTAAGCTTTCATAAGTTTTTACACTGGACTTCTGTATTAAATAAGCATTTTAAGCAAAATGTATTAAATTTCACTCCACGGTTATTAAACATACAAGCTTTAGATATAGAAAAAGAGGCAAAAGGGTTGCTAACTCGTCCTATTTTGTATATATTAAAGCATATATGGAGGTTAGATGAGCTTAAAGTTCGGGAGTTATTTACATTAGGGCAGGAGTTAAGTTATGAGGAGAGGGGAGAGTTAGTAGGGCGAGCTGCGGATTATATGAGAAAATATGATCCGAATTTTAGTTTTAATGTAGCACGAGAAATAGAGGCTAAAACAATAACAGATAAGGAGGAAAGAATTATGACACCTTTATTACAATATTCATTAGATGAGGCAAAAGCAGAAGGTATGCTTGCTGGCATGCAAAAAGGCAAAGAAGAAGGCAGGCAAGAGGGCGAGCTAAAAGGCAGGCAAGAAAGAGAACGACAGGTGATTGCGAACATGTTTCAAAAAAACCTAGATATTCCGCTTATTTCAGAGGTGACTGGGCTTTCAGAAGCAGAAATCAAAAAGCTACAAAAAAAGCACTTATAAGTTTCAGCCCGACCCGAGAAGGTATGTTCTTACAAAAACCAGCAAAAACTTGAAAAAAACTTAATAATTTGGCGAAATTTCTTCTCAGAAATATGGGAACGAACAAAATACTTATTTTTCATAATAATAACAATAAGTTAAATCCATCCAGAGTCAACTAAAGTTATTTTGAACCTTAAATTAAAACAAAATCTTTTAGCCAAAAAACAAGCCACCAACTTATTCGGACAAGAAAGAACAAAAGATGCTGTAGTAGCTATTACAAGTAATATTTTTCAATCTTTTAATAACCAAGACCTGTATCCATCTTTGGAAGATAAAGTAGCTCACCTTTTATACTTTATGGTTAAAAATCATCCCTTCACAGATGGCAATAAGCGAAGCGGTGCCTTTGCTTTTGTGTGGTTTTTAAAGAAAGCAAACTGTTTGCCCTCAAGCCTTACACCTAATGCTCTAACAAGTTTAACACTTTTGATAGCAGAAAGTAACCCAAAAGATAAAGATAAAATGATTGGTATTATTTTATTACTTTTACAAAACAAAACCGCTTAAGTTGTCATAACCTTGTACTTTTTCTGCTCATACTTTTATTTTGACAATACAGTACTAATGCCAAAAACATTCTTAGTGACAAAGAATTAAACCAGCTAGAGGCTGATATGCAGTATATGTATAGATCTTCAAGCCAAGGGTAAAAAAGTTATATCTTCTCTACATTCAGGCTTTCAATCTTTTTATTTAATAGCCTGAAAAGAGTTGGTGTAAAAACCCCTCAAACATTCGGGCTTTCTTAAACTACCTCATATTTCTTAAAAGCCCGTCACGAGAAGGCTTTTTTTTGCCTTTAAACCTTGTTTTGCGAGGCTTTACCATCACTAATAAACTAAACTGTATGATTTTTAGACACTTAAAAAAAAAGAATAAAAAAAGGCTAAAGGTTTTTTTGAGTCTGCCGATACCTTTTGTATATTGCCCCTTTTATTAACCCTTAACAAAGGAGTTTAAAATGAAAAATCTTATTTATTTAGCAACTTGTTTTGCTGTTTTGTATGGAAACCCTGCACTAGGGAGTTTTATTGATAAAGCTAGAGATAAAAAAGAAGCTTATAAGATTTTGCAAGTAGAAATAGCAAGACTAGGAAGAGAATCTGAAAAATTGTGGGTAAGTTCAAATAAAAGCTCTAAAAGGTCTTTGTCTTTGACTACAAGATATACAGAGCTTATGAATGAAAACAGTAGGGATGCTAAACAAAGAGCAGTAGGTTTTTTAATAGAGGCAAGCAACCTATCAAAAAAATCCGCTTTAGATAGTTACAATAGAAATAGATTGAATATCAGAAGAAAAAAGATAATGAACCTTGCGAACGGTATAGAGAAGATGAGCTTACAAGAAATAAAAGATAAGGCTCACCAGCTAGGTTTTTCTAAGATACAACAAGCAAGTAGTACAAAAGTCTTTGAAGATAAAGAAATAAATAAGCAGTTAAAAAAAGCAGAAGCACGCTTAACTAGCCAAGCTATAGGGCGAAGTTTATCCTCACCTGATTATATTGAAAATACTCCTAGACGGGTTCGGCAAGGTGGCTCTGGCAGTGTCCACTAAAAATAAAAAAGAGCTGGTTAAAGTCTTGGGGTAAAGACTACCAGCCCTTAATATGCTGGTTTGTTCGGCACACATCATAAGCCCGTCACGAGAAGGCTTTTTCCCATACGGGAAGTTTTGGACTGCGATTTACCACAATATATTAGTATTTAATAAAGCAGGAGTGGTAATTTTTTTGTGGGACGCCTGCGACCCCCTTTGGGGGCTTGGACCCAAAAAAAATTCCCTTTCCCTCCTTTGTTAAATAGTGAGAAAACCAATTTGATCTCTTATGCTTATCAATATTACTATATAATTTCTCAAACTGAGAATTACATACTTTAAAGGGGAAAAACCATGCTCAAAACGAGTTCGGATTTGATACAATGCGGTAAGCTGAAAGCTTAACGCTTTGTAGCAAACCGCGGAGTCCCGAGCTTTTGAGCTTGGTTTTTCCCTAAAAGAAGTTTAATTATCTCACAAAAAAATTACCCCTCCTGCTTCGTGCCTCTCAAATAAAATTTTTCCCACTTGGTTTTCTCACTATATAAGAAGAGACTTTGCAAAAACGGCTATAGAAACAATGCTGATAATAAAAATGCCCACTTTTGGACAAAAATATGTCCATACCATGTAGTTTTTTTGTTCCTGCTCCTGATGGTGAACCTCAAGATCAAGATACAATGTAAAAACAAAAAGTTCTTTAGAGATAGTATCTGCTAGTGGTGATATGGGTGTCCATGATAGTGATACTCAATAAAGTCTTTGGGATAAAAAGATTATCAGAAATGAAATAGCTATTTCTAAAACATATAAGTTTAACTCCTCTATAACCTTTATGCAAATGCTCCATCTCAATAGAAGGTTATTTTTGAGATAATCCATTACCTTAAATTGTATAATTTCTTAAGAGCTGTTTGCCAGTACATACATCTTACACCTTGAATGGTTTTTTCATCTTCATCTAATGACCAAATTTGTGCTTGATAAGGTCTGTTCCAATTACGACTTAAGTTTTTAATTGTTTTAATGTGTTCTGTTCTTATTTCATCTGTGGATTTAATTTCTACTAAAATATCTTTTTTCTTAGCTTGCGTGATAATTAAATCAATTTCTAAACCATTTGATGTTTTATAATAAAAAAACTTTTGCCGTTTTCTCAAATAATGATTAAGTTTATAACATTCTAATAAAATAAAATGTTCAAACGCTTTACCGAAAGCAAAAGTGCTACTTCTAACAGGTATATGAATAGTATTTTCTAATGCTTTTTTAACCCCTAAGTCAAATAAGTAAAATTTAGGTGCTTTTTGATATTGTTTTCTAATAGATAAAGCAAAAGCTGGTAAAAAAAATCCTACTAAAGTATCTTCCAAAATAAAAAAATAATTTTGAATTGTTTTATAATCCACTCCTATTTCTCTTGAAAATTTAGAGTAGTTAATCGTATCCCCATTCAGTTGAGCTACAATCTCTAAAAAATTCTTAAAAGGAGGAACTTGTCTTATTACTTGTTCCTGTAAGATTTCCTCTTTTAAATAGGTTTGCACATAACTTTCTAAAAAAAGTGTTTTTTCTTTTCTAGACTTTAACGATAATAACCGAGGCAGACCTCCAAATTGCAGATACTCTGTCAAACAAAAGTTTTTACCCCACTCAAAAAATGATAAAGGATATAAATAATAAGTAACAGCCCTGCCCGCTAATAAATTAGCTTTCCCTCTTTTTAACTTTCTGGCACTAGAACCAGTTATCATAAATTGTAGCTTAGGATTATGAGCTATTTCTTTATGAATAATGTCTAACAATTTAGGGACTTTTTGAACCTCATCAATCACAACTGTTTTATAGTTACCTGAAGCAATAAAATAAGATAATTGATCAGGGTTTTTTAAAAGGACTTTCTCTTGACGGTAATTTAATAAATCCACCCATAAAACATGTTTTTTAGGGCTAATATGCTTTAACAAAGTAGATTTGCCCGTACCCCTTGCACCAAATAAAAAAAAGCTTTGGCGAGTTTTTAAATTTTGATACCTCTGGACCATACTCCTAATTTATTCAATAAATTAGGAGTATGGTCAAGCATTTTTTTACTTTTTTAAAGTTTATGCCATCTAAATATACGAATAACTAAAAACAACCTTTATTTTTATCAATAATAAGTTTCGTTAAGTGTTTACGCAATCTTTCTTGTACAGCTTGTTTAGAATCGTTATTTTTATTCATTTCTTCTTCACTTGGCTCTTGCCAGCCTAACGCAGTAAATTCTTTTTCAGATAAAACTTCCTTCCAATAATAATAAGCCAAAATGACATGACCTTTAAAATACTCTTCAACAAAAGTCTCTTGCCCCGATCTACCATTAAGATAAACCTTGCTTTTACCTGGAACTTGAACTACTGCTTCATCATCATTAATAGATACCCCAAACACCATTTTTCTTTGCCTATTAGAAAGACCAGAGATAAAAATATCAAGCGGTATCGTATTTCTAGAAAGCCTACGAATAGACGCACAAAGCTCAAGGTAAGGGTCTGCAAAATGGTGAGCTGTGGCACACAAACCATAGCCGAAAGTAATAAAAACAATAATGTATTTTATAATAAATCTAAAATTAAACATCTTAAATCCTCCTTTTTTTTAAATTTTTTACAAAAAATTACAAATTTTACGAATTATACTTACCAAAAACTAAAAAAATATTCAAGTTTTTACTTATTAAAGCTTTTATTGATGTAATTTTTACACTCACAAGCTTTCTAAAAATCGCATTAAAATAACTTATTTTAAATTACCTATTTAACTAAAGCCTTATAATTTTACAAAAAACCCCTCAAGGGCTAAAAAAATTTAAGTTTATAGTTAAATAATCCGAAAAATAGTGAGAAAGTTAAAAAAAATCTAATAATAATTTTTTAAGTCTTACTTATAGTAATATGTTATTATTAGGGATATTATTATAAGGATGCAATAAGGATGAAATATTTTAACAACACACACTTATTTTTTTTACTAAGTGTTATTTGTCTTTTTAACTTTATAGCCTGTAGTGCTAATGAGAACATAATAAAAAGATATTATTGCCATTTTTACGAAGATAAAAGAACTTCCAGTTTTGATACAATGCCGGTTATTATCCAAACCCAAAAGGGGCGTAAAGTGGACCTTGGCTATCACAACACACTTTATAAAACTTATGATGAAGGTCATCACATACTCACTGTTTATAAAGAACACAATAGAGACTTTAATTATGAATTTTTTAAATTAGATTTATCTCAGTCTACAAATCATTCTTATTCTACAAACAAAAAAGAGGTATTTTTACATTCTGGCTATGCTTTACATATAACACCTAAAAGGTTTGAAAGTGCTTATCAAATGCCTTTTACTAAAGATAACCTTAAAACCATTAACCGCAATCCAGAGCTTATTAAATACTTACCTCCAAAAAGCTCTCCTAAGCAAATATCTATTGCTTTTATTAAAAACAAGTACTATTGCCACTCATTAAGCTACTGGGGGTATGTTAAAAAATCATTTATAGCTGTATTGATTGCTATTTTATCTGCTGGCTAATTTTTTGGCTCATACACTAAAAAAATAACTCAAATGATTGAAAAACAACGAGTGAACAAAAAAAGTTTAAGAACTTAATTATCGTTGATTACAAATAGTAGCAGGAAGGGCAAATTTAATAACTCCACCCCCACCCTGGAGATAAACATTTTGATTTTCTATTCTGGCTGTTGGTAGCTCTATACAGCTATAAAGCACTTGCCCGTTAGGCATCCTATCAATAAAAAACTGATTATTAGCACATAAACAAGTATGAGGATTGTTACACACAACGGTTCTTCCAAGCCCTGCTTGAAGACCTGCGAAAGGTTGTTGCCCAACAGGTGGTTGCAATGTTCCTACACCTATGTTTCGCCCTCCAGGAGGCACCTGATTCAGCACAAAACTATCTCTACCTAAAGATCCTAAGGATAAATTAAATACACTAAACCCTGAAGCAAACCACTGCCTTTGCCCTTGTTGAAAGGGTTGTTGCCCCTGTTGAAATTGCTGCCCTTGTTGAAATTGCTGCCCAGCACCTACCTGCCCTCCGAGGCTTCTTACTCGTTGTGCGTACAAGTTACAAGTAGTATAAGCACCTAAGTTCATAGGTTGAGCCTGCACTCCGATGGGTGGGTTTTGTGGAGTTGCTGGAGGATAGCCTCCCGGTGGAGGTCTCATCCAAGCCCTATTGCAAGCACTAAGACAAAACACACTTAAACTTGCAAACAAAATCACACAATAAAATTGTTTTAAATCGTTCATTGCTAAGCTTTAATAATATTTTAAAAAAGTTTTAAAATCTATATAAATTTTTAACTAAATTAAGCATTTAGTCTAGTTTTTTTAAGATGATGATACACAATCTAACCGTGACCACAAAATATGATCTGCCAGTATGAGCCAAGCCGTAGCCTCTACCACACTCACAGCTCGTGGTACAATACAAGGGTCATGGCGACCTGTTTGAGCTATTTTTTTCACACTAGATGGAGGTTTAAATTTTAGTGTCAACACAATATCTTGACCGGTAGAAATACCCCCTCTAATACCTCCATAAACTGGGCTGTCATTGTGTGTGTGAAACATGCTTCCTTCTTTTAAGCTTATATCAATAGTATTTTGATTTTTTGCACCAAGGGTTTGGGGGGTTGGTACCTGTTTTACTTCTTCTTCTTCTTCTTCTTTTTCTCCTAAAGATACTCCGTAGCATGCACCAATACTCATAAAGCCTGCGGTAAAATCGGATTTTAATTTACGAAATACAGGCTGCCCCAATCCTGCTGTTACATTTTTAATCACAAGCTTTATTGTACCTCCATAGCTTTCGCCTTTTTTTTTAGCTTTTATGAGAAACTGCTCTATTTTTTTTGTTTGAGAGCCAAACCAATTTTTTTTTGAAATAACAGATAAATCTTTATCTTCGTTTTGAAAAGGTCCTATTTGCAAAGGAAAACCCTGTACTTGAATTTTTGCCACTTGTTCTACAAACATTTGTGCCACAGCTCCACCCATAACGCGACTAACAGTTTCTCTACCAGAAGCCCTTCCCCCGCCTCTATGATCTGTGTGCTGAAATTTTTGTTTCCATACATCATCGGCATGTCCCGTGCGACTTTTATTTTTAATAAGATCATAGTCTTTTTCTTTTTGGTCTTGATTACGCACAATTAAAGCAAGTGGAGTGCCTAAGGTTTTACCTTCAAACACACCACTTAATAGTTCTGGTTTATCAGGCTCTTTTCTAGCGGACATCCAAGCAAATCTACCAGGTCGTCTTAAAAGCATTTTTTGATTGAGTAGTTTCCAAGAAAAAGGCACACCCGCAGGGCAACCCTCAATCACCACGCCTAAAGCCCGACCATGGCTTTCACCAAAAGTGCTTATTTGAAAATGCGTTCCAAAAGTATTAGCTCCCATAGTATGTTTTAAAATGCCGTGTTTTTAAAAGTTTTTCCAGCTGTTTTTTAAAAACTTCAAAAAAATCTCTTTTTGGCGAAGAGCCTGTGCTTGAAACATCACACTACCTGAAATATATTTAGCCCCTGTTAAAAGAGCATACTCTAAACCTGGAGAATCTGCTGTATAATTCAAATCCACCACTATTTGAGGCTTCCAAGAGCTGGGGGGAAACAAGCACTGCCCCATTCGCCCCCTTCCCACAGCCCACACCACGGCATAGTAATGCTGCTGGGGGAGGTGCTTGTCATACTTATCAGATGAATTGCCAATGCAATTACCAGTGCGACTACCAGTGCGATTATCAGTGCGATTATCAGTGCGACTATTAGTGTAGCGACCTGTTCTTGCAGAATAAAAATCAGCTTTTAATGTGTGTTTTAAAATACTTTTCATCCCCCCTCCTCCCCAAACAGCGATAGGTGGATGAGATTTTATATCTGCTATTTTAAATAATTTTTTTACTCCAACTGCATCTGTATTATATCCTATGATTTGTTTGTTATGTAACACAAGAGTATTTATGGATTGAAAGATCTGAGAATATTTGTTTTTATCGCATAACAAAAAAGCTTTTTTCTTTAACGGAGAAGTAATAGCCAAGCACTTAAAATTTAATTGTTTTAAAATATTTAAAGTTTTTTTTGTGAATGCTTTTTCTAACACCGGAATTTTCGTAAAAAACATTTTGCGGTTTAAAAAAGTTTGCCGGTTATAAAAAGCAGGACTTGCAGAATGATTGATAGGGTAGCCTAACACAGCTCCATAAGAAAAAGATTTTGTTTGTCGATAGGGTACAATAACTTCATGAAGAAAAGGTTTATCAGCTACATCATTTAAAGATTCTCTTATAAAATTAAGATACATTTTAGCCCCAAATATTTGCCGGTACCACCGCCAAGCACCTGTCAAAGAGTGCCTCTTACCACCACCATCTGATAGGGGTAAAAAAGATCTATTTTTTGGATCTTTTAAAAACCACTTATGACCTTGCAAAAGCTCTGTAAAATTATCAACAGGTACGGCTAATTTCAAATGGCAGGCTTTAAAAGAAGAAAGTTTTTTACAGCACTGATAAAAGCTATCACTCCCCCTTTGATGTAAAGACACCACAGGAGGGGTTAAATCTAGCGAGGGAGGGGACTCCTCTAAAGCCCAATCCCACACAACCCCTTTATAGCACTTGGTTAAAAACCCACTTCCTCCTCTTAAGCTAAGTAATTGATTTTTTTTAGGGATGATATGAAGCAATTTATTTAAAAGAAAAGAGTTTTTAGACCACTCATCATCTCGTAGTTCAAAAAATCTTAAGCCCCAGTTAAGCCTTTTATTAATAAAACCAGACCATTTGTTTGAAGCTTTAGGTAAAGTACCTCTGTTTAAAGTAATAGATGCTTTTAAAGATAACTTGTTAGTGTTAAAAAAAACCTTTTCTAAATCCGTCGTAAAGTCGTATTCAGGTAGAACTAAGCTTTCATCTTTTATGGAACGATAAAAAGCATTTCTTTTTTTATAAAGGTTTTGGTATTCTAAAAAAGGGGGGTTTTGAGATAAACGGGGTTTATTTAAAAACACTCTGCCCTTAGGGTCTGTTTCTCTTTCCAAGTGAATAACATGGCAAAAAGATAGTATTTTTTTATGAAGTTTTTGCCTCCAACCTGCTCCAATTGCAATAAACACGGGGTTTTTAAGCCCTTGATATTTTTTAATCAGTTGATAAAGTAGTTTTTTTTCTATTTGTCTAAAGCGTTTTTGTTTTTGAGCTGTGTTATCTATTAACTTATGAAGTGGTTTTTTTGTATATTGTGTAATATATTCATCTAAATCTATGTAATGGCTATTCGTCACTAGTGTTTGATCTTTAAGTTTTGCTATTTTTTTTAACCAGTGGGTTTTACCCACTCCTTTTTGCCCTATAATAAGATAAATCATAATGTTACATTACCTACAAATCTGCCAAAAATTAGGAAAGCTTTTATTAACCACTTCTGGTTTAAGTATTTTTACTGCCACCCCTATTTTTTGTAAAACCCCAGCCGCCATGGCTATCCGATGATCTTCTTTAGGGTCACATACAATAGTTTGAGAGGGTTTTGCTAAGTGTTTTAAATCAACAGGACCTGTGATGCCCAGACCATCTTTTAATACTTTTACAGGGCAGTTAATGCTTTTTAAAAGCTTTGCTGTTTCTTTAATACGATCGGATTCTTTATAATGTAAATGGTAAGCCCCGGAAAGCCGGCTTTGCCCTTTGGCTAAAGCACAAAGAACACTTAAAACAGGAAACAAATCGGGTGTATTTTTTAAATTAACATTTATCGCTTGTAAAAGTTTTCCAGCTTGAATTTTTAAAGTAGATTGTTTTTTTTCTATTAAAAATCCCATATCTTTTAATATTTGAGGAAATAAAAAGTCCGGTTGCAAGCTTTCGTCTGGGAAGTCTTGCAACAACACCTGCCCACCCGTGGCACACAAGGCAGATACAGCAAACAAACAGCTCATATCTTGTTCTACTGTATAGTGTTTTTTTTTAAGCTTTTGTCCTGCTGGGATGTAAAATTCTTTATCTCCCCCTTGAATATCCATACCCATCAATCGTAAAAAAGAAAGTGTCATCTGAAAGTAAGCATAAGATGGAGTAGTCCCCCCTTCTAAGCTGATAAAAATATCTTTATTTAAACCCCAGCAATTAAGTATTACAGCACTGGCAAATTGACTGGATCTGTGGGTAGAAACAGTCAAGGCATCACCTGCAGGCTTCCACCCGCTACTATCTATAATAAGTTGGTTATTTTGTACTTTTACCTTTGCTCCTAATTGCCTTAATATGGATAGGAGTTCTGAAATAGGTCTTTCAAAAAGCAGGGGTGAGCCTGTAAGTACAAAACACCCTTTCACTCTACTTGCACGCAGGGCTAAAAACCGGAAAACAGCAGCTCCATTCTGACAATCTATAGCACCTGCGAGGGAGGGGTTTTGGATATGTTGCAGAGCTTTTTGAAGGTTGAGCACATCTTGAGCCTGAGATTGAGAGAGGATTTGGAAATCGGAAAAGTAACTTTGCGTTATTAAGCCCCTCAAAAAAAGCGATTTTGATGGAGGAGCTTTACCTAAAAAATAAAACATTTTCTCATAATCCTTAAAATGTCTTATTTTATAGACTATTTGATTAAATAATGTTAGGGATATTTTTATGTTTGAAAATAACAACATTCGCTTATCTTTAGTTGTGGTTACTTTTTTAATAGCCATGATATGGATGATGCCTAATTTTTACAGATTTCAAAAAGATGAGTGGTGGTTTTCTAAAAATCGGCTTATTTACGGCTTAGATATTCAAGGAGGCTTACACTTAGTTATGGGGGTAAAAGTAAATGAAGCCATTTACGATAAACTATCAAGCTTTACCACCGATTTAAAAAAAGTTTTAAAAAAACACCAAATAGAAGTTGAATCTCTTACCATCTCAAAAAAAGCCCAAGGGCAGATGATTTTAAATCTCAAGCAATCAGACACTTTAAAAGCTCAAAAAGTACTTCAAAAACAATATACAGGTACCCTACTAGGGGGAGTGCCGTTAAGGGTATTAAGTAGCTCGGATCATAAAATCGTATTAGGTTATAATGAGTTAGAGCTTATTCGTCTTAGAAAAAGCATTATTGCTCAAGTGGTAGAGGTTATTAGACGCCGTATTGATGAGTTTGGAGTAAGCGAGCCTATTATTACAGCCCAGGGAGAAGATAGGGTTTTGGTGCAACTACCGGGAGTGAAAGATGCCACTTCTGCCAGAGATATTATACAACGCACAGCTCAATTAGAGTTTCGCCTTGTCAACACAGAAGTTAAAACCCCTGATTTAATAAAATGGGTAAGTGATGCCGAAAAAAAAGGTCAATATTTACTTAACGACCAATTATCTTACCTTAGCTATGTAAAAAAAATTAATGCTGATTTAAAAGACAAAATACCGGCAGGGCACACTCTGGTGTTTCAAAAAGCAGGTGGTAGCAATAGCTTAAGAGCGGGGAAAGTGCCAGTATTAGTGCGTACAGATAGTGGTACCACGGGCGATATTTTACAAACAGCCTTTGTCGGGGTAAATGATTTTGGTAATCCAGAAGTGTTATTTCATATTGATGTAGCAGGTCGCAAAGTATTTTCAGAACTCACAGGCAGTAATATTGGCAAACCTTTAGCTATTATTTTAGATAAAGAGTTAAAATCCATGCCAGTGATTAAAAGTCGCATATCTGATAGAGGCAGTATTGATTTAGGTAGAAGCCCGGACATTAGGCAAGAGGCTGAAACCATTGCCACCATTTTACGAGCAGGGGCATTACCCGCTCAATTATTTAAAATGGAAGAGCGTACTGTGGGTCCTACTTTAGGAAGAGACTCTATTCAAAAAGGAAAAATGGCAGGTTGGATTGCGGGCTTAGTGGTGGTTATTTTTATGTTTTTTTATTACCGCCTATTAGGCTTAGTGGCTAACCTTGCTTTAGGATTAAATATATTATTTTTATTAGCTATTCTTACTTCTTTAGGGGCAGTACTTACTTTACCGGGTGTGGCTGGTATTATATTGACTATTGGTATGGCAGTAGATGCTAATGTTATTATTTACGAAAGGTTAAAAGAAGAATTAAAAAAAGGCTCGTCCCTTCTGCTTGCGGTTAAGGATGGTTACAGGTATGCCTTATCTGCTATTTTAGATGCCAATATTACAACAGCTATTGTGTGTGTGATTTTAATGTCTTTTGGAACAGGACCTATTAGGGGTTTTGCCGTTACTTTATTTTGTGGTATTGTTACTTCACTTTTTACAGCGGTATTTGTCTCTCGCACTTTTTTAACATCTTTAATCAATCGTTTTTCGATCAAGAGTTTATAGCTTATGAATGCACAAAAAAAACAATTTGATTTTTTATCATCTGCTCCGTGGGTGGTGACATTATCGTTATTACTAGCAGGAATGGCATTTGTTTGGATTGTCTTTAAGGGTTTTAACTATGGTATTGATTTTGCAGGTGGGAATGAAATCCAAATCCGTTTTCAACACCCCCCAGCGGTAGAAGATTTAAGAGCTTATGTGGGAAGCCATGGATTTTTAAAACCTTCGGTTCAAACTTTTGGTGCAGAAAATGAATTTTTAATTTTAGTAGATTCTAGCTCAAAAAAACAAAACTCTTCTCATCAAAAAAACCGCTTTCAAGCTGTAGAGAAATTAGTGAGTTCTTTAAAAAAGGATTATAAAGACCAAGGGGTTGAAATAAGAAGGGTAGATTCGGTAGGCCCTCAAATTGGAAAAGAGTTAAGAAAAAAGGGGTTATTAGCCATTCTTTACAGTTTAATTATGATTTTAATTTATGTTGGTTTAAGGTTTGATTATAAGTATGCCCCGGCTTCTGTAATATGTTTATTTCACGATGCGGTATGGACTATGTGGATTTTTACTATTTTTGATTTAGTAGTTAATGTACAAACTTTAGCTGCACTACTTGCCATTATTGGTTATTCATTAAACGATACGATCGTCACTTTTGATCGTATTAGAGAAAATAACGACTTTTATAATAAAAGAGAATCTTTTTTAGCTATTTGCAATAGGTCGATTAACGATGTACTCTCTCGAACACTTTTAACTTCTTTAACCACCCTTTTAGCAGTGGGAGTGATGTGGTTTTTTACCGATGGTGTGATTAAAGATTTTGCTTTTACTTTAGGGGTAGGAGTGGTGATTGGTACTTATTCATCTATTTATGTGGCAACCCCATTAGTAGTACTCATACATTATAAACCTCGCAAGTTTTTTAAGCTTTCGTAAAAAAAACCAACACCATTATTCATAATGTACAAAAAATGGACACTTTTTTGTACACAAACAAGACACTTTTTTGTACATAAAACGGTCACATTACAACACTATTAATAGACCCATGCACCCTTTTTTTAAAAGGCTTTTAGAGTGCCTAAAAGCCCATGCAACCCCTTTTTAAAAGGCTTTTAGAGTGCCTAAAAGCCCATGCACCCTTTTTTAAAAGGCTTTTAGAGTGCCTAAAAGCCCATGCAACCCCTTTTTAAAAGGCTTTTAGAGTGCCTAAAAAGCCATTGCAACCCGATAAAAAAAGCAAAAAAAGGTGTGGAGAGGTTTGGTACACAAGCCCTATAAAAATGTGGTATGTGATTTTGCTTTAAAGCTTATTGTTATGAAGAAAATGAGCTTATATTTATGGGTTTTGGTGGGGATTTTTTCAGTTTCGTGCAAGGATATGGGGCTTTTCATAAAGGCTTACTTACCAAAAGATGAAGACTTACTTACCCATGAGGTGCTTTCTTTACCAGAGCCTGTATTAACAGATTCCACACACAAACACTCTGCCATACCTATTACTCAGCTCGCACAAAAAAAAAGAGCTTTATCTATTAACGATGTTATTGTATTTAAAAACTCTCAAATACCTCATTTTAAAGATATTATGTTGGAAGTGCACACAAATTGCACCTTAACAAACACTCTTCTTAAAGATTCTATTATTTATGTCACCAAAAAGCCTTTAACCACATTTATACCTCTTATAGAGTTACTACCAAAAAAAGTTCTATTAGCTAACTACAAAAACAACTTAGTTAGATGCCGATTTAATTTTAAGGCTATGTACCGCCATAATCCTCAAGGGAGTTCTCACATATTTCATATAGAATCTCTTATTTCAAATATTGAAAACAAACATCTTATTAAAATAAAAACATATTTACCAAACACTCCTTTGTTAAAAAGAAAAGAAGTTACAAAAGACTTTCCTTATATTTTATTAGATAAAATACCTTTTACTTCCATTGATATATTAAAAAATAACTTTTTGGATAAAAGCATAGATTCTTTAAAACTACATTGTAAAGATGTTACTGTATCTAGTTATAAGGTACAAGGGGAAGATCAAATAAACAATATACCTTTATCCGTTTTGTTTCAAAGTGTGTTAAGTAACTATTTGTTTTCTCAAAATACCCCCCTTCAAGCCTGTCGGATTCTGGCTTATCATAAAAATACTATCATAGCTGTGTCACTTACTTTTAATTTATTAGTGCATCCTATTAAAGCTTTTAAAGTAACATTAAAGATGTTTTTTAATAGTGTAGACGATTGGTTAGCTTTAAAAAATCAATACCCATTAGTGAAAAAACATCAAGGAGTTCCGCTTTATTCTTATTTAATCAAAAACCCCAACCCTTTTCCTATACATGTACTTATTAAGGGCTTTTCTAAAAAGAAAAGTATGGTACATTTTTATAAGATACATTATACAAAAAATATATTTTACTCTCACATGCGTTATCCTGTTTATTGGAAAGTAAATACAAAAAACACTTCTTTACAAAAAGTTAAAAATTATAACATTATAACCTTACCAGCTAAAAAAACACTAACTTTAGCAGTGCTTACAAAAAAAAATATTTATCAACCTTGTTCTATCCCTTTAGATTATGATGAACATGTAACTTGGCTCAAAGGCTTTCTTTTGAAAACACCAATAATCACAATGTACCATTTACTATCGCCAGAAATAAAAATTCTTCTTAAAAAAGATAATATTCTTTTTAAAAAAAGAATATTTAAAAAAACACTTGCTATAGATTCTACTTTAAAAACTGCCCTAAATAAAATAGGGGCATTGCATATTATGTATTCTGATACCGATAGAGCTTGTAAAAAAACACCTTATGGTTACGATAAAAACTACCCTAAAAAAAATAAAACTTATGGCAATAATACTCACCCAGTGCTACAAATAAAGCCACATGGAGAGTACGATTGGCTTATTAATGTAGGGGCTGATTGGCTAAGGCACACAAACAACATTATAGGGGATATTATATATCCCCCATAATCTTATTCACGGATTTTTTTTATATCTTTAAGCACCTTAAACCTTAAAAAAACCAAAAGTAATTATAAATACATACTTTAAGCAAGCTCTGGATCTATGGCATTGCCTGGTTTTTTAAAGCTTCTTTGACAACTATCAGCTGTTTTATTCATAGTATCATTAATAACTTTGTACATCGCACTAATGACTTTTACTTTATGCTTTTCCAAAAGAAAATTATGCTTAGAATCACCCTTAAATAATTTAAGGAGTATTAATGCTCCTTTATAAGCTACAAGTTCTTCGTTCTTAGCCTCTATCGCTGGGGTTAAAAGTATTTTAAAAATATCTTTAATTTTTGCACTATCAGCTTCTTTAGAAAGTGCATCCGTTAGACTAGAATGTAAGCTTAAAAAATCCCAACTATCTATTAAATAATATCTTTTGTCTGGTTCAAGCTGTTTATTCATACGGTCAATAAAAGCTCTATCTTCTTCTAATGAGTTTAAAGAAAAGCCTTCTGATACCTGCTTCATATAATCCATAACCTCTTGAGTAAATTGCTTTCCTTTAGGACTTAATGACTCGACAGATCCACCGGCAAGCTCTGTGTCTACTGCATTATCCGAGGCAGAGGACTCTACTCTAGCAGGAACATTACCTCTAGGACTTAATGACTCGACAGATCCACCGGCAAGCTCTGTGTCTACTGCATTACCAGCGGCAGAGGGCTCTGCTCTAGCAGGCTTTATTTCTGTCGCATTTTTAGATTGTGCTTTACCACCCGCAAGCTCTATGTCTACCGCATTACCAGCGACAGAGGGCTCTGCTCTAGCAGGCTTTATTTCTGTCGCATTCCCTTTAGACGGAGCTTTGCCAACTGCAATCTTTATTTCCAATTGTTTACCGCCCGCAATCTTTATTTCAGATTGTTTACCGCCCGCAAGCTCTATGTCTACCGCATTACCTGATAAACCATCATCTAACCAGCTATCTACTAACCTATTCATCTGCTTAAAAGCTTTATTTTTTGCTCTTTTAGTTTTTTTATAATTTATCCAGTTTGAAATAGTCATTCCTTGAAATACCGCGATAACTTTTTGCATTATAGTTTTTTTAGGCTCATTACCTAAATCTTCAAAGTCTTCATCCACCCCACCAACTGCAACAAAAGGCAAATATATTAAACACATTATAAAAATTAGCTTTTTCATTTTTTTATTCTCCTTGATTGATTTATTACACCTTAAAAAAAATATATAAACAAAAATTACCACACAGAGGTTAAAAACCTCAAATATTTATTTTAACCTGTGTAAATTTTACACCCCCAAAGGGGGTTACTTTTGATGTGCTTCTTAACTTTATCCATCTAATGCCAATCAATGATACTATATAACAGCTAAATTTTACACTCTATGTAAAAAAATTCATACAGCCACTACTTCTTTAACTTCTGAAAGTTGGGTTTTAAGGTGGTTTTCTATCCCTTGTTTTAAGGTAAGCGAGGCACTGGGGCATCCCGAACATGCCCCTTGCATTTTTAAAAACACTTTGCCTTGTTCGTACCCGGCAAAGGCAATAAAACCCCCATCTTGTGCGACTGCGGGTTGAATGTCTTTTTCTAAAATTTGTTTAATTTTTTGCACAGTTTCTAAAGCATGTTCATCATAAGTTTCAATTTTATCTTTAGTGTTATTTTTAGTACTATCTTTAGTAGAATCATTGTTTGCTAAATCAGAAGTCTTAAAAGTGTGTAAAATAGCCTCGCCATTTTTAATATGCTCTTCAATAAGTGTGCAAAGGGGGCGACTTACAATATCCCACTCCACCCAGTCTTCTTTAGTCACTGTGATAAAGTTTAAGCCAATAAAAACTTTTTCTACCCAGGGGAAGCCTAAAATCTTTTGTGCTAAAGGAGAGCGAGTGGCTTGCTCTAAAGAACTAATTTCTAATGAATACTCCACCATGTTACGGCTGAAGGCAAATTTTAAAGCTTGAGGATGCGGGGTTTTTTCAATCACCACAGCAATATTGTGATGTACATCATTATTGTGATGTACATCATTGTGATTTACATCTTTATCCGCCTCTTTGTAAGAAGGTGCATTTTTTGTTGTCATTAAAATTATTATAACATGCCTACAAATAACATGGTAAAAAAATCTTATTAGTTTTTTATTTGATTACTTAATTTATAAGGTATAGATTATAAAAGCTTTTATGACAAAACAAATACAAGAAATACTTAAACACTACGATACGGAAAATGTCGGAGTTTTAAACAATTTAGCCCGTATTTTAAACCATGGTTACTTATCTGGCACGGGGAAAATGGTGATTTTACCTGTGGATCAAGGTTTTGAGCATGGTCCTTTACCCAGTTTTGCCTCTCACAGGCAAGCTTTTGACCCTTCTTATCATTTTCAACTTGCCATAGAAGCAAAATGCTCGGCCTATACCGCACCTTTTGGTTTTTTAAGTGCAGGGGCTAAAAAATTTATAGGGCAAATCCCCCTTATTTTAAAAGTCAACAATGCGGATTCTTTGTATAAAAGTAGCACAGCTCCTCTGCCTGCTATTACCTCATGTGTAGAAGATGCCTTACAACTGGGTTGTGTAGGCATAGGTTTTACTATTTACCCAGGTGGCGAAAATAGCTTTAAAATGTACGAACAAATTACCACTATAGCAAAAAAGGCAAAAAGCAAAGGCTTAGTGGTGGTGATATGGTCTTACCCAAGGGGTAAGGGGCTTAGTTCGTTATCAGAAACAGCATTAGATGTGATAGCTTATGCAGCACATATTGCAGCACAATTAGGGGCTCATATTATAAAAGTCAAACCCCCTTCAGAGCATATCCACAATTTAAAGGTAAAAAACATGAAACCATTTGGGGCTAAAAGTACTTTATCTGAAAGGGTGAAATGGGTTATTCAATCCGCTTTTAATGGTAAAAGAATTGTTATTTTTAGTGGAGGAGTGGCAAAAGAAAAATCAGCCCTTCTTAAAGAAATAACAGCTTTAGCAAAGGGGGGGGCTTTTGGCAGTATTGTAGGGCGAAATGCTTTTCAACGCCCCTTTAATGAGGCTCTCACTTTACTAAAAGACATTATGGACATTTATAAAAATCAAACATGACAAGCAGTAATATTTTAAAAGAAGAAAAAGCAAAAAAACGAGACAAGCTTTTATCTTGTAAGCTCAATCCTTACCCTCATCATTTTTCCAGATTACATTTTAGTACTGATATATCTACTGATTACCAACAATTAAAGGCAGGAGAATCTTCTTCTACTTTGCTACAAACTGCTGGAAGGTTGATGCTTATGCGAAACATGGGAAAAGCCGCTTTTTTCAATGTGCAAGACGAAAAAGGCAGTTTTCAATGTTACATTAAGCTTAAAGAGTTAGACCCGCAATCTTTACAGTTTTTCGAATTAGTAGATATTGGCGATATTGTAGGGGTTAAGGGAGTGGTGTTTCGAACAAAAAAAGGGGAATTAACCTTAAGGTGCAAACAATTTCAAATTATTTGTAAAAGTCTTGAGCCTTTACCAGAAAAGTACCATGGATTAGAAGACAAACAGCTACAATACCGAAGGCGATATTTACAACTTATTATGAAACCAGAAGTGAAAGAAATTTTTCAAATAAGGTCTCGCATTATGCAAGAAATACGCTTTTTTCTTAACAACAAAGGTTTTATGGAGGTAGAAACCCCGGTACTGCAAGCTCTTTATGGAGGGGCTGTGGCAGAGCCTTTTACAACTCATCACCGAGCTTTAGATTGTAAATTATATCTTAAAATCTCCCCGGAGCTTTATTTAAAAAGGCTTATTGTAGGAGGTTTTGAAAAAGTTTATGAATTAGGTAAGAATTTTAGAAACGAGGGGGTAGACAGGCTCCACAGCCCAGAATTTACTTTATTAGAATATTATGAAACCTACACGGACTACTTATATCAAATGGCACAATTTGAAGAATTGGTGTGTCATATTGTTAAAAAAATAAAAGGCACTTTAAATATTTCTTATCAAGGAAAGCCCCTTAACTTTACTCCCCCTTGGAAAAGGCTTAGTGTCACAGATGCCATTAAACAATATGGCAATTTTAATGTAGAAAATAAAACTCAAAAAGAGCTATATTCTAAAATACAAGAATTAAGCAAAAAAGATTCTACCACTTGTTTATTGACGAAAGATTCTTCTCGAGGGGAAATAATTATGGCACTTTTTGACAAAATAGTAGAGCCTCATTTATGGAAGCCTGTATTTATTACTGATTTTCCGAAAGAAGTATCCCCTTTAACCAAAACACATAGAAAGCACAAACATTTAGTAGAGCGGTTTGAGCCTTTTATAGCGGGTATGGAATGTGGTAATGCCTACACTGAACTCAACGACCCTGTAGAGCAAAGAAGTAGGCTGAAAACCCAAGCAGGGAAAAGAAATGTCAACAATGAATACCACCACCCCATGGACGAAGACTTTGCTGGGGCTATCGATGTAGGTATGCCACCCACAGGAGGTGTAGGCTTAGGAGTAGAAAGGTTAGTACTGCTACTTACTAACCAAAAAAGTCTTAAAGATGTTATTTTATTTCCTCACTTTAAATCCTCCCCTTCAAAATGAAACAGTTAGTTATTTTATTATTTTAAGAGGTAAAATAAATGGATTCTTGTTCGCAGTTAGAAGATCATATTCATCGTCAAATTATCACTCATTATGATAAGGTAAAAAACTGGTTTCAAAAAAAAAGTCAAGGTAGAGTTTTCCCGTTTTATTCTAGTTTTGATATGCGATCAGGGGGTGGGAAGATAGCCCCTGTAGATGCTAATTTATTTCCAGCCGGTTTTAACAATATTTGTGATATAGATAAACACCTTGCTCCACTTTTTTGTAAAACTTATTTAAAAAAACATCATCCAAAAGTAAAAAATGTTATTTTACTAGCAGAAGAACACACCCATAATCCATTTTATTGGGATAATATCTATACTTTAAAGGTGTTATTAGAAAACACGCATTTATCTTCTGTATGGGTGTGTGTGCCGGGGAAAAATATTTTAAAAAATCAAACTATCATTAGTGCCAAAGGGTATCCTATAGAAGTATTTACATTAAAACAAAAACAAAAAGAAGCTAACCTTATTGTTAGTAATAATGATTTTTCTACTGATTACCAATTACCAGAAAGTTTATTAGCAATACCTTCTCCTTTGGAGGGTTGGCGTTATAGAAAAAAGCATCATTTTTTTAATCAGTACAACTTATTAGCTCAAAGCTTTGCAAAACTTATAGAAATAGACCCTTTTATACTCAGTATCCAAACGGAATGTTTTACTAATTTTGACATTAACAACCCTGACTGTCTAAAAAAATTAAAAAACCAAGTTACAAGCTTTATAAAAAAATTAAAACCTTTTTATAAAAAAACCAAGCCTTTTGTGTTTTTAAAAAACAATTCTGGCACTTATGGTTTAGGTATTACTCGTATTAGTTGTGCAGAAGATATAGATCATTGGAATTACAAGATAAGAAAAAAAATGAAAGCCTCTAAAGGGGGAAGGAAACTCACAGAGCTTATTTTACAAGAAGGCATTGTATCGCATTTAAAAACGGAAGGGTTGGTGTCTGAACCTGTGCTGTACTTTATTGGAGAAAAAGTCATTGGGGGGTTTTTAAGAGCACACAAACACAAAGGTGCTACTGACAACCTAAATAGCCCGGGGGCTGTGTACCGGACACTTTGCATTTCTGATTTAGAAATTGAAGTAGAAGGCAAAGTGTTAGAAAATGTTTATGGGTGGATAGCTCATTTAAGTGCTTTAGCTGTTACTTTTGAAATATCATAAAAAAAAATTATTTTTTTAATTACTTTAGATAAACGATAAAATAATCTTTAGGGTTTTGAGAGGTAAAATAAATAGAAAAATTTTGGTTTTGATTATTACCAAATTTTAATTCTGACAGCACCCATTCACCAGGCCATGCAATACCCACATTACTAAAAAGTAGCACTTGTCTTCCGATAGAAGAAGGTGAAGAAAACAATTGCTCAGAAATAGGAGAATTTAATATTTGTTTCTTAGGTATATTAAAGGGACCTAGTTGAGTGGAGCGTGAGGCAGAAGCTTTACAACGAGCTTTTAAAATCATTTGCGGAACATGCCCATGGATGGCATGACTGTAAGCTTTAAACACAATATCCACTTGATTATATTTTTGACAAACTAAAGTGGCTTCCCCAGCGGTAGAGGATACTAAAAATCTCGCTAAATAAAACTGAATATTATCTCCCGCAGAAGATATTAAAGCAGAAGCTTTGACAAAATCATGTTGTGATTTATCACTTAATTTACCAGGTTGCAGTATTAAAGAAGAAGGGATAGCGATATTTTTTTGACCAACACTTGCGATATTTCTAAAAGAGCTATGAGGTTTCCCGGGGGTTAAGTACATAACTACATCATCATTATTTAATTTTTTAGCTATAAAAAATCCTAACGGAAAAAATAAAATTAAAAACCCGAGTGATATTTTTTTTAAGTGTTTTTTAGATATGTTAAATCTCATATACCCTCTTATTATGATCTATAGATTTTACAAAGTTCAACAAAAGTTCTGACCATCACTCCAGATGCCGATTTAGGACGACAATAAGGAAGGCGATTTTCCACATTCCAGGCCGTACCTGCAATATCTAAGTGGGCCCAAGGTATTTTTTTATCCACAAAATGCTCTAAAAAAGCGGCTGCTGTAGAGCTACCTGCCCCACCCGTAGAAGAAATATTTGCCACATCCCCCACATGGCTTTTAATGTCTTTTACATGAAAATCATCTAAAGGCATGGGCCACATTTTTTCTCCAGCTTTTAAGGCTGCTTTTTGGATTTTTTCTCTCAAAGATTTGTGGCGAGTAAAAAGCCCTGTATAAATATTTCCTAAAGCCACCACAATAGCTCCTGTTAAGGTAGCTGCATCTACGATAAATTCTGGCTGTTTCTCACATGCGTAAGAAAGTATATCTGCTAGTACTAGTCTACCTTCTGCATCGGTGTTGAGCACTTCCATGGTTTTGCCATTTCTAGCTTTTAAAATATCAGAGGGTTTAGTAGCCGCAGCCCCTGGCATATTTTCACTAGAACCCACAAGTCCTATAACCGATACATTGAGCTTTAAACGAGCCACAGCCATTAAAGCCCCAATCACAGCGGCTGATCCGCACATATCAAATTTCATCTCATCCATGTTTTTTGCAGGTTTTAGGCTAATGCCTCCTGAGTCGAAAGTAAGCCCTTTACCCACAAAACAATAAGGGTGTTTATTTTTAGCTTTTTTAGGTTTGTACTCCATGATAATCACTCTAGGTTCTTGATTGCTTCCAGAAGATACACCTAAAACACCTCCCATTTTTTCTTTTACAATACGAGCTTTATTCCACACACTTACTTTTAAGTCTTTTAACCCCTTGCTTTGTTTTTGTACAGAAGAGGCTAATATACTGGGAGTCATTAAATTAGAAGGATAGTCGCTTAGGGTTCTTGCAAAATTAATACTTTCAGCTAAGCATTGACCTTGTGTTATCCCGAGATTAACCATTTTTGGATTGCTTACATTTTTCAAAAACACTTGTTTTAAAGGGGTGATTTTCTTATCCTTATGTTTTTTAAGATGATTAAAAAGATAATTGGATAAAATAAAGCCCTCGCAAAGGGTAGACGCTAACTCCAAAGGGTTTTTTATAAAATAAAGAAGTGAGGAAAAATCACACACAACATGTGTTTGATTTTTTTGCTCTAAACACCGTACAGTATAAGCTGTAGCTTGCCTTATGGATTCCACTGTTATTTTTTTAACAGGACCTAAGCCTACTAAAAGTAGATGCTGAGAGTTAGAAGAGCCACATTCTGGCAAAAATAAGCTCTCCCCTGTGCGTGCTTGAAAAACCTTATCTTTTATAAGTTTTTGTACCATAAGCTTTTGTGATGCAGAAAAGGACTTATAAATTTTAGAATAATCCAAAGAATCTGCCTTTTTAGCCTCTTTTTGCTCTGGTTTTTGAGCTAGCATGACGACTAAGCTGTTTTTTTCTTTAAGAGTTGATTTTTGCAAAATAGATATTTTCATGGTAAAAAACCCCCTTTAATGATTGAAATTTTATATGGTAAAGGGGTATTTTGTAACATATTTTAAAAATAAGGACAAATTTTACCACTTTTAAGTGTAAGTTTTAGGTCTTTTGACTAAGATTCTTGTTTATTCTTTTTTAAGTAGGTATAAAATAAACCCGACATGTAATATAGAAAGTTTTAAAAAAGAATAAAAAATTAAAAAACCAAGGAGAAAAGATTTTGTCTCTCATACCTTTTGTTATTGAACACACCCCTAAAGGGGAAAGAAGCTATGATATTTACTCTAGGCTTTTAAAAGATCGCATTATTATGTTAGGCACTGCTGTAACAGCAGAGGTGGTAAACAGTATTATTGCTCAAATTTTTTATTTAGAAATGGAAAACCCTGAAAAAGACATACAATTATACATTAACTCTCCCGGAGGCAGTGTAACAGCAGGAATAGCCCTTTACGACATTATGCAATTTGTTAAATGTGATATTAGCACTTACTGCATTGGGCAAGCAGCCAGTATGGGGTCTTTATTATTAGCGTCTGGCACGACGGGTAAGAGGTATGCTTTACCTCATGCAAGGATTATGATTCATCAGCCTCATGTAGCGGGGTCTGGTTTATCAGGGCAGGTAAGTGATATTGAAATTCAAGCTCGAGAAATGAGTGTAACCAAAAAGAAATTAGCACAGATTTACTCTAAACACACAGGTCAATCCACTAAAAAATTAAACGAAGCTATGGATAGGGACTATTATATGAGTGCTGAAGAAGCCAAAGATTTTAATCTCATTGATCACATTGTGTCTAGCAGAAAGAAAGTGGCTTTATGAACAGAAATATCTGTAGTTTTTGCACCAAGCACAAAAAAGATGTTAAGCATCTTATTTCTGGACCAGACGGAGTATACATCTGCAATGATTGTGTGGAGTTATGTGTTGATTTAATTGAAGAAGAAACCAGTAGTGAAAAACAACCTGAAGATATTAAGCTATCCATTCCCACCCCTTTAGAAATTCACAAACACTTAGATTCCTACATTATTGGTCAAGAATTAGCTAAAAAAACCTTATCAGTGGCTGTGTACAATCATTATAAAAGGATTAATCAGGCTACGACTCGCTTTACTTCCAAAAAAAGGGGGGAAGAGAAAATAGAAATTGCTAAAAGTAATGTTTTACTTATTGGTCCAACAGGCTCGGGCAAAACTCTTTTAGCACAAACGATTGCTAGAATTTTAGATGTACCTTTTGCTATTTCGGATGCTACAGCACTCACAGAGGCAGGTTATGTCGGAGAAGATGTAGAAAATGTTATTTTAAACCTCTTACAAGCTGCCAATTACGATGTGAACAAAGCCCAAAAAGGTATTATTTACATTGATGAAATAGATAAAATCACTCGTAAATCAGAAAGCCCTTCTATTACAAGAGATGTAAGTGGGGAAGGTGTACAGCAAGCCTTGCTCAAAATTTTAGAAGGCACTGTAGCGAATTTACCTCCTAAAGGGGGCAGAAAGCACCCTCAGCAAGAATTTATTCAAGTCAACACCTCTAATATTTTATTTATTGTAGGGGGAGCTTTTATTGGTTTAGAAAATATTATAGAAAATCGCATTTCTAATAAATCCATGGGGATTGCTGCAGACATTAAAACAGAAAGAGAAAAACTATCTTTTAAAAACAATGTATTAAAAAAAGCAGAGCCAAATGACTTGTTTCGTTATGGTCTCATTCCAGAATTTATTGGTCGCCTCCCTGTGGTAGCTGTGTTAGACCCTTTAGATGAAAAATCTTTAGTAGATATTTTACAAAAACCTAAAAACGCCTTAGTAAAGCAGTACACACACATGTTAAAGGAAAGTGGAGTGGAGTTAAAGTTTGAACCCCAAGCTTTAAAAGCGATTGCTCATCAAGCAATGAGCAAAAAAACAGGGGCAAGAGGCTTAAGAGGTGTTATTGAACAAGCTATGCTCAATGTGATGTACAATGCTCCATCCGACCCTTCTATTAAAAAGTGCATTATTACAAAAGATGTTATTGCAAAAAATAAAGAACCTCATATTGTATATAGTAATAGAAAGGTAAAAAGTAAAACACGAGGAGCTGATACAGAAAGTGCCTAAAAAACAAACAAAACGAAAACCACAAGCTGTGCCAGCAGACAAAACACCAGCAAATAAAACACCAGCAGATAAAACACCAGCAGATGAAACACCAGCAGATGAAAAATCTTATCTTACTTTACCTTTGTTATCTTTAAGAGATTTAGTAATTTTTCCACAAATGATGATGCCCCTTTTTGTAGGGCGTGACAAAAGCATTCAAGCTTTACAAGCCGCTATGGACGACCAAAGAGATATTATATTAGCTGCTCAAAAAGATGCCAGACGCTCTAACCCCGGACCAGATGACATTCATACAGTTGGTACTTTATGCACTATCATTCAACATTTGAGGCTACCGGATGGTACAGTAAAAGCCTTAGTAGAGGGAAAAGGGCGAGTGCATATTAAAAAATACCTGGGGCTTGAGCCTTATTTTAAAATACAGGTATTACCTATTGTAGAAAACACTAAAAAACCCACAGAGGCTAAAGCTTTAGCCCGTATGGTATGTTCTACCTTTGAAACTTATGTGAAACTAAACAGACAAATCCCACCAGAAGTATTAGCCCGGGTGGCTACCATAGATAATTTTAACGAATTAGCGGACAACATTGCCTCTCAAATGACACTAAAACTGGAAGATCAACAAGCTATTTTAGAAAGCTTTAACGCCGTAGATAGATTAAGAATGATATTAAAGCATATCACACGAGAAATAGAGGTTTTAAAAGTAGAAAAAAAGTTGCGTAGCAATGTTAAAGAACAAATGGAGCGTACACACAAGGAGTATTATTTAAATGAACAATTGCAAGCTATCCAAAAAGAGCTAGGAGAAAAAGATGATTTTCAAAAAGAAGTAAAAGAATTAGAAGAAAAAGCTCGCAAAAAAAAATGGTCTAAAGAAGCTCAAGAAAAAGCTACCAGAGAGATAAAAAAACTAAAAATCATGTCCCCTATGAGTGCAGAAACAGGCATTATTAGAAACTACATAGACTGGATGATTGACTTACCTTGGGCTCATTATATTAAAGAAAAGTGCCATATTAAAAAAGCTCAAGATGTACTGAACAAAGATCATTGGGGTTTAAAGCAAGTGAAGGAAAGAATTTTAGAGTACTTAGCTGTTCGAACCATGACGGACCAACCTAAAAGCCCTATTTTATGTTTTGTAGGTCCCCCGGGGGTGGGTAAAACTTCTTTGGCTCGTTCTATTGCCAGAGCATTAGGGCGACCATTTGCTAGTATTTCCATGGGAGGGGTGCAAGATGAAGCGGAAATCAGAGGTCACAGACGCACTTATGTAGGGGCTATGCCCGGTAAAATCATACAAGCTTTAAGAAAAGTAAAATACGGAAACCCTTTATTTTTATTAGATGAAGTGGATAAAATTAGCACCAATTTTAGAGGAGACCCTTCCAGTGCTTTATTAGAGGTATTAGATCCGGAGCAAAACGAAGCCTTTCAAGATCATTATTTAGAAGTCAACTATGACCTATCTTCTATTTTATTTATTACCACAGCTAATTCAGCACACAATATTCCTAGAGCTTTATTAGATCGTATGGAAAAAATCCCTATCGAAGGCTACACAGAGGCAGAAAAATTAGATATTGCAGATAAGTACTTAGTTTGTAAGCAAATTAAAAAACATGGGTTAGAAAAATACTCCATAAATTTTAGCAAAGATATTTTAAAAACCATTATCCGTTATTACACCAGAGAGGCAGGAGTAAGGGAGTTGGAGCGACAAATTGCTAAAATTTGCAGGAAGCTTGTGCGAGACATCATCTCCGCAAAAGAAGAAGGCAAAAAAGCTTATGATTGCACCATCACCCACCCTAAAATTAAACACTACTTAGGTATACAAAAATTTAAATACGGTAAAGCAGAAAAACGCAGTGAAATAGGTCTTACCAATGGGTTGGCTTGGACAGAAACAGGCGGGGACTTACTTATTATTGAAGCCATTGCTGTGCCGGGCAAAGGTAAATTTATTATCACCGGGCAGTTAGGGGATGTGATGAAAGAATCTTGTTCCGCAGCTTTAAGCTATGTACGCTCCCGTGGTCCTTTATTTGGACTACCTCCAGAATTTTTTGAAAAACATGATTTTCATATCCATGTGCCAGAAGGTGCAGTCCCAAAAGATGGACCATCTGCGGGGGTGGCTATCACAACTTCTTTAGTGTCTGCTATTACTCGATTCCCCGTAAGAAAAACCATCGCCATGACAGGCGAAATAACCCTTAGGGGTCGCGTACTAGCTATTGGGGGCTTAAAAGAAAAAATTTTAGCCGCTCACAGAGAAGGTATAAAAACCATCATTATCCCACAAGAGAATGCAAAGGATTTAAAAGATAAAGAAAAAGACCTTCCCGCCGATATCTTAAAAAAATTAGAGATCATCACCGTGCAACATATTGATCAAATACTAGTAAAAGCCTTGGAAATTAAAGTGGCTCAAGACCTGTTTAAGCGTCGGTTTGAAAAAATATCTGGCTTAAAAGCCCATTATTCACAAAATGTATCTCTACAAAAACACTAATATATACTCATATATTATTTTTTTAAAAAAACTCTTGACACAGCACGACAATACTCTTACACCTTGAGCTGGCATAAGCACGATGAAAAATCATCAGCGTGCTATATATATGAGATGCTATATAAGTGCATATAAGTACTATATATAAGTACTATACATAAGTACTATACATTAGATGCTTAAAAGCCATACAGCTATCATATATAAAGTGTAAAAAAATGTGAGTGCTAAAATATTAGTACCAAAAATAGTACTAAAAAAAGTACTAAAAATATTGAATAAGAATATTAAAGGTATAGGATAAATGGATCTTACACGCTCAAATCTTCATAGCTCATCCCCCGCACAAGCGGAGTATTTGTTTAAGCTAGGTGTAAGTTATATGGCAGTGGGTGATTTTATTTCTGCGACCGAATCGTTTAAATCAGCTCGTCATTATTTTCTACAAACAGCTCAATACAAAACATATCTTAAAATTCAAACTTTTTTAATGGTGATTTATACGGAGATGGAGCAATTTGATCAAATCAAAACTGTACGGCAAGAAATAACTGATGTGCTATGGAAACAAAAAAACACCACTAAAGATGAAGCTATTTTTTATTATACTTTAGGCATGTATTACTGTAGAAGAAACGAATACGAACAAGCTCAAAATTATTTTAACCAAGGGACCATGCGAGCAGGAAGAGATCAAGCATCGGCACTGCAACAAAGTGATTCTTTAGCTTTACTGAGTGCTAAGGTAAATATGTGTTTTATTTCTTATGGCTTGACTTATTTACTGCAACACACAGCCCATCGCATCCCGGAAGCTGTACAAGAATTAAACAATTTAGAGCATTTATTAAACCAATGTCTGCATTTAGAAGCTAAAGTAAAAAAAGAAAAATCCACCAACGAAGACCCAAGTCCCACTTTTTATGAAAGATACCAGCTCACCACTATTAGACAAGATTTAGATAAACTTCACCTAGCAAGTCTTATTTTAAAAGCCAACATTTTAAGGAAAGAACAAAAGTACACATCTGCTGAAAACCTGTATTGGATGTGTTTTGAACAGTCTCAAAAATCTTGCGAAAAACAATATATATGCCCTTATTTATTTTATTGCATGGGCTTTAATTATATGGAAAAAAAAGATTACAACCAAGCCATTGTGTTTTTAAAGCTTGCTCAAAAATCAGCTCGCCCGGATGTGTTTAAAAAGCTTTCCAGAAATATCAATCACACATTACAAAAATTAAACGAAAATATCGTAAGTTACGATATGGTAGTGAACTTCAACAATAAACTTATTGTGGAAAAACAAAAAGGAAATGTTAATTTTAAAAATCAGTTTGTTTTGTTAGATTTATTAAAACTATTTGTTACACAACCAGGTACTATTTATTCTAAAGAAGATTTAGTGACCAAAGTGTGGAAACAAGATTATGACCCTTTAGTCCATGATAATAAAATTTATGTCACCATTAAAAGATTACGCAAAATGATAGAACCTAACCAAGAAAAGCCACAATACATTTTTAGAAAAAAAGAAGGTTATTATATGAATAAAGCAACAAAAATCCTATTAAAATAAAAAGGGGGGAAGATAATAATGAAAACACTTAAAGCGTATTTTTTTATTTTTTTATTTTTTAGTAGTTTTTTTGTCACACTAAAAAACCCAATACATAGCAAGGCTAATATGTGGCGATTTACTAATTTATACCAAACAATCACTACTACATATAATCAAAACACTATCATTTTAGATACAGATGTACCTATTATATGGCCCAGTACTTTAGTGTAAAATACTTTAGTATAACATTAAGGTCCGACGGGCTGGCAATCAATACCAGCTAACAAATCCCCGGTGTCTTCTGTTTTTACAAGACAAGGAGAAATCAGTTTTACAGAATAGCCGGATCTACCACTTAAAAATCTACCATTTTGTTTGCTCCCACTCTTACATCCTGTAGCTACTTTTCGATCTACTGGAAAAGATGGTTTCCATGTAACTGCAGCATTATCGCATTCACTAAAAGTAAAATCACTATAGTCATTAGGGGTATAGACATCAGTATCTTTGTATTTTTCTCGGGGAGGATTCCAACCCGTTAAAAGCTGTGTCATCTTTGTAATTTTATAAAAAAGTGGAGCCATGCCTCGTAAATCCCCTTTAACTTTCTCTATTTGATAATGAAAAATATTTTTGTAGTCACGGTGATTACCTTCCCAACCTAAATCTGCTACGACAAAGTTTTTTATCGATGTTTTCTCTAATCTTTTATAATAAGTACTCATAAACTCTGGCATAATACTAAAATAGGTAACATCAAATAAATCAGGGGCAATGGCTAAAATCTCCCATTTGCGAGCTTCGGTATCCAGTTGATTGGAACCTATACTTTTCCTAACTAAAATATCATCAGTAGTAGCACCTCTATAATAATAATGCATGTTTTTTTGATGGTTTAGATGTACTTTCCATAAATGAGTTTTCCACACAAAATGAGATATTTGAGATTTAAGTCCAAATTGATCATTTGGATAACGAGAATAATTAAGCCCATAATGCGTATAAGCATCTGTGAGGGATGAAGGACTCCTACCATGTTTAGGTAACAATTTATCTACATTTAATGGTGGACCAATACGACCACCAAAAGGCTTTGCTACAGCATAAGCCTGAAGTTTAAGATTAGCTGGTAAAAAAATCTGCCCTTTATAAGGTAATGTTGCCTTAACAGCATAAAAAATTATTTTTGTTTGATCTTTATATAACCCTGCTGACATAGGGTAAATATTACTATCTTTGAAAGTACCATCTCCTTGCAAGCGAAAATTATTCATAGCCTCGTTTATAAAATGCGGACAAACCCCACCAGGGCATATTAACTCATGAGGTTTAGTTAACACATTTGCCGGATGATATGGGCAATTGTTGTTGCGTGAGTCTAAGTCTCCTTTACTGTGTAAATAATAAAGATAAGGTTTAAACCATGGGTCTTTCAACCAATCTGTTCTTAAGTCTTTTAAAGAATTATGAAACTCAAATGCAGGATCATTCTCATCACTTATAGATTTCTGATTAATATAGGTAAGATTGTGGTATAAGGTTTTTCTGGCACCCTTTTCAATAAGCTCACCGTCTAAGTCTAAGTCTTTGTCCATAAGCAGGTTCACAATTTTATAGATAAGCTTTTTTCTCTTGCTTTGATCTCTTTGAAAGAGCATTAAAGACTGAAAAGCAAAAAACCAAGAGTTAAAACCATATCTGTTACATGTCTTCTCTAAGTTGTCATTAGCGGTTTGCACTCCCGCAATGAAAGCTCCTAAACCACTCCAACTCCCACCCCCCCCGCTTGATGGCACTCTATGAAAAGGTAATGGGAACCCAGCTCGATTACATACAGCATCTCTGTCTGGGTTCGAAATATGTTCACCAAGTAACTGTCCCCATTGTTGATGAGACATACAAGTAACATACAGAGGATTTCCTCTATAAGTATAAGGTACAAACCGACCATCATGTGTGCTACTTAATGGTGTACCTAAATCTTTTTGTAGACTACCTAATATGATATTTCTCCACACAAGCAGTTTCCAGGATTGACGAATCTGATAATTAATATGAGCTACAGTGTTTAAGAGTTCTGCTTGCTTCATCGCTCCGTAATAAGCAGCTAAGTCCACAGAATTTTGTAAGTTAATTTTATCATGCACTACTAAAGCCACATTTAAAGACATAGCAAATAGCACAAATAAAGTTTGAAACACCAAGGCTGCAAAGATAGATAGTTGACCTTGAGATTTTAAATATTTACAAGTGTTTTTACAGTTCATATAGTATATTTTAAAATCATTAAAGCTTTTAAAACAAAGTTTTTTTCTTAACTTCCTTTAAAGTTTATAAAAAAAACTTAAAAAAAGCTAAAATTTTAAGGAGAATAATACTTTATGTTCCATCGCTTATTGTTTAGTGTTTTAGTACTTTTTGCCGTCTGTAGTTTTAGTTTTTTTCTAATCCATATCGTACCCGGAGATCCAGTCGATCTTATTTTAGGTGATAAAGCCTCCGTAGAAGATAAAAGGCGTATTACTCAACAGCTTTCCCTAGACCAAAGCCTTATCACTCAATATGGCTTGTTTTTAAAAAAACTTATAGCTGGTGATTTAGGTAGATCTGTTTATTCTAAAAAAACTGTAGTGGACGAGTTATGGCGTGCCTTACCTGCCACCATAATTTTAGCCCTGGTTGCTTTTTTTTGGGCTGGGGTTTGGGGAATTGGAGCTGGTATATTTTGCGTTCACAAACAAGGAAGCTGGGATATGTTGTTATCTGTATTTTCTCTTATATGCCTATCCGTGCCTGTTTTTTTTTCAGCCCCCTTCTTCATTTGGCTTTTTGCCGTTAAGTGGCAACTACTACCTGTAAGTGGCATGGGAGAAAATGTGGTGGAAAACAGCTTTTTTTTTCACTGGGATTTTCGCCACATTATATTACCAGCTATGAGCTTAAGCTTGCCTCTGGGGGGAGTATTATTAAAAATAAGCAGAGCCTCTTTATGGGAAGTATGGCATTTAGACTATATACGCACAGCCCATGCTAAAGGGGTATCACCTAAAAACATTTATCTCATACATGCATTTAAAAACGCAGTGATCCCTATAGTGACTGTTTTAGGTTTGCAATTAAGTGCTTTATTAACGGGTACAGTCATCGTAGAAAGTATTTTTGATTGGCCAGGACTTGGGCTTTTACTTTTAGAATCCATCCAAAAAAGAGATTACCCTGTGGTACAAGGGGTCGTTCTCCTTATTGCTGTTATTTATGTACTCATAAACCTTATAACAGATAGCTTGTATCAGATACTTCAACCAAAATTTAAAACCTCGTAATTTTTTTTATTGACTATGACACAAAAAAGATTTTTTAACACTGAGATGAAATGGGGGGTAAGCCTGTTTTGCACGATGGTTGCTATTTCTTTTCTTGGTCCTTTTTTTATCCCATCACAACACATTTTATCCCAATACATGTTACCTATGGATTTAAGCAAAGCTTTTGAAGCTCCAAGCTTGCAACACCCCTTTGGTTTAGATGAAAATGGAGTGGATTTAGGTATACAAATGCTTTTAGGAGCCAGAATATCTTTAACAGTTGCTTTGAGTGTGGTGTGTATTAATTTACTTATAGGTGTCATTATTGGAGGAATAGCTGCTTGGTATGAAGGGATAGTGGATCAAATACTTATGAGGTGTGTGGATTTAGTATTTGCTTTCCCTAAGTTTTTATTAGCCTTAGCGGTACTTGCTATGTGGGGGGCTGGATTATATCATTTAATTTTTGCTTTGTGTGTAACAGGTTGGGCGGGGTTTGCCAGAGTTTTAAGAGCAGAAGTGCTTTATTTAAAAAAACAAGATTATGTTTTAGCAGCTTTTTCTTATGGAGCAAGCAGTATAAGGCTTTTGGTAAAACACATAACACCTAATGTACTGGGAGTGATATTAGTGCAAGTGATGTTTTCTCTAAGTGCTGTGGTTATTGCTGAAGCGGGCTTAAGCTTTTTAGGTTTGGGATTACCACAAAATATACCCAGTTGGGGAAGGCTTATGAGCCAAGGCAGAACAACACTTATAACAGCCCCTCATATTGCATTATTTCCGGGGCTTGCCCTTTTCACCCTGACTTTAAGCTTTCAATTATTTGCCGAAGCTTTAAGAAAATACTTCCTACCTGTCAATAAAGTGGTGTCCTAATGGTGCAAATAAAAAAGCCCGGACAAAAACATGGACAAAAACCAGGACAACTATTATGTATAGGGCTTAAAGGTCCTTATCTATCACAACAAGAAAAGCAATTTATTGAAGAAGAAGAAATTTTTGGCATTATTTTATTTAAAAGAAACATTGTATCTATTACTCAATGTTACGAACTATGTTGTGAAATAAAAAGCCTCAAACCCTCCCCCCTTATCACTATCGATCGAGAAGGAGGCACAGTAGATAGGCTAAAACATATCACACAAATAGGGGTTAGACCTTCAGCTTGTGATCTATCTTTTTTGACTTTAGAAGAAATAAAACAAAGTGCTTATTTTTACCACCGTGAGCTTTATCACTTAGGCGTGGATATTAATTTTGCCCCATGTTTAGATGTGGAAACGGTAAAAAGCACATTGTTTCAATCTCGCCTTTTTGCTAAAACTCCTAAAGAGGTAATGAGCAGGGGAAGGAGTTTTTTAAGCGGAGCAAAAAAAGCTCAAATCATCTCTTGTGTAAAGCATTTTCCAGGGCATGGGGGGGTTAAGGCTGATTCGCACCACACACTACCTGTTGATAATAGGTCTTTTAAAGATATTTACCAACAACTAGAGGTTTTTCAATCAGCCATTAATTTAAATACAGAATGTATAATGACAGCTCATGTGCTTTATACTTATTTAGATGCTCATTATCCTGCTACTTTTTCAAAAAAAATTTTAGATAAACTTTTAAGAAAAACGATGAAATTTAAAGGTCTTATTATTTCAGACGATATGAATATGAAAGCTGTATCTAGTTTTTTTAAATCTTCTAACAATAGCTCTAAAGAAAGTAGAATGGTAGCTGCTGTAAAAGCTCTTAAAGCCGGGGTGGATATTTTACTATATGGTGAAAACCCGCCTTTTACTCTGCCGGGTTTTTTAAGAAAAAACTTTAAAAAAATAAAAGATTTTCCTACTAAAGTCCAAAGAGCTCAGCACTTAAAGACCAAAATTTTAAGTAAAAGAAAAAAAACCTCTCTGAAATCCGCTAATATGGCTATAAAAAAAGCTCGTAAATTTTACTTACAAACTTTAAAGTTTTAAAACTATGTATCCGATAAACTAAAGGTAGGGGGCTTTAAAAAGGATATGAAACAGGATATAAAACTATAAGATATGAAACTATAGGATATGAAATAGGATATGAAACTATGAGCAGAATTTTGTTTTTTATTTGCTGTTCTTTTGTCTTACATGTGGCATTAGGGATGGTCATACTTGCTAAAAACCCTCTACTTCAACAAAATATGTTGCAAAATACCATGCAAAAAGATGGCAGTACTCATACACTCCCTATAGAAACTCCTGTAGAAACCCCTGCCAAAAATCCTGCAAAAACTATTATAGAAACTGCAAATACAAACCCTAACAAAAAAAAACCAGTACCTAAGGCTACAAAAAATGTTGTAAAAGCCCAAACTACAAAACCTGTTGCGATAAAACCCACACTGGCTTCTCCTGGCCCTGTAAAAAAAGCTATAGTACAAAAACCAGTAAAAAAACCACTCAAAAAACCAATACACAAACCAATACACAAACCAGCAAACAAAATAGCAAAAAAACCAGTAAAAAAATCAAAAGTTAAAAGCCCCTTAAACCTTGCCACCCAAAAACCAAAAGCTCCACTTCCTCTTAAAAAATTAAAAAAATCTGATTTTACAAAGCTTCAAGATAATGCCCTTGCAAAAATAAACCCTCAAAGCTCTAATAAAACACCCCCGATACTACCACCAACTCCCACTCTCCCCAGTGCTTTACAAAAAAAGCAAGTACAAACTGCAAAAGAAGTACCAGACCCAATAGACAAATTACCAACAGAGAAATTAGTAGATAATACTCACACCTTAATAGCTAGAGATTACATTCAGTTAAGGCAACAAGAGGGTAACCCTCTCCCCCATTACCCCGAGCAAGCTTTAGAAAATAAATGGGAAGGGGAAGTAGAGCTTATCTACTATGTTAATACTTATGGCGAGGTTGAAAAAATCCGGGTGCATAAAACTTCAGGTCATACTGTTTTAGACAATGCAGCTATTAGGACTTTAGCTCGTTACCACTATTACCCCGGACAAGAAGGTTGGGTGAGACACCCTGTGAATTTTACATTAGACAAAACCAAAGAAATTAAACAAGGTATTGCCCTTAGGGTAAAACCTATCAGAACCCCTGCCAATTCAAAATAAAGCTCTCACATTGATAGCTTGAGTCCAGCCCTCAAGCCTTTGGCTTACCCCATAGTCAAAATGAAAAGTTTTGCCTTTTAAGCCCAAGCCTCCAGAAAATAAAAACTTGCCTGTCAACTGATTCCAACTGGTAGCTCCCCGTAAAACTAAAAATTGAGCAAGTACACTTTCTAAAGCCCCTATCATCACCCAATAGGGATTGGTCTTGAGAGTGAACACATACAAGCCATCTATTTTAACCCTTAACCTTTGGTTAAGTTGGTACATTATAGCTAAAGCTCCTTTTTGACCTGCTTTTTTAAAAGCCCCTTTTAAGGGGAGAAGAAAATCCCAAGTAGCCGCAAAAGATATTTTTTTTTGACCCGGGGGTTTTATCAACAAACCTGTTTGTACATTCCAATGAGTATTACTTTCCACCTGCCATCTGTCAAAGCTTACCCCTAAGCTCCACCCGGGTACTATCACTCCTGCCGTACTTATAGCCAATAGATGTTCTGAACTATGTAAAGATTTAAGAAAACTTAAAGCAATAGGGGTTACATTGTTTTCGCCAACAGATAAGCCTATATAGTTTAATTGAGAGTCATCACTAAACACATAAAAAGCCTGAGTTTTTGTATTTTTAAAGTCAGCTACCACGGCAGGGTTTAACAAATGATATTCCACACCACTTGTGCTAACAGCTCTTCCCCCACCTCCTTGAGATAGGCTTAAAGGTCCAAGAGGTAAAAGGGAAGCCACAGAAAACAAAGGGCTTAAAAAAATAAGCTTTAAAAAAATATATCGAATCATACCATCCCCACTTAACCCTTTTGAGTTATGCACAATAAATATGATAAAAACAAGTGTTTAATGATAAATTAATAATAGATTAGTTATAGCTAAAAATACTAAAAAAGCTTTTTTAAGTTATCTCAAACTATTGTTATGACCTTATTAAGACTGTTTTCTTACACAAATAGATAAATAACGAGGGCATATTTGATACTGATTCTCATTACTTCCCTCACCCCTAGCTGTACAACCTGAATTTTTCAGTACCCGAGGATACTTACCTGTTTTATGGAGATTATCAATTTGACCTCTTAATATGCGTGTGAGATCATCGTAACATATATAATTAGTTTTTTGAGGAGAAATACATTTTTTTTCAATATTAATATTCCAACCAGTAGGTAATACTTGTTTAACAATTTGTAGCTTATCTTCATCCGCCGAAGAATCTTTACAACCTTTTTCTTTATCCCCTAATTGCTGAACATCATCGTTTTCACCATCATCTGGAATAAAGTTTTTAATATAATCATGATGTCTTCTTACAACAAATTGTAATTCAGAAGGACATTCCCATTTATTACCTTCTTTATGTGTAGGATATTTTGTTTCACTTACATTATTTAATATATAACTATCATTATATTCTTCAATAAAATCTAATTGATAAACCTGACCGTAAAAATCATCCTGACTTATATAATCATTGTTTTTTGTGTTATAAATCCCGGAATTGTTATCTTTAGGATTGCGATAAAATAGTACAAGCCTTGCATCATTTACCCTTGGGATAGTTATTATCGGATCTTGTTTCATCACAAATTCAATAGTTCTGCCACGTATATCCTGGATACGGCTTTTTTTATTTTTAACTAACTCGGAAACTTCTTTATTTAAAGGATTGAGCGAAACAGGATTGATGGGGCCCATAAGATTATTATGACGAGCAAAATGTAATTGAGGGAAAGCGTATAATTTTGTAGATTGATTAATTAATTTTTCTAAAGCATCATCTTTTATTTTAGGATCTAATGCTTGTTTTAAAAAATACTTACTAAGCCTTAAGCCACTTTTAGGAAAATAAGCTCCAGCTTTAAAAATAAAACCTCTTTTTCCTTTATCGTCACAATTTAAAAAAGCCATAGTATCTAATTGTAAGTCATAAGGAAAATAATTATTTTTTGTTGGATCGTCTTTTTCTTGTACCTGAATTTCTTTCTGAGTAGTAAGTGTATCACCCCCGCCATCAATCGGCACATCACCCTCTATAGAGCCTATAATATTGCTTCTACCTGCTAAACCTTGATGACAAGAGTTAAACAGAGCAATAGCCCCAGCTATAAATAGTATTAAAAGTCCCCAACAGTACCGCATGCCTTGTTTATCGGTAAAATGGAAGCCATTTTTTAACATAAAAGCTAAAAAAACCACCTTTTTTTACAAAAACCACTTAATTTTTAAACTTTTATGTTTTAATAGTTTGAGAGTGAAAAAAATTATTTTTATTGCCTCATTTTGCACCTTTATTTGTGTCGTGGTTTGTACCCCACTTTGCAAGGCTTATATACCACATTTATCCTTTCTTTTAAAAAGAGTAGCTAAACTCCATGGGCGGGGGATGTACAAAATAGAACAAGAACTACTTTTTAAACATGGGATAACAGACCTTACTTTAAAAGAAACCTGGTGGGTAAATAATCACAATATGAGACTGGATGTCACACTAAAAAACCCCTCTTCTACACTTAAAAACACAAGTAAAAACACAGGTAAAACAACAAATAAAACTACAGGTAAAACAACAGATAAAAAGCTTTACTTACGATTTATTTACAACACTCGTTACAAAACTTTCAAAAATACCAAAAACCGCTTGGTAAAAAAACCCATCTCATTGTACCATATAGAAAGACCTTTTCACATTCGAAACCCCGAAAGTCTAAAAAAGCTTTTTTACTTATGGCATACCATACCTCTAAATCCCACTACAACCACCACTCCTCCCACCCCCCCCGCTTCCGTATTAACAGAAAGTATCAAAGGGGTGGAGCCTGTGATTTTACCACCTGTTCCTCCAGATTTTATCACACTCAGTAAAAAACAAGGTGTGGTTATGTACCGTATCGTAAGTACAGCTACAAAAAAACCTTCTATGGCAACACCTACCCTTTGGATAGAACAAGATGAATTTGTCCTACGAGCTTGGGAATGGAAAACCCCTCAAAACAAAATAACAGCACACATGAAAACATCAGGTTATAAAGCCTACCCCGGGCTGTTTTTTCCCACCAGAAGGCAATTTACTTGGTTCACAAATAATACCCGAAAAGAGGTGATAATAACAGTCACCAATGTACAAAAAATAAAACCCCATAAAAAATGGTTTAAAAAAACAAAGCTTCATCGAGCAAATACCATTCCTTCAAACCTTAACAAGGCTCATCAAGATATTATTTATGAATTTTACAAACAATTTCGGTAAATGATATGACACCACAAAACAATAATAGCTTTATTTAAAAAGAGAGGGTAAAAACTTTGAATAAAAACACTTATCATTATGAAGTAGCCCTTTCCCGTGCGATAAAAAAAAACCTTATTTACTCTTACCCTAAGCTTTTACCCCTTGGTTGTTTAGTACAAGCCCCTTTAAGGGGAAGTATTGTGCCTGCTGTTGTGATAAAAAAACTAACCCCTTTCAAACCTGATTTTACCGTACGCCAGCTCATATCAGCACAAACACAGCTACCTGCTTTATCGCCTAAAAGGTTGAGCTGGTTAAGATGGATCGCCGATTATTACCATTACCATTTAGGGTCTGTTATCCATTTAAGTTTTCCTTATTTTTTACCTAAAAAACTTGTATCTCTTAAAGCTAATACGGAAGTTTTACCATCTACTAAAGGACCAAAACTTACTTTAGAGCAACAAAAATGTGTCACAGATATTTTAAAAAAAGAGGACACATTTCAAGTGCATTTTATCCATGGAGTAACAGGGTCAGGAAAGACAGAAATTTTTTTTCGTCTCATTGCCCCTGCTTTAAAGAACAACCAATCGGCACTTATTTTAGTGCCAGAAATTGCCTTAACTCCACAACATATTAGGCGATTTTCCGAAAGATTTCCGGGGCAAGTAGCCTGTGTGCATTCTGGCATGAGTGCTAAAGAAAAAACAACAGCATGGACCAACATGTTGTACAGAAAAAAAAACATTTTAATAGGTCCAAGGTCTGCTTTATTCTGCCCACTACCTAATTTGTCGTGGATTATTTTAGATGAAGAACACGAAACACATTTTAAACAAGAAGAAAAATGCAAATACCATGCCAGAGACACTGCCATAATGCTGGCTCAATTTTTAAACATTCCTATAGTACTGGCATCTGCTACCCCTTCTTTGGAAAGTTGGTGGAATATTGCAAAAGGCAAATACCATTACCACCAACTTAAAAAACGAGTATTTCAAACACCCATGCCAGGCTTGACACTAGTAGATAGAAGAAAAAAAATAACAGCCTCTACCCCTCCTGAAGATACCCTACCTTGGTGGTTAAGCCCTGATTTACATAAAGAAATAACCCGTGCTTTAAAAAATAAGGAACAAGTAGCCTTGTTTTTAAATAGAAGGGGCGAGGGGTTTTTTGTCTTTTGCCCTGCTTGTGGTTTTCGGTTTTGTTGCCCTCACTGTGATATTTCTCTCACCCCCCATGCAAAAACTCATTTGGTGTGCCACTATTGTGCTTGGAGAATGGAGCAAGCCCAAACATGCCCTCAGTGCCAACATGAAACACTTCTTTCTTTTGGTTTAGGCACAGAGCAAGTGCAAAAAGATATGAAAAAGCTTTTTCCTAAAGCTCGTATTAAAAGAGCCGATCGAGATAAAATAAAAAACCACACCGAATGGGTGGAAAAAGTTAATCAAATGGAAAACAAACAAATAGATATTCTTATTGGCACACAGATGATAGCTAAGGGTTTAGATTTTCCTGCCCTCACTGTGGTAGGGATTTTATTAGCAGACCTTGGGCTTAATCGCCCAGATTTTAGAGCAGAAGAAAAAAGCTTTCATTTATTAACCCAAATAGCAGGAAGAGCAGGTAGACGCAACACCCCCGGAAAAGTCATTTTACAAAGCTATAACCCCAAGCACCCTGTTTTACAAGCCGTAATTAAAGGTGATTACGAAGAATTTGCTAAACAAGAGCTAAAAAAAAGGGAAAAATACCACTACCCCCCTTTTACAAAGCTTATGCTGATACGCTCCCAAGCAGAAGATGCCCCTAAAGCCTTAGAAGCAGCTGTTCGTATAAAAGATCATCTGCAATCTATCAAAAACCTTATAATTTTAGGACCTGCCCCCGCCCCAATATTCCGTTTGAGAAACAAATACCGCTACCAGCTTTTGTTAAAAAGCCGTAAGCCAGAGGCTTTACACTTAGCCGGAAAACACATAAACGCTCAAGCTTTCGCCCAACCTTTTTCCGTACAAGTGCATATCAATCGTGACCCTATACATTTATAAAAAACCCCTAGGCAAAACAGTGAAATTATGATAACACCAAACTTTGTAAGGGCGTAAAATTAAAAAACGATTGAGGATGAACTTAAAAAGCTATTGATTAAGCAACAAACAACCCTATTGAGGATAAAAATGAATGAATTAAGCATTAAAAACATGTTAGAAGCGGGGGCTCATTTTGGACATCAGATTCAAAGGTGGAATCCTAAAATGAAGTCCTATGTTCACACCATTCGAAGCGGTATCCACATTATTGATTTACAAAAAACTTTTAACTTTACTAAAAGAGCTTTACGATTTGTAGAAAATGTTACGGCAGAGGGAGGTAATTTTATTTTTGTCGGCACGAAAAAACAAGCCTGTGCTTTTATTAAACAGGAAGCCAAAGAGGCTGGGCAATTTTATGTCAGCAAAAGGTGGTTAGGTGGTACTTTGACAAATTTTCAAACCATTAAAGTGAGTATCGATAGGATGAAAAAAATTGACCAGATGAGAAAACGAGGTGATTTAGACCATTATTCTAAAAAAGAAAAAGCTCGGATGGAAAAAGAATATGAACGGCTCAATGAGTACTTAGAAGGTATTAGAGAAATGAAACAAGCCCCACAGGCTTTATTCATTGTAGACATTAATAAAGAAAGCATTGCTGTGAAAGAGGCAAAGCGTCTCAATATTCCCATTGTAGCTTTAGTAGATACCAACTGCGATCCAAGCCCTATTGATTACCCCATCCCTGCAAATGATGACGCAACAAGGTCTGTAGAATTTTTTATCAAACTCATCAGTACGGCTTGCACCAAAGGAAAAGAAAAATGGACACAAAAACTTCGCCAAAAAAGCTTAAGTGACAGTACTTCTACCCACCAACAAAATGTGTCTTTAGAAAAAAGCTCTATAAAAAAAGACAAAGGTCCCACAGTGGTGAAAGTGTTAAAAAAACACACAAAAGAAAGAAAACTAGTAGCTGCAGGTACTGCTGATGATGTAGAAATTTCTATGGAGCTTAATCACGATAAAAAATGAGTATTGTTGCTATAAAAAAATTAAGAACTCTCACAGGGGCAGGCTTTATGGACTGCCAAAAAGCCTTACTTGCCACATCTCAAGATGAAAAAAAAGCTTTAGAGTGGCTGAAAAAAAAGGGGCTTTTGCAAGCTGAAAAAAAAACTTTTAGGCAAGCAAAGCAGGGGCAGATTGCCTCTTACATTCATAGTCCGGGGCGTATGGGTGTATTAGTAGAGGTGAATGTAGAAACAGATTTTGCAGCTCGTGGAAAAGACTTCAACCAATTTGTGCATCAGCTTTGTTTGCACATTACAGCGATGCACCCGCTTTTTATTTCTCCTTCAGATATCCCTAAAGAGCGACAAGAGAAAGAAAAAGAATATTTTAAAGCTCAAGCCCTTAAAGCGGGAAAGCCCAAAGGAATTTTAGAAAAAGTAGCTACAGGGAAATGGGATAAATGGGTAAAAGATCAATGTTTAATGAAGCAAATTTTTTTAGCAAGCTCTCAAACTGATAGCCCTTGTACTGTAGAAGATGCTTTAAAAAATCTTATTGCTCGTTTAGGAGAAAATATCATCATTCGCCGGTTTGTACGATTTGAGTTAGGACAAGAGGAAAGCCATATCGCATCATCTATGACTACTAGTCAACGGACACTTTAAATGAAGTATAAAAGAATATTATTAAAAATTAGTGGGGAGATGCTTTGCGGACCTCATACTTTTGGTCTACATGCCTCGACCCTTTTACAATTAGCAGAAGAATTAAAACAACTGCATCAATTAGGAGTGCAGATAGCTTTAGTGGTAGGGGGAGGTAATATTTTTCGCGGGCATCAAGATAAAATAAACACAATAGACAGGGCCAGTTCTGATTATATGGGTATGCTTGCGACCTGCATTAACGGCTTAGCCTTACAATCAGTTTTAGAAAGTCAGGGTATACAAACACGGGTGCAAACAGCACTAAAAATTTCAGAAGTAGCAGAACCTTACATCCGGAGAAAAGCATTAAGGCATTTGGAAAAAAACCGCATTGTTATTTTTGTAGCGGGCACAGGTAACCCTTACTTTACAACCGACACAGCAGCAGCTTTAAGGGCTATGGAAGTACAAGCTGATATTTTATTAAAAGCCACTAAAGTAGATGGAGTGTACGATAAAGACCCTTTACAAAATAAAAATTCCAAAAAATATCAAAAGCTAAAATATATAGAAGTATTAAATAAAGGTATTAAAGTTGTTGATTCCACAGCTGTGAGTTTATGTATGGATAATAAAATGCCACTACTTGTATTTGGATTAAAACAAAAAGGCAATATTATACGCATTATAAAAGGGGAACAACCAGGTACTATGATTTGCTAAAATCACCTACCTATTATAAATAGATAAGCTTATGACGATCACAGACAAGCAAATACAAGATGAGATTACTCAGAGAATGGAAAATGCTTTAAGTGCTTTTCAAAATAAAATAAAAAAAATACGCAGTGGTTTAGCTCATGCCTCTTTAGTAGAGGGGATAAAAATATCTTGTTATGGTGGAGAGCAAGAATTAAAACACATCGCTTCTATTTCTTGCCCTGATGCCAGAACTATTTTAATCTCACCTTGGGATGCTGGTATGTTACAAAACATCTCTTCGGCTTTAGTAAAAAGTGACTTAGGCATGGCTCCTCTGATAGATAAAAGAGTGATTCGTCTTAAAGTACCAGAGCTTACAGAAGATAAGAAAAAAGAGCTCATTAAAGCTTTTAAAAAAGATGTAGAAAAAAGCCGGGTAGAATGTCGGCAAATTCGAAAAATGTTGAATGAAAAAGTCCGAAAAAGCCTCAAAGAAAAATCCATTAGCGAAGATCAAAAAAATGATTTTGAAAAAATCATTCAAGAAACAACAGATCAATTTATTAAAAAAGTTAATGAGCTTTCAGAAAAAAAACAACAAGAGCTTATCCGTGTTTAAAATGTTAGAAGAGTTAAAACATATTGCTATTATTATGGATGGCAATGGCAGGTGGGCACAAAACAAGGGGCATCCTCGCACTTTTGGGCATTTACGAGGCGTGCAAACTTTAAAGCATATTGTACAAACTTGTGTGACTGGCAAGCTTCCTTATTTAACGGTATTTGTTTTCAGTACAGAAAACTGGAAACGATCCCCACTAGAGATATCCGTCATTATGAAATTAATAAAAAAATCTCTCATAAAATATAAAAAACTTATGGAAAAAAATAACATTCGATTACATATTTTAGGTGATATAAAAAAATTAGACCCATCTATTCAAGATATATGTACTCATTTGGTAGACACCACAAAATCTCACACCGGTTTGCAACTGATTATGGCTATTAACTATGGGGGCAGAAGAGAGATTGTACAGGCTTTACAAATGGCGGCAAAACATATCCAATCCGGTAGCCTCGAAATAAACAATTTAGATGAAGCACAAGTGGCTAAGTTTTTACCATCTGCTGTTTTTCCTCCTCCTGATCTCATTATTCGAACGGGAGGAGTGAGCCGTTTATCTAATTTTTATTTATGGCAATCGGCTTATTCAGAGTTTTATGTAAGCCCTGTATTATGGCCTGATTTTAACACAGAGGAGCTGACAAAGGCTTTAGAATTTTACGCTCACACTCAAAGAAGGTTTGGAGCCGTAAAAGAGGCAACTCATCACACACAAAAAAGGAAAATTTAAACGATGAGAAATTTTTTATTACGAGCTTTAACATCCATTGTTTTATTAGTGGGATTGGTACTCGCTTTTATATTTTTATCAGCTTTTGGAATTATTGTGTTTGTGTCTATTATTACAGCCAGATTAACTTGGGAGTATACGCAATTAGTGGTGTCAAAACCTGCTGATGTTATTTTTCGTTGGTTTTTATTTGGGCTTTGTTTTTTATCGTATTTATGTTTTGCTTTTAATTTATTAAAATTAGAAACAGCTATGGTTTTTACTGTTTATATATGTGTACTGTGTGCTTTTTGGTTATGGCAAAGCAGGGGGGCGGAGGAGGTTTTAGCAGGGATAGGGCTTATTTTAGTATCTTTATTTTATGTCGCATGGCCTGCAGGGTTATTTTTAAAAATGTTTTTATATGAGGTCACAGGTCCTGGTTATTTACTGCTCCTGCTTTGTATGGTTTTTACAGGAGATATTATGGCCTATATAGGAGGAGGGAGTGTGGGAAAACGCAAATGGTTACCTAAAATCTCACCTGGTAAAACCTGGTGGGGTTTAGTAAGTGGAATGAGTGCAAGTGGAATAGTCGCAGTTGCAGGTGTTTTTTACGATAACGGACGATTGCTTATTACTTTTGAAAGAAACACCCTATCCATAATAATAGTATTTAGCCTAGGGGTTGCTTGTTTTTTTGTGGCACAAACAGGAGATTTATTTGTGTCTGTTCTCAAAAGGCGAGGAGGGGTAAAAGACACAGGCAGATTACTCCCAGGGCATGGGGGCTTATTAGACCGTATGGATGGTTTGCTTATGACTTTACCTTTTATGTATATGATGTTTTTATTTTTAGAATCTTAAAATATCTTGTTATTTTTATAAAAAATAGTTAATACTATGTATATGATATCTTTTTTATGGAATACGATTTTATCAATAGAAGAGGTCATGATGTCTCTTTTACCTTTTGTGGTTTTACTTGGAATTTTAGTTTTTATCCATGAACTAGGTCATTTCTTAGTCGCACGATTTTATGGCGTACGGGTGGAAGTATTTAGTTTAGGTTTTGGTAAAAAAATTCTTCAGTGGAAAAAAAAAGACACTGTTTATTGTATCAGCCTTATCCCTTTAGGAGGGTATGTGAAAATGTTTGGTCATTTAGACCACACAGAGGTCGCTAAAAAAGACAGATCTGTTTCTTTTTCTCATAAACCCGTGCAAGCAAGGATGGCCATAGTACTGGCAGGACCTTTAATGAATTTATTCCTAGCTATTGGAATATTAACTATTTCATTTATGATAGGAGAAAAAAAGATATCACCAGTAGTAGGAGAGGTTAAGCAAATGTCTTCTGCCCAGCTTGCAGGGTTTAAATGGGGGGATACTTTATTATCTGTCCAAGCTGTTAAAAAAAACACTCCCACCCTAAACATTCATAACTGGACAGAATTTCATGATATAGTATTTAACAACCCCAACCAAGTATTAAAAATAAAAGTCAAAAAACCTTCGGGAGAAATAAAAACTTTATCCATACTAACTGAAAAAAAAACAATATTATCTGATTTTGGGTTTGAAAAACAAGGAGGGGTGATTGATGGGTTATCTCCTTTTACCACACCACTTGTTGTAGGAGTGTCTGATCCACAAAGCCCTGCTGGTAGAGCCGGCATTAAAACTTTTGACACATTACTATCAGTAAATGGTAAAGCTATTCGACATTGGGAAGAATTAAAACATATTTTTGAAAAACAATTAAGCCTTGCTCCCATAGCTTCCACCACACAAAAGGCTTGGCAGATACAATTTCAAAGAGAACACAAAACTCTCACTACGACTTTAACATTACATGGTCAAAAAGATATTTACACTCATTTTAATATTTTACAAAGCTTAGGGTTAGAACATCCTGATTTATTTATTGCTCATTTAAAAAAAGATAGTGTGGCGTTGCAAGCTGGGTTAAAAAAAGGAGATCTTATTGTAAAAATCAATGATCAAAAAATGAACACTTGGGTTGATTTAACACAAAAAGTGGGTAACTTTAAACCTCAAGATGAGGCTTTACGAGTAGAGATCAACAGGCAGGGGCAAAAAAAAGTGTTCTTTATAACTCCTTTTGCTCAACGAGTGATGAAAGGTTTAAAAGAAGAAAGTCGTTATATGTTAGGAGTGGTCAGTGGTGCTTCTTATTATCAATTAAAACCTGCCGGAAAACACTACCGTCAATCTACTTGGAATCCCTTTAAAGCTCTTATTTTAGCCATAAAAAAAACAGGATATTGGTGTGCAATGACTGGTATTTATATTAAAAATTTAGTTTCAGGGGCTATCTCTAAAAAAACACTAGGAGGGGTGATTGCTATAGGGCAAGCTGCTTATAAAAGTTATCGTTTAGGTTTAGAATATTTTTTTGAAATAATGGCTTTACTCTCTGTTCAGTTATTTTTATTAAATATTTTACCATTACCTGTGTTAGATGGAGGGCATTTATTATTTTATATTATTGAACTCATAAAAGGTAGCCCTGTCAGTATGCAAAAAATGCTGATTGCTCATTATATTGGCTTAACTTTACTTTTAAGTTTATTGATATTTGTGACTTTTAATGACATCGATAGATGGATGAATATTTGGTAATACAAAATGCTTTGCTTGTTACTAGAAACCAGCTCACCGGTAGGTTCTTTAGCGTTATACCTTTTTAAAAAAAACACACTGCAACTTTTAGTTTTAGAAGAGTGGACAGGTCCCACACACAGTGCTTTTATTACAAAAGGGTTAGAAAAAATTTTACATAAAACAAAAATACATCTATCACAATTATCAGCTATTGTATTAGGTATAGGACCCGGACGATTCACAGGGGTCAGGCTGGGGGTGAGCTTTGCGAAAACTTTAGCTTTTGCTTATCCAAAAATAACAATATACCCACTTTCTTCTTTAAAAATATTAGCAGGAAGTGTGCTGACAGACAATACCATTTCTTATGGAACATACATCCTGACATTTATTAATGCTTTTAAAAACAGTGTGTACAAAGCTTATTATAAAAAACAAAAAACAGGTTTAAAAGAAATAGTCTCTCCTTGTGTGGAACCGTTATCAGAAAATTTAAAAAAAGATGTAAAGAATTATTTAAAAAACCCTTATGTATGTTTAGGGGATGGATGGTCTGATTATTCGACATTTTGGTCTCAAATAATCAAAAAAAATAACTATAGTAAAAAACCCTTATTTCCTCATGTAACAGATTTAGCGACTATCTTTCAAAAAGATTTTCACGAATTACAAACGGTACCTTGGTCGCACTTACAAGCTGTGTATTTACGCTCACCGGTAGAGGTTTTGAACCATAAAAAAAACAATAAAAGAACAATCATTCATGAATAAAAATTCATGAGTAAATATTCATGAATAAAAATTTATAGATAAAAATTGATGGATAAAAAAATCACAGTCACAAAAAAACATGAAGGGCTAAGGTTAGATGTGTTTTTATCTTTTTATTTATCTAGTCGCCATCAAGCTCATAAATATTTAAAAGAATCTTTAATAAAAGATCACAATAAAAAAGTTATAACGAAAGCATCGTATAAAGTTAAAAAGGATGAGTGTTTTTTTCTCACTATGATAGAAAAAGCACCTATTCACACTTTAAAAGCATATAATTTTTTTGTTCCCATTGTTTTTGAAGATGAACATGTTTTAGTGGTTAATAAGCCTTCGGGTTTAGTAGTACATCCTGCCCCGGGGCATGCACAAGATACTTTAGTAAATGCTTTAAGTCAAAGCAGGTCTTTATATGGAAAAGACCTATTACGCCCTGGTATCGTGCATCGTTTAGATAAAGATGTCAGTGGCTTAATGGTTATGGCAAAAACAAAGCTTGCCTTTGAGCATTTTATAGAACAATTTAAAACTCGTAAAATACAAAGGTTTTACTTAAGCTTAAGTGTGAGTTCGCCAAAAAACAAAGCCTTAAAGATAGATACTTGGCAAAAGTGGAGTAGTTTTATAGGAAGGCATCCTAAAAACAGAAAAAAATTTGCGTCTTTTAAAACGCAAAATTCAGGCACACGAAGGGCTACAACTTTTTACAAAATTATTCAATCTTATGAAGAGGGTATTCATATAGTCGCTTGCAAGCTGGCAACAGGTAGAACGCATCAAATCCGCCTTCATTTATCAGAGTTAGCCTTACCCATTTTAGGAGACCCTTTGTACGGAGTGCGAACTTTAAAAAAAGCCCCACCACAGCTTTTAAAACAAGTAGCTCTTTTAAAAAGAGTAGCCCTTTTTGCCACTAAAATTTGTTTTTTACACCCTAAAACTCACAAAAAGCTCATTTTTCGCCTAGATTGGCCCCAGGAGCTCCAAGTTTTATTAAAAAAATTAACTAAAAAGTCATTTTTTTATAATAAATGAGGCTCATTTAACCGATAGAAGAAATAAGCAATATGTTACTTTGAACATGGCAGGCTAAAAATTGTTTAAAAAAGGAGAAAAGACAATGCAAACACTCACAAATAAATTATGGCTTAGTGCTTTTACGATTCTATTAGGATTGAATGTATTTTCTGGATGGGTGTTATTTGCTCCTTCACCACACGGGCTTGCAAAATTCAGACAAGGGGTACGCATGGCTACCCTTGGGCAGGAGTCCAAAGTACTATCTGTGGTTTATGGAGATTTACTCCACAATGGGTCTTTAATAAAGGTTGTTAAATCCCAAACCAGAGAGGGTATTGTCTTAGATTTTTATTCACAACCTCATAAAGGGGGAGGACGCTACCTTATTAGCCAAGTAAAACTAACTAATAAAACAAATGGTTTTTTTACCCACCAGGGAGAGGCCGTGCAACTAGCTGTAGCAGATTTAGATGGGGATGGGCGTATGGAATTATTAGCTCCTACTTTTAATAAACAAATGATGGCTTACCTGAACCCTCATTATTTTTCAAAAAGAGCGGGAGGATTTGTGCCTTTTTTACTACCCAATAAACCATAAAAAATGTTTATTGAGTAGACAAACTGGGATATATATTTTTTAGGTCATAGTTCAAATAAACAAATGATGGCTCACCTGAACCCTCATTATTTTTCAAAAAGAGCGGGAGGATTTGTGCCTTTTTTACTACCCAATAAACCATAAAAAATGTTTATTGAGTAGACAAACTGGGGTATATATTTTTTAGGTCATAGTTCAAATAAACAAATGATGGCTCACCTGAACCCTCATTATTTTTCAAAAAGAGCGGGAGGATTTGTGCCTTTTTTACTACCCAATAAACCATAAAAAATGTTTATTGAGTAGACAACTGAGGTATATATTTTTTAGGCCATAGTTCAAATAAACATTCTCTCCAATAAGTAGGTGAATCAGCAAAAAATTCTGTGGTAATTTCAAAATCTCCTTTACCTAAATGCTGAGTTTTTGTCACAGTCACATCTAAATCAATACCCATAAGAGGAATATAGAGTGTAAGGTTTCTATTCAACAAACAATCTAAGCTAAGGCTCGTGCGTAAAAAAGAAGGCACTAAATCTTGATGCTTTAAATGTAAATCAAAACCTTTAGGGGTTAAGCGACATATATAAGCTTTTTTTACAATCACACTCTCTTCTTGAGACAGAGTAATTAAAGTGGTTTTTACAATACTAAAATCTTGCGACTTACCTGTTATTTGTAACATTATCCGTTCCTCCCTCTTATGTTATGTAAAACAAAAGGAGTTCCAAGTTTTTTAAGCTTTCAGAAAAAAATTATTAAAACCTAAGTACTCTTTTATTTCACCAGTCTTTAGTCCTGTTAAATTTATTATCGGCAGATGAAAGGCAAAGTTTAAAATTTATTATTTTTTTTATTTTAGTGTATCATTTTGAGACAATTACAAGGCTTTTCCACCTTTCAAAATAGTAATAACCATTTTCAACACTGTTTTTAATGTTTCAAACACCCCTACTCCTGTAGCGGCTATGGAATGAAAATCAGGGTGGTTATGATAATTTAAAGCTGTTCGCATATCTGATATAGAATGAATGTTGGGTAAATCTCTTTTATTATACTGCAGTACCATGGGGATTTTTTCCATCTGTAGACCAATTTTTTGCAACTGCTCTTGTAAAGCAAGCAGGTGCTTTTTATTATCTGCCATTTTGGTTTTTTGAGAATCTGCTACAAATACCAAACCATCCACTCCTTTTAATAACAAACTCAGCGAGCTATCAAAAAAATCTCCCCCAGGTATGGAGTACAGGTGAAAACGAGTTTTTAACCCCCGAATAGTACCTACATCAATCGGTAAAAAATCAAAAAACACACTGGGGCTGGTTTTTAGGGGGAGTGATAAAATATCTAACTTCTCATCACTGCTGGTATTTTGGCAAATCCACTTTATATTACTGGTTTTACCAGATAAAGGGATACCATAATAAATAATTTTACAATGAATTTCTTTCGCATTATAATTAAATAAGGACATAGTGTGTATCCTACAGTTTATAACTGCAACTTATAATTGTTTTATAGTTCTACTCTATTTTCCAAAGCACGTCCTAAAGTTTGTTCATCAATATAGTCAATATCACCTCCATAAGGAATACCATGGGCTAATCGGCATATTTTAATATTTTGTTCTTTCATTAATTTATTCAGGTAAAGGGCTGTCATATCTCCTTCCATATCAGCATCTAGGGCTAAAATAACCTCTTTAACTTTTTGGTTTTTTATTTTATGCATTAAAGGGGCAATGGTTAAGTTTTCAGGGGTTATTTTATTGAGCGGAGATAAAGCCCCATGTAACACATGGTACTGACCGTGGAATTTTCCACTAGCTTCCATACGAGCAATATCAAAAGGTTGTTCTACAACACATATTATGTCTTTTCGCCGGTGTAAAGAGCTACAAAGCTTGCATGTTGTTTGCTCTGTGAAAGTAAAGCAATGAGAGCATTTTCGGATTTGGGTTTTAATATCTTCTAAAGCCCCGCAGAGCTTTTGAATATCGCTTAAAGAAAGTTTTAATAGCCATTCAGCCCACCTAGAGGCACTTCTGGGACCCACTCCTGGCCATTTTTTAAGCTCTTGAACCAAACGATCTAAAGAAGGCACATTATATTGATGCATATTTTGATTTTAAACTTAAGAGCTGTTCTGTCAATTCTTTACAAGTTGTGTCGGAAGTTTATAAAAAAGCTCAAAAGCTTGCTCAATATTTTTTTTAATGCTGATTTTAAGATATTTTTTTAAGAATTAGGAAAAAAGCTTTTCAATGTAAGGTGCTTGACACATCCTTAAAAGGAGCATTTCTAAAAACACCTTTGTATCTTGAATATAAGAGATTTGTTTTAACCCTTTAACCGCCATGTCAAATAATAACTGTAATTCTTCACAAGAAGAAGGAGCTACCCATTTTACCAATTGGTCTTTTTCTTTGTTAGAAACAGGTATGAGCGACAGCGTATCTTTCGCATTGAGCTTTAACAATAAGGAGTGCCTGATGAGTTTTATTAAACTTTGTAAAAATAAAGCAGGGTCTGCACCACTCACATGGAGCTGGTTTAACACTTTGAGCATTTTTTGTGCATCTCGGTCTAATAAGCTTTTTAAAGTATCTGTGAGGTAAGTTCTTTGTGTTAAGCCTAAAATACGACTCACATCTTCTGCGTGAAATTGCTTATCACAAAAAGTTATTATTTGGTCCAATAAGCCTTGAGCGTCTCTTAGCGAACCAGAAGCTTCCCGTGTGATCGTCCATAAAGATTGCTCATCGGCTTTCACTTTTTCCACCTGACATATTTTATGTAAATGTTGGTAAATAAGCTGATCCACAATAGGGCGAAAGGGTAAAATTTGAGCCCGAGATAACACAGTCACAGGGATTTTTTTGATCTCTGTAGTCGCCATAATAAACACTACATGAGAGGGAGGTTCTTCTAATATTTTTAACAAAGCATTAAAAGCACTTTGCGATAACATGTGTACTTCATCAATAATATACACCCTAAAAGGACCGGTGGGTTGATAAATAGCACTATCTTTTAACTGCCGAACCGCTTCTACCCCATTGTGACTGGCACCATCAATTTCCATAACATCTAAAGACTTGGAATGATCAATATCTCTACAAGAAGGACAGTTATTACAAGCTTGAGTGTTTGTTTTAAAACCACAGTTTAAAGTTTTAGCCAATATGCGAGCCATAGAGGTTTTACCCGTACCACGAGGACCCGCAAAAACTAAAAAAGGATGAAGACGATTGTTTTTTAAAGAATTTTCTAAAATACGAACCACAGCACTTTGCCCTATAACATCTGGCAAACTTTGAGGACGCCATTTTCTGGCTAAAACTTGATAAGACATATTTTTATTTCCACAACAAAATTATAACTTTTGAGTTTTTTGAACAAAACCAGACACAGCCACTGCCAAACCTTTAGGAATACGTACGCTAAAATTATCTAAAAAAGAAGGTATAACATGAGTTAATAATGCCGGATTTAAGCTTCTCATCTGCTGGTAGGAGCTTGCAATATGTTGCGATAGAGTTTTTAGATTGCAACCTCCGGGTAAATAAAAAATCTCATACTGATAAGGCACACTCACCTTTAAATGATTAAAACCATAAAGAGCAGGAGCTTTAGCAATCATAATAGCTGCCATAAGCTTTGGAATGTAATGAGCTGTCTCCACCGGAAAATCTGCTTTTTGTGCTAAATGCCAAAAATGAGAGCTTTTGTGTTTTTTCATAAGGAAAGCTAACTTTTTTTCTCCCATGTTATAAGCAGCAATTGCCAAAGACCATGTACCAAATTTTTTATACAACCATTTGAGATAAAGACCTGCAGCATAAGTGCTTTTTTCAAAATCTCTTCTCTCATCTAACCAAGAGCTTCTTCTTAACCCAAAACGCTTAGCTGTAGAAAGTAAAAACTGCCAATAACCCACAGCTTTCGCCCGACTGACAGCTTTGGCAGAAAAGCCACTTTCTATCATAGAAATATAAGCTAAATCTTGTGGCAAAGCTTGTTTGTGTAAAATAGCCTGCATTAAAGGAATATAACGATACGACCTTTCTAACCAAACTCTAAAATATGCCTCCTTTTGAAACCTCTTCACCCAATACTCCACCCAATAATTATTCGCCACCGGTAAATCAGAAAAAGGCTCAACTAATACCATATTCGTAAATGGCATAAATCGTGCGTGAACATAATGTGCCTGAATGAAAAACAAAACGAAAACACAAAAGATCCTATACATCGTGACCTTATTGTAAGATGTAAAAACAACGAAAAAGCAAGCACTAATATAATTTGCTCAAAATTTTAGCTTTTTTCAAAATCTTACATAATCTGTCTAGAGAATAACTTCCTTAGGGTGAAAAATTTACATTATTCTATAAGAAATTTGACATTCCGTATAACAAATATTAGGTTTCACACTACCTATATGATTTTAAACTCTGCGTTATAAATAATAGTTTTGGTTTTTTGCAGGGTACCAATTAACTTAAAATATAGGTTTTTGGAGGTGTTAAAAATGTTAGTTTTAACGCGTAAAGTAGGAAGTCGGATTATTATTGATGATAATATCATCGTTCAGGTGTTGCAAATTAAAGGGCGACAAGTGCGAATAGGGGTCACAGCTCCACGAGAAACGAAAGTGCATCGTGAAGAAATTCAATTATTGCAGCAAAACCAGCTCCAGATGGCTCAATTAAAGCCTAAGATTGTTGCAAAACAAATTGATGCTACACAATAGTAATGAAGAAAAATTAAAAATGGTAGATTCTGCTGACTTTACTCATTCGATGAAACGATTGAGCAATGGTTTAGGTTTTCATCACAAAAAGCTTCAAAATAAGTCTTTTATAAAATCTCATAAAAACTGGCCGGATTTTTTCTACCAAGAAAAGTGGGATTTTGATAACCCTAGTACTTACCAACAAATCTTACAGGATTTACAAAACCCATGGTTAGGAAATACAGAAAATAACACAAAAAGTCATACAGAAAGTCATACAGAAAATACGACAAAAAATAATCTAGAAAATAGCACGGTCCATAACACGGTCCATAGCAAAACGATACCAGTTGCACCACTGGCACCTGCCTCCTCCTCCTCTGTACCCTTTTTTAACAAAGGGGCTTTCGTAGATACTTTATTGCTGAGTTTATGGTTTTTCCCAGTCCTTGGGATATTTGTCTTTCTCACAGAAAATAACAGTTTAAGGGTTTTATCAGATTTATGGCTACCAATAGCTATGGTGTTTTTATGTTTTAGCCAAATCTATTGCCTACTGTGCCGGGTTTTTTGTCAAACAACTTACGGTGAATTTATTTTTGGGAAAAAATTAGTTTTATCTCAAAAATTACTCTCTCACAGTTATCTGTTTTATGTACTTTGTTTTTGGAGAGCAGTACTAATCACTTTAACAGGAGGTGTGACTTTACCTCTTTTATCTTATGTTTTTAAAATAGATCTTTTAAAAACATTAACAGGGCTTTATTTTCAAACAAACGAAAGTTAAGTTTTTAAATAAATGTCATCCGATTAAAAACTAACTATCTTTTTTAGCATTCAAATCTGCCTTCACAACCGTATTTAAAAAGTAGGGACTGAAGGACTCGAACCTTCGATACTCCGGTTATGAGCCGGATGCTTTAACCAACTAAGCTAAGTCCCCATTAAAACCCCATGCAACTATCTTATTTTTCAGATTCCGGACTATCTATCTCATTATCTGTATCCACAAACATTTTTAATTTATTTGAGCGACTGGGATGCCTTAATTTTCTTAACGCTTTGGCTTCAATTTGACGAATACGCTCTCTGGTGACATTAAAGTCTTGCCCTACTTCTTCTAAAGTATGATCACTTACCTCGCCAATACCAAAACGAAGTCGTAATACTTTTTCTTCTCTAGGGGTCAGGGTCGCTAATACTTTCCGGGTTTGCTCAATAAGATTAAGACTCACAATAGCTGACGAAGGGTTGACCACATTTTTATCTTCAATAAAATCTCCTAAATGGGAGTCTTCTTCTTCACCCACAGGGGTTTCTAAGCTAATAGGTTCTTTAGCAATCCGCAATACTTTCCTCACCTTATCAACAGGTAGGTCCATTTTTTGAGCAATTTCTTTAGGGGTGGGTTCTCTCCCTAATTCTTGAATAAGATATCTAGAGGTCCTAATAAGTTTATTAATGGTCTCAATCATGTGAACGGGGATACGAATAGTACGTGCTTGATCCGCAATCGCCCTGGTAATAGCTTGCCTTATCCACCAAGTAGCATAAGTAGAAAATTTATAACCTCTTCGGTACTCAAATTTATCTACAGCTTTCATAAGCCCCATATTACCTTCTTGAATGAGATCTAAAAACTGCAAACCCCGATTAATATATTTTTTAGCAATAGATACCACTAAACGCAAATTAGCTTTAACTAATTTATCTTTAGCTTTGTCAGCCTCTTTTTGACCTTTCCAAATATCCTCACATGACTCCTCTATCCATTGATAATGCATCCATGTTTCTTGATACACTCGCTTTAAACGATCTTTAGCATCTTTAGCTGATAAATACACTTCTTTAAATCGTTTAAAATTAAGCCCTGTGTCTTTTTTCACACGGTCCATTTCATGTGTATTATCACACATCAACAAATAAGTGTTTTGAAGCTCTTCAAAGTCTTTAGAAAAAGTTGTTTTTACGGCATGATTCAACCTAGCACTTAATTCTTCCATTCTTTTTAATAAATTATGAAATTTAATAACAATACGATTGATAATTTTACGATTAAAATTAATGTGCTTAAATTGTGTCATTAATTCTCCACTAAGCTTCATTAAAGTATTTTGTGCCATAGTCTTTTGTTGTTCTTCTTTATCTCGTAAAATGCGAAAATAAGGCTCACTTTGCTTTTGGTATTTTTTCACATGATCAATAAGCTCAAAAATTTTATCAATATATTCTTTTTCATTATAATGACGATCTTCATCTTCTTCCAAACCCCGAAAAATAGATCGCACCTTAAGCCGCTTATGCTTTAAATGATTCCCTAAACGAATCACTTCCCCCGTACCCATAGGACACATTAAAATAGCTCGGATAATTTTTCGCTCCCCTCGTTCAATAAGCTTTGCAATATCCACTTCTCCTTTACGATCCAATAAAGAAACTTTACCCATTTTCCTTAAGTATAAGCGTACAGGGTCATTGCTACGATGATGACTAAGCTCCGGAGCGTCTTCTTCTCTATCATCTATTAAAAGAGATTTATCTGCTAAAGCCTGTGGGTATTTTAATACGATAGATTTTTTTTCTAAAATTTGCATCAGCTTATCTAAAACAGAAGCTTGCGTAATAGATGGGGCTAATTGCTCATTCAAATCAGCTACAGACAACACTCCTGACTGCCGATGAGCTAAATCCAACAAACGAGGAAGCTCTTGTTGCATTAACAACTCTTGTTGTTCCACAGAGACGGTTTCTGCAAGAGAATCTAACTCGTTTTTTTGAGAAGAAATATTCTTATCATCTGGCATTGTTTTATTTCCTAGAAGAATGAGTTTGTATGCTGTTTTTTCTTTTTATTTCCATAATTTTTTTTAAATATTTATCAGAATTTGCCTTATCCACCCGCATACGAATAATCAGTTGCTTTAATTCTAATAGCTGTTGTTTTTTCTCTAAATACTCTACGGCATCTTGAAGATAAATTTTTAATTTATCTAAAGTAAAATATTTTAAAAAAGGATGGTGCTGGATGCGAATCCATTGTGGATGATCCACTTGTGCCGATATAATATCCGCAAGCGAACTAAAATGCTCTTGTTTTTCGGGTTTATAAGTGGTTAATTGAGCAAATAATACGCGGATTCCTTTATGCAGTATTTTTTCCATTATCTTAGATCGTCTAATGAGTAAATAATTTTCTTTTGAATAAAGAGATAATGTCAATAAAGATAACTCTAAAGAGCTAGCCCCTGCTAAAGAAATAACAGCATTGGACTGTGGGTTAGAAAGCATTTTCTGACTATGGGAATCTATAATATCAATATTTTTACTGTGTAAATCATAAGTTTGAGGTCTCAAGTGTTGTTTTTTCCGAGATTCTAAAAGAGCTTTTTTTATCATACTATTTAACTCTTTCTTAGCCCATTTTTCATCACTACCAAATACCTCTATCACTCGATTAACATAATAATCCCGAGAACTTGTGTTTTTCATAACGACCAATAAAGGCACCATTTTTTGCAATAATATTTCATTAGTTCCTACCTGATCCAAATAAAAAAGTAGTTTGTCTAATATCGTATCCTTAGCATCTTTGATTCTTCTTTCTAAAACTAATCGACCTCTCTTGCGGATAAACGAATCAGGATCCGTCCCCTTATCTAAAGTAATAATTTTAGGTGCTGTACCACAGTAATTTAATAACAAAGGTAAACTTTTATCTATCGCACATTGACCTGCCGAATCCGAATCGAAACAAAGTAGTACGGAAGCTCCTGTGGAAGATATAGTACGAGCTTGATCCAAAGTTAAAGCTGTCCCCATTGTAGCTACCACATTGCACACCCCTTTTTGATAAAAACTTAAAACATCCGTATACCCTTCTACTAATATGACACAATCTTTATCGCGAATACTATTTTTAGCCTGATGCCAGCCATAAAGTACCTTTCCTTTATGAAATAACTCCGACTCAGAGCTATTGATGTATTTAGCAGGATCATCCCCCAAAGTCCTCGCCCCAAAACCTAAAACATCTTTTCCAAAAGGAGAAAAAATAGGAAAAATCAGGCGATTGCGAAAACGATCGTACACTCGCCCTGACTTTTCAGCCAGCAACCCCAACTGCAAGGCTAATGAAAGAGGCACTTGTTTCTTTTTTAAATAAGTGTGTAGACCATCCCACTTATCAGGTGCATAACCAATATGAAATTTTTCTAATGTTTCGCTAAGTAAGCCTCTTTTTAAAAGATATTTTTTAACTAAATGGGAAGGAGGTAATTGTTTTAAATTGTTTTCAAAAAAATCTGTGGCTAAAGCATTAACCTCTAATAATTTTTTCCGGTTAAAATATTGTTGTTCTTCTGACTTACTAAAAGTATCTTTAGGTAAAGCCACACCACTTCGTTTAGCTAAATAACGGATAGCATACACAAAATGAAACCCATGCAACCCCTGCAAGTAATTATAGATATTGCCAGATTCGTTACAACCAAAACAATGATAAAGCCCTGTGTCGGGAGTGACACAAAAACTAGCTGTTTTTTCTCTATGAGCGGGAAAAGGGCAAAGCCCCATATAATGCTTACCTGTTCGTTTTAAAACAGTATCTTCCCCAATAATATCTACCATATCACAGGCTGTGCGTACTCGCTCAATAAATTCTGGAGTGAATTTCTTCATAAATTCTGCAACCTCTCTTTGACCAACTGAGCCACTAAACGATTATCTGCCCGTCCGCAAACTTTAGCCCCAACACTTTTCATCACCAACCCCATACTTTTTAACGAATGAGCTTGTACTTCAGCCACACTCTCTTCTATGATTTGCTTTAATTCTTTCTCACTAAGAGCTTGAGGTAAATAAGACTGCACAAGGGCTAATCTGTCTTTTTGCTCTTGTAATAAAGTTAAAGAACCTGCTTGTTCATACTGAACGATACTTTCTTTATACTGCTTAATATGTTTTTTTAAAATAGTAATAACTTGAGCGTTAGAAAGAGGAGCTTTTAAAGCAATTTCTTGATTTTTGCAATCAGCATAAATCAACCTTAAAGCTTTAACAGCTACTTTTTTTTGACCTTTCATAGCCAATGTCATATCTGATACAATAAGCTGTCTTAAAACCTGTTCGCTCAATCTTTTTTAACTCCTTTTTTTAACTCCTTTTTTTAACGCCCTTTTTTCCCATCTTTTTTACTTTGTTTAATCTTGCTTTTAATCTTGTTTTTTAGCTTGCTTTTTAAAATCTCCACCACATAAACACCCCATCATTTTAAAAAAACTTATCTCACCACAGCTTAAAACTCATATTTACGATTTTTTTTAAGAGAGCGTCTACGAGCTATTAAAGCTTTTTTCTTTTTATACACACTGGGTTTTTCATAAAACTCTCTTTTTTTAACTTCAGAGAGTACGCCGAATTTCTCACACGACTTTTTAAATCGTCTGAGAGCATGTTCAAAATTTTCTCCAACTTTAATATTTATTCGTGGCATAAGTGCTTTAAGCTTTCTTTAAGTTTGTTGTTTTAGTTTATTTTCTTAATTTGTAAAATTTCTCTTACTCAATAGTTTATTTTTTTTTCAAATTAAACTATATAAACACTCATTCATAACAAAAATTTTAAAAAAAGACAAGACGGAGTGTGTATATGACCTGTTCAAAAGACCTTTTCTTTATGAATCAAGCTCTAATATTAGCTAAAAAGGCCAAAAAAAAAAAAGAAGTGCCGGTGGGAGCACTCATCGTACAAAACCAACGCCTCATTGCCACAGGATTTAACCAGAAAGAACTTTTACAAAAAGCATCAGCTCATGCGGAAATCATCGCCATTGAAATGGCTTGTAAGGCTCTTAACTCCTGGCGACTAAGTAACTGCACCCTTTATGTAACTTTAGAACCATGTCTTATGTGTGCAGGAGCTATCCTACAAGCCCGGATAAAAAGATTAGTCTATGGATGCCAAGACCCCAAAGCAGGAGCTGTTCACTCCTTATACCAAACACTCACAGATAAAAGACTCAACCATAAGCTAGCTGTTACTAAAGGAATCTTATACAAAGATTGCCAAAAGATTTTAAGAGGCTTTTTTCAACAAAAAAGACAGATAAAAAAGAGAGTTTAAAAAGCCTTACACAAGCTTAAGCTTTTTTCTTGCCTTTTTTTGGCTTTCCTATCGTTCATCACCTCTATAAAAAACCTTATGTTTTTTACCTTCAATGTGTTTTAGAAGAAGGTGTGACTTTCTTCTTAAACCCATTTTTAACTGGTGGTTGAGAAGGGCTTTTTAATCTTTGTTTAATTTTATTTCTCATACTCGCATTTTCTTTCAAAAATACCCTAGCAGAATCCCGACCTTGACCTATTTTTTGATTATCAAAACTAAACCAAGCTCCTGATTTTTGAATGATATTTTTGGCACAAGCTAAATCCAACAATTCTGCCTCTTGAGAAATACCCTCTCCATACATCAAATCAAACTCTGCCCTAGCAAAAGGAGGTGCCATTTTATTTTTTACCACTTTCACCACAGTTCTATTACCAACTATTTGATCTCCTCTCTTAATAGCTGCCACCCGACGCACATCCAAACGCACAGAAGAGTAAAACTTTAACGCATTACCACCTGTCGTGGTTTCAGGATTACCAAACATAATACCTATCTTCATACGAATTTGATTGATAAAAATCACCAAAGTACCACTACGGTTAATGGCGGCTGTGAGCTTCCTAAGAGCCTGTGACATAAGTCTCGCCTGTAGACCCATGTGAGAATCTCCCATATCTCCTTCAATCTCTGCTTTTGGAGTTAAAGCAGCTACTGAATCCACAATCAACACATCCACACCACCAGATCGGACCAATGTCTCCGTGATTTCTAAAGCCTGCTCCCCAGTATCAGGTTGAGAAATCAACATATCTGGCACATTCACCCCTAGCTTAGAAGCATAAGCAATATCTAAAGCATGCTCTGCATCCACAAAAGCAACCGTTCCACCGGCTTTTTGTGCCTGAGCCGCTGTAGACAAAGCTAAAGTCGTTTTACCAGAACTTTCTGGACCAAAAATTTCAACAACCCTGCCCTTCGGAAGCCCTCCAATGCCTAATGCTAAATCCAAGCCCATAGAGCCTGTACTATAAGATGGAATGTTTTCATAAAGAGACCGTCCTCCACCTAGTTTCATAATAGAACCCTTACCAAATTGTTTTTCAATTGTGGTAATAGCTAAATCTAATGCTTTTTGTTTTTCTGTCATAATTAACCCCCTTTTTATTAAAACCTATAAAAACCTATTTGATACCAGAATGTAAAAAATCTAAAGCAAAAAATACAGCTTCTTTTTGAATTTCTTGCCGATTTTTTTTTAAACAACGAATTTGACGCACCTTGTTAGTATTTTTTCCCACTAAACCCACAAAAACCGTCCCAACGGGCGGGTCTAAGGCACTTTTACTAGGACCTGCAACTCCTGTAATGGCCATAGCCCAATGGCTTTTATATAATTTTTTAACGCCCCGTGCCATAAGTTCGCAAATTTCAGCATTAGTAGCACCTTTTTTTTTAAGCAAAGCAGGGGTAATTTGTAAAATTTGGCTTTTTATTTGATGGGAGTAGCTCACCACTGAACCTATAAAAAACTGGCTAGCCCCCGGGAGGCGTGTGAGTATATAAGAAAGCAAGCCCCCCGTACAGCTTTCTGCCACACTTAGGGTCTGCTTATTTTTTATAAACCAAGCTTGGATAGCAGCTATTTGAAAAGAGCTTGCTTTTTTATTTACAGCTTGAATGGTACGGGATGAGATAAAGTCTTTAGTCATTTTTTACCTATAATAAAAATTTAAATTCTTCTTTTTTATAACCGATATATCTTTTACAACACTTTACAAGCTTCCTACAAGAAAAAGAAGCTAAAGGTTATATAAAAAAAGTTATATAAAAAAGGTAATAATGGATATAAAAGGTAAAAAATGGATATAGATACATTACTCACAGCTTTAGTGAAGCAAAACGGCAGTGACCTCCACTTAAAAGTAGGCACCCCGCCTATTATGCGAAAATATGGAAAGTTATTTTTGCTTAACCCCAAATTGCCTAAAATAGACATCCAAAATATTTATCAAATAGTGTCTCCTATTGTAAATAGTCTACACAAGGCTACTTTAGAAGAAGCAGGTCATGTGGATGTGGGTTATGGGTTAAAAAACATTGGTCGTTTTCGTCTGAATATTTTTCAACAACGGGGTACTTTAAGGATGGTTTGCCGACATATCCCTCATGAAATTCCCACCCTAGAGGATTTGAATTTACCTCCTAAATTTAAAGAGATTATCGATCACACGCAAAGAGGTTTGGTTTTAATAGTAGGAGCTACGGGTTCTGGTAAATCTACAACCTTAGCCTCTCTTATCAACTATATTAACAACACACAATGTAAGCATATATTAACCATAGAAGATCCTATTGAGTTTCTTATTAGAGATAACCATAGTCTCATTACGCAAAGGGAGTTAGGGGTGGATTGTTACGATCCTTTACAAGCACTAAAGGCTTCTTTAAGGCAAGACCCTGATATTATTTTATTTTCTGAGTTAAGGACAAAAGATAGTATTTTTACCGCTTTAATGGCGGCTGAAACAGGTCATTTGGTATTTTCCACCCTACACACCCATGATGCAGCTGAAACCATCAATCGATTAACAGGCACTTTTAACAAAGAAGAACAATTACTGATACGACCCATTATCTCTAGCACTTTAAAAGCCGTGTTTGCTCAAAGGCTCATTATCAACAAAGACAAAACAAGTTATGTGCCAGCCACTGAAATTTTACTCAACACATCTCGCATAAAAAAAGCTATTGAAAAAAACGAATCGACACAAAAAATCCGGCATATTATGCATGAAAGCATTTCTCTTTATGGGATGCAAACCTTTGATAAAAGTATTGCTACACTTACGAAAAAAAATCTTATTACAAAAGAGGAAGCCCTTAAATACGCCTCGTCCGCTAATAACCTTAAAATTATTTTAGAAGGTATTCATCAAGACGATAATTACAAAAAAGGCTCTGATTATTCCATAGAAAAAGACACCAACATACAAACACTCCATCTGCAGTCCCCTTTAAACACAGCTTTAATTAGTAATAATGCTTCATTAGATGAGGCTATTCCTCTTAAACAAAAAAAATCAGTTAAAGTCTCTTAAAGTTACACTATATTTTTGTGCTTTTTTAGTATATAATAGCTATTTATCATGAATAGTTTTGAGTTAAGAAAAATTTTTCAAAATTACTTTACAAAACACAATCATCATTTAGTGTCTAGTGCTTCTTTAATCCCTAAGGGGGATCCCAGTCTTTTGTTTGTAAATGCAGGTATGAATCAGTTTAAAGATTTTTTTTTAAAGCTGAAAAAACCTCCCCACCCGGCTCTTTGTAGTATTCAAAAGTGCCTGCGAGTAGGTGGCAAACATAACGATTTAGAACAAGTAGGGGCATCTAATCACCATCATACTTTTTTTGAAATGATGGGTTTTTTTTCTTTTGGAGCTTATAGCAAAAAGCAAGCACTGAGCCAAGCCTTAGAGTTTTTAACTAAAATCCTCAAACTTCCTCAAGAAAAGTTATGGGTCAGTGTTTTAAAAACAGATTTAGAGTCGGCTACAATATGGGAAAAACAATATGGCTTCCCAAGGGAGAAAATATTTTTTCTCACAGAGAAAGATAACTTTTGGCGGATGGGAGATACGGGTCCTTGTGGACCTTGTTCTGAAATCTATTACTATAGTGGCAATAAAAAACAACCCTTGCTTTCTGATATGATAGAAGTATGGAATTTAGTTTTTATGGAATCTTATGAAGATAAAGAGGGAAGACACCCCTTACCCACAACTTGTATTGATACGGGTATGGGATTAGAGAGGATAACAGCTATTTTACAAGGGCAAACAGATAATTACCAAAGTGATTTATTTAAACCCATTATTGCTTCATTAGAAAAAGCTGTGGACATACCTTACTTTGAAACAAAAAATAATGTGCAAGCAACCAGTACATATAAAAAAGCTTTTCGCGTGCTAGCAGACCACAGTCGAGCGGTGAGTTTTCTTATAACAGAAGGAGTACTCCCCGGAAACGAGGGCCCCTCTTATGTTTTAAGAAGGTTACTAAGAAGAGCTTTTTTTTACAGCAGTCAATTACACCCTCATTTACCACTATTGAAAACCGCAACCACTGTGGTAGGAGATCTTTTAAGCTCTGTGTACCCCATACTCAAACAAAAAAAACAACTGATACATCAAACGATAGAAAAAGAAGAGCTACAATTTAATCAAAATCTCAAAACAGGAAAAGCCATACTATTAGAAAAAATAAAATCACTCTCACCTGGACCCTTAGATTGTGCCTTAGTATGGGATTTATATAGTACTTATGGTTTCCCTCCGGATCTTACTCGTTTGGTCGCTCAAGAAAAAGGTTTTACCGTGACAAAGACCAATATAGAATATTTAAAAAATCAATTTAACCCTAAAAAAAGTAAAAACAAAAACACTTTTCCTAAACAATTATTACCACCTCTTTACAAAGCTTTAGGGGTACAGTCAAAAACTTTATTTACCGGTTACAAAAAAAACCAAGACACGGGGTGTATTATAGGGATGGTCTCTTCTCAATCTCTTTTGTTAAACACTTTAAAAGAAACAAACAAAGGGTGGATTGTATTAGATAAAAGTTGTTTTTATGCTGAAGGGGGAGGGGCTATAGGAGACACTGGCACATTACACACAACAACAGGTAAGGCTCAAGTTTTAGACACTCAAAAAATAAAAGATGTGATTTTTCATCATACTCTTGTCACTGAAGGAGAAATAAAAAAAAATCAAGCATGTAAAATAAATATCCCACTTAAAAAAAGACAATTAATTGCCAGTAGCCATTCAGCGACACATTTGCTCAATTGGAGTTTGCGACAGATACTGGGGTCTCATATTCAACAAATGGGGTCTTTAGTAGAAGCAGGAAGACTGCGATTTGACTTTAGCCATGCTCAAGCTGTCACACAAAAACAACAAAAAATGATAGAAATAAAAATAACAGACCAAATAAATAAGGCTCAACCAGTACATGCCTCTTTACATTCTTTTGAACAAGCACAAACAATGGGAGCTTTAGCTCTTAAGAGCGAAAAATACGACAAACAACAACCTGTCCGAGTAGTACATATAGGAAGTAGCAAAGAACTATGTGGAGGTATCCATGTAAAAAACACAAGTCAGATTGGTGGTTTTAAAATTATTTCTGAATCTGGCGTGCAATCTGGTGTGCGTCGTATCACGGCTTATACACATGATGTATTAAAAACTTGGGAAAATAAACAAATCAAACAGTATCAATGCTTAAAAAAATATTTAAAACTTCCTACAGATGATACCACAACAAACCCTTTTATTGCTTGGCTACAAAAAAAAGAAGCAGAAATAAAACTTTTAAAAAAACAAGTCAAAGCTACTATGTTACAAAAACAACAAGTTGTATCTACTATAAAAAAATCTGCATCTAACAAAGAAGCATTGGTTAAAAAACCCTCTCCCGCTTGTAATAAAGAGATTATCATACAACATATATCAGAATTAAGGCATTATTTAAATCTTGCCGTTTTTAAAGATATATCTGAAGAGGATGATTTTTTTATCCCTTGGATGCAAAAAAAAGAAGCAGAAATAAAACTTTTAAAAAAACAACAACAAATACTTGCTGATATCACAAAAGATTTCAGTGTATGGACTCAAAAAGCCACACCTTTTAAAGCCAACCAAAAAACAAATTATTTACTCAGTTTATCTTTTCCGGTGAGTGATAAAAAACTACTTATTGAAGTAGCAGATAGTATAAAACCTCATTTAAACAATGCATGTATTATTGTACTTATGGGATATGAAGAAAAAGCCTCTCATAAAGATCCATTTTTAGTCATTAATGTATCCTCATCGCTACAAAATTTATTTCCGGCTCACACATTATTTAAAAACATTATTGCTCAGTTTTTAGATGGACGAGGAGGAGGGGGAGCGGGATTGGCACAAGGTATTATTAAAAAACCATCTTTATTCCCAAAGTTAAAACAGCTTTTACTTAAAGCAATCACTTAAAATAATCCATGAAAGCTCATAAAAAGCTCCTATCCGATAAAGCACAACTCGTAAAATGGTACCATAAAAATAAACGCACCTTTCCATGGAGAGAAAACAGCAGACAGGAAAACAGCAGACAGGAAAATAACAAAAAAAGCTTACAAAATACGACACTCCAAGCTTATGCAATATGGATTTCAGAAATCATGCTCCAGCAAACCACTGTGCAAACAGTTATTCCTTATTATCACAGATTTTTAAAAAAGTTCCCTAATATAGAAGCTTTAGCCAAAGCTCCATTAAAAGAAGTCATAGCCTATTGGTCGGGTTTAGGTTATTACAAACGGGCGAAAAGCTTACATCTATCAGCTCAAATTATCCATAAGCAAAAGCACTTTCCTCGTTCTTATAAAGAGCTTTTAGCTCTTCCGGGGATAGGACCCTATACCGCACGGGCTATAAGCTCTTTAGCCTTTGAAGAAACTATTGGAGTATTAGATACGAATGTTATAAGAGTGCTATGTCGGTACTTTCAGTTTCAAAAACCATGGTGGCAAAGTCACCATAAAATATTTTTACAAAAAAAAGCTAATGAGTGGGTACAAAGCTCGCTGGTTTATTCTAGCACGAAAAACCCTGTCTCTTCTTCTATTGTAAATCAAGCTCTTATGGAATTAGGGGCTTTAATATGTACATCAACGAAGCCTCAATGTTTAAAATGCCCTTTAAAAACCCATTGCAAAGCTTTTAAAAACAAAAAAACTTTAAAGCTCCCTTTGCAAAAAACAAAAAAAGAAAAAGAAATTTGGCTGTGGAAAGTATATATTTTAAAAAAAGCACAAAAAATAGCTTTTATAAAACACAAAAGCTTACCTTTTTTGAAAGATTATTTAGTTTTTCCGGGAGTAGCAAGAAAGCAAAAAACCCCTCCTCAAAACTACCATATCCAACACAGTATCACACATCATCGTATTTATGTACAAGTACACACCACTTCTGCCTTACAATCCTTAAACAATTCTCATCAATTAACATGGCTTAAATTAACAGATATAAAAACCTTTAACCAACCCACAAGCAGGAGCTATTCTACTCATCAAGCAATGTTAAAAAATAACAGGTTGAAAAGTAAGCTTTCCAGTAGATTAGGGCTTGTGCCTTCCAGTTTAATTCAAAAAATACTTAAAATATCCCAAAAAAGTCCCTCATAAGCTATAAATGGGTAACTTTTATTAAAAATTAAGTAACACACTATCCACAAAAGCTTATTTTTTAAAATTAAAACTACAAATAAGTCTTTATTTTATGTTATATATATTTCAAGGAGTATGAATTATGTATCCATCACTTTGGCAAATAGTATTAGTTTTAGTGATTTTTATTTTACTATTTGGTCATAAGCGTATCAAAGAGTTAGGAAAATCATTAGGCGAAGCTTTACGAGATTTTAGAAAAGGCTTAGATAATGAAGAGAGTAATAAACCCAATACTTTATCACAATCTTCTACAAAATCACCAGATGACTCATTTAAAAAAGCCCCACCTTCCGATAAGCCCCCTAGCCCTTAACCCCATTGAGACCTAATAGTTGTTATGATATCAAAAGCTGTGAGTTTCTCTTTTTTGTATAAATGATGTGCTTGGTAAGCACTTCTTCCAAAATCACTTTTTACTGCCATGGATTGCAGTTTTATTTTTACACCTTCTAATAGCAAAGCGTGTGCCAACAAAGCCCCCATACCGCCTGTTAGGTAGTGGTCCTCTATAGTCAGTAAGCAATTATTGGTAGCTTTTAAACAAGTTTTTACTAATAAGGTGTCGGGATGATTGATAATAGAGGCATTAATGACTTGAATATTCCAATCTTTTTCTTTGAGATAATGAGCAGCAATGATTGCTTGTTCTAATAAAGTACCTGTAGCCACAATAGTTGCTCCTTTTTTAGTGTTGCTTGGGCAGTTTGTCGTAAACACCAGTTGAGATTTATTTAACACATAAGAACTCTTTGTTTTTGGTAAGAAAGTAGGAGGGAAAGTTTCCCGACCAAAAAAGAAAATACAGGTTTTTGGAATTTTTTTGTGCTTTTTTGCTACCACAAAAGATTGAATAGCTTGAAGCACTAAGTGAAAAGCCTCTTCCGCAGAGCTTAAACTGTAAACATTAGTTAAAGGTAAAGCCCCAGTTTGTGCTAAGTAAGTTAAACTTTGATGAGAAGCTCCATCTGCTGCATCTTGCAAACCTGCATGAGAAAACAAAGCAATGACTGGAGCTTGAGAAAGGTTTGCCATAAACAAAGGTAAAGCTCCTTTGGTGACTCCAAATTGTGTAAAAGTATCTACCACAGGGATAAAACCTTGTTTAGAAAACCCGCAAGCTGCAGATATCATGTTAGCTTCTGCCACTCCGACTTCAAAAGATTGGGCGGGATATTTTTTACGAAAAGCCAGCACCCCCGTAGAACCTTGCAAATCAGCACTAATAGAAATTATAGGTAGCTTTTTGGTGCCAGCTTCAAGGAGGGCACGACTAATACCCTCTTGCACTTTTACTTTGGGGACGGATAAGAGTTTAGGGGTAGCCCTGTTTTTTTGTTTTGATAAATAGGATAAAAGAGGAGCTTTTTTAAACACTGCTTTTTCCAATTTTTGACACCAATCAACAAATTCTTGTGGAAGATGAGGACCATAAATTTCCCTTAAAGCTTGTGATAATTTTTTAGGGTCTTTGATAGGCCAGCCATGCCCGCCATGCTCACTATTTTCTGCCATTTTTAACCCATAGCCCTTAATAGTTTTAGCACGAATGCAAAGTGGTGCTAATAAATTATTAGACAACATTTTATCTAAAGCAGATTCTATGGTATCCACACAAGTTTTAAGGTGATGAGCTTTTTGTAAAGTGTGTACCTGCCAGCCCAATGTGGATAAAGATTTCAAAGTAGGGTCTAAAGAAAAACTATCTTTATCTATTCGTCCACTAAGCTTCGTGTTATTGTCACTCACAATTAATAAAAAGGGGTTTAATTGTTTTTTACGAGATAAACCAGCAATGGAAGATAAAGCTTCTTTAGCTTCTCCTTCCATTAAAGCCCCGTCAGATATAAACACAATAGTTAAACGGTTGTTTTTTTGTAGACGATCAGCCATACAAAGCCCTTGGGCTTGGGCTAAAGTAGAACCTAAAGGACCATTGCTTAAATAAACACCTTCAGGAAATAAATGTGCCTCCCCATGCCCTGTTAAAGGGCTATTGATAGATCTGAAACCTTTTAAATCACTAAAATTTAAACCCCCTAAACCATAATTAGCTTTTAAAGCATACATGCCATTTTCATGATGACCAGCATCGTTAATAATATGAAATAACTTCCACCAAGGGAGTTGCCGTTTATGAGCTTGATCAAAAACAAGAGCAAAAACAGCTGATATAACTTCGGCAAAAGCAGCAGGACCCCCCCAATGAGAAGCAGCCCCTCCCATAACTGCTTGCATATCCATAAGAGCTAAAGCCACTCTAGTAATACGAGGGTCGGCGAGTTTTAACAATTTTTTTTTACGACTTTTTACACTCACAAAATATTTTAACTGACAATTTACTTGAGAATGTAGGGTATTTTTAACAGGTAAAGCTTTCATAAAGCACTAGTTAGCATTTTTTACTATTATTATCAAGCATGCCTTCTTGTAAATAAAACACTTTACCTAAATGGGAGGTAGCACTTACATCATGAGTAATAAGTAAAACAGGTAGGCTATCTTGAACTACTATTTTATTCAGCAGGTAAATAGTAGCTTTTTTTAACGCCAAATCTAAGAAAGAAAAAGGCTCATCCAAGATGAGAAATCGTGGAGCCACAATCAAAGCTCGGGCTAAAGCCACTCGTTGTTTCTGCCCTCCTGATAAAATAGCGACTTTTTTATGTAAAAAAGATTCTAATTGTAAATCATTGATCAATAAATCTAATCTTTCTTGATGATGAGAAGATAAATCAGCACAAAACCATTTTTTTTGCTGGGCTTTGATAGGAAATAAAATATTTTGCAAAGCTGTTAAATGAGAAAAAAGCTCTAAAGTCTGAAACAACAAAGAGATATTGCGTCTGGGGGGAGAAAGCTTCGCTAAATCCTCCCCTTTAAACCACCACTCAAAACCTTTTTGAACAGGATGCAAACCACATAAAGCTAAAGCAAAAGTACTTTTGCCAGCACCACTAGGTCCCGTTAATATATTAAACCCTTTATCTACCAATGCCATGTGAGAAATGACAAGCTGAAAAGAAGAATAAGCTGGAGAGGGTAGCTTAAACCATGATCTAAAAACAGGGGCTTTAAATTGACACACACAATTTTTTATAACAGACATTTATCTTAAACCCCGTAATTTTTTTATAAAATACAGCTTGGATAAGCCAAAAAAATAGTTATAAAATTTTGTTAAAAATTTTTGAAGGATAGTATTTAAAGTTATAAAAAACATAAAGCATACAGTTCCTATGATAGCTAAAATGACAGTCAATACACTTGCTAACTCCCACCTGTAACTGGCAAACACATCTTGAATAAGCAAGGCTAAGTTTGGCACACTTCCTGCCACCAAACCTGTATAAGCAAAATCTCCCACAGCCCAAAAACTAGCCATTCCTGATAAAAACAAAAACCCCGAAATACATTGTGGCCCTGTAATACTTATAAAGCGTAAAATAATACCAGCCCCCATAAGCCTTGCTAAATGGATTTGACGATCGACATTACGAAGATATGTTTCTCCCATTAAACGGTAAAGTACAGGTAACATTAATAAAGATAAACCCACAATCCATTTGACTATAACAAAAAAAACATTATCAGATCCTATCAACAAAAAACAAAAACCCATAAACGCAGAAGAACCCGTGTAAGCTAATAAAAATCTTCTAAGAAAACCACTTTGCATACAAAAAGCCACTAAACAAAGCAAAAAAGTCACAAAAAAGCCTGTGCCTAATCCTACAAATAAACTTTGCCACACCCCCTCCCATACCGTAGCTTGGATAGGCACTATCTCTTGCCAAGCTTTTTGCCACACCCCTTGCATAAGCCCTACTAATACGAAAAAGCTGGGAGCGAGTACACATAACACAGAGAGTATAGATAGGTATTTGTTGATGAGAAAAGAAGGGGTTTTTAAATGCTTTTTTTGTAAAGTCACTAAATTATTGGTTGACCCGTAACAAACATAAAAAAATAAAAATAAAAATACGAGTTCTATACTAAATAAAGTTAGGGCTTGTGACCAAAGTTCAGGGTCTTTTAGTTTTTCTGCTATAAAAACTTCTAAGCTAAGCCCACTACGACCTCCTACTAAAAGAGGTACGGCAAAGCTTGTAAAACAAAAACAAAAAATAAGAAAAAAAATAAGTAATATATCTTTTCTCACTTCATAAAATAAAAATTTTACAAAAAATTGAGGGAAAGAAACATGATGTACCAAAGCCCAACTATGCAAGCCTCCTGATTTTATGTGAAAAAGCTTAGAAAACAAAACCACCACTAAGCCCACATTCATTAAAACATGCACTCCTACAATAGTAAAAAACCCTGGTGAAAAAGTAAAAAACCACTCCCACACTCCTATCCAAGCCATAACAGATACTAAAGGAGGCAGTAAAGCAGGTAACACACATAAAAGCTGTAGAGCTTTAAAAAAGTGGCTATGAAAAAAGCCACAAAACGCCAAAGCTAATGGTAAGGCTAAGCCCACGGTAATAGTAGAGCTTAACAAAGCTTGAAAAACTGTTGTCAGCAACACCTCATACCAGTTAAATGGAAGGCTCCACTGTAATACAGGAATTTTAAAACAAAAGACAATAACTGGACACAGCACCCCACCTATCAGCAACCAAGAAAGAAATAAGCTTATTTTTACTCCCATAATTTTAATAATTGTTCTTTATGATTTTCAAAAACATTTAATTTTTTGTAAGAGATTAAACGCACCTTCGAAAGTGAAAGTAATGATTTTTCTTTAAGAGAAATAACAGGAAACATATAATTTTTAGAAAGTAAAATTCTTTGTGCTGTTGGGGTTAATAAAAACTGCACAAACTTTTGAGCAAGCCTGCACTGCAAACAAAAGTGAGAAATAGCTGCCATTTCTACTTGAAAAGGATGCCCTTTTTTAAAAATAACAGGATAAAAATCTTTTTGCTTCTGGGATTGATGATACAGTAAAGATGTTAAATAAGAAAAACTTAAATCCACATACCCTCTTTGGAAAAGAGCATAAGAAGTAGACCAAGAAGCTGGCAGTCCATAAAGTTGTTTTCTAAAATTTTTTAAAAAATCTATTACTTCTTCACCTAATACCCACCAAACCCAATAAAGAAACTGCAATCCCACAGTACTAGTGCGAGGGGCTGGCATGGATATTTTATGTTGATAACTAGATTGTAACAGATCTTTGAAAGTTAGAGTATTTTGCTTTTTTCTAGATAAAAAAGTCATAGGCGACCAATTATAAGGAACAAACATTTTACTATCTAATGGTTGAGTAAAAATATGAAACTGTATAATTTTTTTTTGAAAAAAAGAAAAATGTGGGTTATTTTTTTGTACAATATGCTTCCAAGAAAGGGTGCGTATTTTTTTGAGCGATAACTGATCAAACCCCATAAGTACATCAATATGGAATCTATCTGACCTGAGCTGAAGACGAGGCACAAATAAAGTAGAATCAGGTACTTTAATCCACTTAATACGACAAGCACAGTGCTTTTCAAATTCTTTTTTTAAACTTAAACCCGGACCAAAAACCCCCGCAAAAGAAGAATAGGTCATAATTCTTAAAACAGGTTTGCCATATTGAGGAATATAATAACTCCGGTAAATAAGAAACAACCCACCACCTGTAAAAACAAAAAATAAAAACAACCAGTAAATAATATTTTTTTTCATACCTTAAGATTTTTCTGGGTTATTAACTGTCTTTAACACTCCAACTTTCGGGCAAAATTCTTCTAAAAAACATACATGGCAAGTTGGTTTTCTAGATTTACATACTTGTCTACCGTGCAAAATCAAAGCATGAGAAAAATAAATCCAGCTTGAAAAGGGTAAAATATCATTTAAATCTTTTTCTATTTTAACAGGGTTTTTAGATGTACTCAATCCCAAACGAAAAGACAAGCGTCCTACATGGGTATCCACCACCACTCCAGAAGGTATATGAAAAGCCGTGCCTAAAACAACATGAGCTGTTTTTCGCCCCACACCATTTAAAGTCAACAAATCTTTTAAAGAAGAAGGCACTTGGTTATTAAATTCTTTGACGATTTTTTGACTGGAGTATTTAAGATTTTTAGCTTTTGCTTTAAAAAACCCTGTAGAATGAATGTCCTTTTCTATTTGAGATAAAGACGCTTTAGCCAACAAAGAAGCCGTAGGATACTTTTTAAATAACTTTTTGGTGACAAGATTTACTCTTTTATCTGTGCATTGTGCGCTTAAAATAGTAGCCACTAATAATTGAAAAGGGCTGGCATGCTCTAAGGCACAATGGGCTGAAGGGAGGTACTGTTTTAAAAGTTTTAATATTTTTTTAACTCTTATCTTAGTTTTCATCTTAGTTTTTTTTAAATTTTTAGTTGTCATAAGATAATAAACCTAAATTTTTAAGTTAATTTTAATATTTGACTTTTAAGCCCCATAACCAATATACTTTGATCTCGTGACCTAGGTGTGCCTTGGCAAAATTGGTCTAATTCAAATAAAATACGATTTCTTAACTCATGCACAGGTGATTGATATTCTTTTTCAATAATATTTTTTAGTAAAGAATGTTTTTTCTCTAAAGCATGAGCTATACCTGGGCTACAAATAATCAATCGATCTTTACTATTTAAATGAACCTTTTTAGGTGAAATTTTATTTTTTGTCTCTGATAAAAGTTGTACTTTTTTAGCTTTAAAATTTTGTACAAATACCATTATGTTCCCTAACAAACAATAAGATAATTGATAAGTTTTTTGATTAACCGTACCATAAAATAAATCTATATTATCTGGTAAGATATTTAAAGATTTTTTTTGAGATGGAGAGATATGTTTAAAATCTTTTTCCATCTGCTTTAATAAATGAGACACAAACACATCAGGTTTTATAGTATGTTCTTTTGTAGATACACTCATCATTTTTAATCTAGCTGAAAATAATAATGCTGATAAAGAATGAGATAAACAACTAGACATAATAATAGAAAAATACTTATCAGAATAAGGCACTATTTGATAAAAATCTTTACCGGGACCCGCCACTTCCGCCGGGCGAAATTTATAACTAAATTCACAATGAGGAATCACAGGCATGTCCACTGGCAACAACACGCGATGTATTTGATTGGCTAGTTTAAATTCCATAGATAATTTATCCATAATATCTTGAATGGTGCTATTGCTTTGTTCAATAGTTTCTTTATATTCTTTCATGATACGATCTTGCTGTTTTATTTGACGAGTGAGGAATTGAATTTTTTGCTTGTATTTTATGAATTCTTGTTCAGACATTTTTTCTCCAATATAAATTATAAGACCAATTTTTAAGTTGTTTCAAAAAAAGTGTTGAGGTTTTTGCTTTCAAAGCAAGGTAAGGTTTTAAAGTATCTATTTGCTTATAAGCTTTTTCAATATAAAGGTTATTTATCGCATCATAAGCACAAAGTTTTTTATTAAAAATGTCTTTTCCTCCCACACAAGTTTTAACTTCTTTGAGATTTCTACACTTTTTTAAAGCTTCCCTAAAATTTTTTTTCTTCTTTAATGATAAAAAACAAGCAAAAGAATTAAGATGTCCTTCTGTTAAATCCTTAAAATGGATTTTATTTTCTTTATTTCTAATATTAAAATCTAAGAGATCATCTGATCGCTGAAATACTGTACCCATTAACAAACCTAATTTATCCAAAGTGTGATAAATCTTTTTATTTTCAAAACCTGCTATTAAAAAAGGTGCTTGCAAGCACCACTGAAACAAAGAGGCTGTTTTTAAAGCATGCACTTGATTAAGGCTTTTTATAGTTTCCTCCCCTTTGAGAGAATCTTGCAACCATTCACCTAAAACTAGTTTTTTTAATGTTTGAGCTGTGAGCCTCATAAGAGGTAAGCAGTTCATACTAGCGGCATCCCAGGCTGATTGAGCTAGTAAATAATCCCCAGCCAAAATAGATTTTTTCATAGAAAAATAAACCCAAGTAGATAGCTCTCCCCGACGCTTAGGAGACATATCAATCACATCATCGTGTAAGATAGAAGAATGATGAATACACTCTATAATATGAGATAATTTTTGTTGCTGGGCTTTTGAAATATTTAAAAAATCAGCTGTTTGTTTTGTGATTTTAGACCGCAAAGCCTTACCTTTTGAAAAAAGACTTTTATAAAGTTTTCTCATTTGAGGAATCTTTATTTGTAGGCAAGGATCAGAAAACATCATGACAGCTTACTTATACTAAATTTTTTTTTTGGTGACAAGATTTAAGATTTTTAACAATTCTGGCTTTACTACTTTTGAAAGACTCGATTGAGGAATCATAGGCACAAAGTAACAGGTTTTAATTTTCTCAAAAGAAAGCACCTGGTTGTTAAATTCCAAAATTATTTTTTGTAATTGGGAAAAATGATAATTATCTGTTACTAAATTGATAGTAAAGCCCGCCCTTGAGTCCGGCACAGGCAATAAAACACAAGTGCCTGCCATTGAGTATTTTAACAAAAGAGGCAAAAGTTTTTCTTCTAAAGCAGTAAAATTTACTGTTTCTCCTAAAATTTTTAAGACAGATTTAACAATCTTTAACGATCCGTTTTGAATGTCACCTTCATCTTGTGTCCAATACCAACCTTTTTCTTTAGGGTCTATCCATCGGAAAGGTGGATGATGAGATAACGGCACCATACCCGTTAATAAACTATCTGATTGAATACCAATTTCACCAGAAACATCTTTAGTTTTTTTGCACAAAGATGGTCTGATTTTTACTTTTACATGAGGCAAAAGCTTTAAATCAGGAAAAGTGTTTTGCTGTAAAGAACCAAGAGAGGCAGTAGCTACTTGAGAGCTACACTCTGTTAATCCATAAGACGGAAGTAAAGGCCAGTGAAGCTTGCGGGCTTTTTTGTATAAAGCATGGGATAAAGCCCCTCCACCTACAACCACAGCCCTTAATTTTAAAGGGCTTAAAAGTTTCAGCCGTACTAAATCAAACACTTGGGTCGGCACTAATGATAATACAGTAATGTTTTTTTGCTTTAAAAAATCCACCAATTTTTTCGCATCCCATCGAAGAGGAAAAGGATATACAAAACTATGAGATACATAACCACGGGCTAAAATAGATAATCCCCCTACATGAAACAGTGGTAGACACAACCCCCACTTATCCTTAGGAGTTATACTAAGGTAATTATTAACAGAAAGTGCAGAGTGCAATAAGGCTTTTTTTGACAAAGCTACTAATTTTAAATTCTTCCTTCCGGAAGAAGTAAGCCAAATATGACCTTTTATATCAGGTAATAGCTTTGTTATTTTTAAAAAATCTGCCTTAGACAGTAAAGCTTGATTGATAAATAGATAAGAGCTTAAACTTTCCCAGTTTATTCTAGAAGGATTGATATTCAAAATATTTTTACACTCCTTTAATTTGAAATTAAAAAACTAACTCCTAAAGCCCCAACAAATAAAAAATGATGCACGCAAGCCCCTTTAAGCACATACTGATACACATAATTATTTTCAAACGCTTTAAACAAAAAACTATGTAATATAAAGGATAAAGGTAAAAACAAAAAAGGCAAAAAAGCACTAAAGTAATGGGCTTGTACAAACCAGTAAAAGCTTAAAATATACGGCATGTATCTTACAAAACTCCATTGCACAAAACCAAAATGGCGTCCATATCTCACCACTAAGGTTTTTTTACCCGCTCGTCTATCTTCTTTTTCATCTCGAAGGTGGTTCACTAGAAGCACACTCCAAGCTAAAAAACCACATTGAGTACCTGCCACCAAAGAATCCACACTCCAGCTAGTTGTATTTAAATAAACCACACCCATAACAGGAATAATACCAAAAAAAAGTAGTACAAACACATCTGATAAACCCGTATAAGAAAGAGACCAGGGTCCACCTGTGTAAAGATAAGTCAACATTAAACTCACAACACCTATTATGAAAATAACTAACCCTCCCTTTGCTACTAAAAATAAGCCACTTAAACCAGCTAGCACTAAACAAAAACAACCAGCTTTTAACATAGCACTTGGTGTAATAAGTTTTTTTAAAACAGCTCTTTTAGGACCTAAACGGTTGATACCATCTGCTCCTTTTAAAAAATCTAAAGCATCGTTAAAAAAATGAGTAGCAATTTGAATACATAATACACAAAAAACAATCACCCCATTTAAGAGAAATGAAAGAGTGCCTGTTTGATTAAAAGAAATAGTCGCTCCTAAAAAAACAGGTCCTATACCCATTAATAAAGTAGGAGGTCTTAGTGCTTCTATCCAGTTTTTTAATTGCTGTAGGAAGTTATGAGTCATAAGCATAATTTAAAATATATTTTATGGATAGCGTGTGAATTTTGAAAAATCAGGTTTTCTTTTTTCTAAAAATGCTTTTTTACCTTCACCTGCTTCTTCACTAAGGTAGTACAATAAAGTGGCATTACCTGCTAAGTCTAACAGTCCTAATTGACCATCGCAATCGGCATTAAAAGCTGCTTTTAAACAACGGATAGCCATAGGAGAGTGTTGCAATATCTCGCGACACCATTTGAGAGTTTCAGTTTCTAGTTTTGCATAGGGAACAACGCAATTCACCAAACCCATTGCCAATGCTTGCTGAGCATTATATTGACGACATAAAAACCATATTTCCCGAGCTTTTTTTTGTCCTACAATACGAGTAAGATAAGAGCTTCCTAAGCCCCCGTCAAAAGAACCTACTTTCGGACCTACTTGACCAAAACGAGCATTATCCGCACAAATAGTTAAATCACACACGACATGTAATACATGCCCTCCACCAATAGCAAACCCTGCTACCATGGCTATAACAGGTTTGGGTAGGCAGCGTATTTGTTTCTGCACATCTAAAATATTCAATCGAGGCACACCATCTGTGCCAACATAACCTCCTTTGCCTCGGGTGCGTTGATCCCCCCCTGAACAAAAAGCTTTTTCACCTTGACCTGTTAAAATCACCACTCCAATAGAAGGTTCATTTCTCACATATTCAAAAGCCTTACTCATTTCTTCCACTGTTTGTGGACGAAAAGCATTGCGAAGTTCTGGACGAGTGATGGTGATTTTAGCAATACCATCTTTTGTACAATCTAAAGAAACATCTGTGTACTTTTTAATACATTGCCATAAATGAGTTTTATTTGCTTTTTTAGCTTTAATTACTTTGGTTGATTTGGTTGTTTTGGTTTTCATAGTTACCCCCTCTATTTTTAAGTTTGTGCCAACATATATTGCTTCCAACGAACTTCTACTGGAAGATTGATTAATTGTGAAATGAGAAAAACAGCTTTCACGGGGTTCAATGTTTTAACAGATAATATACCTGATTGTAACTCCTTTTTGCATTCTTTAGCAGAGTACTTTAATTTAGGGTCATTTAAAATGAGGAGAATTTTATTTTCCACATCTTTAGAATCAATACCTGTAATCACTACATCGTAAAACCAAGGACCATGAGAAGGTAAAGTAGCATTACCATATTGCTCCACATCTTTAAAATCTTGTGACTTGACTTTTATATTAGCTTCTGACATATCTGCCTCAGAGCTTATATCAGAAGCCAAAGTTTGAGAAGAAGTAGGTTCTACTTCAGCTACTGGTGGTGCAGGTTCAGGTGCTACAGGTGCAGGTGCTTCAGGTTCAGGTGCTTCAGGTGTGGGTTCAGGCTCTGGGACAGATGCTGGAGTAGGTGTAGCTTCAGATTCAGATATGGGTTCAGGTGCAGGTGCTTCAGGTGTGGGTTCAAGTGCAGGCTCTGGTGCAGATTCCGAAGCAGATTCCGAAACAGCAGATGGGGCAGGAGGCACATCAGGTGTATGAAGTAATTGCAAAGTTTTGCCATCCCATTTAAAAGCAGTACCACAATGTGTGCATTCACATAAATTACCCATAAGGTCATCTTCTGAAGTATTAAATTCAAAAGTTTTTTGACAATGCAAACAAACAACTTCTTGTTTCATATTTTTAATTTCTTCTTTTTGAGTTTTTGTTTTCTTCTTTGTGAACGATTAAGAGTATTATGAGAGGTATGTTTATGGGCATGGGATAATTTAGGAGCCTCTACTCCATAAGCTTTTCCCATAGACTGAACAGCAGAATCCAAAACTGGTTTTTGATAATCTAATGTGACAGGATTATTTTGAGTGGTTTCATAAGAAGGGTCTTTTTCGTCTGATGCAATTTGTATTTTAAATAATTTTTCGATAGATTCTGTTGCTACTTGAAAATGCACTTGTTCAAATAAAGCAAAAGCTTCTTTTTTATATTCTACTAAAGGGTCTTTTTGTGCATAAGCTCTTAAATTAATACCTTCTTTAAGGCGATCAATGTTTTCTAAATGTTCTTTCCATCTAGCATCTAAAGTTTGTAATAAAATTAATTGAGCAATAGGTTTAAAATGTTCTTTTAAAGTTTCTTTTTTAAAATCATAAGCTTTTTTAATAATATCTTTCACTAAGGATATAAAAGGTTCTGTGTCAGATTCTAACATAGAAGGTGTTATCTTTAATTTATTTAAAGTATCTGATTGAGGCGATAAACCAAATTGCCTGATTATGGCTTGTTTTAATCCATCAATATTCCATTGTGATATTTTAACATCAACCCCTGCATAATGATCTAATAGATAAGAACTTACATCACTTAAAAAATCTAAACATTGTGCTTCTACATGATCAATATTCATAATATTACGACGAATTTTATAAATAGCTGTTCTTTGTTGATTCATAACATTATCGTATTCCAATAAATGTTTCCTAATATCAAAATGATGCCCCTCTACTCTTTTTTGTGCACTAGCAATAGAGCGAGTAATAGGTTTAGCGGTAATAGCTTCATCATCTGGCACTTTTAACATATTCATTATTTTTTGCATATTTTGCCCACCAAAAATACGCATAAGATCATCTTCTAAAGATAAATAAAAACAAGAAGCTCCAGGATCTCCTTGCCGTCCCGCACGACCTCTGAGTTGGTTATCGATCCTGCGAGACTCATGTCTTTCAGTTCCTATAATATAAAGCCCCCCTGCAGAAATAACAGCTTTTTTTTCTTCTTCACAAATTTTTTGAAATTTTTTACTTGCTTGCTCTATCGTATCAGCCTCGGCTTGAGGGCTTAAATGTGCTTTAGATAAAAATTCTGGATTCCCACCCAACACAATATCTGTTCCACGACCAGCCATATTAGTAGCAATAGTTACAGCTCCTAGGCGTCCTGCTTGGGCAATAATTTCTGCTTCTCTTTCATGATGTTTGGCATTTAATACATTATGTTTAATACCTTTTTTCTTTAATAAAGCAGATAATGCTTCCGATGTTTCAATACTGACAGTACCCACTAAAATAGGACGCCCTGTTTGATGAGCTTCGTTAATTTCTTCCACAATGGCTTGAAATTTAGCTTTGCGAGTTTTGTACACAATATCATTTAAATCTTCTCTTCTGACTAACTGATTAGTAGGAATCACAAATACTTGAAGATTATAAATTTTTCTAAATTCCATTTCTTCTGTTTCTGCTGTACCCGTCATACCAGCTAACTTAGAATACATACGAAAATAATTTTGAAAGGTCACAGTGGCTAAAGTTTGGTTTTCTTTTCTAATCTGTACTTTTTCTTTAGCTTCGATGGCTTGATGTAGACCTTCAGACCACCTTCTCCCAGGCATTAAACGACCTGTGAATTCATCCACAATAACAATGGTATTATCTTTTACCATATAATCTACATCTTTTTTAAATAAATAATGAGCCTTTAAAGCTTGATAAATATGATGCAGTAAGTCAATATTCATCATATCGTATAGGTTTTTTATTTTTAACAAACTTTCTACTTGCGTATTCCCTTCTTCCGTTAAGGATACTGTTTTAGTTTTTTCTTCCATAGTAAAATGAATATCTTTTTTTAAATGAGGTATAATACGGTTAACATGGTAGTACTTAGCTGTAGATTCTTCTTTAGGACCAGAAATAATTAACGGTGTACGAGCTTCATCAATTAAAATAGAATCGCATTCATCCACTATAGCAAAATTTAAATCCCTTTGCGTACAGTGGGAAGCTTCAAATTTCATGTTATCACGCAAATAATCAAAGCCAAATTCATTATTAGTGCCATAAGTAATATCTGCATTATAAGCTTTTTGACGCTCTTCATCATCTAAGTCATGTAAAATGGTCCCCGTACTCAAACCTAAATAATGATATATTTGCCCCATCCATTCTGTATCTCGTTTGGCTAAATAATCATTTACAGTAACAACATGTACTCCTTTCCCGGTTAAGGCATTTAAATACACGGGTAAAGTTGCCGCTAAGGTTTTTCCCTCCCCTGTCTTCATTTCTGCAATATGCCCTCTGTGTAAAACAATCCCTCCAATGAGTTGCACATCAAAGTGACGAAGCCCTAACACTCGATGAGATGCTTCTCGACACACTGCGTAAGCTTCAGGTAATACATCATCTAAGGGGCAACCTTTCATAATTTGTTCTTTAAAATGAGCTGTTTTTGCTTGTAATTGTGCATGGCTTAAGGGTTTTAAAGAAACTTCTAAAGAATTAATTTTTTCTACCAAGGGAGCAAAAGATCTTAAATTTCTTTCTTGTTGAGTGCCAAAAAACCGAGTGAGCCAATTTGTAGCCATACTAAAAAAATACAGTGATTTATCTATTAATGTCCAGATTCCAATTTTTTAATTTCTTTTTCTTAAAAATGAGAGATAAGTTTAAAGTTTTTAGGAATGGGGAGGGTAAAATCCTTCTTATCTACATAATGAATAAATTTTGAATAATGAAAAGTAATACGAGTAGTATTTGCTTGTAAAATAAGAGATTTACCTTGATTTTTCTCCCATTTAATCGTTTGATTTTTATACACACACTGCTTGTAAGAATTATCACTTTTCTGACAAACCCAATATTTTTTCTCTGGAGGACGGGAAAAAAGCACATTTTTAAAGATTTTCACATCTAAAGGAAAGCCTAAAACCTTATTTAAAGCCTTTTTTAATTGCGTTCCCTTGTAAAATACTTTTTGTGGCATAAAAATTATTAAACCATCTTGCCCCTGTAATAAAAGACTTAAAATAGGTATCCCCATAGATGCTATAAGATTTACCCTTATTTGCCCTTTGGGAGAAATAGCAACAGAGGCGGTGAAATAGTTTTTTCTTAAATTTTTTCTTTCAACCACCACAAGACCCCCAAAAGTGCCATAAGAATAATGAGATAAATCTTGAGAAACGAGATTCTTAGAGCTAAGGGTTTGGCAAGCTGGCAAAAACAAAGCTAAAAAACAAATAATAAGTAATTTTAAAATGAATTATTAACCTCTTAAAATGGTTATTCCCTACAGTAACTAACTTTACTGTAAAGTAAAATAAAACTTTACAAAGATCAATAAAAGATTAATTTTTTAAATATGTAAATTCTTACAATTTTATACATGGTGCGTCTTTAATTTTTTTATTAAAACCTTCTTGACAGGTAAGAATAAAGACCTTTATGATGTTATTTTTTAAACTCTAATAACAGAATGTTTATAGCCTTTCTACGGATGATTCAACAGCTTAAGTAATTATTAAAAGAAGGAGGTTACAGTGGATCAAAATTTCATTAACAGTGCAGTAAGAAAGGTTGTGCAACATAAAGAAAAAGTCATAAAAAGGTATGGTAACAGGAAACTTTATGATACAGAGCAAAGCTCTTATGTGATTTTAAATGATATTGCTAAAATGATTCGAAACCAAGAAAATGTGAAAATCATTGATAATGAAACCAAATGCGACATTACTTCCGCGACTTTAACTCAAATTATTTTCGCTGCCCAGAAAAACTCCCCTGTAACAACGCCTCTGAGTGTTTTAAAAACTATTATTACGAGAGGGGATGGTAGCTTTTCTAGTTTTCTGGCGGGCTTAGGTTTATTTAAGTCGCAATTCGACAATGCATCTAGGATGAAAAATAATACACAACATTCAAACGGAGTGGCGACTAAAACCAATATACCTAGTAGTAGTATACAAGAAAGGGTGGCTAGGGCTGCTTTAGGAGGAAGTTTAGAAAACGACAACACGATTTTACCTACTTCTAAAACCCCACCACTTTAAAGAAAAAGCACAAGGTGGAATGGCTGTAGTGGAGGGATTCGAACCCCCGACGCGGTGGTTAACAGCCACCTGCTCTACCAACTGAGCTACACTACAAAAGTCTTATAATTATAAGAAAAATCTTACAATTTGTCAAATAAAACGAAGGGCTTAAGATGGCTTAGAAAAAATCTTATGATTGAGTTCTTGTTGAAATGAAGTGTTTCGAAGTTTTTTCATCGTAAAAAGCACTAAAAGGAAAAGTAGTAGCAATATATTTAGTTTTAGACCCCACATAAGTACTGAGGATGTTTTAGGGTTCACTTTTATTTTCTTATATTTTTTCATTTTTTTAAATTGGCGGAGAGGGTGAGATTCGAACTCACGAGACCCGAAAGGGTCTGTCGGTTTTCAAGACCGATGCATTCAACCGCTCTGCCACCTCTCCTTTTTATCAGGGTCATACATTTTCAACTATTATAAGCTGTCATAATATATAAATGAGCCATGCCAATTATTACAATAAACAATATATCTACCAAAAAAATTCCTAAAAATTGTAACCGAGCGATTAAATTAAAAAAAGCAAAAAATACCGTTAAAAATATAAACATAAAAGAAAAGTGGCTATAGCCTATTAAAACCTTCCCTAAAATAGAAAAGAAAAAGCCCACCAGAACACTTGAGATTAATTTAAACAATATTAAAGAAAATCTTAAAATTTTATTTCTCATAGCTCTTACCTTCTTACCAATTTATAGGCAGTATTTCATCCACAATTTGTAAATTTTTTTCCCGTTTTTTGTTCCATTTTTTTTACTTTTGTTTGGATAGCTTTTTTATCTACAGCATTAGGTACAAGATTTAAATAATTACAATAAGCCTCAGCAGCCTCTAAAGACACTCCTTGTAATTCATAAATAGAGCCTAATTCTTTATACAGAGCAGGGTCTCCACTACGAGAAGCAGAAGTTTGAGAACCTTTAGCTCGGTTTAATATAGCCACGGCTAAATCCAACAAGCCTGATTTTTTATAACACCTAGCAGTATTAACATATAAGCTTAAATCTTCTGCATTTTGCAAAATAGCTTGTTGGTAAGCTTTAGCACATTTTTTAAAAAAGCCTAATTTTTCATAAGAGCCTGCTATCAGCACAAAAGAATCGGGAACCAAAGGATTGATTTTTATTTCTTGTTTAGCAAATTCTATGGCTTGTTGATATTTTTTTTGTAAAAAAGCTGTTTTTCCTAAATAATAATTTGCTTTGGGATAAAGAGGGTTTAAAACTAATGTTTTAGAAAAGTATTTTTCAGCTTCTGGAAACTTTTTTTCCTTCAGTCGCAACTTACCTATATAAAAAGCAATTTGAGAGTTCGTGGGAAAATAAATAGCTGCTTGCAAAAAAGCATTATCAGCAGATAAATAACTTTTTTGTTTCATAAAAATACGCCCTAAGTAAAAATAAGCCTCCGGAGTGCGAGGGTCTTGATCAATAACAGTTTGCAACTTATCTACAGCTTCTGGGTATCTTTCATCTTCAAATAAATACTTAACCAATTCCATTTGATATTTTATAATATCTGGGGTTTTAGCTATCAATTCATAAAAATAATGGACAGCAGAATCCACACCATATAAAGCTCCATAAGCTCTAGCATAATTAATCTGCACTAAAATATTATTAGGCTCTACTTCTTTAGCTTTAGTGGCAAACACAAAAGATTCATTAATTTTTCCTAAATACATATAGGCTTTAGATAGTACAACTAATGAATCGACATGTGCTTCATATAATTTTAGTGATCGCTTAGCATATTTAATAGCCATGTCATAAGCTTTACGCTTAAGATTTAAATACCCCCAAGCTGTGAGTATTTCATAATTACCAGGAGATTTACGCCCTGCGAGTATGAGAATTTTCTCTGCACTTTTAAAATCATATCGTTTTAAATAATACTTAGACATGACAATATAAGGTTCCATTGCATAAGGGTCTGCATCAATAGATTTTTTTAACCAACTAAAAGAAGATGAAAATAAACCTAACATAAAAAAACCTTTACCTGCTTTTAAAGCAGCAATAGAGTTTTGCCCTCTACTTATTTTAAAAGCTTCTTCATAATAAGAAATAGCTTTACGAATATCTTTATTAAGTAATAACTGATCACCTTGTTCCACTAATTGCGATCCTCTAATTTTTATTTGCTTTAATTTTTGCTTACCTCCTAATTTAACAATAAGCTGTGTACTGGTCTTATTAAGTGGGTTATAACTGTAAGACTTACGAGCATAGATTAAGGCTTGATCAGTTTGATTTTTACCCAAAGCTATTTCAGCTAAAGCTAAATAAGTATGAGATAAAATATCATCTAATACGCGTTCCGGTTTTTTTAAAGCTTTCGTAAATAGTTTTTGAGCTTTATCTATTTTACGAAATTTTCTATATTCTATTAAACCCGCTTGAAGGAGGGCAAGTTTATTATGAGGGTTTTTGCGTAAAATATGATTATAAACCACCAAAGCTTCTGATTGTTTATTTTGTTTCAACAAAGCCTGAGCATTTAAAATCTGTGGACGGAGCCAATGAGGACTCATTTTTTGTGCAGAATCCAAATACATATTCATTGTGGAATAATCTTTCATATAATAAAGTGAAAGAGCTTTTAAATAATAAAAAAAAGATGAAAGGAAAGCATCTTTCTCACTTAAAGAGCTATTGAGAGCACTTTCAACAATATTTTTAGCTCTACCATAATCTCCCTTAATAAAAGACTCTACTGATTGACAAACAGCTGACCGTACACCACTGGTATTTTTTTGAGATAGCATTTGTAAAACAGTAACTACCACTCTAGCATTTTTAAAATCTTTTTTAGAAAAAGGCCATAGCTCTAAATAAGTTAAACACAAAAACACCATAGCTTCTGTGTTGCGTTTATCTCCCTCTACGGCTTTAAGTAGTTTTTCTTGAGCTTGTACATAACCTGTAAAATCACTTTTTAAATAAAATAAAATACCTTGTCGCTTAAAGTGCTTAACGGCTTTTTGAGATAAGGCAGTTTTATTCCACTTAGGTGCTTTAAGTTGTACAAAATCTGTGGATTCATTAGAATCAATATTGATTAAAACCACAACCCCTATTATTAAGGATAACATAATGATAATTTTTCGTTTCCATTTTTGAAACTGGTGATAGATGCCAACGGGTGCACTTTCTTCTTCATACTCTTGCTCTTCTACAGGTGAAGAAGTATCCGAAGAATGAGAAGAATCGGAATGAGAAACAGACACCACAGGTTTTACTTTATAAACAAATTTCTTTTTTTTTGGTATTGAAGAAGTAGAAGACTTTTCTTTCTTTAAACTTTTTAATGACTTTAAATCTGCTATTTCTGTAATAGAAGCTGTTTTATCAGAAGATGAAACGGAGGAGGAATTAACTAAATCAGTAGAAGAGGAAGGAACAGGCGAGGAAGTGTTTTTTTTTTGAGACAGTTGTGCCATCAAATGATCATAAAACACAGGATGCAAGGCAATAGATTGCCACTTGCCATTAGGGTATTTAGCAATAAATTCTTCTCCTACTATTTTTGATTCTTGAATAAAATCGATAATATCTTCGGTACTTAAAGGACCTCGCACCCTATTGTGACTATATTTAACAAGCCATAATTGATCTTTATCCATTTTAATAACTTATCACAATCTTTACTCAATCTTAGAGAAAGGGTACATATACCACTTAGGATCACATATTTGTTCACCTTCTTTTGCTCCCTCACCTATGGCAAGAACGATACTACCAGAAGAAAGATCACCAATATATTCTAAATATAACTTTCCAGAGGAATTCTCAAGCTTCAACTGTCTACCTGATTCCACAATTTCCCATAAACCCTCCTCTGAAGAGGTCCTACCATTTCTCACCATATACATCGAAGCCGACCCACCACGATGCACTCTAATCACACTTTGAGACACCCCATGCACATTGTCGCTAACAGAAATATGAGAATTAATATCAAAAGCTGTTTTATCAGGATCGATACCTGTTTTTAAGGGAGGGTCCACACACCAAGCCGTACCTAAAAAAGCATAAGTGCCTACAATATTCTCATCCGTTAATAAAGAACCTTGAGTGAAAAACACAAAAACACTCATAAAAACAATAATAATAAATTTTATTTTAATAAACATTTATCTCCTCCTAATTTTGACAGTTAATATTATTCATCATATTTTTAATATGTTGATTTAATTCCTGACAAGATAGTACTTGACTTAAATTAGCTATTTCTACACAAAAATTATCTCTCATTTTTTGATTACAAGCAGAGCTAGAGAGATTATTAACTAAATCTAAAGATACCCCTTGCGGTAATTGATTAATATCACAACTACTAGCTATTGCTGGTCCATCTTGATTATCACGCCCCTTATTTACACTAGATTGATTGCTACAACTATTAACTACTTCTGACTGACCTGATTGACTATTACAGCCTACCCAACATGCTACAACACTACTTAAAACTAATACACTTAATAAATAAAAAAAATTAATATTATTCATCATTACTTGTTTAGTTAACCATATAATACCACTTAAAATCTAATATTTTATTTTAATTTATATTAAAATATTTCACCAAATAAGACTATAGTCTATATTTATATTCTTTTAATATAAGCTCCTAAAGAGCTTAATTTTTTTTCTAAAAATGCGTACCCTCTATCTAAATGGTACACTCTTTGTAAAACACTTTCTCCTTTTGCCACTAAGCCGGCTAAAATAAGACAAGCACTGGCCCGCAAATCAGTAGCTGTAATGGGTGCTGATTGAAGCCTTTGAGGACCTAACACACGAGCTGTATGACCATTTAATTGAATATCAGCTCCTAAGCGTACTAATTCTTGAATATGCATAAAACGATTTTCAAAAATATTTTCTGTCACAAGGCTTACTCCATCGCTTTGTGTCAACAAAGCCATAAATTGAGCTTGCAAATCAGTAGGAAAACCTGGGTAAGGTCTAGTAGTAATATCTACAGCTTGTGGAATATTTTTAGTAGAAGAAAGTCCTACTCCATCTTTTGCTATAGTAATATGAAAGCCCGAAGCTTGTAATTTTAAAATAAGAGCTGTTAAATCCCGAGCTTTGGTATTTTTAATAAAAAGCTCCCCTCCTGTAATAGCCCCTGCCAATAACAAAGTTCCTGCTTCAATGCGATCGGGCATCACCTTATGTTCTCCGGGTTTTAAACAATCTACAGGTTGAATAGTGATTTTATCTGTTCCTGCCCCTTTAATGTCAGCCCCCATGGTTTGTAAATAAAAAGCTAAGTCCACGATTTCTGGTTCTCTGGCAGCATTTTCAATCACACTAGGGTTTTGAGCAAGGCATGCTGCCATCATAAGATTTTCTGTCACCCCCACGGAAGGATACTCCATAAGAATTCTTCCTCCTTTTAAACGAGAAGAATTTTTAACGAGTTTCCCTGATAAAAAACCTTTTTTTGTATCAATGTCAGCCCCCATAGTTTGCAAGCCTTTGACATGCCAATGGACAGGTCTGGTACCAATAGCACACCCACCCGGTAGACTCACCTCGGCTTTTTTATAATGAGCAATAAGTGGTCCTAAAGATAAAATACCTGCCCTCATTTGCCTTACTAAATTATAAGGTGCTTTATAGGAGCGTAAAATTTTATGATTAATAATGACAGTGGAAGCTGTTTTTTTTATCTGACACCCTAAGTATTGTAATAACTGGCAAGTGGTATGCACATCTTTTAAATCAGGTACATTATGGAATACATGCTTGCCCTTAGCTAAAAGGGTCGAAAACATTAAAGGTAAAATAGCATTTTTAGACCCACTAACTGTGACCTCCCCCTTTAATGTAGCACCCCCTTTAATAATAATTTTATCCATGATGATCCTTAATGAGTTTTGGTTTTTTTCATACAAACAACACGTGTTATCCCTAATAAATCTTTAAAAGTTTCGTATTGATAAAACTTTTTTGAAAAAAGAGCTTTTATTTGTGTGTACTGCCCTTTACCTAACTCAAAAAAATAAAAACCCTCTGTTTTAAGAAGCTCACAGGCTTTTTGCAACCAACAATGAATATGCCATAAACCCTTTTGAGGAGAAAGTAAAGCCTCTAATGGTTCAAATTGATAAACTTGCCATTCTAAATGTTTATCATTTAAGCTCACATAAGGAGGGTTGGCTACAATAATAGGGATATTATTTTTTAATTTTAAGGGTAAATGAGATTTTTTAAGTAAAGAAATGTCTTTATTAATAAAAGTTACCCGGTTTAACAAAGCTAAATTCTTAGCATTTTTTTGAGCGACAAATAAAGCTTTAATACTTTTATCCACAGCTATTAAATAAGATTTAGGAAGGTGTTTTAACAAAGAAAGCCCTATACATCCACTGCCACAACCAAAATCTATAATATTAATTTTTTTATTTTTAAGTGATGAGTTTTTTATTACTTTTAACACTGCTGACACTAAAGTTTCTGTCTCCGGGCGAGGAATCAATACATCAGGCGTGACATAAAATGTATCATTATAAAATTCTTTTCTTTCTAAAAGATATGCCAATGGCACACCTTGCATTCTTAAAAAATATAATTGTTTGTAAAGATTCACAACCTTTAAAGGTACAGTGGTATCCCACTTAGTGATGAGATTTTCTCTACGACATTTTAAAATATGACATAATAACAGTTCTTTATCTAACGGCTTTAAATAACAAGATTTTGATCCTAATGTACTAACAAGTGTTTTAAAAGTCATTGTTAAACCTAAAATAAAAACTCTTAATTAATAGCTAACCAATTTTCTGCATGCTGTAGTTTTAAAGCTTCAATAAAACCTTCAATATTGCCTTTCATAATTTCACTAATATGATGTATGGTTAAGTTAGTGCGGTGATCAGTCACACGATTTTGTGGAAAATTATAAGTACGCACCTTTTCTGACCTATCCCCTGTTCCCATTTGCCCCAGTCGTAATTTAGATTCTTTATCTTTTTGCTGTTTAATTTGTTGATCATAAATCCTAGCATAAAGCACTTTCATGGCTTTTTCTTTATTAGCATGTTGAGATTTTTCATCCTGACATTGTACTGTAATTTTCGTTGGTAAATGCACTATGCGTACAGCACTGTCGGTGGTATTGACATGCTGCCCTCCTGCTCCACTAGATCTAAAAGTATCTACTCTAATATCACTGGGTTTTACTAAAACTTCTTTTTCTCCCACTAAAGGTAGTACAACTAATGTCACTGTAGAGGTATGCACACGCCCTTGCGATTCTGTGCGAGGCACCCTCTGCACTCGATGCACACCACTTTCATATTTCAAATGAGAATAAACACAAGAGCCAGAAAGTGAACAAATAAGCTCTCTAAAGCCTCCACTGCCCCCTGAACTAGAAGATAAAATCTCTAAAACCCAAGAGTTTTTTTGAGCAAAATGTGCATACAAAGTAAATAGCTCTTCACAAAATAAAGCTGCCTCATGCCCCCCTGCCCCTTGCCGAAATTCCATAATAATATTTTTTTTATCTAAAGAGTCTACTGGTAATAATGACTTTTTAAGCTGTTGTAATATTTCTTGCTCTTGAGCTTTTAATTGTTCCATCTCTTGTAAAGCTAAAGCAATAAGTTCTTTATCTTCTGTTTTACTTTCCGCAATTTTTTTACAATCTAAAATACTTTTTTGAAGCATATTGTACTCGTCATAAGGTTTAAGTATTTTTGAAAGATAAGAATATTCTTTCAACATTTCTTGTTTTTTTTCTAAACTTAAGTTTTTTGATAGATCTTTTAATTGATTTGTCAAATATTGGTGACGAACTTTCATCGTCTCAAGTTTTTTAAACATTATAAAATTAACTGCTCATATTGTTTAAAAAGTCTTGATTGGTTTTAGCTTTTCTTAATTTATCTAGTAAAAATTCCATAGAATCCACAACATTCATAGGAGCTAAAACTTTACGCAAAATGAGTAAGCGGTTACGCTCGTTTTCTTGAACGAGTAATTCCTCCTTCCTAGTGCCTGATTTGTTGATATCCATACAAGGGAAAATTCTTCTTTCCATAAGTTTTCTGTCTAAATGAATTTCTGAATTACCCGTACCTTTAAATTCTTCAAATATCACTTCATCCATTCTAGAACCTGTATCTATTAAAGCAGTAGCTACAATGGTAAGACTACCCCCTTCTTCTATATTACGAGCGGCACCAAAAAACCGCTTTGGCTTATGAAGAGCATTCGAATCCACCCCACCTGATAATACTTTACCAGAAGGAGGGATAACCGTGTTGTAAGCCCGGGCCAATCTAGTAAGTGAATCTAATAAAATCACGACATCTTTTTTATTTTCTACCAATCGTTTAGCTTTTTCTATCACCATTTCCGAAACCTGTACATGGCGAATAGGTGGCTCATCAAAAGTAGAAGATACCACTTCCCCTTTAACATGCCTTTGCATATCAGTAACCTCTTCCGGACGCTCATCAATAAGCAGTACAATTAAATATATTTCTTTATTGTTGTGAGAAATAGCATTTGCAATATTTTGCAATAACATAGTTTTACCTGTCCGGGGGGGTGCTACAATTAAAGCCCTTTGCCCTTTACCCAATGGAGACATTAAACTCACCACTCGAGTGGTGTATTCTGCTGGATTCCAATCTAATATTAAACGATTTTTTGGATAAATAGGGGTGAGATTATCAAATAAAATCTTTTCTTTAGAACGATCCGCTGATTCAAAGTTAATACTATCTGGTTTTAAAATAGCAAAATACTTCTCTCCTGCTTTAGGAGGACGCATTGTACCTGTTAAACTATCTCCTGTTCTTAAACCAAACTTTCGAATTTGAGAATGACTAACATAAATATCGTCAATCCCAGGTAAATAATTATAATCCGGAGAGCGTAAAAAACCATACCCATCTGGTAAAATCTCTAAAACCCCCTCACCATAAATATCCCCTAATAAAGAAGCTCTTTTTAAAATCTCAAACACCATATCCTGCCTTTTAAGCCCGGCAGGGTTTTCTATTTTAAGCTTAAGAGCTAAGGCTATAATTTCTCTAATATCTTTAGAGCGTAAATTTTTAAAATCTAAATCTTTTCTTTCTTGCTCTGTTAAAGAAATATCTGATAAATCCACTTCTGTTTGATGTAACATAGAGGTAGGAGAATCTTCCCTAGGAAGTCTGTTCCGATTATTATCATTATAATTATTGTTGTTTCGATAACGAGGCTTACCTGTATGAGATAAAGAGGATCTGCGAGATTTTCTATCCCCATAAATAGAATAGTCTCCCCCTTTTTTCATAGAAGACATTTTGTGCTTATCTGATTCTAAACGACTCATACTTATTTTAAAAGGATCAACCTTACTCTCATGTTTGATTTACCAGATTTTAATAACCTCAAAAAAATAAAATAACCTAAAGAAATTAAAATAACGATGTATTATTTACTTATTATTGCATCTTATTACTACACTAATGCTTTAAAAGCTCTTAAATTATAACAATCCATAGATATTATTGTCATTTTTTAAACTTTTTTCAAGTTTTTTTATGATTTTATTTACTTTTTTATTGATCATCAATCTCAAAATTCGTAGCAGTATAGTCATATTCTACCTTTTTTTTGCGTTTTTTAATAACGATAAAGGTTAAAATACATAAAATAAGTGCCACTAAGGCTAATAAAATAGTGGTAACGGGAAGTTGGCGAAGTTTTGCCAATACCCCGGCAGTTGCTTCTTTTTGATGAGAGTTGATATCAGAGCTATAGGAATCACCACCTCCTTCCTCTTTTTCTTCTTCTTCATCAGGGGGTAGAGGAGGTGGTAAGGAGCTTGCCGGTTGATCTTCTAAAGGACCACGAGCTTCTTCGGAATTATTTGCAAGCTCTGCATTATCATAAGCTTTGGCTTCTGATTCATCTAATCCACTGCTTTCAAGCTCTCCTTCCCCAACAGCTACTTCTTCTTTATTAGCAGAAGACACATCAGATAGAGTAGTGTTTTCATCAGCACCAACTTCCCAATATTTAATTATAACTTCTTGTTCTACTTGAGTTTTGGAAATAAGCCCTGGGTTAGTAGCCCAAATTTCTTTCCAACTATTTGCATGCCCTAATAAAAGAGTAGCAATTTTTCTAATATTTCCTCCACTCTCAATAGTATAAGACTTAGCTGGCACACCTTTATCTTCAAAATAAAACAAAATTTTATCTTCCCTATCGGGATGATTTAATGATGGATAGTAAATTTTATCACCCACTTTCAATGTTCTGTTTTTTAAATAAGGATTCAATGTGTAAAGCGTTTCAGATCGATCTTCAGCAAAAATTTTATGAGAAATAGAAGAAATCGTATCCTTAGGCCTTGCAATATAGACAGTATTTACAAGCGTATTGTAAGCTTTGTAAGGTGTGGTTTTAATCTTTTTTAATGGAATCCATTTTTTTACCCCTTTTGTAGAAGCTGTATTTTCTCTTGTTTCCAAACTATTTTGAGGCGGAAAAGGAGTATTTTGATCCTCATCTAAAGTAGTAGCAGAATGGATAGATGCATCTTCTTGCGATTCTGGTATGGAATCCCCAGCTTCTAAAGCAGTATCAGACTCGAGTGGGTTTTCCTTAAGGTTTTCTTCTTCTTCAGCATCTTCTTCTATAATATCTACTATTTCTAAATCTTCTTCATCAATATATTCTATATCCTCATCATCCACATCTGAATCATCTAATCCACTAGATTCCGATGGAGTATCTTCACCACTTATGGAAGATCCCAGTTCCGTGCTGTTTTCAGCACCATCAGGAGAAGCAGAAGGTGTAGCCCCCCGGAATAAAGAACAAGCCGGCAGAAAGCTTACGATCATAATTAAATATGCTAAGTTTAAGTATTTTTTCATAATATGTGTTCCATGGTGTATTCCCTTATTTTTTCCTTATTATTTTATTAAAACAAGATACGAACCTATAGTCTAATATATTTCATTTATAAACTAGACTATAGTTTATAATCAAACACTATAAACTGGTATAAAGTACAGCAATGTTTTTTCAAAATAATTTAAAGTCCAGAGTCTAGTTTTTGTTTTAAAAGAGTACTTAACTTCTCTGGGTCAGCTTGACCCCGACTTTGTGCCATTATCTTGCCTATAAAGAAACCAAATAGTTTTTTCTTTCCCTTTTTATACTCTTCTACCTGCTGTGGATATTGGTTTATAATATCTAAAATCATAGCTATTAATGTTTTGTCATCACTAATACGCTTGATATTTAATTGATTAACAATAAGCTCACAATCCTTACCTGTTTTCCACATTTGAGCAAATACTTTTTTTGCCATTTTACCCGACAGAATTTTTTGTTCAATAAACTGAATCATCTTTCCTAATTGCTGAGGGCTAACAGGAGATTTTGTAAGTGATATTTTACTCTCATTTAAAACAGCTAATAGTTCGTTAATTAACCAATTAACAGCTAAATGTGAAGATTTTGGTACAATTTTTACTAATTGTTCAAAGTACTGTGCTAGCTCTTTTTGTTGAACTAAAATAGTCGCATGGGCTGAAGATAAATGATACTCTTTTTGAAACCTGTCCCATTTTTGAATAGGAAGCTCTGGGATATGTTTTTTTTGAGATTCTATCTCATCCTTTGTCAACACCACTGGCAACAAATCAGGATCAGGAAAGTAGCGATAATCCCCTGCTGTTTCTTTTGATCGCATAGCAAAAGTTTTATTTTTTGCTGAATCATAAAGTCGGGTCTGTGTGGTGAGTGTCTGACCCTCACTTAAAAGTGAAATATGTCTTTTCACCTCATAGTTTAAAGCTTTTTCAATAAATTTAAAAGAATTAATATTTTTTAACTCTGTTCTTACTCCTAAAGAAGAATCATGAGACTTTTTGACACTCACATTACAATCACAACGAAGAGAGCCTTCTTCTAAGGAACCATCACACACATTAATGTACCTTAAAATATCTCTCACCATACGAGCTAAGCTTGCCGCTGACCTAGGTGATCGAATGTCTGGCTCTGTCACTATTTCTATTAAAGCCACCCCCGCTCGATTAAAATTCACTAAAGAAGAATAAGCCTTATGACGCAAACCCCCTGCATCTTCTTCTATATGCACTCTCCTAATACGCACCTTTTGCCTTTGCCCCTCACATTCAAATTCCACATAACCTTTTTCACATAGTGGCATGTCATGTTGAGAAATTTGATAGCCTTTAGGTAAATCAGGATAAAAGTAATTTTTCCGGGCAAAAATATTCTTTTTATTAATATGACAGTTAAAAGCAAGCCCTGTACGAATAGCATATTCTAAAGCCTTAACATTTAATACAGGTAAAACACCAGGCAAAGCTAAACTCACAGGATGAATATGAGTATTAGCCTTTTCACTAAAAGACGCACCATCAGAAGAAAATAACTTTGTATGAGTTAATAGTTGAGCATGAATTTCTAAACCAATAAAAGTTTGCCATGAAGGATTAGACATTCGGTCTCCTAAACTGAATTTTTAATTTATTCTGAATGAAATAAGCCACATCAAATAAAGCTTGTTCATTAAAATGGGTCGCCATAAGTTGCACTCCAATGGGCAACCCCTTTTGAGAAGAAAACCCCGCAGGTACAGAAAGTGCTGGCATACCTGCTAAATTAGCAGGGACCGTAAATTGATCATTAATATAAGATTCTAAAGAGCCAGCTGGGGCTTGTCCTATTTTCCAAGCAGGAGTAGATGAAACAGGACTTATCAACAAAGTATTTGAAGGTAAAACTTTTATCAATTCATTTCGAATAAAATGCCTTAGCTTACAAGCTTTGTTATAATATTTGTCATAATATCCATGAGACAGGCAAAAAGTACCCATTAAAATTCGCCGTTTTACCTCTTGACCAAAACCTTCTGCCCTAGTGTGACTATAAAATTCTTGGGATTTTAGTTTTTTATTTTCTTCCATTTTAGGTCGATACCCATATCTTATCCCATCATAACGAGCTAAATTACTGGAAGCCTCACTAGTAGAAATTAAATAATAAGCAGGGACTGCTACTTCTAAAGAAGGTATTTTTAAAGGAGTAATACTAGCCCCGGCCCTTTCTAATAAAGAACAAACATGTTGTAAGACTTCCCTGACATCTTTAGATAAATCTTTTGGATGAGGACCTAAATAAAGCCCTATTTGAAAAGAAGTTAAATCAGTTTTACTCTGAGATGTGAGGTTTTTACGCCAACTTGGCACTTTTTCATTTAAAGAAGTACTATCTTTAGCATCCCAACCTGATAATACTTCTAATACTAAAGCACTGTCTTCTACTGTATTGGTCAAAGGTCCTGCTTGATCTAAACTAGAAGCATAAGCAATCATCCCATAACGACTAACCCTTCCATAAGTGGGTTTTATTCCCACCACATTACAAAAGCCTGCAGGACCCCTGATAGACCCTCCAGTATCAGAACCTATGGACACAGGGCTAAGCCCCATAGCCACACTTATAGCTGACCCACCACTAGAACCTCCCGGAACATAAGCTTTGTTCCAAGGGTTATATGCTTTGGCAAAATAAGATGTTTCGTTACTATTACCCATAGCAAACTCATCTTGGTTGCATTTACCTAAAATGATAGCCCCGGCATTTTCTAATCGATGTACAATTTCTGCCGAATAAGGAGGTATAAAATTAGCAAGCATTTTAGACCCAGCTGTTGTACAAAGCCCTTTTGTACAAAACACATCCTTTAATAATACGGGTACTCCAAACAAAGCTTTATCTTGATATTTATCAAAATTATTATCAATAAATTCTGCCCTCACTAAGGCTTGTTTATTAGTACAAATAACAGCATTAAAAGCACTGTTATACTTAAGTATACGATCTAAATAAAACTGACAAAGCTGTTTGACAGAAAAATCTTTTTTCTTAAAACCTTGCTTTATTTGTGATAAAGAATAAGATAAAACTTCTTTCATACTAAAATCACATATTAAAATACTTATTCATTTCCTATTTCTGGTGCTACATATTCTTGCCCTAATAATTCTGGTGCTAAAGCTAACAAGGGCTTCGTTAAATCCAAAGTGTCTATCAGTGTTTCATCAGTACGATAAGGTGCAGGGGTTGGTCTTAAACCATCTAGGGGGTCTACTAAAGGCTCTAAATTATCTGGTACAGGGTAAGAAATCATTTTATTAAAATACTCAAAAACAAGGCTTAGTTGAGAACTGAATTCTTCTTTTTCTTTTTGATTTAAATGCAAACATGCCAGTTTTGCCGTATGAGATAGTATTTTTACATTCATTATAACCTACCTTTTAAAAATTCACTGTTTAAAAATTACCTGTTAAAAAATTTTAAATTTCCTTCCAAAATTAAATCAGGAAAAAGAGATTTTACTTGTATTTTATCCACAAAAGGAGCTTGAGACAAACTTTTTGCTTTGAAATATTCAGCAAAATGCAAACCTGAACCCAAAATACGAGGAGCTACATGCCAATAAAGCCGTTGCACCATCTTTTGCTGTAAAAACTGTGAAATGCAAAAAGCCCCGCCTTCCACTAACAAAGAAGTTATACCCTCCTCATCATAAAGCTTTTTCAATAAAGCTGAAAGAACAAAACTGTTTTTACGAAACTTCATCTGTCGCCATTGAATAGCTTTTAAACCAAACGGCACAGTAGGTATTTGAGAGCAAAAAATAAAAATATTTTTTTGCAAATGAGTTTTCAATAATCGACTTTGAAGTAAAAAAGATACACTTTGACCATGAGGATCTAAAATAATAACTTTATTTTTAATTTTAATTTTTTTAAGCCGAATATTGAGCCTAGGGTTATCTTTTTTTAAAGTATTAACCCCTATTAAAATAGCCCCATGCTGCATGCGTAAAACATGTACATATTTTCTACTTTTTAAATGAGTGATTTTTCGAGAACTCCTTTTTTTGTTTAAAGACATGATAGCATCTAAACTAGTAGCCACTTTGACACTGACAAAAGGTTTTTTATGTATATAACTAAACTTAAAATGTTCGATCAAACTTTCTAACTCATCTTTATAATAAACACTCTTTGTAACATCTATGCCTTTGTTTTGTAATAGTTTTAAGCCTTTCTTTTTAGTGAACGGATCGGTAGAGCCATAAATAAGTTTTTTAAAAGGATAGCGAGCAAGTGTTTGTGCACAAGCAGGGGTTTTACCTTGATGACAACAAGGTTCTAAAGTAATAAAAATTGATGCATTTTTTAATTTTTTTTTATCTTTAATTTTTTTTAAAGCAGACACTTCTGCATGATCTTTTCCTAAACCAGAATGGTAACCACAAGATAATAACTTATTCTGACTATCTAAAATAACACAACCAACAGGAGGGTTAGGAGCTACAAACCCTACACCTTTTTTAGCGTATTCTATAGCTTGATACATGGCTTGTTGAGGAGATAAAATCATTTGACTAAAAAATCCCCTCCATGATTTCCCCATGATTTCCAATAGTTATTTAATTCTATATCGGTTAAATAAGACGCTCTTTTAAGAGGAAAATGAGAATCAATCATCACAGCATATTCATTTGTATGTTTTTTGTTTATAACCTCTTTAAAAGCTTGTGGGTGGGGTCCATGGGGAAAACCCGCAGGATGCAAGCTCATCATAGAGCTTTCCAAATTATCTCGGCTAAAAAACTCTCCGGCATGGTAAAATAGCACTTCATCATAATCTATATTTTGATGATAAAAAGGCACTTTTAAACTATCTTTATCAGATTCCAAGGGTCTGGGGACAAAAGAACATATTATAAAATCTTTTGTAACAAAAGTACTATGCACACTAGGGGGTAGATGCACACGATGACTCATCACCGGCATAATATCTTTTATATCTAAAACAAAAGGGAACAAATGCCCTCTCCACCCTACAACATCATAAATGTCATTATCATAAGAAAAAGTAGTTATTTCATCTTCTTTTTGCACTTTAATTGTACATACTTTTATATTGTTTTCTTTTTGCCTTAGCTGTTGCAAAGAAAGATTAGGCTTTTTTAAAACAGGTAAATCAAAAAGAGCTGTTTGCCCCAGTAAGGCTTTGTTAGGAAAGTTAAAATACCCACAGCGACTTTCAATAATAAAAAACTCACTCTTTGTTTTTATCCAAAAAGAATGTACAATACTTTTAGGAACCACCACATAACATCCCTCATAAAAAGGGAGTAAACCATATTCTGTAAAAATCTCCCCTTCCCCTTTATGACAAAAATAAACTAAATCCCCATCAGCATTTCTCAAACCAAAAGATGGTAAAGCACAAGCAGGTGCTTTCCAATAAAGCACTTTTAATGACTTATTAAAAAGCAACACTTGTTTGGTGTTAGCTTGTAATTTATTAAGATAGTACATCCTAGGCTTTAAAGGACCTTCAATATGTTTCCACCTAGTAGGAGGAGATTTTTTCAGTAAATGGGATGCCGGTCCATAAAACCCACCCCTTCCTTGTTCTTCTTCATAACAATGATTGGGGATGGCTTTATGAGCTTGTTTATGGATAAGACCTTGTTGATAATAGAGCATAATATTATTTTGACAAATAACCTCTTTGCATTTGATCTTTTTCAATAGCTACAAAAAGGGCTTTAAAATTACCTTCTCCAAACCCATCATGATGATGCCTTTGGATAATTTCATAAAACAAAGGACCAATAACATTTTTAGTAAAAATTTGCAAAAGATAACCCTTGTCATCCCCATCAGCTAAAATTTGTTGCTCTTGTAATTGATCGTAACTTTCTTTTATATTAGGACACCTTTGAGCTAAGTTTTCATAATAAGTCATAGGCACTTTTAAAAAATCTAAGCCCTCTAGACGCAAATTTTTAACAGAATGTATAATATCTTTTGAACTTAAGGCAATGTGTTGTACACCTGCCCCTTTAAATTCATCTATAAATTCTTTAATTTGTGATTTTTCACCTGCTATACCTTCAGCTGGTTCATTAATAGGAATAGTTATGGTATTGCAAGGAGAACGCATCACTTTAGAAACAAGCCCTGTTTGTTCCCCACGAATATCAAAATATCGCCGTTGAGTAAAATTAAATAACTCATGATAAAAATCGCACCAGTTTTGCATTTCCCCCAACGGAACATTATGGGTTAAATGATCTATAGTTAGTAAATTTTTATTAGAAGAAACAGTATCTGTATTTTTTAAAAATAAGTTAGAAATATCCTCATCTACAAAGTAAATAATAGAACCCCCAATACCAAAAATAGCGGGAAAGCTATGCGACACATCCTTCGGCACAGCTTTTGCCCCTTGAGAGAGTACCCACTCAAAAGCCTTATCAGCTGATTGAGTAAGAAAACCCAAAGCACAAACCCCCGGACCATGCTCTAAAGCAAAGCTTTCAGCAAAAGAGCTTTTTTCTCTATTAAGAACAAAATAAATATGATTTTGAATAAATAACTCTACTTGTTTTGTTTTGTGTTTTTTTTGATGCACAAAACCTAAAGCCTGCCAAAGGGATATGATAGCCCCAGGATCAGGGCTTGCATATTCTATAAAAGCTAAACCCCGAATACCTGCTGGATTATCTTGAGCCTTTAATTTCATAATCTTTAAATAAGGTCCTATCCATTGAAGTTATTGTCAATAAATTTTTACTATTTCATTAAAGTAAAAATTTCGCACGAGATAGCTTAGAATCTAATGTTTTACCCAGTTTTTTTTCTAAAAATAAAGTTGTTTTTATAAGCTTTTGAATATCCAAACCTGTTTTAAACCGCATTTTATTTAACATATAGTGCAAATCTTCTGTTGCAACATTGCCTCCTGCCCCCGGGGCATAAGGGCATCCTCCTAAACCCCCAATACTAGAATCAAATACTCGAACCCCAGATTGCACTCCCGCTAGAACATTGGTTAAAGCCAAACCTCTAGTATTATGAAAATGAAAAGCTATTTTAGCCCTTGGCACTTGTTTATCTAACACATGCATAAGAGACATAACATCCGAATACACAGCCCCACCCACAGTATCACTAAGAGATAATTCCCATACATCTTCTTGTAAAATCCGAAGAGCTAAATCCCTAACTTTACCAAAGGATACTTTACCCTCATAAGGGCAATAAAAAGTAGCACTAATATACACTCGTAATTTTATTTTTAACCGCCTAGCCTTTAAAGCTATTTTTTTTAAATCTAACAAACTTTCTTTTACACTTTTGTTAATATTTTTTTGAGAAAAAGCCTCCGTGCAAGATACAAAAAAAGAAGCATATTTTAAACCACTATCCACTAAGCAATTAAAACCTATCTCATTAGGTACAAAGGCAAAATAAATAATATCTTTAGGTAGTGTTCCTTTATTTTGAGCTTGCAACACTTTTTTTGTCAATTTATCGGTATCTTGCATTTGAGGTAGTAGCTTAGGTGGCACAAAAGAACCTAACTCAATTCTTTTAAGCCCAGCCTTTGATAATTGTTTAACCACAGTGTAGCGATCTTTTACCGATAGCACCTGCTTTGTGTTTTGTAAGCCATCCCTTAAACCCACTTCTACAATATCAAAAGCCTTGCTCATTTTTCCATTACACCAAATGCACCAAATGTATTAATACTTGATCCATAGCTACAATATCTCCTTCTTTAACATTTACTTTTAAAACTTTAGCCTTAAAAGGTGCTTTAACACTATACTCCATCTTCATAGCTGAAAGAGCAAGGAGTGATTGATTTTTTTTAACAAAACTTCCGTTTTTAACAAAAATTTTACTAATTTTACCCGGCATAGGGGATAAAATAGTCATCTGCTTTGTTTGTTTTTTTGTCGATTCTTTAAAAGCTTGTGGAAAAGCAGAACCCTGATGAGGCTTTGTGGGTAAAGGTGTTTTGACAATTTTTTTAGCAGGAAGCACAAAAGTTCTACCCTTAAAGTGAAACCAAACTGATTGCTCTATTTGTTGCACTCTTAAATTAAAACTTTGGGTTTTTATTATTATTTCATGTTGTGTCATTTTTTAATTCCTATCTGTTTAATTCCTATTTTTTTTAATTGTATTTAACTATATTTAAAAATTACTATAAAAAACTGTTTAAGAAAACACCTTCCAAGGGTTATTAAAGGTTTTAGGAGTTGTTAATTTTTTTTGTGCTAATAAGTACACAGTATCTATGACTTTTGAATCGATATAACTAATAGATGGTGCCTCCCATGATTTTAAAAACTCATCAGTTACAAAGTTAGTATGGATATGTGATTTTATAAAATGAGGGTGAGAGAGCATATCTTGCAAGAAAGATAGATTTGTTTTTACACCAAAAATAATAACTTGTTTTAAAGTTTCTTGCATACGCTTGATAGCCTGCAATCTATTTTCGCCCCAAACAATAATTTTTCCAATCATAGAATCGTAAAAAACAGGAATACTATCTCCTGATTCAAAACCCATGTCAAATCGCGTGCCTACCCCTCCAACAGGCCATGCACATGTATGAAGTTTGCCAAATAATGGCACTTGTTTTATGGTATCTTCTGCATATACCCGGCACTGAATACTATGCCCTTTAGGGAAAAACCCTTTATCTATAAAAGGAAAATGCCCTAAAGCAGTTAACAGTTGGGCTTTTACTAAATCGATTTTTAGTATTTCTTCTGTAACAGGGCATTCTACTTGCAAACGAGGATTGACTTCTAAAAAGTAAAATTGAGAGTCTTGATATAAAAACTCCACTGTTCCTGCTTGCTTGTAAGATACAGATTCCATAAGTTTTATAGATAGATTTTTTATTTGTTGTAAGCAAGAAGAAGAGATAGAAGAAACAGGTGCTTCTTCAATAATTTTTTGATGCTTTCTTTGAACAGAACAATCTCTGTTAAAAAGATAATGAATATGACCACTGGAATCGGCAAAAATTTGAACTTCTATATGTTTTGCCTTTGGTAAAAATTTTTCTATAAAAACATCTTCTTTTCCAAAGGCAAGTTTTGCTTCTCTCTTCGCCGTTGATAGAGCATCAGTCCACATACTTTCTGTAAAAACCACCCGAAGACCTCTTCCTCCTCCGCCATGCAAAGCTTTAATCATTATAGGAAAACCTATTTTTTGAGCCTCTTTTAAAGAGGGATTATAACTTGCAGGAAGTACAGGGATACTTAAAGCTTTCGCTTTTTGTCTGGATTTTACTTTATCTCCAAACAATTTTAAACAAGTAACTGTGGGTCCAATAAATACTAAAGAGTTATTTTCTAAAGCCAAAGCTAAGTCAGCACTTTCTGATAAAAACCCATAACCAGGATAAACTGCTTTTGCCCCACAACTTAGTGTACCTTTTATAACATGAGAGATATTTAAATAACTATTTAAGGGGTCTCCATCTCCTATACAAATTTTTTCTTCACACAATCTATAAGCTAAACTATCTTTATCAGCAGATGAATAAAGGAGTACTGGGGTGACATCCAACTCTTTACAAGCACGAATGGCACGAACCGCAATCTCACCCCTATTTGCAATAGCTATCTTATAAGCTGATTTCATAACTATTTTTTGCCAAAGTTTTTATTTGTATTAAAAGTTACTTTAATAATATATCCATTAGCCGTTGAGATCGCAGCCTATAAAGTGGCGACCGACACTTCTTGCCGATTCCATAACAGAAAAACAGCCCGCTGCCGGATCTACTATAATATCCCCCTTATTACTAACAGCACAAATTAACTCCCTTTGTAGCCCTACAGGTTTGCCATGAACATGGCTTGTTTTTTTCTCTATAGCCTCTTCCCACACATCCCTTATATGATGTACTTTCCACACACCTTTAGCTTTTTTTGGCAATTTTTGTAAAATCACTAAATACTCACAAATGCGTCTTGTACGGTACCCCATACCCATTTTTTTCTTATTCCAAGTTACCAAATCCACAATATCTAAACTAGTACCTACAAACCAACTAGCAAACCCCTGGCACAAATGGTATTTATCAATCCATAAAAACAAATGCCCGCTTGGTATGAGTATATCATCAATTTTTTGTATAAACTGCAAAATATCTTTTTCTGACATTTGAGGGAGCTTACATCTTTTTTTCTCTCTGGATTTTCCCTCATTACCATACTTCATCTTATCTAAAATCCCTCGGTACTGAGGATCAAAAAACACCACAGGAAAAGCTTTTTTTGGAAGAAGAGATAAAAACTTTCTTCCTTCCATTTTAAGTCTAGTATTGATTCGAAGTAAAGGAGAATAACGACGAATACGAGCAGATTTCACTGTTCTTACAGACGAAAATACACTCTTTTTTGCAAAGTTTTGTACTTTTTTTAAACTTAAAAGCTCTGGCATTTTTAGTAACTTTTATAAAGGTTGAAATGAACTAAAAACTATTTTATACCAAAACCATTCAATTAACATTCAATAACATACCGCATAAAATCACTAAAAAGCTTCTGCTTTTTTAAGCTTAAAAAGCTCTTAAAATATAATGTCATTTTTTGTAAGAATTTTTTTTAAGTCCTTAAATTTAATGTAAAAATTTGGATTTTTAAAGCCTCCCACCACACACTGTGGACTCTATTTTGCATGGAGTATTTATGGAAGGTGTAAAAAATTATGTATCTTTGGTTTTTATTGTGGTTTTTATTATTTCAGATAGGGCAAATAATAGGAGTTCCTAATATTATATGTTCTGCTACTACATCAAATGCACCTTCCACATCTGTTTGGCAAAACTCTATGAGCAAAACACAACATGGTAAAAATGCTTATAGTTTAGCAAAAGTTATTATATTACAACCTGGAGAAAGGGTTAAAATTCCAACTAAAAGTTTAGAAAAAACATGGCTTAGCCAGGGTAAAATTATTTCTATAATAGATGAAGGGCGTTTTTTAAATATCCAAGCTCGAAAAACGGGCAAGTTATTTTTAAGTGTAGGGTCTAAGTTATATAACATCCAGGTACTGCCTGCAAACACGAAGCACCATTTTAAACTATTACAAAGCTTTGTTAAAACTAGATGGGGGCTTAAAGTTAAAGTCCTGTTTAATAAAAATTTTCAAATTCATATTGCAGGCTTACTTCTTAGGGTCAAAGACTTTAAAAGTTTAATACAATTTGCTTTTAAGCATAATATTGCTTTTTTCTTTTCGGCAAAAGTTCCAATAGATATAAGAAAAAGTTTGCATACTTTTTTAGCAAAGCAGGTTCCTATTTTACATCAATCAAAATTAAGACATAACAATACCACACAGTTTTTAAACATTGATTGGAATGATAAGCCTCTTTCTATAACACTTGCTAAGTCTCATCCTTATTTTAAAGCGTATACAGAACATTTTAAACACTATGGCTTACTGACAAAACAAGATTCCAGTCTTTTGCCTTTACCCCCTACTGTAGAATTAACATTATTATTAGTAGAAACAGGGTCTCATTTTTCGCTTAATAATCACTTTTTATGGGGTGAAGAAAAAAATAACACTTCCTTATCTTCAGAAAATAATTTTATCACTCAGTTATTTAGTCGCTCTTTTCAAAAAGGTTTATCTTTTTTTAAAGCTATGGAAAATAAGGGTACGGCTCACATTTTAGCTCAAGCTGTGCTGTTAAACGAGCATAATCAAAAAGCTCATTTTCATTCTGGAGGAGAAGTTCCTATCCCTAGTTACCACCCTAAAACAGGTGCTACAGGTATAAAATGGAAATCTTACGGAGTACGTTTAACTTTTACCACAAAAGTGGGAAGACAAAAAAACATTCACATTAAAACAAGTATTAATATTTCTGATGTCAATCATATCCAATCAGCCCATTCTGCTCCAAAAATTCAATCTCACAGTTTTAATTCGTCTATCACAATGCAAAGTGGACAAACACTAGCTTTATCCACTCTCATTAGAAAACAAGGCGGAAACAACAAACAAGCCCCCTGGCTTATAAATAAACTTCCTCTTGTTAATAATTTTTTATCTCATTCTGGCAATATAAAAGCCCAAACAAAATTAAATATTTTTATTACAGCTAAGAAGGTGCATCTATGAGTGCTACTTTGCTTTCTTCTTCACCATCATCTGCTACAAGTCATTCTCTATTACAAGAATTTCAACGAGTGTTTAAAATTTTACAAAACCAACCTCAAAATCATTTGTCTCAACTAGAACCCACACAATTAAAATCCAATCAACAAGAAATGAAAAATGTTATTAAACAACAAGCTAATAAAATGTATCGCCAACGCTTAATAAATGAATTTTTTTCTTTAGGTCCTATAGAAAACTTAATAAATGACCCTAGTGTTTCAGAAATTATTATTAATGGGAAGGATCAAATCTGTTATGAACAAAGAGGAGAATTAAAAAAACTAGATGATTACTTTCTATCGACTTTAACTTTTAATAATTTTATTCATCAAATCTGCGAAGAGGGTAAAATGGTGCTAACATTAAAACAACTGTTTACGGATGGACATTGGAGAAAGTGGAGAGTCCATATTGCTCAACACCCAGTTGTACCTGTACCTTTCCATTTAAGTTTAAGAAGGCATCCTAAAACTCCCTGGACTTTTGACTTATTAAAAAATCAAGATTGGGCACCAGAAGGGGCTATCACTCTTATTAAAAATCTTATTAAACGAAAAAACAATATTCTTATTTGTGGACCGACTAGTTCAGGTAAAACTTCTGTACTGAATGCTTGCTTACAAAGTCTTTTACCCAATGAACGAGTCGTCACCATTGAAGATAGTAGTGAATTAATATTACCAAATAAATTTAGTGCAAAGCTTATCACCCGACCATCTCCTCATGCAAACCTTAACACTATTGAACAAGCTGATTTAGTTAAACAATGTTTAAGAATGAGACCTGATCGGATTATTATGGGAGAAACCAGAGGGGCTGAAGCCAAAGACCTTTTAATGGCTTTAGCCACAGGGCATAGTGGTTCTTTAGGTACGATTCATGCCATTGACCATAAACAAGCTCTGTGGCGTTTAGAAATGCTGATTCAAATAGGTGCTCCTTCTTGGAGTACACACACCATTCGACAAATGATAGCTTTAAGCATTAACCATCTTATAATATTAGATCGCGAAGCTCCTTCTAGTTACTCACACCCTAGGAGAATATTAAAGGCTATTTATAAATTATCTGGCTTAGAAAATACCGGGTTTTTATTTGAGACTCTTTTTATCCAAGACCTGAAGACCCAACTCCAAGAGTTGTTCCCGTTCCGGGACAGAGGGGGCAGAGGACATTAAACACAACCCACTAGTGGTTTTTGGAAAAGCTATAACATCTTTAATTTGCTCAGTACCACTTAAAATCATTAGCAACCGTTCAAAGCCCCATGCAATACCAGCATGAGGAGGTGTGCCATAGCTTAAAGCTTCTAAAAAAAATCCAAATTTTTGCTCTATTTCTTCTGAAGAAAAACCCAAAGTTTTAAAATAAGCCCGTTGCAACTCTGGCTGATGAATACGCACACTTCCCCCCGCTAATTCTTGACCATTACAAACTAAATCATAAGCTTGAGCCGTGAGTGGTTGAGCTTGTTGCACCTCCCCTTTTAATAAAGAGGCTTTATCCTTATCTACGGGAGCAGTAAAGGGGTGGTGTTTTGCCTTCCATCTTTTTAAAGTTGTATCATACTCTAGCAACGGAAAATCTTTAATCCACACAAAACGATCTTTACTTTTATCAATTAACTGAGGAAAATGCGAAATGAGAGTTTTAATTAAAAACTCTCCTGCTTGATGAATGGTGAGTTTATCCCCTGCTATAATAAAAACCACACAAGGTGGCTTTAAAGGTTTGTTAAAACTGCTGCATTCAAAACATTTTTTTAATAAAGATTTTTCCATAGCTTGACCCACAGAAGAGTGAAAGCCACTACCATCCTCTTTTACTTTAATCCATAACAAACCACTTAAGCCTATATCTTTTACAGATTTTTCTAACTTTTTAAGCATGGTGTTGCTAAAATGCTTAGCATAAGTTATGTCGGGTCCAGCTATGGCTTTTACCACACCTTTTGCTTGTAAGCTTTGTTCAAATATCCTAAAACCGGAATTTTTAACTGCTTGACTAATATCTTTCATTTTAAAAGGATTTCTTAAGTCAGGCTTATCCGATCCATAAGTATCAAGAGCTGTTTGATACGATAGTATAGGGATAGATGTTATATCTTGATTTTTAAATTTTTTCCATATTTTTTGCACGAGATATTGACTCATCTCCATAACATCTTCCATTGTGGCAAAACTCATCTCCATATCAATTTGTGTGAATTCAAATTGTCTATCCGCTCTTAAATCCTCATCTCTAAAACAATGCACTAACTGAAAGTATCTATCCACACTGCCTATCATCAATAATTGTTTTACAATTTGAGGGCTTTGTATAAGAGCATAAAAATGACCCGGTTTATTTCTAGATGGTACTAAAAAATCCCGGGCACCCTCTGGGGTAGATTTATATAAAACCGGGGTAGATACTTCTATAAAATCCTTGTTTGATAGCTCCTCTCTTACGAGCTTACTTAATTTATGAGCGAGCAAAAGATTGCGTTGCAACTGAGAGGAGCGTAAATCTAAATATCTGTACTTGAGAGCTAAATTTTGTGTTTTATGAGCCTTTTCAATAAGAAACGGCGGAGTTTTAGCAACAGATAGTAACTTATAATTTTGAGCTATTAATTCTACTTCACCGGTAGAGATTTTTTTACTCACCATATTTTTTGGGCGAAGTTGTACAACACCCTGAACCATCACCACACTTTCTAAACCAATAGTAGCGGGGTTAAGCTTTGGTGAAGAAATTTTTAAACCATCTGCTTTAGCAGAAAAGTTACCAGATTCAAACACCACTTGCACATAGCCTGTTTTATCTCTTAAATCCATAAACACCATGTGACCATGGTCTCTTACACGCCTTACCCAACCCATAAGGGTGACCCGTTTTCCAGCCCAAGATGAATCCAAAAGACCACAATAGCAACTACGCTTAGCGGGTTTTATCAAAGATTCTTGTATACTCATTTTTTTTAGCTTATCTTTAATTATTGTTTATTGCCATAACTATTGTTTAACCAATAATATTTAGTTTTTCAAAAAATAACTATTGCTTTTACTATTTTAAGAAATAAAATAACCACAATGCGTTATAATTTGATAGAATAAGCATTTAAATATACAATATTTATGTTAGTTATTTTTCACTCAAAGGAGTAATGTATGAAAAAACAAGATTCATCCACTATTTTTTCAAAAATCATAGAAAAACAAATACCTGCTACGATTCATTATGAAGATGATTTATGCATAGCTTTTAACGATATCAACCCTCAAGCTCCTGTACATATTTTACTCATTCCTAAAAAGCCCATTAGCTCTCATCAACAAGTGCAAAAAGAAGACCAAACTTTAATGGGGCATTTAATTTTAAAGGCTAAAGAAATTGCTTTAAAACAGCATTTAACAAAAGGCTGGCGTTTAGTGCTGAATAATGGTGAAGAAGGCGGGCAACAAGTGTATCATTTGCATTTTCATATCTTAGGTGGTAGAAGCCTTAAATGGCCTCCGGGCTAATTCCAACAAACAATCATGAAAACAAAAGCTCCTGTTATTTATAAAAAAAAGCCTCAAGCTTTACCAAAGAAAGCCTCCTTGGAGCTTTATTTAAAAGAGATTGCCAGATTTCCCCTTTTAACCAAAGAGGAAGAAAAAAAATTAAGCCTTCAATTTTATCAAACAAAAGAAATTCATATTGCTCAAATATTAGCTCAAGCTAATTTACGGTTTGTGGTTAAAATTGCTATGGAGTACACTCGCTTTGGTGCCAGGCTTATCGATCTTATTCAAGAAGGTAACATAGGTCTTTTACAAGCTATAAAACAATTTAACCCTTATAAAGGAGTACGACTTATTACTTATGCTGTGTGGTGGATTAGAGGTTATATTCAAGGTTACCTGTTGAAGCAATATTCTTTAGTTCGTATGGGGACGAATACGCAACAAAAAAAACTTTTTTATCTTTTAAAAAAACAACAAGAGGATTTACCTGCTTTACCGCATAAACAAATAAATCTTTTAAGCTTAGGTTTGCAAAAGGGCTTTAAAGCTCAACACTTGCAAGAAATGCAAACACGAATAAAAGAAAAAGATATTAGTTTAGACCAACCAGCTTTTAAAAACACCACAACTAAGTTAATAGAAATGCAAAACTCTAAAGAAGAATCTTCTGCTGAGGAGCAATTAAACCTGTTTCAAGAAACCACATTACTCAAACAAAGCATTCAACAACTACGCCCCTTTTTAAGTAAAATAGAGCTTTTTATATTAGATAACAGATTGCTTTGTGAAAAACCTCTGACCCTTCAAAAAATTGGAGATAAGTACCAATTTACTAGAGAATACATCCGGCAAAAAGAAAAACAACTCTTGCAAAAAATTAAAAATAAAATACAAAGCTACCATTCCTCATCTGTAGGATAAAGCACACTACTACATGCATCTAACATATTTCTTAAAGCTATAAAATTCTTATCCGTATCCCAATTACGCGTGCTTAAAGCTGTTTTATAATAATCATGCATATACTTAACAGCATAACAAAATTCTAAATCAGAACCTGTTAAATAAGATACTCTGGCAGTTTTTAAAGATACTAAAGTAGAGCTTTTTAAACGAACTGTACTAGGTTTCAAGCAAAGCATAGATTTATCCAGCGTGTTGCTTGAAAGCTCACCCCCGCACGCCATAATGGCATAAAAAGAAAGTAAAAAAATCACTAAAACCCTCATTGAAAACCTCCTTTATATAAAAAATATTACATGACCCATAATTATAATAGCAAAAATAACTGTAAAAGCATGATCATACAAGGTATAAAATAAAAAAACCAAGCCCTTTGTGTGGTACGGTACCTCATACATCCACCAATACTGCAAAAATAAACCAATAATCCACTAAAATAAAGCTCAAATAAGCTACACACTGCCCAAGCAAGACCAAAAAACAACAAGGCATTTAAAAGCCCTGCCTGCAAACTCATAGCACCTTTTATAAAGATATTATGACGCACTAACCAAGAAGTATTGGTTGTTTTTCGGTCTTGAGCCACAAATAAACAGTTAAAAAAAAGCAAAGCAGAAGTTGCCATAAAACTAAAACTTAAAAAACCACTTACCATAATCTTATGACTTAAACTGGAATCCCATAAAAAAACAAAACCCCATAAAATACTGTTTAACAACCAAAATATTAAACCAAAGCAAGTTATGATATTTAAACCTATTTTTTGTTTATCTTTAAAGATTTTTTTAACAGGGTATTTTTTAGAAAATAGATAAGTCAAATAATTAGGATTAATTAAAAAAAAATTACGACAAACAGAAGCTATTTTTAAATCTGCTAAAGAATTACCTATATAATCAAATTGTTTATAACCATATTTTTTTAATAAAAATTGACTTTTATTTCTACCCGTGATTCGTCTTTGAATTTGAGAACCATATACTTCATCAAAAAGCCCAAGTTTTTTTTGTACTTGTTCAGCGTAACCTTGTGTAGAGCCTGTACATAATATTTTTTTTTGCTGTTTGTTGTTTTTTAAAAACTGCAGTACTTTTTCTGACCAAGGCATATCTTTTAATGACAAAGCTCTTGCTTGATTTTCTAATTTTATTTTAAATGAAACAGGTTTTTTTAAAAGTTTTGCCCAAAAAGTACTTCCAACAATATTTAAAAATTGTAGAGGGTAATTTTTTAAAACAAAAACAAAAGATTCATAAGGCAGGTCTGTTTTAAGTAAAGTGCCATCTAAATCAACAATAAGAGGATAGTTTTTATTTTGCATAGCTATAATGATATTAATAATTTAAAAAGGGAGACCATTTAGGGCTTTTAAAACCTCTTTTATCATTGGTGATTTGTTTTATTCTGTGACTTGCAATATTCATAATATATAATTGATAAGTTCCACTTTGGTTACTAGAAAATACAATATTTTCTCCGTCAGGAGAAAAAGAAGGTGATTCATGGTTTGCCCACCCACCCCCTATTTTTTTAGCACTAGTGAGCCTTTGAAGCTCTGAACCGTCTGTTCGCATCATGAAAATATCAAATCGTCCCCCTTGAAAACCAGAAAATACAATATGTTTCCCATTCGGAGAGTATTCTGGAGTGGAATTATAAGAACCTTGGTAAGTTAATCTTCTAATATCTTTACCATATAAATTAGTAGAATAAATCATAACAGGTCCACTTCTATCAGACGAAAAAGCAATAGTACTCCCATTAGGGTGAAGACTAGGCTCCACATTAATAGACCCATCCACAAAAGAAGTAACTGATTGAACCATAGCTTGAGTAAGAGAAATTTTTACAATATTACGATACCCTTTAAACCATAAAGATGCCAAAATTCCTTTATCGTGAGGTAAAAAAGCAAAGCCTAAATTAGCCCCTCTTTTATTAGATATAATTTTCCTGTTATTTTTTGAAAAATCATATAATAACAAGGCAGGATTTCTGGTTTTTTTCTTACGATGGTATAAATAAGCCGTATAGGCTATTTGCTTGCCACTATGCGACCAAAACGGAGAAACCACAATAGATTGATGAAAAGATATTTGTTTTTTATTGTCTCCATTCCAGTCCATAATAAATAGTTCTTTTTTACTACGAGACAAAAGTTTTACCCCTACTATTTTTGTTAAAAAAATCCCTTTTTTACGAGTAATGGTTTGCACAATATCATTAGAAATATAATGAGCTAAACGGTGAGCTGTTTGTAAAGAGGCTGTGTACTGTTTATGTAATAACTTTCTTTTCAAAGCAATATGATAAATAAATATTTCTACCTGCATATTTAAACTATCTCTATTTTGTCGTTTTTGAAAAGAATAACGACCTAAAATAAGATAATCTGTGTTCAATAATTCCCAATTTTTCCATATAAAGCCATTAGAAGATAAAGGGTAAGGAAGAAGATCTTTTTCCCCAGGTTGTTCTAAAAAAGCTGCTTGATCAATAAGCTTAAAGCGTCCTAAAGAGGATAAGTTATTTTCTAACACACGAAATATATGAGACCCTATTTGCCCGTTTTTTGCATCAATAGTTTCTTGTTTGAGAACAAAAGGTTGTAAGGCAATTTGACTTTGCCTCACATGAGCTTTACCCACATTAATAGAAATAACCGCTGGTGCCTGCCATATAAAAAAACTACTAGTAAATAATATTATTTTATAAATCATATTTTTCTCCTTTTTAAAAATTTTTATACTTTATTCTGGAAAGTTAAACACAAAGCCATCGGATAATTGTTTTTGTATTTTAACAGGAGGCTCGGGGAAAGGGGAAGCTCTTTGTATGGTTTCAAGCACTCGGGCATCAAAATCTTCATTCCCTGATGACTGTGAAATTTTTTTTGTTACAACCACACCTTTAGTATCCATAATGACATAAACTTTAGCTCTCAAATTAGCTTGGGCTAATTCTTGTGGTAAGTTCCAATATAAGTTAATATGAGCCTGTAAAGCTGTAAAGTACTGAAGTGTTTCAAAGTCATCTAACACTTCACCAGTAAGAGCTGACCCTTTAGCTAATTTTGAGCCTTTATAAGTAAATTGAGACGGTTTTTGATCTTTAACTGAAGAAGTTAGTTTTTTTAAAACTAACTCTTGTTGGTGTTTAATGTTAGAAGAAGTATTAGCTTTTTTGGCTTTTTTAGTTTTCTTAGCTTTCTTAGCTTTCTTAGCTTTTTTAGTTTTCTTAGCTTTTTTGGGTTTTTGCTTTTTAGCTTGCTTTTTAAGTTGTTTTTTAGGTTGTTTTAAAGGGGTAGGTATTTTATCGGGCAGACCCACCATATCTACACGTACGGCGTTTTTTATAATTTTTGGTTTTTCAAAAAAAACCTTAAGAAACCCACCAGAAAAAATAAGCAATACAATATGGGCTAAGAAAGAATACCATAAAAAACGAAAAAACACACGATTAAACATTATTGTATTGTAGTTATTAGGCTAATTTGTGTCCAACCTCCAGCTTGTAATGTAGCTAAAGTACGAGCAACAAAATCATAACGAACAGCCTTATCTGCTTGAATATAAATATGTTTGTTTTGCCTAGTAGAAAATATCTTTGTCAGTTTATTTTTTAACTTATTAAGTGGCACTTCCACTCGCCCATCAATAAAGATTTTTCCTGTTTTTTTAATCACTAAAATAAAAGGGTTTTTGGAAACAGACACCCCTCCTGCTTGAGTTTTAGGTAAATCCACATCTAAACCTTGTTGCATCATAGGGGCAGTAACCATAAAAATAATCAATAAAACCAACATCACATCTACAAAGGGAGTGATATTGATCTCACTAAGAGGCACGCGACGAGACTTACCTTCCCCAGTGCTTATCTGTGTACCCATATTTTAACCTTTAAAATTTTTATTTAAAAAAATTTCTTTTTGAAATATTTAAAAAATCCGTCACAAAATTATCAAACTGAAGTTCTGCTTTTTTTATTTCATTAATATATTGGTTGTAAAAAACAGTGGCAGGAATGGCTGTAAAAAGCCCAAACCCTGTAGCAATCAAGGCTTCTGAAATACCCGGAGCTACCACGGCTAAGCTGGCAGACCCCATAGCTCCAATTTGTTGAAATGAATTCATAATACCAAACACAGTTCCAAACAGACCAATAAAAGGGCTCACACTCCCTGTTGTCGCTAAAAAAGCTAAATGGCTTTCCATATTAGAAACTTCTGTTCGAACAGCTTTATCTAAGGCTCTTTGCATATTATCTATTCCCGTTAAGGCACCTTGCCCTGCTAAGGAATCTTGTTTTTGCTGTTTAGCTTGCACGATCTTTTTTAACTCTGAATAACCGGCCCGAAACACCATAGCTAAAGAGCTTTTAGGATAAGATTTAGACATTTCATAAATTTCATCTAAAGATGAAGCTTTAAAGAACACATCGTCAAAAGGGATGTTGCTTTCCTTATTCGTTTTAAATAAAGAACCTTTACTTAAAATAATTGCCCAAGAAAAAACCGACATAAAGGCTAAAACCAACATCGTAGCCTGCACGATTAAGCCTGCTGAAAAAAACAAAGATAACATCCCTTGCGGATTGTGAGGCACCACAGATGTAGCTTGTGATATGTTCCCTATAAATACGAAAACCATAAGCCAAAATACTAAATAGAAAAAATTTTTCATCAATACTAATGAAAAATACCTGATTTATGCTATAATGCAAAGGGAAAAATGGCAAAAAAATATAAATATGGTTTTGTAACAAAGGTTCCGTCTGAAACTTTTTCTAAAGGTTTAAACGAAGATGTTATTAAACGGATTTCTCAAAGAAAAAAAGAGCCTTCATGGATGTTAGATAAGCGGTTAATAGCCTACCGTCACTGGCTTACTCTGAAAGAGCCCCGGTGGGCTGATTTAAATTACCCTAAGATAAACTACCAAAATATTCATTACTACTCAGCCCCTTTAAACAAAGATAAAAAACCGTCTAGTTTGGAGCAAGTGGATCCTCAATTATTAAAAACATTTGAAAGGTTAGGTATCCCTCTTAAAGAGCAAAAACGACTAACAGGAGTAGCTGTAGATGCCGTGTTTGATAGTGTATCTTTAGGGACTACCCATCAAGATGTTTTAGAAAAAAGTGGTGTGATTTTTTGCTCTCTATCTCAAGCTTTAGTGAAACACCCTGAATTAGTAAAAAAATACTTTGGGTCGGTAGTACCTTATAGAGATAACTTTTTTGCTTGTTTGAATGCTGCGGTTTTCACAGATGGATCTTTTTGTTTTATCCCAAAAGGGGTAAAATGCCCTTTAGATTTATCCACTTATTTCCGAATTAACAAGGAAGATAGTGGTCAATTTGAACGAACACTCATCATAGCGGAAGAAGCATCTTTTGTAAATTATTTAGAAGGATGTACAGCCCCTATGAGAAACTCGTATCAGCTACATGCTGCGGTTGTAGAGCTTATTGCTTTAGATAAAGCCCAAATAAAATACTCTACTGTTCAAAATTGGTATCCAGGGGATAAGCAAGGGCGTGGAGGAATCTATAATTTTGTGACAAAAAGAGGTAAATGTGCAGGTCGCAAGTCTCGTATCTCTTGGACGCAAGTAGAAGCAGGGGCTGCCATTACTTGGAAATACCCCAGCTGTATTTTACAAGGCGAAGAATCTTCTGGTGCTTTTTATTCTGTGGCTTTAACACATGACAAAATGCAAGCTGACACAGGTACAAAAATGATCCACATTGGCCCTCACACAAAAAGTACCATAATATCTAAAGGTATTTCTACTGATAAATCTATCAATAATTACCGGGGACAAGTTACTATTTTACCTTCTGCGAAAAAAGCCCGGAATTTTTCTCAATGCGATTCCATGTTAGCAGGGAGTAATAGCACAGCTTGTACCTATCCTGTTATAGATGTTAAAAACAACACCGCAGTGACAGAACATGAAGCAACCACTTCTCGTATTAATGAAGACCAACTGTTTTATTTACGCTCACGAGGGTTAGATAGTGAAACAGCTATTTCTTTATTAGTCAATGGCTTTTGTCATAAAGTATTTAAACAACTCCCTTTAGAATTTTCTGTAGAAGCTGTTAAACTAATTGAAATGAAATTAGAAAACAGTATTGCTTAAAAAGTATTGAAAAATATAATAACAAATGATAAAGATATAACTTTATGTTAAAAATTACCAATTTACATGTCCCAAACCCTAGCGGTAAAAAAGATATTTTAAAAGGTATTAATTTAAACATATCTGCAGGACAAGTGCATGCCATTATGGGTCCTAATGGCTCAGGTAAAAGCACTTTAGCAAAAGTGTTAGCAGGACACCCAGAATACCTTGTCACTAAAGGAGATATTTTATATGAAACAAATTTTCAATACCAAAATATTCTTAAATGGTCTCCAGAACAAAGAGTAAAAGAAGGGATTTTTATTGCTTTTCAATATCCTGTAGAAGTCCCTGGGGTAAGTAATTTTAATTTACTAAAAACTTCTTTTAACATTATTTGTAAGCACCAAGGAGTTCCAAAAATGAAGGAAGAAGAATTTTTAGCTTTAGTAAAAAAAAATTTAAAACTAGTGGGCTTACCTTTTTCTTTTATTCACCGGAATGTAAATGAAAATTTTTCTGGAGGAGAAAAGAAAAGAAATGAAATGCTCCAAATGGCTATTTTATCTCCTCGTTTAGCCATATTAGATGAAACAGACTCAGGGTTGGATGTGGACTCCTTAGCTCTTATTGCCAAGTGTATTAAAAGCTTTACCAATAAAAACAAAGCAGTGGTACTTATTACTCATTACAATCGTCTATTAAATTATATAAAACCTGATTTTGTACATATTATACAAGATGGCATCATTCAACACACAGGGACGGCATCTTTAGCACATGTATTAGAGCAAAAAGGTTACACAAATTTAAAAAATTAAACAGCTTTAAAAATAGCACCAAATTCTTTTAATAAACTACTTAATTTTTCTTCTATTTCTTTAGAGATTTTTTTTTCTTCTTTAATTATTTTTAAAGTGTCGCTACTTTGAGTGGTTAAAAATTCTCTTAAGTGTTGTTCATAAACATTCACCTTTACTTCTGACACATCATCTAAGTAACCACGAACAGCAGAAAAAATAAGTACCACCTGCATCTCAATGTCTAAAGGGTCTTTTTGGTTTTGTTTTAATATTTCTACTAAACGCCTACCTCTGGCTAGCTGTGCTTGAGAGGCTTTATCTAAATCACTAGCAAAAGTGGCAAAAGCTTCTAAGGCTCGAAATTGTGCTAACTCTAACTTTAAAGAACCTGCTACTTGTTTAATAGATTTAACTTGTGCAGCCCCTCCTACCCGTGAAACAGATTTTCCCACATTCACGGCTGGTCTAATACCTTTATGAAATAAATCAGATTCTAAAAAAATTTGTCCATCCGTAATAGAAATAACATTCGTTGGGATATAAGCAGAAATATCCCCTGCTTGGGTTTCTACAATAGGTAAAGCTGTAAGAGAGCCTCCTCCTTTGTTATCGCTCATTTTAGCTGCTCTTTCTAACAATCTGGAGTGGATATAAAAAACATCTCCCGGAAAAGCCTCTCGTCCAGGGGGGCGACGAAGGAGTAAAGATAACTGCCTATAGGCTTGAGCTTGCTTTGTTAAATCATCATATATAATTAAAGCATGCTGACCTCTATCTCTAAAGTATTCCGCCATAGCCACCCCCGCATAAGGAGCTAAAAATTGCAAGGCCGCAGGTTCCGATGCAGTAGCACATACAACTGTGGTGTAAGACATAGCACCTGTGGACTTTAAAGTTTCTATCACTTGAGCAACTGTAGACCTTTTTTGCCCGATCGCTACATAAAAACATTTTACATCTTTACCTTTTTGATTTAAAATAGTATCTATGGCTACCGTTGTTTTTCCTGTTTGCCGGTCACCAATAATCAGCTCTCTTTGTCCTCGTCCAATAGGAATGAGAGCATCTATAGCTTTAATGCCTGTTTGTAGTGGTTCATGCACGGGCGTTCTATCCACAATACCCGGAGCTATACGCTCTATTTCTGCAAATTCTTGAGTTTTAATCCTCTCTAACCCATCAACGGCTCGCCCCAGTACATCCACCACCCGACCTAATAAAGCCTCTCCCACAGGAACTCTCACAATATTTTGTGTACGCTTTACGGTAGTGCCTTCTTTCACTTTAGAATCATCTCCTAAAATCACCACCCCCACTTGATCGCTTTCTAAATTAAACACCATTCCTAATAAATCATCTGAAAAAGCCACTAACTCCCCTGCCATAGCTTCGTCTAAACCATAGACCTGACACACGCCATCTCCTACAGACAGAACCTGCCCCACCTCTTGTACAGATAGCTTTTTTTGATAATTTTGAATTTGATTTTTCAAAATTTGACTAATATTTTGAGCTTGCAGTGACATTACCCAACCCCCTGTTTAGATATTTGTTTTAAATGAAATAATAAACTATCATCAAAAACCATCCCACCCACAGATAGCCGAAAACCCCCTATAAGAAGCGGGTTGATTTTTTCTGTTAATTGAATGGTTTTATTAAAATACTGCTCCAATTTTTGAACAAAGCTTTGTCTTATAGTGGTCGTAAGTTTAACAGTAGTTTCTATCGTGGCTTCTAAAAGATTTTTCATTTCCATTTCTTTTTTTAACAACCCGGAGACAATACTTTCTAACAGAAAAAAGTCCCCACGCACCAGTAACACATATAAAAAATTTTTTATTTCAGGAGAAGCCGACTGTAATACATAAGATAACACCCTTTGTTTATCTTCTAAAGAAAAAACAGGAGAGCAAAAAAACTGCTGATATTTTTTTAATTCCTCTGCAAGAGGGGTTATCTCTTTTACAAAAGCATAGTAGTAAGAGGGCTTCGGCAAAAGTGTTAGCAGGGCTGTGACATAAGAAAAACAATAATTCATTATTCTATGACCTATGGATAATAGAACGAGCACTTAATAAATGAGGAGTGGTAAGCCCCGCTTTTTTTAAATGCTTTGTTGATTGAGATAAAACTTTATTTAAAATTTGTTTTTTTATCAGTTGTAAGTGTTGGTATTTTTGCCGTTCCCACTCTCTTTGAACCTCTGCTATTAATGATTGTTGTTTTTGAGAGAATTTTTTCTCTAAAGCTTGTTTTTGTATTTGTAAAGCTTGGTGAATTCTTTTATTTTGATGTTGTTGTTTATCTTCTAAAGCTTGAATATCTTTTTCCCATTTTTGACACACTTTTAAGTTTTGATCAACTTCAGAAGAAGCCGTTTGAAATTTCTTTAAAAAGTCTTTTTGGTTTTGTTTTAAAAAATTTTGAAGGGGTGTTTTGATAAAATATAAAAGTAAAAACAAAAATATAAAAAAATTAAAAGCTTGTACACCTATAAACTGAAAAGGAATGTCTGTTTGTGCTTTAGCAAAAAAAGGTACTAGAAAAAAAGGCACCAGTCTTAAATAAATAAATAAAAATTTAAACAACATTAAACCGTGCTTTCTTTATTTAAGGTTTGAATGACCTCTGTTACCAATTCACCCGTTAAAGCTGAACTTTGGGCATGGTGGTCGTTTATATCTGTTTTCAATTTACTTAAATTTTTTGAAGCCTCTTCTAAAATGGTTTTTTCTTGAGTTAAATATTTTTGCAAAAACTGTGCGTTTTGTTTTCGGCTTCTAGCCTGATAGGCTTGATTAAAGTCTTTGTGGTACATTTGTGCTTTTTTACTATATTCTTCTTTTAAAAGAAGGCTTTTTGTTAGTAAATCTTGAGCTTTTTCCATAAGCCCTTCAGTGTTTTTTTCTCGTTTATGTTGCCATTTTATAAAAGGGGCAATCCCCTTTACCATAAATGGGTACATAAAAATAAACAAAGCAAATTGAATAACAAAAGTTATATCCAAACTTAAAGCTTGTACTAAAGAGTAAATCATAAAAAACCTTAAATAACCAATAGTGCTAGTTAGTTTCTACAAGTTCATTATTTTATAAAATAAAACACCTTATCGCAATATTATTTTAAGAGAGGGGAAAAAGAAAAATTTAGCTTGTTATTTGGTTTTTTCGTAACGCTTGCCCTTCAAATAAAGCCCCTTCTTCTATATGTAAGCGATTGGTGTGTAAAGTTCCATAACATGTGCTACCACTTAAAAGGCTAATGTTTTGAGCAGTGGCTGTGCCTTTCATAAACCCCTTAATAACAATTTCTTGAGCTTTTATAGATGCTTCTACCCTGCCACTGGGTTCTATAATTAACAAGGCTTTAGTTATAATTTCTCCTTTAAAATGGCCACAAATCCTGCCCACACCTTCAAAACCTAATTTTCCTTCAAATTCTGCCCCCTGGGCTAACACCAACCCAGAATGTATTTTAGAAACCATAAAAACTCCTAAAAATCATATTACAATACACTTATCTTTAACCACTCAATATCAAAAAAAATAGGAAACCATCTATTTTAAAAAGAAATTTAAAAGAAATTTTAGCTCTTTTTCTGAATAAAATCTTAAAAGAAGCACCCCTCCTTTTTTTTGAAAACAAAGCTTTGTTTTTATCCCGTGTTTTTCTTGAATCTTTTTAAGAGCCTGTTTGCACCAAGGGGGAGTGTTGGACAGAGCTAAAGAAGAGCTTTTAACTTTTTTAAGCTTTGTTTTTTGAAGGATCTTTTCCGCTTCTCTCACACCTGTACTATGAGAAATAAAATATTCAGCCATAGAGCTTTGTTGAATAGGGTCTTTTTCTTTTAAAAGTAACTTAGCATGAGCTGTGGAAAGCTTTTCTTCTCTTACCCACTGTTTTACACTTGGTGTTAAATTTAAAAGTCTTAATTGATTAGCTAAGGAGGCTCGGGGGATAGCCAGTTTATCTGCTAGTTGTTCTTGTGTTAAATTTTGGTCTTTTATAATTTTCTTATAACCTTCAGCTAAATCAATGGGGTTGAGGTTTTGCCGTTGAAGGTTTTCTATTAAAGCCAGTACAGCACTTTGCTTTTCGTTTTTGTTCCAAACCCGGACGGGTACTTCACTTAAACCAGCAAGAGCTGCGGCTTTCCACCTTCTTTCGCCAGCAATGATTTCTAATTTTGTGCCAACCCTTCTTGCGACAATAGGTTGAATAAGCCCATTTCTTTTAATGGATTCTGATAAATCCTTTAAAGCTTCTTTATTAAAAACCTTCCTAGGTTGGTGGGGGTTGGGGGTTAATTTTTCAATTTCTACTAATAAATGGTCTAACTCCTGCAAAGGGGAGGCAGGAAAAAGGTTTTCTAACCCTCGACCCAATACAGATCGTCTAGAATAATTGCTCCCTTTAGAAGCTCCATAATCAGAAAGAACAGGGTCTTTAGTTGGGGGTAATGACATGTTGTCTATCCTCCTTATTTTGGCTTTTAAAAAATGTTAAAAGCTCTGTTGTTAATTGTTGGTATGCCTTTGCTCCCGTGCAATGAGATTCATATTGAAAAATAGATTTTGAAAAACTGGGAGCTTCCCCTAATCTCACATTTCTGGGAATAACAGTATGAAAAACTTGTGTATCAAAATGTCTTCTTACCTCTTTAGCCACTCGGTGACTAAGTAAATTTCTAGAATCAAATAAAGTCAACAAAATTCCAAGAAGTTTTAAATGAGGATTCCAACTTTGTTTGACTTTTTTTGCGGTTTTTAACAGTTGCCCTAATCCCTCTAAAGCATAGTATTCACACTGAAGGGGTACAATAAAAAAATGGGTAAGTGTTAAAGCATTCAAAGTTAAAAAACCAAGCGATGGTGGGGTATCTATAATAACAAACTGGTATTGAGAAACCCTACCCTCTAAAGCCTTTTTTAAAAAAAATACCTTATTTTCTTGATACGCAAGCTCTACCTCAGCTCCCGATAAATGAGAATCGGTAGGCACAACATCTAATCCTAAGTCATGAGCCAAAACCCCAGTCACAACCCCTTGGTCCAATACACACTGCCCCATTAACACTTGATACATCCCGTTATTGGCTTTAATGGTAACGCCCAGCCCGCTGGAAGCACTACCTTGTGGGTCCATATCCAACAACAACACCTTTTCACCGCCGAGGGCTAACGCTGTTGCTAAATTCACAGCTGTTGTGGTTTTCCCCACCCCTCCTTTTTGATTAGCCACACAAATAATTTGAGTAGTCATATTTTGAGTATCCAGTTTATTGATTGAATAGTCAAAGTGTTCACAAAAAAGAACAAGGACCATTTATTGAGTGGTCTGTAAAATAATAACCTATAAAATAATTTACACATAAAGTTAAGTTAAACTAAGCTATTACCTTCTTGTTACTTGTTTATTACCTTCTTGTTACTTGCTTATTACTTGCTTATTACCTACTGTTAAGCTCTTTTTTTTCATCTTAAATATTTAAAACCCAAATTGTTCCTCGTGGAACAATTTTAAAAAACACCCTTACAAGGCCATAGGCATAATAATACTCAAACATTTTTCTTGTGGTTTTTTCTCAAAACCCCTTATTAAACAAGCAGCCTTGTTGCCATTAAACTCTAAAACAATTTTATCTTCTTCTAGGGAATTAATGGCTTCCATTAAATAACTAGCATTAAAACGAATGGTAAGGTCTTCTCCTTGTTTATCTTCTAAGGTCACTTCATCTTGAGCAAAGCCTTGATTAGCATCTTCTGCCTTCATACAAGCCTTTTTACCTTTTATCTCTAAAGTAACAGCTTTAAAACGAAGAGGAGATAATATTGATGCCCTTTTTAAGCTTTGGTAAAAAGCACTTGTCTTTACCGCTATACTAAGGGTGCTTTTTTTAGGTATGAGTTTTTGATAATTAGGATAACTTCCTTCCACTAACTTAATACTTAAAACTGTTTGTTTGTAACGAAATAAAATCCTAGGTATTTCTAAAGAGCACTCAATATCACTCTCTACATCAGAAGCTAAAAGTTTTTTTATTTCTGAAACCCCTTTTCTGGGAATAATCACACCTTGCTTTAAAAAGTTTTTCTTACAAACATGTTCAGATAAGGCTAGGCGGTGGGTATCTGTTGCGACAAATCGGAAAAAATTCTTAGAATCTTGAGAGAGTGTTTCAAAAAAAACACTATTTAAGTGGTAACGGGTTTCATCTGTAGATGCACAATAAGAGCTTTTATCTAACAAACTTTTAAGAATTTTAGAGTTTATAAAAAAAGAGTTTTGCATTTTAAAGGGTGGAAAAATGGGAAACTCATGCGAATCCACACCTAATAAATGAAACACAGAAGCTTTTTGTTTCATTCTAAATTTTTTGTCTTTTTGCTCGCTTAAATCTATTTCGCCATCATCTAACTCTTTTAAAATATCAAACAAGTGCTGAGAATCCACTACAACCTTCCCCGGGCTTTCCACTGTTGCTGGTATATCTGCTTGTAATGCATTATCTTGATCAGTAGCATGAATATGCAAAACACGATCTTTAGCTTGAATAAGCACTTTAGATAAAATAGCAATAATACTTCTTTTTTCAACAAGACTATAGGCTTGAGATACGACATCTAAAAAATGTGCTTTTTTAACCTTTGCTTTTAAAAAAGATTTTTCGTTTTGTGGTTTTTTAGTTTTCATAGTGTTTTTCTCCTTTTTAAATTACGAGTAGTATTACTAAAACTATTAGTTAAAATATTAAATAGTCGTAGTAGTTTTGTTCATAACAAAAAAAAAGGGTTTAAGCATTCTATTTTATTAAAAAAGTTCAAATTTAAGCTTTGTGAAGTATTGTGAAAAAAAAATGTTAAAACCTCATCTTAAAAAAGTCACTTTCAAATATTTGAGGCTTTTTCACAGTTTTTCACAGCTTTTCACAAAAAGGGGCTTATTGAATAAAATGTTTAAGATTTTTAAATTTTTGAGCTATTTTTTCGTCTTTTTGAATTTGTTTTTGAACTTTTTGCAAAGCTCTAAAAACAAGACTATGGTCTTTTTTTTCAAAAATTTGAGCAATTTGGTTTAGAGAAAAATCCCACTTCTTTCTCATTAACAGCATACAAAAATTTCTAGCTATAAGTGTTTTGGGGTTTCTAGAAGAAGACTTCATATCAGAAACTAAAATATTAAAAAACCCAGCCACACCTTTTAATAAATTTTCTACACATAAAGAAGATGGTGGGGGTTGGGGGTGAGCGGGAAATAGCTTTTTTATTAAAAGCAAACATAGAGGCTTTTTTTGAAGCTTACAGAAAAACTTGAGCTTTTTAAGACACCCTTTTATCTCTCTTACAGAAGATAGGGGTAAATTTGCTAAATAATCAACCATACCCCTTGTAAGGTTTAAGGATATATTTTGAGCTATTTTTTCAACAATAGTTATTTTGCTTTCTGTATTGGGGGCTTGAATATCAGCAATCACCCCTTCAGAAAAGCGGGTTTTAATTTTGTTTTTTAACCCTTTAATATCTTGTGGCTTTGTGTCGCTTGCTAAAACAATTTGGCAACCAGCTTGGATGAGACTTTCATAAGTGTGAAAAAATTCTTCTTGAATACTTTCTCCTCGTCCTAATATTTGAACATCATCTAGTAAGAGTAAAGAGATGTTTTCTCTATATTTTTTTCTAAATTGAGGCATGGTTTTTTTTTGGATATGTGTAATACATTCGTTAAAAAACTGCTCCGCTTTTAAGTATAAGATTTTTTTTTGTGGATGGTTTTTTTTTGCTTGATGCCATATAGCTAAAAGAAGATGTGTTTTACCCAAACCACTGCTTCCATAAATATATAAAGGATTAATAGAATTTTTATAAGAAAAAGAGACAATATTTTTAGCTATAGCTAAAGCAAAAGAGTTGTTAGGCTCTTCTATAAAAGAACCAAAGTCGCAACTCTTAAAAACATCTAAAGATGCATCTTTAGATGTTGTGGGGTTATGTAAAGTTAGAACACGGCTTTTAGTCGCCTGTACAGAGGTTTTAATAGTGTTAAAATCTGGAAGAGGTTTTTTAATCACGCTTATTGCAAAACTTAAATCATTGTATGAACCATTATTTTGCCTGTTACTGTGGTTATTTATGATGTGGCTTTGTGTCGTATTTTTAAAAAAACTCTCAATAGGGGTTAAAAAATTTTGTAAGAATTTTTGATGAAAAGAAGAAGGTACTTGCAAATTAAAACAAATTTTATTTTTTAAGGTAGTTTTCGTTAGAATCACAGCCTCTAGAACACTTTTTAATAAGGTGGGGTTGGGGTGTGGAGTGCTTTTTGGTAAATGCTCTTTGAGCTTTTGCCATAATTGTTGCTCTTTAGGGGTGGGGTTTTCGGTAGGGGTTAAGGTTTTTTGTTTGGCGTTTGTTTGCTTCATTGGAGTTTAATGTTGTTATCTTTTTTTACCTTTTATTTATGCTTTGTTTCTGGTTTGTTTATATTTTTTTGTGTTTCTTTTTGCTCGCTTTTGGTTTTTTATGAGTTTATATATTTATATTTATAGTTTGTGTATTTAATTTATTGGTTTTTTTATAGTTTAGCTTTTACAAACTTTTTAAGTGTAACTCATGTAGCACAAATAACCCCTTGACGAGAAGGGGGAAAATATGTTTTACTGCATAGCGACAATATTTTAGGAATTTAAGAAAAATGAAGAAAACTTATCAACCAAGCAGAATAAAAAGGAGCCGGAGCCATGGCTTTAGGGCTAGAATGTCTCAAAAAGGGGGGAGATTAGTACTAAACAGTAGAAGAAAAAAGGGGCGAAAAAATTTATGTGTATCCATCGGAGGAAAATAAAGAAAAAAACCCACTTATCCATTTTAAGTAAAAAAGAAGATTTTAAAAAACTTAAAAACCAAGGTGTGCGGATTAAAAGGGGCTGTTTTTTTTTGTTTTATAGACCAAATTCGTTACTTAAAAGTCGTTTTGCTTGGGCTTTTTGTTTAAAAGGACCTCAAAAAGCTGTAAGACGAAACAGGCTTAAAAGATGGGCTAGGGTATTTATGGCACAAAAACAACATTTATGGTCTATGGGGTTAGATATTTTATTAGGTGTAAGACCAGCAGACTATAAACTTGTAAATTATTTACAACATAAAAAGCCCAAGGTAGAAAAATTAATAAATAAAAAATTAACTCATCAAACATTAAAATATAAGGATAATCAAGCGTTAAAAAAATATGAAGATTTTTGTTTGGAAGTGGAAAACCTGTGTTCCCGCATTAATTTGTAAAAAATTTTTACTTTTTTTGCTTTGTTTTTATCATTTAGTATTTGCCGTACATGTCGGAGGGGCTTGCCGGTTCTATCCGTCCTGTTCTGCTTATGCCCGGCAGGCTTTACTTTCTTGCGATTTAAAAACAGCCTTAATGTTAATTATAAAAAGGCTTATGCGTTGCCAGTTTTTTGCCTCTTTTGGTTTAGACTTCGTGCCCACCTCAAAAAAAGCAAAGGTTAAAAGCTATGGCAAATAAAGAGCATTTTATGGATAAAAGCACACTCTTATCAGTGCTTTTGGTTTTGGTGGGTTGGTTTATGTGGCAATCCTATATGAAAAAAAAATACCCTACAGATAGTGACAATCCCACTTCCTCCTCAGTTGCTCGCCCTCATTCAGTAAGTAAGTCTTATGCTCAAACTCCACAGCCACCATCTATTTTTAAAGAAGCACCCGGTGTAAAGTATCCCAAAGAACAAACCTTTAGCTTTAAAAGCCCTTCTTTATCTTTTGTTCTTTCTTCTCAAGGTATGGGGTTTAAACAAATTACATTAAACAACATATTAGATAGAGAGGGTCAGGCAGTCTCTTTATCTAATACACAAGTAAATGTCAGAGCTTTTGAAACTAGATTTTTAAATAAAATAAATGCTCCGATTTTTTTCAATATAAAAAGACTATCTCATACTCAGTTTGAAGGGCGGGCGTTTGTACAGAATGTGCGATTAAAAAAGCATATAACAATTTCTCCTCAAACATTTTTAGTACAAACAAAATTAGAAGTATGGGGAGATTTTACACATATAGCAGGGATGAGTACTTTTTTAGTGCCACCACCTGTGAGGGACGTAGAAGCTAAAAGTTTTTTTACTTCTTTGTTTTCGCCAGGGTCTTTTTTATCTTTTTTTATGCTTTCTCCTTTAGGGGTAAAAAGAACACCGATTGTCTCTGATAATATTCAAGAATATGTAGCAAATAGTGCTATTCCTAACTGTCATGTGGTGGGTTTCGGCACAAAATACTTCGGTCAAGCCTTCGTAGATAAATCGGATGTTTCTGCGACTTTCCGGTTTTTCTCTCAAGAGCAAAATTTATTAGCTGTGTTAGAACATCCTATATTGAATAAACAAGAAAAATTCACATTATCTTATCGTGTTTTTTTAGGACCTAAACATTTAAGTTTATTAAACAAGCACCATAAACAATTAGTAGATTGGGTAGATTTTGGTTGGTTTGGTGTTTTAGCTCGTATGATATTAAAAATTTTAAACTTCTTTTTTGTGATGGTTAAAAACTGGGGTGTATCTATTATATTGCTTACTTTATTGGTGCGGTTTTTACTGCTTCCATTAGTGCTAACTTCTCATCGATCTATGGAAGTGATGAAAACACTACAACCAGAAATAAAAAAAATCCGGGAAAAATTTAAAAAAAATCCACAAAGAATGAATCAAGAAGTTATGGCCTTGATGAAAACCCATCGTGCAAACCCTCTGGGAGGTTGCCTTCCTATGTTGCTTCAAATTCCTATTTTTTGGGCGTTGTGGAAAGCTTTATCTAATAGTTATTCCCTCTACCGATCTCCTTTTGTGTTTTGGATTCAGGATTTAAGTTACAAAGACCCTTTTTATGTACTTCCTGCTTTGATTGGTGTTTTGATGTTTGTTCAACAAGAGCTTACACCCAACACTTTAAGCCCAGAAATGGCGAGAGCGATGCGTATTTTACCTATATTTATTGTGTTTTTTATGATAAACCTACCTAGCGGATTAACTCTTTATGTGTTAGTGAGTTCTTTGTTTGGTATTATTCAACAAATGTATCTTAGTAAAAGCTCAAAAACCCATATAGGGGCAATAAAACCTGTTACTTAAAACGACTACTTTCAAAGAAAGGAGGAAGCTTAAAAATGTTACCATTTACCAAATGGTTTAAATCCCAAACAAAAACACCTAGTTCTGTGGTAGAAAAAATTCTTCAGGAGTTATTAGATAAAGCAGAGTTTTTGCTATCTTTTAACCTTAAATTAGATAAAAAAGACAAGGAAATTTTTATTGATATCTTTGGTGAAGATGAAGATTTGTTAAAAGCTAAAGAAGGAAAATGTTTATTAGCTTTACAAACTTATTTTAGCCGGGTCGTTCAGCACCATTTTCCGGGAGAAGAATATAGTGTACGCTTAGATTCAGGGTCTTTTTTTGAGCAAAAAGAAAGACGCTTGTTGTATTTAGCTCAAAAACTCAAGAAAAAAGCTCTTTTATCAGGGCAACCTGTGTATTTTAAGTCATTAGCACCTTTTCAAAGACGCAAAGTGCATCAATTTTTAGCCCGAGACAAACAAGTGCAAACCTCTTCTGTGGGAGAAGGGTTTTATAAAAATATTTGTATTACACCCAGTACTATTGATCGTTCTTTTTAAATAGAAGGTATGAGACCCCCACGTGCAAAAGATAAAGACACAATATGTTCTTTAGCCACTCCTCCGGGGTTGGGTGCTTTAGCTTTAATTAGAATAAGTGGTCCTAAAGCTTGGGCTTTAACAAAAAAATTGTGTCCTTTTGTAAAAAACACCCTTTCTCATCGGATATATTTTGGCACTTTACGAAATTTTGTTACTAAAAAAAAAGTAGATGAAGTGTTAGTTTCTTATTTTAAAAAGGGTCGGTCTTTTACGGGAGAAGAATGTATTGAAATATCTTGTCATGGAGGAAGTTTTATTGCCTCAAGTATTTTAGATTTATTAGTACGAACAGGTATGCGAATAGCTGATAAAGGAGAATTTAGTTACAGAGCTTTTATGAATGGTAAAATAGACTTAATACAAGCTGAAAGTGTGTTAAGCCTTATTCAAAGTAAATCCTCCACAGCTCATGCACAAGCTCTGCAAGCTCTAAAGGGTAAAACCTCTAAGTATTTAAAAATATTGGAAACTCAACTGTTAGAGTTATTAGCTCATGTAGAAGCTAGTATTGACTTTACGCAACATGATATAAAAACTCATTCTTTGCACCAGCAAAAAAAACTTATCTTACAAATAGAACAAAAACTTTTATTAGCTAAAGAAAGTTTTAAACAAGGGGTGAGAAACTATGAAGGTTTTAATATTGTGCTTTTAGGAGACACTAATACAGGAAAATCCACTTTATTTAATACTTTTTTACAAGAAGATAGAGCCATTGTGACCAATCAGCCTGGCACAACCAGAGACATTTTATCTGCGAGCTTTTTGCTGGGGCAGCAAGAATTCTTACTACAAGATACAGCAGGTTTAAGAACACACCCGGGGGTGATAGAAAAAAAAGGTATTACCAAAGCCCTCAAAGCGTCTAAAACATGTGATGTGTGTCTTTTTTTAATAGATAGTAGTACGGCTAAGTTTTCGCAAAACTTTCATCATTTAGAAAAAGCATTATTAGATAAAACTATCGTGATTTTTAGTAAATCGGATAAATTACCGTTAAAAAAAAGAAAAGCCTTTCTAAAAAAAATAACTAAGCAATGTACTTTGTTTTCTCACTCTCTGATGAAACCTTTGTTTATAAGCTCTCATACTGGAGAAGGTATGAGAGATTTAAAAAAAGCTCTTTGTAAATTAGCAAGTGGAGATGAAGGGGATGTGTTCTTTTTTACGAAAAGGCAAGGAGAGGCTTTAGATAAAATGTATCAATTTTTAAGCCTTGCACGAAAGCTTTTAGCTAAAAACGCTTCAGAAGAATTCATTGCCTTAGAGCTACAATCTGCTTTAACAGTACTTTATGAATTATTAGGTAAAAGCTACAATGAGGCAGTGATTAAGCATATTTTTAAAAGTTTTTGCATTGGAAAGTAGTCGTCTCTTATGAAACATAAAATTCTATATGATGTTATTGTTATAGGTAGTGGGCATGCAGGGGTGGAGGCAGCTTATGCGGCAAGCAGACTCCATTGTCGAGTATTAATATTAACTGTGAATTGGAACACCACGGCTCGTATGAGTTGCAACCCTTCTATTGGAGGGTTAGGAAAAGGGCATATTGTAAAAGAAATAGATATTTTAGGAGGGCTTATGCCAAAAGCAGCAGATGCCTCTTGTATTCAATTTAAAAGATTAAATATAACAAAAGGACCCGCTGTTAGAGGTTCTAGGGCTCAATGCGATAAAGAACTTTATAGTGAGTTTATAAGAAATTTTATAGCAAAAAAACAAGATCCTGCCTGTCAAAATATCTCTTTTTTATCTAGAGAGGTCCATTCACTTATTTTTAAAAACAACAAATGCATTGGAGTAGTTACCAATCAAAAGGAGCGGTTTTTTTGCCATGCTGTAGTCCTTACAGCAGGCACTTTTATGCAAGGGGTTTTACATGTGGGAAGTACTAAACAAACAGGAGGTAGGGTAGGAGAAAAAGCCACATCTCATTTATCTCATCAGTTGAAAAATTTAGCCTTTCCACTGCACCGCCTTAAAACAGGCACACCTCCTCGTTTAAAAAAACGAAGTATTGATTTTAGTATATTAGAAGAACAAAAAGGGGATAAAGTGTTTCGTCCTTTTAGCTTTTTTAGCCCTTTAAAAAACCATCTTCCGCAAAGGTCTTGTTATGTAACTTATACGAATAGGAAAACACATACTGTGATACGAGATAATTTACATAAATCACCCCTTTTTACAGGAGCTATTCAAGCTAAAGGACCTCGTTACTGTCCTAGTGTGGAAGATAAAGTGACTTGTTTCCCTCATAAACAAAAACACCTTAGTTTTTTAGAGCCAGAAACTTTAAACGGAGAGTCTATTTATTTACAAGGGCTTTCTACAAGCCTGCCTGCAGATGTGCAATGTGCTTTTTTAAAAACCATTAAAGGGTTAAAAAATGTAGAAATTTTGCAACCCGGATACGCTGTGGAATATGATTTTTTTAATCCGCAAATATTGAAAGCTACTTTAGAGTGTAAAAATTTTAAAAATTTATTTTTTGCAGGGCAAATCAACGGAAGCAGTGGTTACGAAGAAGCAGCAGGGCAAGGCTTAGTAGCAGGCATTAACGCAGGAGCTTTAGTTAAAAACTTAGAGCCTTTTATTTTAAAAAGGCACACAGCTTATATTGGAGTTTTAATTGATGATTTAGTGACAAAAGGCACCAAAGAACCTTATCGTATGCTTACCTCTCGTGCAGAACACCGCCTAGCCCTAAGAGAAGATAATGTTATAGAAAGGCTTTTTGATTTAAGTAAAAAATATAAGCTATTAGATGATCAAAAACTAAAATTATTAGAGATTGAATTAACAAAAAGAAACAAATTATTAAAATATTTAGCCTCCACCACATTAGTTCCTAATAAAACGAACCAAAACCAGCTTAAAAGCTTAAATACCGCACCCTTACTTAAACCTCAGAGTTTAAAAAATATTTTGTGCCGACCAGAAATATCTATGCCACAAATAAAAAATTTAGTGTTAAAACTAAATAACAACAAATTAACTTCTTCTAACCCCTTTTTGGATTGCTCTTACCAGACTTTAGAAGCAGTAGAGATTAGAGCTAAATATGAAGGCTATATACAAAGAAGTAACAGCCTTATTGCTCAAAATAAACTTATGGAAAACACCCTTATCGAAAATATAAACTTTGCCAAAGTATCAGGGCTTTCTAAAGAAGCCTTGGAAAAATTACAAACCATAAGACCTAAGACCTTAGCTCAAGCCGGTCGTATTAGCGGAATACCCCCTGCTGCTCTGCAAGCTATTTTGATTTATTTAAAAATAAACGAACACCATAAAAAATCCCCAACTAAAATTATACCTAAAACTTAAATTTTAAATTCGACATTTTAAAAATATTTTGTTAAAATGAAAAGCCACACATCCTTTAACAACAATATAGAACTAACAAGAGAAAATTAACAATAGAGCTAACCATATAAAACCAACAATATAGAGGACAAACATAGAAAACAAACAGAAAGTGCTGGCATAAAGTAAAAAGGTGAAAAAAACCTTCACTCTTTCTATTTAAAAACACTTAAAAACATCAATAAAATGAATAAAGCAACAATAAAAAAAAGAGGGTATTTTTTGTGAGTAATCAACAATATGATGCCTCTTCCATTCAGGTCTTAGAAGGGCGTAAGGCTGTTAGAAAAAGACCTGGCATGTATATTGGAGATGTTGGGGTTAGGGGCTATCATCATTTAGTTTATGAAATTATAGATAATTCGGTAGATGAGGCTATGGCGGGTTTTTGCTCCCATATTAAAATCACCTTACACCCGAACGAATTAGTTTCTATAGAAGATAATGGCAGGGGTATTCCTGTCGATCTACACAAAGGGACAAAAAAATCTGCTCTAGAAGTGGTGATGACTGTTTTACATGCAGGGGGAAAGTTTGATCATGATTCCTATAAAGTTTCAGGGGGTTTGCATGGTGTAGGGGCATCGGTGGTTAATGCTTTATCTCGCACCTGCTCTGTACTAGTACAAAGGGATGGAAAAAAGTGGAGTCAAGAATATGAACAAGGTGTTCCTTTAGAAGAATTAAAAGAATTAGGACCCACCACATTAACAGGCACAAAAACAGTGTTTCAACCAGATCCACAGATTTTCAATAATGTACAGTTTGATTTTGATACTTTAGCGGGACGCTTTAGAGAATTGGCTTTTTTAAACAAAGGCTTAAATATTTCTTTAACAGATGAAAGAAAACCTGAGCATAAATCGCAAACTTTTTTATACACTTTGGGGCTTTGCGATTTTGTATCTCATATAAATAAAACTCGTACAGTGCTTCATAGTGATATTTTGTTTTTTTCAGGGCAGAAAAAAGATATAGCGATTGATTTAGCCCTTCAGTGGAATGATTCTTATTCTGAATCGGTTTTTACTTATTGCAATAATATTAATACCATAGAGGGAGGGGTACATTTAATTGGTTTTAGAAAAGCCTTAACTCGCGTGGTGAATCAATACGCTACGGAAAAAAGTCGCTTAAAAGATAAAATTTCTTTAGAAGGAGAGGATATTAGAGAAGGTTTAGCAGCAGTGCTTTCTTTAAAAGTAAAAGACCCTCAGTTTGAAGGGCAAACAAAAACCAAATTAGGAAATAGTGAGATTAAAGGGGTTGTAGAATCTTTTATAGGAGAGAAGATTTTTAATTGGCTAGATAAAAACCCCATTTCTGCTAAAAAAATTATAGATAAATGTGTTAAAGCTTCTCAAGCACGCATGGCTGCCAGAAAAGCTCGGGAACTCACTAGGAGAAAGAGTGCCTTAGAGGGAAGCTCTCTTCCGGGTAAAATGGCAGATTGTCAAGAAACAGACCCTGCTCTTTGTGAATTATTTTTAGTAGAAGGAGATTCGGCTGGGGGAAGTGCCAAACAAGCACGGGATAGAAAAAACCAAGCTGTTTTACCGCTAAGAGGTAAAATTTTAAATGTAGAAAAAGCTCGTTTTGAAAAAGCCCTTTCTAATGAAGAAATTAGAACCATTATTACGGCTTTAGGGGCAGGTGTTGGAAAAACCGAAATGAATATATCTAAAATTCGCTATCATAAAATTATTATTATGACGGATGCTGATGTGGATGGCTCTCATATTCGCACTTTACTATTAACTTTTTTTTACCGCCACATGCCAGCGGTGTTAGAAAAAGGATATATTTATATTGCTCAACCGCCTTTATATAAAGTAAAAAAAGGAAGTGACGAAGTATATCTTAAAGATGATAAATCTTTACAAACTTATCTTTTAAATAAACAAATAGGGTCTGTTCATTTTGTGAATGCTTTAAAAGCAGATAGCGGGTTAGAAGAAAAAGGTTTGTTTATTTCTAACATTCAAAAAAGAAATAAACTATTAACAAATACCGATAGCAGTGTAAGGTTTTTTAGCTCTCAAAAAGAAGATTTAATGTTTTTTTTAAACAATAAACAGCAAGCAAAATCCCAATTTTTAAATTATTTAAAAAATAGTTTAAATAGTAAAAAGCTTTTTATTGATAAGGCATTTATTGCTACAGATAATGGGTTTGTGATAGAAAGCAAAAGCTTTGGAAAAACAAATAAAACAATTTTTGATAAAGATTTTATACAAAGTGTCAAGTGGCAACAGTTAAGAAAGTTATTTAAAAGTTTAACAGAGTTTTGTAAGCTTCCAATAAAAATCCGTTGGAGTAAAGATTCGGAAGTTGCACTTTTTCAAAGTTATGAGGATTTTTATGATCAATTTTTAATAGAAGCTAAAAAAGGTATTACCATTCAACGGTACAAGGGGTTAGGTGAGATGAATCCAGAACAACTTTGGGAAACCACTTTAAACGCTCAAAACCGGAGATTATTAAAGGTCACTTTAAAGGATTTATCATTAGCTGATGAGACCTTTAGTACTCTCATGGGAGAAATGGTAGAACCCAGAAGGCAATTTATTTACAACAATGCTTTATCTGTTGGTCAGTTAGATATTTAAGGGTTTTAAAATGAAAGAAAATAATATTTTAAATATCGATCTTAATCAAGAAATGCGGGAGTCTTATCTCCAGTATTCTATGAGTGTGATTGTAGGCAGAGCTTTGCCAGATGTCAGAGATGGCTTAAAACCTGTGCATCGGAGAATTTTATTCGCTATGAAAAGCTTAAAAAACACTCATGACAAACCTTATAAAAAGTCAGCTCGTATTGTAGGTGATGTTATTGGTAAGTACCATCCTCATGGAGATCAAGCTGTGTACGACACAATTGTAAGAATGGCTCAACATTTTTCTATGAGGCATACATTAGTGGATGGGCAAGGTAATTTCGGTTCTATTGACGGGGACGCACCAGCGGCTGCTCGTTATACGGAAGTTCGTATGACTGCTTTAGCTGAAGAGTTATTAACTGATATTGATAAAAAGACTGTTCCGTATGTATGGAATTATGATGACAGTTTGCTAATGCCTCAAGTGTTGCCAGCTTGTTTTCCTAATTTACTGATTAATGGCAGTGAGGGTATTGCTGTGGGTATGGCGTCTCGCATACCTCCCCATAATTTAGGTGAAATTATATCAGCATGCCAGAGCTTAATTGACAATAAGGATTTATCAGATGAAAAATTACATGAAATAGTTCCTGGTCCTGATTTTCCCACAGCAGGTATTATTAGATCTCGTGCAGGTTTAGTGTCAGCTTATACAACGGGTAAAGGTATTATTACAGTGCAGGCAAAAGTAGAAGTTAAAGAAAGTGAAAAAGCCCCCACAAAACTCATTGTGCATGAGCTTCCCTTTCAAGTCAACAAAGCCAGGCTTATTGAAAGCATTGCAGGTCTTGTAAAGGATAAAAAAATAGAAGGCATTTCAGATATCAGAGATGAATCCTCTAGACAAGGTTTAAGAGTGGTGATTGTTTTAAAAAGACGGGAAAATGCTGATGTTATTTTAAATCAACTTTTTAAGCACTCTCAGCTAAGGGTGCGTTTTGGAATTATTTTTTTAGCTCTTAATGCTCAAGGAAAACCTGTTTTATTTTCATTAAGAAGGATGCTTCAAGCTTTTATTGATCACAGGTTTTTAGTTTTAACTAAAAGGCTTCATTTTGATTTACAGGTGGCAAAGGCTAAAATTCATATTTTAGAGGGCTTAAGTAAGGCTTTAGAGCATATTGAAGAAATTATCCAAATTATTAGGCAAGCAAAAGATGCTCCAAAGGCTAAAATTCAATTGCAAGAGAAATTTGCACTATCCAAAAAACAAACTCAAGCTATTTTAGATATGAAATTGCAAAGGCTTACAGGGTTGGAAAGGCAAAAAATTAAAGCTGATTTAGAGCAGTGGCGAAAGGAAGCTTTAAAATTAGAGCATATTCTATCCAGTGAACAAGAAATTTTTACATTAATAAAAACACAATTAGATGAGATAAAAACTCGATTTGCTACAAATCGTAAAACTTACATTGATTTATCAGTTGACGATGATATTGTAGAAACTAAACAGCTTATTCCAAAAGAAAATGTCTTAGTGGCATTAAATATGGATGGAGAGATTAAGCAAATTTCTTTAGAAGAATATCGCCTGCAAAAAAGAGGAGGGGTGGGGATTAAAGGCTCTCAAACAACAGGAGCACTGGTAAGGCAATCCTTATGTGTTAATACGCACAGTACTTTGTTAGTTTTAACTGATAGAGGGCGACTTTGCTGGTTAGAGGTTTTTCGTATTCCTCGTATGGGACGCATAGCGAAGGGACGATCGATTAGAAACTTAGTGCAACTACAAAAAGATGAAAAAGTACAAATGATATTCCCTATAGATATTGAATTAGCAGAGGATTCTAGCAAAAGTTTATGTTTAATTACTAAGAATGGTATTTTTAAAAAAACCTTATTGAAAGCTTACTCTCGCCCAAGGCGAGGTGGGGTTATTACTTTAGATGTTAAAGAGGATGATCAATTAATGTCAGCTTGTATTGGGGATGAAGGGGAAGATATTTTAGTTCTTACTAAAAAGGGTTTTTCTATCCGTTTTCCTGTCAAGAGTGTTCGAGCTTTAGGTAGAAAAGCCCGGGGGGTAAAAGGTATGACTTTACAAAAAGATGATGAAGTTATTTTTATGAAAAATATTGCGGATGATAGCAATCAGTACTTTTTTAGTGTGACGAGAAATGGTTTTGGAAAAAGAACAAAACTATTAGAGTACCGTTCACAAATAAGAGGGGGTAAGGGGTGTATTGCCCATCGTGCCACAGATAAAACGGGGGTGGTGGTAGCCGGTGAAGTGGTGAGAGAAAAAGAAGAGCTACTAGTAATGACCACAGTGGGACAGTCTATTCGCTTTGCATGTCAAGAGGTATCCGTTGTGGGTCGTGTTTCACAAGGGGTAAGACTTATGAAGCTTAAAAGTAACGAAGGGATAAGGAGTATCAGTCTTATTCAGTGATGTGTAAGTATAAAAATGTTAGTTTTTGTGGCTTGCTTTTTATAAGTATATTTTTTTTAACAGCTTGTTTTTATTTTTTTGACCCTTATAAAAATTTAAAAAAAACTCTCAAACAATCTGAAGGCTGTAAAAAAGCTATTTTGATTTTTAAAAAAACGCCACCCCTTACTAAAAAAAAATACAAAAAAATAAACTTTGCGATGGTGGCAAGTGAATTTTGTGAAACCAAAAATCCCACAGCTAGCATTTTTTTTTATCAATATTTAGTAAATCAAAACATTTTACAACAAAAAAAAATTCCTATTTACTCAAAATTAGCATCTCTTTTTGAAAAAACCAGAAACTTTAAAAAACAAGCTGATATGTATCTTTTTTTAAGGGCAAATAGTGCTGTGTCTTACCAAAATCATTATAATTATTTATTAGCACATCTTTATTTTAAAATAAAACTTATGAATCAAAGTTTAAAGTTTATTGATTATTTTTTTAAAGCTTTAAAAATGGCACCTCAAAGTGTAAAAAATAAAGACTTAAAAAAAGACTTATTATTTTTAAAAGCAAGAATTCTGTTACAACAAAAAAAATACAATACATCTTATAAAATATTTCAGAAAATTAAGCTTCAATATTTAACATTTTTTAAAAAAAATCAGATGGAATTTTATTTAAATTTTATAACTGATAGGCAAAAAAAGGGGAGGGGATTTAAGTTACAATAAAAATAGCACTTGTTTTTGCAAGCCTTTAAGGGTATTCTTTTTAAAAGTTTTGTTTAAGATTAAAAAAGTAAGTTTAATGAGAGCATTATGAGCCATTTAAAAGAAATACGCGAGCGCAAGGAAAGTGTTAAAAACACATCAGCCATTACTCAAGCTATGAAAATGGTTGCCACTGCTCGCCTTAAAAAAGCGCAGGAGCGGATTTTGCTTCTTCGCCCTTATGCTCAAAAACTCTTATCTGTTATGGCTGATGTAGCACTTACTTGTAACATTCGTCACCCTCTACTTATGCAACAAAAATCTTATAAAAAAACACTTTTAGTGGTACTTACTAGTGACAGAGGGTTATGTGGGGGTTTTAACAATAATATTTGTAAATATGCTTATAATTTTTATCATACCCACAAAAACGCATCGGCCCTTGAATTTTTTTTTATTGGGAAAAAAGCTAAAAACTATTTTTTATTTAGGGGTATTAAGCCAGAGCATGCTTTAACGGGTTTAGATCGTAATATTTCTTATGATTTAGCTAAAAAGGTATCGCAAACACTTATCACTCATTTTACGAACGGTGATTATGATAGTATTTATTTTATTTATAATAGTTTTCAGTCGGTTATTGTGCAAAAAGTTGTACAAGAGCAGTTTTTACCCATTGATCTTTCTTTAAGTAAGATAAACAAACAAAGTGTTTTCTCCAAAGACTTGATTTTTGAAACCAAGCCTAAGCTCTTGCTGGAAGATTTAATTAAGAAACATTTTACTATTCAAGTATATCGTTGTATGTGTGAGAGTGTGGCAGCGGAGTATGGGGCGAGAATGTCAGCTATGGATAGTGCCACTAAAAATGCTAAAGAAATTATAGCTAAATTAACTATAGAATTTAATAAACTTAGGCAAGGGCTTATTACCACAGAGCTTATAGAAGTAAGCAGTGGTGCTGAAGCCATGAAGTAACAACAAAGAGAAAACAAACAAAGAGGAGACGAACAATGGAAAATTTATCATCTAAGTCACCTGTACAAGGCAGGGTAAAGCAAGTTTTAGGTCCTGTAGTGGATGTGGTATTTTCGGTGTCACACATTCCTCCAATTTTGCGTGCTTTAAAAATTGCAGATAGTGATATTGTTTTAGAAGTGGCACAGCATTTAGGAGCGGGGGTGTGTCGCAGTATTGCTATGTCGGCTACAGATGGTTTAAAGCGAGGCATGAGGGTTTATGACACAGGGCAAACAATATCTATGCCTGTGGGAAAAGAAGTATTGGGTCGTATTTTAAATGTTATAGGGCAACCGGTGGATTCTAAAGCTCCTTTGCAAACGAAAAAACACTGGTCTATTCATCGTGAAGCTCCTTCTTTAGAAGAGCAATCCAGTAAAACACAAATGCTGGTAACGGGTATTAAGGTGGTGGATTTGTTAGCTCCTTATATGAAGGGGGGAAAAATTGGACTTTTTGGAGGAGCAGGTGTAGGCAAAACTGTTATCATTATGGAACTTATTAGAAATATCGCCTCTGAACATGGGGGTTATTCTGTATTCGCAGGGGTAGGAGAAAGAACTAGAGAAGGAAATGATTTATTTTTAGAGATGAAAAGCTCTGGAGTGTTAAATAAAACAGCTTTAATTTATGGACAAATGAACGAACCTCCGGGGGCAAGGGCCAGAGTGGCTTTAAGTGGGTTGACAGTGGCAGAATATTTTAGAGATGAAGCTCAGCAAGATGTGTTGCTTTTTGTAGATAATATTTTTCGTTTCACTCAAGCGGGGGCTGAAGTGTCTGCTCTTTTAGGGCGTATTCCATCAGCTGTAGGTTATCAACCAACTTTAGCAACTGAAATGGGAGAGCTTCAAGAGCGTATTACTTCTACAAAAAAAGGTTCTATTACTTCTGTTCAAGCCATTTATGTACCTGCGGATGATTACACGGATCCCGCGCCTGCTACAACTTTTTCTCATTTAGATGCAACCACTAATTTAGATAGAGAAATTGCAGCTCAAGGTATTTATCCAGCGGTTCATCCTTTAGAATCTTCTTCTCGTATTTTAGCTCCCGAGGTTGTAGGGGATAAACACTATAAAACAGCTCGTCTTACAAAAGAATTATTACAAAGATATAAAGAACTACAAGATATTATTGCTATCTTAGGAGTAGACGAATTAAGTGAAGAAGATAAACAAGTGGTATGGAGGGCCAGAAAAATTCAAAAATTTTTATCGCAACCTTTTTTTGTAGCAGAGCCTTTTACGGGTATGAAAGGCAAATATGTAGATGTGAATGATACAGTAGAAGGCTTTTCAAAAATCTTAAGTGGTGAATGTGATGATGTGCCAGAGCAGGCTTTTTATATGGTGGGTACTTTAGAAGAAGCGTTAAAAAAAGCTCAAACCCTAAAGCAGGTTTAAAATGCTACTTACCATACTCACCCCTGAAAAGACAGTTTTAAATAAAGAACCAGTATCAGAAGTACTAGTGCCGGGGAAAATGGGACAATTAGGTATTTTACCAGGTCATGCACCTCTTATTTCTATTCTTGGCAAAGGTGCGTTAAAATATCAATCTAAAGAAAGTAAATCTTTTTCCACCATAGAGCTTCAAGGTGGTTATTGCGAAGTGCAAACTGATGAAGTTATTATTTTAGCAGAACATGCTAGAACCCCTAGACCTGCTGATAATTAATAAATATTTTAAGTAAAATCTGTTATACGAAATGAAGCTTTTCTATTTTTAAGGGGGTGTCCTCGGTAGTTGTTCCAAGCTTTATCACATTTTTGGATAGCAGTTAGTGTTTGACACATCCATTTTCTAGGGGTTAGGCAACTTGTTTTAAAAATAGTTAAAGTAAGTAATAAAAATATAAAAATCCATTTCATTATTTAATACCTATTTTAAACAAAAAACAAGTATTGGAAGTATTGTGTCAGATGTACAAATGGGCAATTAGGTATTTTACCGGGTCTTATGTATTCTTAGTTTGTGTTTTAGGTTTTAAAAGAGAAACTAAATCTTTTGTGATGTAAGCTCTTTGGCAGTCTAGCTTTCTTTATCTGCTTTTTTAGTTGTTGGTTATCTGTTTGTTATTTTTGTGGGGAGGAAGTATAGAGGTCTTGAGGAACTAAATCTTTATCTTACAGCCAGCCTACATTGCCAAACAGGTCCTTGATCAGGGTCACTATCCAGACATCTGGTTTTAAAAAGCTTTGAACGGTCACAAACTTGATTAGGTGTGGTAGGTGATAGTTTTTCATAACCTGTCTCACTGTGCCGGCAAAAAGTAGTACACCCATTACCAAAAACATGGCAATCGTTAGCTATGGTAATATCTTCATTCGTTAGAGCGTCTTTTATTACAATGGCTTGTGGATTGTTCAGAGCACCTACCACAACTCCTGTACCTGTAGTGGATGGTTCTGGTGGAATGGCTTTTGATACAGGTTGAGTGGGAGGTTCGTCTTTGTTGCAAGCCACAAAAAATACCAGCCCAATAATTAAAATTCCAGATAAACTGATTAATTTCTTCATAATGCATAAGATTATTTATTAATCACAAAATAAAAGCAAGTATTTTTTCGTAAAAAAATAATTTTTTTTAAGACTTAAGTCTTGATTTTTGTGGAATTTTGTTTAATTTAAGCCTTTAGACCAGTTTCTTTAGGCTAGTTTTTCATTGGTAATTTTTTTCACTCACATCAAAAAAAATGAAAATTTTATTTTCAGACAGCTTAAAACTATGGCAAGCTTAGTAAAGTATGAAGCAATATATAAGGAGTGATTTATGAATTCTTTAGTTGCCATTTTTGTTTGTATAGCTGTGGTACTTACTTTTGGTTTTTTTTTGTTAGGGGTTGCCAGGTTATTAGGGGTTAAGGCTCGTGTAAAAAGCGTTTCTAAAGATCTTCCTTTTGAATGTGGTTTAAAGCCAGAGCAAAAAGACACATCTCGTGTATTGGTTGGTTTTTATTTAACAGCGGTGTTATTTGTGCTGTTTGATATTGAAATTATTTTTCTTTATCCTTGGGCTTTATCTTTTAAACAATTTATAGCCCAGGGAGAGGGGGTAAAAATATTAATGGCTATGGGGGTTTTTCTACTTATCTTTATTTATGGTTTAATGTGGGAGCTTTTTTCAAAAGCTTTACACTGGCGATAGAGAGGTAAAAACTTTCAATGGGTGCTGATATTTTTGAAATAGCTATTAATGTTTTAAAATTAGTTTTCATTTTTTTAATGATGGTGCAAATAGTGCCATTATTGGTATGGGTTGAAAGAAGAGGATCGGCTTTTATACAAAATCGTTTTGGTCCCAATAGGGTAGGTCCTTTAGGGCTTACTCAAAATTTAGCGGATTTAGTAAAGTTTTTATTTAAAGAAGATTTTATAAGCTCAAAAACAAAAAAAAAGTTTTTTTACATAGCTCCCGTGTTGGCTTTAGTGCCAGCAGCTCTTGCTTTTGCTGTTATTCCTTTATCTTCTCCTATTAAAGTACCTGTTTTTCATTGGTTAGGGGCAACTTTTGGACCTTACACTTTTTATTTTCAATCTTTTGTGATGCATGAATCTTTTGTGTTTGTGCTGGCTGTAAGCTCTTTAGCCGTCTACCCTTTGTTATTTGCTGGTTGGTCTTCAGGGAGTAAGTTTTCGCTTTATGGAGCCTTAAGGGCTGCTGCTCAAACCATTAGTTACGAGTTAGCTCTTAGTTTATCTATAGTGGGTAGTTTATTGGTGTATCAGACACTTAATTTTTCTGAAATGATAGCTTTACAAAATGCACCCTTACAATTTTTATTTTTCGGGCAAAATGTGGTGCTTTCTTTTCTTCCTAATTGGGGAATATTTTATCAACCTCTAGGAGCTTTGCTGTTTTTTGTAGCTTTATTTGCAGAAAGTAGCAGACTACCTTTTGATCTGCCAGAATCAGAAGCAGAGCTTGTGGCAGGGTATCATACAGAATATGGGGGAGTTAAAATTATTATGTTTTATATGGGAGAGTATGGGCATATTTTAGTAGCTAGTAGCCTTATGGTGACTTTTTATTTTGGAGGTTATACTTTTTGGCCTTTTTTTACGCCGGAAGTTTTAAATCAGTGGTTGAGTGCTTATTCCCCATTTGCTAGTAGTTTATTAAGCTCTTTAATATTATTTTTGGTATTTTTATTTAAGGTGATAGGGTTTTTGTGGGTTTTTATTTGGACCAGATGGACTTTACCTCGTTTCCGTTACGATCAATTAATGGATTTAGGTTGGAAAACGCTTCTCCCTTGGGCTTTGTTTAATACTATAATAACCGCAACTTGGATATTTGTAATGAATATTAAACTATAAGGTTTAAAAAAATGAGTAATGTTTTATTTTTTATTTTTTCTGGAGCTGTCATTTATTCGGCACTGCGTGTGGTGACTCACCCTCATCCTGTGTCGGCGACTTTGCATTTGGCTGCTTGTCTGTTAGGGATTGGGGGTTTGTTTTTTCTTTTAGGGGCTTATTTTTTAGCTTTTGTACAAGTATTAGTGTATGCAGGGGCTGTTATGGTTTTATTTGTTTTGGTTGTGATGTTATTTGATTTAAAAAAAGATACACAAAAACTTTTTAGTTCTTTTTTAAAACTTAAAATGGCAAGTTGTTTGTTCTTTGCAGGTTTGTTATCAGGAGTGCTTCCTTTAACTGTGTATTTTAAGTCTCATACCTTGGATAAGGTCAGTATCTTTAAAACTCAAGTTTTAGCGAAAGGTATTTTTTCAGAATATGTTTTAGCTTTTGAACTCATAGCTGTTTTGTTATTAGTGATTGCTGTTGGTGTGGCTGTTATATGTAAAAATATAAAGGAATAAATTATTATGGTAGTTGGTATTTATCATTTTTTGTTGCTTTCTGTTTTGCTTTTTTCTATTGGTTTTTTTGGGCTTATGGCTCGTAAAAATGCTTTAGTTATACTTATGAGTATTGAATTAATGTTGAATGCTGTTAATTTATTGTTTGTGGCTTTCGCTCAGTTTTATTCTTTATCATCGGCTGTGGTGGTGGCTTTTTTTGTGATGAGTATTTCTGCAGCAGAGGCAGGTGTGGGGCTTGCTCTTTTAATAGTGCTTTACCGCAACTTAAAAGAATCTCAAATTTTAAAGGAGATATTTAAATCATGAGTGGTGCATTTATTTTATTAGCTTTACCGCTCCTTGGGGCTTTTATCAATGGGGTGTATTATAAGAAGTCTTTATTTTTTGCATCTGTGGTGGCTTGTACATCCAGTTTTGTCTCATTTTTTAGTGCTTTGTTTTTATTAAAGCACTTATTAGAAAGTAGCACAAAAAAAATAGTTATTGAAACACTAACTTGGGTAAATGTAGGAGATTTAAACCTTTCTTTTTCTTTTCTTTTAGACCCTTTAAGTATGACTTTAGTTCTTATTATTACAGGTGTGGGGTTTTTAATTCATTTATTTAGTGTGTACTATATGGCAAAAGACTTAAGTCCTGCCAGGTATTTTGCTTATCTTAATTTATTTTTGTTTAGTATGATGCTTTTAGTTTTAGCTGATAATTTGTTAGTGCTTTTTATTGGTTGGGAAATGGTAGGGCTTTGTTCTTATTTACTTATAGGCTTTTGGTTTCAATCAGAGGAAAAAGCAAAAGCCGGCATGAAAGCTTTTATTGTCAATCGTGTAGGAGATGTGGGTTTTTTAAGTGCTATGTTAGCTATGGTTACACTTTTTGGCACTCTTCATTTTGATAAAATTGCTGAATATGTCAGCACCACCCCTGTACCTTCTTTTTGGTTAGGCTTTATTTGTTTGTGTTTGCTTATAGGAGCTGTGGGGAAATCTGCTCAAATACCTTTGTTTATATGGCTACCAGATGCTATGGCGGGTCCTACTCCTGTATCGGCTTTAATCCATGCCGCCACTATGGTGACAGCGGGGGTTTATTTAATCGCAAGGATGCATTTTTTATTTGTGCTATCACCTTTTGTACTAACTTTTATAGCATGGCTTGGGGCTTTAACAGCTTTAATGGCAGGGGTGGTTGCGTGCTTTCAAGATGATATAAAAAAAGTGTTAGCCTATTCTACTGTATCACAATTAGGTTATATGTTTATTGCTTTAGGGCTTGGGGCGTTTAGTACAGCTTTATTCCATTTAACCACTCATGCTTTTTTTAAAGCTTTGTTATTTTTATCCGCCGGGGTGGTGATTCATACATTAAAAGGCGAGCAAAATATTTTTAAAATGGGGGGTTTAAAAAAATACCTTCCTTTTACTTGGGCAGTTTTTTTAATAGGGACAGTGGCTTTAATGGGACTACCCCCTAGTGCTGGGTTTTTTAGTAAAGATGAGATTTTGCTCCATGCTTTTAATGCAAAAAACTGGGGGATATTTGGGGTGGCATTTTTATCGGCTTTACTTACGGCTTTTTATATGAGTAGATTGTTTGTATTGGTGTTTCATGGAAGCTCTCGTTTAAAAAATAAGCCCCATAAACTAAAAGGTATAAGTGCCAAACTCCCTTTAGTGTTATTGTCCATTTTATCTCTTATAGGGGGAGGGTTGGCTTTGCCTCATTTTATAAGTAATTTTTTACCTGGGCATCCTCCTGCTTTACTTTATCAGTTTTTAAAGCCTGTGTGGGGCAGTTCAGACTTAAAAGTTTCTTTATTAACAGAAGTAAGCCTTATGGTAATGTCTGTGGGAGGTGTTTGTTTAGTCAGTGTGGTGGCTATTTGGTTTTATCTTCAAGATAAAAATACTGTGCAAAAAACTTCCTCTTTTAGTACACAGATTTTTAAAAATGCTGGATTTTGGGACTTTTTTTGTCAAAATAAATTAACTTCTTTTGTGTTAAATACCAGTTATGAATTAAGAGATTCTGTGGATTTAAAGCTCATACAGGGGTTTTTATCTCTTATCCCTAAAATGCTACTTAATTTACATAAAAGTTTTTTATCTTTACAAACAGGACGCTTGCAAGATTACGCATTATTTATTTTGTTTGGTATGGTTTTTTTAATATTAATTATTTTATGGTGAATGGATGCTTAGTGTTTTAATATTTATGCCGCTTACTTTTATTATAGTTATCGCTTGTTTAAAAAGCCAAAAAACAATAAAACAAACAGCTGTTGCTTTTAGTTTTATTTATTTTTTGTTTAGTTTATTGTTGTTTGTTTTTTTTAAACCTCACACAGCTTATTTGCAATTAGTAGAAAAACATGAGTGGTTGAGTGGTTTAGGGGTTCAGTACTTTGTGGGGGTGGATGGGTTATCAATATGGTTTGTGCTTCTTACGGCTTTTTTAACTCCGATAAGTGTTTGTGCTTCTTTAGATATTATTAAAGAAAAAGCTAAAGGCTTTTATGTTTGTTTATTTTTAATGGTTACATCTGTCATGGGTAGTTTTTTGAGTTTAGATATGGTGTTATTTTTTTACTTTTTTGAAAGTTCTTTAGTGCCTCTTTATTTTATTATTGGTATTTGGGGTGGAAAGGAGCGTATAAGGGCTTGTTTTAAATTTTTTATTTACACGATGGTGGGGTCTTTGTTTCTATTGGCAGGTATTGTCTCTTTAATGTATTTAACAAAGCAAGCGACAGGAAGTATGAGTGCTAGTGTATTAGATTTTTATCGTTTAAATGTGCTTTTTTCTGACAAAGATATTTTTAATCAACAAAATATTTTATTTTTTTGTTTTTTTAGTGCTTTTGCTATTAAGTTACCTTTAGTGCCTTTTCACACATGGCTACCTTTAGCTCATGTGGAAGCTCCTTCTATTGGGTCGGCATGGCTTGCAGGGGTGGTGTTAAAAATGGGGGCTTATAGTTTTTTTCGGTTTTTATACCCTTTATTTCCTCAGTCGGTAGAGTTTTTTGCTCCTGTTATTGTTTGGCTTGCCGTGTGTAGTATTGTTTATGGTGCCATGCTCGCTTTGTCGCAAACAAATATTAAAAAATTGATTGCTTATTCTTCTGTGTCTCACATGGGATATATTTTGCTAGGTCTTTTTAGTTTAAATATTTATGGCTTGACAGGGGCTTTTTACCAAGCCTTAGCACATGCTGTATCTTCTGTGGGTTTGTTTCTACTGGCAGGTATACTTTACGAAAGGGCTCAGACTTTAGAAATAGCTGATTACAAAGGTTTAGCTCAAAAACTCCCTTTTTTTTCGGTGTGTTTTATTATATTTTGCTTATCCGCCATAGCCTTACCCTCTACCGCAGGCTTTATGGCAGAATTCTTGGTTATACTAGGGGCTTTTAAAGGGGGTTATTATGGAGCATTAATGGGAGCTTTATTTGTTGTGGTATTAGGAGCAGGTGTGATGCTGTATCTCATCCACAGAGTGTTTTTTGGTAATATGCCTATAAACACAAAACTTTTAAAATTACATTTAAGAGAAAAATGTTTTATTTTACCCTTAGTGGTATTTGTTTTTATTATGGGGCTATTTCCTAATATGTTTTTAAAATATTCTAGTAAAAGCTTAAACCATTTAGTAAAAAATCGTATGTCTTATCAATTACATACTCATCCGTTAAGTGTGGGTTTTTTAAATTTTAAAACACCCGTGCAAAAATTTAAAAACTTTACTCAAATGAGAAAAAACCCACCTTCAATAAAAAGAGGTGTTTATGAGTGATATTATGTTAAGTGTGCCTCTATGGGGGGTGTTTTTACTAAGCCTTGTTCCTTTAACATTAAAGTTGTTTAATAAAAATAAAGAACCTCATGTTGCTATTGTAAGTGGTGTGAGCATTCTAGGTTTAATTTTATGTGCTATAAGTATTACTTATCACTTATCGGAAGAAGCTCTTTTTTTGTTTTCTTCTTTTTTAATGTTAGATCCTTTTAGGGCTTGGATAAGTCTTATTTTAATAGCTTTAACTTTTTTTGTTATACTTGTAAGCCCTTTTCATCCGCAAGTTAATCAAAAACATATATCAGAGATTTTATTTCTCTATCTTAATGCTTTAGTGGGGCTTTTAGTACTTACTTGGTCGAATAATATGTTGATAGCTTTTATTGGTTTAGAGCTTGCGTCTATGGCATTTTATTTACTTATTGCTTTAGGTTGTACGGGAAAAATCGCTCTTACAGGGGCTTTTAAGTATTTTGTTTTAGGGTCTTTAGCAGGTATAGTTATGCTTTTTGGTATCGCTTTTTTATCTCCCGTGGGGCATTTTGATTTAAGCAGACTTTTGCATGAAAATTACTTAATGTTAGAAAAATCTTGGATTTTAAAATGTTCCGTACTTTTTATTTTTGTTGGCTTTTTATTTAAAGTATCGTTGTTTCCTTTTCAGTTTTGGTTAGTGGATGTGTACGAAAGCTCTTTTACACCTCTTCTTGTTTTTATGGCAGGGGGTATGAAGCTCGCTGTTTTTACAGCTCTTTTTAGTTGGACTAAAGATACTAATGGGGTGTTGGATTTTACTTTTTTTCTATCTTCTATGCAATGGATAGCTGTTTTAAGTGTGTTTTTTGGTACCCTTGGGGCTTTGTGGCAAAAAGATTTAAGAAAGATGCTTATTTTTTCTACTATAGCTCATTCTGGTTATTTACTCATGCTACTTATTACAAGCTTTAATGGGGCAGATTTTGCAAGCTCGGCATTATTTTATTATTTAATACTTTATGCTATGACCACTATGGGTGCGTTTTTTTGCTTATTCCATTTAGAAAAAAAAGATACTGTTGGGGTGAACTTAACTCTTTTAAAAGATGTACGAAACCAAAACCCTTTAAATAATATTTTAATCACTGTGTTTTTACTAAGCCTTGCAGGTATCCCTCCTACAGGAGGCTTTGTGGCAAAACTTTTTTTATTTCAAAATTTAATAGATAGAGGCTTTTGGTGGATGCTGTTTTGGGCTATTTTAGCTTCAGCCTGTGCCTTGGTTTTTTATTTAAAACCTTTAGTTTTTTTATTTTTAGAAAAACATAACCCTAAAACTTCTTTACCCCCTGTTAAAAAATCTTATTTTATGCTTAGCATAAATACCTTGTTAGCCTTATTGGTGATTTGGTTTGGGCTTTTCCCTAAAGCCATAGTGAGTTTGTTTTGATAAGTAATAGTTTAATGCACCACATATAAAACATCAATAATTTTTAAGATTTTTAAGAAAAATAACTTTAAGTAGTCAAAGTAATCAAAGTAAGTGGCTTATTTTGTGAGTAGTTACACATTGGCTAACCACATGGCTAATCAAATAAATTGCCAAATAAATGCTTATCCATAATATGCATAGTCAAAAAAGTTGGATAGTCAAAAATAAATATGTTACAAAAGCTTATGGATCAGTTTAATCAGCAGCTTAATCATAAGTGGCTATCTTTAAATGAATACTCCAATAAATATAAGGTGAGTATTTCTACTTTAAGAAGAAGGCTTAGGCAGGGGCAGTTATCTTATCAGGTAAAAAGTGGTAAGTATTTTTTAAAAGATATGGCTTTCTCACAGGCTCTTGCTTCCCATTCAGCTATGAGTACCTCTCCTGTATCGGCTAAAAAACCAGCTTGTGGGGCTTCATCTGCACCTTCTCATCACATTTCTCATCACATTTCTCATCGCACTTCTCATCGTACTTCTCACATGCCATCTAGTATTTATGAGAAAGAAACAGCAAAAAAAACTTTTACAGTTAAACAGCCAGTTCAATCACTCGTTAGAAAGCCCGTCACACAAACTTTAAAAAAACCTTTGTTAAAAGAAAGCCAAGATTCCTCTTTTTATTTAAAAATTTTAGAATTTCAAAAAGATTTTTTACATAAATTAGATAAAAAAGATCAAAAAATAGCTTTTTTACAAGAACAAATAGGCGACTTACAAACTTTAGTTGCTCTGTTAGAAAAAGAAAACAAACAATTAAAACTATTATCGAAAAAAGAACAAACATTAAATAAATGGTTAGATGATAACCCTTGAGAACTTATTTTTGCATTTTAGGTGATTGATGAAATACATCTCTATATCGCAACTTTCAAACTACAAAGATCAATCGGTAGAGTTAAAAGGATGGGTGTATAATACGCGCTCTATGGGCAGTATTGCTTTTTTAATTTTAAGAGATGGTAGTGGTATGGTGCAATGTGTTATTCGTAAAAATACTCCTTGCGTGTGGGAGCGGTTTCAAAGCTTAAAGCAAGAAGATTGTGTGATAGTGGAGGGGCAGGTGAAAGAGCATAAGGGTTTTGAAATACACACCCATTCACTTATAAAGTGGAAAACCTTTTCTGTTCCCAAAAAAGATGCTTTAGAAAAATCAACAGTCTATCCGTTGGGTAAAAAAGACCATGGGGTTAATTTTTTATTAAGCCACAGGCATTTATGGTTAAGGTCTAAAAAGCCTTGGGCTATTTTGAAAATAAGGAATGAGATCACCCAAGCCATACATTCTTTTTTTAAAAATTTAGCTTTTGTACAAATAGATGCTCCAGTACTTACTCCTACGGCTTGTGAAGGGACGGCAGATCTTTTTTCTGTGCGATTTTTTGAAGAATCCTCTATGTTTTTAAGCCAAAGCGGGCAACTTTATATGGAAGCAGCATGTGCTGCTTTTGGCAAAGTGTATTGTTTAAACCCTGTGTTTCGTGCAGAAAAATCTTCTACTCGCAGGCATTTATTAGAATTTTGGATGTTAGAACCAGAAATAGCTTTTTGTGATCTTAATGGGTGTATGCAAATAGCTGAAGATTTAATTGTTTATATTGTAAAGCAGGTTTTAAAAAACCGGCAAGCAGAATTAAAAATGTTAGATAGAGACATACAAAAATTGGAAAATATTAAAGCACCTTTTCCTAAAATATCTTATAAAGAGGCTTTAGAGTTATTAGTAAAGCATAAAAAAATACCTCATACTAATTTCAACAAGGGTTTTGGAGCGGAAGAAGAAACTTTTTTAAGCTCTTTTTATCAAAAGCCTGTATTTGTGCATCATTACCCTTTGGTAGCTAAGGCTTTTTATATGAAAACCGATAGCGAAGACCCTCTATCTTCTTTAAGTTTTGATTTATTAGGTACGGAAGCTTGTGGAGAACTTATTGGTGGCTCTGAAAGAGAGGATGATTTAACCATTTTGGAGCAAAAAATAAAAGATCATAATCTACAGACAAAGCATTTAGAGTGGTATAAAGATTTAAGAAAATATGGTTCTTTTCCACACAGTGGTTTTGGTTTAGGGATAGAAAGGCTTTTGGGTTGGATTTGTGGACTGCATCATGTAAGAGAAAGTATTGCTTTTCCTCGTTTATATGGAAGAGACTTTATATAAAGGCTTTTTTTGTAATCGGAAAAGTAAGTTTAAAATAACTTTAAAAAAAATTATGAAAGACACACAAACTTTAAATAAATTAGAGGAATTAAAGCTTAAAAACAAGCAAGCTTTAGCTCGTACAAAGCAAGCAGGGCAAAAATCCTTAGATGCCAGAAAGCGTCTACAGGTGTTATTAGACCCTGGCAGTTTTACAGAGTTAGATCGTTTTGTGGTTCATCGTTGTCAGTATTTTGGTATGCAAGATAAAAAAATTGCAGGCGATGGGGTAATCAGTGGTTTTGGTAAAATTAATGGTCGTTTGGTTTTTGTTTATAGTCAGGATTTTACAGCTTTTGGAGGGAGTATGTCGCGAACACAAGCTGATAAAATTTTAAAAGTTATGGACTTAGCTGTTAAAAACGGAGTGCCTCTTATTGGTTTAAAAGATTCTGGTGGGGCTCGCATACAAGAGGGAGTGAGTGCTTTAGGTGGCTATGGGGATGTGATGTTTCAAAATGTTAGGTTATCTGGAGTGATCCCTCAAATTAGTGCCATTATGGGTCCTTGTGCGGGTGGGGCTGTGTACTCTCCTGCTCTTTCAGATTTTATCTTAATGGTAAAAAACACTTCTTACATGTTTTTAACAGGTCCGGCTGTGATTAAAACAGTCACTCATGAAGACATTAGTAAAGAAGAATTAGGAGGAGCTGGTATTCATACCAAACAGTCAGGCATTGCTCACTTTGCTTTAGAAAATGACAAGCAATGTTTAATGATGATTCGCACCCTTTTAAGTTTTTTACCCAGTAATAATTTAGATGATCCTCTTGTGCAAGAATGTCGCGATCCTATGGATAGGCTTTCTCCCTTATTAAATGATATTGTGCCACAAAGTAGCAAAAAATCGTACAATATGAAACAAGTTATTAGAGAGATAGTTGATGATTCTTTTTTTCTAGAAATGAAAGAAGATTTTGCTCCTAATATTTTAATTGGTTTTGCAAGACTTTATGGGCATAGTGTGGGTATTGTGGCTAATCAACCGCAAGAATTAGCAGGTTGTATCAACATTTCTGCGAGCCTGAAAGCAGCACGCTTTATTCGTTTTTGTGATAGTTTTAACATTCCACTTATTAGTTTTGTGGATGTGCCGGGGTTTTTACCCGGAGTGGATCAGGAGCATCAAGGAGTTATAAGCCATGGGGCAAAATTGCTTTATGCTTATGCAGAGGCCCGTGTGCCTAAAATTTCTCTTATTGTGAGAAAAGCTTATGGGGGAGCTTATATTGTTATGGGTTCTAAGCATTTAGGAGGTGATATAAACCTAGCATGGCCTAATGCGGAGATTGCTGTTATGGGTTCTCAAGGAGCTGTGGAGTTACTTTATAAAAAAGAGCTGAAAAAAGCCACTCTTGTTCAAGATGAAAAGAGTAAATACACGGCATCTTATGAAGCTCTTTTTAATAATCCTTATCGGGCAGCAGAGCTAGGTTACATAGATGCTGTTATTGAACCTGCTTATTCTAGAGTAAAACTTATTCACGCATTATTAGCAGTCAAAAATAAAAGACAGCAAGTTTTAGCAAAAAAGCACGGCAATATACCTCTGTAAAAAACCCCCAGCAAAAAATGGATAAAAAAATAAAAAACTTTAAAAAAATTCTTATCGCTAATCGTGGGGAAATTGTTATCCGAATCATTAGAGCTTGCAAAGAGTTAGGTATTCAAACAGTGGCTGTGTATTCCGAAGCTGATAGAAATAGTCTCCATGTTATATTAGCCAGTGAGGCTTATTACATTGGTCCGGCTGAGAGCAGGTTATCTTATTTAAATATAGATCGTTTAATTGAGGTAGCCTTAAAGGCAAAAGCAGATGCCATCCACCCGGGTTATGGGTTTTTAAGTGAAAATGCCATGTTTGCAGACCGTTGCAAACAAGCAGGGCTTTATTACATTGGTCCTTCTGCTCAAGTGATGAAGCTTATGGGAGATAAAATTCAATGCCGAAAATACATGCAAAGTATTGGTGTGCCCATAGCACCAGGGGTTAGTCGCCCTTTAAAAGATGTAGGTGATGCTCAAATTCAAGCACAAAAAATAGGCTTTCCGGTTTTATTAAAAGCAGGGGCAGGGGGAGGAGGTAAAGGCATTCGGCTTGTGAGAAAGCTACCAGAAATGCCCCGGGCTTTTAAAACTTGTCAGATTGAGGCAAAAAATTATTTTGGAAATGAGCAAGTATTTTTAGAAAAATTTATCACAAAACCAAAACATATTGAAATACAAATTTTAGCAGATACCCAAGGTAGGGTTGTGCATTTATTTGATAGGGAGTGTTCTATTCAAAGAAGGCATCAAAAATTAATTGAAGAATCCCCAAGCCCTAACTTACCAGATAATGTCAGAAAAGATATGGCGGAGGTTGCACTTAAAATTGCCCGAAAGATTAATTATACTAATGCAGGTACTATTGAGTTTATTTATGATAGTCAGAATAAAAAATTTTATTTTTTAGAAATGAACACACGCCTTCAAGTAGAGCATCCTGTAACAGAACTGGTAACAGGAGTTGATTTAGTAAAAGAACAAATCTTTATTACCATGGGGTATCCGTTAAAATTATCTCAAAAAGATATTCAACAAAAAGGCCATGCGATTGAGCTTAGAATTTGTGCAGAAGATCCGCATACTTTTTTACCAAGTCCTGGGCGTATCAGACGGTGTCGCATTCCACAAGGTCCTTTTGTCCGAGTGGATGGTTATTGTTATTCAGGTTATAAAGTCCCTATTTATTATGACCCAATGATTGCAAAACTCATTAGTTGGGGTAAAGATAGAGAAGATTGTATCAATAAATTACAAAGAGCTTTATCGGAGTTTTCCTTAACAGGTATTAAAACAAATATTTTGCTCCATAGAAATATTTTAATGAAAAAAACTTTTCTCAATGGCACTTACACAACAAGTTTCCTACAAGATTTTATAAAAAGTAAAGATACTCATCAGCAGTTATCTAGCTTTGTAGATGAAAGAGTGTTTCTCATTGCTGTGGCTATTTCTTCTTATAAAAAAGTTAAAAAACAAACAGTATCTTCGCATACTAGTCAATGGAGTACACAAGCTAGAAGAGAAAATTTAGGAGTACCCTAGAAAATGATTTTTTTAGCTCAAACAGATGGAGGGGAGTATGAAATAGAGGTGCAAGAAACATCTTTAAAATGGATTGTCACTCTTAAAAACAAAAAAACTAATACACAAGAAACACACCCTGTGTTGAAAAAAGATTTTCAAACTTTAGGAGAATTTATTAGTTTTATTTTTAATCACCGTTCTTATTTAATTGATATTGTAGCTCTAAGAGATGATTATACTGTTTTCACTAGAGGTTCTTTAAAAACTATTAAGTTATTAACAGAAGAAAAAATCTTTTTTAAAGAGTTACTAGTGTCGCAAACTCCCAGTGGACCATCTGATGTACGATCAGGTATGCCGGGGAAAGTGGTAGATATTCCTGTAAAAGTAGGGGATAAAGTATCCGCTGGGGGCTTATTGTTAGTCATAGAGGCTATGAAAATGGAAAATGAAATTTGGGCATCGCAAAATGGTATAGTAAAAAAAATATATGTTAAAACAGGGCAGAGTGTGCAAGCAGGGGCAAAATTACTGTCTCTTCAAAATATATAATATCCTTAGCGTTTTTTAAGTACTTTTAAAAAAAAACTTGTACAAAGTAAAGATAATTCATATAAAATTATTAAAGTTATAAGTACTAAACACTGGCTTAATAAATCAGGTGGAGTGATAAAAGCAGCAATGAGTGCCATGAGAACTATAGTGTGTTTTCGGTATTTTTTTAATGTACTTATATGTAATAAACCACTATAACAAAGCCCTAGTAACAATAAAGGTAGTTCAAAAATAAACCCAAAAATAAGAATAAAATTCGTTAAAAAAGAAAGATAATTTTTAAGAGTAATAAAAGGATAGTGTTCGATATTTCCAAAAGGTATGAGAACACGAAATACTAACGGACAGACAAAAAAATAGGAAAAACTAAAGCCTAATAAAAATAAAAAACACCCCATAAGCCAAAATACAATAACAGTTTTTTTTTCTGTTTTGTAAAGCCCAGGAGAAATAAATTGCCATAACTGCCCCAGCCAATAAGGAGAAGAAAGCCCTATCGCACTTACTATGGCTATATGTAAGTAAGAAATAAATACTTCTAAGGGGCTTGTGAAAATCAAGGATCCTTTTGTATGTTTTAAAAAAGGCTGAATAGGTTGCTTTAAAAAAGCTAAAATAGTATCGCTAAAAAACCAACAAAATACAAAAGCTAAAGCTATAGAGGTTAAGCTTTTTAAAGCCCGTGTTCTTAATTCTGTAAAATGCTCGCCAAGGTTTGAGGTAGTGTGAGTGTTTTTTATTGTGGTAAGGGGCATGTTATTTTAAAGTTTGTTTTTCAAAGTTTGTTTTTTTTAAGTCTGTTGTTTTAAAGTCTGTTTTTTCTTTATGAGAAGGGATGATAAAAGATTTTTCATACTGTTTAAGTGGCTTTTTTAAAAGGGTTTGAGCTGGTAGCCCCTGAGGTAGGGAATCTGCAACTTCTTTTTTTGCCGAGTGTTTAATAGATTGCCATTTTTTTTCTAATTGGCTCACAGTATGTTTAACTTCATAAATAAGCTTTAATACATTTTTAGCAAAAATAGCTAACCCATTAGGACCAAACAGAACTAAAATCAATACCAAAACAACAAATAATTCTCCTATACCTAACCCAAACATTCTTTATAACCTTTATCATAAATAAGCTTATAAAATAACTTAATTTTTATTAAAATTGCTATAAAAAATAGCTTGATTTTTTCTATCTTAAAACCGATAATAACTTAAAAAGCCTTATAAAGGCTTTTTCAAAAAAAGATATACATAAAAGGACACACATAATGGCACAAAAAACACCTTCCAACTTCCAACCCAACACTTCAAAAGAAGAGGCTTCATCTGTGTCTCCTCCACCCCCAAGCACTGAAAAGAGTACTGAGAAGAAGAAAAAATCTTTATCTGCGACCTTAAGGAAGTTAAAAAAACCCAGACTTATGGCAAAATTAAGGAAATCCCCCTCCTCCATTCCTATTGAGGAAAGCAAAAGCTTTCAGGATTTACAAACTAAGTACCAATATCTGTTAGCTGAATACGCTAACTACAAAAAACAAACTATGAAACAAATATCTGATTTAAAAAAATATAGTGGGCAGTTTTTTATTGAGAATCTTTTAAATTCTGTTATAGATGATTTTGATAAAGCTTTACAATACGATTTAACAACTAAAAATATGTCTGATTTTAAACTAGGAATTCAAATGATCTACGATCGTTTTAAAAAAGTACTTCTTGAGGCAGGGGTGAAAGAAAAGCCGGCTTTAGGTCAGCCCTTTGATCCAGTATTTTTTTCTGCTGTAGGTAGTGCTCCTAGTCAGGATATAGCCCCTGATCATATTTTAAATGTGTTAAAGAAAGCTTACCTTTTACATGATAAACTCATACGCCCGGGTGTGGTTATTGTTGCTACAAGTGCGAAAGTTAAAGATGAAAAACCTAAAAAATTACTATGAAATTTTAAAAGTTTCTCCCCTAGCTGGAGAACAAACTATTAAAAAAGCTTATCAAAAATTAGCTCGTATGTACCATCCTGATAAAAATAAAGAAGACCCCACAGCCGTTCAAAAATTTAAAAACATCCATGAAGCTTATTTAGTTTTAAGTGATACTTTTAAAAGAAAAGAATTTGATAGAAACATAAAAGATAGACAACAAGATGGCAATAAACAATCATCTTCTCCTCTTTATCGTTCTTACGATTCCTTTACTTCTACCTCTTTTTCTGCATCTTCTTCTGCATCTTCTTCTGCATCTTCTTCTGCATCTTCGCATACAAGCAGTTTTTTAGATATTAAACAAATGTTAAAAAAAAAATCATCTTCCAGTCAGAAGCTTAAAACCCCTTTATTTTTGTCGTTAGAAGAAATAGCTACTGGCGGGAGAAAAGCACTTATTGTGGAATCTCAAAAAAAACGGCAAAAGGTATTTATTTACATTCCACCTGGCACCATGAAAGGGCAGGTTTTGAAAATACAAGGGCATAATAATTTATTTGTAGAAGTAGCTTATAAAAAACATCCTCTTTTTGAAAAACAGGATTTAAATTTGTTAATGAATTTACCTGTGACTTTTAACCAAGCAATACTCGGGGCAAAAATAACTGTTCCGACATTAACAGGAAAGGTTACTTTTAACTTACCAGCTGGGTCTCATTTAGGGGATATTATTCGATTGAAAAACAAGGGGTTTGTGCATCCTCGTGATTTTAAAAAACAAGGGGATATGCTCATAACAGTGCAAATTGATATTCCTTCTTATCTTACGGAAGAAGAAAAACAAAAAATAGCTTCGTTAAAAAAGGAAGAAAGTTTGTTTCCACGAGTGAAGGCTTTTCGCATGGAATGCGATAAATTACTTAAGAAAATAAAAAGTTAAAAAATATTATTATAAAAGGCTTAAATGATGCGTGTTCTTAAAAAAAATAAATCAATATTTTGTATCGGCTTTTTTACTGGGTTTTTGTTTTTTTTCTTATTAGGGGCTTGTGTGCTACCTCAAGGTAGTACTTTTAGGATATTTCCTAAAAAAACTTCCCAAGTAAAAAAACCAAAGGTTTTAAAAAAACAAAAGCTTAAAAAAAATCAAGTCGTAGATTCGAAGCACCAGGCTACCCTTAAAAGGGTTAAAAAATTATTTCACAACGCCCAAAAATATAGTGCCACTCATAAAAACAAAAAAGCTTTATTGGCTTTAAATAAAATATTAGAAACTCCCAATCTCTCTGCTTCTTTTTTAAAGCCTGTGTATCAATTAAAAGAATTTATTTTATTAAAACAAAACCCCCCGGATTTAGTGTCATTATTACAATTATTTTTATCTGCTTTAGAGGATTTACCGCAAAAAAAACAATTATATGAATCTAAAGCTTTAAAAGTTCTTTTTCGTTTAAAAGAAAAGCAAGTGTTATTTATTACAAAAAAAGATTTTATTGAACCTATAAAAGATATGGTGTTTTTTAGAGCAGGTAAAATTTTATTTTTTAGGGGGCAATTTCAAAAAGCAGACTGGTTTTTTAAACAAGCTTTACGATTTTCTAGGCAAGGTTTATTGGAGCAAACAGTTTTAAAGTATATTCATGCTATTGCTTCTAGAAATTCCGTGAATTTTAAACGGCTGGGGGCTGTTTTACCTTTAAGCGGAGCTTCTCGCCTTATTGGTCGTCGTAGCCTACAAGGCTTACAATTGGGATTGGGGTTTTATACGAACCAAGCGAGCAACTTTCAATTAGCGGTTATGGATTCTAAGGGATTGGCTGAAAAAGTAAAAAAAGCTGTTAAAACATTAGTGTTAAAACATCATGTGATAGCTATTGTGGGAGGGGTACTTAGTAAAACCGCCAAAATTTTAGCTCAGGAGGCACAAAATTTTGGCGTACCGGTGATTTTGCTTTCTCAAAAAACAGGTCTTACTCAGTATGGAGAATATGTGTTTCAAAATGGTCTTACTTCTTCTTTAGTGGTGCATCAACTAACTTCCTTTTTAATGCAAAAAAAAAGTGTTAAAAAGTATGCCCTCCTTTATCCTAACGATCCTTATGGGGTGGATTATGCTAATAGTTTTTGGCAGATGCTTAAGAAAAAACAAGCTCAATTAACTGCTGTTCAAGTGTACAAGCCAAAACAGACAGACTTTAATGGTTCTATTAAAAGGCTTATTGGCACTTATTATAAGGAAGATAGGCTTGAGGAGTACAAACAAAATTTAAAAAACTGGTATATCAACAATCCACCTTTATCTAAAAGGAAAGCTATCCCAGAGGGGTTGTTAGCTCCTGTCGTTAATTTTAAAGCTTTATTTGTGCCTGACTCCCCTAAGACCTTAAGTTTAATAGCTTCTCATCTTGATTATAATGATGTGCAAGATATATATTTAGTGGGTACTACTTTATGGAATAAAGACAATAAAATAAAGTTTAGATACAAGGGCAAAATATTTTTTGCTACGATAAATTTTCAATCAAAAAAATTTAAAAAATCGAAGTTTTATAAAGATTTTCAAAACACTTTTCACCGAAGTCCCGGGTTATTTGAAACACAAGCTTATGAGTCGTCTTTAGTACTGCGTCAAGTAATAGCTGGTGGAGGGAAAGAAAGAAGTCGCTTAAAAAACGACTTATTAGCTCTTAAGAAATTTTACAGCCCTTTGGGCTGGATTCAGATTAATACAAATAGAGAGTTTATTCGCCCTCTTAGTATTTATAAAATAGAAAATCGCCGGCAAAGCCTTGTAAAAGGACTGGATTTATAAGGGCTTTAAAAAAAATCCAGACTTTTGCAAGTAAATTTTTATTTTTTTAAAACTTTCTTTAAGACTCTATTTTATTTATCCGATATAAAAAGCAGTAAAACAAATTTAAGGATAATAATATGCACAATAAAGTACCTATTCCTCAAAACTTGCCATTATTGGCTTTAAAAGATGCTGTGGTGTTTCCTTACATGCTGTTATCTTTATATGTGGGTAGAGAGGTTTCGAAAAAAGCTATAGAAAAAGCATTAAATAATAATCGTATTATTTTTGTTTCTACGCAAAAAAATCCCGAAAATATAGATAGTAATCAGCAAAGTGTTTTTAATATTGGTACAGCAGCTATTATTTTAAGGATGAGAAAGTTAAAAGATGGACGCTTTAAAGTGCTTATTCAAGGTCTAAGTAGAGCTTATATTTCTTCTTCTAACTTAAATCAACCCTACCCTAGTGTACAAATAAAGGAAGTGCCGGATTTGGAAACCAAAAAAATCTCCGAATCAGCGAAAACCATTATAACTCAAGTAAAAGACACACTTAAAACTTTGACAGCATTAGGAGGAGCTTCCTCTCCTGATTTGTTAATGATTTTAGATGAAGTGAAACATCCGGGGAAGCTTGCGGATTTAATAGCTGGGCATTTTGAATTAAAAGTCCATGAGATGCAAAGTATTTTAGAGATATTTGACCCTTTAGCTCGTTTAAGTAAATTACATCAAATTTTAAATAAAGAATTAGAAATTTTAAGAATGCAAAATCGTATAAAAAAGATTGTTAAAAATAATTTATCTAAATTTCAAAATGAGCCTGTGTTTAACCCCCTTCAAAATCCTCATTTATCGCCTAATAATCATGCTGATTGGCGAAGTGAAGAAGCAGCAGAGCTTGCTAAAAAAGTTGGGGCTTTAGGTCTTAGGAAAGATGCTCAAACAGAAGTGTTAAAACAAATAGCCCGATTAGAAAAAATGCACCCGGAAAGCTCTGAAGCTTCTATGCTAAGATCGTACTTAGATTGGGTGGTAGAACTACCTTGGAACAAAAGCACCGAAGATCATTTAAATTTAAAACAAGCTTACCAGATATTAGAAAGAGATCATTTTAGTTTAGACGAAGTGAAAGAAAGAATTTTAGAGTTTTTAGCCGTGAGACAACTTAAAAAAGACACCTCCATTAAAGCCCCTATTTTATGTTTTGTAGGTCCTCCCGGGGTGGGTAAAACCTCTTTGGGAAAAAGCATTGCGGAAGCTATGCACAGAAAATACGCTCGCATAGCTTTAGGCGGGGTGAAAGATGAAGCAGAAATTAGAGGTCATAGACGCACTTATGTAGGGGCTATGCCGGGTAAAATTATTCAAGCTTTAAAACAAGTGCAATCTCATAACCCTATTTTAGTCCTAGATGAAATAGATAAATTAGGTTCTGATTTTAGAGGAGACCCCAGCTCTGCTTTATTAGAAGTGTTAGATCCAGAGCAAAATATGCACTTTAAAGATCATTACTTGAATTTAAATTTTGACCTTAGTCGTATTATGTTTATTGCTACAGCTAACGGCTTAGATAACATTCCTTATGCTTTAAAAGATCGTATGGAAATTATTTTTATCCCCGGGTACACGCCCAAAGAAAAACTACAAATTGTTAAAAAACATATTATCTTTAAACAGATAAAAAACCATGGTGTGAGTAAAAATCATATTAGTTTTAGTGAAAAAGGCATTGACCATCTTATTTTCCACTATACTAAAGAAGCAGGTTTAAGAAACCTCAGCCGAGAAATTGGCTCTTTATGCAGGAAGGTAGCTAAAAAAATCGTTTTAGGTGATACCAAACACACACAAATTACACCTAAAGTGGTCAAAGAGCTATTAGGACCAGAAAAGTTTTTAAGGGAAGATTCTTTAAAAGAACATAAGGTAGGGGTGAGTACTGGTTTAGCATGGACGCAAGCTGGAGGCGAGATACTCTATGTAGAGGCTTTACGCTTAAGTGGCTTTTTAAATTCTAAAGGAATTATTTTAACAGGACGATTAGGTAAAATTATGGAAGAATCAGCTAAAGCTGCTTATTCTTATGTCCGCACTTATGTTGAAAAAATAGGCATTTCTCATCAATGGTTTAAAAAGAATGAAATTCATATTCATCTTCCATCAGGGGCTACTCCTAAAGATGGACCATCTGCGGGGGTGACTTTAGCTACAGCACTGGTGAGCCTTATTACAGGGATACCTGTGAGAAAAGATGTGGCTATGACAGGAGAAATAGGTTTGCAGGGGCAGGTTTTAGCTGTAGGCGGAGTGAAAGAAAAAGCTCTAGCGGCTATGAGCCTTGGTATTTTTAATGTGATTTTGCCGTTAAAAAATAAACCTGATATTGAAAATACCAGTAGTAAAGATTGTACTTTAAAAGAATTGAGAAAAAAACTTAAGTTTTATTATGTAGAACACTTAAATGAAGTGTTTGCGTTTGCTTTAAAAACAGATCCTTCTTCTGGCTTGAGGTACAGGTCCACTAATGATAAATCATCAGCTGTGTCTATTGTGTCTTAATGTATAAAAGGTTAATAAACTTATTATGAAAGCCCTTTCTTCTCTTTATTCTCACTGTCCTATTTTAATCAGTTCGCAGTTAAAAGATATTACTTGCAGTGCTATTGTGGACCCCGACTTAAAAAAACCTTATCATTTACAAGAGTTATTTATAGAAGATAAAAACTATCCCTCATTGGTGGGTTCTATTTACAAAGCTGAAGTGGTGAAAAACCATACAGGGCTTGGGGCTTGTTTTGTCAATATCGCACCTCATACATCAGCTTTTCTTTATAATAGGCAAAAAGAAGAAAACCTTTCAGGCACAACTTTCACAAAAAATAAATCCAATAATTTTTATCAAGGGGAGATTTTAATGGTGCAAGTGCAAAAGGATGCTTTAAGAGGTAAAAATGCTTTTGTCACCACTAGGATAAGTATTCCGGGGAGGTTATTGGTTTATCTGCCTACGACTTCTTATTATGTGGGTTTATCTCGGCAAATTACGGATGACAGAGAAAATATTAAAGAAAAAGCGAAAGTTTGGAGTGGGTGTGATTCTTTTATTATTCGAACCCAAGGTGCTTTTGCCTCTAAAGAAGAGTTAAAAAAAGAACTCATTCTTTTAAAAAAAATTTGGAAAAGTATTGAAAAAAAATTTCAAAACCAAAAAGGTACCGGGCTTTTATGGCAAGATGTTCCCTTACACTTACAGGTATTAAGAGATTATTTAACCACACATAATGAAGTATGGGTGGATGATAAAAAAAACACTTTAAGTATAAAAAAATTCATTTCAGAAAATGTTTGTGATTTTAAAGGGAGAGTAAGTCACTATAAAGATAAAACGCCTTTATTTGATAAATATTTTGTGGATTTAGACCCACTTTTAGAAAAAAAGGTTTATCTTAAAAACGGTGGGGGGCTTATTATAGAAGAAGCAGAAGCAGGTGTGATTGTGGATGTTAATACTCATCGCGCCAAATCGTCAAAAGGTACAAATTATTGGCTCAAAACTAATTTAGAAGCAGCCCGAGAGTTAGCTCGTCAGTTAAGGTTAAGAAACTGTGGTGGGATTATCATGATTGATTTTATTGATATGCCGGGGGAAAAAGACCGAGATAAATTAATGCGAACTTTTATCAAAGAGCTTGAGAAAGATAGGGTTTATACACAAGTGTTTCCACTTTCTCCTTTAGGCATTGTAGAGATGACGAGAAAAAGAAGAAGAGCTTCTTTAATCGAGATTATGTGTAAAACTTGTGAATCCTGCAATGGATATTCTTATATAAGAAAAAAACTTTAAAGCCCCACTTTTTGAGCCATTTAAAGTATTTTTCAGCTTTTTTCTTTACTTTTTAGTAGTTTTTTGGTATTTAAATATGTTTTAAAGTTAAAAAAAAGGAGAAAAAAATGTTTGCGGTTCTTTTTGAATCAGGTTGCCAGTACAAGGTAAAGCTTGGGCAATTTATTCGGATGAAAAAACTTAACTTAGCCCCGGGGGAGCTTTTAAAAACCAAAGCTTTAGCTTTTGAAGATTCTAAAGGTTCGTTTTTTTTAGGCACACCTTTTGTAAAAGGGGTAGAAATTTTGGTGCGTATTATTACCCACAATCGATCTAAGAAAGTATTAGTATTTAAGAAAAACCGCAGAAAAGGCTATCGCCTCACAAAAGGGCATAGGCAAGATTTTACACAAGTGTATATTGAAGCACTAAGATCACCCAGTGGCGAGCTTTTAAAAAAGCCACTTAAAAAAAATCAGACAAAAAAAAACCAGCAGAACAAAAATCAGCAGAATCTCAACCTGCAGAACCAAGCTTCACTAAAAGCTAAAAATCTTGAAACAAAAAATCTCAAAGAATTAAGTAAGCAAAGGGGGCTTTAAGTTATGGCATCGAAGAAAGCCAGTGGTAGTACTAAAAACGGACGAGATTCCCAGAGTAAGAGGCTTGGGGTTAAGCTTTTTGGAGGGCAAAAAGTACTCCCCGGGGCGATTATCGTACGGCAAAGGGGTACAAAATTTACTCCGGGTTTAGGAGTGGGAATGGGACGTGATTTTACTATTTACTCTAGGATCAAAGGTATCGTGCAATTTCAAAGGGTGGGGAAAACAAAGTACAAAGTAATGTGTCTTTAAAAAATACTTAAAAATTTAAGTAGTAACCACATTGTTTATAATTTTTTATGTCTTTTTCCGATCAAGTGCAAATTCAACTTATGGCAGGGGCAGGGGGCAAAGGGGCTGTACATTTTTGTAAAACCCGTTTTATGCCAAGAGGAGGTCCTGATGGAGGAGACGGTGGCTGTGGAGGAGATGTTATTTTATCCCCAAATAGGGCTTTTTGTGACCTATCTCATTTAACAAATACTTTTTATAAAGCACAAAGTGGTAGCCCGGGTAAAGAAAATAAAAAAAAAGGAGCCAAAGGCAATAATCTATACATTGCCGTCCCCCCCCATACTCTTTGTTACGATATAACCTCTAATAAAAAAGTTTTTTTAAAAGAAGTGATAACAAACAACTGGTGTATTTTAAAAGGAGGAAGAGGGGGAAAAGGTAACGCTTTTTTTAAAAAACCCTATCATCAAGCACCCACTACTTTTGGGTCAGGTACTACCCCCAGTAAAAAAAAAATTCTCTTAGAAGTAAAATGGGAAAGCCATATAAGCCTTATGGGTAAAGTAGCTGTGGGTAAAACCCAGTTTTTACAAAAGCTTGTAAATGGTGTACCTTTCACACCTGGCACTTTTTACCCTAAGCTTTTTTGTTTTAATAACTGTGGTAAGTTTTTATCTTATGAAGTAAGTTGCAAATTTTCTCAAATAATATTTGTGGATTTACCGGGGTATAATACTCATACGAGAAAATTTTTAAAACAAGCAGAAAGAACAAAGATTATTATTTTTGTTTTTTCTTTAATCTCTCAGAACCCTTTTGAAGATTATCTTTTTTTAAAAAAAGAATTAAAAGATTATGACAACCAACATCATTGTCATTTAAGTAAAAAACCTTACTTTGTTATTTTAACCACTAAAAATGAATATAAAAATCATATTTTTGACGATAAAATACATCAACAAATAAAGCTTTTTAGTCAAAAAACTAAAACTTTTCTCATTAATCTTGATGAGCAGGTTTTAAAAAACCATAAAGTTTGGCAGCATTTAAACACAGTTTTTAAAAAAGAAAACATAACAGAGAAAACAAAAGAGAAAACAAAAGAGAAAATAACAGATGTGTTATAAACCTTTAAAAAAAACCCAAGCTTTAAGCTCTCAAAGTATCGCTGTGTTTGGTTCTTCTTTTGACCCACTCCACTTAGGGCATATTCATGTACTTACTCAAGTGCAAAAGGTTTTTAACTTTCGTAAAATTAAAGTTATACCTGCAAATGTCAGCCCATTGGCAGTGCTTCCCCCTTTAGCCCCAGCCCTTCAGCGATGGCAAATTGTTAGGCAAGTTTTAAAAAAATACCCTTTTATTGAAGTAGATGATGGTGAAATTAAAAAAGGGGGGATAAGTTACACAGTAGAAACTTTAAAAACTATTTTAAAAAAAAATAAAGATATTTTTTTGATCCTTGGTTGGGACCAATTCTTACAGCTTACAAAATGGAAAGATTTTGAAACTATTATCACTAAAGCTCATCTCATTGTGTGTTCTAGAAAAAAACTATTATGGAAGCCTTTAGCCTTTCCTAAAGCTTTACAAGCTTTTATTAAAACATTTAAAAAACAAGAAGTGGTGTTGACTACCGGGAAGTGTATTTACCCTTTTTATTTTGATGATAAAGATATATCTTCTTCTTATATTAGAAAACAAGTGTTAGAAAAAAAATCGTTTTCTCGGTTGGTGCCAAAAGAAGTAAAAGATTGGATAAAAAAAAATCAATTATATTCAGATTATATTTTTTCATCTCAATTAGCCTTGTTTGCAGCCATTACTTTATTAGGAAGTCAAGCTCAAAAAATTAAACTTTTTGATTTACAAAAATTATCATTTTCTTTTGATTTTACATTAGTGGTATCAGCTCAAAATAAGCGTCATCTCATTGTCTTATCGGAGGATTTAAAAAATAAGATACATAAGGCTTTTTACTTAAAACCTTTTTTTGTGGATCAAAGCCCAGAGTGGGTAGCACTGGATTATGGTAATTTTATGGTGCATATTTTTTACGATTTTTTAAGAGACTATTATAAAATAGAGCAACTCTTTGAAAAAGCTTCAAGCTCTACTTTTTACTAATTTTTAAGCTTTTTTTATTTCCCGTTTTTTGTTAAAAGAGGTTATGAATAGATTTTCTTCTTTTACTTCTCGTGGTTTGTCTCATCGTTTATCTCACGGTTTATCTCACGGTTTATCTCACCGTTTGTCTCACCGTTTGTCTCACCGTTTATCTCACGGTTTGTCTCATCGTTTGTCTCACCGTGTGCAACAATTGTCTTTACAGGTGTCTTGTTGGCTTAGAAGTTGCCCTGTATGCCAATTTAGTGTACCTCCTATTTACTGGCTTTGTAATAGTTGTTGGGGGCATTTAAAAAGTCATTACCTAACTTCTCCAAATATGCTGAGATTACAAGATGGCTTAACCCACTTAAGATTATTGGATTGGAACGAGCAAAATAATAACTTTATTCGTAAATTCTTAAATAGTTTAAAAAAAGGAGGTCCTAAGTTTATTTTCAACCACCTTATGCAAGAGTTTTTTTATAGGGCATTGCTGGCCTTTCCTCCTTTTTTTAAAAATGCGGTTATTGTACCTGCCCCTCCCTCTATAGATAATAATAAAGATCATGCTTTTTTATTAGCTAAAGCTTTAAGCACATTTACTCATCTCCCCGTACACCCAGTGTTAAAACCCAATCAAACACCTCAGACCATACCTTTAAAGCAAAAACAAAGAAGCTACTTTCAAAGAAAAAAAAGCACCTTGACTTCTAACACCCCTACCTCTTTTGAAAATATTATTTTTGTAGACGATATTCTCACTACAGGCTCTACAGCTTTAAGCTCCTATCAAGCCTTAAATTGTCCTCGTAATTTTAAAATCATTACTTTGGCTTGGAAAACACCACCTTTGCCGGATAAATCATGACCCAGTGGCTTTTTTATTTTGTATTACATTTTGTATTACGCTTTGCGTTATTTTATATAGTTACATATTTATTTATGTTTCAAGTTACGAGAGGAAGTGTTCCTATTTCTTCGTCTATGAATATTATGCAGAATATTATGCAATATTACGAGCAAAAACAGGGTGTGATTATGAATTTTAAAAAGTCGCATTTTGTACCTATTTTATCTAAAACGCATGTTTCTTATGGGAAGATTTTTTTGTCCCTTGGGGTGTTACGATTAGATGTAAAAGATGCTTTAAAAACTAGATTTATTTTAACTAAAAAAAGCCTTTTTCATATTACTTGTTCTTCGGCTTTATCTTCACCAGTGGTTACGAAATGGGATTTATCTTCTAAAGCTCCAGCTACAGGTCTGATTGGGGCTTTGTTTAATAAAGAGCAGTTTGATAAACGGTTTATTTTTGTAAGCTCTCAAACAAAAGGCAGGGCTTTGGTTAGTCGTTTTGAGCCTATAAAAAAAACAGATGGTATCCATTTTCTTTTGCTCAAAACGGAAAAAAACCTTCTTTTAGGAGCTACAATAATGTGGCATAATGGCAATAAACAAGATTATGAGTTTTCTAACATTCGTTTAAAGCAAAAAATCCCAGAATTTTTCTTTAAAGCTCAAGATAAAAAGTTGACCTGTGCCAAAGAATTAGATAGGGTGAGTGCTTTAAAAAAACTTTCTCATCATCATAAGGACAAGTTTTTATAATGAATTTTATCAATAAAATATACGATTATTTTTCACAGGATTTAGCGATTGATTTAGGAACAGCTAATACCTTAGTGTATGCTAAAGGGCAAGGTATTATCCTCAACGAACCCTCTGTCGTAGCTGTCAAAAAAACAGTCACCGGAGAAGATGAAGTTTTAGCGGTGGGGCGTAATGCTAAGTATATGTTAGGGCGTACTCCGGGAGGTATTAACGCCATTCGCCCTATAAAAGATGGAGTGATCGCTAATTTTGAAATTACTCAAAAAATGCTTAAAAATTTTATATCCAGATCCTCTCCCCCCTCCCGTCGCTTAATCCGACCTCGTATTATCATCTGTGTGCCTTATAGTATTACCCAAGTAGAAAAAAAAGCTGTTAAAGAATCTGCCTATTCAGCAGGAGCCAGAGAAGTCTACCTCATTGAAGAACCCATGGCAGCAGCCATTGGAGCAGGTTTGCCCATTACGGAGGCCCGAGGGAGTATGATTGTGGATATTGGAGGAGGCACTACTGGTATTGCCGTCATCTCCCTACAAGGTATCGTACTCTGCGAATCCATTAAAGTCGCAGGGGATAAATTTGATGAAGCTATTATTAATTTCGCCCGTAGGCAAAAAAACCTTATGATTGGAGAAAGAACAGCAGAAAATATTAAAATCACTATAGGCACAGCTGATCCTCATTCTGAAAAAAAAATTATGGAAATTAAAGGGCGAGACACCATGGTAGGAGCTCCTAAAACCATTGAAGTCACTAGTAAAGAAATTAACGAAGCCTTAACCGATAATTTAGATGAAGTAGTAAATGCTGTAAAAATTGCTTTGGAAAAAACCCCCCCAGAACTTGCAGCCGATATTGTAGACAATGGTGTCATTCTCACCGGTGGTGGTGCTTTACTCAAACATTTGGATGTTCTTTTAAGAGAAAAAACAGGTCTACCTGTGTGTGTTGCAGAAAATCCCCTTTCCTGTGTGGTGTTAGGAGCCGGACAAGTCTTAGATCAATTATCTTTGTTAAGAGAATTGGTTGTTACTTAAATGTTACTATAAATGCCACTATAAATGTCACTTTAAATGTCACAGAATCTTTTAGAAAAAATAAAATCTCGTATTACCAATCAGCTTAAAAATGTAAAAACACCCCCCATTGCCGTATTTGATGCTGATGGTACTTTATGGGCAGAAGATGTGGGGCGTGGCTTTTTTCAATACCAAGTACAAAATAAGTTACTTAATATTCCAAATCCTCAAGATCAATTTAATAACATCACCTTAAACAAAGGGCGAAAAAAAGCCCTTCAGTGGTTAGCCTGCATACAAGCTGGCACCCCCTTTAAAAAAATGCAAAAAATGGTGAATGACTTTTTAACAAATCACCACCCACAAGCTTTTTTATTTCAACAACAATTAATAAAATGGCTTAAAAAAAACCAAGTTCAAATATTTGTGGTAAGCTCTTCTTTAAAATGGGTACTAAATAGTGCTTTAAAAGTGTATAACTTAAAAGCTCACCATATTATTGGTGTAGAAACAATAATAAAAAATAATTGCTTATCAGATACACTCATAACCCCTGCCCCTATAGGGGAAGATAAAGTATCAGCTTTAAAAAAAATATCCCCACACCCGCCACTTTTTTGTGCAGGTAATACCCTATCCGATCAATATTTGTTAGAATGGTCAAGCTCTAAGCTGGCTGTCACCACAGCTCAAAAAGGTGAAAAAAACTATTTATCAGAACAACAATTACTTAAAATTGCAAAACAAAAAAACTGGTTTTATTTTAACCCAGCTAATAAATCCAGTTTATAAATCCAGCTAACAAATCCATCTAACCATGAGACCCTAATAATTCTTCTAACTCTTCTACTTCTTTAGGTGCTTTGTGACTTAAAACTTGAGCTCCTTTTGGGGTTATCAATATATCATCTTCAATACGAAGCCCCATACCCCTTAATCCAACTGCTAAAGAAGTATCGTGAGGGGGAAAATAAAGCCCGGGCTCTATCGTGAATACAAAACCTGGCTCACACTTTAAAGGAGATCCAGGCTTGTTTAAAACTATGTCATGCACATCCAACCCCATAGAATGCCCTATATTGTGAGGAAAGTATTTTTTATATTCTTTTGTTTTTAAAACTTTTTTTAAAGAGCTTGTTAAAATCTTTTCTTCTATCATTACTTGAGACAGTAACTCGCAAGCTTTATTTTGTATGTCTATAAATAAATCCCCCACTTTTATTTGTTGAATGAGGGTTTTTTGTACATTGAGTAATTTATTGTAAATACGCTTTTGTAATTTAGAAAATTTACCGTTTATCGGAAAAGTGCGACTAATATCAGAAGCATAATAATGGTATTCAGCCCCAGCATCTACTAATAATAATTCGTGATTTTTTAAAACAGCCTTGTTTTGTGTATAATGTAAAATGCAAGCCCTATTCCCACTGGCAAAAATACTAGGGTAACAAACCTCTTTTGCCCCATGTGTTTTGATAGTTGCTAAAAATATATCTTCCATCATTTTTTCAGTTTTTCGTGGTTGAATATGGCTCATAACCGCCCGATGCCCCTTTGTGGCAATATCTACCGCTTGTTTTATTTTTTCTATCTCTTGAGGTTCTTTTTTAACCCTCAAAGAAGCAATAAGCCTCGTAGAATCTTTGACAGATGGTCCCATAACTGCTTTGTCTTTTAAAAAAAGAAGTAATTGTTTAATCTTTTCATTCCACTCTGAATGATCGGAAAAAGAATAATAAAGACTTGAGATATTTTGTAATAACTCTCCCGCAAGGGGTAAAAATTGACAAGACCCGTAACATAAATCCACTTGTGTGATGTCCCCTGCTGTTTCAGGTCCCATAACCTCTCCTACCCATAAAGCCTTTACAGGGTCTTTTTCTTTGACAAATAAAATTTGCCTCGATTTGCCTTTGCTATCATGTATCAGTAACAAACAGGATAAATCTTCTTCTATCCCGGTAAAATAAATCATATTAGAATGCGGGCGATAAGGATAATGCACATCCGCAGACCTAATACAAAGTGGGCTGGACCCACAAATTAAAGCCTCCCCTCTGGATAATAAAGATAGTAGCTTTTTTCTTCTTTTTTTATAAACATCATTTGCGAAAATAAACATTAAAGAGTTACCCCTCCCCTCTCAGAGTTAAATAAAATAAGCTTTTTTAATCCTTGAGCTTTTGTTATACCTTCTATGAGCTTTATCATATCTAAGCTAAGATTTTTTAATTTATTTTTTGTTTTTTTTTCGCCAAACATAAAAAAGTAAGAATGTTTATCTTCTTTTTTATCTTGTAAGTCATCTGCTAACTGAAAAGCCTCCCCCATAAGCTTTGCTACTTTATTTAAAGCCTTATTTGAAGGGCAGGCAGTTGTTACCCCCTTCATACTAGCTCTCATTAAAGCACCTGTTTTCATAGAATATAAATGTTGATAGTAATGGTCTGACTTCTTAAAAGGTGGCTTTAAATCTAAGGCTTGCCCTCCCATTAACCCTTCAAACCCCGCACCTTGACATAAAATAGATAACCAATAAGGATTGTCTTTTAGAAAAGGTGATAGCATATTAAAAGCCTCTATCCATAAACAATTACCAGCAAGTAACGCTATATCTTCTCCAAAGAGCCTGTGATTGGTGGCTTTTCGTCTGCGATGCAAACTATTATCCATAATAGGTAAATCATCATGGATAAGTGAGGCTGTGTGTATAAGCTCTATAGCCCCAGCCCATGGCACAACCCTTGGGATAGATACCCCCCCTGCCATGGCTGTGTGAAAAACAAGTAAAGGTCTAAATCTTTTGCCTGAAGAGAATAAAGTATAGCAAATAGATTCTAAAAGCTTTTTGTGAGCTAAAAAAGGTAGCACTTTAAAACCCGCAAGTTGCTTTTTTAAAAAACTTTCTAACATGTATAAAAATTTTTTTTCGGATAACATTATTTAAAATCTTTCGTATGTACTTCGTTATTTTCATCTATGTTGATTAAGAGTTTTACTTTTTCTTCCGATTTGTTGAGTGCTTGCTCGCACTCACGAGATAATTTCACCCCTTTTTCAAATTGCTTAACAGAATCTTCTAAAGATAACCCCCCTCCTGCTAAATCTTCTGTAATTTTTTCTAATTGTTTTATTTTTTCTTCAAATGTCATTTTTGTATCCTCCTATAAAAATTGAATTTATTTTTTAATTTTTGTAACTTGTGCGAAAACCACACCCTTCATAAGTTGAATTTCAATATCATCTTTCACCTTTAATTGGCTGGCATCTTTTATGTAATGGTCCTCATACTTTACTAAACTATACCCCCTTTTTAATACCTTTAAAGGGCTAAAGCTTGTCAGTAAAGAATGAAAACTCTTTAAGTTTTGTTTTTTTAAATCTAAAACTCCGAGCATAGTTTTTTTAAAGCGAAAGCTTAGCTCATCTAAATACTGATAGAGATCATGGAGTTTTTTTTGCGGGCTGATAAGTGTTTGCTGAAGCCGTTTTAAATGCTGGTGACAATAACTAAACTCCCTTTTTATACTTTGATAAAGATTGTTTTGCAAAGTAGAAACTTTGTCTTTTAATTCCATAGCGTTTTTTACTACAAGCTCTGCTGCAGCCGATGGGGTAGGAGCCCTTAAGTCTGCTACAAAATCACTAATGCTAAAGTCAATTTCATGCCCAATAGCAGATATAACAGGTTTTGGGAAATTAAAAAGAGACCTTGCAAGCTTTTCACTATTAAATGCCCATAAATCCTCTAAACTCCCGCCCCCCCGGGTCAGAATCAACACATCCACAGGGTCTTTTTTATTTAAAGTTTGTGCTAAAAATAAAGCTTTTAATAAACTACCCTCTGCTTGCTCCCCTTGCACAACGGCAGGGATGAGGGTGACCCGTACCCCCTTATGCCTTCTTTTTAAAATGTTTAAAATATCTTGAATCGCAGCCCCTGTCGGAGAACTAATAATCCCAATATGCTTAGGCAAAATAGGTAAAGCCCGTTTTTTTTCAAAAAGCCCCTCTTTATTTAAAAGCTTCTTTATCCTTTCAAACTCCTCACTCAAAGCCCCCTTGCCACACTCTTTTAAATTGCGACAAATAATCTGATACTCACCCCTAGCACCATAAACACTAATATTACCATACACCTTAACCTCTTGACCCCCCTTTACACTAACCCCTCCACCTAAAGCCTGATTAGCCGAGCGAAACATCACCGCTCGAATTTGCGACTGAGCATCCTTCAGCGTAAAATACCAATGCCCCGAACTATGAGCTACAAAATTAGAAACCTCCCCCTTTAGCCAAAAAGCAGGAAATGCCCCCTCTAATTTATCTTGAATCATTTTTGTCAATTCAGATATAGAGTAGCAAACCTCACCCTTTTCTTCCCCATGTTCTAGATCACCACCACCCAGTGCCTTATTTACAGGGCTTTTAGCCTCTTCTTGCTCCCTCTCTAAAGATTTTTGTTTCATATACTTTATTATTATAACAAACGAGCTATTTATCAAAATAAAATCACTTTTTTACCCCCAAAGCTTAAAAAAAATGCTACAATAAACCAAGATGGGGAAATGCAAGGTAAATCCTAACAACAACCGAAAGGAGACTGCCTCTGATAATGGTGAGCAAGCTGAAAGCTTTTTATGAGCTACTTCAGAAGCCTAAAGTTGTTACCGTGGTCATCCACCCTATAAAAAACACTGGATTTTTAGGGTCGTTTCCCCTAACTTTTTACACCTAACTACTAACTAACAAATGCCCATTAAAAAAACTCAAAAAACTAAAATAGCCTTATGGACAAAAAACTGGGCTCTTCACACCAAAAAGCCTTTTACCTTTTATAAAACCACCACCAGTACTAATGATGAAGCAAAAACACACCCCTTGCCCTATAATACTCATCCACCAGCTACTGCTTATTTAAACCATTTGTTTATCGCTCAATCTCAAAGCAAAGGCAGGGGGCAACATACCCGTAAGTGGATCAATAGTGATATGATGCTAAGCTGGAAATTTCATCTTCCCACCCCCGCCCTTGCCCAAACTCCCATGCTTTTAGCAAAAAGCTTGTGCGAAACCCTTAATACTTCCTTCCAAGTTAATGTGTTTAATGTGAAAGCCCCAAATGATATTGTTTGTAATAATAAAAAAATAGCAGGGATTCTTGTTGAAGCCATAAGCCTTGCCCCTAACTACTTTCTTATCATAGGCTGTGGATTAAATGTGTTTCATTATCCCCTTAAGTTTTACTCTTTGCAAAAATGCCTCTCAAAAACTATTATGAAAAGCCAGTGGTTTGATTTTTTAAATAATTGGTACAATAACTTAACATTCATCGTTAAAAATAAAGTTATTAAATAGAATTATTATATAATTATTATAGTAGAACCATTATTTAATAGCCCCACCACCCGGCCAGCCTACACTATATTTGCGATTACGACCATCTAAAATATCTTGTGCTAATTCTGCCCCTGTTCGATTATCCTCGTTAGGAGAAAATTGACTAGCTATTTTTCGTCTATCGGATTTTTGATCGCACTCATGGAGTAAAACAGAGGTTCTTTGTTCTTGAGAGGTAAGCCGTGTACTTTTAGCTTTTTGCATCTCGTTTTGACCTCTTTGCTGATTGAGAGCTGTTATTTTTTTTTGTATTTGCTTTTTGTCTTGTTCAAAATTATTTGTGTGTAAAGTGTAATCTTCGTTTAACTTTTTAACGAGCATTTGGAGCTTTTCTTTACTGGCTGTTAAAATTTGTGATTGAGTGTGAACTTGAAGGTTTTGAAATTGACTTTCTAAAAGGCTTATTTGAGTTTTAATCCGTTTTTTTTGTAAAGCAATTTGTTTTAATTGTAGATTAAACTGTTCGTCTTCTGCTTGTTTAAGTTTTAAAGCTTCTTGGTTGTTAAGGCAAAAATGAAGCCTTTGAGAAAACCTTTTTTTTAAGAATCCCTTTAAATTGCTTTTTGTGCCTTGGGCTAAAGATTGTAAATTGTTTCTGGCTAATTTACCCTTAGAATTTTTAGCACTTATCAGCCCTTGTTCTGATTGCATGTTTTTTTCAGCCCCAGCGTAGCAATCAATATATCGTTTGTTTTGAGCAATCCTTCTATCAGCAAAAACTTTGTCTGTTGCAAGTTGAGATTTTTCTAATTCATTTTTAAGCTCATATATTTTATTTTTAATTTGTTCGGATTGCTTTTGTACCTTTTGGGCTATGTCTTCTCTGACATTGTCTTTAATTTTTTGTAGCTCTTCGTTGGTTTTGTTTCTTAAATCGTTAAGTGTTGTTTGTAATGTTTTGCTACTGGTTGCTAATTCTTTTTCGGTTGTTCGGATGTCATTTCCTAAATCAGTTTCTTTTTCAATGAGGGTTTTTTGCTCCTCCTCTTTGTCTTTTGTGTCGGATCTAAATTGCTCTGATACTTCTTTACACTCTTCTTTACTGGCTGTTAATTGCTCTTTTGCTAAAGCTTGTTCTTGAGCTTTTTCAATTTCTGTCTTTAGGCAACTGAGATATTCAGGTGTGTCGATCATGATTGGTGCTCCATTTTCGGCGTACTTTAGAGTATTATCCCCCTCCTTTGCTTGTATACGCTTTTTATTACATATTATTTCAGGAGTTAAAATATTAGCACGGGTATTAAATATCAATAAAATAAGTAGTAGTAAGCTTATTTTATTAAAATTTTTAAAATATACTTTAAAATCCATTTTTTTACTCCTTTGTTAAAAAAATATTATTATTTTTAAGTTTCTTTTTTTGTGAGCCTCTTTGTTAGCCCTTTTACTTGTTTAAATCCTCTTTTTTAAGTCCCTCTTTTTTAAGCCTTGTTTTTTAAGCTCCATTTTTTAGTCTTTGTTTTTTTAGTTCCAGTTTTAAATCCCAGTTTGTTTTACTTGAGATTTGCTTTGTTCTTAAAGAAGGTGTATTATTTTTTACCTTTCGTATTTTTTTATCGGTTGATTTAAAAGCTAACTTGAGGGTTTTTTGTAGTTTTTTAGTGGGTTTTTTTGGTTTTTATGCTTTTTTGCTTTTAAAAAGGGGAAATAAGATCAAAAAAGCTACTTTTTTTTTAAAGGTTTTTGTGGATTTTTTAAATAAAATGATACTTTTTTTTAAAAAGATGAGCTTAAAAGGCTTATTTTTAATCCTTATTTACTTTTTTTTAAGTATTATTTTAAGCCTTATTTTGTATGTGGTATTTGTGGTAAGGAGTGTGCCTAGTATCGATCAGCTAAAATCGTATCATCCTCCTTTAGTATCAGAGGTTTTAGATCGAAAGGGCGAAAAAATTGCTGAGTTTTTTTTAGAAAGGCGTATTTTAGTTCCTTATAAAGATTTTCCTCAAAACTTAATACATGCTTTTGTGGCTGCAGAAGATGGTCGTTTTTTTGAGCATAAGGGTATTCATTATCAGGCAATTTTTAGAGCTTTTTTAGCCAACTTGAGAGAAGGCAAAAAAGTACAAGGAGGCTCTACCATTACTCAACAAGTAGCAAGGTCTTTACTGCTTTCGTCAGAAAAAACCTATACTCGAAAACTCAAAGAAGCCATTTTAGCCCTAAGGATGGAAAAACACTTAAAAAAGGAGGATATTTTATATCTTTATCTTAATCAAATTTACTTAGGGGTAGGTACTTATGGAGTAGGGCAAGCCTCTAGGAGGTATTTTAGAAAAAAGGTATCTGAGCTAAACCTTGCTGAATGTGCCTTGCTGGCGGGGCTTCCAAAAGCTCCCAGCCACTTTTCTCCTATTTACAACCCACAAAAAGCCCGGAAAAGACAGCTTTATGTTTTACAAAGAATGCTACAAGAATCCTATATCTCTAAAGATACTTTTGAAAAAACCCTTAAAAGCTCTTTAAAAATCTACCTTAAAGACCAAAACTCTTTTCAATTTCCTTTTTATATAGAAACCCTAAGGCAATTATTAGTAAAACACATTGGTGAAAAACCCCTTTTAACCAAAGGGCTTACCATTCAATCCGCTATGGATAAAAAGTATCAAAGCTTGGCTCAAATTGCTTTAAAACAGGGGCTAAAAAATTTAGATAAACGGCAGGGCTTTAGAGGCGCTTTAAATCATTTAAAGCAAAAAAAAGACCAAAAACTTTTTTTTGAAAAACAAGAACAGGCTTTAAAAAATAAAAAAAAGATTTTTTTTAACTTTCCCCTGCTTACCCATAATCAAGCACCATCTGATAACATATTGAAAGATAACATACTCAAAAATCACCCACCAAACCTTAACAAAGATCATAAAATAGCAGACGAAGATAATAAATTATGGACTTTTCGAAAAGACGATATTTTAAAAGGCTTAGTTTTAGATATTGATGATTCTTTTAAGCAGGTGTTGGTAAGGCTTCCTTTTAACAGTGTAGGCATTATCCCTTTAAAAAATATGAAATGGGCAAGAACGCCGAACCCTAAAATTGCCCCAAATTTTTCTGGAGTCTTAAATCCCAGTCAAGTTTTAAAAAAAATGGATGTGATTCAAGTTATTGTAAAAGAGATAAAATTTTTATCAAAAACCCCCTTTGTTACGAAACAAATACCCTTAGAGTTATCTTTAGATCAAGAGCCTTTAGTAGAAGGGGCTCTCATTGCTTTTGACCAAAAAACTGAAGATATTGTAGCCTTAGTGGGGGGGTATGATTTTAAAAAATCGCAATTTAACAGAGCCTACCAAGCAGCCAGGCAAACAGGCTCTGTTTTTAAACCTATCGTGTATTTATCTGCTTTAGATAAAGGCTTTAGCCCTGTGGATTTTATTACAGACGCCCCTGTGGTGTACAAAGACGAAGAAGCTCGGGAGCTTAAAAAAAATAACTCTGATCGCTCTTTGAAAAACCCTTTAAAAACTCATAGTTCTTTACCAAAGGATGAGCTTAAAAAACCCCGGCAAAAATGGCGACCCTTTAATTACAGCAAACGATTTTCCGGCGATATTTTATTTAGAAATGCTCTTATTAGGTCTATGAATGTACCAACAGTAAAAATTATGGAAAACTTAAGCATTAAATGGGTTACAGCGTACGCTAAAAGATTAGGGATGTTTCGCCCTCTGAATCCTGATTACACTTTAGCCTTAGGTTCCAGCTCGGCTACCCTTTACGAGATGACAAAAGTATTTTCCATTATAGGTAGAGGGGGAAAACAAATCACCCCCTTTTTATTAAAAGATGTGACTTTTCAATCAGAATCTTATTTGCAAAACTTAAGCCTAGATGACAGGTTTTTAGATTTACAAAGCTTAAAACAAGAAATGGAAACTCAAAGGATAAACTACTTAGAATCACTAGCAGATAATACTCAAAATCCCAGCCCTCAAACTCAAAAGCCCAAAAGCTCCAAGCCACCTAAAAGCCCCAAGCTTTTTTTTAACGATCCACAACAGCTTATTTCCCCTAAGACAGCTTTTATTATGACAAACCTGCTTTCGGCAGTGTTGCATGAGCCGGGGGGTACAGGCTTTCGTGCACATAAACTAGGTATACCTTCCGCTGGTAAAACAGGGACCACTAATGGTTATTACGATGCGTGGTTTATTGGTTACACCCCTTCGTTAATTGTGGGTGTGTGGGTAGGTTTTGACCATGAACAAAGTTTAGGTATTGGGGAAACTGGCTCTCGTGCTGCCCTTCCAATATGGTTAGAATTTATGAAAAGCATTTATCAGAAAGACCCTGAATTAAAAGCTACTTTAAAAGAAGACTTTATTGTACCAGAGGGTATTGTGTTTATTAATATTGATAACGAAACAGGTAAATTAGTAAGTAGCAAATCTAAGCAAGTAGTCAACCAAGCTTTTATAGAGGGACATACCCCTTCTGATAATACTGAAGACGCACAAATGCAAAACACCAGTGATTTTTTAAGAGAGGACTTAAGTGAAGTTTATTGAGATAGTTGGAGCAAAACGAAATAATTTAAAATCTATCCATTTAAAAATTCCCTTAAATTCTTTTACAGTTATTTGTGGTCCCAGTGGCTCAGGCAAAAGCTCTTTAGCTTTTTCTACTCTTTTTGCTGAAGGGTACAGGCAGTACACACAAACACTGTCTAATTATACGAAACAGTTTATTGGTCAGTACCCGGCTCCTATGGTTAAGAAAATCACCAACCTCCCCCCTGCTTTAGCTTTAGAGCAAAATAACAAAGTGCGATCAGCAAGACCCATTGTGGCAACTTTCGTGTCACTTTCGGATTTGCTTCGTCTTTTATTTACAGGGCTTGGCAAAGTGGAATGCCCTAAGCACAAAAAGGCATTAGCCATACATTCCCCCACTCAAGCTTCTAAGTTTTTAGCGGAACATTTTAAAAACGATAAAGGTTTTATTTTAACACCTTTAGCTCAAACTCATCCGGATCTTAAAAAATTAATTAAAGAAGGCTTTAGTTATTTACTTAAAATTAAGAGTTTGAAAACAAAACTTACTTTTCAAATTTTAGACATAAGACTTTTAAAAAAATGGCCTAAAGGTGATATCTATTTAGTGATAGATAGAGTGGCTTTTAAAGATAAATCCCGAGTTTTAGATTCTTTAAAAGCTGCTTTTAAATGGAGCAAGTTATGGCATCAAAAAGCTTTTACTTTTGTAAGGGTGTTAAGCACTCAAGGCATAAGCTTTTACTTTAGTTCAGAGCTAGCTCTTTGTAATATATGTGCTTACACTTTTCCGTTTACGATAAGAAATGCACTTTTTAACTTTAATAGCTCTTTGGGGGCATGCCCTTCTTGCAAAGGTTTTGGGTGCCATTTGTTGTTGGATGAAAATAAAATTGTACCCAGTCCATGGAAAACTTTAGCTGAAGGGGCTATTCAACCCTTTACCCTTCCTAGTACTGTATCTCTTCAAAGAAAGCTCATCCCTTTTTGTAAAAAACACCGTATTCAACGGCATATCCCATGGGAAAAACTTGCCCCCCCATTAAAGAAAAAAATATGGGATGGGGATGGTCATTTTATAGGTATTAAAGGTTTTTTTGAGTATTTAGAGAAAAAAAAGTACAAAATGCCAGTACGGGTGTTTTTGTCTCGTTACAAAAGCTCTAAAATCTGCCCTGTGTGTCGTGGTACACGGTTTAGAAAAGAGCTTTCCTACATTACTTTTCGTGAAAAAACTTTCCCCGAGCTATTGTCAATGGATGTAGAAACATTAACACTTTTTTTTAAGTCCATACAATTTTCTTCTATCGAAAAAAGAAAACTACAAATTGTGATTAAAAAAATACACTTTCTTTTAGAGATGTTAAACACTATAGGCTTAAGTTATTTAAGCTTAAATAGAACAGTTAAAAGCCTCTCTAGCGGAGAGCTTCAAAGGTTAAGCCTAGTACACCAATTAGGTATTGAGCTTTCTCAAACCCTTTATGTGTTAGACGAACCCACAGTGGGCTTGCATGCCAGTGACACAAAAAACCTTATCACCCTTTTAACAAAACTCAACCAATTAGGTAATACCTTGGTGGTGGTAGAGCATGACCCTTATCTGATTAAAACCGCGGATTATATTGTGGAGTTAGGACCTAAAGCCGGTATCAAAGGGGGTAATGTGGTTTTTTCAGGTAGTAGTGGTGCTTTTTTAAGCAATAAAAAATCATCAACCAGTGCTTATTTAAATTTAAAAAACCATCAAAAACCAAAGGTGGGGGGATGCCACCCTGTGGCTTCTTTAAAAGATTATAAGTATTTTTTAGAAATCACAGGGTGTAGCTCGTATAATTTAAAAAATATCCGGTTTAGATTACCTTTAAACCGCTTGGTTTGTGTAACAGGTATCAGTGGCTCGGGGAAATCCACCTTAGTCACTAAAACTTTGTACCCAGCTGTGGCGAGAGCTTTGGGTAAAAAAAGCTTTGTGGGTAAAACTTATGCCGGGCTTAAAGGGCAATCTTTTTTAAAAGATGTGGTATTAGTGCCGGCGACTGTTACAGAAAAAACCAAAAGGAGCTTACCTGTTACTTACCTTAAAATTTACGATAGTATAAGAGCTTTAATGGCAGAGGTAAGCCTTAGAAAAGCTAAAGACTTTAGTTTAAATGTGGAAGGTGGCAGATGCCCTGTGTGTCGTGGATTAGGTTTTAGGGAAATAGAAATGGTTTTTATGGAACCTGTGCGAATCACTTGTGGGCAGTGTGGAGGAGAGAGGTTTCAAAATAACATTTTACAAATAAAGTATAAGAATAAAAACATTCATCAAATTTTAAGCATGACGGTACAGCAAGCTTTAGAGTTTTTTATTGCGAAACCTGAGCTATGGCGTGCCTTATCTTTGTTAAAAAAAGTAGGCATGGAGTATTTAGTGTTAGGGCAGAGTTTATCTTCTTTGTCAGGAGGGGAGCTTCAAAGGTTAAAACTGGTTAGAGAATTGCTCCATGGTAAAAAAACTTCAACCCTTTATATTTTAGATGAACCCACTGTGGGTTTAAGCTTTAAAGAAGTGTTTATGCTACTTAGTGTTTTGCAAAATTTAGTGGATAAGGGTAATAGTGTTTTACTGATTGAGCATAATATGGAGCTTATTAGTCGGGCTGATTATATAGTAGATATGGGTCCTGGGGCTGGTCGCCATGGAGGAAATATTGTGTTTGAAGGCACGGCGATACAATTAGCTCGCTTCCAAAAAAGCCGAACAGGAAGGGTTTTAAAAGAGTTTTTATAGTTTTAAAATGCTTTTTTTGCCCTTTTAATTTTTTTTTAAGTTTAATTGTTGACAAGTTACCTGTTCATTACATATTTAATCAAAGTTAAAAACTAAGACTAAATAAAGTAAAACTAAAATAAAGGAGGAAATATTATGGATATTCGTCCACTTAATGATCGCATTATTGTTGAGCGACTCCCAGAGGAGGAAAAAACAAGCGGGGGTATTATTATCCCGGATACAGCAAAAGAAAAGCCCCTTATGGGCAAAGTTCTTTATACTGGTCGTGGTCGTACCACAGATGAGGGTAAAAACATACCTTTAGAAGTAAAGCCCGGTGACAAAGTGTTGTTTGGCAAATACGCTGGTACGGAATTTAACATGAAGGGTAAAGAGCTATTAATGATGCGAGAAGAAGATATTTTTGGAGTTATGAAATAAAAAATCATTTTTTTACTTAAAAGAAAGGGGAATTTATTATGAGCAAACAAATTCGTTTTAGCGATAATGCTAGAGATGCTATTTCACGAGGTGTGAGCGTTTTAGCTTCAGCTGTTAAAGTTACTTTAGGACCAAAAGGTCGTAATGTGGCTATTGAAAAATCTTTTGGAGCACCTGTTATCACCAAAGATGGTGTCACTGTGGCAAAAGAAATTGAACTTAAAAACAAGTTTGAAAACATGGGTGCACAAATGGTTAAAGAAGTAGCTAATAAAACCAATGATGAAGCAGGTGATGGCACGACTTCTGCTACGATTTTAGCTGAATCGATTTATCGGGAAGGCTTAAAATACATTACAGCCCACCATAATCCTACTCAAATAAAAAAAGGTATTGATAAAGCTGTATCAGCTGTGGGGGTAGAGCTTAAAAACTTATCTCGCCCAGTAAAAGGTCGGACAGAAATTGCTCAAGTGGGGACTATTTCTGCTAATAATGATTCAGAAATTGGAAATATTATTGCTCAAGCTATGGAAAAAGTAGGTAGAGAAGGAGTTATCACTGTGGAAGAAAGCAAAACCTCTCTTACAGAATTAGATGTCGTAGAGGGTATGCAATTTGATAGAGGTTATCTATCTCCTTATTTTGTCACCAATGCTGAAAGAATGGAAGTGGTGTTAGAGGATTGCTTTTTATTAGTTTATGACAAAAAAATCAGCTCTATGAAAAATGTGCTTAAAGCCTTAGAAGGAGTGGCACAAACCAATAAACCGCTTTTAATTATAGCAGAAGATGTTGAAGGAGAGGCCCTTGCCACTTTAGTGGTTAATAAACTACGAGGCACTTTACAAGTAGCTGCTGTGAAAGCACCTGGTTTTGGGGACCGTAGAAACGCTATGTTAGAAGATATTGCCGTACTTACAGGCACCAGAGTAGTCAGTGAAGAAGCAGGTGAAAAATTAGACAATGTCAGGGTTGCACAATTAGGAAAAGCTAAACGAGTGGTGATTGATAAAGACAATACCACTATTATTGATGGAGCTGGTAAAAAAGCTGATATTGTCGCTCGTGTTAATCAAATTAAAGCTCAAATTGCAGAAAGTACCAGTGATTATGATAAAGAAAAACTACAAGAAAGGCTTGCGAAACTCACAGGAGGGGTGGCAGTTATCCATGTAGGTGCTCCTTCAGAGGTAGAAATGAAAGAGAAAAAAGCTCGTGTAGAAGATGCTTTGAATTCGACTAGAGCTGCTGTGGAAGAAGGTATTGTACCCGGGGGAGGGGTTGCCTTATTGAAAGCTTCTACCACCTTAGGCTCTTTAAATGTGAGTGAGGAAGAACGATTTGGTGTCAATATCGTAAAAAAAGCTTGTGAAGCTCCTATCCGACAAATTGCCACCAATGCTGGCTTAGATGGAGCGATTGTTTTACACAGGGTTTTAGAAGAACACACTAAAAACAAACAAGGTTCTGTGGGCTTTAATGCTTTAACAGGCGAGTACGAAGATTTGCAAAAAGTAGGGGTGATTGACCCTAAAAAAGTGGTGCGGTCAGCTTTAGAATATGCAGCATCCGTTGCGTCTTTAATGCTGACTACAGAAACAATGATTGCCGATGAGCCTAAAAAAGACGAACCCGCTCCCGCTATGCCAGCAGGTGGCGGAGGTATGGGTGGTATGGGAGGCATGGGCGGTGGTATGCCAATGATGTAAAACATGATGTAAAACAAAAGCCACAAACTTATTTAAATTGTTACTATTAAAAATAGCTTAAAGCTTGAGATAAAGTATTTTCACTTTATCTTTTAAGCTTTATTTGGTAATTTTTTAGAATGATTATTCGCTTTGTTTTTCAATTTATCTTTTTTTGGCTCAAAGTAGCTTTTTCTTGTTTTTTTGTTATGGCTTTGCAAATTGTGGTAGGGGGTAGCTCTTTAGAAAAGCATTTAGAAAAAGTACTTATCAACTCACCTTTAGGCACACAGTTAAAACAATACGGAAAAAAGGCATCTCATCGTATGCCTACGAGTATGCCTACGAATACTCCTTTTTCCACTTATCCGCCTGATAATGATACCGATAACTCGTCATTTTAAAAAAGCATTTAAGTTTATAGCTTTGTTTAATAGCTTAAAAACTTAAAGTTTCTTTGTTCATGGCTTAAAAGTTTTCAGTTTTTTGTTTATGGCTTAAAACTTTCAAAGTTTTTTGTTTATGGCTTAAAACTTTCAAAGTTTTTTGTTTATGGCTTAAAACTTTCAAAGTTTTAAGCTGGGCTTTTTCTTTTGATAGGGGTTAAGGGGGTGCGTCTTTCTAAGTGATAGTCTTTGACCTTAGCCACTAAAGCAGCACGAGATATACCTAATTTTTTTGCCACTCGGGTTTTGTTCCAACCTTCTTGCTTTAAACAACGAGCGATAAGACGACACTCTAACTCTGCAATAGCTTTTTTCATAATTTTACCACTTTGTGAATTAAGTGATTCCATAAGCTTTCTATTGCTTTCTTTATCGCGTATTTTTTCAGATAAAAATTCTTCTTTTATATAAGTATTTTTACTGGAAAACACAGCTAACCTTTCTGCTTCGTTTTGTAGCTCTCGCACATTACCCGGCCATGGGTATTGAATAAGTTTATCTAAAGCCTTTCTGGTAAAAATTTTAGGCTCGGAGCTGATGCGATTGATAAAAAACTCTGCCAGTAGGGCTATATCCTCTACCCTTTGCCTTAACGGGGGAACAGGGATATGGATAACATTTAATCGATAGTACAGGTCTTCTCTAAATGTACGCCGGGTTGTCATATCTTTTAAATCTTTATTAGTGGCAGCAATAATGCGAACATTAACTGTTTTAGGCTCTATAGCCCCTACAGGAAAAAAAGTACCATCTTGAATAACCCTCAAGAGTTTAACTTGCATAGCTTGTGAGGTATCACCTATTTCGTCTAAAAAAAATGTTCCGTTATGGGCCGTTTCAAAAAGTCCTATTTTATCCTTATACGCCCCAGTGAAAGAGCCTTTGACATGACCAAATAACTCTGATTCTAATAAATTATCGTTTAAAGCAGAGCAATTTTGAACAACAAAAGCTCCAGTAGCTCGGGGGGAATTCTTATGTATAGATTGTGCGATAAGCTCTTTACCCGTTCCATTTTCCCCTTGAATAAGTACTGTGTGCGTGGATGCTTTAATTTGCTCTAATAAATTGTATAAATCTAACATAGCTTTAGAGTGCCCTACAATGTTCCCATACCGAAGAGGTGTTTTTGTGGTTTGAATATGCTTAATTTGCTTTTTGTCTACAAGTTCTTTTTGTACTGATAAAATCTCACCGGCTATCAGTTCCATTAAATCAATAAAATATTTTTTTTCCGATTGTTTAATCGTAGGAATTGTGGGGAGATATTTCGTGCAAAAATCAGCTGAAAAGTTTTGTTTGAGCCATAACTGTTTTATTTGTTCTTTGTTGCTGTCTGTTTTGCTATCTATTTTGTTATTGCTTTCTGTTAAAAAAGCTAAGGCTGTTATAAACCCTATAGGGTGTTTGCTATAAGTTTTTAAAGGGATGAGTAATATCAATAAACCTGTATCTTCCCATTTTTCCATAAAAGACAAGCTTGAGCCTTCATAATCTTTTTTATGATAAAAATCACAGATTTTAAAAAAAGACTGACAAAGTTCCGGTTTTTGAAACAGCTCTTTTAACATTAAGTTTTTATAAGCATAGTTTTGTAAAAAATGTTGTGGGTTTTCTTCCAAAGCATCCCATGGGATAATAAGGGTGTCTGTTTTCCACCACTTATAAATCATGTTCTGGCTTTGCTTTACAACATGAAGATTTTTAAAATCATTCCAACTAAACATCATACTCCTTTATATGTTTAAAATATATTTTTAGTGTTTCTTACTTATTTATCGTAAATGAATTGTTTAAACTTTAGACAGTTTTTAAAAACTTTTTAGACTTAAGTCTTAATTTTTTAGCAATAATATTTTGATGGGAAGTAAAATAGAGCTTTTTTTGCCCTTTTATTTTTCAAAAACTGTAAATTGGGTGTGGCTCGGGACGGAATTGAACCGCCGACACAGAGATTTTCAGTCTCCTGCTCTACCGACTGAGCTACCGAGCCATAGTTTTTTGGGCTTTTTTATCGTTCATTTTTTTTATCATTCATTTTAGTGCTTGCTCAAAATCTTGCTGAATATCTGCAATATCTTCTAAGCCCACACTTACTCGTATCAGGCTGGCACTTGGGGGATGCGGAGAACCAAGATGTGTCATACTGGCAGGGTGTTCTACTAAAGACTCCACACCTCCTAGACTTTCAGCTAGGGTACAAAGCTTAAATCGCTTTAAACAATTTAGAGCTTGTGTTTTGCTTTTTAAAAAAAAGCAAAGCATCCCACCAAAACCGGACATTTGCTGACAAGCCAATGTGTGTTGTGGGTGGGATTTTAGCCCCGGGTAAAGCACTTTTTTTACCTTTTTATGTTTTTGTAAAAACTGGCTTAAAATTTTAGCGTTTTTTTCATGTTGCATCATTCTAATACTTAAGGTTTTTAAACTTCTCAATAAAAGGTACGAGTCAAAAGCAGACAGTATAGGACCTAAAGATTTACTCCAAAAAGCTAATTTTTGAGCGAGCTTTGCTTTTTTCGTAATCACTGCCCCTGCAATCATATCAGAATGCCCGCTTAAGTACTTAGTGGCAGAATGCACAACAATATCGGCCCCTAAATTAAGTGGTTTTTGAAAAAAAGGACTCATAAAGGTATTATCCACTGCCAGTAAAATATTTTGTTTTTTACAAAAAGCACTAATTTTTTTAATATCCATAAGTTTCATTTCAGGGTTGGTTGGGCTTTCTAACCAAATCATTTTTGTATTTTTAGGGGTGTTTTTTAAATTTTGACTGTGCGATAAATCCCGTAACTGAATGTTAATACCCTTTGGTTTTAAGATTTTTGTTAAAATTCTTAAAGTACCTCCGTAAAGGTCTTTTTCTGCCACTAAAACATCTCCGGGTTTTAAAAATTCAAACACTAAACTTTCAGCAGCAACACCTGATGCAGTCGCTATACAAAAATGACCATCTTCTAAATTAGCTAAACATGTTTCTAATATTTTACGGGTGGGGTTTGAAGCTCTGGAATACTCAAAGCCTTTGTGTTTACCCGGAGCTATTTGTGCATAAGTGCTAGAAAGTACTATGGGAGGCATAACAGCCCCTGTGAGAGGGTCACTCCTATGCCCAGCATGGATAGAGCGTGTAGCAAAGGCTTTCGTTTTGAGCCAGTTTTTATTTACATTATGAAATGTTTTTTTTGCTACCATTTTTATTTGCTACTATTTTTTTTAGTGTTTAGTTTATGCGTTTTGTAACATATAAAAAAGAAAGTGTCATAAAATAGGGTATAAATAAATTAAAATTACACCTAAAGGGCAAAGGTAAAGGGCAAAGCCAGCAAGGGCTGCCTTATATTTTTTAGTAAGGATTACAAGCAAGCTTAAACTCCACCAGCCAAAAATATAAGAGCTTATAAAAGCTATAAGTAATTGCTTAACCTCTAATACAGAAGTAAAAGGCTTTGTTATAAGCTCTAAAGCACAAGCTCCGATAATAATAGGAATAGATAGTAAAAAACTAAAAAACACCGCTTGTTTTTTTGGCACATGTAAGAAAAAAGCTGTAGCAATGGTAAGCCCCGATCGACTAAAGCCCGGGAAAAAAGCTACAACTTGCGAAAGCCCAATTAAAAAAGCCTTTCTAAAAGAAAGATGAGCTATGGTAAAATGCTTTGTTTGAGACCCACAAAACATACTAAAAAACAAATAAACCCCTGTTACTAAAAAGCCCAGCCCAATAATAAAAGGATTGTTAAGGCTTTGATCTACTAAGTTTTTTAAAAAATAAGCACCTATAATAGAAGGTAAAAGGGCAACACTTAATACACTCATAGTTTTGAGGGCTTGCACTTTATTATGAGAAGATATTTTAAGCTCCGATAAAAATACTAATAACTCTTGCCTGTAAAAAGTACATATTGCAAATAATGTACCTAAGTGTACAACTAAAATAAAAAATAAATCACTTGTATGCCAGGTGAGAAATTGTTGCGTTAAAGCTAAATGCCCCGAGCTGGAAATAGGTAAAAACTCTGTTACTCCTTGTAAAGCTCCTAAGAAAAAAGCACTTAAATAAGCATGCATATCATTATAAAATTTTTGAAGGTTTTTAAAGTTTAGAACTTATAAAATCTTTATCTGTAAGCAGTAAAGTCTGCCCCTTTTTTAAGACAATATTTTTAACCCCTTTTAGGCTATTGGTTTTCCATTTGATTTTATAAGTACCAGGGTGGATAAGTGGAATAGTAATGGGTGTGTACCCTTTAATACCAGCTAATTGAATATACATCCAGTGAGAGGTTCTGACTAAAACAGATGAAGTATGAGAGGTTAAATTAAATGCTTGTGGTGTAGTTTTAGGTGGTGTTTGAGATTTATAAAAAGAGCTTGCAGCAAGGGATAAACATATTAAACTCGCCACCCCCGTGCTGATGATAAAAAGCCAACTTGGTTTTTTCTTTTTTAAGCAAAGAGGGGCTGTCATTAAAGGATGATGAAAACTTTTTCGTTTTAAGCACTTTTTTATTTTCACACTTAAAGAAGACATAGCTTTGCGTGAGTGTTTAAACAGCTTAAGGTGGCGTTTTTGTGGATTACTGTTTAAAAGAGGGTGTGTGTCGCAAATAAAAGAATCGTTACTCATAGATGATAAGTGTTCTTGCGTTAAATTGTTGGTTAGGGTTTTTTCTATAACTCCTAAAGAAAATAAATCAGATAAAAAATGTGATTTGTTTTGAATACTTAATTCCGGTGCATTAAAAGGCTTTGTTGCGTACAGTTGATGGCTGGCATAATTGGCAAGCCCATAATCTGTCAGTAATACCTGCCCTCTTGTATCTATTAATATATTACCAGGGCTTAAATCTCCATGCGATAAGTTTTGCTTTTTTAATTCTTGTAAGCCCAAAAGAGTTTGTGCCAATATGTAATTTTTCTCGTTTTGAGAAAGTTTATGGGTTTGTAATAGTTGCTTTAAATTCAGCCCCTTTATATGCTCTAACACTAAAGCAGGTAAAGATTGAAAATAATCAAAAGCTAAAACTTTTACTAAATACAGACTGTGCCTGGCCTTTAACAAAGATTCCATCTGCAAGGGAGCAAGCTTTTTATTTTTAAATACTTTTATCACAACCGATTGCTTAAGTTTTAACTCCGGATCAAACCGATAAGCTGAATAGACTAAACTTAAAGGGCTTTCTCCTAATACTTCTTGAATATCGTAAGTATGAGGTTTAGTACATAGCCGAACAGACATGGTGTGTTCTTTATTAAAATCCCACACCCTTAAAGTCAAAATATTTTTCTTAAAAATTTTAAAAAATTTAACCCTTAAAAGCTAAAAACCCCACAGATTAAACAAATCAAACAGATCCAACAGATCAAAAGACTTTATTTTAAAAATTCAAATACCATTTTAATACCTCTTCAGGATGCTTGTCCCTTAACTGATACTCTAAAACTTGCCTTTTCTTTTTTAACTGATTTTTACAGGTAACAGTTAAACTCTTTTCAGCTATCATTTTTGTTATTATTTTTAAGTTTTTTAAGTATTTTAAGCTTTCTATACATTTTTCATCTAAATAAGAAATAACGAATTGTCTTTTGTTACTTTTTTGATTGTTAAGCCATTGGTAGCAAAAAAAGGGGACTTTTTTATTTTTTAGTTGGAGCAAGCAGTTTGTTTTGAGTTGTTTTTCGGTTTTTAAGTTTTTAACCATTTTATGTAGTTCGGGCAGGTTTTTTGTGTGCATAAGCTTTTCAGGTCTTATGGCTGGTGTTGAAGCAAAGGTTTTGAGCCCTGTACATAAAAAGCATAATAGCAAGATTTTTTTTAACATCACTATTAAAAGCTTTATGCAAAATGCTTGTAGGGGTAGGAAAAGAAGACATAATCATAAAAAGTGTTTTGTAAAAGTGTCTAAAAGTGTACAGTTTTATGTCCACTTTTGGTACACTTTTTTTAAAAATTACATAAGTTGCCCACTTAGCTCTAATAAAAGAGGGGCTAAAAGAAGCAGTAAAAAAGCTGGGATTTGAAACAAAAATAAAGGGATAAAGGTTAAAAATGGTAACCTTTGTATTTGTTTATCTAACTCTTGGCGACTAATTTCCTTTAATTCATTTTGAAAATCTTGTAAGATTTGTAGTACAGGCTCTCCCCTTAAACCTCTATCAAAAATATCTAACAAGGTTTTTCTGTACATTTTACCTTTTAAAATTTTATCGTTGAAATGCTTACCTGTCTGTCGGCAAAATAGCCACATACTGATTTGTTTTGTAAAATAACAATTTGGAAAATCTTGCAGATAAGATTGGATAGCCGATTGCATAGATAATCCACTTTTAATTTTTAATTGTATTTGCAACACAGCGTTTAAAGGGGGGGCTAAATAGTCCATTTTACTCTCCTTCCTAATTGAGAAAGCACAATCAGCCCAATAGTAAAACAACAAAAAGAAACAAATAACACTTTAGGGTATTTTAATCCGTAACTGTAAATAACAAAAACCATTAAACTGGCATATAATACTAATAATATATAAGATTGCATGCGAACTTGAAAAAGAGCGGATTGCACTTTATTGCGAAAATAAGTTCTGGTTTGTAAATAATGACGCAGGTTTTCTAAATGTTCTAAACATTGTGAGGATTCATCGGCTTTTTTAAGCTCTTTTACGATTTGCTGTAAAGGGGAAAAAGATAACTCTGGGCGAAGCTGCTTTGAAAATAAGATACAGTCTAATATTTCTGTAAAATAGCTTTGAAAAATCTTTTTATTTAAATGAGTTAAGGCTATTTTAAACCCTGATCGGAAAGCACAACCAATTTTAATTTGAGCAATAAGATTGTTAATCAATAATTCCAACTGTGTTATTAATTGTTCTTGCCAATGGAAAATAAACCAAACTTTAACAGCGATGATTAACAAAAAAGGTGTGTAAATCAGTATAATTTTAAAAAAGTAAAAATTAAATGGGATTTGAATCAGAAAAAATAAAGAAATAATGCTGATGGTTACCAGTATTTTCCAGACTAAAGGAGATAATATTGTTATAAATAGCCTATCTTTTCGTGTGTTAAATAATAAATAAAAACCAAATAAGCTATGAAAAAACAAAATAATAACTTCAAACATCTTAAAATTAATATATGCAAAATAGATTCCTTTATTTTTTATTTGACTGATTTGTAATTACTAGTAAGATTGAAATTAAAGTAGCGGTTTATTTATGTTCCCCGTTACTGGTAAGTTTTAAGAAAAGACATAAAAAGAAATAAGGATAACAAAAAGGGAGGAACACAAAATGGCAATGAGAAAAAAAAGTAAGAAAAAAGCGGGAAGAAAGCCTGGCAGAAAGCCCGGAAGAAAGCCCGGAAGGAAACCCGGAAGAAAGCCCGGAAGGAAAAAAGCAGGTAGAAAAAAAGCGGGAAGAAAGCCTGGCAGAAAGCCCGGAAGAAAGCCCGGAAGGAAAAAAGCAGGTAGAAAAAAAGCGGGAAGAAAACCTGGCAGAAAGCCCGGAAGGAAACCCGGAAGGAAAAAAGCAGGTAGAAAAAAAGCGGGAAGAAAGCCTGGCAGAAAGCCCGGCAGAAAGCCCGGCAGAAAGCCCGGAAGGAAACCCGGAAGGAAACCCGGAAGGAAAAAAGCAGGTAGAAAAAGAAAAAAATAAAAAAACTTAAAATCTTTTAAAAAAGTTTTTAAGGCTTTCTATAGTCTCCTGAAGAGAGTATTTTCTTCAGGAGATTATTTTTAACAACTAATAAACAAACAAATAATAAACAAGGGTAAAAATACAAGCTAAAAATACAAGCCAAAAATAAACAATTATTTTTAAAAAACACCTATAGCTTTTTAACAATAAAGCTTTTTAGGATAAAACACATAAAACATATAAAACAATAGATAAAGCGTATAGTAAAACATATAATGAAACCTTATTAGAGAAGCAGACTATTATTATGAAGCGAGCAAAAATTAGTATTATTGGTGGAGGTTTTGTGGGGGCGACTGTTGCCCATTGGGTCTTAAGTCGGGATTTAGGTGATATTGTTTTATGTGATTTACAATCACACCTTGCCCAAGGTCGGGCTTTAGATTTAATGCAATCCAGCCCTTTGGTCGTAGCGGATTCTTCTATTAAAGGTACGGATGATTATAAGGATATTAGCGACTCTGATGTGGTGATTATTACAGCTGGAAGCCCCAGAAAGCCTGGTATGAGTAGAGAGGATTTACAAAAAATCAATGCTAAGGTCATAACTTCTGTTTGTACACAAATTAAAAAATACGCATCACAGGCTATTGTCATTGTGGTAACTAACCCTTTAGATGTGATGAGCTATCATGCTTTTAAGGTCTTAGAGTTTCCCCCCTCAAGGGTCATGGGCATGGCTGGTGTTTTAGATAGTGTTCGTTTTCGTGTATTGGTTGCACAGGAATTACAAGTGAGTGTAGAAGATGTACAGGCTTTTGTCTTAGGAGGGCATGGGGATACCATGGTACCTTTTGCCCGGTTGTGTCATGTAGGTGGAATTCCCTTATCAGAGCTTTTAGCTTCTGACAGGATACAAGCTTTAGCGGATAAAGCACGCCACGGAGGGGCTGAAATTGTGTCTTTATTAAAAACAGGCTCTGCTTATTATGCACCTTCCTTAAGTGTGGTAGAAATGGTAACAGCTATTTTAAAAGATAAAAAAAGAATTTTAGCATGTTCTACTTATTTAAAAGGAGCTTATGGAGTAGAGAATTTATTTATGGGTGTTCTTTGCCTTATAGGGGCAGGTGGGGTAGAAAAAATTATGGAATTTTCTTTAACAAAGGCAGAAAATACTGAGTTTCAACATTCTGCATCTAAAGTACGCTCGCAAGTGCAGGCTTTAGGTTATAAAGTTTAAGGGTTTTAAATTAGAAAGGCAAAAGAAGACATTGGACATTCACGAATATCAAGCAAAAACATTATTTCGCCGTGATGGTATAAAGACTTTAAAAGGAGAGGTCGCCGATAGCCCTGAACAAGCACTACATATTGCCCGTAACATTGGGGGCAAGGCTTGGGTTTTAAAATCTCAAGTACATGCAGGGGGCAGAGGTATGGCAGGTGGGGTAAAAATAGCTCGTAGTTTTGAGCAAGTGCAAATGTACGCAAAAGCACTTATCGGAAAAAAGCTTATCACCTCGCAAACGGGAAAAGATGGTAAAATAGTGCATCAAATTTTAATAGAGCAAATAGCTGAAATAAAAAAAGAATTTTATTTAGCCCTTCTTTTAGATAGAGAAAAAGAAGCATTTAACATACTGGCAAGCAGTACGGGGGGGGTATCTATTGAAGAGCAAGCTCAAAAAAACCCTAATATGATATTTCGTAGCTTAGTGCATCCAGTACTCGGGTGTTTCCCCTTTCAAACTCTTAACTTACTTAAGTTTTTTAAGCTTCCTTTTGAATTTTTTAAAGTGTTAGATGATTTAATAAAAAAACTTTATCAAATAATGATAAAAAAGGAGGCGACTTTAATTGAAATCAACCCTTTAGCCTTAGTGGTGCAAGATAAAAAAGACACTTTAGTTCCTTTAGATGCAAAAATAAGCATTGATGATAATGCTTTGTTCCGTCAGGAAGATATGAAAGCATTAAGAGATTTTAGGGAAATACCTTTGAGCGAGCAAAAAGCTTTAGCCCATGATTTGTCTTTCGTGCAATTAAAAGGTCCTATTGGTTGTTTAGTTAATGGGGCGGGGCTCGCTATGGCGACTATGGATATTGTGCAATTAAAAGGAGGAAAACCTGCTAACTTTTTAGATGTGGGAGGGGGTGTGAACGCTGAAAAAATAGACATAGCTTTTCGTATTTTAAAAGAAGACCCTAAAGTTAAAGGTATTTTAGTTAATATTTTTGGAGGTATTGTAAGATGTGATCTCATTGCAGAAGGTTTAATCCGTGCTATAAAAAATTTAAAAATAACATTTCCCATAGTGGTTCGTTTAGAAGGTACAAGGGCAAAAGTGGCACGCTCAGTGTTAGATAATTCCGGGTTAGATTTACATTTTGCAGATGATTTAACCCAAGCTGCAGAAAAAATTGTGTCTCTAACTAGTTAAAAATTATGAGTATTTTAATAAATAAAAACACCCGTGTTATTTGCCAAGGTTTTACTGGCAAGCAGGGGACTTTTCATTCTAAAGAAACATTAAAATCCCCAACTCTTTTAGTAGGAGGAGTAACCCCTGGTAAAGGAGGAAGTGTGCATCTAGGACTTCCCGTATTTGATACTGTAAAAGACGCCGTTAAAAAAACCAAAGCAAAGGCTTCAGTTATTTATGTACCACCGGCACATGCTAGCTCTGCCATTATGGAAGCCGTGGATTGTGACTTAGACTTAGTGGTGTGTATTACCGAAGGTATCCCACTACAAGACATATTAAAAGTAAAGCATTTTATGAAAGGCAAAAAAACCAGACTTATAGGTCCTAACTGTCCGGGGGTTATTACTCCTGGGGAGTGCAAAATGGGTATTATGCCTTGGTATATCCATAAACCGGGGTCTGTGGGAGTTATTTCTCGCTCTGGCACTTTAACCTACGAGGCAGTATGGCAATTAAGTGCTTTAAAACTTGGGCAAAGCACCTGTGTAGGCATTGGTGGAGATCCTATCCCTGGTACATCCTTTGTAGATTTATTAGAACTTTTTAACAAAGACCCTGACACAAAAGCCGTTGTTATTATTGGCGAAATTGGAGGCACAGCCGAAGAAAAAGCTGCAGAATATATAAAACACGAATTTAAAAAACCTGTAACAGCTTTTATTGCAGGTTTAAGTGCCCCTCCGGGAAAGCGTATGGGACATGCCGGGGCTATCATTAGTGGAGGAAAAGGCACAGCTAGTAGTAAAGTATCAGCACTGCTCGAGGCAGGAGTGAATGTTGCAAAATCCCCAGCCCATATCGCAACCAGCCTTAAAAGTCAGCTTGCAAAGAAAATATAATTTTTGATAAAGTAAAAAAACATGGGCAAAAAACAGAGGTAAAAAAAAGGCATTAAGTAATAAAAGCTTTAGAAAACAGAATAAGCAAAAAAACGAATAAACAAAACAATGAATAAGCAAAAAAATATAGAAACAACTTTTTGTATGATAAAGCCAGACGCTGTAGCCCGAGGGCATATTGGAGTGATACTTTCTCGCCTAGAAGCCTCTGGTTTTAAGCTACATGCTGCTCGTTTAATGCAAATACCCCAAAGCCTTTGTGAGGCTTTTTATCAAGAACATCGGCAAAAACCGTTTTTTTCTTCTTTAGTGCAATTTATAACTTCTGGACCTGTATTTGTTATGGCACTTGTAAAAACGCAAGCCGTGTGTGATTTAAGAACACTTATGGGGCATACCGACCCTAAAAAAGCTCACAAAAACACTTTAAGAGCTTTATACGGAACTAGTATAGAAAAAAACGCAGTCCATGGTAGTGATTCTTTAACTAGTGCGAAAAAAGAACTATCTTTATTTTTTTAAAAAATGTTTAAAACAAATAATTTAAAATCTATCTTTAGTAAAAAAGCTCTTATTGCTATCATATTAATGATGCTGATTACAAATTGTGTAAGCCCTAATACTGTGAGAAGAAGCCGGTCGCACTATAAGTTAGCCGTATCCTTAATACATAAATGCCAATTACCTTCTGCTTTAGGGGAGTTAAAAAAAGCCTTGCGTTTAAGGTCCATAGATCCAGATTTACACCATGGCTTAGGTTTGGTGTATTTTCAATTTAAAAAATATGATAAGGCTTTAAAGCATTTAAAAAAAGCCTTATGGTTAAAAAAAGATTTTACAGTGGCTCGTATTGATTTAGCCCGTTGTTTAATAGAAACATCCGATATTTCAAAAGCCTTATGGCATCTGGAACAAGCCAAAAAAGATTTAACTTATTTGCATCCAGAAAATATCCACGCTCACCTGGCTTTTGCGTATTATAAACAAGGGCAATTCCCGTTAGCTAATAAGCATTTTACTGTGGCTCGTAAAATAAAAAACGCCGATTGTATAACCGCTATGTACCATGGGCGAAGCCTTTATTTTCTCAACCAATACTCTAAAGCTATAGATATTTTTGAGAGGGCGAAAAGTTGGTGTGTGAACCAGCCTCCGGCTTGTAAAGCTCCTGTTTTTACTCCTTACTTTTTTGCCAGTTTAGCCTATCACAAACAAGGGAAAAAAGCCCGGGCATTAAAAGATTTAAAATTATTTTTAACCAAAGCTCTTAAAAGCCCTTATTATAAAGAAGCTTTAGATTTAATGAAGCTATGGAGTAACAAATCATGAAGACCAATCAACCTTTATTAAACATCGGACAGTTTTTAAAAGATAAAAGAGAAGAAAAAAAACTATCTTTAAAAGACTTATCACTTAAAACCTGCATTAGTGTTGAAATGCTTAAAGCTTTAGAAAATGGCAGTAGCGAAAAACTACCTGTGTATGCTTACCTGCGTGGTTTTATTTTAGCTTACGCTAAAGAAGTAAATGTTAAAGAAAAAGACATTTTACAAGAGATAAAATTACTAAGCCCTGACTTTTTAGCCAAAGGGGAGCAAGATTCTAGTGTGGAAGCCTTAGATGAAGCCACTAATGAGACAGAAGAGTTCCACTTAATGCCCATAGCCACTGCTGTTGGCATTTTGTTGGTGTTAGGAGGGGTATTGGTGTTTTTAAATGTTTCTCGAAATAGTAATTCTGAAAACTCTTTTTTACCCAAAGCTCAAAATATCCCCCCCTCTACAGTGGTCGCTAAAAACGCTTTAAGCTCTCATACTCAAAGCGAAAAGTTACATACTTCTCAGTTGGAAGAGACATCTTCTATAGCCATAAAAAAACCATCAGAGGATAAGGATTTTTTTTCTTCTTATCCTAAAACCCCTTCGTTAGAAGTTGTGGTAAAGGCTTTAGGACAGGTGAGTTTTTCTTATAAATTAGATGATAAGAAAAAAAAAATAAAAACCATATCTCTTAAGAAAGGTCATTTTGAGGTATTAAGGGCTGATAAATTTGTGTGGATTAGTACGGAGCAATCGTCAAAAATACAAATTTTAAAGAACGGAGAGAATTTAGGGGTTTTAGGCTCTGGCGGGAAAATGGAAAAACTTTTTTCAAAATAAGGAATATTTTTTATGGATTTTATTGCGGTAGATGTGGAAACAACGGGGACTTTGTCTCATGTGGATCATATTGTAGAAATTGCAGGGGTGAAGTTTTGTGAGGGAAAAGTAGTGGGTGAATTTAGCTCTTTAATCAACCCCGGTTGTACTATGCCTAAAGAAGCCTCCAATGTTAATGGTATTACAGATGATATGTTGTGCGATAAACCCACTATAGAAAAAGTCTTACCCTCTTTTAGTGCTTTTTGTGGCTCGCAAGTCTTAGTGGCTCATAATGCTCTTTTTGATTTTCAGTTTTTAGCCCTTGGTATGGAAAGGCACCAATGTGCAGGGCCACAAGGTCCTATGTTAGACACTTATTCTTTATCAAAAACCATACTGCCCGGTATGAGTAATTATAAGTTATCCACTTTGGCAGAATATTTTAAAATTACATCCAGTGGTTTTCATAGAGCAAAACATGATGCTTTTGCCTGTGGGAAGCTCTTTCACATACTTTTATCTCATATTAAGCAAAAAGGTTATGAGCTAAGTGTAAAAAAAGTGTTGGAACTTTCTGGTAAAAAAGAGCTTAGGTTTCCCCCTTTAAAAGCTAATCAATTACCCCTTTTTTAAAAGGTGGTTTTGTGTCATTTTTATTGTGAGTTAAATTTTGTATCTTTTACGCGTACAAGCCTGGATTCCCACTTTCGCGGGAATGACTACGGAGATGGGAATAACGGCTGACGAATAATAATGTCACTTTAAATTGAAGGAGGTAAAGGTGATTTTTTTTCATCTAAATGATGTATTTTAGTTGTATTAAAAAGCTACTCTAAGTACAATAAAGATAATAATGAAGGTAGCATTTGCACAAATAAAAAGCACTTTGGAAAATATCACAGCTAATCAAAAAAAAATTAGCGAAAGCTTAAGCCTTGCCAAACAAAAAAAAGTGGATCTTTTGGTTCTGCCAGAAATGGCACTAAGTTCCTACCCTCCACTAGATTTATTAGAAAGAAAGTTTTTTCTAAATAAAATACAAAAAGCCGTAAGCAACATCCACTCCCACATGCCTTCTCATATCAGTTTATTATTAGGCACCCCTTTTAAGGTAAAAAATAAGCTTTTTAATAGTGCATTACTTTTACAAAAAAATAAAAAAATAAAAATCTATTCCAAAGCACTTTTAGCCGATAGCAATGTATTTAACGAAAGCCGATATTTTAAAAAAGGTGATATGACAGATCATTTTTTTTATCTTCAAACTCGCCGTATCCAATTACTAATTTGTGAAGAAATGTGGCAGTGGGAAAAACACCCAAGCTTTAAAAACACCCCACCCACAAGCTTAATTATATGTATTAATGCCTCACCTTTTTATTTAAACAAAGCACAAAAAAGGGTTAAAAAAGCAAGCCTTTACGCAAAACACTTTGCCTGCCCTCTTATGTATGTGAACTTAATTACCACACAAAAAGAACTTCTTTTTGACGGAGGGAGTTTTATTTTAAATAAAAAAGGAAAGTGTATCTATCAAGCATCTTTTTTTAAAGAAGAGTTTTTTTCAGTTGATTTAAACGATACAAAAACTCATTTTACAAAACTTCAAAAACTTAAAAGCTCAAACAATCAAAAATTATTAAAACCCAGCCACAAACAACAATTACTCCTACAAGCTCTCATTTTTGGTTTAAAAGAATTTGTACAAAAAAATGGCTTTCAAAAAGTGCATTTAGGTTTAAGCGGAGGGGTGGATTCTGCACTGACTACTTTTTTAGCAGTTAAGGCTTTAGGGGTTAAAAATGTTAATGCGTTATTTTTGCCGGGTCCTTTTACCTCTCAAACTTCTTTTAAAGCCATACCTCTTATAAAAAAAGTTTTAAAAATTAATATCTTAACCCAAGAAATTACAACTTTATATAAACAATTTATCAAAAACTGGGATGACAATAGTCAAACTAAGCTTAGTACTTTAAGTAAAGAAAACATCCAAGCACGGCTTCGGGCTATGTATCTTATGGCTTGGTCTAACGAGCATCCGAAAAGCCTTTTACTAAGTACCAGCAATAAAAGTGAATTATCTATGGGTTACGGCACCCTCTATGGGGATTTAAGTGGAGGGCTTTTCCCCTTAGGGGATTTATTTAAAACCGAAGTGTTAAAGCTTGCAAGTTTTTTAAAGACCCCTGCCATTCCCAATTTAGTTTTAAAAAGAGTACCCACAGCTGAGCTTAAAGCCTCTCAAAAAGATAGCCATGACCTTCCCCCTTACCACATACTAGACCCGATTTTACAAAAATTAGTAGAACAAAAAAAAAGCCCAAGTGGAAAGCAAGAAAAACAAATTTTTAAAACGATTATAAACTGCGAATTTAAAAGAACACAAACCGCACCTATTTTAAAAGTGAAAGCACACTCTTTTGATAGAGGTTGGGTATGGCCTTTTTTAAAAGAGTTTTAACATATTAAAAAAACCAGTTAGCTTAAGTGAAACACCAAACCAAAATCGTAACAGTCAAGTTTTACTTTAACAATATCTTTTTTTAAAGTATTAGTATCTTCTATTATTTTGTTTGAAAGCTTTTTACATTTATCATAACTTTCGTACTGATTATGCAATGGTGCTTTACAAAGATTTTGTTTTTGTAAGATATTATCTTTTATGCTTTGGGCTTGGGCTTTTAATGTTTTTCCTATTTCTAAACAGCTTAAGAGATTAAGGGCTACTGATTGAAATTCCATTTCAAAGTGCTTTCTATTTTGACTAATAGTTTGAGTAGTTAAAAAACCGGAGAGGTTATCATCATGAGAAAACCGCCTTTGTTGTAGTGGGTTTATATCTATATTATAGTGTGTAGCTTTAAAGGATTTTTCTAACTCTTGGTTTAAAATAAAAATAGTGTTTTTTAATTGAGAATAAAAATGTTTATTTTTATTATTTATTGAATGTAATATTTGATTGTACGATTTTTTTTCTAACTTAAAAAATATATTTTGTGTGAATTGTTTTTGTGAACTTTCCTCTAAAGGGGTTGCCAACTTAAAAATTATTTTTTGCACTAAAAAATAAAAAGATTTAATAAATACTAAAGTTTCAGATATATCTTTGTGGGAAGTTATTTCTGTTTTTTCTAAAGTTTTTTGCAAAACATCTTGCAAGTTTTTTAACTCAAAGCTTAATACTTGAAAGTTTATTTGCAAGCAAGGTGAAATTTGTGTGTGAGAAGGAGTAGTACTTGCTTTGTTCCTATCCGTGTTATGAGTGGTATGTGTTGTGGTCATCGAAGGCGGAGGTGGAGCCACAGAAGCACCAGAAATAGCAACAGGTACAGTCACCTTCACACTTTTTTGACAAAGTACTATAAGCTCTTTCACATCTTCAGGTAAAGCTAAGCTTTTTTTTACAATGGGCTTTGGGTTTTCAGGTTTTAGCTTTTTTGCTTGCGGGGGTTTAGGTGGAATAGCACAAGCCCCTAAAATAAAAAAAGCCACTAATAAACAAGCAGATAAATAAGAAAAATAACAACTAATTTTTTTGTTCATAGTATTAAACAATTTAAGGCTTAAAATCACCTTTATCCAATACTCTAAAGAGGAGCTGTGTAAAAAATACATCATCATCTACAAAACTGACAACCCCCCAAAAGAAATAATCACTTTCTTTAGAGGTGAGCAAACTTAAAGCTCAAAAACCTCAAAACTCCGTATTTTGCTACAAAATATTAGTTTTTATCAATCATTTGTAAAGCCAAAGGGGCAATTTTTTTGTGTCACACTTCGCTTGGACTTAAAAAAAATTCCCCCTCTCGCTCTTTATTTAATAGTGTATTATTTATTCATATTTTAAGGGAGGATTGTATGCCTTGTGCAGGACAGCCGTCCTTGGGCTTTGGTCGATCTGTTCCGTCCGTGGGGCCCTTGCCTGCACCGGCACACAATCCTCCCTAAATAATAAAATATTTTTACAAAAAATAATTGCTCACTTTAAAGGGGAAAAATGGGGTTACTTTAAGGACTGTCTTACAGAATTTACTTGCGTAAAAATAATAAAAGCAATAATACCTATAATAGCTATAATGAGTATAATTCGAAAGCTTGCTCCAAAACTAAAGCCATCGTCATCTTTTAACTGTGTGGTTTTTTTTAAACGCTTAGGTAGTAACATAGGCTTGTTTTTTGCCGTTTTGGTTTGAGCCTTATTGCTAACAGATACACTCATTAAGGGTCGCCTTAGGCTTTGTATCTCCTCGTCTGCTTCTAAATAACCCGCAGAATCCAATCTGCTATAAAGTCTGCCTCCTGAATCTTGCCCGTAACCTGTAAAAGCACCACCTCCACCTTTAGAAAATTTTGCCTTCGTTTTTCGTTTTTTAGCTCTTGCTACTTTATAGCGACTGCCTTTTTTGTTTGATTTTTTAAATATGTCGGGGGTAGATTCCGCACCACCCATCGCTATTAAAGAGCTATTGTTACTCGCACCATTTGTACTGCCTCGTCCCCTTGATTTTCCGCCACCACTAGTGCTACTACTTGAGGTGTGAGATGGGCTTTCAGAGCTGTTTGAACCCTCACTTGAAGCTTTGTTAGAGGTAGTAGTTTTGCCCCGACCCCCAGTGCTGTTAGTGTTGTTACTTATATTTTGGAGTTCTTGTTGCAAGGTATTGATGGCATCTTTTTGTGTTTTGCAATTCAGCCTGCTACTTGCTTGGTGAGGTAAAAGCCCTGATTCTAAAAGACATGCCACTTGCCCCTCTGGTCCGAATAATGTTTTGCCAAATTTTTGCATTCCACTGCTAAATTTGTATAAAATCCCCCCCCCTACCACGACTAATATGGATAAAATAAGCAGATATTCTACAATCGCCTGCCCCGTACTGCTTTTAAAAATATTTTTACACATAAGTTTTTCGCCCTTTTTATTCGTATCGGCTAAATTTAAAAAAAATTAGACTCTATAAATATTGTTGCATTAATATAATGAAAAAACCTCACTCCGGAGCTTGAAAATGTAATCTACCGCATAGATTAGTTTTTATTCATTACTTACAAAGCGGAAGGGGAAGATTTTAGCGGGACGCCTGCAACCCCCTTTGGGGGCTTGGACCCGAAAAATATCCCCCTCCCGCTTTTTATTTAAGTGAGAAAACCAATTCAAAACGAGTTCGGATTTGAACACAATGCAGTAGCCAACGGCTAATGCGTTGTGGCAAACCGCATGTTTGAGCTTTTGACTTGGTTTTCTCACTATAAAAGTTGGAGTCTTAAGCTTTTGAGTGAGGTTTTTCCCCGCAAAGCAAGTAATAAAACGCAGGCTTAAAGTTTATGAGGTAAAAAAAACCCAACTATTGTCTAGTTTTTATACAATATTTAAAAAATGCAAAAAAAATTAAGTTTTTTTGTTAAGTTTGCAAGAATTTTGTCCGATGAGATTTTTAAAAGATGCGGTTTTTGCTTGCAAAAATAAGGTATCTGGATTCCCGCCTTCGCGGGAATGACGACAGAGAAGCAGGAATGACAGCAGAGAAGCAGGAATGACGGTGGATGCAGGAATGACAGCAGAGAAGCAGGAATGACGAAATAACGAATAAAAAAGAAAAGAAAATAATAAATAATAAATAATAATTAAAACTAAAGGAGGATAAAAAAAATGAAAACACTAACAAAAAAATTAACAAAAAAACTAAAAACTAAAGCCTTAGAGCTTTGGCAAGACGAATCCGGACAAGGCACTGCCGAATATGTTTTGATTTTAGTCGGTGTTGTCGCTGTAGCATTGATATTTAGAAATAGAATAGGCGACATAGTACGAAAACAATTAGAAAAAGTGACTAGTGGTATGGGTAAAATAAATGTATAAATATAAATTATGACAGCAGAATTAGTACTACTTTTATCTTTTTATGCCATATTGATTATACATATTTTTATGGGACCTAATGGTTTGGTGACTACTTTTGAAAGCTCCCTTCCCCGCCTTGCCACTAGGATAGAAACAAATATTGCAACAGGTGTAGCTTTTTGGCCTTCTAAGTGGAACAGACACGAAGGTCAGCAAACAACAATACCTGATCATCCGTGGAATTTATAGTGGAATTTATAGTGGAATTTATAGTGGAGTTTGTAGAGTGGAGTTTGTAGTGGAGTTTGTAGAGTGGAGCTTATAAGTCTTGCGAGTTTATAATCTGGAGTTTGTAGTATATTCATAGTATAATCTAATAGGTGTTATGGTTGCATATTATATCTGGCCTTTTATTTTACTTACTTTAGGGGTGATAGACGATCTTAGAAGCAGGAAAATCCACAACCGGCTTATCCTAATCCTTATGGCTTTAACTTTACTGGTGGTGGTGATATTTCAAGTGCCATGGGGAGGTTTTAGCAATACTTCCTTTTTAGATTTTTTAAGCTTGCAAATTGGTATGGGTATTGTACTACCTATGCTAGTTCGGGTGATAACAGCTACTATTTTGACTGTACCCTTAGTACTTTTGAAAGTCATAGGGGGTGGGGATATGAAACTCTATATACTGCTTGCTTTTATTGTGCCTTTTTGGGAGCTTATGTTGTCTTATTTTTTTGCGTTTTTTTGGGCAGGAATGTTGGGGCTTTTAAAATCACTTTTTGATAAAAAGTTTTTGGGGCTGATAATGAATCTTTTAACTATTGCGAAGTTACAAAAACCTGAAAGCCAGGCTCTCAATATGTTTCCTTTTTCTATAGGGCTTTTGTTTGGTTGGCTGAGTGCTATTATATATGTTTAAAAAATTAAAGTTTCTTAGATACTATGGGCGATAAGAAAAGTATGATAAAAAATAAAAATAAAGGTCAAGCAACAAAAGGTCAAGCCACAGTAGAAATGGTCTTAATTTTAACCATTTTACTGGGGATAAGTTTTTATTTAAAAAACGAACTCATTACAGGAAAAGATATTTTTGTCAAATTCATTACTACTCCCTGGACTTATATCGGGGGTATGATGGAATCTGGCGTTTGGGCAAAAAAAGATGATGCACAAAAATACCATCCTAACCAAATGCAGCGTATGTGGACAGTTGAAGGAGAAAGTTCCTAAAAGAAAAAAAATTATGTTAAAATAAAAATTAGGATTTGAAAAATGTACTTTGCCTTAGTTACAAAAAACCAAAAAGGTAGTTTAGCCGTGCAGTTTTTGTTTGGCTGGGTACTGGTTATGATTTTCGGAGTTATTTTCGGGGCTTTAAGCTTAACCCTTATGATGTCAGAAGTTGTACAGTTTGTAACTTATGTATCAGCCAGATCTTATTTCTTAGGAGAAGGAAGTGAACGAAACCACATCGCCGTAGCAACAAAAAAATATGCCGACTTAACAAGTGACATGCCTTTATTAAAAACGGGGGGTGATAGTTGGTTTAGTGTTGGACCAGAAATTACAAGAACACTAGGTTTTAACGAAAGTATTACACCATCACATGCGAATCAAAATTTGTTTGTAGGGGTTTGGACTAATTTTAGTGCTAAAGGCTTATTTAAAAGTATCCCACTCCCACTATGGAGTGCGGGAGGGGCTGGCTCTTTATCTGACGATGATACTTCTGAAAACTTTACTGCGACCATTGGCTCTTACCTTGGACGAGAACCAAGCAGGGAGGATTGCCAAAAGTTTGATGCTCAAAGATGGAAGTGGATTTATCAGATACAAAGATCTACTACCCCTAGCCCTGCTATCAGTGCAGTAAGACCAATAGCTTTGCCCTTTTCGGGGGATAATGATTGCTAAAAAAAATGATGCAAACACTTTTTAATAAAACTCTTACAAAAAACCAGAAAGGTTTAGCAGTGCTTGAGGCTTTACCCGTCATACTGGTTATGTTTGTTTTAATGGGGGCAACCCTTGGCACTTGGGGGATTGTACATACGGCGATTTTAAACTCTATTGCAGCTAGAAATTATATTTTCTATACATTTAATAATAGTTCAGATTTATCTTATTATGGTAAAGGGTTTTATAGAAAGAGAGGATATCGTTTTTCTTATATTAGCTCTAAATATCAAAAAGACCGTGGCACGAAAGAAGAACAAGCAACTTTACGCTTTGTGGATTTTAGAAACCCAAACTCTACTGGCCACAACACAAGCGAAGTGCCAAAAAGACGGGAACTCACCAAAGATAACTGGGAGCATACCCGGAAGAACCTGCATAATAATCGCCGTTTTAAAGGTCCGGGAGCAGACCCTGCCTGGGTTATGGTAGGCTATGGCATCTGCTTAAACGCTCAATGTGGGGACACCCCATAAAAAATATTTAATTTTTTTTAAGCTTTATCCGATAAAAAAATTAGGATGAATAAAAACGAGACTTTAACCTTATGGCTTAGCATTGGAGCTGCCATTTTTGCCGTAATGCTTATTTATAGCTACACGCAAGAAAAATCAGCCCAAATATCCCGACGCTTTGGAGCCCAGACTTCTGTTTTAATTGCTGTAAGAGATATTGGCGAGATGGAGACCATCAATGACTCTTTAGTACAGTTAAAAGAATTCCCAAGTCACTTTGTGCAACCTCATTATTTATCTTCTAAAGAAGAAGCTATTGGCTTAGTAGCCCTTGCCCCCATTGCCAAAGGGGAGCAAGTGTTAAAAACCAAAATCACAAAACCAGGACCTATGACGGGGTTATCATTACAAGTATCCCCTAAATTTAGAGCTTTAACCATTCCTATTGACGATATGAGGGGGGTGGCAAAACTTTTAAAACCCGGAGACCGAGTGGATGTGATTGCAGCTTTAGATGTAAAAGACGGTTCGCAACAAAAACGCGAAGTTAAAACCATTATGCAAGATGTTGTCATCCTTGCCACAGGCATTAAGGTTGTCAACGAACTACCCCGGGTGTTTGAAGAAATTGGAGGTAATAATTTTATTAGAAATTTGCGCTCTGCTGTGAATTTTAACTCCATTACAATTGAGGCTAAACCCAAAGACATTCAAGATTTAGTGTATGTGCTTTCTACATCTCCTGGTTCCTTGTTTTTATCCCTAAGGCACCCCAGCGACCACTCTCAAGAAAAAAACCTCACCGTATCTAGCTTACAAAAAGTTCTACAGCGTACAATAAAGAAGAAAAAGCGAAAACCCGCCTTTAAAATCCCTAAATTTTAGATTGAGGCAATAAATGAGAACAAATATAAACTTTATTTTACTGATTTTATTAGCCACTTTATCAATAGCCTTACCTGTTGTAGCAAACCCCGTACAACCAGAATCTCTTTATCTTTATGTGGGTATTCAATACGATCATAAGCTCCCCCGTAAGTTAAAAGAAAAAAGCCTCAAAATGGAAGGCACTTATAAGCGTTACACACACCTTAAATATAATAAACTCACAGGGGTAGTACGCTTTACTCCCAGAAGAAAAGGGGTTGGCACTTTAAACATTAAAGATAAACAAGGTAAAATTATTAAAAAAATCTTACTCACTGTCCGTACAACTAAACTGCGTGAAATTGCCAATGAAATACAATCTCTGCTTAAAACCGTAGATGGTATTACCATTAGAATTGTCAATAATAAAGTAACAGTAGATGGAGAAATTTTAGTACCAAGAGATATGAGGCGTATTCACGATGTAGTGACCGCTTACCCGGGGAAAGCCAATTCTTTTGTAACCTTAAGCCCCTTAGCACAAAGTAAAGTGGCAAAATTTATTGAACGGGACATCAATAACCCTAATGTGACTGTCAGAGTCATTAACACCACCTTTATTTTAGAAGGGCATGTGAACTCTCAAGCTGAAAAACAAAGGGCACAACAAATTGCTATGCTTTATGTGCCGGATCGCATTAGTGATTCAGCGGTGGGTGCCAGTAAAGTGAAAGAAGTAGTCAGAGACCCTATAGCTAATTACATCAAAGTGAGGTCTCCTAAAAAAGATGAAAGACGCAAAATGGTGCAACTCATTGTGCATTATGTAGAGCTTAATAAAGATTATTCTGATAGTTTTCGTTTTCAGTGGATGCCACAAATAGAAGATGGCACAAAATTTACTTTCACCTCTGGGCATTTAGGGGTAGGAGCTGTAGGAGGTATTATCTCCGGTACAATAAATAACTTTTTACCAAAGCTTAATTGGGCTAAATCTTTTGGTTTTGCCAGAGTTCTACATGCAGTTAATATTATTACCGAAGAAGGGCAAAGTGCAGAAATTGATTCTCAAAAAGAAATCCCATACTTAGCAAGTAAAGGGACCAATGGGGAAATAGCAACTGATAAAGCCATTGCTGGATTAAAAACAAGTTTAAAACCTACTATTATAGGACCCCGGAGGGATACTGTGAGAATATATGTTTCCTTTAGCTTTAGTAACTTTGTAGGTTCATCAGGGTCAGCCCCTATTACCTCCCGGCGTAATATGGCTACCAACATCCATGTAGAAAGTGGCTTAAGTGCTGTTATCGGAGGGCTTATTAGTAACATGTCTTCTTCTGACTATAATAGAGAACCCCCGCAACAAGGTAGCAATCCCTTGCTTTCTTTCTTATCTTCTAAAAAGTTTAACCGCTCGCAAAGTCAATTTGTGGTGTTTATCACTCCCGTGATTAAAGCTTCCGCTTCTTCCGGGGTAAATCGTATAAAGAAAAAATTTAAACTCTCTAGGATATAAAACCAACAGAATATAAAGCTATCAATATAAAGTTATTATGCAAGCACTAAAAATAAAGGAACAAAACTTATGTCTTTAAATCCAAAGTGCCATGTTATAGCCACGGCTGGTGGCAAAGGTGGGGTGGGTAAAAGTGTAATGGCCGCCAATTTCGCCCTAGCCCTTCAAAAAGAAATGAGAACACCTGTCCTACTTATTGACTTAGATGATAAAAGCTGTGGCGACCAAAGTGTAATAACAGGGCTTAGACCCTTAAAAACTGTTCTGGATATGACCCGTTTCACCGGTGTTATTACAGAGCAAAATATAAAAACACTGCTTGCCTTTCATAAAAGTGGCTTAGCCTATATGGGAGCTGTCACAGGTCCTGAACAAAATCTATCAGGAGACCCTAACCAATTTAGCAAACAGCTTTTTAACCTATCGCAACTTTTTAAATATATCGTAGTGGATACGGGTTGTAACTTAACCCCTTTGCAATTTTGCGTTTTAGATATGGCAAGTGCTATTTTAATAGTACTAACACCTGAGCTTTTGGTTGTTAATCAAACAAAAAGGATTCTAAATGAGCTAAGTGCTGCAACCCTCCCCTCCCAGTTATTTCAACTGGTGATTAACCAATCAGCACCAAAGGGTTTATCCAGCCAAGCTATTTCTAATAGTTTGCGTCTACCTATTGTGGGGGTCATTCCCAAAGATGATAGTACGGCACAAACAGCTTTGCAAACTGCCACCCCCTTTGTGCTTTCTGACCCCAATAGTGCTTTATCACAAAGCTACCATAATATGGTGCGAAGGCTTGCAGGAGGCGTGTTGCAAAAAAATAAAGCCCTCACCCGACCTAAAAAACCAGGTGATATGGCAACTACCACATCTGCTCCACAAAGTAACAGTGGTGCTGGACCTAAAAATCGCAAATTAAGCCCTTTAGTGCTTTTAAAAATGCAAATCCATACAGAACTGATAAAAGAAATGGACTTAAAAAAAGATATGACCCAAGCAAAAGATGAAGCCTCTCAAAAAGAACTAAGAGGTAAAACCCAAATTGTGGTCTCTCGCTTAGTAGATAAAAGAGGGCAAGGCTTATCTAGACAGGAGAGAAGCCAAGTCATTAAACAAGTACTAGACGAAGCCTTAGGGCTTGGGGCTTTAGAAGAACTTTTAGCAGACCCTAATGTGACAGAAATTATGGTGAACGGCTGTGATCAGATTTTTTGCGAAAAATCCGGAAAACTAACCCTAAGCCCTGTGACCTTTACCTCTAACCAACAACTAAAAAATGTGATTGAACGGATTGTAACCCCCTTAGGTAGAAGGATAGACGAAAAAACCCCCTATGTGGACGCCCGCCTGCAAGATGGCTCCCGAGTAAATGCCGTTATCGAACCCTTAGCTATTGACGGGCCGTCAGTGACGATTAGAAAATTCCCTCAAGAAACTGTCACCATTAACGATATTATTAGTCGTTTTGGCTCTATGACCTCCGCTATGGGTGATTTTTTAAAAATCTGTGTGGAACAAGGATTAAATATTATTATCAGTGGAGGCACAGGTTCTGGTAAAACCACCCTATTAAATGTGATGAGTGGCTTTATCCCCTCTAATGAAAGAATTATTACTGTTGAAGATGCCGCAGAACTCCAACTGAAACAAACCCATGTCGTAAGGCTTGAAACCCGCCCTGCAAATATTGAAGGCACAGGGGAGGTGACCATTAGAGATTTAATTAGAAACTCCCTTAGAATGAGACCCGATAGAATTGTGGTTGGGGAATGCCGAGATGGTGCAGCCTTAGATATGCTATCAGCTATGAACACAGGCCACGATGGCTCTATGACAACCGTACATGCCAATACTCCAAGAGAGGCTATCTCCCGATTGGAAACCTTATGCCTTATGGCAGGTATGGAACTTCCTATCAAGGCCATTAGAGAACAAATCGCAGGGGCTGTGAATCTTATTATCCAAATCGGAAGGCTTAGTGATGGAAGCAGAAAAGTCAAAAGTGTTGCAGAAGTGGTAGGACTTCAAGCTGATACTATCACTTTACAAGAGGTTTTTCGTTTTAAAGAAGAAGGCTTTGATAAAAATAGAAAAATTATTGGGCAATTTCAAGCTATGGGGATGATACCCACTTTTATCGAAAAGTTTGAACAAAAAGGGCTTAAAATACCACGCTCACTTTTTACCACCAGTAGTAAAGCCCCAAGTAGTGCACAAAAAACTTCCCTATTAAAAGCAGGTGCCGGAAGCTCTACCCCCCCTAAACCCCCGGGCTTAAAACCCACAGGATTAAAATCGGGAGGCTTAAAACCGGGAGGCTTACGCTCTCCCCTTAACAACAATTACCGCAAAAGCTCTTAAAAGGTACTGAAGGTTTAAAACTTATGATAAAAAGTATTTTTTTACACCCTTTAATTTTATCACTCATAGTGGGTGGGTTTATCTTTATCGCATGCTACTTGCGGTTTCCAAAACTTATTGCGTTTTTTAAAGAAAAAACCTTTAACTCGCAAAAAGAAGTTTTGGAAATCGTTAATAAAATGATGCTTAAAACCAAGCCGGAAAAAGTCATAGCACTGCTTTGGACTCTAGGCCTAAGCATCGGGTTTTTGTTTTTTCTCCTGTGCTGGCCCAACCTTGCCTTTGGATTAGTGCTTGGGCTTTCAGGGTTTTTATTTTCCTGGATTGGGGTGCAACATATTATGCGATCTGTTTGGGAGAAGCGATCCGACCAAGTAGTCTATGATATGGTAGAAGGGCTTACCATGATGACAAACGGTGTGCGAGTGGGCCTTAGCATTACACAAGCTATGGAACGAGTGATGAAAAACCTGCCAGGCCCTTTGGGTCAAGAATTTCAATTGGTCCTTAATAAAACACAGCTGGGTATGAGTATCGAAGAAGCCCTATCCGAAATGGAAAAACGCATAGACCGCCCAGACCTTACCATGCTGGTAACCGCCATAAACATCCTCAAAGAAACAGGCGGAAATTTGGCAGAAACCCTGGATGTTATTGTGGCAACCCTTAGAGATAGACAAAAAGTAGAAAATAAAATTAAAGCCCTAACCGCACAAGGCAGTATGCAAGCACTTATTATCTCTGTTATCCCCGCCGTAATCCTAGGTATGATGTTCTTTATGAATAAACAATCCGCGATTTTAATGCTGACCACTCCCTTAGGCTGGGTTTCTCTACTAGTTATTGTATTTTTAATTTTTATAGGTGGCTTTATGATGAAAAAAATTGTTACAATAAAAGTCTAAACAGAGGCAAACAGGGTAAGTAAAAAAGGGCAAATAAAAAAGGGTAAGTAAAAAAGGGCAAGCAAACAGGGTAAGTAAAAAACAAAGCAAGAAAAACAAAGCATCATAAAGGAGGAGTTAATAAAATGGAAAACAGCAAAACAAAACTAAAAACTTACAAAATACACTTTATTATTTTAAACTTGTTTTTTTCTCTATCCACTTACGCTTTAGTGGATACTAAAAACGGCAACTACACTAAAACCTATATAGATGTTTCCACTAGAGATTTTAAACTAGAGCGGATGTACAATTCTCGCTCTCTTTACAACGGGCTTTTTGGCTACGGGTGGTGTTCTAATTTAGAAACTAGGTTAGAGGTTTTACCCGATAATTCTTTAAAAGTCGTAGAATGTGGGGGGGGCTTAGAAATTGTTTATACCTCTAAAAAAGGTGCAAGCACCAATAACAAAGCCATTATTCAACAAATTATGCAAAAAGTAAAAAGCAAAAAAGGGCTTTCTAGAAATTACATTGCTAAAGTAGAAAAAGATTTGCACCAATCACCAAAGCTAAGGTCTGAATTAGTGCGAGTATTTGGTATGAAAGGCAAAGTCAAGGTGGGGCAAAGCTACCACGCTGTAGGACACAAGGGGAGTGTGCGATTTACAGGGCGTCATTACCGAAGGGTGCTTGCCGATGGCACTTTGCAGATTTTTAATAAAGAAGGCTATGTGATACAAGAAAAATACAAAAACAACTCTTGGATTAAAATTAAACGCAAAGGTAAAGAAATTACAAAAATCATTACAGCTGAAGGTACAAGCTTTCAGTTAAGAAGAAAAAAGAAAAAAAACCAACTCATTTTAACAGGACCTAAAACCAATATCATTTACGAAGTGGTAAAAGACGACCTACGAAAAGTCTTTATCGCTGGTAAACTCCGCTTTGAGCATTTTTACGACAAATACCACAACTTAACAACCACCCGGTATTCTGACAACACTTACGAAAACTTAGTTTATAACGAGCTAAAAGATTGGGTAACGGGCTTTAAAGATCGTATGAATTGTAGAGAAGACTATCGTTATGTCTCCAACCCTAGAAATAAAGATCACTACTGGACCACCGTTCGCAAAACTTGTGGTAAAAGAGTAACCAATAACTCTCGCTATGAGTTTTGGAACAAACAAAAGCCGGGCAAAGGTGGCGGTAAATATCTTTCCCGTGCAAAACAAAGCATTAACGGTCAGGTAAGTGATATTACTTATTCTGCCAGAACCGGAGGACCCTTGAGCATTACTCGTAACAACATTACTACACGTTATGCCTACGACCCTCAAACAGGCCTGCTTAGCTCTAGAAGAGATCCGGGGCGTATTATCCAGTTTTCAGCTTACAACAGGTGTCAGAAACCAGAAGCTGTTAATATCAGTTTTTTAAAAGGTAAAAAAGTGGTGCGTAAAATTAAAACCGCTATTAGTTACGACCCTAAAAGTTGTTATTTGACACAGGCAAGGCAAGTGTCCACTGGTAGGTGGGTGGTTGTGAGAAGAGACCACTTAGGGCGTATTAGTGAGATGTTTGACCAATCCAAAAAGAAAATACTTGTAAAGTATGACGATCAATTCGGCAAACCAAAAATTATTACTCGCCCAGGGGTGGGTTCTATCATAGTGGCTTACAATAAAGAAGGTAAAGTGGATAGTACGAGGAGTAAGACCAACCCTGTGGTGGCAGCACAAGTAGCAGGGGTGTTTAATGGGTTTTTAGAAATTATATCACCTGTTGTGTCTAATATGTCCATCTAGTTTTTTAAAACCTTTACGACATTATTATCCCTGTCAATATCACTCAATAAACTATTTCTTTGGTATAAGGGGAAAAACCAATTCAAAACGAGTTCGGATTTAACGCAAAGTAGTAGCCTTGGGCTTTCACTTTGCGGTAAACCGCAGTCTAAAGCTTTTGAGCTTGGGTTTGCTCACCTATAAAAGATGCAAAATTCGTGCCACAAAACAGTATTTATTTATAAGCAATGAGTAGGGTAAATATTGCTATGGGTGTATAAAAAGCAAACAGTGGCTGGGCTTGTTTTTTGCTCTTAAGTGCTTAAAAAGTGCTTCTTAACCTAGGTCTTCATTTTGCATGTATATATAAGTACTATGAAGCAGTTTCAAAAACCCCGGGGTTTAAGTTTTCTTAAAACGCAAGCATTTATTAAATGGTGGCTACCTTATTTAGTAGCTGGTTTAAAAAATAAATACCAAGCTCCTGTGTTTTACTTTAAACAAGGAAAAATAAAACTCAATAACCCATGTGAGGTGTTTAAAGGTCGTGGAGTATGCTTCCCACTTATTTTACACAATATAGCATCATCACATAATACACAAAATAATACTCATAGTAACAGTCATAGTAATACGCATAATAACTTTAAGGCTTTAAACTCTGTTAAAAAACAACGGCTTGGGTTTTTAGTGATGATGCGGGCTTTATCCACCTCCAGTCAACAAGAAATAAATTGGTATATGGAACAGTACCTGCAATTGGCTTATTCTCATTTGTATCAAAAATAATTTTAAATATTTAGCAAAACCTGCTATAATTATTTAAACAATGAATAACAACAAAAACCCTAATGGCTTAAATAATAAAAATAGTACTAAAAATAATAATAATAAAGACAGCAAAATAGACTTATTTTTAAAGTGGGAGCTAAAAGTTAAAAGCTATAAAAAAACTTTACTCCCGGTGCAGGGGAGCTATCAAAAACGCTTTTTTCGCATTCATACTGATAAAGGCTCTTGGATATTAGCTAAGTGGTTAAAAGACGCAAACCCCGCACCTGACAATATAGATAATTTTTACGAAAAATATAAGTGCTTTAAAAAAGCCGGTGTGAGTGTGCCTGAAGTCAAAGCTATAGATAAAAAACTATGTGTCGTCCTGATGCAAGATGTAGGGGGGTTAAGTTTAAAAGATAAAGTTTGCTCCCCTTTAGTTTTTGATTATTACAAACAAGCCATAGACAATATGATTAAGTTAAAAGAGTTTCGGGTTCGGGCTTGGCAAAAATTTAAGCCAGAGGATTTTTTTAAAGAAATGCTTTGGACTAAAGAGTATTTACTCACACAATTTTTACAAATTGCTCTTAAAAAATCTTTAGAAGATAAATGCTATAGGGAGTGGGAGGAGATTTGTTATATGTTGGCAGAGTATCCGTATCAGCCGGCTCACAGAGACTACCACAGCTCAAACTTAATGCTAAAAGATAACACACTTTTTGTGATTGACTTTGCAGGAGCTGGGCTTTTTCCCCGTTGTTATGATTTAGCAAGCCTTTTGTACGACCCTTATGTGGCACCCTATATAAATACTCATTTTCGGCAAAAAGTGTGCGAGTATTTAATAAGTAAAAAAGAATGTAGCAGAGGGGCTTTAGGGGAAGGCGAAAAGGAGTTGTTACTGACTGCCATTCAAAGGCTTTTTAAAGCAAGTGGTAGTTTTGCTTCTTTTTATACCTTAAGAGGGCAAAAATCACATCTGCCCTTTATTATGCCTGCTTTAACGGAGCTTCAAAACTTATTAGAAAAATCGCAACATTACCCTTGTTTTTTACAATTAGTAATTAACATGCAAAAAAAACTTAAAAAACTTTAACGCCTTTTAATAAAAGCACCACTTTTTCTTTCTGTTTGGTATCTTTCGTGCATCATTTGAAATATATTAGCTTGGCTTACCCCTAAGTGCGAGTTACCTTTTTTAACTGTCATACCATGAAAGGCACTTTTTTTGTTACTCGCTAAAAGCCTTGCGTTTTTTGAAAGCCCTCTTAGGGCTTTTAAAGCACTCCCGCCACCTCCGCTACTTCTACCTTTATTGTAACCGGTAAAACCAGAGCTGGATTTTTTACCCTTAGCTGTGGTTTTTTTGGCTTTGTCTATCATAGCTTCTTTTGTGTCAGTGTCCAAACTTGCCTCCGCTATGGCTTTGTTGACAGGTGCCATAATCTCATTATATTTTGCCCGTACATCTGGGGATGCTTTTTTTATCATATCGTCTAAGTCTTTTATGTAAAACTCATCACCGTTTGGTAAAGTGATTTTACCTTTTTTTTGGTCATATTTAATCTTATGTGTGTCAAGTGCTTTGTGTGTCTCTGGTGGTAGTTTACGAACTGGTATTGTAGGACCCGGGATTGGTGTTGTGCCATTACCAAAATTAAGTGGTGACTCCCCTTCTTCAAATGTTGGACGATCGCGGGGTTTGCTTGTATCAATTTGTGCTGTTCCATCATAAGGAGTTTCTCTGGGCTTTAAGGCACTCCACGCCCTGCGGTTCGCCTCATCATTTTGAGATAAAGCACCTACAAGAGCACTAGCAGAACCTAAAGCTGCTCCTAAAACTGCGAGCTTCGGCTGACATGTTGAAAGACATGTCGCACCATAAGCTGTAAAAGCAGCAGCACTTCCTGCCGCTGTTACCATGGCTATGTTCTGTTTACTCTTAGAAGTTTTTTTAAACTGAGCTCCTGCTGATTGTTGGAGTTCTTGATTCTTGAGGTTATCTTTTGCTAATTGCTGAGATACTTTATGTTGATACAGTGCCCGGGCTTTTTCCCCTTCTTTTCCATAATCTTCTTCTATTAAGTTAGCGAGTTCTTTTGATTTTGCCTCCTCTGTACAATCTTCAGGTTTTTTAACCTCAAATGTGTGTGTGAATCGTGGGTCGCTACGATCTACATCTGGTCTTTCAAAGCTACATGTATATGCAAAAGCACTACTTGGATGTATAATCATTATAGTTAAAAACAGTAAAAGGTGGTTTTTATAATTTTTTATATGATATAAAGTTTTATTATTTATTGTTATATTTATTAGTATGTTTATCATTATAGTTACTCCTTTCATAAGCAATTTGTTTTTTGGCAGTGGTTTTGGTATCTTTTACTTACTCGGTCAAAAACACTGGTATGGGCAGAAGAAAGTGTGGGAGTGGTTTTTTTTTGGGCTTTTTTGTTGTTTGGTAATTTTAGCTTCCGTTTTACAGAGGCAAGTTGCCTTTTGGAACGCTGGTTAAAGTTGTAGGCACTACCTCTGCTACCTCCTCCACCTCCTCCGCCACCACTAAAGCTTGTGGGGGTTTTTACATATTCTGCTTCTTTTTCTTCTTCTTCGTCATCGGGTGAGCTTTCAAGCATAGTATTGGCTAAACTAATACCGCCAGATCCGCCTGTAATACCCCCTCTGGTCCCCACACCACTTCCGCCTGTTTTACCATTAGAGGCACCCTTCCCCCCGGGTAAAGCTATGGGGTTTGATGTACTATTACCTTTTGTTCCATTATCTTTTTCATCTTTGGGCGTTTTTTTTGTTTGCGGGGAGGAGCCAGGTGAGGGAGGGCTGCCACCACCATTAAATCTATCGTTACCATTATCTTCCCTTGCAGGTACATTAATATGAATACAAGTGCCTTTTTCGCTTGATGTTTGTTTAGAGTCTTTAACCCATGTACCACCACTTTCTAAGCAGATTGCTTTTTGGCTTTTAGGTGGCTCCGGAGGGTTAGTTGCACGGCATCTTCCAGTAGTGGTACAGAATAAAGCTCCTAATGTAGCAGCCCCCATAATTGCTTGACCAAGCCCTGATAAGTAGTCGGTATTTTCTTTACTTCTACATTGTGGTTTGTTTAGATTAATAACTATGTCAAGCTTCTGAATAGCATCTCTTATTTCCGTTGATTGTGGATAGATTGCATTTGTTTCTTGAGGATCTTTTTTTTCTGCACATAGCTTACATGTGCCATGGGGTGGGGGAGGATTACATTGCCTAGGTGGTTGACATAATGCGGGTGATGATGGCAATATCTTTTTACATAGTTGTGAGATTTCATTATCGCATACTTGCTCGCATTCATCAATACTTTCTTCACATTGACGAGATAGATTTTTAGCTGCATCTTCGACCTCCGAGGCATTGCTTTTTATACTTGTACTGGTGTCGATTGATTTCATTTGATTATTGACATTTTTATTTTTACTACAGTTTTTTTTAGTGTTTTCAACAGCAAAGTGACAATTAGTATCAGGTAGGAGTGTATCAGAATCGTTACTTTCTCCCGTACAATGAGTGTTTATTAATTCTATTTGATTTTCTGTAAGAGGGTCTATAACTTCTTTATTTTTACAATTGTCAGCTTCACATTCACATATTTCGGCACACGGATTAAGTGTTTCAGGTATGCTAGCTTTAACACTTGTATAAGGTAAAAAGCACATGCTTAAAAAGAGGCTCGCCCAAAAAAATCGGCTCACCCAAATTTTTGCATATATTTTTGTAATTTTTGTTTTGAGGGTAGGGATTTTAGGCTTTTGTAAAGCTCTCCTTTTTAAAAATAACCACCACAACATATTAAAAATAAGACTCATATAGGTTTTTTCGGCTTAAGTTTAAAAAAACTTGAGGCTTTTTTTATAATTTTTTAAAACTTTTAAAGGTAAAGAGAGGGGAGGTTGTCACCTTCTTCTGGAATATCAGAGCCTTCAAACTCATCATCCCCTTTGGTGGAGCTATCTTTATCAGAATCACTATCAGATGTGTCGTCTGATTTGCCATCTGATTTTTCATCTGCGGTTTTGTCGGAATCTGTGTCGGAATCTTTGCTTTTAGTGGATTTTTTTTCAAAAGTACTGGCTTGTACACTAAAATTATCGTCTAAAAAATCCCCCTTTTGCTTTAAGGGGGCACATGCAAAACAATTTAACAAAAAACTTATTATTACTATTACAAGTAGCATAACTTTTTTATCGGCAGGCTTTACAGCAAACTTTAGTTAATATAAAGCATAAAGAAAATAGAGAGGGTTATTTGCCTTGTGCAGGACAGCCGTCCTTAGCTTCAGCTGATCTGATCCGTCCGTGGGGCCCTTGCCTGCACCGGCAAATAACCCTCTCTAAAATTCAATATACTTTGTGGGCGATACTTGCAAGAGCATTAGAAGTAATCCGTTTTAAAGGGAAAAACCAATTCAAAACGAGTTCGGATTTGATACAATGCGGTAAACTAAAGGCTTAACGCTTTGTAGCAAAACGCGTCCGAGCTTTTGACTTGGTTTTTCCCCTTAAATGGTGTAATTATTTTTTTTAAACGAGTACCTGTAAAACAATAGCTGGAAGCCTGATTAGTGGGTGTTATGCAAAAAGCAACTTGAAGGGGAGCAATAAATAAAAAAGAGTGGTACAATGAAACAACCTGAATTACCAGATAGCTGGAAAGCACACCTCCTCCCTGAGTTTGAAAAAAACTATATGAAAAGCTTAAAAATTTTTCTAACCCAGGAGCTAAACACAAAAACCATTTACCCACCCTCATCTGCCATATTTAAAGCCTTCTACCTTACCCCTTTTGATAAAGTAAAAGTAGTGATTTTAGGGCAAGACCCCTACCACGGACCAGGGCAAGCGTGTGGGCTTTGTTTTGCTGTACCAAAGGGTGTGCCTTCTCCTCCCTCTTTACAAAATATTTTTAAAGAGCTATCCAGAGATATGAATATCCCACACCTTAAGTCTTCCGTTTTAAGTTCTTGGGCTACACAAGGGGTGTTATTGCTCAATGCCACCTTGACAGTAGAAAAGTCAAAACCCGGCTCACACCAAAACAAAGGGTGGGAAACTTTTACTGACTTTGTTATTCACACCCTAAACAATCACAAAAAAAATGTGGTGTTTTTGCTCTGGGGGGCTTATGCCCAAAAAAAAGGAGCTTTTGTGTGTCCAACTAAACACTTAGTACTAAAAGCCTCACACCCCTCCCCTTTTTCAGCAAGGGCTGGCTTTTTTAATTGCTCTCATTTTTCAAAAACCAATAGTTATTTAAAATCCAAGGGGCTTGCTCCTATTAATTGGGGTGCAAACTCTTAAAAAAAACTTTTAAACTTATGCCACCACAAATACTTAAAAAACGAAAAACTTCTTATTTCCAAAAAGCACAAAAAAAAGCCCTAAAAAAACCTTTACCAAAGGCAAAAGTCAGCACTAAAGCTTGGCTTTTAAAACAAGGGGTGTGTTTTGGCCCTCATGTGCCGTCTTCTGGGCAATGTCAAAAAGCTTTGTCTGTGTCGCTACCCCTAATACTTGTTATTTGCGACAAAAAACTAAAAACCATAATGTTAAAAAGCCCCTTAAAAAACACTTGCTTTTATTTTGTAAAAGCAGGGGAGGGTTTGAAGGATTTACAATTTTTTTACTCGCATGTGTTAAACATTTTAAAACTCGCACGGCAAACAAATATTAAAGCTTTTATAAGTGTGGGAGGGGGAAGTGTTGGGGACTTTACAGGGTTTTTAGCAAGTATATGGCAAAGAGGGGTGGGGCTTATCCATATTCCGACGACAGCCCTTGCTATGTTGGATTCTGCACACGGGGCAAAAACCGCACTCAATGCAGGGGGAATTAAAAACTTATTTGGAAGTTATCATGTTTGCTCCAAAGTGTTTATTATAAAACAATGGCTTTTAACCTTAAGTAAAACACAGCTTTTATCGGCAAAAGGTGAATTGTTAAAAATAGCACTCATTAAAGGGGGAAGAATTTATCAAAAGCTACTCTCTCACCCTGTTTTAACGGTGCATCAGTTTTGGGCTTTGCTACCAATGGCAATTCAAGCAAAACTTCAGATTGTAAAAAAAGACCCCCGGGGTAAAAAAACTATCCGGCATAAACTGAATTTAGGTCACACCGTAGGGCATATTTTAGAAGCTTATTTTAACTTGCCCCACGGCGAGGCTATAGGCTACGGCATAAGCTTTGCCCTTTGGTGGAGCTATCAAAAACGCTTAATTAACACTTACTTTTATCAACAAATAAAGGGGTTTTTAAATGAGAAAAAAGCTACCTTTTACCTTAAAAAATTACCCACCCCAAGCCTTTACACAGGGCTTTTAAAAGATAAAAAAATTATAACTTGTGATTACATACATTTTGTGTTTATTAAAAAGCCCGGCTTAGTGGTGGTAAAAAAAACCTCACTCAAAAGCCTTTTAAAGGCTATCAATACATTTGCTTTAAAAAAATAAAAATTTTATAACCATAATCCTTATGAAAATAGTTTTAAAATATACTTTAGTGGCTTTTTTGTTTTTTGCCCTTTTAGATGTGAGGGCTGAAAGCTTTAAAGCTCAAAAAAAGGCTTTTGAAAAAGGGCTTTTAGCTTTTCAAAAAAAACCAAAGCAGGCTTTAGCCTTTTTTAAGCAAAGCTTAGTTTATGCCCCCCAGCACCCTGCCATACTTTACAATATAGCACTTACTCATTACAAATTAGGTAACAAAGCAAAAGCTATAGCCCTTTTTAGAAAATTACTGTTTCAAACCCCTTGGGATAAAAACTTAAAAAAAACCCTAACCCTTATCCAGCCCCAGCCCTCAAGCCTTCCCCTCTGGCTTAAAACCCCTCCCGATATTGTGTTAGCCTTGTTATTTTTAAGCCTTTTAGCCTCCACATTTTTATTTTTACTCCGGCAAAGCTTAAAAATAAGCTTGTTATGTCTACTTTTTGGCATAAGCTTTACGGGGTATTATTTTTTTAACAGGCATATCAGGGTGTACGCTACATTGCTAGAAAGCACAAAAGCCTTAAGTGCCCCAAGTGCAAATGCCGTGGTCCTTTTTGAACCCAGGGAAAGTAGCTTGTTACAAGTAAAAAAGCAAAAGGGGCATTGGGCTCAAATAGTAAGCCCTCAAAAATCCCACCCTTCAAACAGAAAGCCCCAAAAAACAGGTTGGATAAACTCTCATTTACTGGTATTTATAAATAACTAAAATGATAGATTTTTTGTGGACTAATTTTTTTAACAAAGAAGAAAAAAACACCCGTATGGTGTTACAGGCAAATCCGTTGTTTTCATCCCTTAATGCTAAAGAGCTGGGCTTAATAAGCTCTATGATTTATCGGCGTAATTTTTCTGCCGGCGAGTTTATTTTTCAACCCGGCCGGGGCATTGGCATGTACATTATCGTAAGTGGCTGTGTGAACATCCTTTACGGCAAAGATACCAGTAGCACCCCAAGCCTTGTCTGCCAGCTCAAAGCTGGTGACTTTTTTGGCGAAACAGCCTTGGTCAGAGACCCCAAAGCCCCCCACAGTGTGTCAGCCCAAGTGGTAGAAGAATGCACTTTGCTGGGCTTTTTTAAACCAGACCTTTTAACCCTTATTGAAAAAAACCCCTCCACAGCGACTAAAATTTTACTAAAATTAGGCGAAGTGTTAGAAACCCGCTTAAGAAAAGCCGGCGAAAAACTATCGCAAATACCTTCCTTTTCGCCCTCAACCCCCACCTCTCCACCTTCTTCTGAATAAGAAAATAGGCATTGATATTAAAGTAATGGAAAGGCAATAAACATGTTATCTATCACAAAAGAGCAAAAAAACCGCTTAAAGCGTATTAACATTGTCCGGTTGTTTGTGTTTTTAGGCATTTTAGTTATATCGGTTAGTGTGTTGGTTTTAATGCATAATTTATTTATCGCTTTGCTTTTAGCATTTGTGATGAGTTATTTAGCACGCCCCCTTACTGCCCCTTTAGAAAGAGCAGGGCTTAGCTATAATCAATCTTTAATTGTGATTTTTTTCAGTGGGCTTTTGTTACTTTGTGTGCTGGGGGTATGGCTATTTCCTTTAGCGTTAAAGCAGGTATCTCACTTACAAACAGAATGGCCACGATATTTTAAAGGGCTTATGGGGCTTATTTCCGAAGTGGAAATAAAAATAAAAACTTGGCTCAACATAGACTTAAGCTTACAAAGCTCGGGGGAGGCATGGCTATTAAGTTTGGGGAAATTATTGGTAAAAGACCTACCTTTACGCACAGTGCATTCTATAACGATTCTCATTTTAGCCCCTTTTTTAGCTTTTTTTATGTTAAAAGACGGACACCGTTTGTCTAAAAGTTTTATGGTGCTGGTACCTAACAGTTTGTTTGAGCTGGTGTTAGACCTACAATATCAAATTAACAAACAATTAGGGCAATTTATAAGGGCCCGGTTTTTAGAAGCTTTTATTGTAGGCACTGTGGCTGTTATAGGTTTAAGCATTATTGGCTTTCCTTTTGCGTTTTTACTGGGGGGCTTTGCTGCAGTTACTAATTTAATACCTTATTTGGGTCCTATTATTGGAGCTGTTCCGGGGGTGGTTATTGCCTTGGTGAATCAAGCCCCCCCTTGGGATTTAGCCTTAGTTATTATGGTGTATGTGGTAGCTCAACTGATTGATGCCGGGGTGTTGGTACCTATTTTAGTGGCAAGGATTGTGAACCTGCACCCTGTAACTGTGGTGCTTTTAATTATTTTAGGCGGGCAGTTTATGGGGGTTTTAGGTATGATTATTAGTATCCCCTTAGCCAATGCTTTAAAAGTAACTTTTTTAGCCGTTTATCAACATATTACCCAAAGTAAAGGTTTAAATGTTTGACTTAAAACTTGTTACCGGTATAAAAACCAAAGCACAGTGTAATAAAAAGCATAAATAAAATTAGGAGTACAAAAAAACAGACCTAAAAAAACAGACACAAAAAAATAGGCATAAATAAAAAGGCACACATTAAAACAGGTAGAGTAAAAACAGGCACACATTAAAACAGGTAGAGTAAAAACAGGCACACATTAAAACAGGTAGAGTAAAAATATGAGACATTTATTTTTAAAATTTCTTCTGATTGTTGCTTTAAGCAGTGGGGGAGGGGTTGCTTGCCGTACTATATCTTACAACAAAAAAGCTCAAACGGCGGAGGCTTTATTTAAAAGGGCTTTAAAGCTTAAAAAAGATCGTTATTACCGAGAGGCTTTATTGGTGTTAGACAAATTAAAAACTCGCTATCTTTATTCTCCTTATTTTAAATCAGCTTCTTTAATGGTGGCTGATATTTATTTTTTACAAAGGCAGTGGCTAAAGGCTTATAGTGCATATAATAGTTTTTCTAAGTTAAACAGGGATCATCCGGAAATAGATAGAGTGTTCTTTAGAAAAGCCCTTTGTGCGTTTGAGGATTTACCCACGGCGGCTGATAGAGATTTAAGTGGGGCAAAAAAAGTGTTATCTTTGTTTAGAAAGCATATAACCTTGTTCCCTTTAAGTGCTTACAAAGCACAAAGCAAGTATTATGTAAGTCGGGTTAGGGGGTTACTCGCTCAAAGAGAGTGGATGGTGGCAAGCTTTCATATTAAAGCTCATAGACCCCGGTCCGCCCTTGCGTATTTACAAACTTTGGTGAGGGAGTTTTCTTCTGTGTTAAGGGTTAAGAAAAAACCACAAACCCTTAAAGGGGAGCTGGATAGCGAAGGGTTTTTAGATAACGACATTGAGGGATACACCACTATGACTAATGCTTTTTTTTTAGTAAAATTACCATCTTTAAAGGAAGTTAAGAAAATGCTTAAAAGTGTTCAAAATCAGCTGGCTAAAAAAAAGAGAGTATAGTGGATAATTATTTAAAAGCGTATAATTATTTTCAAAACGCAAGCTTTAGTCAGGCTCAAACAATTTTACAAGCGGAGATATTAAAAGACGAAAAACAAGCTCGAGTTTATCACCTATTAGGGCTGGTGTGTTTTCACCAAGCCTTATTTAAACAAGCCCTTAAGCACTTAAACATGGCGGTAAGCCTTAAACCTACAGAAACTGAATATGTATTAAACCTTAGTATTGTGCTCAACGAGCTGGGCTTGTACATGGAGGCAAAAAAAACTTACCTTCAAGCGGTGAATTTAAAGCAAAGCTCTTATCAACAAAACTGGCAAAAAAACATCAGTGTAAAGCACTTGCAGGTAGCCAGGTCTTATTTTGAAAATAAACATTTTTCGCAAAGTTTAAAAGAGTACTCAAAAGTTTTGCACTTTGATAGTTCTAATAATGAGGCAAAAAAAGCTATGGCAATTTGCTTAAGAAGGCTTGGTAAGTGTAAAGAAGCTACAAAGTTATTAGAACACTTTGTCGTAAAAGAGCCTTTATTTTTAAACGCTAAGCTACAACTTGCCCAGTGGTATTTTGAAGATGGGGATATTCCTCATGCTATTAATGAGTGGGAAAGTGTGTTGTACAAAGACCCTCAAAACCCGCAAGCTCTAAGGGCTTTAAAAAATATACAAAATATGGGACCAGAAAACTTACCCTCAACTACCCTTAATTAAGCTTTTTTAAAAAAATAGCCTTAAAAAAGACTAAAAATATTTGGACTATAGTCTTAAAAAAACCTTTTCTTATTTTGATAAATTATGTTAAAGTGTTTAGATATGTTACTTAAGCGAAGGTTTTTGTTTTGGGTTTTGATTTTGCTTTGTTTTGTCTGCAAAGCACAATCTTTTATGAACCCTATGATGATGAGTGGTGGCAACTGTGCCTTACCCCTTTACTTAGAGGCTTTACGGCAAGGTGGGGGCATGGAAGGTGGCGAGGTAAGGCAAAAGCTTAGGCGATATAAACGCCAAATGGCACAAGCTGAAGAAGAGTTAGAAAGGTTAGAGGACTGCATAAACGACGGTGTAAATGATATAAGACAGCGTATCGGAGGTCCGATAGACAGTAAATATATAGACGATGAAAGTGAAGATGACAGTGCCATTACATCTTTTGATGTTATACATGAAGTTATCGACCAAATAAAAGCTAAAATACAAGGGGATAAAGGATATGATGGCGACGAGCTACATTGTCCAATAGGTAATAATAGGGGTACACCAAAACAAAGGGTGGGAAACTTTAATCAACCCGAGCTAACATTTTTAGCATTTTTATCTCAATTATCCTTATCTGACATGCTGATTCCTATAGCTACTGCTGCTAAAAAGAAAAGCAAAAAAGATCAAGAGATAGAAAGTGTTCGAAAAAAAGTTAACAAATTACAAAGCAAATTAGAAGGTAAAAAAGGTAAAAAAGGTTTAAATGCACGAATCGAAACAGCTGAAGAAAGAATAAACTCTGCTAAAGAAAGCTTAACTAATTTATATTCAGAAGTATATAAAGATCCCAATAAACTCAATATAAATGACAAAGTAGAAAAAATATCAAATTTAGCAGAAGGACTTACAGTCAACAAAAATGCCACAAATGCTCAACAAGCTCAACAAGCTCAACAAGCTCAACAAGCTCAACAAGCTTTAAAAGACTCTATATCAGAATACGAAGATTCAGATGATAATAGTAAAGATAAAATCACTGCATTAAATAAGATAAAAACAAATCTTGACACTTTGTTAGAAAAAGCAACTGATAATAACTCTAATATAAATAATATAAATAAAGCTGGTGACGACAAAGTAGAAAAAAGTATCTTGGATACAGATATAAAACAAGTTAACAAGGCTTTTTCAACCCTTGCTAAGGAACAAGGCAGTTTAAAGAAATTACAAGCCCAAGCTAAAGGCATAGAAAGTAAATTAAACACCGCAAGTGAAAGTCTTGAAAGAAAATGTCGCACAAAAAGAGATGGTGGCTGGCATGTAACAGCGGATAATAAATGCAAACGAACGCCTGCTTGTTTGGCTTGGAAGGCTTGGGGCGGATGTGCCAGGGGCAAAGGTAGCAGAAGCATTGGTAAAAACCTTTGTGTGCATGCTTCAAACTGTACTAAGGATATTAAGATTATTTCTTTATCTCGTTATTCTAATTCTTCAAGTAGTGCTAATGACTGCAAAAGGTCTATTAGAAAAATGCAAATATGTGCCAGAGCCAAAAAACTTAGAGAAAAAGAGATAGAAATTTTATCAAACGACATTGCTACATTAGAAAACAATGTTTTTGAGCTGGATATGAATAGGTTAAAAGGAAAAACAGAAGGCAGTACTGATTGTTTTGACTGTCGTTTAAGAAGGCTCCGTGAGGTTAAAGAAATTGTAGACCCCGGACCAAGTGCAGGACAAATTTTAGGTGGTACTTTAACAGCCCTTGGGGGTGCTGCTTTAGGCTATTTCGGTATGAGGCACGCCAACAAAATGTTGGATAGGCAGGGCTTTCCAGCACAACCCGGTATGGCACTAGGGCTTGCTTACCCTTTTATACAAGCAGGGCTTTACGGAGCAGGCATGTTTGGTAATACCTCTTCTGCTTTAGGGTGTTCTCCTGTAGCGGGAATGGGTATGTTCGGTGGTGGTAACATGTGGGGTAACCCTCTGTTTGCTATGATGGGAAGGTTTGGCGGAGGTTTTAACCCTATGATGATGGGAAACCCTTTCGGCATGGGAGGTCCTGGTTTCGGCGGTGGCTTTGGTTTTAATATGGGAAGTCCTTTTGGAGCTTTTAATCCTATGATGATGGGAAACCCTTTCGGCATGGGAGGTCCTGGTTTCGGCGGTGGCTTTGGTTTTAATATGGGAAGTCCTTTTGGAGCTTTTAATCCTATGATGATGGGAAACCCTTTCGGCATGGGAGGTCCTGGTTTCGGCGGTGGCTTTGGTTTTAATATGGGAAGTCCTTTTGGAGCTTTTAATCCTATGATGATGGGAAACCCTTTCGGCATGATGGGACCTGGTATGATGGGACCTGGTATGATGGGACCCGGTATGATGGGACCCGGTATGATGGGACCTATGATGAACCCCATGATGGGGCAGATGCAGGCTATGATGAGTCAGAGGCAAGCTATGATGTCGTGGCAAATGTCTCAAATGCGAAACTGGATGCAAAAACAACAAGCAGCTTCTGGCTTGTATCAACAAATTGCTCAATTACAAATGCAGATTCAAGACATTATGTACGGAGGAGGAGGCGTTGGTGCCGGTGGTGGCTTTGGTTTCGCAGGTGGCGTGAACACAGGTTTTATAGGTGGTGGCGGTACACGACAAAACTCCAGAAGAGATGGTACCACTCGTCGTAGGAGAAGAAGAGTTGTCATCGGTCGTTAGCTTTTTACAATATCCCCTCCCTTCCCCTTTTCCCCCTTTTTTTTCTGCAGATTTTTAAAACCCAACTCAAAAGCATCTATACCTCCTTGCTAAAACTTCTTATTTTAGAACAGAGGTATTTTGCGAAATGAATTTCATACCTTTTAGAGGTGAACAAACCCAAGTCAAAAGCTTAGGACTCCGTGTTTTGCTACAAAGTGTTAAGCCCTATGGGCTTACTACTTTGTATCAAAGCCGAACTCGTTTTGCATTGGTTTTGTTCACCTCTAATATGGCATTTATACTATGTAGTATCATTAAAGTATCATTAATTAGATGAAGCTGGCGAGCAAGGGCTGGCAGTAGCATGAAAAACCATCTGTCCAAAAAAGTGTGCATAATGTGTACACTTTTTTGGACAGTGTAGTGTATAAAACGGATTTTAAATTAAAGAGCGGGAGGGGGATATTTTACGGGTCCAAGCGAAGTGTGTCGCTAAAATCTTCCCCTTCCGCTCTAAAATAAGAAGTGTTATCGGGAAAAAATAAGCTTTTGAGTTGGGTTTTCCCCTAAAAAGCTTAGTTATTGTGAATAAATAATAAAAAGCTAATAAATAGATGGTAAAAAAGGGGGTGTAAAAGGGGGTGGAATCGATTTTGCATATACCTCTATATGTATGCCATATATTTTTTTAAAATTGATGAAAAACACACAAATTATGTAAAACAAGCAAATTATGCAAAAACCAAGCAAAAAAAGGAGGTCTATAATGAATAAAAAAAACTTAAAACCCTTTTCTAACTCTAAAGGGCAAGGTCTGGTTGAGTACCTTATTTTAATCGCCCTTATGGGGGTTGCAACCATTGGTGTAATACGTGTACTGAACCAAACTATAAAATCTCGTTTTGCTAACGCTGTCTACGCTCTACAAGGTAACCCTAAAAGAATTAAAACTGAAAGTTTAAAAGATTCTGACTACCAAAAATCAGACCTTAGTAACTTTATGAACGGGGCTGCCAGTAAAGATAATAAAAGTAAAAAAAGTAAAAACAAGTAATATGTAAAAAAATGCACAAAAACGGCATACAAAAAATGATATTTATAAAACACAAAAAAATAAAAGGGCAAGCTTTAATGGAACTTATGATATCTTTACCACTCTTATTTACATGCACCGTATTTTGTTTATTGGTTTTTCACACATATACACAAAAACTATGGGCAGACCATGTACTGTATCAAGCCCTAATATGTATGGCTCAAAACCAAAAAGCCCTAATATGCAAAAACCAAGCAAAAAAGAAGCTTAAAAACTTTTTATGGCAAGCTAAAATAAAAACTTTAAAATTTAAAACACAAAAAAATAAATGGAAAGGCTACCTTGTGATACAACACCTCACCACCCCCATTATGGGTGTCATAAGCTCTAAAGCACAAGTGCCACTTTAACAATTTGATGAAACAATATAATTAAACAATATGATAAGTAATAAAAAAAAATAATACAACAGGTGTGATTAAATAATGTTATTAAACAATAAAAAAGGCTTTATTATGGTTATGGTTTTTCTCATACCTTTATTTGTAATATGTTTATCTACCACACTGGCACTTATTTTTTGTATCCGTAATTACGATTACACACAAAGTGTTTGTATGCAACAAGCCTTAAAAACGCAAAAACAATTAGCTATCAGGCTTAAAAAATTACTACGATTAAACCCGCAAGTAAAAAATTTAAGAAGACAATATATTGAAACTGAAGCTAAACTAGTGGCAGCTTTAGCTTCTTCTATTTTTACTTTTGATGCAGCAACTGTGGCTTCCTTAAAGGCTAAGCTTAAAGCTTTAAAAGTTCAAATGCAAAATATCACACTAAAACAAACCCGCATTTTAGGGAAAAGCCAGTTGGATGTCACAAAGCATTTTAAACAATTTAAAACAAAAGTTTTTAAAAAATATAAAGCTATGGTTTTTAATCATGATAATTTTGTGCATCACAGACCTTTCCCTTTAGCTGTTATAAAGAAATCAGCAAAAGGGGTGGTGGCGTTTAGTGGCTCTCCTCCTACTTATCTTCTTAAGTTTAAGTTTTCACAAAAACAAAAAATATCTTTTTTCTATAGGTTTTACCTGCATCAGGATTTACCTCGTTGGATAAGAAAGCAATTTTTTTTAAATAAACTATCTCACTACCACTGTAGTGCCACTTTATATAAAGGAGGGTTTGGCTTATGGCAAGCAAGACTTATAAAATAGTGAAAAAAACCATGCAAAACAAGCAGACACAACGAGGGCAGATTATATTAGAGATTTTATGGCTTGCCATTTTAGCCAGTGTTTTTTTATTCGTCATATCCACCATGTATAATGAAGGGCAAAAAGAAATCACAAATCACAGAATAGGTAAGATATATAAAACAAACAAAAGTCACAACAAAAATTTACTTTTAAAACTATTAAACACTTTAAAATAAATTTTTAATTATGAAAAACACATTAAACAAAGCAGAAAGTAAGGTGTCAAGGTAAAGTGGAGTTTAAAGCAATAGATAGTGAAAAAATAAAAACCGAACTTAAGAGTGGCAAAAAAACTTTTATATTTTGGTGTGTGTTAATTTTTGTGTCTTTTGTGTTTGCTTTATCCCAGTGGCAAAACAGCCGTCATCGTCCACAAGTTACGACTTCAGATAGTATAGATACTTTTATCCCAGAGGGTTTTGTACTGCTTCCCATTGAGTTAAGTAATGTGTCGTCTTTAGATGGTTTTTTGCATGATAAAGGAGTGGTGGATTTATATACGGCAGACCCTAGCAGTATGCATTCAGAAAAAGCAGCTTCTGCTGTAAAAATTATCCGCTCCCCACAAAACCCTGAACATTTTGCTGTTTTAGTGCCAGAGCAAAAAGCTGGATTTTTAATAGAGAGATTTTCATCTTTTTATGCTATTATACAAAACCCCCGTACACAAGGAGTAAAAGTAAAAACTATACAAAAGAGACAAAAAAGACTTATCGTTATAGAAAAAGATGCAAATATATATTAGTAAATTGTTTTGTGGGGAAAAACTTCACTCCAGAGCAATAAATAAAAAAGCAATAAATGAAAAGATTTAGTTTTTTAGTTTTTAAGTTGTGGTTCACGATACCTTGTGGTTTTTCGCAAGTGTTGATTAAAGCCCCAGATACCAGTAACACAGAGTTTATTGCTTACACGCAAGTAGAACACACCACTCCTTATGCTGAATATATGATAAACACCCGGAGGGCTTCTCCTAAGCCTGTGGATTTAATGGCTTTGTTAAAAAAATCTCAAGCGGAGTTTTTATCTTATAACCCTTTATCGTCCGTTCCTACTTATCAAAAGATTATAGAAAACAGACATGCTTTTGATTGGAATGAGGGGGATAGAAAAATCATCGTGTATGCGTTTTTTAGATTGGCTCAGTTAGAAACCGACGAAAACAAAAAAAGCTTATTTTTACAGGAGGCTATAGGCTTTGATAGTCAAGTGAAATTAGATTTTAATTTATTTCCGCCCCCTTTAATAAAGGCTTATTTACAGATTAAAAAAACCATTAAATGGGTGAGTGTGGATTTAAAAACCATTTTTCCCCATCATGAGTGGGTACTCATTAATGGTAAAAAATACTCAAGCCTTAAAAAAATACAATTAGTGGATGGTTTTTATAGGGTGAGTGCTTTTAGCTCTTCTTATAGACCGTGGGAGCAAACCCTCCCTCTCCCTTTATTGCTTAAAAAAAAGGTTCAAACTCATAGTTTAGTTAAAGGGGGTAATTGTCAGCGAGCGGTGTTAGCGGATTTTGTGTTAGATGATGAGACTCTTTGGGTACTGTTTCCGCATTTTTGTATTTGGAAAGAGGCTCGCACTTCGTATCAGAAGGTGCAAAAAAAACGCATATCTAAAATTATGAAAGAATATAAACCCGTAGATATGCCTTTTTACAATGACCATTTTAAAAAAAATCTTAGCCCCCCTCCTCCAAAAAAATCACACAAAACTTTGTGGCTGGTATTAGGAGGTGTGGTGCTAGTGGGAGCAGCTGTTTGGGTATGGCATAGTACTTCAACCTCCCCTAAGCTTCAAAACCCTCCTCCACCTCCTGCTCCACCTCCTGCTCCACCTCCGCCTGCACCTCCCACAACGCCCCCGCCCACACCTCCACCTCCGCCTGCTTCACCCCCTCCCCCACCACCTAAGCCTGTTATCACTATTGGATTTTAAAAGCTCTTCTAAAGTTACTTAAAATCATGTAAAAGTGAGGGTATTAAGTTATCTAGTAAAGCTTAAAGGGAAATAAAATATGTTTTATCAGATTAAAAAAACTATTAAATGGAGCAAAATGTCAGGGGCTGGCAATTGTTTTTTAATAAAACACTTTGCCTTTCAAAAAAAAGCTTTAAAAAAAATATCTAAAAAATGGGTAAAAGATATATGCAAAACTTATCAAACAGATGGGGTGGTGTTGTTGTTTCCAAGCAGTGTTACCCCTCCTAAATACCTTGCGACCTTGCCGGCTAACCCTTCTTCTAGTGTACTATCTTCTAGGATGCTATCTGCTGACCCTCAAACTCAAAAAGTAGCCCTACAAAAGCTTACCTCCAAAAAAGCTTCCTCTCTTACTTTATTACCTAAAGTTTGGCAGTGGCTTTTTTACAATAAAGATGCCACCACTGCTGAGATGTGTGGCAATGCTGCGTGTATTGTGGTGGAGTATCTTTGTAAAAAAACCTCTGTTGGAGTTCCCCCTCCCGCATCTTTACCTGTGGTGATTTTAAAAACCCACCGGCATTGGGTGAAGGGGTTTTTTCACTTACAAAAGCCCTTTATTGTGCTTAAAAATAATTTATCGATTAAAGGTCCTTTTAAAATACTTTTTGAAAATAGCAAAATTTCTTATATGTTTGTCAAAGGTACCGTCCCACATGCTGTGGTGTTTTATAAAAATTTAAATTTTAATAATTTATCTTTTCTTTGCCGTTTAGCCCGGGTGTTGCGTTTTAGCACAAGCCATAGTTTGCAGGGTATGAATGTATCTTTTTACTCTATAAAAAAACCTGGGTTTTTAATGGGGGCTACTTTTGAAAGAGGGGTAGAAAACATCACTCCTGCTTGTGGCACAGGTGCTTTAGCCATAGCCAAGGTGTATCAGAAGGCATATAAAAATTGTCACAAGATTAGGGTAAAAATGCCAGGGGGAAGTTTGCTTGTTAAAAATCATACACCTTTTGAAATATCCTTGCATTCTCCTGTAAAATGGGTCACAAAATACTAAACATTTATTATGCCTTCTAAATATTATTTAACAGTCAAAAAAAAGATTGTAGAAACTAAAGATAGTGTGTCTTTACACTTATCAGTGCCTTTGGAAAATCGCAATTTGTTTTTTTACACTCCGGCACAATTTTTAACATTTTATTTAACGATTAAGGGTCAAAGCTACAGGCGAAGTTACTCTTTATCTTCCACCCCTTTTTTAAAAGAGGATTTGCAGACCACGGTCAAGCGTGTACCAAAAGGTGTGGTATCTAACTATATTGTAAGCCATGTAACAGAAGGTGAAAAAATTTTATCTACCACCCCAAAGGGTAAGTTTTTTAAACCTCCGACAGATTTAGAGGCTAAACACTATTATTTGTTTGCTGCAGGTAGTGGTATCACCCCTATTTTTTCTATTCTCAAAACGGTTTTGTTAAGTGATTCGCAACATAAAGTAACTTTATTTTACGCGAACCGCAGTGAAGAGAGTATTATCTACCATCAAGCTTTAAAAAACTGGCAAAAAAAATATCCCAACTTTCGTGTTATCCATGCTTTAAGTCGCCCTCAGCAAAACTGGTGTCTTATTAAAGGGCGTCTCAATAAGGAACATTTGCAAACTCACCTCGGCGATGTTTTAACACTAAAATCTTGCATTGTGCCAAACTCTAAGCTTTTTTATTTATGCGGTCCTTTAGCTTTTATGCAAACGGTGGAAGATTTTTTATTAGCTCACAGTGTTTTACCCTCTCATATTTATAAAGAAAGCTTTAGCTCTTCTCGTCACAAAATAGCAGAGGTCAAAGGGCAGGTAAAAAATCCAAAAAAACCGGGTAGTAATGTTTGTTCTCAAAACCCATTTTCTTCTCAAGTTGTGGTAACAGCAGAAAAAGATGCACAAACCAATCCCCCAAAAACCATTATAGCTTATATGGATGGTAAAAAAATCAGCATTAAAGCCAAAAAGCACATACCTATTTTAGAGCAACTACTATCAGCTGGCTACCACCCGCCTTTTTCTTGCATGTCGGGTTCTTGTATGTCTTGTTTAGCTGTTTTAAAAAAAGGATGTATTGTGCAAAATGAACGAGGTATTTTAGAAGATAGCAATATTCAAAAAAAAGAAATACTTACCTGTCAAGCAAAGCCTGAAGCCAGCATAGTAGAAGTAGATTACAATGTTTGAGTTCGAAAAGCCCCACAATCGTTGCTATCTATAAATGGGCAAGAGCTACAAAAAGAGTGAGAGCATTTAATGCCTCTTTTTTTAAGCGGTTTATTTAAGTTTTTTGTGTGGTTTTTTACTTTATCTGTTTGTGCTTGAGAGGTGTGTTTGATGTGCGTTTAGAGGTGTGTTCATCTGAACGGATAGCTGATACTTGAGACCGCACCATCTGAATTTTTACATTTTCTGCCACCTCTAGTGTAACTACTTCGTCTGTTAAGCTATAAATCGTGCCTAAAATCCCGCTGGTAGTAACAACCTTATCGCCTGTTTTTAAAGAGCTGATGAGTTGCTGGTGGTTTTTTTGCCGTTTTTGTGCTGGTCTGATAAGGAGTAGGTAAAATAGTAAGAAAATAAAAACAAATGGCACCATTTGTTCTATAAAATGAGGTTTTTGCGTAGCCTTATCCACACCTTTTGCCACATACTCTAAGAATATTATGTTAAGCATCATACTTAATCGGAAAAGCTTTTTGATTTTCATCCCTTTTTAATAACCTATAAATTATTCAAAGTCTTTAAAAAAAAAGTTAAATAATATTGCACTTTTTTAAAAAGCATATATAAACAAAGAAGAAACAGTTTAATTGCGGGCTTTATTGTTGAGTTAAATATTTAGTATGTAAACCAAAAAACCATATAAAGGAGGAAATTATGAAACACACAAATTTTAACTTTTTTTTGTTATTATCTATAGTTATCTTTGTTTTAGGGGTGTCTTGTGGTGGTAATCAATCGCCTTCTACCTCCCCTGAAGATGAAGATGGAGGGGCTGGCACTTTTCAAGAAGAAGAACTTGGCATGGACGATGAAAACACCGATGGTGAAGAAGAAGAAGAAATGGGTTCTACAGATGAGCATCACGCTCCCAGTTTTTCTGGTGGCAACAGTTTTGGCGGTGGCAGTATTGCCCCTGTTCCTACTGGCAGTGCCAATCAACAACAATGCACCTCGCAGCATCCGCGAGTAAATGGCAGGCTCACCGTTGATTATGTTAACTGCCGTTATCAAGAATCGCAAAATTTAGAGGCAAGCCACAACCCTCAAAAGCAAAAAACAACATCTGTTACCTGCACAAAAGCCGGTGAGGCTAATAAGGTGATTGAGGTTTGGAACTACCAATGGTCACCACCCAAACCCGCAGATGGTGTGCTTTGTGCCTTACTAGAAAATGGTAAAGCTCGGGCTATAGCCCATGTTAACGGTAACTATTGTGTATCCAATACCGCTGATGGTACAAGTTTTACTAATGTAAAAAACTACTACATCCAACAAGGTTGGCAGTGCCAATAAAGCTTAAAGGTTTTTTATAGTGTTTATATAAGAGAAGGGGGTTAAGATATACCTCCTTTTTTTTGGTGCTTTTTTAAAAATATGTGCCCGTGCTGAAATTGGTAGACAGGCTGGGTTGAGGGCCTAGTGTTCTTTATGGAACATGAGCGTTCAAGTCGCTCCGGGCACACTCACCACCACACTTCGCCGTGGATGGCTTTATTTCTTCGTAATAAGCATTTATTTTCTTTACCAGCTCATACTTAAGCTAATTAACGATGAGTGTTTTTTAATAAAAGGGCAGGGTTTTGTTTAAGTTGAGATCTAACCGATAACCAACAACTAAGGAAAGCCAGCACTCCAATACTGATAACAAATAAAACTAAAAACATCGGGTAAAACTTAACTACAAACATAGTGTCTTCTCCTACCGGGATAAACCAACTCATATTAACATAAGTCAAAAGCCAAGAGATTAAAAGCCCTAATAAAACCCCACTGCCTGCACCCAATGCACACAATAAAAACCCTGTGCTAATAAAAAGCCTTCGGATTTTTTTAAGGCTTAAACCAAGTACCATAAGAATTCCTATCTCCTTTTTCTTTTGCACTAATAATAACACTAAAAGTGACGATATAGCTAAAAGAGTGATAACCCCCGCTAAGGATAAAAATAAACTCATAATTACGCGTTCAATCTGTAAAGCAAAAAACACCGAAGAGTTTTTTTCAGTCCAATCAGATACTAAAAACCCAGATGCCCCTAAAGCTTTTTTGTAAAGATAGTACTTATCAGGATCTTTAAGATATATTTCAAACCCTGCTTGGTAAGAGCTTAAACGAGAAAACCCCGGAAACTTTTTTCGATCATAAAAAATAATATAGTTATTCATCGTTTCATTTTGTAAAGGTATAACAGATGTGACTTCCCCGGGTTCTATGTAAAAAGCATCAGATATAAGTATATTTTCTATGGGTATCAGTTGCACTTTATCACCTTTATAAATATTAAGTGCTTGAGCTAAATTTAAATTGATAATAATACCCTTATGCCCCTCCATATCTAATAAGCTCGGGCTAAATGAGCTATTAAAACTTTCCTCGTTTAAAACATTTAAAGATTGTTTAGCAATACTTTTTTTTAAATTAAAACTATCGTAACCTTTAGCCACAATACCTAAAAACCCCCCTTTGGAGGTACGCATAATAAGCTCTACATTTTCAAAAAAATAAAAATCTTTTAACCCTTCTGTTAAATGATGAGCTTTTAATATTTGTTGAATACGGTTTTTTTGTAGCTCTTTATTTATTGGTTTTTCGGCATTGTTTTTTGGAACATTATTTAATGTAATAGTGACATGGGCTTGAGTATGTAAAAATTTTTCTTTAATAGATTGCCCAAGCCCTCCCATAACAAACACAATCACTATTAAACAAGCCGTAGATACCATAAGCCCAATCAGACAAATAATTGAGATACGGCGAATAACCGCATGAGATCTGCGAGAAAGCAAACACCGATAAAAAAAAATAGGAGTGGACAGTGAGCTAAAGTATTTCATTATAAACTTTCTGCAAACTGTATAAACCCTTTTATTAAATGGGAAAAAGCAGGTTTTAAACTTTTTTCGTTAATATCTGTGGTGTGACCTATCCCTGTTGCCATATTGGACACAACAGAAAAAGCACAAACTTGTGCCTTTAAAGCTTTAAGTGCTATCACCTCCCATATTGTAGACATACCTACAATATCTGCCCCTAAGGTTTTTAACATGTTAATTTCTGCTTTAGTTTCTAATTGCGGACCCAGCACCCCAGCATAGACTGCCTGACAGGTGGGTTTTACAAATTGGGATACTTGACGAGTTAAATCTTTATTGTAAAGATTTTGCATATTTAAAAAATAACCCCCAACCAGTGGGCTTTTAGAGGTTAGATTAATATGATCTTTAATAGCAACAACAGAGGCTATTTTAGTGTTTTTAATACCGCCAGAAATATTGCTTAATACAAACTGCTTTATACCAGCTTTTGCAATACCTGTAACTGTCAGTACTACTTGTTGAGGGGTTAGCCCCTCATAGCCATGCAATCTACCCAGCTGAAAGCAAATACTTTTTTTTGTTTTTTTATGAACAAAATATTCATATTGACCTTTATGTGTCGGATTTGTTGGAGAAGTTAAATGTGGCACTTTTACAAAATCTATCGTGCCAAGCTCCGTCCAATTTTTAAGTAATGAAGGTTTTAAACTTTCAAACACCGGTGACATTAAAGAGCCTAAAACAAAATGCACTTGAGGTGTAGGGCATTTCCACTCTTTCCACTTTGTTTGAAAAAAGTTTTTTATATCTTTTGTAAAATTATTTTTCATATTATTATTTATATATTTTTTATAAGATAGTGCATAACTTCTTGCAAGCTTTTTTTTACTCTTTGGTGAAAAAAACAAGGCTCCCATCCTTTATGAATGAGTACATAATCAGATACCACCCCTATACAATAGACATTGCGTTGATAGTAATGCCCTAATGCCATTAAAGCCGATGCTTCCATATCTATACATGTTACACCTTTTTTTAAATAATGTAAAGTGCGAGTTTTTGTTTCTCTAAAAACTGCATCAGTGGTCCAAGTGGTTACTTCAGTAAGTTTTAAATCGTGGATAATATGTTGAATAGATTTTATTTGACTTTTAGAAATAGATAACAATTTTTTTTGTGTATTTAAATAGTGACAAGATGTGCCTTCTCCAATAAAGGCTTTGGTGCATAATACTTTATTTCCTATAGATAAACGAGAAGTGATACTAGCCATAGTGCCAATACTAAAAAACTCTATCCCTCCTAAAGCTTTTAATATCTCTAAACAAAAAACACTCATAGCAGAGCCAAAACCTATATTGCTTGCTACTGCCACACTTGCCTTTTGCCCTTTATGGTAAATATCTATATGGAACGGGAGATTTTTTATTTTTAAAGAGTAAGGTTTTAGGTGATTATTATTTTTTAAACTTTGAGCTATAGCAGTGTTAAAACAAAGCACACATTTTTTAGGAAAAGCCTTAGCTTTTTTAAAATTACTTATATGTTGTAACCACTTATTGGCTGTCACTAAAGAAATATTTTTTTGAATATTTGCCATTTATAAAGTTTGGTAGGTAAAAAACAGCACTTGTGTGTTTTTATGAAAATCGTTGTCACTTACCAGTACTAGTAACTTTTTACTTTTAGATATTTGAGGTCCAAAAGTAAGCCCTTCTATATTATCTATACGAATACCTTTTTTTTGTAAAAAGGTAGTTAAATTCATAGTTTGAATGGTTTTACAAGCTTTAAATTTTTTATTATTTAAACTCTTATAATGAGAAACATCACCGGCCTTCCCGCAGTCAATAAGATTAAGGGATACCACATGTTTTGCTTTATTTTTTAACAATTTTTTTTGTGTATAGTGCAGATGCGACTGAATAGGTTTTTCTAAAAGGTAAGCCCGGTGGATAGCAAGAAATTGTTGATTTTTTAAAGCTATAAAACTTGTTAAACCATTTTGCCCACTTAATTTATTTTGGGTTATGATAAAAGGGGCTGGGTAAGTAAATTGTAATAAGGGGTTTTTTGTAGCTATATCCCATTTTTGAATACGAATGTTTTGCGTGTTACGAGATACCATATCTTGCATAAGGTGTGATTCTAACCCAGACCAAAGTACAGTGTGCTTAGGGTCTATGGATAAGGCTTCAAAACCTTGGTTATCTTTTGCTCCAAAATGTTTTAAATTTTTTAGATTTGAAGGCCAATAAACTTTTGGTAAAGTCCAATAAGATAATAATTTACCCTCTCTACTAAAACTTAAAAGCTCTGGGGCTTGTAAAAACAAAAAGGGGGCTGTTTTGTATAATGTGTTTTTTGATACAGGATGAGTAATGTCTTTATTTTGTAGTTGAAAGCCATCGGTGCTAACAATTACTTGGTTTTTTTGAGTGACTACAATACCTTCCGGGTCAATAGGTAGTTGGTTGAGTAAAAAGCTTTGTTTTTTAATTTGTAGTTGGTATTTTTTTTTGAATAAAATTTTTTTTAATTTAAAATGGTAAAAACGAGGAGAGCCGAATTTACCTTTATCATCAGAGAGAATAAAAAAAGTGCGACTTTTTTTGTGGTAATCAATATCAGAAAAGCCACCCACCCGAACCCCTTGCACAAAAACATCGGGCTTAATAATTTGCTTGTTTAAAAACTGAAGTGAAAAGCTTTTACCTATAGCAGACAAGCAAAACAGGACTAAAAATGCAGTAATTATGGTGTGTGTAAAGATTTTTTTCATAATGAGCCTTATTTTAAAATATGCTTGTTTTTTACTTAAATTATTTAGAAAAAGCAAATTTATTTTTAGCTTTATGTTATTCAGTAATAACTTTGTAAAAGGCAAGGATTGTTTGCCTTGTTCAGGACAGCCGTCCGTGGGCTTTGGCCGAACAGATCCTTCCGTGGGGCCCTTACCTGAACCGGTATACAATCCTTGCCTCCTTTAGTTGATATTCATTAATAGTACTAATGGATACTTTTTTCATTTGTACAAATAAAAACCATGGCTCAAAACCAGTATCGGATTTACTTGTAAAAAAGCTTCATTGCAGAGGGAAAAACCATGCTCAAAACCAGTATCGGATTTGATACAATGCAGTAGCCAACGGCTAATGCATTGTAGCAAAACGCGGAGTCCTAAGCTTTTGAGCATGGTTTTTCCCTCTGCAAAAAAGATTTAGCTTTTGACTTGGGTTTTCACTTTAAACAAGGATACTGCTAAATCTATACATGGCACACCGCAGAGTTTTAAGCTCTGGAGTGAGATTTTTTCACCGACTAAAGAGAAAAGCTTCTCGTTTAGCTTTTTTCACCTGTACAAACAGTTACAATTGGTAAGATTGATAAGATTGATGTAGTGTGACTGTATCGTTTAAGACTAAAGTTTATATTTTTAAATGCCGTTTATTTTAACAGATTAAGTTATGATAAGATGTAATTTCAATGCAATACTTTAGTGGCACAAAAATTATTATTATATTTTTAATAACTTATAGTAGCTTTGTTTATGCTAAGGTAATTTTTCTTGATGGAAATGCAGCATTACCTAAAACAGAAGTAGAAGATATAGAATTTAATTTTCCAAAAAAGGTTGTTTTAAAAAACGATAAATTAGACTTAACTCCTATATTAAATGAGCTAAAACGAATTGGCACAGAGTCTAAATTTTTTGCAGACACTTCATTTCTTTTCTCGCTAAGTTTTATCTGGGAGGTACAACTTAGCGTTATTTGTCGTCTGAATAACACTAAACCTACAAGTAAGAACAATTGTAAAAAACAAGCCTTATCTGACTTTGAGGCAGTAATAACAGATATAAAAAAAGCCCAAGCTAAGAAAATACTTTTTCCGCCTAGATATAGACCTATTTGGAAAAAAAATAGTAAAGAGTATCCTTATTTTAACCAAGCTAAGCAAGCATTAGACAAATCTGAAACTTGCGATGCTAAGTGTAGGGCTTTTAGTATTAGTCAAACTATTATGTGGGGCAATTCAGCTCAATTTCAACAACTATCAGATAAAATAAAAAATAAAGATAAAACTTGTCAAAAAAATATTGTAGACACTTTAACCGATACTTTAGAAAAAGCACATTTCCCAAAGAAGTGTGAAGAGTCATCTAATAAGAGTCATCCTGTTTGTCAAGATATGTTAAAGAGTCTACCTGTTTTAAAAAACCGAGTTCTTAAGTTAACAAATATAGCTTATGGCTCTGATGCCACACAGGCTCAATTTGCTAATGCTTTATGCCGTCCTGATGGTACTCTCAAAGAGTCTTTCAATCATCCTGAAAAGATATTAGATTTTATTAGAATAATCCAAAACCAGTGTTGGGGTAGTATGGCAGATGGTAGTCAAAAAATGATACTTACTGGTGCAGATAATAAAAATCAAAAATACCTTTTAAAAAAAGATAAAGATGGTAATTATGCTATTACTTTTCCAATGATATATGTAAAAGGTGAGGGCTACGATGGTCCGCCTGATGTAGATGGTCATTACCGAAAGAAGGTGCAAAACTGCCTTAAAGAGGCAAGCCGTTATATGAAAGGTCCAAACGGTGAAAAGCTTAAAATTAGCATCTCAAAACCAAAACCATCATCAATTAATAATGATAACTCTTGTGATAATAAAGGGCAGAAGGTGCATCGCATTAAAATCGCATCTCAAACCCACAGATCTTATGTCGATACCTATTCGTCTGACATAGGTTGCCCTGCTATTACCCATGAGATTTTACATCTAACAGGGCTTTGTGATGAGTATAAAGAAAGAGGTGGAGGCACTTTTCTGGATGCTAAAACATATAAACCCCTATCTGCATCAGTTGTTTTAAACAGTATTAAAAAACATGGGTTTGTGTCAACAGAAGATATTAGGGTTAGGAATAAATTCCCTTGCCGGGTGGTGACAGTAAAAAACAATATTATGTCAAATAGCAATGTTGTATGGGATAATTTAAAAAAAGCTGTAGCTCAGGGGAATAAAGAAGTATCTTTGTTAAGTCCTGGGCAATTTAGTAGTATTATCTATGGGAGTTGCCCTCGAAATAAAAATTTTAATACTTGCTCTAAGCTTGCTAATGTAATGAAAGAAACCAAATCTTGTGTGGAGAAAAAAAAGCAATGTGAAAAGTCTAATGCTATGGGTATTAGCAAGCAACAATTAAGACAAGATTTAGAGCAAGAAGTAAAAAAATTAGAATCCGATTTAAAACTTGAAAGAAAACCTTATGATGTTGAATACATTAAAGATCACTTTGATTATGGGTTCCACACTTTGTTAGCACATAAGTATCCAGACAATAAAGCGAAGTTAAAAGCTCTTAAAGAAAAATTAGAAAATTTTACACATATTTATCCAGATGATAAAGGTAAATTACAAGATTTGAACGCAAGAATAAAAAATCTTGAAAATATTATTTCTACAAGATAAAAAAGTGTACTCGCCAGCTTGTTATTTCTGTTTTGCGGGGAAAAACCGAGCTCAGAATCTCGGGACTCTAACTTTTAAAGTGAAAAAACTTATAAGCCTCGCAGGGAGGATTGTTTGCCTTGTTCAGGACAGCCGTCCATGGGCTTTGGTCGATCTAATCCGTCCATGGGACCCTTGCCTGCACCGGCAAACAATCCTCCCTGCTATTTTTAATAGTTACTTTATCAAATTTTACCCCTCCCTCTTTTTTTGTGGAATGGGCAATAGATGCAAAAGTAAAAAGAATGGCTGTTGGGAGGTGCTACCGTAAAGAATCTTTAGGGCAATAAAAAATTAAAATTGGGATTCGCTTTCGCTTTCGCACTGGTTATAGGAGTTGACATCAAAGATGTTTCTATGAGCTTCCATTTCATCAGTTAAGAAAAAGGCTGCGATAGTGAACCATGCTTCATCTTTTTCTTTAACTTTTTTGTTTATTTTACTCGTACCTTTATTTAATTTTTGAGCCAAGGTATCCATTCTATTATTAAACTTCCATTGGATTTGATCCAATCTCCATATTTGGTTATCTAAGTAGGTTTGAGTGTTTTGATCTTGAGCACGATCTCTTTTTTCTATTAATTTTTCGCGGGTGGTGCAAATTTGTTTATAAGCTTTTTCTATCCTGTCTTTTAAACACCTTCTAATTTGCTGGTGGGTGAAATCGTTTTTATTGAATATTAGTCCAATTGCAATATCTGTACTATTATCAGGAGCATCAGCTGTGGGGTTGCAATTTTCAAAACTTAAAAAGTCTTCTGATAAAATATTTTCAGGTAATTCTATTTCCCCTTCAGGGTCGGATTGGCGTCTTCTTTCTCGCCTCCTGTCGTCTTGACTAAGATCACTACAGTTCACCATGTAAAGCACTGCCATAAAACAAAGTATTAAAAATATTAGTTTTTTCATAAATAATAAACCTAAGTCTTAAATAATGTTAACTCTCAAAAAAGTAATCGGCTTAATCTCTTAATAAATTAAGTAATAAAATGAATTAAAATAATAAACCGACTTAGGTCTGTAATAAACAATGCATAAACAATGCATAAAAAATGCTGAACGCAAAAGTGGAGGGCTATTGATGTAAAAAGCTTTTGTTTGCAAGTGTGTTTTTTGCTAGGTAAGGTGTTAGTGTTATGCCGGGGATTATTGTTATAGGTGCTGCATGGGGCGATGAGGGTAAGGGTAAGGTTATAGATGCACTTTCTTTGCGGGCAGATTATGTGGTACGCTTTCAGGGTGGGGCAAATGCCGGACACACTTTACATATCAAAGGTAAAAAACATGTGTTGCATCTTATTCCGTCTGGTATTTTCCACTCTCACGCGGTGTGTATTATGGCAGCTGGTATGGCAATAGATATGAGTGCTTTGGTAGAGGAAATAAAAAAAGTTCAAAACTTAGGTCTCTTAAAAAATCCTTCAAAATTACTTATTTCTGATATGGCTTTAGTTCTTCTGCCTTTTCACAAGACTTTAGATCAGTTAAGAGAAAAATCCTTTAAACATCTAAACCACAAAGAGCAAAAAGATAGCTCTATTGGTACAACGGGCAGAGGCATTGGTCCAGCTTATGAAGATAGAGCCTCTAGAACAGGACTTTTGTTTAAGGATTTATTTTTACCGAAAAAAAAATTAGAGCAAAAACTTTTTTTAGCTTTAAGAGAAAAAAATTGTTTAATAAAACATTGTTACAAAAATAAGCCCTTTCGTGTAGCAGATATAATGCAAATGATTATGCCATTAAGAGCGGAGTTAAAAAAGCATCGCGTAGCAAATAGCAGTTTTACTATCCATCAAGCTTTAAAAAAGAAGAAAAAGCTTTTGTTTGAAGGAGCGCAAGGCACACTGCTGGATTTATGGCATGGAACTTATCCTTATGTTACAAGCTCTAGCACTTTAGCGGGATCTGCTATGGCAAGTTGTGGGGTGGGACCTTTTGCTATTCAAAAAGTAGTAGGGGTTGCTAAAAGCTATATGACTAGGGTCGGGCTTGGACCTTTCCCCACAGAATGTAATACTAAAATGAGTGCGACTTTAAGAAAGCTTGGTGTTGAATGGGGGGCTACCACCGGTAGAAAAAGACGCTGTGGCTGGTTAGATTTAGTGGCTTTAAAATATGCCGTTTATTTAAATGGTATGACTGATATAGCTTTAATGAAGTTAGATGTGCTATCCAGTTTAGATGTAATACCCGTATGTGTATCGTATCGGTTAAGGGGGAAAGTAATTGAGCATTTTCCAGCTGTTATTGAGGATTTAGCTTTATGCCGGCCTGTATATAAAAATTTTCCGGGGTGGAAAAAAGATATCTCTCAAATAAAAAAAGTGGCAGATTTACCTAAAAAAGCTTATAATTATGTGGATTTTATTCAAAAAAAGTTAAATATTCCTATTTGTATGATTTCTGTAGGCTCTGGTAGAGAAGACACATTATGGCAAGCTCCTTTGTTTGAATAATATAAGGGGCATGGTGTGAAAAAATTATATTGAGTGTACATTGTATAGGATAGAAATTGATAGTATGAAGCTTAAGTGCATTGTGCAAGACCCGCTAGCTCAGTTTGGTAGAGCATCTCCCTTTTAAGGAGAGGGTCCTTGGTTCGAGCCCAAGGCGGGTCACATTTTTTTTGTTCCCTTCGTCTAGTGGTTAGGATCTCACCCTTTCAAGGTGAAGACACGGGTTCAAGTCCCGTAGGGAACGCCACCTTTTTTTAACAATTAGACTAAAGTTTGTATTTTAAACTGCCGATATTAAATTTTAAGTGTATCGGTGGTACCATAAATTTTATTATGATGAAAAAATTTAACATACTGCAAATTAACATATTGCAAAAATATAATAAAAAAATATTTTTAAGTGTTTTTTTAAGTTCTTTTTTACTATCTTCTGCACTGGGAGCTAATAAGCCCTTGGTATTCCAATGGGAAGTGTCTCATTATAAAAACACCGATCAAATATCTCTTATTTTTAAAAAAAAGAAAGTAGAATTAGTTACCAATACCTCTGTTTGGAAAGGTAGTAATGCGACCGCTCGCCTCGGGCATTTTAGCTCCCCTTATACTCCTAAACTCAAATCACTTAAAACAAAAGTAGAAATTGTAGATACGAGGCTTCAAAATTCGGTGTCTGTTTTATCACTTATAAATGACCCTCGTCTCAAACCCACCATAACCCCTCATGCTCCCATCTTTAAGGTAAGAGATAAAACACTTACACACGATGCCCCCTTAGCTCGTGATTTAAAAACTATCTTACCTGAAGTAAAAAAACAAAAATGGACTTGCATAAGTTGTGCCACTTATCAATTAAAAGGGCATAAGATTTTACGCACTCTTTTTAAGCAGCAAAAAAACACCAAAAAAAAATCTGTCAGCACACAAGTTTTTACTCAAAAACAATTGGAATGTAGCCCTAAGGGGCAAAAGCTTATTGAATGCGTAGACCCTCTAATGGGGCTTTTCTTTTTAGATACAAAAAAGCATCGTGTTGCTAATAAAGAAACTAAAAGGAGAATTACAAAAAAATTAAAATAAGCATTTAAAGTTAAACTAAAAATAGCAAAGCTCATAGTTTTATGGAAGCAGACACTTAAAATAATAACGGTAAAATGATAGCAACTTTTAAAAAATACTTTTTTATATATCTGGTAATTTATAGTGGCTTTGTTTATGCACAAAATTACTTCTATAGCCCTACTGGGAAAAAGTATACTCCCGAACCTTCTTATGACAGTATAGAAAAACTACCTTGGTATTGGATAGAAGATGTGAAATTTAATTTTCCAAAAACGATTAAAGCAAATAATTCTAGATTAAACTTAAGCCCTGTGTTAAACGAGCTTAAGCGAATAAGCACAGAATCTAAATATTATCAAAATAATAGCTTATTTAGTTTAAAACAGTATTTTAAAACAGTATTTAGTCATGCTTGTAGGAGACAAATATCTGTAAATAATTGTGTCAAACAAGCTATGGATGACTATAATAAAGCAGTTGACGATATAAAAAAAGCACAAGCTAAAAAAATACTTTTTCCAGACGGGTACAGATCTATTTGGCAAAAAGATAGTAAAGAACACCCTTCTTTTAAATTTGCTAAAAAAGCCTTAGATAAGTCTTCATCTTGTGCAAGTAAGTGTAAAAGTTTTAGTATTAGTAAAGCTATTATATTTGGCAATTCAGCTCAATTTCAACAACTATCAGATAAAATAAAAACCAAAGATAAAGCTTGTCAAAAAAATATTGTAAATCAGTTAGCAGATAACTTCAATGCAATACATTTTCCAAAAAAATGTGAAGAAAGATCTCATCGCTGGCATGCTGTTTGTCGAGAAATCTTAAAAAGTTTGCCTGTTATAAAAAACAGAGTGGCTGGTATAATAAATATGGCTTATGGGGCAGGGGCTACACAGGCCGTGTCAGCAGACACTTTATGCCATCCGGATGGCAGTTTAAAAAACGATGTTAATAGCCCTTTACAGATATTAAATTTTATTAAAAAAGTTCAAAACCAGTGTGGAGATATAACAAGTGGTAGTCAAAAAACAGTTATAACTGGTGGTACTGGCATGAGAAAAGGAAGTTATAATTTAAATAAAGATCATGATGGTAATTACTCTATTACTTTCCCAATGGTATTTGAAAAAGGGGAGGGCTACGATGGTCCGCTTAATGTAGATAGTCATTATCGAAAAAAGGTGCAAAATTGTTTGAAAGAGGCGAGCCGTTATATGAAAGGTCCAAAGGGCGAAAAATTAAAAATTGCCATCTCAAAACCTCCTTCTACTAAGGCATCTAATAATAACTCTTGTGACAACAAAGGGCAGAAAGTGCATCGCATTAAAATAAAATCAAGGGTACATAGAGATAATTCAGGTGCGTACAGCTCTGATAGTACCTGTGCTGTTATTACCCATGAGATATTACACTTAACAGGGCTTTGTGATGAGTATAAAGAAAAAATAAGAGGTGATTATGTTCATAAACAAACGGGTCAAAAGATATCTCAAAGGCAAAAAGCATTTCTTTTAGAAAGCCACCCTTTTTTTTCAAAAAGCAAACTTGCCTCTAAAGGTTACATATTTCAAACTCAATATCCTTGCCGTGTATTGACAGTAGATGAAAGCATTATGTCAGATCATAAAAAAACTTGGAACAAGGTAAAAAAAGAATATGAAAATGGGAATAAAAAAACCTCTCTTCTAACCCCTGGGCAATTTAGTAGTATTATCCATGGGGCATGCCCTCAAAATAAAAATTTTAATAAATGCTCTCAACTTGCTTATGAAGAAACAAAAACGGCATCTTGTATGGAAACCAAAAAACAGTGTGAAACATCTAATGCTATGGGTGTTGATAAAACGAAATTATATCAAACTGTTCAGGATTTAGAACGAGAAGCAAAAAAAATAGAATTCAATTTACAAGAATTAGCAGACCCAGAAAGAAAAAAAGCTTTGTTAGCCATTAATGACCCTGATATATTAAAGGCTTCAGAAGTACAAGATAGAGAAAGATTAAAAGATATTAAATCACAATTAGAAACACTTAAAGCTCTTGTTTCTAAAGAAAAAATAACAAGAAATCCCTTTCCTAATAATAACACACGGCAAGCTATAGTAAGTAGCCCTGAAACCGTAATACCCCCACCACTTACAGGGATTGACAATAATCTTAACCGCTCTAAAATATCACAAAGTACAAGAAGAACTTTAGAACCAGATATAGATAAGTTTGTAAATCCGCCCAAAATGGTAAGAAGCCCTAAAGATAAAAATGAAGAAAAAAACATCCCTAAAATGGCAAGAAAACTTGAACCTTTAACTATGGATGATATAAAACCTGACAACCCAAACTATCAATATAAACTACCAGATATAAAGTCTGTAGCTATAGAGTTTCCAAATCAACCTAAAAAATCTCAATTTGCATCTGATAGAAGAAAACGAGTTTTAAAAGATCAAGTAGCACAAAAACAACTTAACAAAACTCCAGCACCTAAACCAGATGAAAAAGACAAAAAAGACAAGAAAACTCCTAAAGATACCCAAATAGTTAAGGCTACTCCAGAACCAAAAGCTAAAACCCCACAAACTGATGAAAGCCAAAAACCTTTAAAACATCAAGTTTCTTCTTCAGAAATAGCAAAACAAATGAAAGATTTGCGAAAAGACATAAAAGGTGTTAAAGCTTTTTTAAGAAAACATAGAACTGTCAAAGCTGTTAAAGCTTCTTATAAGGTTTGGGGTAAAAAGCTTACCCGGCAAGCTATAAGGCAACATAAAAAAAGGTTAGAAAAATTAACAGAAGACATGGAAAAGCTTAGAGGAGAAAAATTAAGACTACAAAAAATTGAAGAAAAAAGAAAACTTAAAGAAAAATTAAAAAAACAAGTGTAATTAATATTTATGCCACTTAAAACTTATGAGCTTAATACAATTTTTACAGTGAGAAACCTAAGTCAAAAACTTATGCCTGCAATAACATTTCTTATTTTAGAGCGGAAGGGGAAGATTTTTGCGGGACGCCTGCAACCCCCTTTGGGGGCTTGGACCCGAAAAATATCCCCCTCCCGCTCTTTAATTTTAAGTGACATTATAAAAACATATATGTTAGGTGAGAAAACCATGCTCAAAACGCGGAGTCCTAAGCTTTTGAGCATGGTTTTCTCACTATTTAAATAGTTACATTTATTAAGTGGCACTGATGAGTAGAGAGGGAAAGTTTTCCGTCAACCACATCTCGTCCGCCGTCAACTTGCTCTCTGCCGTCATTCCCGCGTAGGCGGGAATCCAGGCTTGTACGCGTAGAAGGGGTATTCTGGATTCCTGCCTTCGCAGGAATGACAGTTGACGCAGGAATGACGGTTGACGCAGGAATGACAGTTGACGCAAGAATGACGGTTGACGCAAGAATGACGGTTGACGCAGGAATGACGGTTGACGTAGGAATGACGGTTGACGCAGGAATGACAGTTGACGCAAGAATGACAGTTGACGAAAAAATGTAACAATAAATTAAAAAGCAGGGGTGTCAATAGGTATGGATTGAATAAGTTTTTTTGTATAAGCATTTTTAGGGTTTTTATAAATATTAAAGGCTGTGTTTTGTTCCACAATTTTACCTTCTTTCATAACGCATACTTCGTCAGAAAGAAATTTTACTACCGCTAAATCATGAGAAATAAAAATATAAGTAAGCCCCATTTCATCTTGCAAGTCTAATAACAAATTGATGATTTGTGCCTGTACAGATACATCTAAAGCAGAAACCGATTCGTCACAAATAATAAATTCCGGCTGTACGGCTAAAGCCCGGGCAATACAAATTCTTTGCCTCTGCCCCCCGGAAAATTCATGGGGGTAGCGAAATAACATATTTTGTTTTAAACCTACTCGCTCCATAAGTTTTTGAGCTTGCTTTAGCCTTTCTTGTTTATTGCCCAGATTATGAATAAGCATTGGCTCCATAAGGGCTGCCCCTATTGTCATACGCGGGTTTAAAGAAGAATAAGGATCTTGAAACACCACTTGCATTTTTTTTCTTAAATTTTGTAAATCTTTTTTAGCTAAAGTCATAATGTTTCGTCCTTCATAAAGCACTTTTCCGCTACTAGCTTGAAGCAGGCGTAAAATCACTCTACCTAAAGTGGTTTTTCCCGATCCTGATTCTCCGACCAAACCTAAAGTTTGCCCCTTTCTCACAACAAAAGACACATCATCCACAGCTTTAATCCAAGATTTTACTTTGCCAAAAAAGTTTTTCTTGAGTGGAAAGTATTTTTTTAAACCCTTAATCTCTAATAAAATATCGTTAGATGTTGTGTTTTTTATAACTTTAACCCCCCAAGTGTCAGCAGAGGGGTTAAGCTCTTTGCCATCTTTATCCATATAATCACTCATCACAGGCAGACGCTTAGTATTTTTGTCCATCAAAGGTCTGCAAGCAATAAGCCCCTTTGTATAAGGATGCTTGGGGTTTTTAAATAACTCCTTCGTACTATTTCTTTCTACAATTTGCCCCTTATGCATCACTAAAATACTGTCAGCCGTTTCTGCGACCAGTGCTAAATTATGTGTAATAAAAAAAATACTCATAGAATATTGAGTTTGTAATCTTTTGAGTAATGCCATAATTTGCTTTTGAATAGTGACATCTAATGCGGTAGTGGGTTCATCCGCAATCAAAAGTTTAGGTTTGCAAGCAATAGCCATAGCAATCATCACCCTTTGCCTCTGCCCCCCACTTAGCTGGTGGGGGTAAGCCTTCACTCGCTCTTCGGGGTTATCCACTTCTACCTGTCTTAATAACTCTATGGATTGTAAAAGTGCTTGTTTTTTAGATAAACCCTGATGCAAAATGAGTACCTCGGATATTTGCCAGCCCACAGTAAATACAGGGTTTAGGCTAGACATAGGCTCTTGAAAAATCATAGATAATTTGTTGCCCCGGATCTGCCTCATATCAGATTCCGAAATATTTAATAAATTTTTTTGATTAAATAAAATTTCACCACTTTTAATAACTCCGGGTTTAGAGATAAGTCGCATAAGCGATAAAGCTGTTACACTTTTGCCCGAGCCTGATTCTCCCACCAAGCCTACAGTCTTTCCCTCAGGGATGACAAAATCCACACAACGCACAGCCTCTACTTTGCCCTCGTCTGTGTTAAAATCCACAGCTAAATTTTTAACTTCAATCAGATTAGACATTTTTACTTTTATAACATGTAAATTATTTTATTGCTTTTTTATTTATTGCATGCAAGCAATTTTATTGCCAATAATAAAGACATGCGAACTATTAAAACTCCACAAAGCACTTATTTAAACTTAGTTTTCCCCGGAAAAGAAACTGCAGTGCTGAAAAAGATTCGAAAAACAGCTGAAGCACATGGGGTATCTTATATGCAAGTCTCAAGCTATGAGGGAAGAATGTTGCAATTTTTATGTCGAATCGCAAAAGTTAAAAAAGCTATCGAAATAGGCACCCTGTATGGTTACTCAAGCCTTATGATTGCACAGGCTCTACCTAAAAATGGCAAACTTTTTACTTTAGATATAGACGCTAAAAGACAAAGTGTTGCTCAAAAACTCATAAAAAAAGACCCTCATCATAAAAAAATCCACTTTATTGCAGGCAATGCTATAGATAGTTTAAACACATTAAAAACCAAAGCCCCTTTTGATATGGTGTTTATTGATGCTGACAAAGCAAACTACTTAAAATACTTGCACTGGTGCAACACTTATTTAAAAAAAGAGGGCTTGGTTGTTGCAGATAATACTTTTTTGTTTGGAGCACTTTTTGGTAAAAAAACAAAACAAACAAACTCTAAAGCCTTAAAAGTTATGAAGCTTTTTAATAAAGAAATAGCAAGTCACTATACCTCTACCCTTATCCCCACACAAGAAGGCTTAACCGTGGGTATGAAAAAATAAGCCCCCGGGGCTTAAACTTATTTACAATGAGGCAGGACGCACAAAAGCAGATAAAAACTTACGAATGTATAAATGAAAGCTTTGTTGAATATGGATATGACCATCTTTTGCTATCAAGCCTTTTGGCGGGTTAGGAAAAGGTGTGGATGCCATAAAAGCATGAATGGCTAAAGAGTCAATATCTTCCTCCCCACTGCTTTTGGTAACCCTTAAATCTTGTAGCTCACCAGTAGAAGATAGTAAAACATAAAGATGAGTAGAAAATAATTGTTTTTTGTACTGGCTTACCCGAGAAAAAAGCTGTGGCTTTTTTTGTAGCAAATACCGTGTCCACCTTACATAAAGCTGATTTTTAATGCGAGAATAATAAGAATAATAAGTAAGCTCCTTTGTATTTAATAAAGTGTGAGACCCTAACTGCACTCCGGGTAAAAAATCTGTTGTTTGGCTTAATAACGCAAGGGAAGTAAAACTTTCATCTTGAGCAATATCCATCTGAAGTGGAGCGGATATATGCTCTAATAACTGTTGAGAAAAGGCTTGCGAATCTAAAGAATGTAAGCTACTCAAGCTACGACTTGTTTTTTTAGTTTGCTTGGGTTTTTTACTGTGAGCTGTTTTTTTAACTTGTGAGGATGGTTTAATGCTTGCTTGTTGAAACAAACCCTTCATCATAGCTTGAATTTGCTTTTCTACTACCTTATTGGCATGGCTTAAATAAGAAGTGGGCTTTTGAGCTTGTAAATGGTTGAAGTTTTTTTGATCCACCACCTGATTTTTGGGCATTTGGATAAAAACAAGCTTTTGAAGGGGTATTTCCCTTTTATTTTCACCTGCAAATAATAAATACACTATACAAAATGTATGCAAAGTGGCAGATAAGAGCAAAAATACCCAAAAAGGTACATTTTGTTGTTTTAAAATAGCTCTCATAAAGCAAACCTCAAAAAAAATCACTCATTTTTTTAAAAATCTTAAAAATCTATTGAATTTATTATTTTAACACAGAAAGTAAAGTTTTCCTATATGGGTAAAAAAAAGTAAAATTATAAGTATGAAACTGGACTTTTATTCTCAAACCCATATTGGTTTGGTGCGATCGGAAAACCAAGACTCCATTATGACAGACGGAGTACACAACCTGTTTATTGTAGCCGATGGTATGGGCGGGCATAAAGGAGGAAAAACTGCCTCTAGACTGGCTATTCAAACCATAAGCTCCTATCTGACTAAAAAATTAACTGAAGATTCGCCTTGTATTGCTTTGGATATAGAAAAATCTTATGAAGAGGCAAATCGTAGAATTTACAATAAGGGTATTCAAAACCCTGAACTAAGAGGTATGGGGACCACAGTATGCCTTTTTTTAGTGCGAGAAGATGGCACAGCCTATATTGGCAATGTAGGTGATTCTAGATTGTATATGTTAAAAGATGGTACTTTGTGGCAACTTACCGAAGATCATACCTCCATTACCAGTCAAATAAAAGCAGGTCTTTTAACAGGGCAGAAAGTGCCTAAATCGCCTTTTTCAGAAGATCACATGTTGACAAAAAGTGTGGGTTTTTTATCGGATATTCAAGCTGATGTTTTTACTAAAAAAGTACACTCTAAAGAAGTGTATCTGCTTTGTTCTGATGGTTTGACAGGGGCTGTTTCTAATGAGGAAATTCAAAACCACCTCCAATCCCACCAAGGAAAGCACAGAGTACAACACTGCCTCAATCAAGCTTTGCAAAAAGGTGGAGCTGATAATATCTCTGTTATTGTGGTTGAAATTTTATAATAACAAAATATAATAGTGTAATATAAACTTAATAAAGGTAAAAAAAAATGAAAATTAAAAAATACTACACCATACTCATCCACTCTAACGATACAAAAGATAGTGTTAAACAGTGGCATATATCAGCTAAGATATTAAAGGTATTAGCGATAAGTTTTGGCTTATGTGTTCTATTGCTATTTGCTTTTGTAGGCGATTATTTTTACCACTTTTTTTCTTCTTATCGGTATCAAAAACAATATGCTTATAATCAAGTTTTAAAAAAACAATTACAAAGTGCTACGGATAAGGTTATTGATTTACAATCTCGCGTTAATCAGATGGAAGATTTTTCTTATAAGCTCAAAAGCTTAGTGGGGGCACAAGATCAAGCCCTGTGGATGAATGCTATAGGACCTTTATCTATGCCATCTACTCAAAATCAGTGGTTTCATCAGCTTAGTAATACGCCCCCCGACCCTTTAGCAAAAGAACATGAAATAGTACTCCCCCCTCAAGGTCCTGTTTTAAGTCAAAAAACTGCTTCTTTTCATCGTCCTTATAATAACAATCCCTCTAGTGATTCTTTAATCGTACATATTAAAAAGTTAGATAAAAAATCTTATTTAGTGCAACAAGATATTTACGCCATGCTACGCTTTCTTTACACCAAACGGGATATTTTAAACAGTACTCCAAGTATTATGCCTGTTAAGGGGTGGATTAGCTCTCGCTTTGGCTATCGTCAGTACCCTTTTACCGGAGAGGTGTCTTTACATGAAGGTATTGACATAGCAGCTTTACCGGGGACCCCTGTCTACGCTCCAGCTGATGGAGAAGTGGTATTTGCTGGCTACAAAAGTGGCTATGGTAATGTGGTTATTATGGACCATGGCTGGCGGTTGTCTACTTTGTACGGGCATCTTTCAGAAATTATGGTATCTGTTAGGCAAAAAGTAGTGCGTAAAGAAGTATTAGGGGTTACAGGTAATACAGGGCATTCTTCTGGTCCGCACCTACATTACGAAGTACGTATTGCTGGAGTGCCTGTTGACCCTGCTCATTACATACTTCAGTGAGATATAATAAAATTGTAACAATGATACATTCTATTTTAGAAATTAAATCTCTTATGTTACTCGTTCATATTGGTAAAGATAATAGCGAAAGATGTCAAAAACAAAAAGTAAGTTTTTCACTAAAAATAGCTTTTTTAAAAAACCCTTTAAGTGAAAATAACTCTTTAAAAGTGTGTTATCAACAAATCTGCTGTCATATTCAAAACTTTATAAAAGATAAACAATTTATTTTTATTGAACAATTAGCTACAAGTGTGTTGCAAGAGCTTACCTTAAAACTTCCGTCTACTGTTAAAATAAATCTATGTGTGCAAAAAATACATCCCCCTGTGGATAACTTAAAAGGAGGTGTATCTTATAGCTGTGGGGATTTATTTTGAAAGTTTATATTGGCATAGGCTCTAATAAAGGCGATAGGTTAAAAAATATTAAAGTTGCAGTTAATAAAATTAAACAAACTGGTATGTTTTATAACCTTAGGTTAGCCCCTATTTACGAAACACCTGCTTTGTTATTCAACAAAAAACTGCATCGTAATATGACTCGTGTTAAAAAAGATACTGTTTCAAAAAATATACTTTCCAACAGTTTAATAAGACCTTATTTAAATACAGTACTAGAAGTTAAGTGTGATATAAAAATAAAAAACTTAAATCTTCAAGCCATAACACTTTTGCAAGCTTTAAAAAAAATAGAAAAAGATATGGGAAGAAGTAATAGTTTAAAATGGTTTCCTCGTATTATTGACTTAGATATATTGCTTTTTGATAGTGGTCACACTGTTAAAACTAAAGTTTTACAAGTCCCACACCCTGAGTTGGTTAATAGGTCTTTTGTACTAGCCCCTCTTAAAGAATTAAACCCATTATTAATGGTGCCACACACAAAATACCGGGTGTTACAGTTATATAGAAGGCTTCAGCAAAAGCTTCCACTTTGGATGGTGATTGTAAATGTTACCCCTGATTCTTTTTCTGATGGGGGAAGTATGACTATGAGAAAATTTAAAACCCTCTTAAATAAATTAGCCCTTTATCAAACAGCTATTTTGGATTTAGGAGCGGAATCTACAAGGCCCGGGGCTCATCCTATTTCTTCTCAACAAGAATGGAAAAGGTTAAAACCCTATATAGAATGTTTTTTTAAAAAATACGATAGAAAAACTATGTTTCGCCCTCTTTTAAGTGTGGATACCAGACATGCTCTGACTGCTCAAAAAGCCATTCACAAAGGAGCAGATATTATTAACGATGTAAGTGGTTTAAATAGTAGTATGTTAAAAGTACTGCAAAAAACCAGGGTGCAGTATGTACTAACCCACAGTATAAGTGTGCCAGCCAGTAAAACAAAAATCCTATCTCCTTTTAAAGACCCTGTGTTGGAAATTAAAAAATGGTTTAAGTTAAAATTAAATGTGTTAAAAGCACATAATATAGATAAAAGCCGTATTATCTTAGACTTAGGTATTGGTTTTGGTAAAAATAGTGGCACGAGTTTAGAGATTTTACAAAGAATAGATGAATTTTTGAAATTCCCTAACAGATTAATGCTCGGAGTTTCTAGAAAATCTTTTATCAAAAGCTTTAGTGAGACCCAAACTGCAAAGCAACTAGACCCTGAAAGCTTAGGCTTAGCCCTTGCCTTAGCACAAAAAGGTGTGGATATTTTGAGAGTACACGCAGAGGATCTGCACGCCCGAACATTTAACAGCTTTTGTCATGTGTAATGTTACATTATACATTATAGCTTGAACCTATCAATATCACAAAATAGAGAGGATTATCTGCCTTGTTCAGGGTAGCCGTCCGTCGCTATCAGCCGATCTGTTCCTTCCGTGGGTCGGAGCCTGAACCGGCAAATAATCCTCTCTAAAATTGAGTAATATTAATTAGCATTAGGCGGAGAGGAAGACCTCTAAGGCAGTGCGTTAATAGCTTTATACTAGACTAAAGGGCTATTATTAATGGTTTTTTTGCTATTTTTAAGCTTTTTATAGTTTAAAAAGCTTTATATCTACATTGACTGTACCTTTTTTTACTGTTATGGTTATATGAGAAAAAATAATAGTTTATATAAACTAAAAACAATAACTAACAACAAGGAGAATAAAAATGAACTTTAAAAAACATATTAAAAACTCTATCATTAGTAGCTTAATTGTACTGGTAGCTTTAGTGGGTGTATCATCGGCAGGGGCTAGAATGCATGCCGGAGGCGGGAACTACCTATTTGTGAACTTGAATTCTAAATTTTGGGGTGTTTTTAGTAATCAAGCTAACACTTTTGTTAAAAGAGCAGGTGGTACTATTGGTTATGGTATGAATATAGGCTCTCGTGGGGCATACCATGGCTATTTTGAAACAGGTTTAGATTCTTCTGCTTTTTCAAGCTTAGGTCTTACTCTTCGTTACGGCTGGGAGTTTATGAGACACTCTCCTTTCGCTATAGGACTTGGTGTGAACATCACACCTTCTTATACTGTTCGGGCTAATCGCTTTCAGCAACTGAATAACAGTAAATTCTTTATGCCTTATGCTTTAGAACTCCATGGCAGGTTTAGCATAACGCATGCTATGCAGGCTTTATTGCGAGTGGGTCAAGGTAGTATTTTGTTTCCTGTAAGAAGAGGAGGCAATAACAATATCTTATGGCCTTTGCCTTTTATGACAACTGTTGAATTAGGTTTTAGGTATTACCTATAAAAAAAGTTATTTAAATTATTAAATAATTAGTTTTAAGATAAACCAGTATAGTGCAATTACTATGCTGGTTTATTTTTGATTTTAAAAAGTAATTTTTTTTTTAGATTTGTTTAACTTGGTGTTTTTAACTTAGAGTGTTTAATTTAGAGTTTGGTTGATTTTTATTAGCCCCCTTTTATTAGCCCATCTTAATGAGCTTACCTTATTAGCCCTCTTGTGTTTAAGGGCAGTTGTTTTTAACAAATTGCACAAACTGGTCGATATCTTTTTTAGTAGTGGAGTTGTTTTTTTGCTGGCTTTTACCTTTTTTTATTTCATGCATTTGATTAAGATGAGCTGTCAGATTGTTTTTATTATTTTTTAAATAATCATCGTCTTTTTCTATAGCACTTTGGAATTTAGCGACCTCTGGTGCGTTGTCTCTTATACTGCTATCATTTTGTGTTCCATATTTTCTTTTAAGAAAATCTTTAAAAGTAGCTTTAAAATCAGCAACACTTCGCGATTGATTTTTAAATAAGTTTTTTCGATTGTTGCAAAGTTTTTTTGCCCATGTTGCCTTCTTGTTACAATAGTTATCAGATAAATTTAATCTTTGGTTATCCATAAATAATTCGATGTACTTATCTGTTATACTGATCCCTCCATTGTAAGCTGTGTTGAGAATAGCCCATTTAATATCTTCATCTATTTTTTGGCTGTCAGGGTTGGTGTTTTTAAAAACTTGTACTTTTTGGATTTTAGCTTTGCCAAGCTTGGAGGTTCCATATTCTTGGGTTTTCATTACCCTGTAAGCTTCGTATTCATCAGCAAAAACCCAAGTTCTTTTTTTAACTTTTCCTGTATGCCGGTCTTTGGTTTTGCCCTCAAAAGTTAAAACTTCATTAGCACTTAAGGGGAAAGAAAAATCCTTTTTTATTTTACTTAACATTCGACCTTGTTTTGTACTAAGATCCATATTATGGTCAGCAAATGTTTTTTCTAATGATTTTTTAGGATAACCTTTTTTAAAAGCATTTTCTAAGGCTTGCATATTGAGTCTCATATTGTAAAGAGAATAAAATAAACAATTATAAGGGTTTAAAATAGTAGAACAAGAAATGGCAAGTGCAGTTACTACCCCTTTAGGAATACCCAGTACTCGCTCATAAGCGTCATATTGGTTTTGGGCTTTTTGTTTAGGGTTCATTTTCCCCATAACCGCAGGTAAAAACCCTGCTTTTTGTTCTATATCAGGACATTTGTTAGTTACTTCAGAATAAATATCTGATTTTTTTGATATAAGCCCAGATGTTCTTTGTTTGTGTATAACATCTCTGTTACGGTCAATATAAATATGCTTGCTTACTTCTTGAAATGTTGTAAGAGTTATTTGCCCATAACACCTAGCATCCGTATGGCTTTTATTGTTTAAAGAAAAATGAGATTCATGGTTAAATAAAGAAAATAGCTTTTTTTTCTCATTTGAGTTAAAGCCAAAACAATCAGTCATTTCATCAAAAGCTTTTTTTGTCATATCTACATAATCTTTGTTAAAACAAGGTTTAGTGCTATTACGATACGGATTTCGTTGAGTACTTTCTTTGCAATTATAATTAGAAAACTCTGTAGGATACTCTTGTGTCATACTGGCAAAAAAACATGCAGGGTGTATGTTGCTATCTTTTGTGTTATTCCTCCTGTTTTGTATAGTGTTAGTGGTACTGCCAGATGCTATTCTTATCACTTCAGAATCTGTTGAGCTTTGCTTTTGGCTACATGTTACACATGTGGATTGTGCCTCTGTCTTACTTGCTTGTATTTCATTTTTTACCCGAGTATTGTACCTAAGAGATAGTTCAGAACACTTATTTTGATAAGGAACAAAAGCACTCAAGCCCCCACCGTTTGCCTGCTGTGCGACACATAAATTAAACCCTACCACTAAAAGTAATAAGTAATACCGATACTTTGTTATTTGATGCACGAAAGACCTTTAGTTATAGAATAAAGCCAACCTGAAGTAAGCTTCACACTTTGACTTTTTGGAACATTGTAACTGTATCTGTATCTAGTCAACAAAGCACCATGAATGTTGTTTGCAGTTTGCACTACTGGTGTATTAGCGTACAAGTCTAAATGAATGTTTTTAATGCTAGAATCAATATCGTTTAAAAAAAACTTATCTTCTGGTTTAAGATATTCCTCCAAAGTGATTTTAACATAATCCTTAAGAGCTAAAAAATTTTTTTTGAATATTTTTAGTTTTTCTTTATTGCTTAGTGATGTTTGACATAAGTTATGTATGTTTTGCACATGCTGATTAACGGTTTGGTAAATAGATTCCGATGGGAACACTAATTGCTCGTAAGGTATTTTACCATCACTGTTTGCAACTTTGCGACGGCTGGAAGAAGGCGTTTTTTTGTGTTGGGTGGTTTTTATAAGCAGTTTTGTTTGCCCGTTTGTTTTTTGCTTTTGAAAAGAAACACCTTTTTTTAGTTTTAGTACTTGGTTGGTTTGTTTTGGTTTTTGCTTTTTGGCATAAGGGTTTTGAGTTTGTGATTTTTTTTTATCTGGTGGGTTTTGGTTTTGCAGGCTTTCTTTTTGCAAGCTTTTATTAAGATTTTTATTTGCACCTTTTAAAGCATTACTATTTGTTGCACTGTGTGTTGGTGGCACTGTTTTAGCTTGAGCTAGTGCTAAACAAATAAAAAAAACACACCAGATAATTAAAAGTTTATGCATTTATTATTACCTCCTTTTTTTAGATTTTTCCGACAATAATCATAGCAATAGCTAATGAGAAAATCACAAAAGATTCAATCAAAGCCAGCACAATAATCATAGGGATAAACATAGTTTTTTGAGCTTGGGGGTTTCTGGCAATCCCTTCCATAGCGGCAGCACCTACTTTCCCCTGCCCTAAAGCTCCACCTAAAGCAGCTATGGCTATGGCAAGCCCTGCAGCAAGGGCGTAAAAACCTCCACCCCCTGTTGCCTCTGCTGCTTTTTGCACAGCTTCAGTTGTGGCTGTGGCTATATTCCAAAACGGCACAAAAAATAATGCAACCCCCCAAAAGCAAGCCCCAGGTTTTTGTTGAAACAGGTTTTTTAAGTTGTTTGCACTTGTTTTACTTATTGTTTTGCTTAGTTTGTTCATTTTTTCTCCTTTATTTATAAGTTTTAAGTTTAATATTTTTTCTTTAATGCTCTGTTTAATGCTCATGCGATAATGCTATACTTATATAGACCATACTTAATATAGTAAAGATAAAAGCTTGCATTGTGCATACAAAAAAGCCTAAAAAGTAAAAAATAACAGGTATGCCAAAAGGTACCAAGTCTAAAAAAATAGCAAGCACTGTATGATCCCCCATCATATTGCCATAAAGCCTAAGCCCTAAACTAAAAGGCCGTACTAAATGAGACACCAGCTCTATAATAAATAACATAGGTGCTAAAAACAGCACAGGACCCATAAGTTGCTTCAAATATCCTATACCATGCTCTTTAAAACCATAGATATTATACATTAAAAAAGAAAACACCCCTAAAGCTAGGGTCGTATTTAAGTTACTAGTTGCAGCCCCCATACCAGGTACTAGCCCTAAAAGATTGTTGAACCAAATAAATAAAAAAATTATGGCAAAAAAAGGCACAAATGGTCTGCCAGCAGTTCCTATTACTAAATCAGATAAATAACAAATAATGGATATAAAATTTTCAAAAAAAGCCTTTAAAGATAGCCTATCATCTGGTACCAGTGGATTTTTAGCCCTTTTTAAACTTCTTTGAGCTAAAAAAATAACAACCATAAGTACTAAAAATACCACCACCATAGTAGCAATATGTAAATTACCACTATGCAAAAAAGGTACAAGCTCTAACCATTCAAAATGTTGCATTTTTATTGATGCCTTGTGTTTTCCTTCTGCTTTAGCTTATGTTTGTTCATACCATGTTTTAAGTTATTTTTTTTAGATTTTGTAGATAAATATAAAATTTTAATCAACTGGTACCACCATAAGAGTAAAATAAACACCACACTTAAGATAGTATAGTTAGCCCCTCCGTTATTTAAAGATGTATCTAGCTTTTGTGCTTGTGGAATAACAATCCATAACAAACACAAAGTTGCTAAATTGGAAGCAATCAGTAAAAAAGCTTTTTTCATGTTTCAACACACCCCCTCTTAAAAGTGTTCCATTTTTTATATCTCCCACTGACCGAAATATTTTATTTCTGGCTCTAGTACCACCCCATGTTTGTTTTTTACTACTTTTTGAATATGTTGAATAAGCTTATGAATATGTAAGGCTTGAGCCTCAGCTACATTAACAATGAAATTGGCATGTTTTTTTGATACCAAAGCTCCTCCTATTTGGTAGGCTTTAAGCCCGCATTGTTCAATTAAAGCACCAGCCCCCTGACCGTTTTTAGGATTTTTAAATACCGAGCCACAGCTTGCCATGGTTAAAGGTTGCGACTGGGCTCGTTTTAAAGCCTCTTTACTCACTATTTTTTGTATGTCACTTATGGGTTTTAAAGGCCAGCTCATAGTGACCTCTACAATCACCCCCTCCCCCTTCCACCCTTTGCGATACTGCCAATTAATATCTTGCCCCTTAATAGCTACCATTTTTTGTGCTTTTAAAATTTTAATCTCGTCCACAATGTCTTTAAACTCTTTGGGAAAATGAGGATAGGTGTTTAAAAAGCGAATACCCGCATTCATCACCACCCCAGCACCCACATCACCCGGCACACCACATAAAAACACCGCAGGGGATAGATGGTGTTGTAAAAAAACTTTCATTATTTCAGATTTTTTTGTGCCAGCTAAAGCTGATACATATAACCGCCCCTGCTGTTTCCAAGTTTTTATCCCTTTTAAATGCCCTAAATGTATAAGTAACCCCTTCACCCCTTGGTCACTTATTAACACATTTGTGCCGCCACTTAATACACTGACTTTTTTTTCATGTTTTATAGCCCACTGTGTTGCCTCTAATAACTCTTGTTTATTTTGAGGTTGACAAAAAAACTCTGCCCTACCTCCTACCTTCCAACTATTAAAATGCTTTAACTCTATGTTTGATTGAATATTCATGATGATATAACTTTGTCTTTTGTTGTTTTACCTTGTAATAACTGTTCGCCATACTGATACACAGAGCCTGCCCCTACTGTTACTAACACATCCCCTTTTTTTAAAACAGCTTGTAAAGTAGAAAGAATGTTTTTGTCCGGTAAATAATGGCAGTGTTTATGAGCAATAAGAGACGCTAATTTTTGTGAAGATATGTTTTTTAGTGCTTTTTCACCTGCTGGATAAATGTCTGTTAAAAACACAAAGCTTGCTTTTTTAAAGCAAGTTAAAAATTGCTTCCAACAAGTTTTTGTTCTAGAAAATCTATGAGGTTGAAAAAGGAGGACTAGTCGTTTTTTTGTCCCCCATTTTTCTCTCATAGCTTCTAATAATTCTTTAATCTCTGTTGGGTGATGGGCATAGTCATCGTAAAATTCCACACCATTTTTCTCTCCTTTTTTTTGAAATCGCCTGTCCACCCCTTTAAATAATTTAAAACTGTTGGTACATTGCTTGAAAGAAAACCCCACACTCATAGCTACCGCTAAAGCTGCTATCGTGTTGAGTGCATTCATCGCCCCGGGAAGAGGCATTTGCAATATACCTAACTTTTGCTTGTGGGCTGTTACAATATACTTTCTGTTACTTAGTTTTTTTAAACAAAAGTGATTGTCTTTATTAAACCCATAAAAAATAACTTTTTGTTTTAAACCTGTTAATAGGTTTTTAAGGATTTTTTGATCTCCCCAAGCTATGATAAACCCATAAAAAGGTACTTTTAAAGCAAAATTGCAAAAAGCTTTTTTTAAATTTTCAAAAGAACCATAGTGTTCTAAATGATCTAAGTCTATATTAGTAAGAACTGCCACTTCAGGTGATAAATGTTTAAAGCCCCCATCACTTTCGTCTGATTCAGCAATAAACCACTCGCCACTACCTAATCTCGCCGTGGATTGAAAAAGTTGGGACCTTCCCCCTACCACCACCGTAGGCTCTTTCTTATTATGCACAAAAATATTAGCCAACAACCCCGTGGTAGTGGTTTTACCATGAGTGCCTGCAATAACAATGCCTCTTTTAAGCCTCATAATTTCTGATAAAGCCTCTGACCGGCTAATAAGAGGGATTTTTTTTAAAACTGCCTCTCTCCTTTCAATATTGCTTTTAGGTACAGCACTAGAATAAACCACAATGTCTGCCGGGCTCACATAACTTCGACTGTGACCTATAAAAACAGATATACCAATTTTTTTAAGTCTTTTTGTATGAGTACTTTCTTGTAAATCACTACCTGTAACAATAACCCCTGAGCGGTAAAGTAACTCTGCTAACCCGCACATACCAATACCTCCAATACCAATAAAATGCACCCTTACCCCTGATGTAAAAATTTTTTTAAAAACTTTTGTTGCCATTTTTTTTGCTTTCTGTTTGGGGCTTACCACTCACAAGATAGTAAATAATCTGCAATGGATTTTCCCGATTCTCCTATTTTTAATTGATGAATATTAGTGGCTAATTTTTGCATATAACCAGCTTGAGAGACAAGCATTTTAATTTGCTGGGTGAGTACTTGAGCCGTGCAGTTTTTTTGCTCTATCAAAATACTGCCTGATTGTTGCTGTAAGGCTTTAGCATTTTTAAACTGATGATTATTTGCCGATGTACTTAAAGGGATGAGAATACTTGGCTTTCCCGTAGCAGATAACTCGGCAATCACCCCCATACCTGCCCTGCTAATAACAATATCTGCCCATGCGTAAAATTGATGTATCTTTTCTAAAAAAGAATATACTTGAACATTTTTTTCTCCTTCGTACAGTTTTTTATAGTGTAAAAATTGTTTTTCCCCCGTTTGATGTACAAAGTGATATGTGTTGGTGTCACTTTTTTGTTTTACAAGTTGTATCACTTGATGTACTACCTTGTTAATAAACTCTGCCCCTTGGCTTCCCCCTAGCACTAATATATGATAAGGCTTTTTACATGTTGTTTTTATATGAACTTTTGTTATGTCCAGTCTAACAGGAAAGCCTTTTTGCACAATATGTTTTGCTTTTATCATCTTCTTTGTTTGGCTCCATACAACAATAACCTTGTTCACAAAACGAGACAAATAACGGTTAGTAAGCCCTGGCACTATATTAGGTTCTAATATGACAGCTTTTGTTTTTAACATCACCCCTGCAAGTAATAAAGGACCACTCACAGCCCCTCCTGTACCAAAAATAAGATGGGGCTTAGTTTTTAAAATTATTCTTATGGCGTTTAAAAAAACTAAAGGTAATAAAAATAAAGTTTTTATTCTTTCTTTTAACGGTACATTTTTATTGAGACGGCTAATAAATAACTTGTGGCATTTAAAGGGGTATTGAGAGTAAATATGCTTTTCTATCACCCCCCCTGTGTGAACAAACTCTACTGTGACATTTGGGTTAATATGTTTTATGCATTCTGCAATATGAACAGCTGGAAAAATATGTCCCCCTGTACCCCCCGCTGCTATGAGTATTTTTTTTTCTGCCTGCATCGTTCGAACTTAATAAACAAAATGATTATGTTTTTCTATATTGAGCATCCAACCAAAAAGTAGCATGTTACATACTAAGGAACTCCCTCCATAACTTATAAAAGGTAATGTCAACCCTTTTGTGGGTAGCATGCCTAAGTTCACCCCACTATGAATAATCACAGAAAAAGCAAACACCATAATTAATGAAAAAGATAGTACTTTTTGAGATAGATCTTCTGTTTTAATGAAAATTTTTAATCCATAATAAATAAGTAGTGCATACAGTGTCAGTAAAATAGCAAAACCTAAAAACCCTGTTTCCTCCCCTATAATAGCTAAAGTAAAATCAGTATGAGCCTCTGGTAAAAAAAACAACTTCCCCTGCCCCTGCCCAAGCCCCACACCCATACCCCCCCCTGTGTGAAAACTAATCATACTTTGGATAAGTTGGAACCCACTTTCTAATGGGTCTGACCACGGGTTTAAAAAAGCTTTTATCCTGGTTAAACGATAAGGCTTAAATAATATCATCATGCCAAAAATGAGTAATAAGATGGGTCCACTGATTAAAATATATTTCCATGGCAAACCTAACATAAACACCACACAAAAAGCAAGACACACAAATAAAATAATTGTTCCAAAATCCGGTTGCAAAGTAAGTACCAAAAGGGGCAAAGTAAAAGCAAATAACGGAAATAACCAGAATAGCCCTGGTCGATGTAAAATATTTTGTTCTTTTAAAGCTATAAGATAAATAAAAGCAAAAGGAGTTGTGACTTTAAATAATTCCGAAGGTTGAAAGCGAAACATAAAGGGAAGTTGGAGCCACCTTTTAGCCCCTCCTACCTCTACCCCTATCCCCGGTATTAAAGTGGCAATGAGTAGTAGCACAGATAATACCCAAAGCCCAATACCAATAAATCTTGCCCATTTCCACGATATATTAGCAATAAAAATTAAGGCTAAAAAACCAAGGCTGGCAAATAATAATTGTTTTTTAAAAAAAGCTAAACCATCATTGTACTTTTCTACAGAAAAAATATAACTCGCACTGTAGACTTGTACTAAGCCCAAACCAGTAAAAAGCAATATAAATAATAAAATTTTTCTGTTTAATGCACTGTCAAAGAAGGACAAAATATCTGCCTTTATATTTCTTCAAAATCGTCAAAGTCATCAAATGGGTCTTCTTCTTGCTTTGTATTGTTAGACTTGTTGTTAGAAGGTGATACATCTTGGGAAGTTTTATTTTGTTTTTCAGAGGATTTTTCAAACGCTTGATCTAAATCAGAGTCTTTGGGTTGTGGCACTTCTTCCACATCTTCTATTGCAAAAGGGTCGTTTGGGTCAGTAGGTGAAGTGTCTTCTTTTATGTCGTTTTCTAAATCGTCACTCCCTAAGGGGTCGTAATTTTTATCTTGTATTAAACCTTCGTCCAAAGGAATAATGTAATCCCCGGGATGAATGGTTTGATTCATCGCCGTAATAATGCCAGTGGCAAATAACTTTTCTGTGTGGATAATTTTTAATTCACCTAATTTAATATCATAACCAAAAGGGAAATATTTGTGCATCCTAGGGTTAGCTTTGACTTGATACATCTGTCCCACAGCTAAACCAGAGCTACTCCCTCTGTTGAGATACACTAAACTATAAAGTGTTGCTGTGGTTTGTTGATACACATCCGGAGGGAAACCTGTAATCTGTGCCTTCCCACGCCCTATAATATTGGTTTTTTTAAAGTCATACTCTATGAGAGGTCCACTAATAACAAAAGCTCCCGTTGTTATAGGGTTATTAAATGTTCGTGTTACTTGTGCTTCATATAAATCAAATGAATCCGGCACTCGCCCTAATACTTTTACCTCACCTTGTACTTCTACTTGATAGCCAAAAGGACCCCTTACTCCCCACCGCACGGAACTTAAATAACCTTTGTTTTGTGCAATAACTAATCTATCTCCGGGATTGACAGAATCTTGCATTTCTAAAATTACTGTTTCTGTGGTGAAAGCCCATTTCCCCGGATCAATTTTTTTTCGTAAAATCTTTCCCTTTCGTAAAGCTGTAATAGGACTTGTAGATTGAAAATAATGTAAAAAAGACTTAGAAGGTATGCCTAATTGCGTATATTCCATTTTAGCAGAACTTAAATTAAAACGAGAGGTTTTTTGATTTAAATAAAGTACCGGTAAACTACTGGGAAGTTGATGCAAAACAGGATAAATCTTTTTTTGAGGTTTAGGGATAGCAATTTTTCTCCCCTGAAGAGGATGGATAGGTGCTTTCAGAGTGACTTGTTTTTTTTTGCGACTTAAGCCTATTTGACCACCCGTGCCTTGAGTAATGATATTTAAAGAAGGCACATTGTGTTGCGACCCATGGATAAAACCTAATTCCTCCCCTGTTTGAATAAGATGAGGATTAACAATGCCCGCATTTACTGCCCAAAGTTTCGGCCAATAATGAGGGTTGCCAAATAGTACTCGGCTAATATCCCATAAAGTGTCATGAGATTTAATGGTGTACACATCGCCAGAAATATTTTGTAACATCTGATCCCACTTACTTTGAGTTATTTTTTGGCTATAGTATTGATTATAAATATCGTGTAGGTTTTTTTCGTAAAAATCGCTCTCTGTACTTACTGTATCTTGTGTGTTCACAGTGCTACTACCCAGTGCTTCTGAAGCCCCTTCTAAAGCTGGGCTATCCTCTTCTGCATCCAATTCTTCATCTAATTCTGTATCTAACTCTGTATCTAGCTCTTCATCTAACTCTTTATCTAGCTCTTTATCTTCTCCCTCAGCTTGGTTGGTGTGCCTTTTGATAGCTTGTGGTGGCTGATGTGATTTTGCTTTAAGCTTAAGCCTTGCCCCAGCTTGAGGATACCAAGTGCCTTGCATCATTAATAATACCAGCCCTGCAAGCTTTACAAACCACAGCCCATTTCTCGTTTTTAATAAAAATTTGTTTAATAAAAAACTTAACATTTTCTTAAAAGCATAACCTTTTTTTATTTTTAGTCCAATTTTTAAATACCAAACTTAAATTTTCTGCCTTTTTTACCCCTCCATAGCCCTTCAGGGACTCTATTTTGCTAGCTATTTAGTGGGAGGAATAAAAATGCTCGCACTTTGCTTAATCTTTATTATTATACTATGCGTTAATTCTTATTCTTTATTATCTTTATTGGGACCTTTAGCTCATTCATTTCATCAAGCTTGCCTGAGCCATATTCCTTTAACCAGTAAATGGGTGCCTATTTATAGTGCTTTGGTGTGTGGCGAAAGCCTTCCGGAAGGACAGATTAAAAAAGTATTTATTTCTGTAGGGGTTATCCATTTAATGGTTATATCAGGGGCACATTTAATTTTTTTAGAAAAATTTTGGAGTGTATTGCCATCTTTTCGTTTTAAGAATGTTTTTTTAATGGGGTTTTTACTGCTTTATAGTTTGAGTTCTGGTCTTAGACCGCCTGTTTTGAGAGCTTTATTTTCTGTAATGTGTACTTGGGGGGTTAAAAAATTAAAGCTTTTTTGGAGTCCTTACTGGAAGGTGCAAATAAGCGGTGTTTTGTGTCTGCTTTGTCAAAACGCTTGGGTGTATTCTTTATCTTTACAATTAAGTTGGTTGGCTAGTACAGGTATGGCTAATCGTAGGTTTTCTAGGCTCCAATCTTGCGTCCTGACTTATTTACTTATTTTACCCATTGTAAGTAGGTGGGGTGGAGTGCATCCTTTTAGTATTTGTGTTAACTGGGTTTTAGCTCCCATAGCCTCTTGTGTGCTACTACCTCTATCTATGTTGGTGATTGTTTGCCCCTTTATAACCCCCTTTGTCGATGGGTGTTGGACCTTGTTTATTAATGTACTGCAGAGCCTGCAACCCGCTATGGAAAATAAAGGTGTAGAAATTATAACTTTTAGCTCTTTTCAAATTTGGGTTTATATATGGCTGGTATTTATTGTGTTTCAAACTTATTTTATTTACTCTAATAGAAAGTAGGGTATTTAAAAAAACTAAGGATATTCCATGTAAGTTTTTAAGCTTTGAGTGTTTTAAGGATAAGTGGCAGTGAAGTATTTTATTATTTTTATTATCTCCTTTTTGTTTCCTTTTTACTTATTTGATGCAAGTAGTCGGGCACAAATTATTGTTTGGTCTGTTGGACAAGGGCAAATGGTGACTTATTCTGATTTTAAAATTTGTGTGCATTTTGATATGGGAGGGGAGCGTTTTCCTGTAAAGGCTTTTGTTAAAGAATGTGGTCATAAAGCTAATCAAGTATTTTTTTCGCATTGGGACTGGGATCATATTAACTTTGTTAGAAAAGCTTGGAGGCGTCTTAGTCGTTTTTGTCGCTTAAATTGGCCAGGAGGAACAGGGGATATGAGAAAAAAGCAGTTTTTGTCTGTGCTACCCTTATGTCAAAACCCTTTAAAAGAGGTGTTTAAGGAGCTGGTATTTCCTGCTCATTTAAATAAGGATAAAAAAGCCACTCTTGCTAATAAATATAGTCGAGTGGTGGTTGTAAAAAACCAAGTGTTAATACCCGGGGATTCTCCTGGCTCTTCTGAGCCACTTTGGCAAAATCAACTGCCTTCTTCTATACATGTGTTAGTTGTGTCTCACCATGGTAGCAGGTATTCTACGACAGAGGCTTTGCTCAACCATCTTCCCCATTTAGAAATTGCCGTAGCCAGTGCTAGAAAGAAAAGATACGGTCACCCGCATCCATTGGTAAAACAAAGACTAAAAAGGCATCAAGTACCTTTACTGAGTACAGAAGATTTTCAGCATATTTCTATTCCTTTAAAATTCACTGTGCCTAAAAAGGTCATCATTCCTCCTCAAAATCACTAAAAAGGTACCATTAAAGGGTGCCATTAAAAGGTACCATTGAAAATACTATTAAAAGTACCATTAAAAGTTACATTTCTCTACGACAATGTTAAGTCGTGTGATAATTGTGGTGCCCGAGGCCAGACTTGAACTGGCACGGTTCGTTAAAAACCCCAGGATTTTAAGTCCTGTGCGTCTACCAATTTCGCCACTCGGGCCCTTTAAAAAAGTATATTTTTAAATACTACTATTTTTTTATAACAAAATATGCCAATATAACAAGTGGTATGGAAAATGAAGATACACAATTAATACAAACACTGCCTCCTTATAACTCTAAAGCTGTGCTAAAAACGGCTTTTGCTAAAACTCATCAGTACTTTTTGGCAACCACGGCTAATGTGAGTTTTTCTGTTATTTTGGTTTTTTGTGCTTTTGTGCCGTTTTGGGTGTTGTATATTAATCAATTAGGAGAAGATCACTTTCTAGTACGGGTGGTAGAAGGGTTGACTGTGTTTTCTTTACAAATTGTGGTACTCGTTGCTATCAGTATATACTTGTTTAATCAAACCCATACAAAAAAATTACTACTATGGCCATTTACTAAAAAAGTAACTTTGCCATGGCTTTTAGAAGGGCTTAAAGCCTCTGTGATTATTTGTTTAGGGTACTTAGCTTTTTTCGTGCCGGGGGTTATAAAAACTATACACTATACATTTTTTACTTTTGTGGTGTTTTTTAATAAGCAATATAAAAAAGGCAATATCAGTGCCTTAAAACATTCTAAAAAATTATCTTCTGGTTTAGCTTGGTGGCTTTTTGGATGTTATATTGTTTATTATATCGTTTATTTTTTCTTATCTTATATTAAAGATATATTGCTTGCTCATTTTTTAGTCGGTTGGAATTTATTTCTTATTTTAGGGGTGTACACTTACCTTGTTATGTTACCTTGTATTTATTTGATGATGTTATTTTATTTTATCTATGAAATAAAAGATAAAGAACATATCATTGACGGTCATGAATCCCCTTAAGCCTTTTAACAAAACTGGCACTTAGCATAGATACTAAGAGTTAAAATAGGCAGCAAAAATGGCACTAAAATTATCTACGATTAAACAAGTAGCCCTTATTCAAGGGGGCTTAGGTGCTGAAAGAAAAATAAGTCTTTTATCAGGTAAGGCTATAGCCTGTGCTTTAAGTGAGCTTAATATACCCTATTATGTGATAGATGCTGATCAATATTTGCCTAAAAAATTATCTGAGCTTAAACCCGATGTGGCTTTTTTAGCGGTACATGGGAAGTATGCAGAAGATGGGATTTTGCAAAGCCTTTGTGAGTATTTAAAAATCCCTTATACCGGAAGTGGCGTATTAGCAAGCTGTGTGTGTATGGATAAATGTTTTTTTAAAGATGTTATGAAGCATTATCATATACCCACCCCTGAGTACCAAAGATGGAATTTAAAAGGGCGTAGTTTAAATCATATAACACCTCCTCCTGAATCGCACTTTCCCTTAGTGGTGAAGCCATCTAGAGAAGGCTCTAGTTTAGGGATTAGTATTTGTCACACAGCAAAGGACTTTTTACCAGCCATTGAAGTAGCTTTAGTTTATGATACACAAATATTGTTAGAATCTTATATTAAAGGTCCAGAATTAGCCGTGTCTTTTTTAGGAGGTCAAGTACTCACTCCCATAGAAATAGTACCTAAAAGTGGTTTTTATGATTATACCCATAAATACACTCCGGGGCATACAAAGTATATATTACCTCCTCGCGTATCAGATAATGTTATTAGTCAGTGTAAAGCTCATATATTGTTTATGATAAATGTTTTAAAAATCCGTGGGATCTGTAGAGCAGACTTTATTGTTAAAAATAACATCCCGCTTATGACAGAGATCAATACCTTACCAGGGCTTACAGCTACTTCGTTACTGCCACAATCTGCTGAATATGAAGGTATAAGTTTTAATCAAGTGGTACAAATACTTTTAAAAAACGCTACTTTAGATTATGTGTAGATAAATATTTTATTATCAATAATAATTGTTAATTGATATTATGATGAACTGGATAAAAGCCATTAAGTACGAAAAAAAAGTTAAATATATTGCTCTTAGTGGATTTATTACTATTTCTATTATCTTACTCGTGCAATTTGTATCACAAAATCTCGTTATTCGTTCTATTGAAATAGAGATAGAAAAAGGTTTTGCTTGGGACCGTTCCACACAGAACATCCACTCTCGTATTCAAAAAAAAGTAGAACCTTTTATTGGTAAAAAAGTAAAAGATAGTGTTTTAAAACAAATACTTGATCTAGTTCACTCTGAACCAAGGGTAGCAAAAGCTTTAGTGTTGCGACTGCTACCTTTTCGATTGTTGATTAAAATAAAAATCCGCAAGCCCCTTTTGGTTTTATTAGATAAAAAAGGAACTATGCACCCAGTGGCTATTGATGGCACATTACTGCCACCTGTTTTAGCCTCTATGGCTTTTGATTTACCTATTGCACAGGGTAAAGTGTTTTTTAAAGATCAACATATTCGTCAGTTGGCTGTGGATTTTGTGCAACAATTACCCCCGACTGGAGGCTTAAGCCAAAAGTCTATTTCAGAAATAGGCTACTCTTTTCAGGATGATAGTCTGTATTTTATTTTGTCTCAAAACGGACAAAAAATTAAAATAGGTAAAAAACTTCAACAAATAAATTTGAGTAGGATAGAGAGTGTTTTACAATATTTAAAGCAACAAAATATTAAGTGGCGCGTTATTGATGTAAGATTTTCTCAAAAAATAGTTGTGAGTACTCGCCAAGCCATTTAATCTATATAATGATAATAAGGAAGAAATAAAATGAGTCGTTTTAACATGGAAGATAAAAAAGTTATTACTGGTATTGATTTAGGCACTAGTCATATTCGATGCGTGATTGGAGTGTCTTCTGCTGATTGTGTGGAATTAGTGGGAGCCGCCCAAATTGCTCATAAAGGTTTAAGCAAAGGTCGTATTGTTAATATGAAAGAGACCGCAGAAGCCATTCGTCAGGCTTGTGAAGAAGCTGAAGTAGCTTCTGGTTTGCATATTAGCCAATTATTTTTAGCTATAGGAGGGGATTACCAAGTATTTTCTTCGCAAGGGATGTCGCTTATTACTTCAGGGCAGGTTACAACAGATGATTTAAATAAAGCTGTGGAAACCGCAAAAGCCGTACCTTTGTCCACAGGGCATCGCTTGCTTCATGTGTTGCCTAAAATTTTTACTGTGGATGGTCAAGGGGCATTTTTTAATCCGTTAGGTTTGTCAGGGCTTAGGTTAGAAACTAAATGTTTAATGGTATCGGTGTTGGATACAGGGGTGCAAAACGCTTTGCAATGTTTGCGTTATGCTGGGTACTCAGCTCGTGGTTTGGTTTTGCAATCTTTAGCTGTGACTTTATCTGTTGTGGATGAAGAGAGTAAATCATCTGGAGTTTGTGTATTAGACATTGGTCACGATCAAACATCATTTATTATTATCTGTGATTCTAGAATCCATCATATTGGTTCTATTGCTATTGGTGGTGAAGACTTTACTCATGACTTAATGCGAGAATTAAAAATACCCAGAGATCAGGCAGAGCGGTTGAAATTACAATATAACAATACTTTAGTGCAGGATTCTAAAGAATCTGTCATAGCAGAAGAAACAGACATGGTAAGTGAAGAATCTCATCAAAAAATTCATGATGTTTTAAATAGGCGATCAGAATTATTATTTCAAGAATTAAAAAATAAAATAGAACAATTACAATATTATGACAAAATAGAAAGTGGTGTGATTTTAACAGGTCGAGGTAGTTATTTACCTTATTTAAATGAAGGTGGAAAATCCATTTTAGAAATGCCTGTGAGAAAAAGTTGTATTAACATAAAAGGGGTAGGTATGAAGGAATTAGAAAATAAAAATGATTATGAAACAGCCCTTGGCATTTTACTTTACGCACAAAATGAAAAAACCCTGGACTTTCGTTCTAACCACTTAAAAAGTAATGTATTTAAATTTAAAAGATGGATGAAGGAGATATGGCCATGAGTAAAGCAAAAAATATGTTTCAAATAGATGATGATGCCAGCTTGCAATTTAGAGCCAATATCAAAGTCATAGGTGTTGGAGGTGGAGGATGCAATGCTATTAAAACCATGTATGAATCTGGTTTAAGTGGTGTGGAATTTATAGCTACTAATACTGATTTACAAACTTTAGAAGAGCTAGATTTAAAAAATAAAATTCAATTAGGAGCACAACTCACCAAAGGCTTAGGGGCAGGGGCCAACCCAGAAGTAGGGCGTAAATCTGCTATTGAATCGTGCGAAATTATTTCAGAAAAACTAAATTCCACTGATATGGTATTTATTACAGCTGGTATGGGAGGAGGCACGGGTACGGGAGCAGCTGGTGTGATTGCTGGTATTGCTAAAAAACAAGGTATTTTAACAGTGGGAGTGGTCACTCGCCCTTTCTTTTTTGAAGGTCAAAGGCGTGCACGGCATGCAGAAACAGGTATTCAATTTTTAAAAGAAAATGTAGATACTTTAATTGTTATCCCTAACCAAAAACTATTTAAAGCCGTGGATGAAAACACTTCTCTTTTATCAGCTTTTAAAACTGTTGATGAGATTTTACTACAAGCTGTTAAAAGTATTGCTGATTTAGTAAATAAAAAAGGTTTAATTAATTTAGATTTTTCTGACATTAAAACTATTATGTCCGAAAAAGGTTTAGCCATTATTGGAACCGGAGAGGCAGAAGGAGAAAAACGAGCCTTAGAGGCAGGGCATATTGCTGTGTCTTCACCTTTATTAGAAGATTCTTCTTTTAAAGGTGCAAGAGGAATTATTATTAATATCACGGGAGGCGTGGATTTATCCTTATCGGAAGTGAACCAAACAGCTGAAATCATTACTAACGAAGCTCATCCCGATGCAGAAATTATTTTTGGGGCTGTCATCGACCCTAAAGAAACAGCAGGCAAAGTGCAGGTAACTGTTATTGCTACAGGGTTTTCTGGTAAAGAGTTAGCAAAAAAAGATATCACTTCACCCTCTTTGCAACCTCGTAGTTATGAAAATGGCACTAAAAAATCACCCCTTCTTGCCTCTACAACAAAATCTTCAAAAGATATGTTGTTAGAAAAAGCCCAAAGCTATCAAAAAAATTATTCTTCTACTAAAATGCCAGCTCCGCACCCGAGGCAAGCACAATTAAGTATGAAAGATTTAGAAAATATATCTGAAAAAAAAGACGAAGTAGAATCCAAAGGGTCGTATTTACCTTTTAATAACAGCCATAAAAAGAAACCATTTTTAATGGAATTGTTTAAAAAATCACCCCCTTCTGCTACCACTAAACCATTAGTAGATAAAGAGGGATAAACCATTTCTATTAAACAAGTGTTGATTGTTTATAGAGATCAATCACACAAAACACTTAAAAAAGTTAAACAAGCCGTAAGCTGGTTTAAAAAGCACCTTATAGTGGTGCATCTTATGGTGCAATCAGACTTGTTAAAAAATAATGTTAATTATGATAAAAAAAAGATTGATTTTGTATTAGTCTTAGGTGGAGATGGCACTTATTTACGAACAGTGCATTTTATTGCTCGTTATTCTGTTCCTTTTTTAGGCATTAATATAGGTTCTTTAGGTTTTTTAACCGTTCATCGTCAAGAGCTTATGGAACATTGTTTGGATTTAGTTTTAAAAAATCAAATAATGATAGAAAAAAGAACACTTATTGAAGTAAGCCTTTATAAAGAAAATAAGCTTTTACACCAATACTTAGCCCTTAATGATATAGTGATTGAAAGAGGCTCTTTTAGCCATTTGATTAGTGTATCTATTGACATTCAAAAACAAAAAATTTATGCTTTAAAAGCTGACGGTCTCATTGTGTCTTCTCCTACAGGTTCTACCGCTTATAATTTAGCAGGAGGAGGACCCATCTTACATCCTTTTGTTAATGCTTTAGCTGTGACACCAATATGCTCTCATAGTTTAACCCACAGACCTGTTATTGTGCCAGATGACTTTCTTATATCACTTCGTATTAACAATAACACGCAACATGCTTTTTTAACTGTGGATGGCGAAAAAAAAGCACCCATTTCTAAAAAACATTTTATGACAATTTGCAAATCTCGTGTTAAACATAAATCTTTTAAACTAAAAAACTATAATCATTTTTCTTTATTAAAAGATAAACTGAATTTTTCAAAATAATATCTTAAAATATTTACTAAGCGTTTGCTACTTCTTTGTAGAGTTTGCGAAGCTCATCTTCTTCTTTATCTGTTATGGTTTTTTCTTCTTCCTTTTTTTCAAGTTCTTTTATACGGTCTTTTTTTTCTCTTAGCTGTTTTTGTGCAAGAGTTTCTGTTGTCGTATTTTTCTCTTTAGAGCTTTGCCGTTTAACATCGTCGCAAGTGTGTACTATGTAGTTATCATCTACTTCACTGTGAGCTTTAAAACAATAAGCCCCTCCGTCAGTTGTGTTAATAAGCATCACTTGCCCGGTTTTATCATGTTCTATATATCGTTGAAGAACGCAATATTTTTTAGCTATAGAAGTACCCTGAGGTCCGGAGCGTATAACCATTTCTACAAATCGCATTGTTTCATCTACTTTAAAGTGTTCTCTCCAAAAAGAACAACCTTTATCCGGTAAATATTCAAAAATTCTAAAATTGTCAGCTAAACTACAATTTACTGGTTGGTTGAAGGTATCCACAAAGCTTTGTTTTTCAGCATCGTATTTGTAGCCTTTGCAAGTTTGATTACCTCCAAATAAAGAAGTACTACAATTTACTATATATAAAGATCCTATAATAGTGATAAAAAATAAATAAAAGTTGTTATATTTTTTATAAAGTTTCATAATCAATCCTTTCTGGTGGTTTTGCTTGAAGTTGTAATGTTATTTTATGTTGATTGTTTTTTATAGATTGAAATTTAATAACTTTTGTTAAAGGGTAGTATCCTTTTTTTTCTATAACAGCTTTTACTGTGCCGTTATGAGGGATAGAAATAGCAGTAGGAGTGATGTTTTTTATTAGTTTATTGTTTATTTTTATATTTGCTCCAGAAGGTATGGTTTCTAAATAAACTTCTTTTGAAGGATGTATAGATTTTTTGTGTTTATGAGATGAAGTAGAGTTGATAGCTCTTTTTTTATTTTGAGCTTGGTATGTTCTTCTTTTAGGTGTTGGTTGAAAAAAAGATTGCAATTCATACTCTTTGACTATTTTTAATAATGGTTGTTTAAAATAGTAGCCACTACCGCTTAGTGTTAATAATACAGTACTTACAAATATAATGTTGTTTCTCCTTCTTCTTTTTTTTCGCTTTAACATAGCCATACGATAAGCTAAATTAGAGGCTGTTGTGTTAGTCACTCTATAAGGATTATAAGATTGTATGTGGTGATCTTTATAAAGCGGGTTATCTGTACTGGGTGTGTTGTTTTTTATAGATAGAACAGATTGGTTGTTTAAGCTTTTACTAGTGTGAGCTTTTTGAGGTAAAGCGTCGTTAAATTTGTTTTTAGTAATGTCTGTAGATTTATTGTATTTTGTATCTCGTAGTGTGGGAATACTTTCTGACTCTGTGTAACTACCCTCTTTAAGGGTGACACGAGATTCATAGTAAGAAGCAGCAGCACTACCTTCTAAATCTTCTGCCCCTTTAAACTGGCTTTTTTCCATTTCATCTTCGTCATATCTGGCTGATGAGGGAGGAGGTGCTAAAATCGTACTTGTGCCTTCTGTTTTTTGTGTGTTAGTTATGTGGGTGGTGTCTAAACTGGCTAAATCTTCAGCACATTGCCTTAAGTATTTTCTTTCAGCGTCCATTTCTTCTATATAAGTTTCTTTGATAAATTTAATAAAATGGGTGGGAGTAAAATTAGGGTATTTTTTATTTAAAAATACAGAAATATCATGCACCATTTCACCAGCTGTTTTATATCGAATACTTTTATTAGGTTGTAATGCTTTGTTAGTGATTTCTATGATAGTATCAGGTATTTGGGGGTTAAGTTTTTTTAAATCAGGCACTCGGCATTCTTTGATTTTTCTAAGCACTGCTAATTCTTCACTGGCAGTAAATAGTTTTTTGCCAGCTAACATCTCCCATAAAATAGCTCCTAAAGAAAAAATATCTGTTTGATTGTTCAGAGATTTTCCCCTTACCTGCTCCGGACTCATATATTCAAACTTACCTTTTAACACACCTGCTTTTGTGGCTTCTGAATTAGTGGCTTTAGCAATACCAAAGTCAATTACTTTTATCTCTCCGTTAAAGCTAATCATGATGTTTTGTGGACTAATGTCGCGATGAATAATATTTAAAACCTTACCTGTTAATTTATCAGTATAATTGTGAGCATAATCCAACCCTAGACAAACATTTTTAATAATGTAAGCTATATTGGGGATACTAACATTTGCTTTTTTACTACTAAGTTTTTTTAATAGTTGGCGTACATTTCTGCCAGAAATATATTCCATACAGATAAAGTATTGATCTTTATCAATACCAAACTCATAAATAGAAGCCATATTACTATGGTTTAAATTGGCTACAATTTGCACTTCGTTTTGAAACATTTTGGCAAATTCTGTATTAGTAATATGGGTAGATAGAATTTTTTTAAGAGCTACAAAGCGACGAGCTAATTTCTTAGAGCCTCCGCAATCTAAGGCTAAGAAGATTTCTGCCATTCCTCCATGAGCAATTTTTTTCAAAATCGCAAATTTATTTAATTTTGTGAATTTTTGCTTCATAATGTTTTTCCAACCCTTGTTATTCAGTCATACCTATAGTATTTTTTCGGATGTACAGAGGTAAAACTTTATTATTTTTTGTTTTAAAGGTTTAAAATCAGGGTATTTCAAAGTGCGTAAAGTGGCTTTAACAGGAATTATGGGAGCAGGTAAATCACTTGTGGCTCATTTATTGCTTAAAAAAGGCTTTCCAGTGGTGTTAGCAGATAAACTTACCCACAAGACCACCGCCCCTACTACTAATAGCTATAAAAAACTGGTCGAATTACTGGGTCCTGAATGTGTAAAACCAGATGGTTTTTTAGACCGAGCCAAAATAGCAAGTCAGATTTTTCAAAAAAAATCTTTGCTACAAAAAGTGGAATCCATTATCCACCCTGTAGTATGGGATGCTATTCAAAAAAAAATGGAAGATTTTTCAAAAAAATCAGCCACAATAGCTTTTTTTGAAATTCCATTATTGTTTGAAAAAAACCTAGAGCCTTTTTTTGACCTATCAGTCGTTATAGCTATTAGTCCTGAAAGGCAAAAAAAACTTTTGATGAAAAACCAAGCCTTTAGTCTATCTAATATAGCTTGTAGAATGAAATATCAATTATCTCAAAAGCAAAAAATTAAAAAAGCAGATTATGTTATTTGGAATAGGTCTTCTGTAAAAGCTTTAAATTTAGAATTAGAAACTTTTTTAAACCAATATATTGGGTCATGATCCAATATATTTATAACACTTAAGGGTGGTTTTATGTTAGAAATAAAAACTATTGAATCTGTTAAAGATAGGCTTTCTGTTTTAAAAAAATTTAATCCTGATCAAGAGGTATGGGTTACATCAGATATTAAATCGCGGGATTTTGTACAACAAAAGTTACAAACAGATAAGGTTCATAACAACAGTAACAAAGCTCATAGTTCTTCGGTATTTAGGGCTTTGGATTTTTGGCAACATTTATTATCTATGGTAGAGCTTAAGTTTCATGTTGTGTCTCGTAACTTTTTAGTTTTTTACTATCAAAAATGGGCACATAATCAATTTCAAAATGAAATATGGAAAACCACAAAACAAACAGGCACTATTGTGTGCGAGTATTTAAAAATATTAGCTCATCTATTACCTCATCCCGATAGAGACCATTTATTTGGGCAGTGGCTTAAGCTTTTTAATAAAACACCTTATTGGAAGGCTTGGTACGATTTAGCCGTACCTTTTTGGGAAGAATTAAATACTCATAAGGTTATAGAATCTTCTTGGATAGATGTTTATTTATTAGATAAGATAAAACATCATCCTTTGCTTTTTAAGAAAATAGTTTTTGATTTATCTTGTGAAATAAATACAGTAGAAATAGAATTAGCATGTCAGCTTGCCACAAACCATAAAGTGCAATTATTAGTACCTGTTTTGTTATCACAAAAATTAGCCAATAGTGACTTAAATTATCATTATGCTACACCAGTTTATAATGCATTAGATACAAAAACCCCAGATTTTTTAGATCAAAAAAAACTAAAAAATAAACATATTAGTTATATTACTCCTCTTATTAAAAAAGAGATATGTACAAAACAATTTGCCACTCAATTAGCCGAAGTAAAAGATATTGTTAGTGAAGTAAGTTCTTTTTTAAAACAAGGGGTACCTGCCCATAATATCGCTGTTTTAGCACCTAAAATAGAAGATTATTGGTTTTGTTTAAAAAGTTTTTTAAAAAAAGAAGGTATTAATTGTCATAAACAAGAGGTGGTATGTTTATCCTCTTTTCCTTTCATACAGCTGTGGCTTGCTAAACTTTGGACCCATTTAGATATTATTGAATATGAAAATTTAGAAACTATTGTCGCTTCTACAAACAAAAAAACAGAATTTCAAAAGTTTAGATCAGCACATTATTATGCTTTAACATTAAAACATGTACCACCATTTTGTTATGATACTTCTTTTGTTAAAGATAAAAATAATTTTGTCAGTGGCAATGATTTTATCAACTGGGTAAATTATCTCAAACCTACTGATACTCAAACAGATATACCATCTTCTTTAGTATTAAAAAAAATTAAAGAATGTTTAAGTGAAATAAAAACCTTATCTCATATATTTAAGCAAAATCTATCTTATAAATTATGGCTTTCTTTATTAGAATCTCTTTTTAAAAGTAAAGAAATAGTTGTTAAAAACAAAGACTTAAAAGGGGTGCAGGTTTTAAGTTTTAATGCGTTAAGCTGGGTATCGGCAGAGGTGGTGTATGTGGCAGGTTTAAACGAATCTTTGATGAAAAACCCATCTTATAACCTTATTTCTCAATTTGATAAAAGCTTTATTAAAGATAGTATGGGCTTTTTTCTTAAAGAAGAAAACCCACATCTTTTGCACCTTACCATACAGCATTTTATACAACAGAAAAGAAAAAAAATCATCTTATCTTGTTCAAAATCTGATTTTTCAGGTGGGTCTTTAAGTCCCGATTCGTTATGGTTGTACTATCAACACACACAAAATAATCATAATCCTCCTCATAAGGATATTTGTCATCATACCCATAATGACACTCCTTTAAAATTAACTGTTTGGGATCAACAACAAAGAAAATCCACTGTAGCTGATATTTTAAATTGTAAGAAACAGCTTGCACCCTCTGTGAAACTTATTGAACAATCTCTTAAAGAAGATGTTGGCACGCTTGCTACAAAATTTTATTGTACAAATAGTTTAAATAAAATATCACCTTACAAATTGCATGATTATGTGAGTTGCCCTTTTGTGTATTTTGCTAAACATGTACTTCACTTGTGGAGTGGACCAGAAAAAGATGATGTAGATAGACCTGCTATGCAAAAAGGATCTTTACTACATGCTTTATTTGAAAAACTAAAATCTAAAAAACATGTTCCGCAAATTTTATCACCCTTTATAGAAGACATTAAAGATGAACAAAAATCAAATCCGGATTTTAAAAAATTACACCCCGTAGTGTGGGCAAAAGAAAAACTATATCTTTTAAAAAAAGCAAAACATTTTTTAGAAAATGAAAGGTCACCAGACAATTATTTTAAAAAATACCATACTAAAGCAAGGGAAGTAGAGTTCACATGTTACTGGGATCATCGTACTCAAACTGTGTCACAAACACGAGGCATTCCATTTAAAGGTAGAATAGATAGAATAGATAGTGATGGCACATCCTATATGGTGTTGGATTATAAAGGGACACTTTCAGGTAAAAATATAGCTCCGAACTGGAGCAACAAAAAAGAGTATCAGATGGCTATCTACATACAAGCCTTAGAAAAAGGGTTGGTAGGTGATATGCCAGCTTTACCTGTAAAAGTGGCTTTATTTTTAAGTTATAAAGATTTTACTTATAAAGGATTAGTGGTTCACACCGCTGTTCAAGATTTAGATAAAGCTTTTGGAGGTTTAAGTAAAAAAACAAAATCACTGGTGTCTCAACAGCAAAAATATGATATTTTACAAGATACATGTCAGCAAATAAATACCACTATTTTTCAGATTCAAGAAGGTGATTTTACCCCTAGCCCTCAAGAATTTAAAACTTGTGATAAATGTCAATGGAGAAAAATATGCAGAGCCCCTCATCTCAATTAAAAAATCTAGAAGTCATAAAAGCTACAGCCGGAGCTGGTAAAACCACTACCTTAATAACAGCTGTAAAAGACCAAATACTTAATTTCTATAACCAACATAAAGTGTTTCCGAAAATAGTGGTGTCTACTTTTACCCGCAAAGCTACAGCAGAATTAAAAGAACGATTAATGATACAGGCTATTAAAACTAAAAACCCGCAATTAATAGATTATATTAGTTATTCGCCTCAGCTACAAATATCCACTTTGCATGGGGTTTTTCATCAGTTTTTAAAGCTCTATGGTCAGTATATAGGGTTAAGCCCGGGCTTTACCGTAACACAAGATAGTGACCTTCACTTATTGTTTAATGCTGTTTTAAAAAAACAATTATTAGAACATAAAAAAGGTGTTGATTTATTAGAGCATTATTCTTTTGATGAGTTACAAGTTATTGTTAAACAATATATATTGTACATAAAAAAATACGAAAATCATCGCCCTTTTAATAAAGAAGAATTAGTAGCAGCAAGTCATGCTCAAAAACAAGAGCTTATGGAATTAGACAATAAAAAAAAATTACAAGCATTAAATGAGATAGAAACAAATTTCACAAGTTTTATTCAAATAAGCTCTCAATTACAAATATTAGGAATAGCTGTACAAAATGCATGGCAAAAAAAGCAACAACAAATAGCTCAAGTAACTTTTGATGATTTAGAAACTATGTTATGGGCTTTGCTTTGTAAAAAAATGACAGGTCAAAAAAAATTGTTTTTTCCAAAATGGGATTTTTGGTTTTTAGATGAGTACCAAGATACTAGTTTATTACAAAAAAAAATATTGGATGTACTAACTACAGGTAGTAAGGTTTTTATTGTAGGAGACCCTCAGCAAAGCATTTATCGTTTTAGAGATGCTGATACCTCTGTTTTTTTAGCTAAAATTAAAGAAGCTCAAAATGACACTCAAAGTTCTTTTAAAGAACAAATAATTAACTTTAGATCTGATGGCGAATTAGTAGCTTTTTTTAATGATTTTTTTACCAGTGAACATAACATGCAATCAAAATATCAAACATGGGACGCTCAAAAAATTGTTGCCCATTTTGTGTGGATGGCAAAACAAAAAAACACACATCATAAACAACAAGCACAATTTGAAGAAGTTAGAAGTCAGTTAGATAACCTCTTAACTCACGGGGTAAGCCTTAATGATATTGTCATATTGGCACGGAAAAACAATATTTTAAATAAGCTTGCAAGTTTTTTAAAAAAACAAAATATTTTGGTGCATTTACATTTATCAAACCATTTTCAAAACCAACGAGAAATAAAAGATGCTTTATTCTTACTAAGGTTTTTATGCAACCCTCATCATAATAGTAATTTAGTGGGTTTGTTAAGAACCCCTTATTATCGAGTGGAAGATGCGACTTTAGTGGAATGGACACATCGTCAGATACAAAGCACAAAGTTTCATAGTTTATGGTCTTTTTGTGAGCAAACAAAACATAGTGTTATTACTGTATTAAAGTCGCATTTAAAAGATACAAAAAACTATGGCATCGTGCAGAGCTTTCAAAATGCCTTAATATCTTGTGGACTTATGGATTTAGCTTATTATCAAGACCCTACAGGTATGAGAGAAGCTAATTTATGGAAATTAGTTAATGAACTCATACAGTATGAGCAAACAGGTACACAATTAGGCAGTAGAATGAGTATGCATAATATATTGTTTTTTGTAGATAGATTATTGTTAGATGCTGGTGGAGATATAGTAAATACCGATAGTAATAAAAATCAAACATCTGCTGTGTCAGCAGTGGCAACAAGTGGTGTGCAACTTATGACTGTACATGCAGCTAAAGGCTTGGAATTTGACCATGTCATTTTGTTAGATATAGGAGATGAGTTTAAACCTCACAGAGGGAGTGATTACTTTGTGGGTGAAACAGGTGATAAAAATTGCCATCGTTGGTCTTTGAAAGTACGAGGCGATAAAAAAGATACCAGAATTTCCTCCCCACACCATGAAAATATTTTAAGTCGTAAAAAAGAAGAAGAACTACAAGAAGAAGATAGATTACTATATGTTGCCTTAACAAGAGCTAAAAAAACAGTTACTCTCATTGGAAGTGCAAGTAAAGGTAACAGCCAACCGGGGAAAAACTCTTGGATGGATAGGAATGCTTTTTTTAAAAATACCTTAAAAAAAATAGATTTAAAAAAAATGCCAGTTAATCAAACGCAACCATTTTCTACTGAAAAATATAGCTTTACTTTTAAATATATTATGGGTAAAGAAATTGAGTAGTCCATGTTTTAGAAAAAATCTTTTTTTTAAATAATAGCCTTTGATGTAATCTGTGAGGTTTTTCTTCCCAAAATTCTATTTTCATGGGTGTAAAAACTAAGCCTCCCCAATGTTTAGGGCGTGGCACTTCTTTATTTAAAAAAAAAGTGCGTGTTGTTTTCCATTTTTTTTCTAACTCCTCTAAACTTTCTAATACGGAAGATTGTTTTGAAATGTATTGGCTAATTTGACTTTCTTTAGACCTGCTTTTCCAATACTGATTGGACTTTTGACTGGATGTTTTTTTTACTATACCTTCAAGGCGTACTTGCCTTTGAATAGGTCCGTAAGGCCAGTAAAAATTTAAGGCTACAGGTTGCATAAGGTTTAAGTAAAATTTTAAAGCTGAAGGGGTTAAGGTATTTAAATAAAATTTAAAGTTTTTCATTTTATTACTTTTGTAATTAGTGTAAAAAATGAGATTGTTATTTTCTATTTGTTTTAAAAGTACCACTCGTGAACTGATGTGAGTACTCCCCCAGTGTGTTGTGTGGTTATTGGAAAATACAAAAGCAGTGGCACTTTCTTTTGTAGGAGCATTGAGGGTTGCTTCTTTAAGCCAGTTTTGAAAAATGTTAAGTGGGTTTTGATTTTTTAATTCAGAAAGACTTTTCATAAAAAAATGATTTTTAAGAGGTTTTTAGTGTGAGAGGGTTTTATCATACTTTTTTTATTTGATTTCTTTATGAAGGGTGTGTTTTTTTAAAAAAGGGTTGTATTTTTTCTTTTCCAAGCGTTCAGGATGGGTTTGTGTGTTTTTTCGAGTGGTGTAACGAGAAGGTGGTTTACCTAAGCCTCTAGCTTCAGTGCATTCTAAAATAATAATTTTTTTACCTTTTTTTTTTGCCATTTATTATTTCCTTATCCTTACTTATTAATGATTTAATGATTTTTGTTATGCTTTTCTGGCTGCGTAGTATTCTGTAAATAACCCTATATTGCAGTTAAAAGGGATAAATTTGGTATCGGGTACAAATAACACTTTCCCTTTTGTTTGCCCATTAGCTTCATATTTTTTTAAAAAATCAGGCATTTCTAAACGAGGGTTTTTTTCGCCTATAATAACAATTTGGTTTTTTTGTGCTTTTTCTTTAAGGCTAATTTCTTGCCCTGGTTTTAATACATAAGAGGGGATATTTACTCTTTTATTATCTACTTGAATATGACCGTGAGATACTAACTGCCTTGCTGATAAAATACTGGGTGCTAAAGCCAAACGAAAAACCACATTGTCTAACCTTCTTTCTAAAAGACCCACTAATTTTTGAACCCAGTTAGAGCTTTGCCCTGATTTGGCGTTCCGGATAAAACGACGCAGTTGATGTTCTTTTAAAACATAGTGTGAGCGGAGTTTTTGCTTTTCTTCTAAACGAAGGGCGTAATCAGAGTATTTTTTACGCTTATTGCCACTTTCCCCAGGAGGGTAGGGTCGCCTTTCTAAAGCACCTGCTTTACCCAGCCCTGCAAGCTCCGTACCAAGGCGTCTTTGTATTCTAAAACGAGCTTTTTTGCCTTTTTTGTTCATTTTTTGTTTGCCTTTGTCTTTTTAAAAATCCATAAATTGTGTAATTTGTAAGTTATTTTAGCTAACTTATTGTATCTTGTGGTTCTTGTCAAAAAGTTTCTTGACCCTTAATTTTAAGTGAAACCATAATAGCACTAGTATGCCTTATATTGAAACTATTACTGCACAAAAAGCTCGTCGTATTAACAGTACGGCTTCCATTTATGGCACTTTTGCTGAAATAGGGGCTGGGCAAGAAGTGGTTAACCACTTTTTTAAAGCAGGGCTGGCAGGGCAAACGGTAGCTAAAAGCATGTCTGCTTATGATATGGATTTTAGTGATGATATTTACGGACGGTCGGATCGTTATGTGTCTGAAAAGCGACTTTTTAAAATGCTAGATCATGAATACCACTTATTGCAAAAAAGATTGAAAAAAAAACGAGGCTTTCACACTAAATTTTTTGCCTTTGCCGATACTGTTACAACCAAAACTATAGAGCGTACTTCTGACCCTTACTCGCATAAACAACATGGCTGGCTGGGGATCCGCTTTCAAAATAAACCCCAAGCTCCTGTGAGTGAAATGATTGTGCATGTGAATTTAATGGATACTACCCGTTTGCAACAGCACGAAAGCTTAGGTATTTTAGGGGTGAACCTTATATATTGTGCTTTTTATGTGGATAAAACTCCTAAAAAAATTATTGCATCCTTGTTTGATAATTTTGAAGCTAACCGAGTGGATATTGATGTTCTTCGTTGTTCGGGAGGGCTTTTTAAATCACTCAACCGACAAGAGCTAAACTTAGAACTTATTCGTCAAAAATTAACTCAAAGTTTGTTATTTCAAAATACAGGTAAAAATATCTTACCTTCCGATGCTCTGTACAATAGACCTGTTCTCATTATACGCCACAGCCCCACTACTAATATGGATAGTGTCATCCATAAGGCCTTAGCCACTATAAAGAAGAAAAAACTTAAAAACCCTCCCCCTGTGTTGCTTATTGATATTGATATAATGCACTTAAAACAACACACTCTTAACTATTTTTTAAAAACTTACACACTTAAAGTGAAAAACATTCCCCATTGGTATATCCTTATATCTCATTTTGAAAAACTCTATGAACTAAAAGCTTTTATCAGAACTGCTACTAGTGACTCTTTGTTTATTTTTTTACCACCTAAAACCTTAAATAAATTTTTAAATAAAAAAACCTATAAAACCCCTGATAAAGAAGATGTGCTCACATTTTTTAGTAAATTATGTGGACCAAAAACCACTTTACTTACTTATGATTGGAAAAAAGAAGATAAGTATTCTCCCGTATCATCTCACACCTGTTATCGTGACCTTAAACACCATCTCATAAGTGCTAACCAATTAGTCACTATTGATTAAAAAAGGCACAAATTACTTTTAAAAAGCTTTAGACTTTAGTCTAAATTAAAATGATGCTTGGCTTATTTAACACTTAGTTTTATTTTTTTAGTAATGGCTCGTTTTTTAAAAACACGATCAAAAGTATTAGGCTTGCACCCTGGGTCTTTAGTCTATATTGGAGAATCGGGAGATACCGAGCAAGTTAATATTAATCTCATTAACTATACTCAAAAAAGTTTTTTTGAATCCCATTCAGCCACCTTTGAAAAATGTGTCAAAAGCACTCAAGACACTAGTCATATTACTTGGATTGAGTTTCAAGGGCTATCTAATAAAGACATTATAGAAGAAATTGGTAACCACTTTGGTATTCATAGGTTGTGGTTAGAAGATGTGCTGAACACCGATCATCGCCCTAAAGTAGAAGAAATGGACAATATGTTATTTGCTATTATTAAATTTATTTCTATTAAACAAGAAGGCAATATTGTGGATGTACAGTCTAACCAAACTAGTATCTTTTTTGGTAAAGGTTTTGTGCTTTGCTTTTATGATATGAAAGATAGCCCTTTTGAACCTATTAAAGAAAGGCTTAGAAAATCAATCTGGAAAATTAGGTCACTCAAAGCAGATTATTTGTTTTATGCTATTATAGATCTGTTGGTAGACCAATATTATATTGTCTTAGAAGAAATGGGAGATTGCTTTGAAGAATTAGAAAAACGAGTAACCGCTAATGTCAGTAAAATCAACCCCGCCGATGTGTTAGCGTTAAAGGGAGAGTTTTTGTTTTTACGAAAAACTATTTTCCCCGTAAAAGAGGCTATTAGTAAAATGATTATCAGTAACCACCCTTGGATTGAAGCTAATACTTTAAAATATTTTAAAGATATCTTAGACCATATCACTCAAATTATTGAGATTATTGAATACTATAATGAACTAAGTACTTCACTTATGGATTTTTATCAAAACACTATTAACCAAAAAATGAACGAGATTATGAAAGTACTTACCATATTTGCAGCCATTTTTATACCCCTAACCTTTGTAGTTGGTATTTATGGTATGAATTTTAAATTTATGCCTGAATTAGATTGGAAATATGGCTATCTGTTTGTGTGGGGTATAGTTATCCTTTTAAGTGGTAGTATGATCTGGTTTTTTAAAAAGAAAAAATGGTTTTAAAATATCTTTTATGACGATGTATGAGAAATATCTTAAAACCATTTTTTTTCTTGAGGGGTGGGTATTTTACTGTTTTACCAAATAACCACACCGGGTATAAAAATTTGCTGTCCCCAATAGTTCCAGCTAAGACATTGGCAAAAACTACCTATAAATGCTGGTCCTACATTGCATCCAGCATTACACCAAGTGCCATATTGTACATAAGGGTAATAACCCCAACCACCAGGGTAAGGAGGGAACCACTGTGCTTTGTAAGCTTTAGCTTCTTGTGAGTTAGAGGGGTTGCTTTGCGTGTAATGAGGAGTTGGCGTATTTTGAGGGCATTCATCTTCTTCTATATGGTGACAACGAGTAGGATGATTATGCTGTATGATGTTTTGATCCGAAGATTTTTCACCAACAGGACTTATGAGTTTGTCGGGACTAGGATTTACAAGTTTATCTTCAGCTATTGCCGTAAAGCTTAATGCTATAAATAAAGTTAAAATTAATGTTTTCATTTTTTTGCTCCTTTCTTAAAAAAAGTTAAGGTCATGACAACTTATTTTTCAAGTTATTCTTATACTTACCTTTATACATCACAAAGAATAATTTTTATGCTAAAATACATGGACTATGAAAATTTTACAAGCTTTTGTCTAGTTTTATTGCAGGATTAAACCATGCCAGACCGTAAAAACATCATTAATTTAGCTTTTAATACTATTCAATCTGTTAAAAACTTACAAAGCGTGAAAAATTTACATTCCATAACCCTTGCGGTAGAGGAAGTTATAAAAGCTCTAAGTAAGGGTCAGTTACGAGTGTGTGAGAAAAAAAATGGAAAATGGCTAGTGCATGAATGGATAAAAAAAGCCATTTTAATATATTTTCGACTGAAGAAAATGCAACTTATAAAAGCTGGGGATTTATCTTTTTACGATAAAATACCTCTTAAAAGTTGGAGTGGGAAAGAAGGAGTACGGGTTGTGCCTTGTGCCTTAGTAAGAGCAGGGGCTTTTGTTGCAAAAAATACAATACTTATGCCCTCTTATGTGAATATCGGTGCCTATATTGATACAGGTACTATGGTTGATACATGGGCAACTGTTGGGTCTTGTGCTCAAGTAGGGCGTGGAGTGCATCTTTCAGGGGGTGTGGGTTTAGGAGGAGTGTTAGAACCTCTGCAAGCTCGCCCCGTCATTATAGAAGATCATGTGTTTGTGGGTAGTAGATCTATTATTGTAGAAGGGGCTTTGATTAGAAAAAAAGCTGTTATCGGAGCAGGAGTGGTAATAACTGCCAGTACCCGTATAATAGATACCACTCAACCTGATGCCCCTGTGTTGAAAGGTGAAGTGCCAGAAAATGCAGTTGTAATCCCAGGGCATGTGGCAAAAAAATTTCCCGCAGGAGAATTTTCTATTCCTTGTGCTTTAATTATTGGCAAGCGAAACCCTAAAACAGATGCTAAAACTTCTCTTAATGAAGTGTTAAGAGAACATCCTATTTCTTAATTTTTTTGTAAGTGATAAAAGAATAATCAGGGTGTCCGCTTCTATCTATTCTATTTATCTCTTTAAAATGTGTTTTAGGTACATAAGGGTATGTTACATCCCCTGAATAATCTTTATGGATACGGGTGAGATAAATAAAAGTTACTTTACTTAAGGATTGCTTATATATTTCACCACCGCCAATAATAAACACTTCATTCCCCCAAGTGAGAGTAAGTTTTTTGCTCTGCTTATTACAAAATTGATAAGCCTTATCTAAAGAGGGATAAAGTAATACCCCTTTAGGTACGGAATAATGAACATTACGACTGATAACAATGTTTAACCTTCCGGGTAAAGCTTGTTTGAGAGATTCAAAAGTTTTTCTACCCATAATAGTTATTTTATTTTTTGTTTTAGTGTGAAAAAAATTTAAATCTTCCGGTATATGCCACGGCAAAATACCTTTCATCCCAATGGTACTATTTTGTGCCGTTGCTACTATGTGAGAATAAAATATTGTAGGGGTTTTCATACAGAGATACTGGCTGGAATGGCAGGATATGGGTTGTAATTGGTAAGCTTAAAATTGTCATACTTGTAATCAAATAAACTTCGAGCTGGGGTGATATGCATGGTGGGTAAAGTTTTAGGTTTTCTTTTTAACTGCTGTTTAGCTTGCTCAATGTGGTTCAGATAAAGATGGGCATCTCCAAAAGTGTGAATAAAAAAACCAGGCTTAAGGTGGCACACTTGGGCTATCATCATAGTAAGTAGTGCATAACTTGCAATATTAAAGGGGACCCCTAAAAACACATCGGCACTTCGTTGATAAAGCTGACAAGATAAACATCCTTTTTCTACATAAAATTGAAAAAAAGCATGGCATGGGGGAAGAGCCATTTTGTCTAACTCCCCTGGGTTAAAAGCCACCACTAAGTGCCTTCTAGAATAAGGGTTTTGCTGAATGTTTTTAACCACTTGTGTGATTTGATCCACACATTGACCGTTTGGTTTTTGCCACGATCGCCATTGAGCACCATAAATTCTTCCTAAATGACCATCTTTATCTGCCCACTCATTCCAAATTTTTACCCCGTGTTGATTTAAGTAATGCGTGTTGGTATCCCCTTTGATAAACCACAATAACTCATAAATAACAGACTTAAGATGTACTTTCTTGGTGGTTAATAACGGGAAACCACGGCTTAAATCAAACTTCATTTGCCAGCCGAAAATGCTTTTTGTGCCTGTTCCTGTCCTATCAGACCTTGTAACTCCGTTATCTAAAATATGCTTTAAAAATTGTAAATAAGTTGTCATAATCTTTACCTAAAAGTCTTTTAATTTATAACATACACAATATATAATGATAAATAATAGGAGCTAAAATGTGTGTAAGAAAAAGCATTAAAGGGTTTTCTTTAATAGAAATATTGGTGTCTTTAGGTGCTTTTGGTGTTTTTATTATATTGGTGCAAAGTGTGTTGGTTATGGGGCATTCTTTTCAGTTTAGTCATACGCATTTTATGGACGCTATCCACTCTACCCGGATGATAAAATCTATTGTGTGCCAAGGTCATAATTCTTTTAAAAGCACTGGTATGGATTTAAACAAAACTTATTATTTAAAACAAGGAGTTAAAAATGAGAGAATTTATACAAAACTCGCTTCAGCTTTTTTAAAGCCCTCATCTGCTTTTTTATTTGTAGATATTGGAAATATGCAAAATGCCAAAGGTATTGTTAAATCTCAAGTGGCAGTTAAAATTGCTGAAGAATTAAAAACAGGAGATGTCACACGGTTTTTAAGAAAAAGAGCCATGGAGTTTAAAGCTCCGGATTTTAAAACCCCTCTTTATTATAAAATCTATCAAGATAGTCATACTGTCTATAAATTGCGTATTAGTAAAAACTCTTTACCTCAATCAGGGTATTTATTTGCCGCTCGTTGTGTGAAAAACCATCCATCTCGTCTTATAAAAGGAGATAAAAATACACTGCCAGCAACTTTTGATAGTAAAGCAAAAGAAAGCTCTCTTGTTTATATTTTAAACCAAGATGTAAGACCTTATTATTTTCCCACTAAAAAAAAGCCTGTTAAATGTTGTAAATATAATGAATACGATACCACGGCTTGTGCTGGGGGAGTGAAAAAATCATATATACCCAGGTTTTACATTATCCATTTTGATATAGACCATAGTAATCGGAACTTGGTTTTGCCCTCAATGCATAAGGCTCACATGAAACAAGCTTTTTTAATAAAAATAGCCCATATACAAGAAGAACCAGAATGGCAAAATCTCAACACCATTTACGGTGCGGGCTTTGTGTTAACACTCAAAGAAAATAATTACCACTCCCACCAATCCAATAGCTTTAGATTAGATATGATGTTTTTAAAAAATAATTGTAAAACATCTCCTACCAGATTTGCTTTCTGCCCAGATTTAGTGTTTGGAACAGACCCTCGTACTCAAGCTGTGTCTATTTATGAAGATAATAAAAATTTAGGTGGAGCTTCATATACTATGAGCGATTTAATTTATCCTGATGTGTCTTCTTGCTCTGGTTACTCAAGTGGGGTGGGGAGCTCTTCTTTAATCCACCTTTAAAATAGAATCAAAAAAGCCCCTCGTTTTATAGAGGGGCTTTTTTGATTAATCTAAACTTTAAAAGTTGTATTTACTGACCTTGTGCTGGTGGTTGTGATGGTAGTGGTGGTTGTTCTGGATTTGCTGTGTTTGCACCTGCGTTTGGATTTCTTGCTCCAGTTGGTGGTACTGCTACACATGTGGTAGTTGCTACATCCCATTTCCATTTAGTAGCGTCTGCTGCTACACATTCTGCTTGAGTTGCTGGTGGTGTAGTTGCTCCTGCTCCTGTTCCTGCTCCTGTAGTTGCATCTTTTTCTGCTGCTTCTTTTTGTGCTCCAGCACTTGCTGATGGACCTTTTCCCCACTCTACGCAATTTATTGCTGGACTTGGAGCTACTTCTACTTTATATGTGCCTCCTGCTCCTACGGCTGGTGTGCCTGCTACTGCTGGTGTAGCAGTTGTTGCTGGTGTTGCTGTGCCTGTTGTTGCTGTGCCTGGCGTTGCTGGTGTGGTAGTTGCTCCTGCTCCTGGTGCTACATAAGTGATTGTGTAATTAGCTTTTTGATATTCTTTTGTGTCACCTATTTGAACCCCATTAACTGAAAAAGTAACAGGAAATTTACCTTCAGGTACTTTTAAACAAGTTGTGTTACCTACATGGTCATAAGCATCCAGGTTTTGCTCGTGATGGTTAACTTTTACTAACCCTTGAACACCCGAAACAGAGACAGTATATGTTCCACCAGATTGATCATCTCGTTTACCACATCCAATCAGTGCAAAAGAGACAATAGTTAAACTAATAAGTAGCCATTTATTCATATTACTCATTATTTTCTTCATTTTATTATCCTCCTCAATTATTTATTATAGTTATTATTTATAGTTGTTAGTATCTTTTAAATATTTAGCATGAATTTTTAACTAAAAACAAGCTTTTTATTTAATTTTTTTAAACTTTTTTAGTACTTTGTGTTAAAAATAGCCCTTTATGCCAGTTTTTTGTAAGATTTTTAAGGATTTTTCAGGTTTTTTTACAAAAATTAGCTAAAAAAGTAAAAATCCTAAAATTGAACAATATTTTTTGAGCTGTTTTTAAAAAGGAGTGAATTTTTAAAAATTGCCAGAAAATCTTTAAAAAAAAGGGGCGGGGGCGAAAAAAAAGGAGAAGCTAGGTAAAAAGTGCTACAAATAGCCTTCATCATCATCATCATCATCTTCTTCTTCTTCATCTATTGAGTGTTCATCATCTTCAAAAGAGTGAGAATATGGGTCTTCGTCGTCATCGTCATCTTCTTCATTCTCATCAAAAGGGTCGTCGTAAGTGTTGTCGTCTTCGTCATCGCCTGCGTCATCGTCGTTTTCATCGTCTTCAAAATGCTCGTCTTCTTCGTGAAGATCAGGTAATTCTTCGTCCTGTGCTTCTTCATCGTCTATTAAATCATCTTTAAAAAACATAAAATTCTCCTCCTTAGTGTTTAACTTAAGGTTTTTTACCATTTTTGAGACATCTTAGAAAATCTGTCAATGGAAATTTATCAAGAAAAACGCAATAAAAATACTAGAATTGACAAACGCAAATTTCATCTCATCCTTATAATATAAGGATAATATTAATATATGAAGATAATATAAGAAAATAATGTAAGGAGTGTGTATTGATGAATGCCCTAAAAACCACTGATTCTAAAGATCAAAATAATGTGTTGAAGCATTTTGGTCGTGATTTAACAGCCTTAGCCGAGCAGGGTAAGCTCGACCCTGTAATTGGTAGGGATAGTGAAATTCGAAGGCTTATTGAAGTGCTTTCTCGTCGAACTAAAAATAACCCAGTACTTATAGGAGAACCTGGGGTGGGAAAAACTGCCATCGCAGAAGGCTTAGCCCTTCGTATTATTGATCAAGATGTTCCCCAAGTACTGTGGAATAAAAAGGTAGTGGGTTTAGACTTGCCTTCTTTAATAGCGGGGAGCCATTTTAGAGGAGCCTTTGAAGCCCGGCTGAAAGCTATTATAAAGGAAGTAAGCCTTGCCCAAGGTCAAATTATTTTATTTATAGATGAACTGCACACTTTAGTAGGGGCAGGTAAAACAGATGGAGCCATGGATGCAGCACAAATTCTTAAACCAGAACTTGCTCGTGGCACCTTAAGAGCTATTGGAGCTACTACTTTAGATGAATATAGAAATTTTATTGAAAAAGACAAAGCCTTAGAAAGGCGTTTTCAAACCGTTCTGGTTAAAGAACCTGATGTGGAATTAGCTCTTACCATTTTAAGAGGCTTAAAAGAAAAATATGAACTCTACCATGGGGTGCGTATTAAAGATTCTGCCCTCGTAGCTGCTGTTAAATTATCTAACAGGTATATTAGTGGCAGATTTTTACCTGATAAAGCTATTGATTTAATTGATGAATCCGCTAGTCGCTTAAATATTGAAATCAACAGTGTGCCAGCTGAAATCGATGAGCTTAATCGCCAAATTATGCACTTGCAAGTAGAACAAAAAGCCTTAGCTAAAGAACAAGATAAAAACACAAGCAGTAGAATGCAAATTGTTAAAAAAAACTTAAAAATTTTGCAAGCACAGGCTCAAAAACTTCAATCTCAATGGGCTGAAGAAAAAAAATATATTACTAACTTAAAAAATATTCAGGCAGAAATGGAAAAAGCTCGTATAGAAGTGGAAAAAGCAGAACGAGAAGGTCGGTTGGATGAAATGGCTGAACTCAAATACGGCACCTTACCTGCTTTAGAAAAAAAGCTCCAAAACAGTGAAAAAGCACTGCACCGAAGCTCACACACTTTATTGAATGAAGAAGTAGGACCCGAGCAAATAGCTAGTACTGTATCTCGTTGGACGGGGATCCCTGTAAGCCGTATGTTAGAATCAGAAGCTTATAAGTTAAAAAATATGGAAAAGAATTTATCGCTTCAAGTAGTGGCACAAGATCATGCCCTTAAAGCTTTATCAAGTGCTATCCGACGGTCGCGAGCAGGTATTTCAGATCCTCATCGTCCTATCGGGAGTTTTATTTTTTTAGGTCCTACAGGAGTGGGGAAAACACAAACTGCCCTTGCTTTAGCTTCATTTTTATTTAACTCTAAAGATGCTTTTATAAGGATAGATATGAGCGAGTATATGGAAAAACATCAGGTGTCTCGGTTAATTGGAGCTCCCCCTGGTTATATAGGGCATGAAGAAGGAGGGCAATTAACAGAATTTGTCCGGAGAAAGCCCTACTGTGTGGTTTTATTGGATGAGATAGAAAAAGCCCATCCCGAAGTATCCTTATTATTACTGCAAGTACTAGATGAAGGGCATTTAACTGATTCCCATGGCAAAATAGTGGATTTTAAAAATACCATTGTCATTATGACCTCTAATGTACCAGTGGATGAGGCTACTTTATCTAAAGAAAGTAGTGTTAAAAAACGAGAACAAATAAGAAAAAGTTTAGAGCAACATTTTCGCCCTGAATTTTTAAATCGTATAGACGACATTTTATTATTTAATAAATTACAACACACTCATATTAAACAAATTGTTAAAATACAAATAGAAGAAATAAAAAAGCGTCTTCAAGAAAAACATATTCAACTTAATTTAGACGAAAAGGCAATTCATTGGCTTGCTAAAAAAGGCTTTGATGCTGATTATGGAGCTCGCCCTTTAAAAAGAGTTATCCAATCAGAGCTATTAAACCCTCTGGCTCATTATATTATAGATGGTAAGTTTAAAAATGGAGGGGTTGTAAAAGTTACGGCAAGCGATCTGATGCTGAATATCACTACTACACCCCATAAAAAAAGTAGCTAAATTTGTTTATATTTTATAACTTTTGCTAAAAAAAGAGGTGCCTTTAAGTACTACTTTTTTTAGCACCACCTTTTAATTGAGCAATATTAAAATGATACTCTATATTTTGCCACAGTACTTTACTAATATATCATCTTCTATTCTTAGTCTTGGTTTTTGATGACATAACAATAGTGCACTTTCTTCAGCTTCTGTAGTAGAGGTAGCAATGGTTTTGACTGTACCTTTATCATCATCGAATAATAAGTCTTCCTCTATACATCCGCAGGTGTATACATGTTCTTGAGTGTTGATATGTATTATTTGCTCGTTGTTATCTTGTGGTGTAGGATGTGCAACTTGTGCAGTTTGTAAATCATTAGGTAAAGTGTTATGAGGTTTTTTGTATATAGCACCACCCTTCCATACAAAATTTTTATATAAAGCACTACTTGCGTCAAGAAGCATTGTTACAGGTAGAAATCCCATGTCCCTGTGGTATAGAGCCATGAATTGTCGTTGCGGTAACATATCTTTAAGATATTCGTAACTCAAACCTTTGTGATACTCTGCTAAGAATATAAATATATCTGTTTGATTATTTTCAAAAGGTTTTTTATTTTTATTTCCTTTAGTTAAAGAATTTTCAAAAGCTACATGCATAGCATTTTTGTTAGCATGGTTTTTTATATCTGGATTAGCTCCGTTTTTGAATAATAATTTTACTGTTTCTATATGACCTTTTTCAGCTGCAAGCATAATTGGGGTATAACCAGTATTGCTACTTTGAGTATTAACTTCAGCTCCATTTTTTATTAACTTATTTATAAAATCATTATCTCCTTCAAAAGAAGCTACAAATAAAGCATTATTCAATTCCTTAGCACTTGGTTTGGAAGGTGTTTGTGTTGCAACAGATGCCATACTACTTGTTGCAAGTAGACTTATAGCAAGTAGTACGATTAGAAGTATGTTATTTGGTTTCATTATTTCCTCCTTTTTTGTTTGTTACAGTTCTGTTGGTTACATTCTCTAAAAAGTGGTAAATACCCCCTTTTTAGTTACTTTATTATAGTTTTTTCTTGTAAATGTCAACATTTTTACTAAAAAAGTAGAAAAAAGAAGATTTTAAGGGTGGTTGGTGGTGCTATAAGTCCTATTTTTTGCTATAAGTCCACGATTTTTAACTATCTGGCACATTTTGCCAAATATCTTTTATAGCATGGCTTAATTTTTTTTGTAATACCGAGGCTTTGTCGGGTAAATAAAGTTTGCTTTGCTCATTCATGTAAAGCTTGCGATTAACTTCTACCATAATGGCTTGCTGGTTTTTTTTAGGTTGTCCGTATTTTTGCACCACTGTTCCCCCTTTGTAAGGCATATTGACACTTACACTTAAACCTTGCGACTGGTAAGCAGCTATTACTTGTGTGGTCCAGTTTTTTTGGGCTGTGGTGCCATCAATGGTGCAAATAACAATGTCGGATCTTTTTTTTCCGGGGTCTCTGTGTACTTGTGTGCCTTGGGACGGCATACTATGTAAATCTAAATGATATATCTTTTTTGCTCCATTTTTTAAAAAATTATTATAAATATTATCAATGTCATTAAAAAAAGGTTTGTAGTATTTATCTATAATTTGATTGGAAAGTTTTTTTGTAAGGGGTTTTTTAATCAGTGTGAAACCTGCCGTTGTTGTTCGCCAGTGCAAGCCTATAGGTTGTGGCGGATGAGGTTTTGCACCTTGTACCGATTGACTATCTATATCCGAAAGCCCGCGGTTGCAATCTACCATATACCTGTGCCAGGGAGTAATTATATGCGGTATTTTTAAAGTGTTTAATATCGGCTGATATAATTTATCTACAAACCTATCTACATCGTACATTAAAATGCGATTTGGTAGACTGTGGAGCCAATAAGCTTCTTTTGGAACTTTTTCTCCACTATGAGGGATACTTATGAGTAATGGTTTTGTAGGTGGCATGTTTTCTATTTTGTTAAAGTGTGTTTGATATTAAGCATGGCTAAAGCAGTGCTTACGGCAGTTTGACCTATGTTCCCTTTAGCCCCTCCTGCCCTAGCCATTGCCTGGTGTTCATTATCTGTCATTAAAATACCAAAAATAATTGGACGCATTACTTTTAATTGTACACTCATACAACCTGTTTCTACTAAACGGCAACAAGCATTAAAATGTGAGGTTTGCCCTCTGATAATAGCTCCTAAAGCGATTACCACTTCGCATTGTTGCTCAAATAACCAGCCAGCAGTTAGTGGTATTTCTACGACACCTGGTACCTCTATCCATTGGAAGTGTTGATGCACTTTGTTTAATGCTTTTAAAGCCCCCAGCTTTAAGTGATAATGCACCCTCTTATTAAAAGTCGCACTCACAATACCTATTTTATTAGATGCGGGCTTTACTTTGTTCATGTTGTTAGTATAAAAACTTTAAACACTATTAAAGTCAATGAATAATCTCTTTATTTTATTGCTTATTTTATAATTTTAGTTATTTTTTATGTAATTTCCAAAGGTACGGTTTTAACAATTTCTAACCCGTAACCTTTAAGCCCTGCTCGTTTGGCTGGAGAATTACTTAATAAATGTATTTTAGATACACCTAAAGATCGTAAAATTTGAGCCCCTACTCCATAGTCTTTTTCGTCCATAATAGGAGGTGCTTTGTGGGAGGATTGTAAATAGGATTTCATATATTTTGTAAGGCTACCATTTGTGTTTTCTAAACAAAGGTAAATAAGCACTCCACAGCCTGCTTGGTTAATTTTTTGAAGAGCTAATTGTAAATAAGAACCACTTTTTGTTACTTGCTCGCCAAAAACATCACCTATGGTACAAGCACGATGCACACGCACTAACACCGCTTGGTTGGTATGAATAGTGCCTTTTGAAAAAGCTAAATGATCATGGTTGTTGATTTTATCGCGAAATACATGCACTTTGAAACCTTGACATATATCAGAAGTAAAAGGAGTGTTGAGTGTTTCTTCTACAAAACTTTCGTAAGTCAGACGGTAACGGATAAGATCTTCTATCGTGCCGATTTTTATTTTGTGTTTTTGAGCAAATAGTTTAAGGTCTGGCACCCTTGCCATCTGTCCATCTTCTTTTATAATTTCACAAATCACAGCCGATGGGTTAAGCCCTGCTAAACGACATAAGTCCACACTAGCTTCTGTGTGACCAGCTCGTTTTAAAACACCACCTTTATGGGCTCTAATAGGAAATATATGCCCAGGCGAGATAATATCTTCTGGAAGAGCTTGTGGATTAGATAGTACTTGAATTGTACGAGCTCTATCACTTGCTGAAATACCTGTAGATACCCCACGGGCTGCTTCCACACTGACAGTAAAAGCCGTTTTGTTGTGAGATAGGTTGTGTTCTTGCTCCACCATAAGAGAAAGCTTTAATTTTTGAGTTTGTGCGTGGTTTAAAGCTACACAAATAAGCCCCCGGGCTTTTAAAGCCATAAAATTAATGGCATCAGGAGTTACAAAATCAGTTGGTAAAACTAAATCCCCTTCGTTTTCGCGTGTTTCGTCATCTACAATAATAACCATGCGTTTTTTTTTAAGATCAGCTATAAGCTCCGGTACACTATGAAAAACCATTTTACTTTACCTTTTTTATTGTTTTTACACTGTTTTTGATGCTAGAAACAATAGTGTGTGTCAGGCTATCTACTTCAAAAGTAAAAGTTTTAGAAAGTAGCGGAGGGTGAAGTAAGTTACTGCGTTTAATAGTTTCTGGCACTAAACACACAAAAAATGTATTATTTTTTACTTTGTTAATTGTTAAACTTACCCCATTGAGACTAATAAACCCTTTGTGGAAAAAAAAATCTTTAAAGGGTTGTGGGATTTTTAACTCCAAAATGTTACTGCCTTGTTGGTGATTTTTATGTACACGCACTAATTTAGCTATGCCATGCACTTGCCCACTGATAAGATGCCCGCTTAAAGTAGAGTTCATTTTAAGAGGAGCTTCTAAATTGACAAAATAGTTTTTAAATGTGTGCTTTTTCCAACCCGTGGTTTGCAAAGTTTGTAAGCTTATATGAAATTGCATTATTTTAGAGGATAGCTTTTCTACCGTAAGGCATACACCATCTACTGCTACACTATCTCCTAACTTAATGTGCCGAAAAGCTAAATTTGTGGGCTTTAGAACTTGCATTTTTAAGTCTGGTTTTTTTGAAATAACTTTTACCACCGGTTTTACAGCTTGTACAATACCATTAAACATAATAGACTTTTTTTATTATGTTTAATAGGTTTTGTCAAGCTATCTGCTGTTTTGTATTTGTAAATGGTCTTTTGGGCTTAGCTCTTGCATTATGATGGGCACGGACTTGGAATGTTCGCAAGAGGCGGCAATGTAAAAAGAAGTAGCCCCTAACCCAGTAGTAAAAACACTAATACCTGCACTAATGGCTCTTGCTATTAGTGCAGGAGAAATGATGGCTACTACCCATGAATATTTAGCAATTTCAAATGCAACAATACCTAACTGTAGCATGAGTGCACTTAAAGTCGTATCCGTACAGTCTCTATCAATAGCATCAGTATTCCAATTTATTGGTGGGAAATCTCGAAGAAATTGTTGTACCTCTTGCTTTGTTTTTTTTCCACATTCTTTAACACCTGTTGTGAAATAAATAAAACATAGATCTTTATTATCTATTACAACTACTTGTTTAATGGATAATAAATTAGAAGGAGGCTCTAAAGGATGAAAATACTCATGTATATCTTTTTGCGTTTGCTCTATATCTTCTTCAGGTACATTATCATCATTGTCAGAAAATAATAATACTTGACCCCCTAAATAAGGATGAGGTATAAGCTGTTGTTGGTAAACTAAACCTTTTATGTAAGCACTGTACATTTTAATAGCTAGATCCTTTTTTATTATTTTTCGTATTTCTGGATCCAGTGTGTTGTTTGTTAGATCATCTTTTTCAGAAGCAATAGGTGCTTGTGCTAGATTATTTTCTAATTTTTGTGTTTCCACTGGCTGTGGTTGTGGCTTGGGCTTAGGTTGTGGCTTGGGCTTGGGCTTTACTTGTGGTTTGGGCTTTGGTTTTACTTGTGGCTTGGGCTTGGGCTGTGGCTTATTATTTTTACCTGTGTTCTTACCTTTGTCTTGTTGGGCTTTGCCCTTACCTTTGTCTTTACCTTGGTTTTTATTTTTGTCTTTGCCTTTGCCCTTGTCTTTGCCTTTATTTTCAGTAGTAACTTTTTGATCTTGATCTTTTGCTTTGGTTTTTTGGCTTGATTTCTCATTAGCTTCATCTGTATCAGCTTTATTTTCATCATTTTTATTAGCTTTACTTTCTGTTGCTTGTTCACTGGCGGCTATTTTTTTCTCAAGTTTCTTAGATGAACTTTCTTCTTTAGCATAGCTAAAGCATATAGGTAGTAATAATAAAAAAACTAATAATGTTACTTGTTTCATAATTAAAAACTTTTTAAATTTAAAGGTTACTAAATAATAAGATAAAAGGTCTTTTAATAGCAATATAGAAAGCATTGGGTGAAAATTTTACACTCTAGAGTACATATTTTATACACTTTTTTGTTTTTGAAAGAGGCTTTTATGTAATAACAGTTCTTGGGGTTTTTATTGCAAGATCAGTTGTAGATAAGCCATAAGCAATAGGCACTCCTGTAGGGGTTTCTACATTCACCACCTCATGATCACTTAAAACTTCAATATGTTTGATTAAAGCACGGAGAGTGTTGCCATGGGCTACTATGAGTACTTTTGCCTTATCTTTTAACGCAGGGGCTATAGCTTTATTCCATATACCTAATACCCGGGTTTTAGTGTCTTTTAAGGATTCACCTAGGAGGAGTTTTTTTGATAAATCAGAAGCTTCAGTGCTATCTTTAATGTTTTTAAGCGGTGGGTGATGGGTCATATTCTTGTTTTGATTAAAAATAGGGGGTTTGGTGTTATAAGACCTTCTCCATATTTGTACTTGTTTTGCTCCATATTTTTCAATCATTTTTAATTTGTTAAGCCCTGTGAGTTCTCCATAATGCCTTTCATTGAGTCGCCATGATTTAATAACTGGTGTTTCCATCCTATCCATTTTATCTAATATAATCCAAAGGGTACGAATAGCTCTTTTTAAAACAGAAGTAAAAGCAATATCATAATTGAACTGGATTTTTCTTAGTAATTGCCCAGCCAGCTTTGCTTCTTTAATACCTTTTGAAGTCAGATCAATATCTGTCCACCCTGTAAAACGATTAAGCTTATTCCACTCACTTTGCCCATGACGAATCATGACTAAATTATATGCTACTTTGTTTTTATCTTGCTCCATTTATTAAACTCTTTATTTACAATAACTTAAAAAGTACCAAATGACAAATGGGGTAAAAAAGAAAGCTCGTTTCTCTTAGGCGAAATTTTAAAAGCAATGTACCCAGCAATAGGACCTAAAGGGGTTTTATAACGAAGACCAAACCCCGCAGAATGACGGTACGGCTTATCAAAATCTTTACCTAAAATAACCACCATACCCCCATCGTAAAATATACTTCCTCTTAATTGTCTGCTGATAGGAAATCGAAGCTCTGTTTTTAATAAGAAAAATGCTGAAAAAGGACTATTTATTATTTGATTAGTCCCTGTAATGTTGAGTTCCTCTTTATCAGGTACGCGCTCTCCATCTAATAACCCGTTAAAACCTCTTAAAGAATTAGCCCCTCCTAATATAAAAGATTTACTCACCGGAAAACCCCCTCTATCTTTGTTCAGATTGGTCATCCCTCCTCCTTGAATACTGTTCATCCATACCCACCTAGCAAATAAAGGTTGAAAATCAAAATGTTTAAACTCCATTTTTAAAAAATTAATTTCATCTGATGGAGCGATGTTATAAAAAGGCCATGCATATTCAATAAAAATTTTTGACAAAAACCCATCGGAAGTAGAAACAACATTATTGCGTTTGTCAAAGCTAAGTGCTAAGCCATGGCTTGCTATATTTAACACATTACTTGTACAAACATCTTTTAAAGATAAAATGAGATTTACTTCACACTGTTTGCTTTTTTTAAATTCATGTCGCCCTTCCCAACTCAGTAAGGTCCATTGGAAATTAGTGAAATTATTTAAATCTTTTTGTAAGATAAAATTAGTTTTAATACTATCTACTAAATTGATGAGATTTTTTTCTTCTTCATATAAAGAAATTATCCGAGATTTAGACACAATAATTTGCCCATTAAAATAAGAACTCAATAAAAAAGGTTCTTTGTAAATAAGAGAAGCTTGATGTTCTATAGCACTAGGAGTTTGAGATGTTTGTTTTGCATACCGAGCAATATTAGACTGCACTTTAATGTCTGAAAATATTTGTCGCCCTTGGTTAAATAAATTTTTATGAGATAACCTCATAGACCCATGGGCTGTTAAAATACGCTCTGTATTAAGCCCTAAAGCAGAACGAAAAGAACGAGGTTTGCTTTCTTTAACTTGAACAATAACAGCTCTACCTGGTGATGTTTTATCTTGCACGCCTGCTGTTAAAATATTAACAGATGAAAACACCCCTAATTTACTTAATTGCTTTATAGAACGATTGATTTTTTGTGTTGTTAAAATATCTCCTGTTTTAAAAGAAAGAGCTTTTTTAATAAACTGATTATTTGTTTTTGCTGCACCCTTAATAAAAATATCAGATACAATAATTTGATGATTTTCTACAATGTCAAAATGTAAATTAATAGAAGATGTTTTATCATCGTAGCGAACAATATTTTTTATATTGTTTAAAGTCATTTCAACAAACCCCGCATTTTTATATTTTGTTATTAATATTTGAATGTCTTTTTCTAAAAAACTGGTGTTAAGCCCTGTGTTTATTTTTGTACTGATAGCATTTTTTAGTTGTGTGTCTGAAAAATATTTATTACCATTAAAAGTAATTGTTTTAATACGAGTAATAGGTCCTTCATGGATAGTGACATTAATTATAATATCATCATTATATTCTGTTATTTTTGAATAGATAATAGTTTGTAAGTATCCTTCATTATTTAGAATGTTCTTTAAATTATTTAATCCGGATTCAAAATCTTCTTTGTTAAAGATATTTTTTCGTATTAAAGAGCTACTGTATTTTTTAATAATGTTAATATAGTACTTAGGTGGGCGAGAAAATCTACCTAATAACTTTATTTTTTTAATTTTTAATAATTTGCCTTCTACAATATGTAAATAAATAGTTTTTGTAAAGCCAGTGGTTTTTATAGATGATTTGATTCGCACTTTAGCATAACCCTTTTGAAGGTAAATATTTCTAATATGCAAAATAAGTTTTTGTAATATGTTCTTTTTTTGAAAGATTTTCTCTCGATGTTTTTTTGCCATTAATTGATAATAAGAAAGATTACGGTGCCCTTTTAAAATAAATTCGTAGTAATAAGGCTGTTTAATTATATAAGAAACTTGTGAGCCACCACTAGGTAGTAAGTTAAAAAGAGGTCCTTTTATATCAGGATCCAGCACGGATTTTTTTTTTAATATATTTAATACTTTATCATGGATAGAATCTTTTACTTTGGCAGATAACTTTTGACCTTGAAAAGATGATAAATCTTTTTCCATATTTAATTTTAGTTTTTCATTATCAGTAATAATGTTAATTTTAGTAATAACAGGTAAAGGTTTTAACTTTTGAGATAAAGCCTTAATAGGTATGTTGATAGTTATTACTATAATAAATAATAAGGAATAAAAAGTATTAAAAGTCAACTTGGTACTCCAAATCAAATCCGATAACATCATTTTCTTGGTTGCTACCTCCTATGGGAGCTGTGTTTTTCCAAAATCCGATTAAAGAAGTGTGATTGTTAATTTGATAAGCTGCTGACACATTGTTTTCTGGTGTTTTATCTAAAATAGTTCGACTGGTGGAAAAATTAATTTTATTTAAAACTTTTTTCTTTAAAATAAGTTTTGTAGCCACTGTGTTTTGTCTGTGGTTAATATGTGGTACAATGGAAAATTGATCTAAACCTAATAGATGGTTAAGTTCTTTATCTAACACTTTTTGCAACACTGCTGAACCCATTTGGTAAGAAGAATATTTAGCAATTTTATTAGTAGCTGTGTTAGGGTTACTATCATGTGTTTTAAAAGCTATAGATTTAGAACCAAAAGCTAAAAGTGATATAATTTCATTTTCTGTTAAAATAGGATTGCTGTTGAGAGTAAAAGTAGCCTTCGCCCCTTGACCTTTTACTTTAAGAAAGATATTGTACTTGTTAAAAAAATTACCTTGTGTGCTTTGTTCTTGAGCTGTGGTTTGTGCCACTAAGTCAATAAGAGGTTGAGTGGGTTTATTATTAAGATATTTAATGTCGGCAGATACAATTTGAAACTTATGGTCTCTAAAAATAATATCTCCTCCGGGTAAAATATTTAATTGCCCTGATACTAAAGGATGAGTGGGCAGTCCATTAATGCGGATGTTCCCTAATAAAGTGGCTTTCATGGTAGAATTTTTAATACTAGCTGGTTTTTTAAGATGGAGATTAAGTGCTAATTTTATGGGTTCTACTTTTTTTTTCTTTAAAAATTTTGGTAGAAATAAGCTAGTAGGTACAAAACGCGTTTGAGATTGAAACTCTGTTTCTATTTTTGTGTCTTCTAAAGAAGCTATCATGTTTAAAGTATAAGGAAAATTATTACCTGTTAATTGAAAACGACCTGAACCTGTGGTATGAATATTGGGTACACCATTAAATTGTACTTTTTTAAATATTCCTTTTATATTTAGTGGTACAAGTGATTTTTTAAAATGTAACCAACCCTTAGCTTGCATTTTCCCTCCTCCGGTATTGGCGTAAAAAAAAGGTATATTCCATAAGTGGTTTTTAATTTCTATTTTTGCTTGTGTGTTTTCAAAAGGTTTTAACGAAGAATGAAGCTGAAAATTCCCGTCTTTAATTTTAATCCATCCCCTTTGGTTTAATTGAAATAATTGATTTTTTAATCGTAAATTCATATTTAAATTACCATTTAGAGATTTCATAAACGGGAATAAAAAAATTAAATACTTTGCCTTTAAAGTACCTTTTACTAATGTATGTTGCTGATAGGGTTTAATATGCAGTGAGTGTTGACTGTCTGCTAATTGTATGGGGGAAGTTTTAATCTCTCCTTTTTTTAAATTAATGTCAATTTTTTTATGGTTACTTAAATTATGTATTCCGTCTGTTATATTTAGCTTTTGTATACGAATACTCCCTGTGGCTGTTTTTTTAAAATGATTTTTTTTATAAGTTAAATTCCAATCACTATGAATATCTGATACCATATTATGATATGAGTGACTTGCGATAGAATAAGGTAGTAAAAAATCATAAATGTTTAACTTATCTGTTTGTAATTTAACATGTACTGTTTTGTTTTCTTTATAAGGGATTGTTAAATTCTTAATATGTACTGTGTTAAATAATGAACCTTTTATTTTTACCTTGTCAGAGGATATTTGTAAAGATAATTGAGAATCTTGTAAAGCTTGACTTTTAAAATAAGTATTTTTAATAGTGGTTTGTACATTGGCTATAGGTTTTTTTAAAAAGCCTTTAAGATGCATGTTAAAATCTACTAAACCTAAAAAATTAGCTCCAAAATGTTTTGTGATATTTTGTGAATCTTCTATATTTAACTTAGAACCTATAATATGAGCATTAATATTGCCATAAGTATTAATACCTCCTGTAACATTGATGTCCCCTGTTTTTTTAGTTAATACGAGTTTTTTAAATGTTATTTTTCCTTTTTGTGATTCTAGGTTAATAAAAGCTTTGTCGAATAATTCGTTTTTTAACTTAATGTTTTTAAATTGTGATTGTATATTGTAGCTTAATTTTCTTTTTTTTAAAGGACCATGAATATAAGCTGTTAGCCTTCCACGACCTGTTGTTTGCACAGGTAAAGTTACTTTATTGTGTAGTGCTTCGCACATGTTATCTAAAGTAATAGCTTCAAAATCAGCAAAAGCATAAATAGTTCTCTTAGGAATATTAATTTTCACATGTCCTCTATAATATGATTGTTTAAATTGAGCCTTTAAGTTCATAAACCTTAAAAAACCTTTAGAATAATTTAAAGTGGTGTGTATGTTTCCTGCCTCAACCCCTAATAGAGTGATTTGTTTTCCCTTTAAATGAGTTTTTATGGATACATGGGATGTTGTTTTACCCGGTCTTTCAATTCTTCCCCCTATAAAATGCACCTTGCCCTTAAGCCCTGTGTGAACGATATTTTCGACATCTTTAGTAAAATCCACTTTGCCATTTACTTGTACTAAAAATTTTTTATTTTTATTTAACCAAGTTGTAAAATTAATTTGAGAAGAATCTGTAAAAGCTATACCATTAGTTTGAAACACCCCTTTTGATACACTCCACTCATTTTTTATTTGGAAGTGAGGTACTTTTAAAATATTCCACTTGTTGTTACTGTGGATGATGAAACGGCGAGCCGTGGCTTGCCCTTCTTTACAAGTAATAGAAAATAAATAAATACTACCCGTACACTGCCATTGACCATTAATGAACGCAGATATTCTAGTGGTTTTTAAATTCATCGCTTGAAATAAAGAATACAACTGACTTTTCTTTATAAAAAGATTTGTTTGAAATAAGTAAGGGCTTTTTAAGTTTATTTTAGCTGAATGAAAATGTAACTTCCAAGCTAATGAATGTTGTATGGTAAGATTGTTAAAATAAATTTCTTGATTATGTAATGTACCTTGGGCTTGTATTTGAGAAAAAAAGATTTTTTTTGTAGAAAAATCTTTTGTGGACATTTGAAAATCCCCCCTCCAACCTTGTGACTTTTTATAATGCCCGTCTGTTGTGAGAGCTAAAGTGCCTTTATAAGATAAGTTTTTTATTTTATTAACAATAAATGTGGGCAGGATGGATTGTGTAAATTGGTTAAGAGTGGTAAAGTCTTGCCCTCTCATAACTGTTTTTAAATGTAGTGTGGCTTTTGTAATAGGATTTTGTTGCCATTGAGTAAGTATCTTTTTTAAAGACCCATCCATCCAACCGGACAGATCAATAGAGGAATACGCATTGTAGAGAGTAAATTTTTTGATCGTTATTTTTTGAGATGTGAGCTTTGTATCAAAAACAAAAGCAAATATAGGTCTATCTTTTAATTGTAGTTTAGGTGCTTGGATTTTTAATGTAGCTTGTAATGCATGGAGCTTTATAGACACTGTCATGTTGTGTGTGGATAAAATGTTTTTTTGCGATAATATATTTAATTTAATAGCTTTCAAAATAACTTTTGAGAGTGGTAAATTTTTTTGAAATAAAAATTTTAATAATCTTTGTTGAATAATTTTCTTATTAAGAAACTTATTATTTGTGAACTGACTTTTTACTGATGGATGAGAAAATGTATTGACATCAGATAATGCTACTTGGATATCAGGTTGAATAAGAATAACCTTTGCTTTTAAACTTTTTTTTAAAAGTTGAGAGTAATCAGGTTTAATAATTAGTTTTTTAGCAAAAAGGGGTTTTTTTACTAAAGCATGAGGCAGATGCCAAGTGGGATTTTTAATAGTGATCTGAAAAGGCAAAAAAGAAACTGATAAAGCACTCCATTTCCATTTATAACCTGTTTGTAAAGAGTATTTTTGAATTTCTTTTATGACTTTTTGTTGTACCTGTATTTGCACCTTAGTTTTTAGTTGGTTTAAATAAAATAAACTAACAAAAAATAAAACACCCCAAAAAAACCATAAGAGATATTTTTTTTTAAAATAAGTCAATGTTCATCCTCTTTTTTCCACTGCTCTAATAATACATGAATGAGACGATAATTAGGCTTTATTTTTTGTAATTCTGTTAAAATATTCTTAGCTTTTTGCCTTTTACCTAAATACCAATAAGCCCTAGCCCTTAAATAAGCTAAAGCAAATACCACATGTGGATCTTTTTTGTGTTGTGCTTCCATATAATCTGTAAAACTTAAAACAGATACATATAATTTACTTTGTAATAATAAATCAGCATACAACCACTGTGTGACAGTAGAATGAAGATTTTTTTCTAAAATATTGACAGCCTTCCGTGGGTACCCGATAAACGAAAATAACAAGGCTAAATCGTAAGCCATACTAGGCTTTTTTTTTACAAGCTTCATAGCTGCTTGAAAAATCCTTTTTACTTGTTTTTGTTCTTTAACAGAAGGTGGCTCTATAGGTAGTTGCTTTTTTAATAGCTCTTGCTTTTTTTTTTGAATAAGGTGTCGCCCCCATTTTTCTTTAAACTGTAACCATTGTTCCTGCACTTTGGGGTTTTGAGGTTCTATTTTTTGTAATTGTATTAAAATTTCTTTTTCTTTTTTAAATACTCCTTGCCTTTGGATAAATTCTAAATCTTCTATGAGCTTTATAAAATCAGGATTTCTTATTTTATTGATTTTATCAATTACTTTCTCCTTTTTTGCTTTAAAACTAGGAAAAGTGACATCCCAACTATTATTGCTTAAAACAGCTTTTATTTGTTTTTGACTATCAATACCTTTTAAGAAGGCAGATTTTACTTTTTTAGGGATATTGATTTTGTAATCATTCAGTGTGGCTATTAAAAACCCCCACGGGATAATAGTTTTTTGGTTCATCCCATTTAAGGATACTTTGAGTATCATTTTATATAAACCTGCTTGATACATAAAGCGACAGACATTTAAAAAGGCTTGATTATTGTTTAAAATGGTTTTTCTTTTTAAAAGACTGGTGGCAATTTTTTTAGGGGTTTCGCCCTTTAAAAGGCTTGCTTGAATGTGTTTTTCTATTTTTTCTATAATAGTGCTTTCTGATAAGGCTAACGGGGAAAAAGTTGCTTGTTTCATTTACGACCCTCTAATTTTACCCTCTCAATATAAGTGCTACTTTCTGTGTTGACTTTTACAGTATCCCCTTCGTTAATATGAGGTGGTACTTGCACTATCCAACCTGTCTCCACCGTGGCAGGCTTTGTAACATTAGTGACAGTGTTACCTTTAAAACCGGGTTCTGTGTCTGTGACTTTTAATAGCACTGTTTTAGCAAGCTCTATACCTACTGCTTGATCATTAAAAAAACATACTTTAACAACCATGTTTTCTGTTAAAAATCTTTGAAAAACACCAATAGCTGACTTTGAAATAGTGATTTGATCATAAGTGGAGCTATCCATAAAATAAAATTGCTCACCTTCACGATACAAAAAACTCATGTCTTTATACATAACATCTGGTTCTTTAAACTTTTCTCCTGAACGGACTGTTAAATCTAACAAAGACCCCTTAATTAAATGCCGTAATTTAGTACGAGTGAATTGGTTACCTTTGCCTGGCTTTATATGTTGAAAATCCACAATCACATAAGGCTCGTCTTTAATGCTTATTTTTAACCCTTTTTTAAAATGATTAGTACCTACCATTTATTTAGAACCTTTGGTTGTTGCGATAAATGCTGGTTGATGTGATTGAGTAAAGTTTGAAGTTGTTTAATTTGCTGTTTTCTCTTAGTTTGTTGTTGAGTAAGTTGTACCTGTGTTTTAAAAACGCTAGTACTATCTTGTGCTGTGTTGGATCTAGATAAAACAGCATTTAATTGCTCTTCTAATTGCTGAATGTGAGTTTTTATTGTGCCTTCTTTATAAATGTTTTTAACCTCTATTAAAAGCTCTTGGGCTTTTTTAAAATCTTTTTTATGCATTAAACTTTTAATAATAGATAATCTGCTTTCCCACTCATTTTTTTCTTTAAGGCTTTCTACCTTAGGTAAAGGATGAATGGTAGGGGGGACTTTTGGAGAAGGAGGGCTTAAATACTGAGAGACTTCAGTGGTGGTTTTAAAAGTAAAGCCTGTGTCATCTGTTTGAACAGCTTTTGCCATGGATAATTTTTGTACAATACGCTGGGCTTTTTTGTTGTCAGGGTCCAATAACAAAATGTTTTTATAAGTAGATAGAGTGTTTTCAGGGTTTCTTTGTTTGAGCCAAATTTGCCCTAATAACTTATGAGCTAAAAGGCTTTTAGGTGATAGCTCTATAGCTTTTTCTAACGCCTGAGTTGCCAAATGTAGTTTGTTTAAATCTAATAAGACCATGCCTAATATGATGTGCCCTAGAGCAAAGTCGGGGAATAACTTAATCCCCTTCTGGCATAAAGATAAGGCTTTGTCTAAGTGCCCTTTGTGCCGGTAAATATCTGCTAAAGGAGCGAAAATACGAGAATTAGGAGCTTTTTTATATAAAGCTAAATAGTGCTTTAATGTACTTTGTGTGACCTGTGCCATGCTTATTATTTATTACATAATCATAATAAAATTGCCAGTTGTTTTATTTACAGAGTTATTCTTTAATAAGAAGTATGAAACAAATTATTATAGGTTTAGACCCCGGAACACTTAAAACAGGCTTTGCTGTTTTGCTTTTACAAAAAAATCACACTACTTTGCAAGATATGGGTACTTTAAAAGCTTCAGCCAGTGATCCTCTACCACAAAGGCTTTGTGCCATAGGCAAACAACTTGAAACACTCTACCGCATGCACACTCCACAAGAAACAGCCATAGAACACATTTTTTTAGGCAAAAACATAGATAGTGCCTTTAAATTAGGTCAAGTGGTGGGATTATGCACATATCAAGCCAGTGTTTTTCAGTCTCAAGTGTACTTATATGCCACCCGATTTGTTAAAAAATCAGTTACGGGCTCGGGAAGGGCAGATAAACACACAGTGCAGGCTTTTGTATCTAATAAGTTTCAGATGGATTTACAAAAAATGACAACGGATGCAACAGATGCCTTAGCCGTGGCTTTATGCCATACTGTGGAAAGAGCCAAACCAAAATTTTTAACTAACTCACTTGAAAATGTAAAATACCAACCTGTAAAATATCAGGGAGCTTAACGATTATCTTAATAGTAGGACTTATATGATAGCAGCACTTAAAGGATGTGTGAAAACACTAGCAATGGATCACATAGTATTAGATGTACAAGGGGTAGGCTATGAAGTATTTATGTCGACCAATACTTTAGCTAGTATATCCTTAAATACCACCATTAGCTTAGATATTTACACTCATATTAGAGAAGATGTTTTAAAATTATACGGGTTTATGGAAGCTTTAGAAAAAACTTTGTTTTTAGCTTTTATTGGCATCAATGGTATAGGACCAAAAATGGCTCTAGCCCTTTTATCATCTACAGCTTCTTTAAACATATTGGTAGAAATGATTGAAAAAGAAGATGTAAAAAACTTAGCTAAATTACCCCGAGTGGGGAAAAAAACAGCTGGGCAAATGGTGCTATCTCTCAAAGGTAGATTGCCCCCTTCGTTATCATCGAAAGCTACTTCTTCTCATACCGCGACTAGGCAGTGGCTTACCTCCGCACTGTTAAACTTAGGTTTTAAATCAGCTGAAATACACACTGCGTTAAATCAAATATCCATAGGGAAAGATAGACAAAAAGAATTAAAAAAGGTTTTATCTTGTCTAAGTCCGGGAACTTAAAGTTTGATGAAAGATGTGATGAAAGATTCTACAAAAAATTCACCCATGCCAGATACCAGCAATTATAGTGCTAGTGTTTTTGTAAAACATAAGAAAATACAAGTTTTGCGTCCGACTTGTTTTGAGGATTTTCCAGGACAAGACACCGTAAAAGCAAAACTCAAACTATTTGTATCAGCATGTCTTAAAAGAAAAGAACCCTTAGATCACTGTTTGTTTATAGGACCTCCGGGTTTGGGTAAAACCACTTTAGCTCATATTATCGCTAATACTTTAAAGGTGGATTTAAAAATAAGCTCGGGACCTGCTATCCGCCGAAAAGGAGATATTGCCGCCATCCTCACCACTATGAAAGAAAATACTTTGTTTTTTATTGATGAAATACATCGCTTACCTAAAGATGTAGAAGAATATCTGTATAGTGCTATGGAAGATTTTTATATTGATATTGTTACAGGAGAGGGTTTTGGGGCTCGTAGTATGCGTTTTCAACTACCTGCTTTTACTTTAGTAGGAGCTACCACTCGCATCGGACTATTAAAATCTCCTTTTCGCGATCGATTTGGCATTGTAGAACGACTTAGCTTTTATGAGCAAGATGCGTTAAAAACCATTATCTCTAGATCTGCTTCGTTATTAAAAGTCTCCATTACACCAAAAGGGGCAACACAGATCGCACAAAGAAGCCGTGGCACCCCAAGGGTTGCTAATCGCTTACTAAAAAGAGTGCGTGATGTGGTGCAAGCCCAAAACCAAAATATCATAGATGAACATCAAGCTCAAAAAGCCCTCCAATATTTAGGGGTAGATGAAAAAGGCTTGGATTTTACAGATATTAAAATCTTATTCTTAATGAAAAACCATTTTCAAGGAGGACCTGTAGGTATAGACACCTTAGCAGCAGTACTGGGTGAAGAATCCGATACCTTAGAAGATTTTTACGAACCGTTTTTAATTCAACAAGGTTTGATACAAAAAACCCCCCGTGGGCGAATATTAACAGACTTAGGGAAAAATCACTTGTTAAACACTAAAAGTTAAACAGATAGCAAAAAAACAAAAATGATTATTGGTGTTCCTAAAGAAATAAAACCCGCAGAAAACCGAGTAGGTTTAACCGATAGTAATGTACGACAATTAGTGCAACATAAACATAAAGTGTTTGTGCAAAAAGGAGCAGGACTCGGAAGTTCTATCTCTGATGAAAGCTACCAAAAAGCAGGGGCGACCCTCCTTTCTTCTACAAAACAAGTTTATGAAAAATCAGATATGATTGTTAAAGTCAAAGAGCCTTTGCCTGAAGAATATAACTGGCTAAGAGAAAACCATATCCTTTATACTTTTTTACACTTAGCTGCTGAAAAAAACCTTACCAAAGTGTTATTAGAAAAAAAAGTAAAAGCCATTGCGTACGAAACCATTCAAGAAAAAAACGGCACACTACCTCTTTTAAAACCTATGAGCGAGGTGGCTGGTCGTTTAGCCACTCAAGTAGGTGCTGGGTACTTACAAAAAGATAGAGGTGGGAAAGGTATTTTGTTAGGGGGTGTGCCGGGTGTGTTCCAAGGGCATACGGTGATTATTGGTGCAGGCACTGTTGGGATGAATGCTGCTTTTATTGCTGTGGGTATGGGGTCAAAAGTCACAGTGCTGGATATTTCTTATTCTCGTTTAGAATATCTGCATCACTATTACCAAGGGCGGGTGCAAACACTTTATTCTAATGAAGATAATATAGCTTCTGCTGTACGATCAGCTGATTTACTTATTGGCTCTGTACTAAGAGCTGGAGGTATTGCCCCTAAATTGGTGAGCAAAAAAATGGTACAAACCATGTCAAAAGGGAGTGTTATTGTAGATGTGTCAGTGGATCAAGGAGGGTGTATAGAAAGCATTAAACCCACCTCACATAAACATCCTGTGTTTGTCTATAAAGGAGTGTTGCATTATGCTGTACCTAATATCCCAGGGGTGGTGGCTCGCACTTCTACTTACGCCTTAACCAATGTGACTTTTAGTTATGCTATGGATATTGCAAGTCACGGCTTAGAACAAGCGATACATAATTCTTCTGCCTTAGCTAAGGGACTTAATGTGTATAAAGGAAAAGTGACCCACCCACTGGTGGCAAGAGACCTGCAATTAAAATACCACCCTCTTTCTTTATAAAAGTCAGTGATAAATATTAAGGAGTTGAAGTGAAGTTATTGTTATGGGTTTTGATGTGTTTCTGTATAGGGATGGCTTATTTGTATCAGTCGCATTCTGTGTTTAATCACACTTCGCAGTGGGCTGTGGCTTATGTAACAAACCCATCGTGGCTTCATTTTTTTGTCAAAGCTCAAGACCTAAAGCGAAGGGGAAAAGATTTAGGCACTCTTGTTCATTATGCTGTGCTGTACAATCCTAATCCAAAAGTGCTACATTGGTTGCTTAAAAAGAAAGCTTTGTTGCATACATTAGACCAATTTCAAAAACCCCCTCTTTTTTACGCCATTAAAGATAAAAGAAAATTTCAACTTTTATTAGAATATAAGGCTAATCCGAATTGGAGGTTGGCATCTGGCGATACATTACTGCATTATTTAGGGGCTCATGTGGATGACGCTGATTTTATCTGGCTTTGCTTAAAAGCTGGGGCTAACTTTAAAGTAGTTAATAAAAAAGGAGATAGTGTTTTCCATAGGGCTTTAGCCCTTAACCCTCATATTGAAGTTATTAAATATCTTTTTAAATATATAAAAAATGTCAATATGACAAACAATAAGGGTTTAAGTTTGCTCCACAAAGCAGCAGGTAGTCAATCCAATCCAGAGGTTATTAAATACCTGCTTAAAAAAGGAGCAAATATTATGGCTAGAGATTTAGAATTTAGCACCCCTTTGCACTGGGCTGTGGCATTTAACCCTCATGTGTCCATAACCAAAGCATTAATAAATGCTGGGGCGGATGTGAATGCCGTTAATCGCTATGGGGATACTCCTTTTTTATGGGCTGCCATGCATGCCAAACAAACTGATATTTTAAATACTTTAATGAACACAAAAGGTATAAAACTTAACATGAAAACTTTAGGCGGAGGCACTGTTTTACACAAAGCAGCCGTTGGTAATAAAAACTCTTTTGTAATTAAGTTTTTAGTGCAAGCAGGTTGGTCTGTTAACAGTCAAGATGCTGATGGCAACACCCCCTTGCACTGGTCAGCAGGCGAAAACACTAACCCACACATAACTACACAACTTATTAAATTAGGAGCAGAAATTAATAAACAAGATTATTATGGCAATACCCCTTTACATTTAGCGACGAAACAAAATAAAAATTTACAAATATTACAAATATTACTTGCAAATAAAGCTGATGTTAAAATAGAAAATAAGAAAAAAGAAACAGCTTTGCACTATGCCATAGGTATATCTTCTGTTAAAAAAGCTCAACTGCTTATCACATCAAGTGCGGATGTCAACGCTGTTGATAGTCAGAAAAAAACTCCTCTTCATTGGGCAGTAGCTTGGGGGTACAGGGCAAAAATGGTGAGCTTGTTGTTAGAAAATGGAGCTAACCCATGTCTTATGGATAGTAAAGATAGAGTGCCATCAGATTATGCTGAAGAGTATCAGGGTGTGAGTGTATTTTCAGCCTATAAGAAGTTAAAAACAGCTACCATTAAATGCGGTATTTAAAATACCTCCCCCATACTCAAGGTTATAGGCTTCTAAAGCCGATTATCAAAAAACTACTGCTTTTTTGAGTGTTTTTTTTGTAACTTTTTTAGCTCTGCTTCTGAAAGCCCAGTCACCTTTGCAATAAAAGGCATATCTGCATTTTCTTGAAACATATTCGCAATCACCTGTCGCATATTTTCTTGCCTACCTTTTAGCTCGCCTTTTTGCATGCCAGCAAGCATGCCTTCTAGCTTGCCTTCCCGTCTGCCAATATGTATGCCTTCAAATCTACCTTTTTCTTTAATAAGTTCTCTTATGTTCATAAATCCTCCTCTTGTTAAAATGCCTGCCTCTATGATAAGCTTTTCTGCCTCTTTCCAAGTCTTAAAATCTAACCCTGTGTTATCAACTAAATACTCCAATATCACTAAACTCATATCATTTTGTTGCTTGCCACTTAATGGCTTGAATATATCTGCAAACTTACTAAATATCTCCAATTGAGAGTAAATCTTTATCAAAGCAATCAAAACTACTTGAGAGCTTGGCTTCATAAAATACAATCTATAATAAAAGATAAAAAAGAGTAAGACTTTTTAGGATGCTTATCCGAAAAAGTATAGACTTTTTCGGACAACTGCCCGAAAAAATCTTAATAATTTGGCGAAATTTCTTCTCAGAAATGTGGGAACGCACAAAATACTTATTTTTCATAATAATTTTCAAGATTTAAACCTTATCACATAAGGCTTAAGTTGTCATGACTCAAAAATAATCAGTATAGGATCGTACAATATGCCCATATCTGTTACACTGATTTTTCCCTGTATAAATTAAGACTGATTTTTTGTTTTTTTGATTGAGTTTTTTATAAAAATCCAACCCTTTAAAAAGAACGTTTCGGAGAGTAGATGTAGTTTTAATCTCATAGGAAATAACACCATCTCCTGTGTCTTCTATAAGATCCACCTCATGACCTGTTTTATCTCGGAAATAATAAAAATCTGGATCCATAGCTTTGTTTAATTTTTGTTTAACTTTTTCCATTAGTACTAGATTTTCAAATAAAGCACCTTTTAAAGGATGAGAAATAATATGCTCTTGTTTTTTTATACCTAATAAATAAGAAGCCAGCCCTACATCATAAAAATAAAGCTTTGGTCTGCGAACAATACGCTTTTTTAAATTGTTAGAATGAGGATGCAATAAGAATATAATATAACCAGCTTGTAAAATGGATAACCAATTATCAATAGTTTTGCTATCCACACCAATACTATTCGAAAATTCTGCCTTGTTGATTATCTGCCCTACATGACTGGCACATATCTTTAAAAACATTTCAAACTGCCTTAAATTTTTAATCTCTTTTATGTCTCTTAAATCTTTTTGAATATAAGTATGAGTATAAAAAGAATAAGCCTGAGTCGGATTGAGCTTTTTACTAATAATACCAGGATAAAAACCTTGATAAATAAATTGAGACCATGTTAAATTGTTTTTCTTTAGCTCTTTTATAGAAAGAGGTAATAATTTAAGCAGAGCTGTTCTACCCGCTAAAGACTGTGAAATAGAATAAGTCAACTCAAAATTATGACTTCCAGTTAAAATAAACTGACCAGATCGTTTTTCTCTATCTACTATCCCTTGAATATAAGAAATAAGAGAAGGCACTTTATGCACTTCATCAATAATCATTTTTTTAGCTTGTTTTAAAAAATCTCGTGGGTCATGTTCTGCATGTTCTTTGGTATCTAAATCCTCTAACGAGCAATAAAATGACTTTGGAAAAACCATTTTGCAAAGTGTAGTTTTGCCCGACTGCCTAGGACCAGTGATGGTAATGCAAGGGTATTTTTTGGCAAGCTGTAGCAAAGTACTAGCCATTGTTCTCTTAATCATGTAGCCAATTATGGAGTGCCATTCCTGTTTTGTCCAGAAAAACCACACTTTTTTTCAAGTAAAGCTTAAAGTTACTCATACTTTCAAAGGATTTAATTTAAAGGAATAGACATAATCAGAAACTTAGCAGATCCAGTGTCACACTGGTAGTTAAGGTCGGAAAAGTCTCTTTTCCCCCATCTCCACACCCCACCTGCCACTACCAATCTTACCACTCTAACGGAAAATTAAAATAAGTATCAGGATAAGGCTCGTCTTTTAAAGTATAATGCCACCATTCTTTGTCATAATTAACAAAACCATACTTTTCCATAACCTGCTTTAATAATAAACGATTGGCTTGTTGCTTTTTTGTAATGCGAGAGTTTATCGTGTGAGATAAAGTGTCAAAATAATCAAAACGGGTACCCATATCTAACTCTTTAGCATCATACATATAATCGTCCATAGTAAAAAAAGATTTGATGAAAGCAAAAAAACCTGTCTGGCTTTCTACTTCCTTTTGTTTTTGTGTTGGTACAGCTAATGTTAAATCTATTGTGCTACCACGACTATGACCTGACTTTTCAGCAATGTAACCCTTCTTTATAAGTTGAGACTTATCTTCATTGGGATAGTACTGAAGCTTATGTTTTTGATCTTTTGTGTTGCTTGCCCATCTCACAAAATGATCTACTGCCCTTTGAGGACGATAACAATCAAAAATTTTAAGCGTATAACCCCGCTTTCGTACATCTTCATACACCGCCTTTAAAGCCATAGCTGCCTCTTTAGTTAAAAAACACACAGGGTCTGTGTAGCCATCTACCTTAGTACCTACAAAATTATCAAAAGCAAAATACTTCATTACAAATAAAGCTGAAGGGATAATACCATTTACCATAACAAAGCGACTGGGGCGAGATATGATATCTGCTACCTTCTTGTTGGTTGTGTCGGCATAACCACTTATGCCATACATAACAACCCCTATAGTTATTAACATTAATAATATACTTTGTTTAATCATTTTTGTTTCCACTTAATAAATAAAGTATAGCCATTAATTACAATAAAAGCAAATAAAATTGAAAGTTTTTAAACAAAATTAAGAATTATTCTTATAAAAGATAAACTTGTTTGCATGAAGACTGTTTTTTCTGGCTGTTTTGGTATAAATAACGGGTTAGTGCTTCTTTTTCTTTCTTTTGCACTATGCCTTCTAATATACTCAGTTTAATATGCAATATACTATGCATATTGTGATTAAGCTGTAAAATAAGCTCTGTTCTACCTATATGAGCTTCCATAATACGCAACACCTGTGGCAATTCTGCCATTCTACTATAAAATAAAACTGATAAGTGCTTTTTCATCAATAAAGTAACACCTTCTTTTCCGATATAAGATTCTAGGGCTTTAACTGCTTCTTCTAATTCGTTAATTTTTACCCTAGAGAAACTAAATATGTCTACTTGCAAAGAGCGAGCTATTTCTGCAGGGCTAAGATATGTTTTTAAAAAGTTTAATACAGGTTGTAATTGATGTGGCTTTGATCGAGTAAGCCCTTGTGGAGTTTTTTTCATAATAAAAATAATTTGCTCCAAACTTAAATGCTTTTTTAAAAAGACTACAACTTGTTTTAACTGCTTAATATTAGCTTTAGAAAAGCCATATATATCATGTTTCAAAGTATGAGTAACTTCATTTAAACTCATATATTGTAAATAAAACTGTACTGCTTGTTTTAATTTTTCCGGCTTTACAATTACTAATCCTTGAAGGTTTTTTTGTGCTACGTCTAACACAGCCTCTTGACCAATCAACTGCCTTAAGTAATAAATATTACTCGCTATATCAAGTGGCGTGCCTGTGTGAAAACCACCTAACGATTCTCGCATCCGATTATTAACTACCGTATCACCTAATTCTTTACTTAATAACTCTACCCTGCTTTTAAAATTTTCAAAATTAATGTGACTTAAATAAGAGACAAATTTTAACCTCTCTATAGTGCTTTTTACACCAATTTTATCAGTTAAAAAATTTAAAAAATGCTGGCTTTCTTCTACCGTCCAGTTTTTAGTTCTTAAAATAATATTTTCTTGCCAGTCATCACCCATAACAGTTTCAAAATGCTTACCTAAATGCTGCCTAACAAAATCCACAAAAATAAAACCAGCCGTGTGCTGAAAAGCTATAACCTTTTGCACAGAAGTATGAGGTGAAGCATGAGGTGAAGAAGCATTTGAATACTCTTTTTCCCTCGTGGGTTCAAAAGCTTGTGATACTTCTTGCACTAACTCGTTGTGAGCACTCATTGGTGAATGAATGCTCTCTTCAGCACCTCCGTTAAAAGCACTACATACTATCCATAATAAAAAAAAGTTTAATAATAATTTCATCTTACATATAATTTTATAATAGTTAAAAATCTCACTTTAAAAGTTTAAATAACCCTTAAAGAAAGCTAATACTATAGCTATCAAACCAATGATTACTATGTCATTTGTAAAAATAAACCTGTGAAAACTTTACACCCCCAAAGGGGGTTTTTATTGATACACTCCTTGCATCCTCCATCTTCGTCCTGTCCATATACTATAGTTATCACTATCCATAATAATTCCACACCCCCAAAGGGGGTTGCTTTTGATGCACTTACCTGCACACTCCACCTTCATCCTGTCCATATACTAAATAAATATTACTTTTATTTACAGGAGGTAAGGGTGATTTTTTTTGGGTCCAAGCAAAGCGTCCCACAAAAAAATTACCCTTGCCTCCGTACATAAAGTAACAACAACATAATTCCACGCCCCCAAAGGGGGTTGCTTTTGATGCACCTGCCAGCACACTCCACTTAATCACCAATCCATACTGTGGTTCTTCCCCGCTTATTCCTTAATAACTAAAATTTTATATGGTATTTACTAATAAAGCCAAACGAGATTTTTTGCGAGCTGCCTTGTTAACATGCACCAACCCCTTACTCACCGATCGATCCATAGCCACACTAAACAGTTTTAAACTATGTAGTGCCTTTGTTTTGTCTTTTTTTTGCACCTGCCCGCGAGTGTTTTTCTCCAAAGTGCTTAAAAGACTACGGGTCTTCTTGTTCACTTGCGTTCGCCTCATAGTCTGACGAATGCTTTTTTTTGTTGCAGAATGATTAGCCAAATTTATTAACTCCTTATATAACTATTTTTGTGAATATAAAAAAACCTATCACCCCTTTTTTTAAAACACAAGCTTTTAATAAAAAAAATAAAGCTTCTTTTGTAAGCTCTTTTATAGTGCCTTTATTTAAGAAGCAAAAAGCACTTTCTCCTCCTCCATCTTTTACACCTTCTTCAATTTTTAAAAAAAGGCGGAATATTATGCAATCAGCCCTAGGCATGTCTGCTGGAACGACTATTTCACGCATTTTAGGGCTGGTGCGAGATATGGCAATCGGGGCTATGTTTTCTAGAACAGCAACTGATGCGTTTTTTGTAGCCTTCAGGTTACCTAACTTTTTTCGGCGTTTTTTAGGAGAAAGTGCCCTTTCCATAAGCTTCATTCCTATTTTTATCCAATGTCTGAAATCCAACACCACTCATCCACAATCATATATCCGTGCCAAAAATTTTATGAACAGTGTTTATACAATATTATTAGTAGTCATCACCACTCTTACCGTGCTGGGAGTGCTTTTTATGGATACTTTGTTACAAAAACTCCTCACCGGCACTCCCTTTACTTCCGTAGTAGGTAAAATGTCTATGACCGTTACAATGGCTCGTTTATTGTTTTTATATTTATTTTTCGTCACTGTTTATGCATATTTTATGGGGATCGCCAATGCTCTAGGGCGATTTTTTATGCCCGCTTTAGCCCCAGCTTTTTTAAATGTGTGTATTATCATAAGTGCCTTTTTACCGCAAAGTATTGTACCTTTTCCCTCTTTATTACTCTGCGTAGGCGTGCTTTCAGGTGGGCTTATTCAAGTGCTTTTAACAGCCATCACCTTGTATCGATTAAATTTTTTACCCCATTTCACTCTCAAATGGGCAAAATCAGACCTGTGGTTTTTTATCAATCGCTTTCTACCAGGTCTTTTAGGCTCGGGTGGCTTTGCCATTATCGGTTTATTGAATTTATACTTTAGTGCCTGGCTTAAAGAAGGTACACATACTTTTATTTATTATGGAGATCGCCTCTTAGAACTACCACGCTCCCTGATTGCCATTAGCTTAAGTACGGCTTTATTACCTAGTTTATCCTGCCTTTCAGCAGAAAATAAAAAACAACAATTACTAGATGTATCAGCTAAACATAGAGATCTTTTGCTGTTTTTAATTTTACCTTGTGCTTTGGGTTTTTGGTACTTAGGTCTTCCTATAGTGAATGTGTTATTTCAAAGAGGATATTTTGACACCCACACTAGTCAACAAACAGCTTTAGTGCTACATATTTACGCTGTGTTACTTGTTACCTCTTCTTTAAGCCGTGTGCTGGTTACGAGTTTTTATGCCGTTAAAAATACATGGTACCCTGCCCTAGCATGCATGCTGTATGTGATATTTCATTGGTTTGGTGCTTCTTTTATGACTCACACTTACCAATTAGAAGGGCTGGTGTGGGCAACGGTATTTTCCAATATGTTCTTTTTAATACTTTTACTCATAGCTCATCCTTTTTATATAGGCAGTTTATATGTATCTAGAACTGTTAAAAAACTTCTGTGGTCTATGCCAGCACTATTGCTATTGGCAGTTTATCTTCATTACTCGTTTAAAACGTTTTTTGCTTTTCAAACTCCATTTTTAGGCTATCAAACAATATCTTTATTTGGTGTGATTATATCTTCCATAGTGTTATATATAGGAAGTGCTTTTTACTTGCGTCTGCCACAAGCTTTAGAATGTGTGGGCTTGATACAACAAAAATTCCATAAAAAAATAACTAAAAACAAATCTTAAGAGCTAAACAACTTATGAAGGCTACAATTATTAATTTATCAAAAAAAAATGTGAACAAAACGACTATCGTTCAATGGGTAAAAAAAGCAGGCTCGGTATTAGAACAAAACAGCGAGCTGTTAAAAATACTTCCTAAATCTTACAAAATATGTGAAAAACATATCAACATTGTGTTTGTACCTCCTCCACATATAAGAAAGCTCAATAAAACATTTAGAGGTAAAGACCGTGTAACAGATATTTTAAGCTTCTCATGTGATATTAAAAAAACCGCAAGCTCTGCACCTTTAATGGCTCCACTCAACAGCAATACCTTAGATACCCCTATTTTAGGAGAGCTAGTACTGTGCCTCACCGTCATCAAACAAACGGCTACCACACTTTCTTACCAACTCTGGTTGTATTATCTCATATTACATGGCATGCTTCACTTATTAGGTTTGCAACATGAATTCAACTTGGCAGATAGTAAAATAATGTATCGTATTCAAGATACAAGCTTTGCTAAACTTATTAACTCAATAAGTAACCAAAAGATGAGAAAACAAAAGAGGTAAAAAAAATGAGCACCAAAAAAGATAAAAAAAATATAGTATCAAAACCCATAAGCCTAGAAGTGCCATTAAATGAGCTGAAAAGCCAAATCAATGAGGGGCATCAAAAGATGATGGATCTTTGGAGGTGTCTTTGATTTATCAGCTCAAACTCAGCGGTTAAAAGAGCTAGAACACCTTAGTAAAGACCCTAAATTGTGGAAAGATCGTAAGGCTCTACAAAATATCGCTCAAGAAAAATCCGTTTTAGAAAAAACCCTGAACGCTTGGAAGAGTTTAAACACATCTTTACAGGATCACCAAGCATTATTAGAGCTACTACAAGAAGAACATGATACTCAAAGCTTTTGTGAGTTAAAAAAAGAATACACTCAGTGGTTAGAACATTTAACAGCATTAGAATTAAAAAGTTTTTTAAGTGATGTACACGATAAAAACAACTGTTATGTATCTATCCATGCCGGAGCAGGTGGTATAGACGCTACTGACTGGGCTGGCATGCTACAAAGGATGTATTTTAAATGGGCAGAGCAAAAACAATTTGCTATTGATATTTTATATTTGAATGAAGCAGAAGGTGCCAAGGGAGTTAAATCAGTTAATTTTTTAGTTAAAGGGTTATTTGCTTATGGGTATTTACAAGCAGAATCAGGCGTGCATCGCTTGGTACGCATTAGCCCATTCGATTCGAACGCTCGCAGACACACTAGTTTTGCTGGTGTATTTGTACTACCTGAATTAAATAAAGACACAACCATTCACATTAAAGAAGAAGACTTAAGAATAGACACTTATCGTGCAGGAGGGGCTGGCGGGCAACATGTCAACAAAACCGAAAGTGCCGTTCGTATCACCCACTTGCCCACTCGTACTGTGGTGCAATGTCAAAATGAAAGAAGTCAACATGCCAATCGCTTGCAGGCTATGAAGATGCTCCAATCAGCTCTTTACAAACTAGAAAAAGAAAAAAAACAAAGTCAAAAAAAGTTAGTAGAATCTTCTAAAAAAGCTAATGAATGGGGCAGTCAAATTCGATCTTATGTACTGCATCCTTATCGTACTGTCAAAGATCACCGCACACAATTAGAATCAAGTGATCCTTTAGCTGTATTAGATGGTAAATTAGACCCTTTTATTCTGGCATGGCTCAAAACATTTAAAACAACTGTCACAAAAAAAAAATAAATTAATATGTTTAAATCTTATTCTAATATTTGTTATTATTTTTTATGGTTTAAAAGGTTCTTTTTTACTAAGGGGTTTTTTATCCGTTTCACACCTTTAATTAGTATATTGAGTTTAGTATTAGCATCCGGTAGTCTTATTTTAGCGTTATCAGTTTATAGTGGTTATGAAAGCACGATGAAACAAGCTATTGTAGATATGACAGGGGATATAGTGGTAGCTTATACTCCTCCGGATACTTCTGTAACAAACCGGGGTTTAGTAAGTGAGAAACAATTATTGCAAACCATCCACTCTCAAGCCATACCTATAAGATCTACCACTCCATATATATCTTTAAGGGCATTATCGGCAAAAGATGGCAAGCTCTCTGGCGTATTGGTAGAAGGTTTAGACCCTGATAAAATACATCCAACTTTAAATATAAAAAAACGATTAATAAAGGGAGTGTTGCAGTTAAAAAATAAAAATGCCATTGTTATAGGTCGCAGTTTAGCACAAAAAAAACAGATTAAAGTAGGCGATAAACTTTATTTAATTGTGCCGAAAATATCTACTGGTTCTGCTGTATCTACTGGTTCTGCTGTATCTACTGGTTTTGCTGTACAAACACAAAATCATGCTTTTACTGTAGAAGGCATTGTGGATTTAGGCTTTCATGATCTAAACTCCCGTCTTATTTTAGCCCATATCAACACCGTACGATTGTTGTTACAAGCAACACCAGGAGGGGTATCTGGTGTGCGGTTGTTGTTAAAGCCTTTTGTGAAGAATCATAATATTTATCGGCAAAAATTACAGAATGCATTAGGATCTTCTTACCGGGTAGAAGACTGGCAACATATTGTGACCCATGTGCATGGTGGGTATTTGCAAACCGTTCGGCGAGAAAAATTTCTCATCTTCTTTATTCTTATGGTATTGGTTTTAGCAGGGGCTTTTAATGTCTTTTCCCATTTATCTATTTCTGTGTTAAATCATATTAGGGAGATTAGTATTTTAAAAGTAATAGGTGCATCAAAGGGTTTTATTTTTTACTTGTTTTTATTGCAGGGTTTTTTTATCAGTTTAGTAGGTACTGTTTTAGGGGTGTTGGCAGGTTGGCTTATGGCTAAAGCTTTTGTAAAGGTGCAAGATGTGTGGTCTCTCATTCCAGCAGAAGTGTATAAAATGAATACTATTATAGCAGAGGTAAGAGGGCAAGATGTGTGCTTGGTGTTAATATGTTCTCAAGTAATATGTTTGCTTGCTTGTATAGTACCCGCATGGAAAGCTTTAAAAATGTCAGTTAAAGAAGGGTTGATGTGTGAATAATAATATTATTTTACAAGTCGAGAATTTAAGTAAGTCTTTCCCTAAAGGTTCACTTATGGAAACGGGCACTAAAACCAAAAATATCGCTCAAGTAGAAGTGTTGAAAAACATCAACCTTACCGTGCTAAAAAAAGAAGCAATATGCATTACTGGAGGCAGTGGTGTTGGTAAAAGCACTTTTTTACATATTATAGGTACTTTAGATTGCCCTAGCTCCGGTCGTGTGCTTTATCAAGGTCAAGATATGAATAAAATAAATGACGCACAGCGTGCAAAATTTCGGAGCCAGAAAATGGGGTTTATTTTTCAATTTCATTATTTATTAAGAGAATTTAATGCTTTAGAAAACATTATGTTAGCGGGGCAGGTAGCGGGTAAGGGTTTTAAAGAATCTATGGAGCAAGCGGAGCATTTAACAGAAGCTTTAGGGTTAAAGGATCGCAAACACCACTTTCCCTCGGAGTTAAGTGGAGGAGAGCAGCAAAGGGTTGCCATTGCCCGGGCTTTATTCAATCAACCAGAAATAGTGTTAGCTGATGAGCCTACAGGGAATTTAGATGCTCGTCATTCTGCACAAATCGTGGATTTATTTTTTGAACTAAGTAGCCGGTTTAATATTACTTTGATCACAGCTAGCCACGATCCTGTTTTTGCCAGAGCTTTCCCAAAAGTGTTATGTATGCAAGATGGCTCTTTCCGGCTTTGACAAGCTGTACTTCTCACGATAGATTGTGTTTTTAAATAGTAAAATATGTTGAAATTATTTATGAAGTTATTATATGGGCGTATTGCTTTTTTGTGGTTCGTGTTATTACCTCCTATATTCACCAGTGGGGTAGCACATGCTGTATATAAAAAACCACTAAAGATTCAAAAAATTGTGATTAAAGGGCATAAAATTGTGCGGGCAAAAGCAGTAACTGCTGTGTTATCTTTAAAAAAGGGGGGGTATTATAAAAAATCCGCAGTACGCAAAGATGTAAGAAAGATTTTTAACACTGGCTGGTTTTATGATGTGTTGGCAGATTGGACAAAAACAAGCTCCACAAAAGGTGTGCTAACCTATACTGTAAAAGAAAAACCCATTGTAGAAAAATTTATTTACAAAGGTAATAAAAGTTTTAGTAAAAAAAAATTAGATGAGATATTTCAGTTTTTACCTCACGATTTTTTAAACCATAAAAAGCTACAACAATCCATAAAAAACCTTTACCTAGAGTATGAAAAAAAAGGTTATTATTTAGTTAATATATCTTATGTAGTAAAAAAAACCAAGTACCCTGAAAAGGTACAATTAGTTGTGCGTATTAAAGAAAATAAAAAAGTCAAAGTAAAAAGAGTGCATTTTATAGGTAATAAAAACATTTCTTCTAAAGAAATAAAAAAATTTATTAGAACAAAACCTGGTGGGTTGTTTAGTTTTTTATCATCGGCAGGATCTTATAGTCAAGAAGTATTAGAAACAGATTTAAACAACATTCGGTTTATTTATTTAGATAAAGGGTATTGGAAATCTCATGTGGGGAGTCCCGACATATTTATTTCACCAGATAGGACAGCTATTTCTATTACTATTCCTATTCATGAAGGCAATCAGTACCGTGCGGGTACTATGCAATTTACAGGAGATTCTTTATTCACTAATAGTGAATTAAAAGAAGGTTTAGAGACAGAAGAAGGAGAGGTATTTTCTTATAGCAAATTCCAAAAAGATATTAAAAAAATTCAAACCCGTTATGGCAATAAAGGTTATGCTTTTGCTAATGTTGTACCGAAATTTTTTGCACAACCCGGAGATGAAAAAACCATGCATGTGTTGTTTGAAATTCAAAAAGGTAAAAAAGTTCATATTAGAAAAATTCTTATTTTTGGTAACACCATAACTAAAGATAAAGTGGTTCGCCGTGAAATGCGAATATTTGAAGGAGAATTGTACAATGAAAACAAAAAAGAACAATCTTTAGTTAATATCAAACGATTAGGTTTTTTTGAAGATGCACAAATACTTTCTAAAACCATTAAAGGCAGAGATAACTTAGTAGATTTAGAAGTGACTGTTAAAGAAAGAGAAAGGACAGGTGCTATAGAAATCAGTGGCTCATACAATGCGTACAACAAGTTATCGTTTAGTGCAAAAGTCAATAAGAGTAATGTATTCGGCACAGGTCGCACTGTTGGTTTAGATACAAACTTAAATTTTAACCAACAGTATTTTAATATTAATATAACAGACCCTTATTTTTTAGATACCCGGTGGTATGTAGGTGGTGATTTTATGTGGAACAGATGGAATGATACTAGAAGGGCAAACAAAACTCTTGCCCTTTGTGACCAATATATTGAAGCTAAAAACACACACATCCATAATGTTAACACTAAAGCATTCAATAAACCTGATGATTTATTATTATCACAGCAGGATGTAGAGAGACGCAAACAACAATGTTGGAATAGTTTGTCTGGGGGTACACTTTACCGAGGGTTTTCCGAACAAAAAGTAGGAGGAGGTATTACTGTTGGTCGTTCTATAACGGATAGCTTAAAATTATTCTTTTATTATCGGTTAGAAAACATAGAACTATCAGACTCTATTGACGAAAACTTATTTCCCGTAAAAACAGCAAGTGGTTTGCGTAACCCTATAGAATTTATTGTAGAGTATGATTTAAGAAACGATCGTTTATGGCCCACATCAGGTTTTTACTCTCGTAATTCTATTGCTTATGACGGGTTATTAGGTAAATTTAATTATCTTACTTTGTCAACCAATGTCAGGTTTTATCAACCACTGATATGGAAATTTGTGTTTCGCACTAACTTTCAGTATAATCATCATGTTAATTTGACAGACAATATCAACTCACAAGTACCTTTTGATCGTTTATTTCGTTTAGGAGGTATTAACAATTTAAGGGGGTTTAATTTTTTCACTATCGGACCTAAAAAACGGTCACAATTACTTTTTGATAAAGCTCTACAATATGAACACCCTTACCCACATGCTGCAGCCAAGAGGGTTTATGGAGGGGATAAAGCATTTTATGTTAATTGGGAGCTTCAAGCACCCTTAGCATCGGCGACCAAGGTGTTTGGTGTGCTATTTATAGATATGGGTGTGGCTTACAGTGATATTTCTACCATAGATCTAAGGTCTAATTGGGGTGTGGGGCTTAGAATACTTACTCCCATGGGACCTTTTCGTTTAGAGTTAGGTTTTCCTTTCGCACCACGCTTTAAGCAAGGGGAAAAAACATCCAACTTTAACTTCACAATGGGTTTTCCTTTTTAAGGTGTGTATTTTAATGCATAAAAAATACATAAATACAACTCACTTACTTTTCAGCAAAAATATCAAAAGCTCAAGTTTTTTATAATAAGTGCTGATACAAAGGAGAGTACAAATCATCTTTGACTGGGATATTTAATTCTAAGTGATCGTCTTTATTGGTAAAAACCACAGGGGCTTTGGTGATAACCGCAAGAGGTGTGCTTTGTGCCCCTTCCCCCATAAGTAACACGGCTGATGCAGCTAAAGCATCTACGATATTAATGGTGGTCACTTTTAGTTTTTGCCCAAAAAGATCTTTTAAACCTATGCAGTTTTTTATACCTTTAAAGCCACTATAGGCTAAGGCTACTCCTAACACCCCTCTTCTTAACGGAAAAGTTCTAGAATCTGTTATAATCACTCCTAAGTTTTTTAAACCTGTTTGCTTTTTTAAAAGCTGTAATAATTTTTTTGCAGAAAGAAAAGGGTTTTTAGGGTATAAAATATACTTTTTGTTTTCTGAATTGGATTCGTCAATACCAGCAGATGGTATTAATAAATTATGATGAATAGTTAAATGGTAACCCATTTGTATTTGACCTAAATAATGAGTACATTCTTTTTTAATAAGTGTTTTTTTATCTATGTTTTTTTTAGAAAGCAATCGGTTTTCAGAAAGGCTAACGATTTTAGAGGTTATGGCTAAAATAGTGTTTTCTTTTATATCATTTTTTGTGTGTTGTATAATGAAGTGGACCAGATTTTGCTTGAGACGAAAAATGGGTGTTCTAATGGCAGTGATATTCATATTTATGGTGTGGCTTTAAGTGGTTATAATAATGCCCGGCGAGGGACTTGAACCCCCATCTTCGAAAAGACATGATCCTAAGTCATGCGCGTCTACCAGTTCCGCCAGCCAGGCTAATTTTTTATTACTCAAGGCTTTTAATTTCCTCTTCTATAAGATTTTTGTAAGCTGTGGGATCTAATAGATTCGATAAGTCAGCTTCTCTACTCATTTCTAAGCGTATCAGCCATCCTTTTGTCATAGGGTGATCACTAATCAGCCCCGGCGTGAGGTTGCCATTTACTTCTACAACTTCACCAGACACAGGCATGTATAAGTCGCTTACTTGTTTGTTGCTTTCTACTAAGCCAAAAACTCCCGTTTTCTCAAAGTGTTGCCCTTTTTGTGGTAATTTCCAGCTGACTATCTCTCCTAAACGATCTTGAGCATAATAAGTAATACCAATGGTGACTATGTTTCGATCATCTAAACAAACCCATTCATGGGTACGGGTGTAATAATAATTATTATCAGTTAGTACAGTAAGTCTACGGGGAAGGGGGGGTTGATTTTTACTTTGCTCCGATTTTTTGTCGTTTTGCATAATATTCTCCTTATAAAACAATAGTTAAAAATAGTTTAAATCAAAGTTTCTATGAACATTTTATTCTCAAAGGTAAGATTTTACTTTTTTATAAAAGGTGTGACAACCACTTCTGCAGGATTTTGTGTGTTATGGATAGCGATTTGTAAAATCTGCCCAGGCTTGCTGTACTTGGTATCTACAAAACCCGTACCAATCATTTTATTCAAACTAGGGGATAAAGCTCCACTGGTAACCTCCCCTATTTTTGCTTTATCATGCCAAATACTTTGCCCTTTTCGGGGTACTCCTCCTGAAGAGGCTAATATGCAAAACCCTACCCATTTTTTTTTAACCACTATCTTGGATAAAGCTGTTGCACCAATAAAAGGGGCTGGGTTTTTAACTACCCAAGCTAAACCTGCTGATAAAGGGTTCACTTTTGTTGTTAAATCAGCACCATATAGAGGGTACTTCATCTCTAATCGTAAAGTGTCTCGGGCAGCAAGCCCTGCAGGTTTTACTCCATGTATTTCTCCTTGATGGAGTAAGGCTTGCCATAAATGTTTAATGATTGATACGGGGGCAAGTATTTCTACCCCTTTTTCTCCTGTATAACCCGTGCCTGCAACCCATATCAGAGAGTGTTGAAAATCACAAAACTGACCTTGAAACATGCTTACATCTTTTATCTGCTCTGCACCTAAAACATCTTTTAATACAGAGTAAGTGGTAGGTCCCTGTAAGGCAATAAAAGCATAAGTGCTACTTTCATCAGTAATTTTACCTCCCCCGGGAGGGTTATGTTTTGCCATCCAATTTAAAACAATTTGCCCTCGGGGGGCATTACTTATCAATAAGTAATCTTTTTGTACTTTAAAACAATACACAATAACATCATCTATAATACCTCCATCAGCTTGGCATAATAGGCTGTATTGGGCTTTGCCGGATGTCAGAGTGTGAGGGTTATTGGTTAGAAGTTTCTCTAAAGTGGATAAAGCCCCATCACCTCGGATGCGAATAGGGTGCATATACGATATATCAAATAACCCGGCATGGGATCTTACATTTAAATGCTCTTTTTTTGCACCTGTTTGAAATTCCAAGGGCATTTTCCACTGGTGAAAATTAATAAATTTAGCCCCGTTTTTTCTATGTTCTTCTATAAGAGGGGTGGTTTTAAGTATCACGGCTTTGCTCTAATGCTAATTGAACAGTGTTTTCTAATAACATAGCAACAGTCATAGGTCCTACCCCACCGGGTACAGGAGTAACCCCAGCTACTTTTGTTTGCAATCCATCCCAACACACATCCCCTACCAGTTTTGTCTTGCCGTTTTCGTGTATTTTATGAATCCCTACATCTATTATAATAGCTGATTTTTTAAAATAGGACTTATCTAATAACTGAGGTCTACCTATTGCCACTACTACTATATCTGCGGTTTGTGTGTGAGCAGATAAATCTGTGGTGTGAGAATGGCACACAGTGAGTGTGGCATGGGCTTTTAGTAAAAGCCTTGCCATTGGTAGCCCTACGATATGGCTCCTTCCTACAACTACAGCATGTTTTTTCTTTAAAGGTACTTTGTAATAATGCAAAAGCTTCATAATACCAGCTGGTGTGCAAGGTAAAACCCGTGTGTTATGGTCTGTCCACATTCGAGCTTGATTTTCCATCGTTAAGCAATCAGGGTCTTTTACAGGATGAATCCACGAGATAACCTCTTGCCACACCAGCGGTTTTGGTAAAGGAAGTTGCACTAAAATAGCATGTATATTGGGGTTTTGATTATATTCTTGGATTTTTTGCTGTAATTTTATAGAAGAAATATCTTCTGGCAGTTGAACAACCTGTGCTTGAATACCTACTGCTTGGCACGCCTTTACTTTTTGCTGAACATACACCAAGCCTGCAGATGGCTTACCTAACAAAATAATAACCAAAGTAGGAGGCGGATGGTGACCACTCTTAAAAAATTGGCTAATTTTTTTACTTACATTTTGTTTTATCTGATAAGCTACCGGCTTACCGTATAAAATATCCATTATAAGACCCTTAAAACTTGTACCTTGACTCTTTATTAAAAAACTAATAAATACCACATGTTATGTCACTAAAAAACAACAAAAACTCTGATCCAACACCACACAACACACCCCAAACCACAACAAAACCCACAATAAAAACTACAACAAAAACTACAGAACAAAACCTAACACAAAACCCCATACCTCAAAATCTCACACCACCACCCTTGCCCCTTACAAACAAACCAAACAACAAACCAGTAAGTAAAAACACGAACAAAAAACAAACAGATAAAAAACAAGCATCCAAAAAACAAGCCGACACCAAGCAAGCTTTAAAGAATTTTAGAGAACATCCAGCTACAGAAAAACTCTACAAAACCATCTACGATCATTATTTAGTAGAAGACGCTTATAAAACAGCTATTCAAATGTATTTAGCATTAAAATAAAAAATGCTTCTTAAAGATCATCTTTATAATAACAAAGCAATGTAGATTATATAAAATGGAATGTAAATTAAAGCTAATAGCCGAAAAGTCTTTTTACCGCTTCTTTTTAAAAACAATAATGTAAGGAACGCATACATTATCAATAATACCGGTAGGTCCATTGTAACGGTTTTAGCATCTAAACTAGCAGGCAATAACATACCAGCCGTGCTTAATACAGCGTAAGTATTAAATATATTAGAGCCAATGATATTACCCATCGCCATACTTTGATGCTTTCTGTACAATGCCACAATACAAGTTATAAACTCTGGCAAACTACTTCCTACTGATACAAATACAATACCTATCACTCGTTCAGACAGTTGCATAACTTTCCCTAAAGCCACTGCGGCATGAAGTGTCAAATAAGATCCTCCTATTAATAACGCAAAGCCTAAAAGTATCATCCCTGATAAATATGTAATCGATGGCTTGCCCGTTTTCGCACCTTTTGACATATCTTTTGACGCAGTGTGGTTTTTTTGTGTCTTATCAGGTGTACTGGACCCAGCAAAATAAAAACACATAGCGACATAACTTATAAATATAACAAATAACATAACAGATTCTGTAAGAGATAAAAAGTAGTCCCAAAAAACAGGTAGTAGTACAAGGGAAGTTAAAATTAAAAACCAAAAATCTTTTTTTAATTTTTGTATAATAGTGTAAGGGTTTAAATAAGGGTTGAGAAGAAACAAACTAAACACAACTAAGATATTAAAAATATTAGAGCCTAACACATTGCCCAATGCTAAATGAGGCAAATCTTTTAAAGCTGAAAGGGTAGAGATAGCCCATTCTGGTGCGGATGTTCCCATACCTAATAGCAAAATACCTACAATAAACTCACGCACACCCATGACACAAGCCACCAAATAAGCTTTTCGCACTAAAATATCAGATCCTAGCACTAAAATAGCCAGCCCCACCACTAATAAAAACAAATAATAAAAAACCAAGACTTTATTCCTAATTTTAAGTTGCTTTTCAGTAATCTATATAATAATACTGGTTATTACTACAACACTTAAGTAGATATTTAAATAAGGAGGTTAGCATGATAACTAAAAACTCTATGGTAAAAAACTCTATGGTAAAACATTCAAAACAACCATTAACCACAAAGACCTCTACCAGTGTATCTTCTCATACATCTACAGATGGTATTTTATCCAAAGAAGTTATTGAAAAATGCCGGCAAAAATTAATTCAAAGAAAAGAAAATTTATTAAACCAAATGCAGACCACACAAACTAACATGTCTTTTTCTGAAAACAGAAAAGGTGATGAAGCGGATCAAACAGCTCAACTTTTAGAGGAAAAAGCTTTTCTTAAACAAAATGAACGGATCCATGCTGAATTATCTGCTATAGAAATGGCTTTATCTCGTATGGAAAAAGGCTCTTATGGTTTATGCGAAGAAACGGGAGAACCCATTGCTCCAGAAAGATTGTTAGCTTTACCTTGGACCTCTCTTAGCATAGAAGGGGCAGAAATGAGAGAGAGCATGCAGAAAAAACATGCCCGCTAAATATTTTGTTAATTAAGTAATATATTTTGACACATAAAATAAAGTAGCCTTGCTCCGTTATAGCCGTCTGGTAATGTAGTTTTTTTATCAAAAGGATTGGCTATTTCTACCACATCAAAACCTATAATTTGACGCCCTGTTTTTACCATGCGAGTCATTAAGTAACAAAATTGCTCAAAACTTAAGCCCCCTGGTACGGGAGTACCTGTGTGGGGGAAGCAAGATGGGGTTAAGCCATCCACATCTATAGAAACATACACTTTTTGAGGTAGGGGTTTAATGATGGTATCCACTACTTTTTTCCAACATGTGCCTTCAAAAAGGAGTGCTTTTATTTGGGAATCAAAAAAAGTATGAATATTGTTATGAGATTGAATAGTATCTAGTTCTTGCTGGCAACAATCTCTCACCCCTACTTGCACTAACTTTTGAGGTGGATAAGCTTGTTGGGTGATATTGTACATAACACTTGCATGGGAGTGCTTAAAACCTTGGTAGGCTTTTCTTAAATCAGCATGAGCATCAATGGTAAGCAGACCAAAATCTCCTTTAAAATGCTCTCCCATAAAACGCAAAGCCCCTTCTGATACGGAATGATCTCCTCCTAACACAGCAATTTTTTTACCCTCCGTAATGATTTTTTTTGTTTGTTCATACACCCACTCCACCATGTTATGGCAGGTGTGGTTGATGTTTTGTATTAAAGAGACGGGAAAATCACCCGGAGCTAATTCTTCTAAATCCAATACAGGCTGTGCTTTTAAAGAGGCTTGAGTGTTCCAATCCACTAAAAATTGTGGGGGGGTGGTTAAATAAATACCGTGCTTTCTTACATCTGGAGCATCGGCTGTGCAAAAATCCATTTGTGTCGAACAATGAGCCACCATTTGAGGACCTTTTTCAGCCCCCTTGCCAAAAGAAGTTGTAACTCCCCAAGGCACTGCCAGCACGATGAGTTGAGATTTCTTATAATCAGGTGTTTTACCAAAAAGCAGCATCGTTATTTTTTATCATTAAAATAAAAGATATGGCAATAAATAGTGACTGTGAGTGGCTTACATGACATAATGTTTTTGTTATGAAATATTTTTTTTTAAGTTGTGTTTTTTTACTTTTTTTTAATGCGTGTGAAAACTCCAAACCTTCTAAGGTTCACCCATCATCGCAAGTACTTTTTAGAAATTTAGGTAATACACCTTCTACTTTAAACCCTATTCGATCTACCGATGTGATAGCCAGTACAGTGCAAAATCATGTAATAGAGTCGTTATTATGGCGTAATATTGACACTTATAAATGGGAGCCTCATTTAGCTACAAAATGGGTTGTCGGAAAAGATCAAAAAACTTTTACTTTTACTTTAAGAGAAGGTGTAAAATGGCATGACGGCAAAGCTCTCACAGTAGAAGATGTAGCATTTTCTTTTAAAGTGGTTAAAGACCCTAGTTTCGGAGGGGTGCATTTACTACCCTATTATGAAGGTATTGATTCTGTTACTATTTTAAATAAAAAACAAGTCCAATTTAAAGCCAGTAAAACATATTTTAATAATTTATCTATTTTAGCTGGTATGCAAATTATCCCTAAACATATTTATAAAGATAAAACAAAAAAATTAAGCCGGATACTTATAGGTAGTGGTCCTTATATTTTAAAAAAATACGATAGAGGAAAGCATATTATTTTAGTTCAAAACCCGCATTGGTGGGGGCGGGTGGTAAAGTCTGATTTTTTTCGTATCAAACAAATTACTTTTAAATTCATACCAGATGACAATGACGAGTTATTAAGAATGTCAGCTGGTAATTTAGATTTTATTAGTTTATCAGCAGAGGATTATATAAAAAAAACTAATAAAAAACCTTGGGGAGAGACTATTATAAAAAAAGAAATTAAAAATAAAAGCCCTTCTGGTTATGGTTTTATTGCTTGGAACTTAACGAAGCCTCTTTTTCAAGATAAAAAAGTGCGAAAAGCTTTAGCTTATTTAATGAACAGACCTTTATTAAATAAGAAATTTCGATACTCAAAAAGTATTTTAGCTACAGGACCTTGGTACGCGTGGAGTGATTATGCAGACCCTAGTGTTAAACCTATTTTATTTAATCCTAAAAAAGCTCGTCAATTATTAAAACAAGCTGGATGGTCTGATACAGATAAAAATGGTGTTTTAGATAAAATGATTAAAGGTAAAAAACAAGAGTTTCGATTTACTTTAGTAGAGCCTAATAAAGATATGGAAAAATATTTAACTATTTATCAACAAGACTTGAAGGATAATGGTATTAGCATGTCTATTCGTTTTATGGAATGGAGTGCGTTTTTAAAAATTTTGCATGATAAAAAGTTTTCTGCTGTTCATTTAGGTTGGTCTGGTTCAGTGGAAATAGATCCCAAACAAATTTGGCATTCAGAATCAGCCCGAAAAGGTGGGTCTAATTTTATTAGCTATTCCAACCCTAAAGTAGATGCTTTAATTAATAAAGGTAGGCAAACACTTAATCGCCAAAAAAGAATAAAGATTTTTCAAAAAGTATATCGTCTTATTGCTGAAGATTATCCTTATTTATTTTTATTTAATGGTCCTATACAGTTTTATGCTTATAGTAAAAAAATAAAAATGCTAAAAGATACTTATCGTTATGGCTTAGGTGAGGAGTATTGGTACCTTTCACCTTAAAAAATGAGGTTTAAAGTGGATTCTTAAAAAAACAACTTAAAAAATAACTAATAGTGATTTCATATATTGAAAAAAGCAGAATATAAAATTAAAAAATAAAGAGACTAAAAGAGTGTTTTAACATTATGTGGGTATATTTTTTAAAAAGATTATGTGCTATTGTGCCTACTTTTTTAGGCATTACTTTAGTATGTTTTTTTGTGATTAATTTAGCTCCGGGGGGACCTGTAGAGCAAAAAATTGCACAATTACAGTTTTCTAATAATCAAGAGGGAGGTGGTGGAGATGGTCATTCTGCTCATATTTCAGAAGAAGTATTGTCGGCTCTGAAAAAACAATATGGTTTTGATAAACCTATTTATGTCAGGTACGGTTTATGGCTTAAAAATATTGCCACATTAGACTTTGGCGAGAGCTTTATTTACGAAGAGCCAGTAATAGATGTGATACTATCTAAGTTTCCTGTTTCTTGTCAATTTGGTATTGTTTCTTTTCTACTTACTTATTTTGTTTGTATTATATTAGGGCTTGCAAAAGCTGTTAGAGCTAATTCTTTTTTTGACTTTAGCAGTAGTGTAGTTATTTTAATCATGTATTCTATACCTCCTTTAATGCTTGGTATTTTGTTAAAAACTTACCTAACAGGTGGAGGAGTGCTTAACCTGTTTCCCGTAGGGGATTTATATTCCGATCAGTACTTTGACAAAAACTTTTTTGGTAAGGTAATAGATAGAATACATCATTTTGTGTTACCTATTATGTGTTATATGATAGGCTCTTTTGCCACCTTAACTATTTTAACTAAAAATTCTTTGTTAAATGAAATCCGCTTAGACTATATTCGTACAGCCCGGGCTAAAGGCTTGTCAGAAAAAGTCATTATCTATAAACATGCCCTGCGGAATGCTTTAATCCCATTAGTGGTAGGTATTGGCTCTTTTTTAGGGGTGTTTTTAGCAGGTTCTTTAATTATAGAAAAACTATTTACTTTAGATGGTATGGGGCTATTGAGTTTTAATTCTTTAATCAGTAGAGATTATCCGTTACTTATGGCTTTAATTTTTTTTCAATCTAGTTTAGGGCTTTTAGGAAGGTTATTTTCTGATATAGCTTATGTGTTAGTAGACCCTAGGATTGACTTTTCATGATAGTGGTTTTTTTATGATAGAAAAGTATGTAATAAAAAACACAGACACACTTAAAAGGTGGCGAAAATTTAAGTCACAAAAAAGAAGCCTTTTTGCCTGTTGGTGTTTTATTTTTATTTTATTTTTAAGTTTAACGGCAGAGTTCTGGGCTAACAACAAGCCTATTGTTATGCTTTATAAAGGGGATATATATTTTCCCGTCATAGTGCATTATCATCCTACTGATTTGAATTTAAAAACAGATTTAAGTGTTGTGCATTATAAAAAATTAGATTTTTCAAAAAAGGATTGGGTTATTTGGCCTTTGGTAACCTGGGACCCTTTTGAGTCTAATACTGATGTAGCATATTACCCTTCAAAGCCCACAAAAGATAACTGGTTAGGGACAGATGATAGAGGACGAGATGTACTGGCACGGCTGATTTATGGTTTTCGCTACAGTATTGGTTTTGCTCTTATGGTGTGGCTTATTTCTTATTCTTTAGGCACAATTTTAGGGGGTATTATGGGCTTTGTAGGGGGTAAGTTAGATCTTATTAGTCAAAGGTGTGTAGAAATTATTGAGAGCGTTCCGTTTTTATTGTTGCTTATTACATTGGTGGATTTAATTGGTGGGGGGTCTCATTTTTGGGTGTTAGTTATTTTAATGGCAAGTTTTAGGTGGATTAACATTTCTCATTATATGCGGGCAGAGTTTTTAAAAATCAAGCAGAAAGAATTTGTAGCAATTTGCCGAGTGCAAGGTATGGGGCATTTTAGAACAATGTTTAAGCATATTTTACCTAACGCTTTAACGGCTATTATTACTTTGTCACCTTTTTCGTTAGCAAATGGTATTTCTAGTTTAGTGATTTTAGATTATTTAGGTTTTGGCTTGGTGCCTCCGACCCCTTCTTGGGGAGAGTTATTGTCGCAGGCAGAAAAGCATTTTACCCTTGGTTGGTGGTTAGCCTTGTACCCATCTCTTGCTTTATTTTCAACCTTGATGATTATTATTTCTATAGGAGAAGGTATTAGAGTAGCTTTTGACCCTCGCCACACCTCTTAATCTTTTAATCCATTATTGAAAAGTTTTAAAAAAAGAGTTTGCTATTTCGTTAAAAACGCTAGATGGAACGACTTTAGATTCTACACTTGTAGGTAGTGCCGTTTGCAATGGACACATAGCCCATAGCTATTGTGGCAGAATTAAAATCATATTTTTTACTTGCATCTTGGTTATATCTAATAATATAGCTATTTAGAACAAGAAAACTTTTTGCTATCTTCTAACAGTTTCATTATAGATACATGTTCTTGTTTTTTAGCCATACAATATGCAGTATTTCCTTTTTTGTTTTTAATATTGGGATCCGCTCCATATTTTAGCATTTGAGCTACTGTTTTTTCATGACCACTACGAATAGCATAATGTAAAGGTGTTTCACCTCTCATAAAATCTTGAACATTTAAAGCATCTGCATCTGCTCCTATTTGTATTAAATAGGTCATTGTGAAAATTGCTTTATCTTGTTCTCTCATCCTGGCAAGCCATCTGAAAGCTATTGTAAAAGATTCTGGTTTGATAATACTCACATCGGCACCTGCCTCCACTAAACGGTTGGTTGTGCTTATACTATATTGTGGAGAATGCAAAGCCCAATCCAGTGCTGTTCTCTCCTCTTGATCCTTTATATCCACATCAGCTCCTGCGTTTAATAATGAAATCACTAAATCTTCAGAACCTACTCCTTTATAAGTAGCCATCATTAACGCTGTAGTACCGTCCATTTCTTGTGCATTTACATCCGCTCCGGCTTTTATTAATATATTCAACCCCTCTAAGTTACGATTCCCAATATATCCTAAAGGTGTTTCACCTATTCTGTTTCTTGCATTCACATCCGCACCTGCGTTTAATAACTGAACTATTATTTCATTATGACCGAACAAAGTAGCAATATGTAAAGGTGTGTTTTGAAAAAAATCATCTCTACTATGGACAATATCAGGGTTCGCTTTTAAATTAAAGCTAGAAATATCACCACTTTTTATCGCATTATACAATGCTTTTGTGTAAGCACTTTTTTGCTCACCAGTATAAGCATTAAAAGATACACTCAAGCTAATAACAATAACTAATAAACGATACATAATTTTTACCTCCTTCTGGTTAAGGATAAAGTTTGCTTTTAATAAAATATCACATAAAATAAAGATTTTTGTAAAATATTTTTAGCCTATTTCCTCTCTTTTTTAGTTTAAAACTTAATTTTGTATATCTTAGGGGTTAAAATAATGCAAATAATTTTTTAAGGGTGTAAAATTTTCATGGTTTTTTCTAGGGAAGTGTGCTGAAAAATCTAGTATATTAAGGGTTATAGATAATTGAAATATCTGAATATCACAATTTAAACTCTAAAGAATGCCAGCTTTAATTGGTTTTGAATGGTCATAGCCAAAGCCATAGCCTGCCAAAGTGTATCATTTTGAAGCAATCTAAAAAAAAGTAATTAGATTTTTTTCGGATAGTTGTCCGAAAAAGTCTATACTTTTTCGGATGATCGTCCAAAAAAGTCTTGCCTTATCGTATTTTTTATTATAAATTTTATTTTATGAAGTTTTACAAACATCGTTATTTAGAGCCTTTTTTAAGAAAGGACTTAAAACATAAGATTTTGATTATTACCGGACCCCGGCAGTGTGGAAAAACCATGCTTTCAAAAAATTTATATGCTAATACAAATCAACATTGCTATTTTAATTATTTTGATCCAAAAGATCGTCTTATTTTAGACAAACAAGAATGGAGTAGCAATTGCAAGTATTTGGTTTTTGATGAGTTTCATATTAAAAAAAATTGGAAAAGGTGGCTTAAAGTATTGTATGAAAAAAGAGGATTAAAACCTGGTGTTATTGTGACCGGAAGTGCTAAGTTAGATGTGTATAAAAGATCAGGAGATTCTTTGGCAGGGTGTTTTTTTTCATTTCGCTTACATCCTTTAGATTTAAAAGAAATTTATCAGATCAATCCTAAAGTAGATCTCAATAAAGCACTTAATCGGCTTTTAGAAGTAGGGGGGTTTCCAGAGCCTTACTTTAATAAAAGCTTTGCCTTTTATAATCGTTGGGAAAAAACACATGCAGATGCTATTCTTAAAGAAGATATGTTAGAATTAGATAAATGCCATAAAATAGCACAATTAAAAACCTTGCTCACTCTTTTAAAAGCCACTGTTGGTAAAACCATTCGGTATGAAAACTTTGCTAAAACATTACAATGTGATGGTAAAACAATTAAAAAAATGTTGCACCTGTTAGAAAGTTTTTACTTTGTTTTTTCTGTTCCGCCGTATTACAAAAACATTACCAAATCTATACGAAAACAATGTAAGTATTATTTTTATGATACAGCTCAAGTGCCAGATAAAGGAGCAAGGTTTGAAAATCTTGTAGCTTGTTCTCTTCTTAAACATAATCATTTTAGGGAAGATTGTTATGGAGAAAATCGCAAACTTTTCTTTTTAAGAAATAAAGATAAAAAAGAAATAGATTTTTTAATGACTAAAAATGACATTCCAAAGCAAATAATAGAAGCTAAATGGAAAGACGATAAACTCTCAAGTAGCTTTGATTGCTTTGCGAAAGACCTACCATTAGCTACAAAAAAAATACAACTCGTTAAGTGCTTGGAAAAAGAAAAAACAACCTCTGCTGGGCATCAAATACTTTATGCTAGTAAATGGTTGGCTAAACTGTAAATAAAACATCATAAAACCACGACTTTAGATTGATTTAGAGGAGTTACATTACACAGTACACCCCGCCAAAGTGTATCAAAATGAGACACTTTAGGTACGAGATAAAAAAAATTAAAAAAAGACTAAAGTTTTTTTTAGGTCTACCGATAAGCAAAATATGAGGTTAGTAAATTTACTTATAAACACCTTGTTAAAGCTTGACAAAATCAAGCTTATGTGCTATTCTGGTTACATCGTTACATCGTTACATCGTTACATCGTTACATCGTTACATCGTTACATCGTTACATCGTTACATCGTTACATCGTTACATCGTTACATCGTTACATCGTTACATCGTTACATCGTTACATCGTTACATCGTTACATCGTTACATCGTTACATCGTTACATCGTTACATCGTTACATCGTTACATCGTTACATCGTTACATCGTTACATCGTTACATCGTTACATCGTTACATCGTTACATCGTTACATCGTTACATCGTTACATCGTTACATCGTTACATCGTTACATCGTTACATCGTTACATCGTTACATCGTTACATCGTTACATCGTTACATCGTTACATCGTTACATCGTTACATCGTTACATCGTTACATCGTTACATCGTTACATCGTTACATCGTTACATCGTTACATCGTTACATCGTTACATCGTTACATCGTTACATCGTTACATCGTTACATCGTTACATCGTTACATCGTTACATCGTTACATCGTTACATCGTTACATCGTTACATCGTTACATCGTTACATCGTTACATCGTTACATCGTTACATCGTTACATCGTTACATCGTTACATCGTTACATCGTTACATCGTTACAATCTATTAATATTTAATACCCCCCCAGCCCCCCGTTTTCACGGGGGGAGTAAAAGAGCTAACGCTCTTTATGGTTTCCTCTTTACTAGGCAAGTGAAAAAACCGAGCTCAAAAGCTCAAACATGCGGTTTGCCACAAAGCATTAGCCGTTGGCTACTGCATTGTGTTCAAATCCGAACTCGTTTTGAGCATGGTTTTTTCACTTGCACAAATAATAAAGCGTTTATTATAAAACCAGCTTTGAGATGTATTAGTCAGACGTTATTCTTGTTTTCGCATCTGTTTTTTCTCCCATTGTCATTCCCGCGAAAGCGGGAATCTCGCTCGTCATTCCTGCGTCAACCGTCATTCCCGCGAAGGCGGGAATCCAGCATGCACTTTGTGTCATTGACAGCTATTAAGTTGTGGGTGCAAGGAGTGTGTCAAAAAAAACACCCTTTGGGTGCGCGAAGGTGGGAATCCAGAAAGTCACTTTTATGTGATGAAGTGCATTATGTAAAAATCCAAAGTGGCAATTTTTTTGTGAGACGCTTCGCTTGGACTCAAAAAAAATTCCCCTTTGTCTTTTTATTAATCATCCGTACGGCAAAAAGATGTATTAGAAATAACCCTCTTTGTAGGGTGGTAATATTCGTTTTGAGCATGGGTTTTTCACTTGCACAAATAAGAAATTATTTAAGGAGTTTTCTTTATGCATAAATTAAATAAAACATTTTTAAAACACAATAAAGTCAAAGGGTTTTCTTTGGTTGAGATTCTTATGGCTTTAGGTTTGTTAGGGATTGTCGGCACTATGGCGGGCGGACTCCACATAGACGCATTAAGGATTTTTAACTTTCAAAACGCAATCGTAGACAGACAACAATTATACACCTCCTTAGCTCACACAATAGGGCATACGGCATCTTGTCAAGGTAACCTAGCACCTAAAACAGGAGGATTCCCCACCTCAGGTGATGTTATTGGACTTTACAATGACGGCACTGGGGCTGATCCCACAACAGATTTAAAAGGGAAAGTAAAAGAGTTATATACTTTTAATAAAACAGGGGCAACGCTCACAAAAAAGGGAAGTCCACTTATAAAAATTGGTAACTTTGGCGAAATACTAGAGGTTGTAAAAATAGCTTTAAAAAACCCAGATACCACAAAAAATGAAGGCGGAGTAAAGCAGTTAAAAGTTTATTACAAATACAGACGGGGTTTTTTTAAAACAAAGTCTGGTGGCACTTGTACAAATGCAGATCAAACAGGGTGTTATGTTATGGCTTGTACCATAAGTGATTATACTCATACTGGGAGTACTACTAAGACAGTAGATAAATGTCAAGCAAGCTGTACAGCTGTCATAGTCAAAGGCACAGGTGGTGGTGGCAGTGTTGATTGTTACACAGAATATCAAGCAGGAACAACCAAGGCTATTTATGTCGGCTGTGGTACTACAAAAGGTAATAAACAGGTTACGACTACTGCTTACGGGTTAAATGCAGGTAATTCTGGGGCAGGGGGAAAAAATACTTTTATCGGTCGCAATGCAGGAAAAGTAACCACAAGTAGTCGCAATACTTTTATCGGTAACAATGCAGGAAGTAAAACCACTACAGGGTTCGAGAATGTTTTTATTGGTTATCAAGCTGGAAAAGAAAACTTAGAAGATGACACTGCTACAACAGCAAGTCACGAAAAAGAAGCCTCTAGAAATACTTTCATAGGGGCTTATGCTGGGGAAAACAATACTTCAGGAAGGAATCATGTGTTTATTGGCGAACTAGCAGGACAAAATAGCGGAGGAGGGCAAAGTAATACCTTTGTTGGACCAAGTGCAGGTCGTGCTAATAGTGGGTCTGAAAACACCTTTATTGGAGTACAAACAGGAATGGCAACCACAACCACAAATGGGAATACTTTTATAGGAGCTTATGCAGGAAATAAAAACACAGGTGGGAATCATGTATTTATTGGTGCTGGAGCTGGAGCGGATAATGTATCAGCGTCAAATAATACTTTTGTAGGACACAATGCGGGAAATAAGACCACAGGTGGGGATAATGTGTTTATTGGGCGAGAAGCAGGATTCGGAAACACCACAGGTGCAAAAAACTTATTTATCGGCTATCAGGCAGGTAAAGGGAGGTGGACTAATGACGCAACATCAAAACCAGTAACAGGTCGTAACAATATAGCTATTGGAAATGAAGCGGGGGTTAACCTTACAAATGGTGGAGGTAATACTTTTATCGGTAACAAAGCAGGTAACAAAACAGAAGGGGGGACTGGGCAACAAGGGAAACAAAACATTTTTATTGGAAATGCGTCAGGTGAGAAAAACACCACTGGGGCGAAAAATGTTTTTATAGGGTTAAGTGCAGGTAAAGAAACCACTTCAGCTAATAGAAATACCTTTATAGGGAATCAGGCAGGTCAAAACAATACTACAGGAGGTTTTAATGTTGTGATAGGTGCTGAAGCTAGTTTTAATAACACAACGGGTAGTAATAATGTACTTATAGGTCGGAACGCTGGGACAGTACTTAATTCTGGTACTGATAAAACTACACCTGCAAATAATAACATATTTATCGGTCACGAAGCCTCAAAAACCACAGCTGGCGGAATAAGTGCGACAGGCAATCGTCAATTGAATATTGGTAATTTACTTTTTGGCATATTACCCGATATGAATAGTTGTAAAGAAAACCTAACCAACACCGACCCGTCAACATGTACAGGCGGAGGCACGCCCGCAGAAAAAAATGATGCCGTTGATTTTTTTAGTACTACTAATGTTAAGTATTTAAAAGGTAATACTGGACTTGTAGTCAATGGCAACCTTTATGTTAGAAATAAGGTTTATGTAGATTGTGATTTATACACAAATTGTCGGGACGCAGTCCCAAGCTCGGTAGCTCCCGCATCGTCAAGGACCTTTAAAAACACTATTACCCCTTTTAAAAATTATCAATACTCATTAAGTGTAATAAACAACACTCCACTTTTTACTTACTTTTATAATAAAGATCACCCAAAGCATAAACGCATGGGTATTATTTCAGAAGACTTACCTAAGCACCTGCAAATTAAAAACAAGGGCAAGCCTCCTAAGCCCGACTGGGTTTCTATCTATGGCACACTATGGGCTGGTATTAAAGCTTTATCCAATAAGTTTAATAATTTAAATACTTTTAAAGAGTATGTAGTAAAAACACTAAACACTATTTTTAGTAATATACACAAACTAAAAGCTACTATATTAGATATAGGTAAAAGGCTTGAGGTTTTAGAAAAAGAAAACAAAGAATTAAAAAAAGAGAATAGGTTTTTTAAACAACAAATAAAAGCACAAGATAAAATAATAAAAACTCTTAGAAAAGAGCAGGGGGTAAAATGAGAATACTTGCCTTATTTGTTATTCTCCCTCTTTTTTTTAGTGAATCTACAGAGCATGTTCCCACCGTACGAGGACAAATTTGTACTAAAAATGATTTAAAACACCAAGATCCAGGGTGTTGTAGAAATTTAATGTTAAGGTGCGAAGACTTAGCTATTGGAGGTCGGGAATGCTGTAATGCTAGAAACCCAGAAGGTGCAACTACCGCTGATGATACGCCTAACCCCCTTTGTACCTATAGCGAATCTGGAGGAAAATCCACTTGTAGTACCTATCCAACAGCATGTGAAAATTTATCAAATTCTGTATGGGATAATGGGGCAAGTACGCTTGATATACTGCTGTTTGATAAATGCTATATAAGATCTGGGAGGTATGACCACAAAGTGGTTTTATCTGGCACTAACCTAGGTTATACCATTGGATGCATCCCAGGTGCTAAAGGGAGTTGTTCGTATCAATGTTATGGGGGTACTTTTTATAAAGTTACTAATACATGTAAGATCGATACTTCAGGCTGTCACACCAAATTTTCACCTGACCCTGAAAAATGTAAGTATGTATATTTTCAAAAGAGTACAACAAACCCCGGGGCTGGAGGTAGTAGTAAATGTTTAAATGGGTTATTAGGTAATTGTTTTTATCGATGTTTTAATATGGAATGGTTAGGAAGTCATACTTGTCGAACTCCTAAAAGGTGTGATGACGGTACTAGTTATACACCTGACCCTGAAAAATGCCCTAGTATAACTCCAGATATGAGTCATGGACAAATAGTGAGAAGAAGCTGTAAAGCTGGTTTCTATGGGAATTGCGCGTATAAATGTGATGATGGGATAATGAAAGGTTTCAGCGGAATTTATGAAGGAGTTGCATATACAGGTTGCACTAGAACAAGAAGGGTATTATGCGAGGACAGTTCTGATAAATGCGGTGTTCGTGTAGTACGAGAGGGTGACTCAACCCCAAAAACAGATAGCTGTGTAAGGGGATACATAGGCACTTGTACTTATTCATGTAATAATAACGGGGGAATAACAGGAAGTAACACTTGTACTCCAATTACAGATTGTAGTGGCATTAACCATGGGTGTCAATTACCTGGGGTTCTTTCTGATAATGTTAAAATTACAGGTAGCTGTGCAAATAACACAAGTAATAATATCGGAGGGAAATGCTATTATAAATGCTTTCCATCTACATGGACACTATGGAACAAACCAAAAACCCAAGTCACTGATAAAAACTACTTTGACACTCCAAATTCATCTGGCAAAAATTTTCACACTCATTGGTGCGGAGCAGAATGTCCAGCTACAACTCTAACACATGGTACATGTTCTGTAACAGCTCCTAGGTCTAAGCACCTATCAAAAGTGACTTCTACTTGTGCTAACTCTGAAACAAGGGACGGATATATATATGCTTGTAGGTGGAAGTGTAATAACGGAACATGGGTAAGGATAGATACATATACACAACATGCAAGCTGTGATAGCTACGATATAAACGCTTTATAAAAAAACAAAGGGAGCAAAAAATGGAAAATGCGAGTTTGACGGGATTTATTACATAAATTAAGGAGTAGAAAAATGAAAGGAGATTTAATTGGTTTTACAAGCTTAGGGTAAAAAAATACCCTATAGCCTTCTCATTATGTTCGGGCTGTTCTTTAAATGTCCTAATTACTAACAAGCCCGTCCGAGAAGGTTTTTTTTATTCCCTAGGAATAATTACTAGAATAAAATGATAATAAATACAAATACAAATACAAATACAAAGACAAAGACAAAGACAAAGACAAAGACAAAGGGGAATTTTTTTTGAGTCCAAGCGAAGTGTGTCACAAAAAAATTGCCCCTTTGGCTTTGGAAGTGACAGACTAGATTCCTGCCCTCATTCAGGAATTATAAATGTGAACTCCATTCGGTAACAAAATAGGTGTTATAAAAAGGTGTAACAATCTGTTTAAAAAAGTAATAATTAAACACTACTGCATTTTTGAGTGCTTTTTTTGTAGCTTTTTGATTTCTGCTTCCGAAACCCCAGTCACCTCTGAAATAAGCGGAATATCGAGATTTTTGTGAAACATGTTCGCAATCACCTGTCGTCTTACTTCTTCCCTGCCTTTTAGCTCGCCTTTTTGCATACCAGCCAGCATACCTTCTTTTTTTGCTTCATCTAATGAGTATTGTAATGGTGCCATAACTCTTTCCTCCTAACTTTAAGATAATATAACTAACAAGTTTTTTACTTAGAGCCATTTTTAAGCTTTTTGACTTCTTCTTCCGAAACTCCAGTAACCTTTGCAATAAACGGAATATCTGCATTTTCTTGAAACATATTTGCAATCACCTGTCGCATATTTTCTTGCCTGCCTTCTTCTTTGCCTTCCAGCTTGCCTTTTTGCATACCAGCCAGCATACCTTCTTGTTTTGCCTCATCTAATGAGTATTGTAATGGTGCCATAACTCTTTCCTCCTTATTTGTTATTGTTTTAGCCTCTATACTTCGTACTACATTCCAACTAAAGTTCGGGTCATATCTGTCTATATAATCTGCAACCTTATCTATTAACTGCCTTCTTTTACCTATACTTATAACCTTGCTTAACTTAAATAAATCCCTTATCGTGCTATACTCTAAATTCCATATATTTTGCAGTATAAACAACACTGGGCGAGAAAGCAAGCTCTCTATCTTCTTATCCCTAATATTAAGCTTGCTTATGTTAAGCAATCTATAACTAAAATTCAGCACATTTTTACCGAATGCTTGTCTTAAAGCACCTTCAAAGCTTTTTAAGCTATCTTGAAAGGCTAAAGGCTTGTTCCACTGCTTTTGCCTGCCATGGTAGATCACAATAGGGATAATAGGTAGTTTTGTTTTCTTGTAAATAGATGTTTGGTACTCCAGTAACTGTTGATGAATATTAGGTGCTTGTGAGCTTTTATGCTCTACTAAAAAAAGCATTCCCACTGTTTTATTTTGAGCCTCTTTTAGCCTTGCAGAAAGCAACAAATCCGTACGCTTTTCTTTTGAATCTTGATCTATAAAAGTTGTAACTTCTGATTTAAGAGTGTTCCAGTTAAAAAGAGCCATTTCTTGCGGTGTGAATATTAAGCGGAAAAGGTCTAGGCAATGCTTAGGTTGAGTGTAGATTTCTTTAAAGAAAATATCGTGCAAGAAAGCTTTGCCTCTTTTGCCCTTTTGTTTCTTCTGATTTGTGCTCTGCTTTTGCTTTGGGGCTTTTTTGTTCGGTTGTTTGTTTTGCGATTGAGCTTGTTTGCAAGCTTTATTGGTATCAGGTTTAATTTTAGCCATTATTTGCTCCTTTGTTTTTCATAATGTTACTCCTATTCCATCTTAAAAAGTTGTATCTTAAAAAGATGCACCTACATAAGTTACATGCAAAATCGATTCCACGCTTAAAAGTAAGCTTTTGAGTTAGTGCTTGAGGCAAAAACAGCTATAAAAACAATGCTGATAATAAAAAAGCCCATTTTTTGGACAAAAACATGTCCATACCATGTACATTTTTTTGTACACTTTTTCATAAATGCACATTTTTTGTATAAAACATGAGATTGGTATAAGGTAAAAAACACCCGAGGCACAGGATAAAAGTTTATGGAATAAAGTTATAAGGGACGAAACATCTTTAAAAATACCTCATTTTTGCCCTTTATTTACTCTTCTCAATTCGCGGGGGCTTTGGTTCTTTAAATGTCCTAATTACTAACAAGCCCGTCCGAGAAGGTAACCTTCTCACATATCGGGCTTTCTATACTAACCTCATATTTTAGATGCCCGACCGAGAAGGCTTTTTTTGCCACAAAAACAATCTAGTTTAGGTATTATTAGGAGAAAAACTTTAGGTGATATAGTGAAAAAACCATGCTCAAAACGAGTTCGGATTTAACGCAAAGTAGTAGCCTTTGGCTAACACTTTGCGGTAAACCGCGGAGTCCTAAGCTTTTGAGCATGGTTTTTCCCCAAAAGAAGTTTAATTATCTCACAAAAATCTTCCCCTCACGCTTCGTGCCTCTCAAGCAATTTTTTTCACACTTAGTTTTCTAACTTAAAACAATGATATTTTATAAAAAAAGATCATGTATAAATTGTTTGATTTGCTTAAATTTAGTTTTCATAAAAAATATCCTTTGTTAAATAATGGTGGGTAATCCATTGGTTAAAATCTGTTTCAGATTTTACCTCCTGAAAAAAGTAGTCGCCTACTCTTTTTTTATTAAAAAGCTTATTTTAGTTTAGCTTTGAGGTATTCTTTGTTCATTCGGACAATGGAAGTAAGCGGTATTTCTTTAGGGCATGCTCTAGAACATGCCCCTGTATTGGTACAAGCTCCAAAACCTTCTTTTTCCATTTGTTTTACCATGTGTTTGGCACGGCTTTTTTGCTCTATTTTCCCTTGTGGTAGTAGCGATAAATGGGTAATTTTAGCTGATGTAAAAAGATTAGCAGATGCATTTTTACAAACTGCCACACACGCCCCGCAACCAATACAGGCAGCATTAATAAAAGCTCTATCAGAAGAAGCTTTGTGGGTAGGGTGGGTATGGGCTTCGGGTGCTGACCCTGTGCGAACTGATATATATCCTCCTGCCATAATAATGCGATCTAAAGCCGATCTATCTACCATAAGATCTTGCACTATAGGGAAAGCTTTAGCTCTAAAAGGTTCTATCCATATTGTGTTATTATTTTTAAAACTACGAAGATGAAGCTGACAAACTGTAATGGCTTTAAGCGGACCATGGGGGTTGCCATTTACTACCATAGAACATGCTCCACATATCCCCTCTCGGCAGTCACTATCAAAAGCTATGGGGTTTTTGCCTTGAGTGATGAGTTGCTCGTTTAATTGGTCCAACATTTCTAAAAAAGACATAGCAGGTGTTAAACCTTGCATAGTATAATCTACAAATTGACCTTTGTGGGAGGGGCTTTTTTGCCTCCAAATTTTTAAGTTTAATCTCATCAGTTATGTTTCCTCATTTTTGTTGTTTTTACTTTTTCTGTTTAGTTTCTTCAAATAAAATTTTAATTTTGTTTTTCTATCTTATAGCCTGCTACTATACCTTATCGGCAAGATGTTTGAAAACTTGAATTTTTATAAGCCCTACGGCTAGCTTTTTGGTGTTTTTTTATAGGAAAATACCTTCTCGGTTTGTACCTCGTTATTTCTGCATTGCGGAAATCCAAAGCCCCTAGCCCTTTTTTACAACTTCCTAAAAGGTATTTTTACAAAGGTCAGTACTTGTTACTTGTTGTGGGCTTTTAGGGTTTATTTTATCTTCTTGCACCACTGGTTTTGGTGTGTCTTTTCCCTTACTTTCTATTGCTCTCACTAGTCTTGCTAATTCTGTATTTATAAACTCTGATGGTAGTGACTGTAATTGGTTTCGTTCTATTTCTTCTTTTATTACTTCGTACATTCTCTCTTTTCTTACTCTGTTATCGTCTTGAAGGTGATCCATGTCTACTTCTATTGCTTTTGATGCTACCTTAAATAAGATGTATAGTACTTCTGCAACTTGGTTATTAGGATTGTATAGCATATTTACCACCAATGCTGTAGATCGGTTTGAAATCAAAAATCTCTCATTATTATATGTTTCTTTTTCCATAGATTGTTTTAGTAATTTTTTTATTATAGATCGTTTTATTATAGCATCAATATCTGGATATTTATGTCCTATTTCTTTTTTTAATATATCGCTCACTAGGTTTATTGATGTACTATTTATTACTTTCTTTACATCTTTATTTTCCAACCCGCTTAATGAGTGACCTACTTGTACGATGATTTTATCTAATCCATCATCCAATAACCTTTTGTTTTCTTCTTCGGGTGATAATGGTGGATAACGAAGAACTGTTCCTGATCTATCAAGCCCAAAAACCATTCTATTATCAGTATCACCAGCATTTGATTGTCTAGGGATAGTTAAACTAAAAACCAAAAATAAATAAGTTAAGTGTTTCATAATTAAGCCTCTTTCTTTTAAAAAAAAAGTTAATTTTCAATGCAAATCTTATTATTAAGTAAGCTTTTTTTGCAAGTTTTTTTTAAGGCGTGTAAATTTTACATATGGAAATATAGATATTGTTAAGTTATTAATAGAAAAAGGCACAGAAAATCTATAATAGTAACGCTCCAAAACCCTTTAAACTCAACACTTAACACCCACAGAATTTGTCTCATAATGAGACACTTTAGAAAAAAAACAAAAAAACTTTAACTTTTTTTTGATTGGGGCGATTGTTTAAAGAAAAGTCACCTTAGCCCCAAGCCGTGCGGGTTTTAGCGAGCGATGCGGGGTGACAAAAATTGTCGCTGTTTAAAACTTAGCCACAAGTCCAGATTTTTTTAAAAAAAACTATAAAGTATTTTACAAACTTGCCGATAAAGCTAACATTAAGGCACAACACTATTTATTTGGAGATAATTTTTAATGCTATTTTTTAAGCTTACTTTTTTTAAACAGATTATTTGCACGCAAAGGCTTGACAATATGAAGCTATTATGTTATACTCGTTACATCGTTACATCGTTACATCGTTACATCGTTACATCGTTACATCGTTACATCGTTACAATCTATTAATATTTAATACCCCCCCAGCCCCCCGCTTGATAAGCGGGGGGAGTAAAAGAGCTAACGCTCTTTATTGTTTTCACTTAGTTAGTAAAAAACTCAAAATTCAAAGTTCCGATAACGCTTCTTATTTTAGAGCGGAAGGGGAAGATTTTTGTGGGACGCTCCGCTTGGACCCAAAAAATATCCCCCTCCCGCTCTTTAATTTTAAGTTACATTTATCTACAGTATCATTGATTGGTAATTGGGTAGAGTGTGCAAGCAGTATCATCAAAAAAAGCACCCTTTGGGTGCGAACTCGTTTTGAGCATGGTTTTTCTCTCTGCAATGTAGCATGTATGTTTTTGTTTTCACATCCACTTTGCGTTAAATCCGAACTCGTTTTGAATTGGTTTTCTCACTATTCAAGAACAACATTAAAGAATTACATTAATTATCTTTTTTATTTATTTTATCGCTTGTCATTTCTGCGTCAGTCGTCATTCCTGCGTCAGCTGTCACCTCTGCGTCAACCGTCATTCCTGCGTCTACAGTTGTCATTCCCGCGTAGGCAGGAATCCACGCATGTTTACTGTTTAAAAAGTCTGTTTTTGCAGAGAGGATTATTCGCCTTGTGCAGGACAGCCGTCCGTGGCTTCAGCCGACTTGGTCCGTCCGTGGGTCGGAGCCTGCACCGGCAAATAATCCTCTCTGACATTAAGTATCATTATTTGCATCCATTATTGTCACTCCTTCGTCCATTGTCACTCCTGCGTCAGCTGCCATTCCTGCGTCTACAGTCGTCATTCCCGCGAAGGCGGGAATCCAGAAAGCACCTTTTAGGTGATGAAGTGCATTATGTAAAATTCCCCTTTGTCTTTTTATTAACTCAAATTAAAACACTAAGGAGGATTTATGTCTGAACAATCTAACCTTACTAAATATGACAAAAAATTTATAGCTGTCTTATTAGCTTTGCAATTTAGTTTAAACCTTATGGGTATTAGCTTTTTTGGGCTTTACTACCACAATAAATATACAGGGTTTAAAGCTTATCAACAAAAAATGGATCATAAGTTAGAAATATTAAAAAAACATGCTGAAAAGTACAACTCTAATTTAAAGATTAGAGGTATGGAATGGGATTATGGTTTGAAGGGGATTGGAGCTTCCGAGGCTTTAGAGCTACGGGGATATGATTCTCGGATAAACAAAAATAAACAATAACAAACAACAATAACAAACAACCACAAGGAGGATACAATGAATAAAATAAAACAATTTTTTACACGCAAGCGATGTAAAAGCTTTAAGCTTTTAAACCAAAAAGGGTTTAGCTTGATTGAAATTATGGTAGCCTTAGGGCTTATTACCTTACTGACAGCTTTAGCAGTACCACAATATACAAGTTATAAAAAGACAGTAAAGGTTGGTGTTATTAAGTCTATCTTATTAGTACCTCACAGGACAATGACAATAGAGGAAAGTTTAGGTAATAAACCACATTCGATTGATCAGAATAAAATGATGCGTACAATAAAAAGTAAAGCAGTAGGTGATTTTACTGTTAATTGGAAAACAGACGATTCTACAAGCCCAGATGATTGGTGTTTTGAATTAAGTGCTGGACAAGGGGACTATAGTGGTTTTTCAGGATGTGTTGACAATGCGGGAGCACCACAGGTAGGAGGTGAAGATATATCTTGTAACCAAGCTAAGGCGTCCTATATTTATGATGCTGGTAGTAGCCCTGCGACTTGTACTACTATAAATTGTCCTACTCCTGATTGTGTAAATGACAATACTGGTAAGCCTTCCTCTTGTACCACAGCTACAAACTGGTCAAAACCTTGTAAGTCTAGTGCGAATAAAGATACTTTTACAAAAACAGCAGCTTGTAGTGGATCAAGAAAATGTCAGTTAAACTAGGGTTAGAAAGGTTAAAAGGGTATGCTCACTAATTTAATACCTCCTGTGTTTGTAGTGAGTGTAAAGTGTGTAAGGGTTCGTGAGACAGCTTTTACATACGCTATATGTCTTAATTGGCGGGGCTGATGTATTCCGATACTTCAGCCCTCAATTTTTAATATTGTAAATACCTTATGAGATTTATTTAATCCGAGAAAAGACAAACAAAGGAGGCGAAAATGTAGAGAAGTTACTTAAAATTTTAGTGGTGTTAGTTATTCCTTAAATAAGGAGGTAAGTAAAATAACAAGCAAACAAAAATTATTTATAAGTAGAGTTAAGAATATTGTGAATAATATATATGGGTGTCGTAGTAAAAAAGAAGATGATAAGCAAAAAAAATAACTATAAATAAAACGAAAAATAATAATAATAAAACTTGGGTGAGAAGGAAAAGAGCTTTCAAAAGTGGCTTATGTGAGAGTTTTTAGAAGAAATACCTTCTTTTTTACAAAAAGTTATGCTAAATTATAGTATAAAGGTAATAGATATTCATGATAAGAAGGTAGCACAAGCTATAAGGAGCAAAGCATTTAAGAGTAGGGGTTTTTTAAGTTTATTAAAGAGAGCATGGGATTTAAAGGCAGATGAGAAGGAGTTAAAAAAGCTTATCAGGTTATTTGATAATTGCAAGGGTAAGGATTTAGGGTTAGTAATAAGTAATTATGTGTGGAAGGTAGTGCCTAATATGACAAAAGAGTTATGGCAGAGGATAGAGCAACAAGCGGTTAAATGGGGGATATTTCCAAAAGGAGGATATATGAACATCAGAGAATACATAAAAGAAGAAGGTAGGCAAGAGGGCGAGCAAAAAGGTATGCTTGCTGGCATGCAAAAAGGCAAGCTAGAAGGCAAAGAAGAGGGCAGGCAAGAAGGCAAGCAAGAGGTGATTTTAAGCCTTTTAAAAAACAAGATGGATACTTCAGTTATTTGTAAAGCGACAGGGCTATCAAAAGCAGAGCTGAAAAAGCTACAAAAAAAGCACTCAAAAAAGCAGTAGTTTGTAATTATTATTGGGTCATGACAACTTTAGCGGGTTATTTTTAAGATATTTTAAGAGGTGATAAACTTAAAAACCCTATACGAAAGTCCTATTTTGGCTCATTTTTTAAAAATAAAGCTTGCAATTTATGAAAAAATATTTATAATTGCTAATATGAGTAGTTTAAGTCTTATCAAGTCTTATCAAGTCTTATCAAGTCTTATCAAGTCTTATCAAGTCTTATCAAGTCTTATCAAGTCAGTATAATGTACAGTTTGTAAAAAATCAGATTCTTAAAATAAGTGAGAAAACCAAGCAAGAAGCTAAATCTTTTTTTGCAAAGGGAAAAACCATACTCAAAAGCTCAAACATGCGTTTTGCTACAAAGCGTAAGCCCTACGAGCTTTCCGCATTGTATCAAATCCGAACTCGTTTTGAGCATGGTTTTTCCCTTTGCAATGAAGCTCTTTTACAAGTAAATGCAATTCTGGTTTTAAGCATGGTTTTTTCACTTGCACAAATTAATAAAATGTTTGTTATAAAATTACCTTTAAGATGTGTTCGTCAGCTGTTATTTTTGCGTCAGCTGTCATTCCTGAATGAGGGCAGGAATCCAGAATGTTACTTTCATCTGATACATCTTGGTTTTCTCGCTTAGTCGTTAAGTTAGTTCTTATATTATTAAAAAACTATAACTATAACTATAATAGGAGGAAATAATTATGAAACAGTTATTTATTATTAGCTTATTAAGCATGGTTTTTACTGTTGTAAGCAATGCTCAATATCGTGCTGAAGATGGTACTGATATTCGTACTTATAACAGACTAAATTCAGCAACTTTTGCAGTTTGTAATTGTTATGAAGATGATGTTTTTTTTGATGACTGGTTAGGGACAGTACAAGTTATGGGTAGGACAAAGACAGAAGCTCAAAACCACGCTCTTAATTTATGCATTGGAACATTCGGTCACACACTAAGAGGGGGTGCTTTAGAGGGCTTTTCAGACGAAATTATAATAAAAAATTGCAGGATACATGAAAACATTAACCCAAGAGATGATGGTTATCGCCTTGGAGTTACTAGAGTTAATAGGTAGATAGGATTTTACATCACTTAAACAAGGAGGCTTATTATGAAAAAAAATAACTATAAATAAAACGAAAAATAATAATAAAACTTAGGCGAGGTGAAAAACAATACTTATGCAAATTGCCTATTTGAATTAAGAAATTGATTATATTGCTGGATTATTTCATATTTTGTAAACCATGCTACACCACCATTAGCACAGGAGTTTCCTTTCCAATCTATTATTTTAAACCTTTCTTTAAGTTTATTTATATCTATTTTAGATTTAATAAAATACCCTCTATTGTTTGGGTGTGGAGTTTTAACTATTTTTTTAGGGCAAGCACCAAACACAAAAAAATCACCTTCTGTAGGGTTAGAAAAATAAAAGTCCTTAGTTTTTGCTTTTTTAAGATCAAACCTTAAGTCTTTCCCTTTAGATTTATCAAAAACAAAAAAAGAACATGGGATATGTTTTTCTGCTCCATTCAATATAAAGCAATTTTTACCTAAATTTAAAATATGTTTAATTCGCCAGCCAGTGGGGATAATTTTTTGTCGGCTGTGTTTATTGTAAGTGTTTGGTAATATAAAGGCTATAGTTTGAACATTGTTATAAGAAAAAGCTTGTTTTAAAAAAGCATCACTTAAACGGTGGTATTTACCAAAAGGAGGATTGCCTATAACGATAACTTTTTTATATTGTGGGTTTATTTTAAACTTAAACCAATCGCACTTAATTATAGAAGGCTCTTCTGGCTCGATATCAATCCCTATTTTATTGTTATGATTTATTTGTTTTAAAAAAGCACCGTTACCTGCACTGGGCTCTATTACATAATCATAGTTTTTTAAGCTTTTAGCTATTACAGATAAGCATTTTTTTACAGTTTGCTTATTTGTGTAATACTTTTCTAAGTCTACAGGTCTTAAAGAAAAAATAATAGCCTCCTCATATTTATAATAGATAATATAAAAATTTTTCTTTGTTAATGTTTTTTTTTGGTTATCTAAAGCCTCCAGCCTTTTGGTTTAAAAGTATAGAAAACAAATAAGGATTTTTAAATAATACATAGCGTTCTCCTTACAAGGTTTATTAATCAACAATTATGCCCTGTTCAACCTCAGCAACCACCACCACCACATACTAATCCACCTGCACCTGTAAAACTTCCAGCTAAGCCATCTGTAAAGCCAAAGCCACCCTTTTACCCGCACCCCTCCCATTAAATATGTACGCAAAATAACTGGATTTAAAAATTTAGTGTAAAAATTACACCCACTAAAAGGCTTAAAATAAAAAAACTTGCATTATTTTTACCAGTAGGATATAGAAAAATAAGGTATTAACAAAAAAAAGGAGGAAACAGTTATGAAAACTCTATTTATTGCAATCCCGCTTTGCTTGTTATTTAATTTTACAAGCTTAGCTCAAGATAATATGCCATCACAAAGTGAATTAGACCATCAAAGTCTAATAATGGCTGTATCAAATGGTCATATTACGGAAGCTAGAGAGTTATTAGATAAAGGGAGTTTTAATATTAATGATAAAGATGAATATGGATATACTGCTCTTTATTACGCTACTAAATTTGGGAGGAAAAAAATAGTAAAAATGCTAATAGAATACGGAGCTAATACTACAAAAAAAAATAGTGTTAAAGATAATAGGTTTTAATCCAAAAACCAACATGTAATAAAAATAAGAGTAGGGGGGAGCTTTCGGGGTAAGAAAAAGACTTAGCTCCCCCTTAATATACAAAGCTTTTCGGCACACCGCCCCCCACAAACTTTAGTAAAAAGCCTTGTGCTTGAGGTTTTTTTTAAAAAGATGATATGCTTCCCAAGTCAAAAGTCTAAAAAATAACAGCAAGACTTTAATCGTGCCTTTCTATGTTACGTCATTTTTTGTTATGTAAATACAATAAAGTTATTATATTGTTTTAATTATTATGAAGAAAATAATCAGGAAACATATAATTAAAACAGGTGATTTTGAAGGGATTTTAAGAGGTGTATCCAATGCGGATTTAATTTTAACCGACCCGCCTTATTCTATTTCAAAGGAAACAGGTTTTAAAAACTTAGGTAAAAATTCAATTAAAAGATTTGCTGTCTCAATGGACTTTGGCAAGTGGGATCATACAGAAATAGATTTAAACACTTTTGCGGGTAAAAGCTTTAAAGCTTTAAGAGATGGTGGCACAATTATTTGTTTTTATGACTTATGGAAAATTACTCATCTTAAAGAAGCTTTAACATCAGCGGGTTTTAGTATGATAAGGATTATTATATGGCAAAAAACAAACCCCGTACCTATTAATTCACAATGTGCTTATTTAAGTAATTCACGGGAAGTTGCTGTTTTTGGAGTAAAAGGTGGAAAGCCCACTTTTAATAGTCAATATGATTCTGGGGTTTATGCCCTTCCTATACATAGGGAAAAAAGAATCCACCCCACCCAAAAACCTTTAAAGCTTATGGAAGCATTAGTCGCAAAACATTCTATGGTTGGTGACTTGGTAGTTGATCCATTTTTAGGATCAGGAAGTACTGCTATTGCATCATTAAACTTAAACAGAAATTTTATAGGTGGCGATAAAGATAAGTTTTATGTAAAAAAAGCAAAACAGAGGATAAAGGAAAGTCAAAATAAGTATGTTGAAAAATCAAAACAAAAAGTTAAAGCAGTCCAAAAAAGCTCTTTTTTTAGAGCTAGCAGACCCAGACAACACGGGTATGTCTCGCAAGGTGTTATTTGAATTTTCAGGTAAATATCAACCCCTGTTTTATAGGAATGGTAACCCTTTGGTTAAATTATTTGTAGCTTCTGACACTTAAAGGCACTGATTCAAAAGTCAATGGCTCTTTGTAAAAATCCCAATCTAACTTATTATTTGCACTACCTTTTAACCCCCAAACTGATACATGGCAAAAGTTTTTATCATCTCTCATAGCCTCCTTCTGCTCGTTTTGATACTCTACCCTAAAATGCGATCCACAGGATTCTTGCCTTGCCAATGCATCCTGTGCCATAAGCTCTCCTAACTCTAAAAAATCTGCTAACCGCCCCGCTCGCTCTAGATCTAAATTACAACCTACACTACTGCCAGATACTAAAAGATTTTTCCAAAACTCTTCTTTTAAAACAGCAATCTCTTCTAAAGCGGTTTTTAAACTTTTTTCACTTCTAACCATCCCCACATGCTCCCATAAAATATGCCCTAACTTCCTGTGAAGAGTCTGCACCGTACACTTTCCCTTAATGTTTAATAAAGTGTCTAACCGATCTTTCACTTGACTTTGACTATCTTTAAATGCCCTGTTTTGTGTTTGCTCAGATGGTAAAGTAAGCCCCGCTAAATGATGAGCCACCGATATAGGAGTAATAAAATACCCGTCTGCTAAACCCTGCATCAAAGCAGATGCCCCTAAACGATTAGCCCCATGGTCCGAAAAATTAGCCTCTCCTAATACAAATAACCCCTTAACTGTACTTTCTAAATGATAATCTACCCATAACCCCCCCATAGTGTAATGCACTGCTGGGTAAATACGCATAGGTGTAACCCGTGGATTTTCACCTGTAATCTTTTCATAAATGTGAAATAAATTGCCATATTTTTCTTCTAAAACTTTTGTGCCTACTTTTTCTCTCGCTGTTTTAAAGTCTAAATACACAGCCTCCCCTGTGCCACCTACACCTCGACCCTTATCCACTTGAAACTTAGCTTGACGAGAGGCTAAATCCCTTGGCACAAGGTTGCCAAAGGCAGGATAAATTCTTTCTAAATAATAATCTCTTTCATTTTCTGGTATCTGCCCTGCAGGGCGCGGGTCTTTCGCCTTTAACGGCACCCATACCCTGCCATCGTTTCGTAAAGACTCTGATAATAAAGTCAACTTTGACTGATAATGACCAGACCTTGGAATGCAAGTAGGATGAATTTGTGTAAAACAAGGGTTTGCAAAATAAGCTCCTTTTTTATGACACCTCCAAACAGCCCCTGCATTAGAGCTCATAGCATTGGTGGAAAGATAAAACACATTGCCATACCCCCCTGTGGCTAAAATCACCGCATGGGCAAAGTGACTTTCTATTTCACCTGTTACTAAATTTCTTGTCGTAATGCCTATTGCTTGTTTGTGTCCGCTGGAATTGTCGCACACCACTAAATCCATCATTTCATATCTTGGGTGCAGAGTGACATTTCCTGTTGACACTTGCCTCATTAAAGCACTATAAGCACCTAATAATAATTGTTGCCCCGTTTGCCCGCGAGCATAAAAAGTACGCGACACTTGTGCCCCACCAAAAGAGCGATTAGCCAACAACCCCCCATATTCTCTGGCAAAAGGCACACCCAAAGCTACGCAATGATCAATAATTTGATTAGATACTTGAGCTAAACGATAAACATTAGCCTCCCTAGACCTAAAATCACCCCCTTTAATGGTGTCGTAAAAAAGCCTTTGAATGGAATCCCCATCGCCTTGATAATTTTTAGCAGCATTAATACCCCCTTGTGCAGCAATGGAATGGGCTCTTCTTGGAGAATCTTGTATGCAAAATACTTGCACCTGGTAACCTAACTCCCCTAAAGTTGCCCCTGCCGATGCACCTGCAAGACCTGTACCCACCACAATAAGCTTGTACTGAGACCTCCTAGCAGGGCTTATTAACGATATATCCATTCGTTTTTTGTCCCATTTGCCTTCTAAAGCACCTGTTGGAATTTTATTGGAAAATGGTAAATTATTATTCACTTGTCAATCTCCCTTAATCTTTAAAAATAACAAAATACATAAAGTGGTTGTGCCATATAACCCGCTATCACAAAACCAGCATAAGCTTTGCTTAATCGGTTAATCCACATCCCCCCTGCAGTAGATTCTCCTACCCCTAACGACTTAAACGCCGACTCTAACCCATGCAGTAAATGAAAAAACAACACCCCTAAAGCCACTAAATACCATGCAATCACCAAAGGGTTTTGAAATACTTCTACCACTAAACGAAATAAATCTCTTACTGTTTTTTCGCCATAATTTACTTCATAATGAGTGCCGAATTTAAATGTTATTAAATGCACAATAACAAAAGCTAAAATCACTGCCCCTTGGGCTAATAAAGTTTTTTGATACAAAGCTGTAGCTTTTTCGCCTTTTGCCTTGTAGGCATAATTTTTCCCACTTGCAAAAATGTTTTTTAAACTTAAAAACACCGCTAATACAATATGAAATAAAAATAAAAAAACTAGACCTAGTTCTAATACAATAATCCAGTTTTGAGTCATCTGATGAGCGTACAAGTTATAGGCTTTAGCCCCGGCAAAAATAAGTAAATTGCCCATCATGTGTACTAACACAAAAATAATGAGCCCTAAACCACTTAACCCCATTAAACATTTCCATATAATAGATGAAATAAAAATACTTTTCATATTCTCTAATTTTATTTATAACTGTAGAATACATAATTGCAAGAGGTAAAACATAATCAAGAGGTAAAACATGGATATTTGTGTCTGCTTAAAACAAACGGCTGATACAGCCAGCCAAATTAAATTACAAGCTGAAGGGCAGGGGATTGACGAATCTGGACTAGAATGGATTATCAACCCTTACGATGAATTTGCGTTGGAAATGGCTTTGCAAATTGCTGAAACTCTACAGCCATCAGACCAAAGTGCAAAAGTGCATATCATAAGTATAGGACCTCAAAGAGCACAAACTGCTTTAAGACGAGGCTTAGCCATGGGTGCAGACCATGCTTATCTTGTCGAATGCTTAGAAAGTGAACGCTCTCACCTGTCAGACCCTTTATTTGTAAGCGAAGCAATAGCCCTTACTACCCGTAAGTTTTTTCCGGACCAAGCTCCTGATTTAATTCTTACTGGTAAATTAGGTGTGGATGAAAATCACTCTGCCACAGGAGTCATGCTAGCAGAACATTTAAACCTTCAACATATTGGTTTTGTAAATAAGCTAAAAAAAATCCATCTTAAGCAAATCATTGTGGAAAGAACGATGTCTGACATAATAGAAGAAATTACTACAGACTTACCTGTTTTATTAACTGTAGATAAAGGCACTCGCGAGCCTCGTTACCCCACTCTTCCGGGTATTATACAAGCTAAAAAAAAGCCCCTTACAACAATAAAGCTATCTGATTTAAAATTAAGCTCTCCTGCTACTATCCGTTTTTCTGATTATCAAAAGCCCTCTAAAAGTCCTAAAGCTCATATTTTATCTGGCACTCCAGAAGAACAAGCAAAAGAATTAGTAAAACTTTTAAAAGAAAACGAGAAACTATTATAACCATGTTTGCATCTAATAAAAAAGTACTTATTCCTATTGATTTTGCCAGCACAAAAGCTTCTACTGGATCGTTAGAACTTCTGTCTTTCGCCTATCAAAATAAATGGACACCTCAAGCCTTTTGCTTTTCGCCTGTTTCAAAACAGCTGGCTCAAACTTTGCAACTTGCAGGGGCTGGGAGCATTACTTGCTTACAATCAGACCCCGGGGAGGCTCAGCACCGTGCACAAGCTCTAGCCGAAGTGATAAAACAAGAAAAACCAGACTTAGTGCTGGCTATGTCCACTCCTTTTTATAGTGAAGTTTTACCTCGTGTAGCTGTAAGGCTAAAAGCTCCATTTTTAAGTGATATTTTAAAGCTTACTGCCATTCAAGATGATGATCAAACAGCTCAATGGGTTATAAAGAGATTTTTATATGCTGGTAAATGTTCCGCTCAAGTAAGCCTTGCTATGAGCGATAGCCCATGCCCTATCTTGTTATTTCGTCCGCATCAATTACCTGCACAATGTGTGTTAAATAACCATGTGGCAACTCAAAAAACACACTCTTATCAATGTCACTCAAAAACCACTTATAAGCTTTCTCGTATAGAGCCACAAAAACATAAAAAACGCCCTGATCTAGCATCTGCTGGTATTATTGTATCTGGTGGGCGAGGCTTAAAAGGACCAGAAAATTTTAAATTATTGGAAGAATTAGCAGATCAATTAGGAAAAGATGTGGCTATTGGTGCTTCCAGGGCTGTTACAGATGCTGGCTGGTGTCCTCATAGTATGCAAGTAGGGCAAACCGGACACACCGTAAGCCCACAGCTGTACATAGCATGTGGTATTTCTGGTGCTATTCAACACTTAGCAGGTATGAGCCACTCTCGCTGTATTGTGGCTATTAATAATGATAAAGAAGCACCTTTGTTTAAAAAATGCCATTATGGTCTAGTTGGTGATTTGTTTAAAATTATCCCCTGCATTATTAAGGAACTTCAAAAAAGCACACACAATTAGGACAAAAGTCCTTTTTATTTTATTGATTTGTTTTATAAACTGCGTATATACTAAGATTTGACTTTATAATTATTAATAAATTCTTCTCAAAAGAGGTTTTATAATGAAAACAAAAAATAATTTTTTACGACTGGGTTTTGTAGTTCTTTTTTTTGTAACTTGTGTAAGTTCTGTGTGGGGGCAAAATTTAGCCACTATTTCTTATAAAAGCACTAAAGGACCTGTCACCATTCCTATTACATTAACAGAATTTAAAGAAAGCTATAAAGTGGTTAAGCAATTAGCACCTATAAGTGCTCCAACAGCTAGAATATTTTGGAAAGACTATTTACCCTACCGCTTAGGTGTAGAGGAAGCTTATAATAATACAGAGATAATAAAAAACCCTGCCATGCGGAACATGTTTGCTGATACTAATTTACAACAAACTTTTGAACAAAATCTGTACAAAACATTGATACGAAAAAAACTAAAAGGTCGTATTGCTGTGTTAAATAAACAATCTATGAAGCTTCCTCAAAGCACTATGCGGAAACTTTATCGGAAGAATCCAGAATATATCTTTCATTTTATTCTCATTACATTACCTGCTAATCCTTCAGCTACTAATATAAAAGAAGCTAGGACGAGAGCTCAGAAAATTTACCAAGATGTGCGTTCTAGTAAAAAACCTTTTTATCAGCTCATAGACCTCTATTCTGACGATCGAAGTGGTAAAATCTCTATGTCTCGCTCTCGTAATGCTATCATTCCGGCTATCTATAAAAAAATTCAAACAATGAAAAAAGGGCAAATATCATCTCCCATTCAAACCTATAATGGCTTTTATATTGTTAGATTAGCAAGTAAAGTGCCATTTAAAAACGCTGATCATACATCCATTAAAGCTGGTTATTTTGATAGAGAAAGAGGTAAGATTATAAAAAACTACTTTAAAGGTCTTAAGAATAGTAAATATAAAGTGCAAGTGAATAGATCTTTATTGAAAACTATTTAAAAAAATAGTATTTTTTTATCTTTACTCTTAAGTTATTATGTCTAGTATTTTGCGTCTAGGAGTTTTTGTTGTATTACTAGCAAGCTGTGGGTGTTCTTTTTTTTATCCACCAACAGTTTTAAAAATCGGCACTCAAAAATGGACTAGGCAAGAATTTGCTCAACTGTTAGTGCAAAAAATCAAAGACACATCGTTACAAGGGTATTTAAATGCTGATACTATAGAGTATGTTAAAAATCAACTGATAACTGATTTATTAGTGCAACATATTGTTCATAGGTGGGCAAAAGCTAAGGGATTAGTGGTTTCAAAAAAACAATTAAAAAAACAATTAATTACTATACAAAATAGTTATGCTCATCCTTCTGCTTTTACCATGTATCTTAATGAAAAAAACATCAGTCAAAAAGAATGGGAATCAAGCATTAAATACACTTTATTAGCTAAGAAGGTTATGGATGATATTAGTCAAGACATTGCTTTACCCAGCACAGAAGAATTAAAAGCTGTTTATAAAAGCAATCCAGAAAGTTTTAAATACAACCCTCGGATTTATATTCGTTATATGTTTCATTTTAAAAAAGAACCTTTAGTGAAAGCCAGGCAACTATTAACTACTGGTGGTAAGTTTGTGGCAATAGCTAAGCGATTTTCTAAAGCACATGGTAAAGAAATAGCTCATTGGGTGGAAAAGGATGTATTGGATGTGTTTGACAAAGCCTTTTTATTGAAAAAAGATCAAATAAGCCCTGTGTGGTTAGGAGTGCATGGTTATTACATTATTCAGCTGTTAGGTAAAAAGGTGGCTCACACTCTTTCTTTTAAAGAGGCTACCCCTATTATCACTAACCAACTAATGGAAAAAAAGAAAAAAGCAAGATTTACAAAATGGTTAGATACACAAGGTAAAACTGTGGTGGTTTTAAAAAACAACGAAGTTATAAAAAGCATTACCGTACTATAAACAACTTAGCAATAACTAAAATAGGAGTAAGTAAATTGCAAAAACAAAAAAACCAGAAAACAAAACATAAAAATCAATGGATTGAGGGTTTAACAAATTGGCGAAAAACAATATTGCCAAAAACTGCAACTATTTGCCCACCTCAAACTAACTTAAAAAATAATTATTCAAAGTATTTAGCAGACATTGCTCACTTAAGGGGGCGAGCTTTGTTTTATCCTTATTTAGGATCTGGCAGGGGGCAAGGGGTGTATGTGCAACTTATGGATGGCTCTATAAAAATGGATCTCATTAGTGGTATTGGTGTGCATCTTTTAGGGCATGCTCATCCGGAAATAATAAAAACCACACTTGATGCCAGTTTGTCAGATATAGTCATGCAAGGGCATTTGCAAGTCAATAAAGAATATCTACTTCTTTCTAAAAAATTAGTAACCTTAGCCAGCAAAAAATCTAAGTTAAAACATGTATGGTTTAGCCCGTCTGGTAGTATGGCTAATGAAAATGCTTTAAAAATAATTCGGCAAAAGCATTATTTAAAATCCTCTAAACATAGAAAAAAAATAATAACTTTTGATAAAGCTTTTGCGGGTCGGACTATTATGATGTCAGAAATATGCGGTAACCCCTCGGTGCGAGAAGGGCAACCCTCTTATAACGAAGTATTACGGATACCTTTTTATGACAAAAACCAGCCTAATAAATCGTTATCTGTTTTAAAATCTTTTTTAAAAAAACATGGGTCAGATATTTCTACCTTTGTTTTTGAAATTGTATTAGGAGAAGGTGGATATAAAAGTGCCCCTCGGAGCTTTTTTATTCCCTTACTAAAAGAATGCAAAAAACATAACATTACTATTTGGGTGGATGAAGTACAAACTTTTTGTCGCACGGGTACAGTGTTTGCTTTTGAAAAATGGGGTTTGGGACCTTTTATTGACTTATGCACTATAGGTAAAAGCCTACAGCTATCAGCTGTGTTATTTACTTCAGAATATAACCCCCGTCCGGGGCTTGTGTCGGGGACCTTTAGTGCTTCTACCGTATCTTTAGCAGTTGGGCTAAAAATATTAAAGCTTATGGAAAAAAAATATATGGCACATATCCCTAAAATAGAACAACATATTACAAATATATTTAAAGTGTTACTATCTAAAAATTTAATTGCAGATTTTGATGTTTTTGGTCTTATGGCAAGCTTTACTTTAAAAGATGCATCTAAAAAAAATACTACGGCATTTTTAAAAAAATTGTTTTTAAATGGAGTGATTGCCTTTTCTTGTGGTGGCAAACAAGGTGAAAGTCGCGTGCGATTTCTTATCCCTGCAGTGATAACCACTAAAGATTTAAACTTATTAAAAAAAGTGCTAATAGATATTTTATAAGAAAAGCTTTTATTTTATAGGTTCATAATTAAACTATAAAAAGCAGTCATTTGTACTAATGTTGATAAAAAATTGGTGAAGGGAAAAAATCAATATGTCTTTTATTATTCGGTCTGTAGATTATAAAGATTATGAAAGTTTGCACTATTTAGCTCAACAACATTCTTTATTTAATTTACCTATCGATAAGGTGTTATTAAAGCAAAAAATAAAACTTAGTATGGATTCTTTTGCTCAAAAAGGATTAACACAAAACTATCAGTTTATATTTGTTATAACAAACCCTAAGGGAAAGGTAATAGGTAGCTCACAATTATTTTCTCAATGTGGAACAAAAAATAACCCTCGTTATTCTATGAAACTGCATAAAAACAACCATAACCCTTTTTTACAGCTAAAAATAGATACTAATGGACCATCTTATTTAGGGGGGTTGATTTTAAATAAAGATTATCAAGGTCACCCTGATAAATTAGGCTCACAAATTAGTTTTATTCGATTTTTATTTATCAAAATGAATCGTATATATTTTAAAAAAACCATACAATCTGATCTAGAGCCTTGGTTGGATAAGGAAAACTCTAATCCCTTTTTTAAACATTTTGCCGTGCCTAGTGGTATTTCCTCAAAAGAAGTAGCTAATTACTTAACTGTCACTAATAAAGAAAAATTATTTGCTCATTTTCCCCGTAGCCGAGTTTTTTTATCTTCTTTGCCAAAACAGGTAAAAAGCTCTATTGGTCGCACTAGTGCTGATAGCCAAAAAGCTTATGCCTTATTGAAAAAACAAAATTTTCAAGTTATTGATGAAATGGACCCTTTAGATGCCGGACCTTATGTGGAAGCTCAAATAAACCATATTCCTGTTGTAAAAAATACAAAAAAGGCTATCATAGGGTTGCAGGCTACTTGTAAAAGCAATAAATATTGGTTGGTCGGGAAAATGGAGCAATCCTGCTTTAAAGGGGCTTTATTAAAAGGGGATTTAGATAATAAATTTTTAATGTTAGATACCAAAACCGCCGATAGTACATGGCATAAAGGAGAAGAAGTATTTATATGCCCATGGCAAAGAGGCAAAGAGGCAAAAACAAGGGCAAAGGGGCAAAAAAAACAAGGACAAAAAGGGGAACAAAGGGCAAAAAAAGCAAGGGCAAAAAACCAATAGCAAAGGGGAACAAAGGGCAAAAAAAGCAAGGGCAAAAAAAGCATAAAAAACCCGGAGTAAAAAAAAAATGGCAGAAAAAAAATTAACAAAACATCAATATTTAGGCGATTATATCAATGGGGCTTTTGTAAAATCTCGACATGGAGACAAGTACCGTAGTATCAGCCCTGCTGATTTAGATGATACCATATTAGAATGGGTTGAAAGTGACAGTGAGCATATTGATTTAGTATTAGAGCATGCCCAAAAAGCTTATCTTTCTTGGTCAGCTTTAGAACAAAAAGACCGCAATAAATATTTATTAAAACTCGCTGAAGTATATAAACAAAACACTGAAGAAATTGCTGTCCTTATCGCACGCGAAACAGGCAAACCTTTATGGGAAAGCAAGCAAGAAGCTAATGCCTTATCTGCTAAAATAAAAGTTACTTTAGAAGAATCTTTACCCTTAGTGCAAAATCGCACAGTTTCTCAAAACACATCTATGGTAAAAGAAGAGATTTGTTATCGCTCAAAAGGAGTGTTTGTGGTGATTGGTCCGTTTAATTTTCCAATGCATTTGCCTAATGGGCAAATTTTGTCTGCTTTAGCTTGTGGCAATACAGTGATATTTAAACCTTCTGAATTAACCCCTGCTTGTGGGCAAATTATGGCACAGTGTTTTCATCAAGCGGGTTTTCCAAAAGGGGTTTTCAATATGGTGCAAGGTAGTGGCTCTATTGCACAAATTTTTGTTCAAGATGAATTAGTAGATGGTGTGTTGTTCACCGGCTCTTATAAAACAGGCAAACATATTAAGAAATTAACTTGGGATAACCCTCATAAAATAGTCGCATTAGAAATGGGAGGTAAAAATAGTTCTATCGTTTGGAAGTCAGCCAATGTGCAACAAGCAGTTTGGGAAGTGTTTAATGGGGCTTATTTAACCACAGGGCAAAGGTGTTCTTCTACTTCTCAAATTATTTTGCATCCGCATATTCGTAAAAGTTTTTTAGATCAATTTTTAGACTTAACAAAAAAAGTAAAAATCGGACATTGGCAAAATAACCCATTTATGGGTCCTCTTATTAACAGCAAATCAGTAGATAATTACTTAACTGTGTTGCAAAAAGCAAAAAACACATCTACAGCTTCTGTTCTTATTGAAGGAAGTAAAATACCTAACTTAAATGGTTACTTTGTAAGCCCAACTGTTGTGGAAAATTTTTACTATGAAGAAGAACTGTTTGCTCCCTTAGTAAGTATTTACACCACGGATTCAAAAGAAAAAGTATGGGAATTAGTTAATCAATCTGGCTATGGTTTGTGCCTATCAGTATTTGCTGAAGAAAAAGATAAAACTTTTGTGCAACAGTTATTTCAAAAAGCAAAAGTAGGTGTGTTCCATTGGAATGTTAAAAGCAATGGAGCCAGTAGCCACTTACCCTTTGGAGGTATGGGTAAATCAGGTAACCACCAACCAGCGGGTTTGTTTGCTGTTTTATCTTGCATGACCCCTGTGGCATGTCGCAAAAAAATAAAAACTACGGAGTTTTGCTTAGATGATGAAAAAAAACATTTTTTTAATTAGTTGTTTATTGGTTGTTGTAGAAGCTCTTGCACTTCAAAGGGCAAGTACTACTACAAAAAGTAATATGACAAACAGTGTGGCTGTTAAAAGATATATTACCACTTTACCACTATCAACAAAAGATGAAAACACTTCTGCACCTTCTGCTCATCAACGAGTGGTACACATCAAAAAAGGTACGAGCTTGCATCAAGTGGCAGAAGAACTGAAACAATTAGGGCTTATTAAAAGTGTGGTCGGTTTTAAAATGCTCGCTTGGTTTAGAAGAGCTAGTATGAAAATTAAATCAGGTGAGTATACTTTACAAGTGGGTGCTTCTTCGTCAGAAATATTGGATATTTTAGTTAGCGGGAAAGCTCGTTTATATAAAATCACATTCCCAGAAGGATATAATTTATTTGAAATAGCAGATTTATTAGAACAAGGTGGATTTTTAAGCAAAGAACGATTTATTTATTTAACTCACCGTCGTAGGTGGATTGCAAGCTTGTTAAATGAAAACTTAGATTCTTTAGAAGGATACTTGTTCCCTGACACTTATCATATATCAAAACCTATAGCCCCTAAATTGCTCATTCGCCGAATGGTAGGGCGATTTTTGTCTGTCTACTCTAAATTAAATAGTACATTTTCACCCGTAGATAGACCCATGTTACTTAATAGACACAAGTTGGTTATATTGGCTTCTATTGTAGAAAAAGAAACAGGAGTGGCAAGAGAACGCCCTTTAATTGCCAGTGTGTTTTACAATCGCTTGCAAAGAAGAATGCGTTTAGAAAGTGATCCAACCATTTTGTATGGTTTGCTGAAAGAAACAGGTGTGATGCCTGTTAATATCAGAAGAAAAGATATTATAAAGAAGACACCTTATAATACTTATCGTATTGGAGCTTGGCCTGCAGGTCCGATTGCTAACCCCGGGGAAGATGCCCTCAAAGCTGTGTTTAAACCTCATAGATCTTCTTACCTTTATTTTGTCAGCAAAAATAACGGCACTCATGTTTTTTCAAAAACCTATAGAGAACATATTCGAGCTGTGGATCGCTATCAAAAACAATTTTTTAAAAAAAAGAAATAGTAAATATTTGATTTGTGGTGTATTTTAAACAGGTAAAACGGGTATGTTATAGGGGGTTAGCTCAGCTGGTAGAGCGCCGCCCTTACAAGGCGGATGTCGTCGGTTCGATCCCGGCACTCCCTACCAATGTTTAATTTTGCCAAAAAGATTTTTCAAAAACCTATCTCTTCTAAAAAACAATAACTTAACTGGTAAGCTAGACTAATTTCGGTGTTAAAAAATCACCTACCGGGTGGAAGTGAAGAGTGTAAAAAGTACACAATGGATGAATTTTGTTGTATGAATAACAAAAATGTTTTACTTTTACACTCAAACTAAATACTTTAAAAAAAAGAGATTGTTAATGAAAATAATTATTTTAAGTTTAATGTTTTTGCCAACCGTAGTATGGTCGCAAAATATAGTGGGAACTTGGACAACTGTTGGAATAATGTGTCGCACCCCATCAGGAAAAAGAGGAATCATATCAGATAATTTACCACCTGAAGTGCTATCCATTAGACGACAAATATATGCTAATGGTTTTATGAAAGATACTATTTTTATGAAAGACTGTACTGATGAATATACCGGTCATTATCAGTTAGAAAAAAACTCCAGTTTTAAATATGAATATACTACAAAACCTAAAAACCCTTGTGGAGTACAGTTGACGAGTCCAAGTGATTTTAAACATAGTATTGTGGAAGGTAATTACTGGTTTATAGCTCAAAAATATCGGTGTGAAGCTGTGAATACTGAAAATAGTGCTGATATTGAAGCTGGTGTTGTGTATGGTATATTTCGCAAAGTGCTGGCAGATACATTGTAACCATTATGCTATTAGTATAAATAAACATTATGCCTTATGAGCATAACCTTGAGATCACTTTTTTTGAAAAAGAGGACTTTTTCGGACTATCATCCTAAAAAGCCTTGCCTTTTATAATCGTTGGGAAAAAACAACCCCAGCTGGGCATCAAATACTTTATGCTAGTAAATGGTTGGCTAAACTGTAAATAAAACATCACAAAAACAAGATTTTTGATTGATTTAGAGGAGTTACACTGTACAGAGTACTCCACTAAAGTGTCTCATTTTGAGACACTTTAAAGTAAAATAAAAAAAAATTAAAGCTTTTTTTAGGTCTGCCGATAAGCAAAATATGAGGTTAGTAAATTTACTTATAAACACCTTGTTAAAGCTTGACAAAATCAAGCTTATGTGTTATATTCGTTACATCGTTACATCGTTACATCGTTACATCGTTACATCGTTACATCGTTATCGTTACCATCTATTAATTAATTTAATCACCCCCCCAGCCCACAGCTTTCACGGGGGGAGCAAAAGAGCTGCTACTCTTTATTGTTTAAAACATTCTTTTCTGCGTCAGTTGTCATTTCTATCTCTATTGTCATTCCCGCGAAGGCGGGAATCCACGCATGCTTACTGTTTAAAAAGTCTGTTTTCGCAGAGAGGAAAACCGAGCTCAAAAGCTCAAACATGCGGTTTGCTACAAAGCGTAAGCCCTATGGGCTTTCCGCATTGTATCAAATCCGAACTCGTTTTGAGCATGGTTTCCCTCTCTGCAATGGAGCATATATGTCATTATATGTGTTCATTTTTATTTTTCTGTCAAAAATTATTTCTGCGTTCGTTGTCATTTCTTCGTCAACCGTCATTCCTGCGAAGGCAGGAATCCAGAATGTACTTTGTGTCATTGACAGCTATTAAGTTGTGGGTGCAAGGAGTGTGTCAAAAAAAACACCCTTTGGGTGCGCGAAGGCGGGAATCCAGAAAGTATTTTTTATTTCAAAAAAGTACATCAAGTAACGGAGTTAAGGGTAATTTTTTTGTGGGACCATTCATCTCCCTTTATCGTGGTTGGCAAGTGAAAACACTTAAGCTTAAAGCTTATGCCTACGGTTTTCTCCATAAAGCAGAGAGGATTATTCGCCTGTTACTACTTTGTGCGTATAGGGGAAAAACCAAGTCAAAAGCTCAAACATGCGTTTTGCTACAAAGCGTAAGCTTTCAGCTTCCGCATTGTATCAAATCCGAACTCGTTTTGAATTGGTTTTTCCCCTTATACCAAAGAAATAGTTTATTGAGTGATATTAATAGAGGGTGTAAGTTATGAAGTTTTATTTCACTCATATTTCAAATAAAATCAAAGGGTTTTCTCTGATAGAGATATTAGTAGGTATGAGCTTATTAGGCATATTAACAGGGGTTACAGGCGGTGTTACAGCCTCTATTTTAATGTCACTTAATCTGACTAATGTTGTTATGGATAGACAACAATTATACGAATCCTTAGCAAAAACCATAGGTGATAATGGTGATTCTTGTAAAGGTAACCTTGCACCTAAAGCTGGCTCTATACCCACAACTGGCAGTAAAGAGGGGCTTTATAACGATGGTACTAAGGTATCAACCACAGGGGTTGGAAAATTAGCTGAAATATACACTTTTGATGGTCTTAATGTAAAAGGCACTCCTCTTATTAAGCTTGGTGATTTTGGGCACGGCTTAGATATAAAAAAAATAGCGTTATCACACACAGACGCAACATTCACCACAGCAAAACACGCAACAAACGATGTTAAAGATAGAGAGCTTAAAGTTTATTTTAAACATAAGAGAGGTAGTTTTCAGACAAAATCAAGTGGCACATGCACAAGTGCCGACATTTCTGGTTGTTACTCTATATCTTGCCGTTTAACTTCTTACAGGATAACCACTGCCGATGCGGTAGATCAATGTCAAGCCACTTGTACGAATGTAAAAACAGGAGGTGGCAGTGGAGGTGAGATAAAGTGTGCGGATGGTACTTCAGCTGTTAAAGTCACCCCGGACGGCAGAACATTATTCGGTTGCGGTACAACACAAGCTAACCTGCATAATACTACCGCATTCGGATTTAATGCAGGTAATTCTGGGGCTGGTACAGAAAACACCTTTATTGGTTACGAATCAGGAAAGGCAACCACAGATAGGGCAAACACCTTTATTGGTTATAGATCTGGTGTAGCTAACACCACAGGTGATAATAATACTTTTTTAGGCTTAAATGCAGGTGTAAGAAACACCACAGGTCATGGTAATACTTTCCTTGGGTCAACCACAGGTAGTCATAATACTACAGGGCATGCAAATACTTTTTTAGGGATTTATGCAGGAGCAAGCAATACTACAGGTGTAAAGAATGTTTTTATAGGGCAAATGGCAGGGAATGCTAATTTAGATACAAATCATAATACTTATATTGGCAGAAGTGCAGGGATTTGTTTTGCAAAAGGAAATAACAATGTATTTATAGGGCAACAAGCAGGTTTTGGTAGGATAAAAGGTAGTGGCGATTGGGCTTGTCCGACTGATAAAGCTGATAATACCGGTTTTGATAATATTGTTATAGGTGTTGATACTGCTTTTGGATTAAAAGATGGTTCAAAAAATGTGTTTATAGGGCATAGAGCTGGCTTTAAAGGTGACGCTGATACGGCAAATGTAATAACAGGCGGTGAGAATGTTGTTATTGGTTATCAGTCAGGTACTAAGCTAACAAGTGGCTCAAAAAACACCTTCTTAGGTTTTGAATCTGGTAAAGCTAACAATACAGGGTATGAAAACACTTTTATTGGATATAGAGCTGGGGAAGCTAACACTTCAGGCTATGATAATCTTTTCTTAGGGCAGGAATCAGGTAAGTCAAACACTACTGGCATGGCTAATGTATTTATCGGGGAAAGGGCAGGTAATAGCCACACAAAAGGTGCTGGTAACATATTTATCGGTTCTGAATCTGGTAGATTTACTAATTCTGCCACAGCAAATCAACCGACAAACAATATATTTATAGGCGGTAATGCAGGAAGGACAAACACCACAGGTGATAGTAATATATTTATTGGTTCTGATTCTGGGAGGCATAAAGATAGTAGTAATTCACATACGAGCGTACAATCTGGGCATGAAATAACAGGTGATAGAAATATATTTATTGGTAGAGGAATAGGGCAACCTCCGACAGGGGGTATATCAGGTGGGGTGGACTATCAGCTCAATATTGGTAACCTCATTTTTGGTAAAATGCCAACTGCACCTCCAACCGCAACCACAAACTTTTTTGCAGGTAATACTGATACTACAAAACAAAATTACTTACAAGAAAGCCCCGCATTAGTTATAAATGGTAGTTTATATGTTAAAGGAAAGGCTTTTGCAAATTGTGGTGATAATAACGGGGATTGCGGACCTTGGAGTACATCATTAGGAGATTCATCAAGGGTATTTAAAAACACCATTACCTTATTTAAAAATTATCAATACGCACTTAGTGTCATAAATAATACACCCTTATTTACTTATTTTTACAATAAAGATCACCCAAAACATAAGCGTATGGGTATTATTGCCGAAGATTTACCTAAACACTTACAAATACAAGACAAAAATGAGCCTCCTAAGCCCGACTGGGTTTCTATCTATGGCACACTATGGGCTGGGATAAAAGCACTTTATAATAGATTTATGGGTTTTAAAAAAGAAGTAACACAAAAGCTTACCTCTATCGTAAATGATTTAAAAAAACTTATCCATAACAGCAAAGAGTTAAAACGCAGGATTGATGCATTAGAAAAGAAAATAGAGGTTCAAGATAAAATAATAAAAATTCTTAGAAAAGAAAAGGAGGCAAAATGAAATATTTAATAATTTGTTTGTTATTTTTATTAGTGAGTCCAGCTTATTCTGCTACTGTACGGGGGCAAACCTGCACTACTACCGACTTAAAAAATGCAGACCCAGGGTGCTGTAAAAGCAATATGTATATGTGTTCAGACTTAACTGGTGTTGACGGGCAAACAGCCTCTAATAAAAAAACATGTTGTAACAAAAACTCAAAATGTATATGGGTACCACCTTCAGCTACTGAATCAGAAATACGAAACACATGTCACACTATGACAAATTTAGATTGCCAAGCAAAAAGTGTGGATAATTGTATTATAACTACAAAGGCAAGGCATAAAACTATTTTATCGTCCACAGGGAATAAAACTAGGTGTGCTGATCACTATACAGGAAGTTGTAGCTATGAATGCTATGGTGGCACATGGTATAAAAGAACAAATACTTGTGAAAGAATATGCTATGCAACTACTGTAGATAATTGCGTATTACCACAAGGAACACAAGGTGATAACTTTAAAGGCACTTGCGAAAGTGGTTATACTGCCTACGGTAAACATGCGGATGGTGGTGATAGTAGTAAATGCTGGTATTATTGTAATAGCAAAGGTCAATATGTAGCATCAGGTGCTTTGGTTTGCCTAAGACCCTCCTGTGGTAGCGTAAATAACGCTTGCCGAGCGTGTAATAATGGGTCTATTGTTGCTATGAGATGTCCCCTAGTTAATTTAAGCCACGGGGACACAACGAGTAGACCATGTAAGGAAGGGTATTCAGGCACTTGTAATTACACCTGTAATGACGGATCACTTACCGGATCACATAATTGCACAGCCTGTGAATGGAGGGGTTATTACAATGCTGAACTCCGTTCCATGGTCCAACCTTTTTTTTCAAATCTACCTAACTATCCTTTTGAGCTATGTCAAGTAGGTCCTGCTGTTTATGGTACAAAAGTAGAGTGTCAGCTGATGCAAAGAATCCCCGAAGGAGAAGCACCTAAAATAAAAATAAAATTTACCTGTAAAACTGATGGAACATGGGAAACAACTAAAATACAAAAATATAACAATGGCTGGGTAGATGTTAACTAAAAAAGGACTGCACAAATGAAAAGTACAAGTTTGACGGATTTATTACATAGCAATTAAGGAGGATAGAAAAATGAAAATGGAAAATGAAAGTATATTAAAATGAAAGTATATTTAATTGGTTTTACAAGCTTAGGGTAAAAAAATACCCTATAGCCTTCTCATTATGTTCGGGCTGTTCTTTAAATGTCCTAATTACTAACAAGCCTGAACCGAGAAGGTAACCTTCTCACATATCGGGCTTTCGCAACTAACCTCATATTTCTTAAAAGCCCGACCCGAGAAGGCATCTTCCCACAAAAAACATCACTTAAAAGTTTTTTAAAATATTGTTGTTTTGGATAGTTTTTTGTGCTACATTAGCTCATGTAAATAAAAAAAGGGGTAAAATACTTTATTTAAGGAATACTATTATGAACAAATCAGAATCAGCACCTACTTTTAAAGAGATTTGGGCTATTTTAAAAGAAACTGCTATTAGCCAAAAGGATACTGATCGTAAATTAAAGGCATTTATGCAAGAAACCGATCGTTGGATACAAGAATCTAAGCAAGAAGCCGACCGCCGGAAGCAAGAAGCCGACCGCCGGAAGCAAGAAGCCGACCGCCGGAAGCAAGAATTCGATCGTGAAATACAGGAATCGAAGAAAGAAACCGACCGTATAAGGCAAGAAACCGCACGCGAAATAAAATCCTTAGCTAAGGAGGACAAGAAATTAAAACATCTTTTCACTAATGGTTGGGGTGCTTTAGTAGAAAGTTTAGTTTCTGGTTGTTTGATAAGGCTTCTTAGAAAAAGGGGTATAGAGGTTACAGCTTTATTTTCTAATGTGAGCAATGCCACACATTCTACACAACCAGATAAGCGATGTGAGATTGATATTTTAGCTCGTAATGGCAATGAGTTAGTAGCAACCGAGGTTAAGTCCACTTTAGGGAAAAAAGATGTGGATCATTATTTAGAGGTATTAAAAGATTTTTTTTCGTTTTTCCCAGAGTATAAGGGTAGGAAGGTATATGGGGCAACAGCCTATTTGAAGGTACAACATGGGGCTGACATATATGCAGAAAGAAAAGGGCTTTTTGTGATAAAGGCTACGGGAGATAGTGCTTGCATTACAAATAATAAAAACTTTAAACCCAAAGATTTTGCTTAAAATCTTCTGCTTGTAAAGACTTTTCCCATTTTAAAGGCTTTTTACCATGGTAGAATATAATAGGGATAATTGTCAGGGGCATAGCCTGTCGTTTCTAAGCTAGCTTGTTATTGCCAAACACGTTTGTCATTAACTAGCTAACTCGTCATTCCTGTATGTGTGAACTCCATTCGGTGACTCCATTCGGTGACAGAATCAAGTTTTATTATCTTTCGGTTTTGTTGCTTTTACATCCTGTGCTTTCATACATATTTTGTTCACCTCCAACGGCACTTTGTTACCTAAACCCTGGTGTGGTCTTAGCTCATTATAATATATCAAATACTCCTCCAACTCAGACTTAAACTTCTCTATTGTATCAAAAGTCGTACCATCTATTAAATCCTCATTCATCGTCCTCCAAAACCTCTCTACCTTACCATTCGTCTGTGGTCTGTAGGGCTTCGTATATCTGTGTCTTACCCCTAACTCCAATAACATCCTCTCAAAAGGCTCTTGTTTTCCTTCATCTTGGGCTTCAATCTATTAACCTCCTTCTTCTTAAAAATACGATATACCTTACTGGCAGATAATGGCTTATAACCTCTTTCTTTTAAAAGAGGGTTAAGTATATAACACATCTCATACCTATTTACACCATACTTACGGTGCTTCAACACTTCTTGCTCTTTACTAACTCATAGTCTTTCATCAAATACTGCCACTTACTAACATAACTCCTATTAGTACATAGTATCATTAGACAGATAATTGGGTAGTGTGTGCTTAGGGGCATCAAAAGCGACCCCTATGGGGATTAGAAGTGTTTGGGTTTAAATTGTTTTTTATTGATAAGCATTGCGGTTTTTCCTCCTACGGAGATCAGAAACAAGCCTTTTCTTTCTGCGTATTTAAGTAGGTGTTCGTTTCCTTTTATATATGCCAAACCTGCATAGATTATAAAGTTTTTATATTCAGGGCAGTACTTTTTAAAATTTTCCATAGTGTTTAAAAACCTGTCTATTTTTTTTTGATTAAGGGTAGATTTTACTTCTAAAACAGCAATTTCTTTTCCATCGATAACAAGTATATCAAATTCTCTGCGGTCACCATTGTAGCGTCCGGGATAGTTAATAGTTGTACGACCAACTTTCATACCCCATTTTTTAAACAAATCTACGACACTTTTATTGGTTAAAGCTTCGGTGAGATCGCCCCATTGGTTAGCCCACCTGCCTTCTACACGATTAATTTTCGTATCAGTTGAATTCACAAATTCTTCTAGTTGTTTTTTAAACTTTTCTTCAGATTTTTTCTGCTCTTTTTCCCGTTCGACTTTAGCTTTTTTCCGCTCCGCTTCAGCTTTTTTCCGCTCCGCTTCAGCATTTTTCCGCTCCGCTTCAGCTTCAAGACGAGCCTTTTTCCGCTCCGCTTCGGCTTCAAGACGAGCCTTTTTCCGCTCCGCTTCGGCTTCAAGACGAGCCTTTTTCCGCTCCGCTTCAGCTTCAAGACGATCTTTTTTCCGCTCCGCTTCGGCTTCAGCTTGAAATTTTCGCCTATCTTCTTGGATAGCATGCAGAAGGTTCCAAATATCTTGAGGGGTAGCGTTATTTTGTTTTTTCATAATTTTTTTTGTTCTCCTTATAAAAAATGCTTATCTTTACAGTTTGTAGTTCTTAAAAGTAACCCATTATGGGGAAAAATGCAAAAAAACTTTAAGTTTTAGCCAGGCTTTGCCGATGAGTGAGTTATGATGAAACATCAAGGTGGTACCATATCGTCATTCCCCCCTGCCGTCATTCCTGCGGAGGCAGGAATCCAGAATGCACCTTTTACGGCAAAGAATTACTCTAACAAGTTATTTAACATTTATAAAGCAGGAGGGGCAATTTTTTTGTGAAACAATTAAACTCTCTTTATAGGATGTGGCAAGTAAAAAAACCATGCTCAAAAGTTCAACCATGCGGTTTGCTACAAAGCGTAAGCCTTAGGTTTCCGCATTGCGAGCAAATCCGAACTCGTTTTGAGCATGGTTTTTTTACTTGCATCAAACAAAACGCTCTATGCATGCAAGTTTTGAATTGGTTTTCTCACCATTTAAGAAGTTACTTAGTATCATTGATTGGTCATTGGATAAAAAAAGTATTTATTGCTGTCAGTTTTATGCTCACTGCCAATATAGCCGTGGCACAAACTAATAAAGAGAAATGCACAAATGAAAATATATCCCCAATAGAAAGGTGTAGAGCTTGTCAAATAATATATCGTAATTGGAATGATGATAACATACACCGTATCTCTCATCATTGTGATAACTATATCACACATGAACAGATCACACATCATAAAAACCTTTTAGATTCACAACAAAAAAAAGGTTCTGACACCACTTCCCCTGGAGATAGTGCTACTACTACTAGTATGGGTGGTGTAGAAGCAACAAAAGAGTGTCTGCAAGAATGTGAAGATTATATAAGGATTACTTTTGCAAATTGTAAAGATACCAAAAGCACTCTTATACCTCATAATCCTCATGCAGAAAACAAATGTGATACTTCTTGCGAAAACAATACTTCATTTTCTGCTGATAAATTAGAAAGTCAAATATCAAAACAAAGATCATACTGCCTGCAAAAAACTAAACGAGAATTTGAAACTCGATTTAACGAAGAGTGTACTACAAAGTTACGAAAAGGAATAGAAATAACAAATGAGAACAAAATTATCAAATGCACTGATTCAATAAATTGTCCTAATGAATGGGTTTCTATGGCTTATTGCAACCAGTCTAATTGTGACAATATATCATCTTCAGAGATAGTTGCAGCTCATAAAAATACATCACCACCTACATATTACAGATTAATATCTGTAGGAGGGAAGGGAGTACCGGAAGCATTACCCACACAGCTTGTAGAACAAAAATTAAAATCTACTTCACAACAGGAATTTAAAAACATGGGTTGCAACATTGCTCAACAATGCGACCAACAGAGCGAAAAATGCACAAATAAGATGAACGCAGTATTAACCAATGCTCTCAAGGTATGTCAAGAAAGTTATAACTACGCTCAAGACTGCTGCCACAGTGCACTTGCATGTTTTGGCGGTTCTAACAAATATAACGATATGGCTATTATAGGTCCTGCTAATGCACTAAGAAATGTCTACACAATGACAAGAGCTCATAAAGGTACGAAAGCAATTTGCGAAGCTACAAAATATGGTACCATATCCATGGGTGCTCTTCATACTTTACTAGGAGGGATGTGTAAAAAGGCTGCAATCTCTTGCGAATCACAATGTGAAGCTGAAATAGCTAAAGTCAAAACAACATTCAACGATCTTTGTAACTATAATCTGCAAACTGAGGATCTCACTATGGCAGATGCTCCTTATAATCAAAGCATGCATACTTGCACTAAAGATTTTTTTAGGACATACCATGAAAGGTACAAACGCGACCTCAAAATCCCAAACTTCCCAGACAAATGTGATAGAACTGGTGCACAAGCTAATATGAAACTGCTTAGCGGAGGTATGGAAGGTGTAGCTGCTTGGCTTGCTAGCACATGTCCAGACCCTGATAATGGTCCACCTCCTCCCGCCCCCCCCCCAACACCACCACCTTGGAGGGATACTGGTCTAGATTTAGGACCTGGCACCACTCTTGCTGGTCCCACCCATAACGACACCACGCCACAAATTCAAACTAACAATGACCCAACAAAAGGACCACCTGACCCTTGGAGTTTTGGAGATGATACAGACCCAAATCTTGGTGCACCTAAAGCACCTGGAGGCTTATTAGGTGCTAGAGGTGGCGGTGGCCTAGGCGGGGGAGGTGGCTTAGGAGGAGGTGGCTCCGGCGGAAAACGAAGAGGTGGCAACAGACGCAATACCGCCTCCATACCTAAGCTACAATACCGAGGCAATAAGTTCGGAGGATATAGCGGAGGCGGTGGCGGAGAAGATGCCGAAAACTTCCCCCTCCACGGCAAGAAAAAAGCCAAAAACAAGGGCAAAAAAATGGCAAGCCTAGACTTAAGCAAACTATTAGCTAAACAAAAAGCCTTAAACGCTTTAAAAAAGTTCGGTAATCGTCACACTAGTTTATTTAAAAGGGCAAGTAATCGCTTTCGGTGGATGTGTCAAAACAAAAAAATGCCCTGTCGCTAACCCCAAAGGGGGATAATTATTGCCCTAAGGGGGGTGGATTGGATGCAAGGGAGAGCATGTAAGCAAAGTAGTATCAAAAAAACACGCTTTGCGTGCATCAAAAGCCACCCCATTTAGGGATATCAAAAAAAACACGCTTGCCGTGTAAGTTTTTCATAATAATAACAATAGGTTAACTGCCTCCAGAGTCAACTTAAGTTATTTTGAACCAAAATCTTTTGTTGCATAAATAAAAAAAATGTTTTACTTTCACTCTCAAAAATAAGGATAACTGATGAACAAATTATTGAATATTTTTTTTAGTTTATTGTTAGCATGGTCTTCAAATTTAAGTTTTGCAAGGCTGGGCGGGTCGTATTACCAATATATGCAAGACCACAATACGGAAGACCACAATACGGAAGACCACAATACGGAAGACCACAATCCATCACTACATAATTTGCTGTATAATGATAATAGTTCTTTTAAGGCTCAAAAAGTAGTATTGCCTGCCATTGCTGTAGCTATTGTGCCATTAGGAACAGGGTGTGTTGTAGGTTTGGTGGGGGCAGATATGACCTTAAGTGCTATTAAAGAGTATCAAAATGGAGGTGATATAGAATTTTTGCCCCAATCTATTCTAAGAGATGAATTACATCTTTTAAAAGATACATCTGTTATCGTCCCTCAAGAATCAGCATTTTACGGAGGTGTGCTTGGTTCACTGGTAGGTGTTCCCCTATTGGTGGCAAGTGAAATGAATTTATTGATTTTAGCTGTTGGTGGTTTTACAGTTGCAGCACTAGGCACTGCCGGTGCTTATTTTTGTGGTAGGGCAGCTTATAAAGCAATGGGTGAAAAAACCTCTCAATAAAAAACTCTCTCAAGCTTATTTGCAATATCGCAAAAAAGTACTAACATCTAAAGTATAAGTGCTAAGTAGCTAAGGCTTTTTTATAGCTAAAAGAACTAAGCTTGGCATATTTGTAAATAAGCATGAGTAATTTCCTTTAACCCCCCATACAAAGCCTCACACACTAAAGCATGGCCAATCGATACCTCCCTTACATAAGGCACTTTTTTTAAAAAATAAGGCAAGTTATCTAAATTTAAGTCATGACCTGCATTAATCTCTATACCCATAGTGCTCAATATCTCTGCTGTGCGAGTGTAAGTTGCTGTAACTGACTCTTTTTGCACGCCAGGCCACGAATCAGCATACTCCTTTGTGTAAAGCTCCACCCGTGGAGGTGCTAAGCTCTTTAAAACTGCTTGCTGTTTTTTATCCAAAGTAAAAGGGTCTATAAACAAAGATGCTCTAATCTGATGCTTTTTTAAAAAAGCTAACACTTCGGCTAATAAACTCTTATGATGTTCTAATTTCCAGCCTGCATTAGAGGTTAAAGCATCTGGGGGGTCTGGTACCAAGGTGCATTGGTTAGGAGCTATCTGCTCCATAAGTTGTAAAAACGAATCATCTGGGTAACCCTCTACATTGAATTCCACCAAAGGATGTTCTTTTAAAAAATTTTTAATATCCTTTACATCTTGATACAAAATATGCCTTTCATCAGGACGAGGGTGTGCCGTAATACCTTTTACACCAAAACCCACTAAATCCTCCACTACGCGGAGCAGGTTGGGTCTGTTTTGACCTCTTGCATTTCTTAAAAGAGCAAATTTATTGACATTAACACTTAATCTTGTCATAACGAATTTTAATAACTAATAACTTTTGATTCATCAAGCATAACATTAAGGATTATTATAATGAAAACACTTTTTAAACTATATACTACCTGCCATTTACCCCTTTTGCTGTGTACCACCCTCTTAACTGCTATTTTTGCTCCCCCAGTTTTTGCTACCTTACATCAAAAAACCACTAAGCACCCTTTGCTTATAAACGGGGCAGGAGCGTCTTTCCCCTATATTCTGTATTCCAAATGGTTTTCAGAATATAGAAAACACGACCCAACTGTCATGATTAACTATCGCTCTATTGGAAGTGGTGGCGGTATTCGCCAGTTTTTAGCTGGCACTTTAGATTTTGGTGCAACGGATGTCCCTATCCCTAAAACAACCCTGCAAAAACAAAAACAAAAAATCCAACAAATTCCCGTGGCATTAGGGGCTGTAGTGGTCAGCTACAATCTACCCACAATTAAAAACGCCCCTCTTAACTTAACAGCTGGTACATTAGCTGATATTTATATGGGGAAAATTACCAAGTGGAATGATGCAAAAATCCAAGCTACAAACCCTAAGCAAAAACTCCCCGATCAACACATCATCCCCATATACCGTGCCGATGGGAGCGGTACTACTGCTGTGTTCACACAATATCTATCTGCATTTTCAAAAAAATGGTTTAGGCAAATAGGTCATGGGAAGTCAGTCAACTGGTCCACCGGTTTAGGCGGTAAAGGTAATGAAGGGGTTATGGGGCTTATCCGTAAAATGCCAGGCTCTATAGGTTATATAGCCCTAAGCTATGCCCAGCACCATAAATCTCCCACTGCAACTTTGCAAAATCAATCTGGTCACTTTGTAAAAGCTAGTATCCCCACTGTTCATAACGCCGCTCAACAAATTGCAACCAAAAAACAATATAATTTATTTCAACCATTACATGTCGCAACAGGTGCTAAAGCTTACCCCTTAGCCTCTTATACCTATATCTTAGTGCATAATAAAATGCCTCACCAAAAAGGCAAAGCTTTAGTGACTTTTTTAAAATGGGCTTTAACAAAAGGGCAATCTTTTTGTGCCCCTTTATACTACATTCCTCTGCCATCTCTTGTGGCACAAAAAGTGCTTAAAACAGTTAAGTCTATATCTACCACTCATAAGCTTAAAAAAACTATATGATATTTTCTCAAAACTTAAAAAAATACGATGTACATTTTCAAGATAAATTGTTTTATCTTTTCCTCAAAATTATATCTATCACTTTAATTTTGGTTTTTATTACTATGTTGTGTGCTGTGTTTTATTCTGCATGGCCGGCATTTTCGCGTTTTGGGATGTCGTTTTTTACTAATGCGGAATGGAATAGTTGGACTAAAAACTTTGGTGCGTTATCCCTTATTTACGGCACTGTTGTAAGCTCCTTTTTAGCCTTGGGGCTTGCTGTACCCGTTAGTGTGGCATCTGCCTTGTTTTTAACAGAGCTTGCCCCACTATGGCTTGCCAGGTTTTTAAGCTTTATTGTGGAAATGTTAGCGGCTGTACCTTCTATCGTTTATGGTCTTTGGGGGCTTTTTGTTTTAGCCCCTTTTTTAAGAGACCCTGTGCAAGCTTTTTTGGCTAAACATCTATCGTTTTTGCCGTTTTTCCAAGGTCCTTACTATGGAGTGGGTATGATGTGTGGGGGTGTGATTTTAGCTATTATGATTATTCCAACTATTTCTTCTGTGTGTAGAGAAGTGTTTAGAGCTATCCCTGCTTCTCATAAAGAAGCAGTACTGGGCATTGGGGCTACCCGGTGGGAAATGTTAAAAATCGCAGTCCTCAAAGGAGGAGCAGGAGGTATTGTAGGAGCTATCATCATGGGATTAGGGCGTGCCTTAGGCGAAACTATGGCTGTCACTATGGTAATAGGAAATGCCACTTCTATTAAATGGTCTTTATTTGAACCCGCACAAACTATGGCAAGTATCTTAGCTAACCAATACGCCGAAGCAGATAATGAGCTACACTTAGCCTCATTAACAGCTGTAGGCTTTACCTTATTTTGCCTATCTCTTATTATTAACATACTGGCCATGTTTATGGTGCGAAAAATAGAAAAACGCTTTTACCCTCCTAAGAAAAAAGCACAAAAACGAGCCGGAGAAAATAAACTATGACTTTCTACCCTATAGTTAAAAACAACATATTTGCTAAACTTAGAGAGCAAAAAAGATATTGGTTTAATATTTTTATGATAGCTATGTTGTTTATACTAAGTATCGTAGCTGTTATACCTTTTTTATTTATTGTCTACCATGTAGTAGTAAACGGTGTGTCAGCCATTAATTGGGATTTTTTTACCTCACTGCCCAAACCTGCAGGCGAAAGCGGGGGGGGTATGGCTAATGCTTTAATCGGTAGCTCTATTATTGTAGGGCTTGCGAGTTTATGTGGCATTCCCTGGGGTATGGGTATGGGTGTGTACCTCAACGAATACGGTAATATGAAAACAGCTAAAATTTTACGCTTTGTTTTAAACTTGCTCATGAGTGCCCCTTCTATTGTGATTGGTATTTTTATCTATGGCTTGATTGTTAGCAGGTGGGGTTTTTCTGCTTATGCAGGCTCTTGTGCTTTGTTGTTGATTATGCTCCCAGTGCTTGCTCGCGGTACAGAAGAAATTTTAAAAATGATACCTCACCATATTAGAGAAGCAGGCTTAGCCTTAGGGCTACCTCGTTGGAAAGTGATTATGCATATTCTTTTGCCCGGGGTCCTCAGCATGCTCTTAACAATTATTATGCTAGCGATAGCTCGTGTGGCGGGCGAAACTGCCCCTTTGCTTTTTACCTCCCTTGGTAACCAATTTCATATCAAAAACCTTAACGAACCTATAGCGTCTTTGCCTGTGCAAATCTATGAGTTTTCTAAAAGTGGCTTCGAATCCTTAGAACAAAAAGCCTGGGCAGGAGCCTTAGTATTAGTAAGTTTTATCTTTTTTATTAACCTCTTAACCCGTGTGAGTTTGTTTTTTTATAAAAAACAAGATACTCTATAATAATTATGAATATTAACCAAAAAGATGTTCTTATCCGGATGCTTAGCACCCCTAACCCTTACGCTTTAAAGTTTGTAACAAATGTGCCTTTAAAAAATACTGGGAATGCTTCCTTTTATAGTAAAAAAGATGTCGAAAACTTGCCCCTTTTTTCTTCTTTATTTGATATAAAGGGCTTAAAACAAATCTTTGTGTTTCAAAATCAAATGACCTTGACCCACGATGGCACTTTACCAGAAGAAGATATAGAAAAACAAGTAACCTCTATAATAGGTACTAGAATAGCTATACATGACCCCGATTTTTTATCTTTTGAAGAAGAAAGACAAAACCGCCAAGCCCCTGCTGACACTTCTAATCCAACCCCTAAACTAAGCCCCGAAGGTGTTAAAATAGAAGCTATTTTAGATCGCACCATACGCCCAGGGCTTAGAGCTGATGGAGGGGATATGACAGTACTATCCGTTACTAATAACGAAGTGCGTATAGCCTATCAAGGTGCTTGCTCCGGATGTCCCAGTGCTTTTATGGGGACATTAGAAGCGGTAGAAAATATCTTGCAACAAGAAACAAATAATCCAAAACTAAAAGTCATCCCCGTTTAGCTTTTTATTTACCTCATTCGGGTTTTTGTCTCTTAACACCTGATACTTCAAAATCCTAAGCCGAGAAGGTGTTTTTCCACAAGCCACCATTATAAAAAGTAACAAAATTTGTAAAATTTACACACCTAAAAAAAATAATGGCTTTTATTTGTAATTTTGTTATTGTAAAAACAGGCATTAACTTTTTTTTAATAAAGGAGAAAATAATGATGAAAAATATTATAAGTTTATTGATTAGTATAAGTTTTTTATTTCCATATACGGCTTTGTCGTATTCGTACCATGCTGAAACACAGGAAGTAGAGGCTGAAAACATCCAGAACATTGAAAACACACAAGCTCTAATATTAGGTACTGTGATTCTATTAATTGGACCTATTGGGTCAATGGGGGTTCAAAGTGTTAGATTGGTTAATAACTTATATGATATCCTTGAAAAGGATGAAAGAATAAAAAACTTAGAAAATACCTTAGAGCTTGCTTGTGATAAACTAAGAAATGAAGTAGAAAACTGTAAAAAGCAGGTGAGTCAGATGAGTAACGCAGATTTAATGAAAATAGAAGAAATATTATTAAAAGCCAAAAATGTAACTATCTAGTTTATTTTTAAGATGAATATCAGGTTAATTGACACTAGTAAAACTACATAAAAGAAAAAAAGGGGAATTGTTTTCTTACCATTCCAAACGAGGGATTTGAGCTTCCCTTACTTGCTTTGATTTTGTTTTAACTAATTTTCTTATACAATTTTCTAAACCTTCTATAAGGTTAACCACTTTTAACGCAAAATCCACTGCTAATGATATATTATTACGATCTACTTTATAAAACTTATTTAATAACTGATACTCTGTTTCAAATAATGAAAAATTATTAAGAGGTTTTTCATATCTATCTATAAGCCTTTTTAAAGTCCTTCTTTGAGCAAATAGATACTTTCTGGCATTACCTATCTTTGTAGAATCTGTAATACCAAGCTTTTTAAAATCCGCTTTATATAGCTTAATAGTTTGCTCTGTAAATAAATCCCCTATTGCTTCCATTTTTACATAAGATATTTTTAACCTTCTTATTTTATTTTGTTTAACCCCTGCACCATTGCAAGGCTAACTCATGATGCACTTTAAAGATAAAGAGTCAACTAATAAGGTAATTTTTTGTTTTATTTCTTATAACTAGCTTTACTGGATTCCTGTTTTCACGGGAATGACAGAGTATGGTCATTCCCGCGAAGGCGGGAATCCAGAAAGTTACTTTCATCTGATACAGCTTGGTTTTTTTATTTATTTAGTAAGTTATTTTTTTTAATTCAACCATTAAACAAATATAAAAGGAGGAAATTATGAAAAAGTTATTTATTGTTAGCTTATTAAGTGTTAGCTTTATTTGTGGAAGCAATGCTTATATGTTTGGAGGAAGCCATACTCAATATCATGGTCGTGCTGAATATGGTACTGACATTAATGCTTATAACAACCTAAATTCAGTAGCTTTTGTAGTCTGTAATTGTTATGAAGATGATGTTTTTTTTGATGACTGGTTAGGGAAAGTACAAGTTATGGGTAGGACAACGACAGAAGCTCAAAACCACGCTCTTAATTTATGCATTGTAGCATTCGGTCACACACTAAGAGGGGGTGCTTTAGAGGGCTTTTCAGACGAAATTATAATAAAAAATTGCAGTATATATGAAATTAACCCCAGAAATAGTAATTATACCCTTGGAGTTATTGAAGCAGCAGTTAGATAGGATTTTACATCGTCAGGCTAAAGCAGGTGGGATGGGTATAGGAGGATCATATATTGCAGGTCCAGCAACTGGCATAGCAGGTGCTATTGTGTGTGAAGACGGTACAACCTATCTACTTAGTGACGACCCTAAAACTGATATGTAAATAAAAAAGATTGGTAGCAATTTCAAGAAGGTGTAAAAAAAGATAATATGGTGCCTTGATATTTCATCATCACTAACCCATTGGCAAAAACCTTGCTATAGAACTTAACTTTTTTTGCATTTTTCCCCATAATGGGTTACTTTTAAGAAGTACAAACTGTGAACAGAGAGCATTTTTTATAAGGAGAACAAAAAAAATTATGAAAAAACAATCTAATAACGCTACCCCTCAAGATATTTGGAATCTTCTGCATGCCATCCAAGAAGATAGGCGAAAATTTCAAGCTGAAGCCGAAGCGGATCGGAAAAAAGCCGAGGCGGATCGGAAAAAAGCCGAAGCGGATCGGAAAAGGGCTCGTGCTGAAGCTGAGGCGGATCGGAAAAGGGCTCGTGCTGAAGCTGAGGCGGATCGGAAAAAGGCTCATGCTGAGGCAGAAGCCGAACGGAAAAAAGCTGAGGCGGATCGGAAAAAGGCTCATGCTGAGGCAGAAGCCGAACGGAAAAAAGCCGAAGCCGAACGGAAAAAAGCCGAAGCCAAGTGGGAAAAAGAGCGACAAAAATCCGAAGAAAAGTTTAACAAACAACTAGAAGAATTTGTGAATTCAACTGATACGAAAATTAATCGTGTAGAAGGCAGGTGGGCTAACCAATGGGGCGATCTCACCGAAGCTCTAACCAATAAAAGTGTTGTAGAGTTATTTCAAAATTGGGGTATGAAAGTTAGTCGTACAACTATTAACTATCCCGGACGCTACAATGGAAACCGCAGAGAATTTGATATACTCGTTATCAACGGAAAAGAAATTGCCGTGCTAGAGGTAAAAACCACCCTCAATCAGAAAAAAACAGACCGCTTTTTAAGTACTATGGAACATTTTAAAAAGTACTGCCCTGAATATAAAAACTTTACAATATACGCAGGCATAGCCTATCTAAAAGCACGTAGTAATATACTTAAATACGCTGAACGAAAAGGGCTGTTTCTTATCTCCGTAGGAGGTAAAACCGCTATCCTTATCAATAAAAAACAATTTAAACCCAAAAACTTCTAACACGCAAAGCGTGTTTTTTTTGATGCACTTACTTGCATGTCTTACCTTTGTCCAATCCACACACACTATTTCTAGGTGAGAAAACCAAGTGGGAAGCTTGGGATTGCATTTTTTGCTTCGCAAGCCAGAGAGGAAAACCTCACTCCAGAGCAAAGATGTAAATTTTACCTGCACACAAAATTTATTTTACAAAAAAGCTTGTTCATATAAGATTTTTACTGTAAATTAACCACACTAACAAAATGAAGGTGCATTATGAAATATTTACTTATTTTATTTTTTAGTTTAACTGGTTTTAATACAGCAAATGCTATACTTATAGCAAATACTGTACCACCTGATGATGAACCATTGGTTTATAGACATACTTTAGAAAGAGCTGTTTTATTAGATAAATTACCAATAAAGCTTTCTCCAGTCGAAGAAATGATATTAAGAAAGCGAATAGTTTTTAAAGCCATAAGTAATATAGCTACCAGATCAATTGAATTGGATGAAGAACTGGCTAAACAGTTGGAATCCCTTAAACCTATCGTCGACTATCCAACAGAAGAAGAATTTGTTAAATTTAAATTGAGAGAAAAAGCGCAAAAAACCAAGGATTCATTAGAAACAGACACATTTATAGGTATTGCGGAAGGAGAAACAGCAATAACTCTAAAACATCAAAGAGTAATAGCAGAGGAAATTGAACTGGTAACAAAAGAAATTAGTGGAAATATTGAAGAGCTAATAAAAGACATAAAAAAATCAACTAAGCCCGGAAAATCAGGAGATAATAATTATTTAAATTGCGAAAGTGCCTTTAAAAAAAGAGTGCATGATTATTCAGCCAGAAAATCGCAAGGAAATCTTATCTAAAAAAAAATTCCTTCATTGAGGTGTAATTACCAGTAGGCTGGAGCAATAGCAGGTGCTGGGTGTATAGTAGGAGTGCTATTTACTTTTTATAAAAAATTCCATTTTGATTTTATTGCAACCCCCCTTATATTATGTAAGGATTAGCTTAATAAAGATAGGGCTTTTTTAACAGCTACAATTAATCGTGTGACATCTTGCTCGTCATTGTAAATCGCAAAAGATGCTCTAATTGTGCCGGAAGGCAGTTGATACCTTTTCATCAAAGGCAGGCAACAATGATGCCCTGATCTGACTGCCACCCCAGCTTGCGAAATAAGCTCTCCCATATCCCGACAGTGAAAAGGCTCTACGATAAAAGATAATATGTTCACCCGTGTAACAGATGGACCAATAATTTTAACCCCCTTAATTTTTGTTAATTCTTCTTCTGCCTTATGTAACAAAGCTTGAGAATGCTTTTGTGCATTATTAAAATACTGATGCTTATTTAAAAACTCTAATACACTATTTAAAGCCAGTACAGCACCAATAGAAGGAGTGCCTGCCTCAAAACAATGAGGCTTATCTGCTAACTCACAACTACCAAGACTTACATCTTTTACCATACCACCACCATGCTGATAAGGCTTAAGTTCTTCTAAATGCTTTTTTTTAACATATAAAACTCCCGATCCTTCTGGGGAAAATAACTTATGACTAGAAAACACTAAAAAATCACAATCTATTTTTTGCACATCCACAGGTTCTATCGTCATAGCTTGTGCTGCATCTATCACTGACAAAAGCTGATGTTTTTTTGCCCAAGCACATAGTTTTTCTACCGGATTGCGAGTGCCTAAAGCATTAGAATAATAACCAAAACAAAATAATTTTGCCTTACTTGTTAATAATGCGTCTAATTGGGATAATACTAATTCGCCATTGTTATCTACTGGCACATATTTGAGGGTGAGTTTTTTTGCTTTAGCTAGTATTTGCCAAGGTAGTAGGTTAGAATGGTGTTCCATTTCTGTAAGTAAAATTTCATCCCCTTCTTTAAATAAAGGGCTTAAGCTATGAGCTAAAAAGTTAATACTATCAGTTGCACTTTTTGTAAAAATAACCTCTTTAGCCTCTGTGGCGTTAATAAATTGTTGCACTTGTGTGCGAGCTTGCTCGTAACGAAGAGTTATTTTATCACTTAGGTAATGATCCCCCCGGTGTGCATTGGCAATTTGCTTTTCATACAAATTAGTTAAAGTATCTATAACACATTGTAACTTTAAAGTAGTGGCAGCACTATCTAAATAACTTTGCTCTTTATTTTTTAAAAAAATCGCTTGCGGAAAATGTTTTTGAAAGTTCATTAAATACTACTATAACTTATATTGTTTATAAACTCAATAATTTGTTTTGAATGTTGCTACTTATTTTTGTGATAATTTTTTTCTCCGGAAATTGACATAACACATCGTTAATGTAAGCTAGTATTAAAAACTTTAAAGCTGATTTTTTGTCTAACCCACGGCTTTGTAAGTAAAATAACTCATCTTGATTCAGCTCTCCGGAGGAAGCACCATGTTGTGCCTTGACTTCTGCACAGTCAATGGCAAGCTCTGGTTGAATACAAGAGCGAGCTTGATTACTTAATAAAAGGTTTTTAGCAGACTGCTTGCAATCCGTGTTACGAGCTTTAGTGTGTACATGGATTTTCCCATGGAACACACTTTGTGCTGAATCATCTAACACCCCTCTATAACATTGCCGAGACACACCACTGGGCTTTAAATGCTGTACAAAAAACCGTTGATCACTAAAACTATTTTGTTTAAGCACACAAAGCCCCAGTAACTTGCTATACGCTTTAGCACCTGATTGTATGACATCCACTCTATTTCTAGAAACACCTTGACTAAAATTAACATTCAAATAATTTAAGTTAGCTGATTTTTGTATGTTACATAAGTTGTGGCTTAAAACTTGTGCATCAGATAAACTGCCATCTTGTACTGCCCAGTTTAAAGCTGACTTTTGAGATAAATATGTGTCAGTCACAATATTTATTAAAGAAGAATTGGTAGCAGATATATTTTCTGTCAGTGTGAGTTTTGCCCCTTCTTCCATAAAAATAAAATTACGCATATTACAAATAAAAGGCTTTTTGTAAGAGTTAAAAGAAAAATGAATGGAAAGTGGCACAGGGGATTGGTAATTTTTCGGCACAAATAAAATATACCCGTTAATGGGCATAGCACAAGCTAGGTGTAAAAACCCGTCAGGTAAAGCAGTGTGAGGTGCAATCGGAGTGCTGGTGTGTGCATTTAGTTGGTTTACAATCCACTGCCAACAAGGAAAGTTTTTTGTAAGCGTTTGCCATGTACACCACTTCAAATTCGTAGGCTTAGAAGTAAAAGGGCTGGTTTGTAAATTGCCATTATGAAAATGGTAGCAAAAATCTTGAGCAGTTGTTGCGTTCTGTATCGCAAAATCAGTAGAGGGTTTAAGCTTGCTTGCTGGTTGCTTTTTAGAAGCTAGTGCATTGTGTAAGATGTTTTGTATGTTGCTAAATTTCCAGGGTTTTTCAAGCCCCTTTGGAAAGCCTTTGTTTAACAACAAGGCAAAATGCTGCTTTTGTATTTGCTGTAGAAGAGGCTTTTGAGAGATACAAAATTGCTTAAAATCTTTTTTTATATGATTTTTTGCATGGTCCCACCACTGCTTCTGAGAAGAGGATTGATGATAAGACATATCGTATATAAAAGCCTTTTTTTGTTTGCTTGTCTATCTGTTTGTTTTGTTTGTTTGTCTGTCTGTTTATTTACTTGCTTGCTTGCTTGTCTGTTTGTCTTGTATTGTGGTTTGTTTTGTTTATTTTGTGTGTCCTGTGTGTCCTGTGTGGTTGTTTATTTTGAGTATTTTATGTGTTTTCTCATAAAAATAGCGTGTATGCAACACTATTATCTTTTTTAATAACTTCTGTTGAAAAGTTTTTATTTTTTATGATCTTTTCTTAAAATGTCTATGAGTAGTGTATATATTTTTTCGTGACCATTATACATTTCTTTTTTTAGATTGCTTATTTCTTTATTAGTATCTGTAATATGGTTATTTAACTTCTGGTTTATATCTATTAAATTTTGTTCTACAGAACGAAGATTTTTTTCTACAGAGTTAAGTCTCCAACTCATTTTAAAAAGTATAATTATTATAATGAATGTTCCTATAGGAGGAACAGATTGAAATAAAGTAACTAATAATCCCATGCTCATTGAATAACTCCCCTCTTTTTAGATTATAAACATAAAATTTATTAAAAAATAGGTTTTTTTTAATGTTTTTTAAAAAATCTTGTAATTTTTGCATCTTTTTTATAAAAAAGTATGGAAAATTAAACAAAAAGCACTCAAAAAAGACTCAAAAAAGCAGAAATAAGGCAGTCGTGAAGAAAATCGTATTTTTACTTATAATTTCTTTTTGCGGGATAGTATTTTTAAGCGAGCCTGAAAAAAAACACCCACTACCTCTTTATTTTACTCCTCCTGCTGTAATTAAACACTTTACTTTTGGCTATAAAGAGCAGGTGGCAGATTTTTTGTGGCTAAGGTTTTTGCAATCAGCAGATTTTTGTTCTTTTGAAAAAGGTCTTCCCTCTTACAATGGGGAAGCTCTAACTTGTAAATATGGTTGGTCGTACCATATCACCAATACCATTACGGAGCTTGCCCCTCGTTTTAAAACGGTCTATAAAACCGCGGGGGTGTTGATGAGTGTTTTTACAGGAGACCAAAAAGGTGCGGAAAGAATCCTCCTCAAAGGTATTAAGCATTTTCCAAATGATGCACAAATTAACTTTTATCTGTCGTATTTTTACTCTGTAGAAAAACCTAAACCCCAGCTTGCCACTCATTATGCCACTATGTCAGCAAAAAATGGAGGTCCTTTGTGGCTCTATAACTACTCATCTATACCATCTCATAAAGCTAAAGCTTTGGAACACGCTGTTTTAAAAGGGCTTTTGCAAGGCAATCTTACCCCTTTGCAAAAAACAATCATTCGTAAAAGGTTAAAAAAGCAGTCATTGGAGCAAAAAATAAGATAAATATCAAAAGCTTTGTTGACCTTTGTGTTTTTGAACACACAATGTATAAACTAGTTCAACAAATATTAAAAATTATTTAAACAGGATATATATTTTTATGCCAAGAGATTATTATGAAGTTTTGTCTGTTTCTCGCAACAGCTCTCAGGAAGATATTAAAAAAGCTTTTCGCAAATTAGCTCTCAAATACCACCCTGATCGCAATAAGGGGGCTACAGCAGAGCAAAAGTTTAAAGAAGCAGCTGCTGCTTACGAAGTACTGGGGGATGCTAAAAAGCGTGCTCAATATGATCAGTTTGGGCATGAAGGGGTGAGTTCCCGTTTCGGCACGGGAGGCTTTCAAAATGTGAATGTTCAAGATATTTTTTCTTCTTTTCAGGATATTTTTAGTGGTGGTGATTTTTTTAGCTCCTCAGGAGGGGGGGGATTAGGCTCTATTTTTGGTAGCCAGGTGTTTTCTTCTTCTACAAGCCATAGGTCTGCACAAAGAGGCTCTGATTTACGCTACTACATGGATATGAGTTTAAAAGAAGTACTTACAGGGGTGGAAAAAAACATTAGCTATACAGTGGATAGGAATTGTAACACTTGTAAAGGCTCGGGTGCTAAAGCTGGTACAAGTACCACAACTTGTACGGAATGCCGTGGTTCCGGTAGACTTACTAAACGGCAAGGCTTTTTTGCTTTTTCTTCCACTTGCCCCACTTGTCACGGGGAAGGGCAGGTTATTAAATCTCCATGTGGCGTGTGTTTTGGCACGGGCAGAAGAAAACAAAAAGAAAAACTTAAAATTCAAATCCCTCCCGGGGTAGATACAGGGCGTCGTTTGCGTTTAAGCCAAAAAGGCGAATCAGGTTATAAAGGGGGACCTCCAGGTGATCTTTATGTGGAAATCCGAGTTCAAGATAACCCTTTGTTTGAACGAAGAGATTCTGATCTCATCTCTGTGATTAAAATATCTTATTTGCAAGCCTTGCTGGGGGCTAAAAAATCAGCCCCTACTTTAGAAGGTCATAGAGAAATAACCATACCTAAAGGCACGCAATTCGGGGACCTTATTGTATGTAAAAAAGAAGGCTTACCCGATTTGTACAAGAAAAAACGAGGAGACCTCTTATACCAAGTACAAGTAGATCTGCCTAAAAAATTAAAGAAAAAAGAAGAAGCCTTATTGCAAGAAATAGCTAAACTAAAAGGGGAAATTACATAATTTAAAATACTAATTTTAAAAAAAACAAATTTGTTTGTTGACTTTTTGCTAAAAGATACCAGTTTATTAGTATAAAGTAGAAATAACAGATGAGTGAGACATGACAATGGATGTAGAAATAATAAATAAGACATAAACAATAAGTAGGCACAAACAATAATGAGTATAAAAATGGTAAGTATAAAAATAAAAAAAGCAATAAAAAACAAAAGTATAACCATTAATAATAAGGAGTACAATCATGGGTAAAATTTTAGGTATTGATTTAGGCACAACCAACTCTGTGATAGCAGTTATTGAAGGGGGTAGCCCTAAGGTAATTTCCAACGCAGAAGGTAGTCGGACTACGGCATCGGTTGTGGGTTGGAATAAGAATAATGAAAGAATGGTGGGTCAGATGGCAAAAGGTCAAGCAGCCATTCGCCCTAAGCACACTATTTATTCTTCTAAAAGATTTATCGGCAAAAAATACAAAAGCATAGATGACTCGGAAAAGAAAATGTACCCACTTTTAGTAGAAGGAAAAGATGGTAGCTGTGCCTTTAAAGTGGATGATAAAGCTTACTCTTGCGAAGAAATAGCAAGCTTTATTCTTGCTAAATTAAAAAAAGATGCAGAAGATTATTTAGGGCAAAAAGTAACAGAAGCTGTTATCACAGTGCCAGCTTATTTTGACAATTCTCAAAGGCAGGCTACAAAAGATGCTGGTCGTATTGCAGGGTTAAATGTCAAACGGATTATTAACGAGCCAACAGCAGCTGCCCTTTTTTACGGCATGGACAAAAAAATTAACAAAAAAATTGCTGTCTATGACTTTGGCGGTGGCACTTTTGATATTTCTATCCTAGAAGTTACAGAAGGTTTGACAGATGTCAAATCCACTAATGGTGATACTGATTTAGGTGGTGATGATTTTGATAGTGTTATTATAGACTGGATGACTAACTCTTTTAAAAAAGACACAGGCATTGACTTGCGTCAAGATACAATGGCTATGCAACGGCTAAGAGAACACGCGGAGAAAGCTAAAGTAGAGCTTAGTTCCACACAAGAGGCACATATCAGCCTCCCCTTTATTACTTCAGATGCCAACGGACCTAAGCACTTAGACCTTACTCTTACTCGTGTGGAATTTGAAAAACTCATAGAACATCTTATCACTCGTTCTATTAAGCCGTGTAAGAAAGCTTTAGCAGATAGTAAATTAGCTATTAGTGACATTGATGAAGTTATTTTAGTAGGAGGGACCACCCGAGTACCTGCTGTGCAAAAAGCAGTGCATGAGTTTTTTGGTAAAGAATGCAACAAAACAGTCAACCCTGATGAGGTGGTAGCATTAGGAGCTGCTGTTCAGGCAGGTGTGTTCACAGAAGAAATAAAAGATGTACTCTTATTAGATGTCACTCCGTTATCTTTAGGGATTGAAACTTTAGGGGGAGTCATGACTAGGCTTATTGAGCGAAACACCACCATCCCTACAGAAAAGTCCGAAGTATTTTCTACCGCAGAAGATAACCAGCCCGGGGTGAACATTCATGTTCTGCAAGGGGAACGAGAAATGTCTCAAGATAATAAAACCATTGGGCGGTTTGAGTTATTAGATATTCCGCCTGCACCTCGTGGAGTGCCAAAAATTGAAGTTAAGTTTCAAGTGAGTGCAGATGGGACGATTGATGTGTCAGCAAAAAACCAAGATACAGGGAAGGCACAAGCTATCCGTATCGAAAAACCAGGCTTGAAAGAAAAAGATATTGAAAGATTAGTGAAAGAAGCAGAACAACACTCTCACGAAGATAAACAAAAGAAAGAAAAAGTGATGCAAAAAAATAATTTAGCCTTGTTAGTGCATCGTGTAGAAAAGCTAACAAAAGATAATAAAAGTAAGTTATCAGCAGAACTTTTAAAAACAGCTGAAGAGCATATTAATAAAGCTAACGAGTGCTTAAAAAATACTTCAGCCACTAAAGAGGATTATAAAAGAGAACATAGTAAATTAGACATTGTCTACCGAGACATGGGTTCTGAAATCTATAAAGCCTCTAAAGGTGCTACTGGTGCTACTGGTGCTACTGGTGCTACTGGTGCTGCTGGTGCTGCTGGCGGAGAAGGTGTGGACTCATCATCGTCAGAAAGTACTCCTAACGCTGAAAGCCAACCCACAGATAAAAAAGCTGGTAGTAAAAAAGACGATGACACAGTGATTGATGCTAATTATAAAGATGTGAACTAATTTTTTTGAGCTTAGTTAATGGTGTAGCTTACTCACTAATTTTTTATCGATTAAGTAGTTTTATAAATTGTGGGTTTTGGTTTTGGGGTTGAAAATACTTTTTTACATCTTGCATTGTTATATCTTTTATAGAATCAGGATTCCACTGAGGGTTATTGGTTTTATCTATTAACAAAGCCCTTATGCCTTCTTTAAAATCAGCTTGTGTTACTATGTTTAAAGCTACTGTTAAGTCGGTACAAAATACTTCTTTCAAACTACTATTTTTAGCTTTTTTTAATAATTCGCAAATAATAGCTAAAGATGAAGGTGACCCCTTTAAAAATTGATTTTTATAATAATTACCCTTGTCATCGCTCCATGTGCTTTGGTGCAATTGTTGATAAATAGTGTGTATGTTTTGAGATTGCATTAAAGAAGTAATTTGTGATTGGTTTTTTTGTAACCAATTATCTTGCAGAGTAGTTGTAGTTTTATCTTTTTTAAAATTGTTTAAAATACGGCTAATATCTTCTGCTTTATCAAAAGGGGTAGATAGTAATAATTGCCATAGTTTTTCTTTTTCTGCATTGTCAAAACAAAAACAAGACCTATGAGCTTTTGGAGCTAATACACCATCTCCCCAGCCTTTAATGGAATGTAGTAACCACCGATGTTCTGTACTATTAAGTACATAACCTGTGAGGGCTATATACCAACCTAAAAAATAAGGCATGCGACTTAAGAAATAACTACTTCCTACATCGGTAAAAAAACCAATGTTTATTTCCGGCATAGCTATTTTTGACTGTGGTGTTGTAATAAGGTGCGAGCTTGCCCAAAATAACCCCACTCCTCCTCCCATAACTAAGCCCTCCCCCCAGGTTATAACTGGTTTGCGATAAGTGTGTAAAAGATAATCTAAACAGTACTCATTTTCAAAAAAACCACAGGTGCTTTGTTGAATACTTTGTTTTGTATTTTTTTCAGCAGATAAAGCAGATAAAGCAGATGAAGAAGATGTATTTGTATGCTTAGCAGAGAGTGCATAAAAAAGGCTTTTAATATCCCCCCCAGCTGAAAACGCTTTCTCACTATCACTATGTAAAAAAATGGCTACCACCGAAGAATCTTGTTCCCACCTTATGAGCTGATTTTTAATAGCTACTATTATTTCTTTATCTAAGGCATTTAATGCTTTAGATTGGGTAAGTTTTATTTCACCTATATAACTGCCTTGTAACTTTTTTCGTTTTTGAAAAAAAACTTTTTGCTGGTTGTTTGTCATTTTTTTACTCTTTTTAAGAAATACCAATAGTTGAGCGGATTTTTTGCATAAATGGTTTGGCTATGGAGCGTGCTTTTTTCGCTCCTTGTTGTAAAATATCTTCTATCACTTTAGGTTGGTTGATAAGTTCTTGATATTTTTTTCTTTTATCGCTTAAGTGTGAGTCTAATTGTTTATAGACTATTTCTTTAACATCTCCCCAGCCAATACCTTGTTGGTACTGGCGAGCCAGTTTTTGTGATTGAGAGGGACTTACAAAAGCCTTATGTATGGCAAATAATAAGGAGGTGTTAGGGTCTTTAGGGCTTTTAGGGTCAGAAGAATCTGTTTTAATTTTTTTAATCAATGTGTGTAATTCTTTTGAAGAGCAAAAAAGTGGTATATGGTTGTTGTAGCTTTTGCTCATTTTGCGACCATCTAAGCCGGGTAAAAGCTGGCCTGTAACACCTGTTTGTGGGGGTTTTAATAGTGAAGTGCGAAAAACATGGTTAAACTTTAAGGCTAAATCTCTTGCAATTTCTAGGTGCTGTTTTTGATCTTCGCTTACAGGAACTTCGTCAGCAGAAAATAGCAAAATATCTGCTGCCATTAAAATAGGATAATTGTAGATACCCATGTTGATTTTTTGATCGGTGATTTTTTGATCAGTGGTTGTTTGGTTATTGGTTGTTGATTGATGAGTAGCTACCGGGCTTTGTGTTTGTAAAAAAGCTTTGTAAGAGTGGGCCCTGTTCATAAGCCCCTTTGGTGTAAGGCAAGATAAAATCCAGCTCAATTCAAACACTTCAGGTATATCAGATTGGCAATAAATAATAGTTTGTTTAGGGTCTAAACCGCAAGCAAGCCAGGTAGCAGATACTTCATAAACCATTTTCTTTAATAAAGTAGCGTTATGTATTGTGGTTAAAGAATGATAATTAGCAATAAATAAAAGGCTGGTAATGCCAGCAGTGTTAGCTGATTTAAGTGCTGGGCAGATAGCCCCCGTGTAATTGCCTAAATGAGGCATCCCCGTTGGTTTAATTCCTGTTAGTATTATCTTTGGCATTAGTGTTATGTTATTAAGAAAGTATAAGAAATGCAAAAAATATTAGCTTTATTACTTTACTTAAGGGGTGTATTGCACTGGCTGTGGGTGGTGTTTCTTACTACTGGCACGGGGGTAGTGGTGATTTCTTTAGAATGGATGGGAGCTAGGCATATAGTGGGGAAAGTGTCTCGCGTGTGGGCTTTTGGTTTTTTGCGATTTTGTGGTATTCAAGTAGTGACTAAAAATGCACATCATTTACCGAAAAACCAATCATTTTTAATGGTGTTTAATCACAATAGTTATTTAGATATTTTAGTTCTTATGCAGTCTTCACCTCGGAGGCTTCATTTTGGAGCTAAAAAATCTTTATTTTTTGTTCCCATTTTAGGCTTTATTATGAAAACTTTAGGGCATTTTGCTATTGATCGCAAAAAACCAAGAAATACTTATAATACTTATCATTCATTAGCAGGGCGTATCCAAAAAGGCGATGTGTTTGTGTTATCTCCAGAAGGGGGAAGAAACAAAATGGATCCGAACACTTTGTCCCATTTTCATAAAGGTCCTTTTTTGTTTGCTCATTTACATAAACTACCCATTGTGCCTGTTATTATTAAAGGGGCAGGTGAGTGTATGCCAACAGGGGCTAGGTTTTTTAATACCACAGCTTGGAAATATAAAATCGTGGTAGAATACCTGTCGCCCCTTAAAATAGAAATTATGAAACAAAATGAAATAAGCAAAATGCGAGATATTGTTTATCAAACCATGCTACACGCTCTCTCTTCTTAAAAGATGGTTCAAAATAACTTAAGTTGACTCTGGAAAGATAATTTGTATACTTTGTTGTTAAAAATGATTAAAAATAACCCGCTAAAGTTATCTTGACCCTAAATATAATAATATACATATCAAAAATATTAGTAAGCATTTTAAATCTTTTCCAGAAAATTTCCGATAAGAGGAGTATGAAATACTGAGTTTCGTTTGCTGTGGTTTTTGCCATAGGCACAAGTAGCCAATGTTGGAGTGTTGCAAAGTAAGCTGAGTTTGAGTTATTTTTTTATCTTATCTTATCTTGTAATAGGATATTGTAAAGCTTATCAAAACGATCGTTTAGGTGAGCAATTTCTATTTTTACTTGTCCAATCTCAAATTTTAGCTCAGCTTTTAGCTCGGTTTTTACCTGTTTAATCTCGGTTTTGATTTGCCTAACCTCAGCTTTAAGATGAGTAAAATCAGTAACAAGATAAACCTGTGACATAAGTAAAGCAACAAAACCTATAGGTAATGGCTGTTTAAAAAGTGAACAAATAAAAGGGGGGGGATAAGTTATGAGAAATAATACATAAGCCTATTTAAAGCTGTTATTTAGAAAGTTTGTTGTAAAATACTAAAGTGTAATTAATGGCACTAATCCAGCTCATAAAAACGCATATCCATAACAGCAACACACTAGCCCATTGTAAGTATGTGATGGAAAAAGCTATCCCTATCAATAACACAAATAAAGCCACCATTTCTATAGCTGTTTTCCATTGGGCTAAAGGGCTTGCATAAAGAATAAGATTTTTATCAGCAGCTATTGCTCGCACACCACTTACATAAATATCCCTAGACATAAGCAACATAACCAACAATACGGGTAACTCTTGCTGGCTTACTAAAAATACCATAACTGATAAGTTAAGTATTTTATCAGCGGTGGGGTCTAGTAAAGCTCCCATAACTGATTGAGTGTTCCACTTTCTGGATAAATAACCATCCAATATATCTGTGCCACAGGCTACAAGCCATAACACAGCACTTACTAAATAACCACCTGAGCTTTCTAACGATAAGCAAAACACTACTGGCACAGTTAAAATAATGCGAAAAACAGTTAAATAGTTAGGAATATGCTTTTTATCCATAATGATATTGTTTGTAACAAAGTATGCTTGAAATAAAAAGTGTTTTGTGCTAATTTTTTAACTCTTAAATAAGAATGAATACAATAAATCATAAGCTTTCGTCTTTTCCCCCTCAAGCTTTGCTTGGTGATATTTTAAAGCTCACACAATCGGCAGCTGTGGCTTGTGCATCTTCTATTGGTGCAGGAGGGGCAACGACTAGCGATTCATTAGCCACCGATGCTATGCGGAAAACTTTTCAAACATTACCCATAAAAGGCACCGTTGTAATAGGGGAGGGCGAAAGGGATAAAGCCCCTATGCTCTATATTGGTGAAAAAGTAGGGCGTTGGCACAAAGATGACCCTGCATGGGATATTGCAGTAGACCCATTAGAAGGTACTAATTTATGTGCTACAGCCCGAGGTGGTGCTTTGTCTGTTTTAGCTTTGGCACCTAAAGGAGGGCTATGCCAAGCCCCCGATGTGTATATGCAAAAAATTGCTTGTGGTCCAAGAGCTAAAGGTGTTGTCAACCTTAAAAAAAGTGCTGTGGAAAATGTCCGCTCAGTGGCTAACATTTTAGGTAAGAAAGTGAAAGATACAGTTGTATCTATTTTAAACCGCCCAAGGCATAAACAACTTATCCAATCTATTTACGATTTAGGGGCTAAAGTCTATCTCATAGAAGATGGGGATTTATCTGCTGCTATACAAACTTGTTTGCCTAATAGTGGTGTGGATTTAGTTATGGGCAGTGGTGGTTCTCCGGAAGGGGTGCTGTCAGCGGCTGCTTTAAAATGTTTAGGAGGGGAGTTTCAAGGGCAATTTATTTTTTCTCATAGCGACCAAAAAAAAAGAGCTTACAGTATGGGCATTAAAGACCCTGATCGTATTTATTCTATACAAGAGTTAGTGCCACTTTCTGTAGTGTTTTGTGCGACAGGTGTAACCAACGGACGCTTGCTTAAGGGAGTGCATTTTGACCACCAATTAGTAGAAACACATACTTTGTATATGGATTCTGATACCAAAACTCATTTGACTGTTAAAAAACGAACCCCCATTATGTAAATAAAAGAGGTGATAGATGCAAAATCAAATAAACAATAAAGCAAAAGATACTTTAGTTATTTTTGGTGAACGGTTTTCTGGTGGTTATGTTAATGGTTTAGTTAAAGAGGCTAAAAAACAAGGTATGTTTATTATTTACTCCACAGTAGGGCGTCGCCAAAGTGATGGTAGGCTTACACCTTTAAAAAAAGAAGCATTACCACCTGACACACCTTTAATTAATATCCCCTTAGAGGCAGGGTTTGATATGCAAGAATCCGGCACAGGTCAGCGTCCAGTGGACTTGTGTCAAAAAGCAGGTAGAGATGGCTGGGAGCATTTTCGCCTAGATCAAGAGGTGCTACAATCAGCTCTTAATAAAGCTAAACAATCTTTTCGCCATCGTGTAACCCAGTGGGTGGATGAGTTAGCCACATTACTACCAGACAAAGGCGATGTGGTGATTGCCCATACTATGGCAGGAGGAGTGCCACGCTCCAGAGTGTTTATGCCTATACTTAATCGTGTGTTAAAAGGCACGGGTAATAGGTTTTTTTCTTCTGAAGTATTTTGGCGATCGGATTTAGGCAATTTGTGTAAGAAAAACTTTCACGAAGTAACAGCTGAAACTTATCGCACTTTGATAGAGCTTAGCACCCCTTTAGTTTGTCAGCTTAAAAAACAAGGTCGAAAAGTTTTTTACACAGCCTACAGTTACCATGGGGCAAAAGTTTTAATAGGGGATCAGTATCAGTGGCAGAGTTATGCCCCTTATTTGCAAGGTTTTGCTAAGTTAGAGTTAGAAAATATGTCTCAACAATTTAAAAACCAAGGTATTAATAGCTGTGTGTTTAATGTGCCAGAGATATTAACAAAATCTAGTGCTGTGTTTCCGGGTGTAGAAATCCCCCTTTATTGTTTATTAAAAGCTTTGCAAAAAAATGGAGGAACGCAAAGTTCACAATTCGTGTCCGATGTTTTACACAAAATGAAAGAACAAGCGTTAACTACCATTTCGCAAATAACAGAAGAATACTTTATATCACCTGTAGTTAAAAAACAATCTTTGTTTGATAAATGGCCTCAACATAATACGGCAGAGCATGTTCAGTTAATGCTTGATACCTCTCAAAAATTAGCTGATTTACATAAAAACCCTTTGCAAAGTATCACTCCTGATTTAAGTCAGTTAGTGTTGGACCATTCCGGGCAGTTGATGTTTCAAACACTTCGCCAGCCACACTCTGGTGTGCAGTGGATTGGACATAAAGAAATTGCTGGTAATGTTATTTAATAACAACCAAAGATTTTGTTTTTAAGGGTTGGAAGGTTCTGTAGTGGGTGAGAATGGAGAAGAAAGAGGTTGTGCTGGTGGAGTAAGTGTACTCGAGGGACTCATACTGGAGGCTCTAAAAGCCCCCGGACCTTTTACTAATTGGACAATACTACGGGCTACTTTAGAATAATCATCCAAACATATACTAAAGTTACCCCCTCCTGTTTTTTGAACTAAAGAGGCTACTTTTTTACCTTCGTAGACATTGTTCCACAACTGAGCGAAAAACCCTAGGTTATTGTCATTTTCTTTCCAACACTCACGATCGTCTGGTAAAATAATGATGTTAAATACATAAAGCTTTTTTGTACTTCCGTAAACATCACGAAATTCTTTTAATACTTCTGTGGCCCTTGTGCCTTTATTTTCTTCTTCAGGTGCTTCATCTGAATTGGTGATAATGACAGCTACTAAATCGGCTTCTGCTCTGGTGAGATGTTTATTTTTGCTAAAAGCTACTTTTAAAGCTGCTAAAGGGCTAGGATCATCTTGACAATAAGGTGGGTATTGACATCTTGTTGTACCAGGTCCTCGTGCAGGTGTTTCTGTTATGGAATACATAAATACTTCTTCGTAATCAGGAGTTTTAGGAGTAAGTACATGGGAGTCTAAAATTTTTGTTTCACTTTCTAAACTAAGAGCGACCCCTATTGTGTCTTCATCATCATCATCAGCGTGAGTGTAAAACCATTGCCAATTTTTAAAATTTTGGTCGATAATGGAAATAAAATCTTTAAACCGTTTTTGAAAAATCCCTTCGTCAAAATAAAAATCCATAGGGTCATCTGTATCTAAAATAAACATAATATCTACTAATCCACTTTGAGCCATAGCACTGCTTGGGCTAGTTAATACCCCTGCTTTTTGTAGTCGCTCACATTCTTCAGGTGAGTAAATAACAAAATTGTCTTCTTTACATTCTTTAAAAAGCTCTTTATCTACAGTCTCCTCCTTTTTTTTGCCTCGGCGGGTCTTGTTTGATCTAGTACGCTTTGTGGTAGGGTTATCGTCCCAGCCCATTTTTGAGCAGGTAAGTAACAAGCCCATACTAGCAAGTAATAGGCATATAATGGTTAGCTTATTTAGTAATATTTTCATATTGTTAGCTCTTTTTATCTTGTATAACTTTTATTTAGTTGTTAGTCATTATAAATCCCACTTTTTTTGCGATATTGTAGCTTTTTTAATGTAATTTTTGTGATTTTGCTTGCAGAGGTAACACTTTGTGTATCCTCTTAAGTGATAATTCGCAGTATTTTTTTTCAATTTCAAGCCCTAAAGCATTGCGGTTAAGACCTATAGCCTCAATAAGGGTCGTTCCACTCCCACAAAAAGGGTCTAACACCACATCCCCTATATAGGAAAATAGCTTTATGCACCTTTTAGGAAGTTCACGAGGAAAAGGGGCTGGATGCCCCACTCTTTTTCCACTCTCTCCACTAAAATTCCATATTCCTAACACCCAGTTTTTAAACTCCTCTCCTGTTGTATCAGATACTCCTTTGTAATTTTTTTTCCACTCCCCTTTGTAAAGCACAATAATCACCTCCACAGGGGCTATCACATGAGGTGCGGAAGCTGACCTCCAAGAACCCCAAGCCGTTCTTCTAGATATATTCCCCTCATTCCATAAAATAGTGGCATGGTACTTCCAGCCTACTTTCATAGCCAAGGTGGTGACCTCTGCGGATAAAGCTTGTTTGCCATACTTGTTCTTATCTATTGATACATTTACACAAAGCCTCCCCGTATCCCTCGCCCAGTAAAAACAATTTGCTAGCCATTTTTCAGTAAAATTAAGGTATTGCTTGTAACTTATAGCATCGTTTAAAAAAGTTTCACTGTACTGTTTTCCCACATTATAAGGTGGAGAAGTAACAATCAAATCTACACTAGATTTCTTAATAACAGATTTCTTTAATACATCCGCTTGAATAAGTTTGTAATTGTTTTTTACGGTTGTGATTCGAGAATTTCTGTGCATTTTCTATTCTCATTGGCAATACCATTCGCATAGTTCCTTTTAACTACCTGACATATCTCCATAACATTTTGTTTGGCATCCTCACATCGCGGGCGAGTTATATTGTCTTGTATACAGCGTCTATCCAGATCACACCGATCATACTCGGTGGGTCCTACACGGCAATAAATAGTACAACCATCCGTCCAAGAAGCACAACTAGCAGGAATGGGTGTCTCTAAACCTTGTAAAGTCCTAACCATAATGGGCTTATACGGAGAACAAGCGTTCACACTCATCAATAAAACTAATATTGTTAATCTTTGCACCATAATCTACTAAAACAGATAATCATATATGCTTGCTTGTGTCAAAATTTTTGCCGATTAGTGTCATGCTCTGGTCAAACACCATACAAAGGAAGCTTTTTTCAAGAGTAAATATAACTCATAGCGTAATAATATTTACAAAGGTAAAAGCTGGAAGCTACAAACAGCCCCCAAATAACCTAATGCATTAAGTACTATGAGCTGTAGACCAGCAAATTTCCATGAGCCTGTTTCTTTATACACAACTCCTGTAGTGGATAAACATTGTAAAGAGAACATAAAAAATATCAGCAAAGCAATCACTCCTTTTGTAGAAAATAACCATCTGCCATTTAAAGTGCGGGTTTGTTTCATTGTTTGTACTAAAGATTTTTTTTGTGTGATATTATCGGGAGTATTTAGAGTATTATCTAAAGTATTATTTGTGATATTATCATTTTGTGTATTTTCTTGTGTGTTTTTTAGCACGACTGCTAATACCGATACAAATACTTCTCTTGCTACAAAAGCTGATAAAAGGCTGACACCTACTCTCCAGTCGGCTCCCATGTTTTCAAAAACGGGCTCAATCCACTGACCAAAGCGTCCGGCATAGCTATTTTGTATTTGTTGTGATGGTTTTAACTCTGGATGAGAAGGGAAATTAACAGCCCCCCACATAACTAAAGCAAACATAACAATCACAGGTCCTGCTTTCCAAATAAAGTGTTTGGTTCTGCTCCAAGATAAAGCTAATACATTAGACCATACGGGTGTTCGGTACAAAGGTAATTCCATTAAAAAGGTCGATTTATTTTGCTTTTTTGTAAAAGCATTTAAAATCCCAGCCCCTCCAACAGCTAACAATAACGATAAAAAATAAAGCCCTGCCATAAAAACCCCTGGCTTCCATGCTGGTTCTTTATAAAATAAAAATCCAAGCAACAAAGCATAAACAGGTAACCGTGCAGAGCAAGTCATAAGTGGAATAACAAAAGTGGTAATCCACCTTTCTTTTTTGTTCACAATAGTGCGTGCTGATAGCACAGCTGGAATGGCACAAGCAAAACCTGATAAAAAAGGAATAAGAGATTTACCACTTAAACCAATACGAGAAAAAGGACCATCCACTAAAGAAACAGCCCGTGCTAAATAACCACTATCTTCTAATAAATGAATACCTAAAAATAAAATAAACACCTGTGGCACAAATACAAAAAAAGCCCCAAACCCAGATACAATACCGTTAGCTAAAAAATCCATTACCATAAGATCCGGAGCTTTTATCAGTAACCATTCTATGGCAACACTAAACCCCCTATCTATTAAATCCATTAACGGCTGTGCTAACCAAAACAACCCAGAAAAAAACGAAAATAAAATCATAGATAAAAAACCAAAACCAAATACAGGGTGCAACAACCATGTATCTATCTTTCGTGTTTTCCACCCAATAGCATCTCGTTTAGGTTTTTTTATATCGTTATAATTATCAGTATTATTTTTATTTAAAATAGATATCGGTTGTTTGAGGTTTGTGTCTTCTAATACGGGTTTTTTTATATCAGTTACTATATTATGAGCTTGTTTTAATAATTCTTCTTGACTGCTTTCAGACCAATGGGATGCCTTAAAATCTAAAGCTTTTAAAATAGGTTTATTTTTTAAATACTCTTTTGCTGTTTTGAGAAGAGATAACACCCCTCCCCCTAATAAACCTTCTATAGGGCATACAGGTACTTTCAAATGTTTTGATAATAAATCTAAATTGAGTGATTGCTTTCTTTTTTGAATATCATACATACTAAGGGCTATAACAAAAGGCACCCCTTGAGATTTTAACTGAAAAGCTAAAGGTAATTGACGCAAAAGGCGGGTAGCATCTAGCACTAAAATAACACCCCTTAATGCACCATCGCTTGCAGAGTCTTTAAGAATTTTTCTTACTACTTCAGCCTCAATACTATCACCTGCTTGTTTTTTGATAGCTTGAAATAAATGATACACTCCAGGAGTGTCTACTATGTTCCAATTAAAACCTACTTGTTTGCTTTTTCGAACAGAGCCAAAAAACAAATCCACTGTGGAGCCAGGATAATTGACGGTTTGCCGTTTATAGCCTGTAATCCAATTAAAAAGAGTTGTTTTACCGCTGTTAGGGGAACCAACTAAGATAAGGTAGTCACTCGTAGACATTGAGCGTCCTGTTTCCTTAATACAAGCTGCTCATCTCCTACTTCTACTACATAGTTGCTTCCGAAAAATAACCTTCTAATTACTTGGATAAAAATACGGTTTCGGATACCCATGCTCATAAGCCGTTGGATGATGTGTGGCTCTCCTTTAATGTTTGTAATGCGGGCAGGTGTTTTTGCCGGCAAATCTTTTAAATTGCAAGTCATAATTAAAAACTACTCTACTTTATCAAAAAAACCTAAGAATTTTTGTTTTAAACATGCACTTGAAAGTTAAATGAAAATTGATAAATACTTTCCTTTAAATCAAAGAATACATTACAATAGCTCAATATGGATCAGTGGTTATTGAAGAGTGCTTATTTAAGCAGTGTTTATTTAAGGTAACAATATGCTTCATCAGAATATTTTAGAAACAATAGGTCGCACTCCTTTGGTGCAGTTGCAAAAAGTTTGTGCTCACTTAAGTTGTGAGGTCTACGCTAAGCTCGAATTTTTTAATCCAGGGGGGTCTGTAAAAGACAGAATAGCTTACCGCATGGTGAATCAAGCGGAAAAAGAGGGGCGTATTCAACCAGGCGACACTTTAATAGAGCCCACCAGTGGCAACACAGGTATTGGTCTAGCTCTTGTAGGGGCAGTAAAAGGCTATAAAGTTATTATTGTGATGCCCGATAAAATGAGCGGAGAAAAAGAATATATTTTAAAAGCTTTAGGAGCTAAGATCCATAGAACTCCTAATGAGGTGGCTTGGGATCATCCCGAAAGCCATATAAGCCTTGCTCGCCGTTTAGTGCAAAAAATACCAAGAGCTTTTATGCTAGATCAATACACTAATGCCTATAATGAAATAGCTCATTATGAGACCACAGCTGTGGAAATTTTAGAGGATATGAACTACCAAATAGATATGATTGTGGCAGGAGCTGGTACGGGAGGCACTATTACAGGTCTTGCTCGGCAGATTAAAAAACATTGCCCTAAGTGTGATATTATCGGTGTGGATCCCGTAGGTTCTATTTTAGCGGGGCCCGCTCCCATTAAACCATACTCTGTAGAAGGCATTGGTTACGATTTTATACCCAAAGCCTTAGATGTGTCTCAAGTTACTAAGTGGGTGAAAACACAAGATGCTTCCTCGTTTGAGTTAGCGTTAAAACTTATTCGAGAAGAGGGGCTTTTATGTGGAGGCTCTAGTGGAGCAGCTTTGTTTGGTGTGTTACAATCAGCTCATCACTTAAAAAAAGGGCAAAAATGTGTTGTTATATTACCTGATGGAGCAAGAAATTATATGAGTAAATTTTTAAACCCGCATTGGCTAAAAAATATAAAAGATGGCAAAAAATCTCAAACTACTCATTTAAGATAGTATGATAAGTGCTTTATTAAAATACATTCCTTTTGGAGGCTATATGACTTTAACTTTAATACTAACGATTTTTATTTTTTTTATCGCTTTTTTCTTAAAAGCACCTGTGAGCTATATTGTTAAATCTATTTTACGAAGAATGATAGAAAAACCACAAAAAACACGAGGTTTTTTTCCTTACATTGAGCAACCAATAGGACTTATTAGCACAGCTCTTATATGGCTTGTGGTTTTAAATTTTATGCCTCCTCTTTGGAAACACTTAGGAGGCATACCTTTATTTTTATCCCAACCTCTAATATGGGGTTTAATGATAATAGTTAAGTTACTGATTGGTAGTGGGTTATTATGGGCTGTTTATAATTTAGTGGACTTAGTGATAAATTATTTTATTCACAAAATGCCGGGTTTTCAAAAAGATACATCTTTAAAGTCTCATTTTCAGCCCTTTATCACTCGGTTTGTTAAGGTAGCTGTGCTTTGTTTTGGTGTGTTGTTAGTGCTACAAAGTGTTGGTGTCAATGTGGTATCTTTAATGGCAGGTTTAGGTATAGGAGGGGTGGCTTTAGCCTTAGCTGCTAAAGATTCTGCCTCTAATGTATTAGCTTATTTAAATATTATGATAGATAAGCCTTTTTCTGTAGGAGATTGGATTTATTTTAATGATATAGAAGGCAATGTGGAAGAAGTGGGTTTTCGCTCTTGCAAAATAAAAACTTTTTACGATTCTGTCATTTGCGTTCCTAATGCTACTTTAGCTTCTGCTAATATTGACAATTTAGGTAAAAGAAAAGCCCGTAGAACCAGAGTGTATTTAGGTGTGCAGTATGATACATCTCCTTCTCAATTAGAGCTTTTTATTAAAGAGATAAAACAAATTTTAAAAAATAATTCTTATGTAAAGCACGATTATTTTCAAGTGTATTTTACAGATTTTGGGGCATCGGAGTTAAAAATTATTGTCAATTTTTTTCTTATAGTGCCTACTTGGGAAGTTGAGTTAGAACAAAAACAAAATGTGTTTATGGAGATTTTAAAAGCTGCAGAAAAATTAAAAGTCCAGTTTGCTTTTCCTACACAGACCCTCCATGTGGAAAGTTTGCCACAAGCTTTTAAAAAGACTATTACCAGTCCACTACCTACTAAATCTACTAAATAAAAAGTATTATTTTGTTTGGCAATGTTATTTCAGTATGGTAAAAGGTAAAGCTTATGTATAAAAGAAAAGATGGTAGAGCTTACAATCAAATAAGAGATGTAAAAATCACCCCTCATGTTTTGCCTTCTGCTGAAGGGAGTGCAGAAATTACTATAGGTCGCACACGGGTGATTTGCACAGCTTCTGTAGATAGGGCTGTGCCTCAATGGATGCGTACACCGGGTAGTGGTTGGGTAACAGCGGAGTATGGGATGCTTCCTCGTTCTACTAATAGTCGTATGGGCAGGCATCAAACTTATGGGTCAGGCAGGGCAAAAGAAATATCTCGTCTCATTGGTAGAAGCTTGCGAGCTGGTATTGACCTTAAAAAATTAGGAGAAAGGCAAATTCATATCGACTGCGATGTTATTCAAGCAGATGGTGGCACACGGGTAGCCTCTGTGACAGGGGGGTTTGTGGCTTTAGCCTTAGCTACACAGCACTTGGTAAAAGAAGTGGAGATTGAAAGTTTGCCTCTCACCCATTATGTATCAGCTCTGAGTTTAGGTATTTGCGAAAATGTTATTTTATCGGATTTATGCTATACAGAAGATCAAAAAGCACAAACAGATATGAATGTGGTTATGTCTTCTCAAAAAGAGTTGATTGAAATACAAGGTACTGCTGAAGCTAAACCTTTTACCCGCAATCAGCTCAATCAAATATTAGATACAGCTTGGCTTGGTTTTAAGGTTTTATTTAAAGAGCAAGAAAAAGCTATTGGTCAGTTTTTCCCTTTAAATAAATTAAACTAATAAATAGAAAGGGACATCATGTTAATATGGATTGCCACCAGTAATGAGGGCAAGGTTAGAGAGTTTCAACTTTTGCTTAACTTTTTAACTTTGCGTTTTATGAAAGAAATACCCACTTACCCTTCGCCTTTAGAAACAGGCTCTTCTTTTAAAGAAAATGCATATATTAAAGCACATACTTTTAAAAGTTATTTAAAAAACAAAAATATGTTGTCTGGTAAGACATGGGTGTTAGCAGAAGATAGTGGTTTAGAGGTGAAGGCTTTAAATAATAAACCTGGTATTTACTCTGCACGATTTGCGGGTACTCAAGCTACTGATGAAGATAACAACCAACATTTAATACAAAAAATGCAGGGTTTAACTAATAGGCAAGCTCGGTTTGTGTGTTGTATTGTGTGTTTTTCGCCAAAAGGTGAAGAGTTTGTTTTTGAAGGCAGTGTGGAAGGTTCTATTGTCAGCACTGAGTACTATCATAAAACAACTAAAGAACATGCAAAATGGCCTAAAAATTGGCCTCGTTTTGGTTACGACCCAGTGTTTATCCCTAGGGGTCAAACACAGAGTTTTTATGAGTTAGGTCCTGATTACAAAAATCAACATTCTCATCGTTATTATGCTGTTCAAAAACTTAAGACTTTGATTGATAAAGTTCAAAAACTAAAGTAAATAAATAGTTTATGAATGATGTTAAGTTATTTACTGGGAGTGCCAATCCGGCTTTTGCTAAAAAAGTATCAGAGTATTTAAAAATCTCACTAGGAAATTGTAAGTTATCGCGTTTTTCTGACGGGGAGGTGCAGGTTTCTATTGGGGAGAACATTCGTGGTTGCCATGTGTTTATCATCCAAAGCACCAGTACACCTGTGAACGAAAATTATATGGAGTTATTTGTACTCATGGATGCCATAAAGAGGGCATCTGCTAAAGAGATTACTTTAGTTATGCCTTATTATGGTTATGCCAGGCAGGATAGAAAAGATTCTGCTCGTGCCCCTATTTCTGCTCGTTTGGTAGCAGATTTATGCCAAAGTGCTGGGGCTAAGAGGCTTTTGGTGGTGGATTTACATGCTCCACAAATTCAAGGCTTTTTTAACGGACCAGTAGATAATTTGTTTGCTTTTCCCGTTATGGCAAAGGCTTGGTTAAGCAAAATGTCCTTAGATAATGTGGTGTGTGTGAGTCCTGATGCAGGGGCTGTGGAACGCACTCGTTCTTTTGCTCAAAGAATAAAAAGCCCTATTGCTGTTATCGATAAAAGGCGTACTCGCCCGGGAGAGGCTAAAGCTTTTCATGTAGTAGGTGATATAAAAGGCAAAACTGCTTTGTTGATAGACGATATGATTGATACAGCAGGCACTTTATGTACTGCAACCGATCGTTTAATCGAACAAGGGGCAAAACAAGTCTACGCTATGGCAACCCATGCTGTGTTTTCAGGCTCTGCTTTAGAGCGTATTCAGCAAAGCCAGCTTAAAGAAGTGTGGATTACAGATACAATCCCTCTTACGATGCCTGCTGAACAGCTTGCCAGTAGTAAAATTACTCGCATATCGGTCGCAACACTTGTAGCAGAAGCTATCAAACGCATTTATTTAAAAGGTTCTGTAAGTGCTTTATTTGATTAGTGAACTATTTTATTGCTTTTTATAGTTTTTTTTGGGAAAAACAATATTTAAGAAAACACTTTTTTTATTTAAAACAGTGTAAAAGTGTATGTAAAAGTATAGTATAAAAACATAGTATAAAAGATTTAAAGGAGAATATAAAAACATGTCTGAAACACAAAGTTTAGAATTTGCTGTTTATGCCAGAGAGGCTGGGACTTCTATGGCTAAAAAATTGCGTCGTAACAAACAAGTGCCTGCCGTGGTGTATGGTCCGGGGCAAAAATCTTTAAGCTTATCCTTAGATTTAAAGACTGCTGAAAGATTTGCTAAAAAAGAGTATAAAAATAAAATTTTTACTTTTAAATCTGATGCTAAACCACTCAACGGCTTAAAAGTATTAAAAAAAGACACCAGTTATCATCTTTTAACCCGCACACCACTGCATATTGATTTTTTATCTTTAGATATGAGTAAAAAAGTGCGAGTGAGTGTGAATGTGATGTTTACTGGCAAACCTAAGGGTGTCAAAGAAGCTGGTGGTATTTTAAACATTATTCAAAGGCAGGTGGAAATAGAGTGTTTGCCCTCTGAAATACCAGAGTCTTTTTCTATTGATGTTAGCCCTTTAGAGATTAACCAAAACTTCCATGTAAAAGATTTAAAAATACCTTCTAACATTAAATTAGTAACTGATAAAAGTGTTTCATTATGTGCTGTTCAATCAGCTGTAGAAGAAGAAAAAGCAACTTCCTCAGAATCTGATAGTGCACCACCTGCTACAGAGGGGGGAGATACTTCTGTAACAGGGGATAAAGCACCTCCACCTAAGCAAGCATCTTCTAGTGGTGGCAGTGGGAAAGCTACCGAATCATCTAAAAATAAATAGTAATGAGTAGTGGATTTAGTGGGCAAGGGATACAATCCATTATTGTTGGGTTAGGCAATCCGGGTTCTCAATATTTACTCACACCTCATAACATAGGTTGGATGGTGGTTGATACTTTAGCCAGAAAATACCAAGTGCGGTTGCGTGCAAAAACTCACTTTTTAGCAGAAACCATTGTGGTGAAAAATCAGTCAGTGATGTTATTACAACCTTTAACTTATATGAATTTATCAGGTAAAGCTGTTAAAGAGGCTTTGCAGTATTATCAATTAACATTAGATCAGCTATTAGTGGTGCATGATGATTGGGATTTATCGTTTTTATCTATGAAGTTTCAAAAAAACCGTGGTGCGGGAGGGCATAATGGTCTGCGTAGCATCAATCAAGAATTAGCTAGTCAGAATTACGCTCGTTTAAGGCTGGGTATTGAAAAAGGCTATGGCAAAGCTCAAGATGTATTAAGAACTTTTACTAAAGAAGAACAAAAACAATTACCAGATTTTTTATGCACTTGTGTATCAGCTATAGAGTCTTTTTTGCAAAAAGGTTTAGAAAAAACAGCGAACCACTACAATCATATTGCATCCCAAAGTAAAACATAAAAAAGTGTTTTACTTGGATTTTTTAACATCAAAGGTTTTTTTTAAGTCGCCGGATCAGCATCTGTTGGTGGTGATGTAATCTTATCTACTGACCCTTCGGGTATGGGTTCTATAAAGTGTTTATAATCGCAACCAATTCTTTTGTATTCTTCAGGTACTTGTTTCCATACTGTGGGAGAATTAATATCACAGTAGGCTAAACGGATACATTCACTGTTTTTGTCGCAAGCTTGCGATAATATGCTATGAGCTATGTCAAAAGCAGCTTTATTTTCTATTTCTACAGCTACATCTGTAAAAGTTCGTGCTGGGTTTTGACCAAAGCATTTTTTTATAAAAGAGAAGAAAATAGGAAAATCAAATGCCGCATGAGCACTATCAATAATCTTTCTTTTCTTTTCTTTAGTACTCCATGTGATATGTGGGTGGTACGATGAGTCTTGAGCATGAGTGTCTTTATTCACACTACCTTCTACACTATGGTCTTGTGATCCTTCTGATTCGTAAGGAGCAGTGGCATCATCAGGTGTGACACTATTTGCTGTAGCTAGAAGTGTTACAGGCTTTGTAGATAGGGCAGTAATGGCTCCTGTATCAGTGGAATCAGTATCAGTAGCTCCTGTAGGAGAAGGTGCAACTTTTGCAGATGAAGTGTCTTGTGGTTTTAAGTACAAGGTAGTGAAAGGTGCGTACTGTATGCCTAAGTTAAGACGAATAGGGCATTTAGCATAAGTGCCTAATTGAAATAAAGATTTTAACACTCGATGATTTTTATCTAATGTTTGTAGGAAAGTTGCTACTTCTTTATTAGTTGCAATGAATTGTAAGTCTTTTTTAGCTGACTCCCAATTGTACTTAGCCAGTTTTTGCATCCAGAAGTGCAGTACTTGGTTCACAGATAAATGTTTGCATTTGTTAGCTTCTTTAAAGTGTTCGCAGACATCGAGGCATCCGTTGCTACCACGACATATTGGTTCTACTTTTCTCCTTGTTTTGTCATGGTTTAGGATAAAAAACACCTTATCAGGCTGGATTTGTGTAATATCCAGTGTGGTTTGTCGGTTATCTACATTACCTATACTAACACCTACAGGTTTTTTTTTGTGTTTTACCTTTATACCTTTCCGGTGTTTACCACAAGACAATACACTTACACTAAGTAAGATAGATATAAAAATTAAAAATCGCATTTTATCCTCCCTCATTTAAAGTTATATAACTAAACTTATATTTAAGCAGTAAGTTATATTTAAAGTAGCACATAAATATACTCTTTTTATCGTCATTTTATGAAGAAAATTAAAAATTTTTTAATGTTTAAGGTGATTTTTAATGTTTTTTTAGATTAAAACCCTCCTTTTGTGCTATATTATGGAATATTCTTTACGAATATCAAGACCATAGTCTTGTTTGAAGAACTATTTTTTTTATAGGAGGGTCTGAGTTATGTTTTGTGCGTTTTCTGGTATAAAGAAGTGTTTATTGGTATGGGATAGTAAATATCAAGCTTTAGCGGAAGTGGTGTTTCGTGTTGTGGTGGGCTTGTTTATTGTTACACAACACGGAGCAGGCAAGTTATTTTCTTTTTCTGAAAAAATGGAGTTTTTCCCCGACCCTTTAGGTGTTGGTTCTGCTGTGAGTTTGGGCTTAGCCGTGTTTGGTGAGTTTTTTTGTGGCATTTTGTTAGTTGTAGGGCTTTTTACTCGTTTTGCAGCTTTTAATTTGTTAGCCGTAATGTTTGTGGCAGGCTTTGTTTTTCATTATGCCGATCCTTTTTCTAAAAAAGAGTTAGCTTTGTTATATGGAGTGTGCTTTTTGTATTTTCTCTTATCAGGTGGTAATCGTTACAGCCTCGATCAAGTACTGTTTAAAAAACATTGTCATTAAATAATGATTGTGAAAATAAATATTATTTAGTTTAAATTCATACAAAAGGTCCTAATCATGCATATCATTGTTGAATCAGGACCAATCTTTTAGTAAAATTACTTCTATTATGTACCAACAAAAGGTAAGCTATCAATATACAAGAGAAGCAGAAAAAACTTTATTGTGTTAGTGGTTGTGATGGAAATAAAATCTCACCTATTATGTTATTGGCTTGTCTTATCAGACTAGAATGTACAGTTATCCACATGTTATATGTATAGGCATTTTTGTCAATACTGATTTCTAATGTGAGGTCTTCATGACCTTTGTTTGATAAGTAAGTTCTATATATATAATCCCCAGAAGGATGGTTTATTAAATAACCATTAGTTGCTATTTTACCAGATTCGTTAGTTGCAGAATATGGTATATATAACTTAGAATTTTTGTCAAGAGCTTGATGTAAACTGTTCTCATAACTGATAATGGGTGAATGAGGCACATTGGGTGTAAGCAGGATATTCTGTTTGTTAAAAAGAAACTTAAGATCTGGAGAAAGTATTTGATACATCTTTATATCTGGTGGTTGAATGATAATTCCTAATAAGCGAGTAAGATGTTCATTATTTTTTAATTTAATATATTCATGGTTATTAGCAAGTTGAGTGTTATGGATGCTTGTTGTTTTAAATGAACCGTAAGTTGTGTTTTGAAAAACTAATAAAGATTGTTCTTCGTGAGCTTGTAAGGTGATAATAGTGGTATTTTTTATTTGTTTTAATGAGCTTATTGGTATTGGACCTTGTGGTACTCCTCCGTTACTAATCATTATTATGTCTGGTGGTATTTCGTCATCAATCATTAAGTAAGGCGAAAATGTTTGTACAGTATAAAATACACGATTTGTAAAACTTATCCAATACATTTGAACTGTATGATCTGTGTTGGTTTTATTTAAATAAATATCTTCCAGCAATATAGACACAGGGTAAGGGTTAGGATTTTTTATAATGTAAGAATAAAGAGGAGTTTTTTGATGTTTCTTTACTAAAGGGTTTGATGTTGTTAAATTCACCCACTCAGTTACCGTAGTAAAAGCTGATTTGAGTGTTAGTTGTACTGGCTTTATTTCTTTATCAAATAAATTAAAAACTAAAGAAGTAGCAACTATGGTTCTATCGCGATAAGCTAAAATTCTGCATCGTTGAGTAGGTATTTCTTTTGGAAAAGGGTTATTTTTTTGTAACCAGTTTTGAGTTACTAACTTTGATAAAGGTATTATTTTTTCCTTATCGTATGATTTATTCATTTTATAAGTAGATATTTTTTTATCTCCACAGTATAGCTTTAAAGAGTTAATGTTTTTATTAGAAAATTTATTTGGTAATATGTGAATATAAGAAAATTTAACATTTTTTGATAAAAGAAAAGGAAATGTGCTGGTTATCCATGTTGCTGATGCTTTAGGAGTGTCTTTAGTATAGTTGTTTATTTTAACAAGATGATTGGTGGTTAGATTATTTATTGTAGTATCTATGTAAAATGTATGAGCTGGACCTCCTTGAAGTTTGCCGTTTTTAATCACTATATCTCCTTTAGTGGCTATCAGCTGTAATTTACATTTAAAGGAGCTTGGTTGGTGTGATGGAAGTAATATGGTTTCTGGTAGTAGCTCGATGATAGGGATGTACTGGCTTAAAGGTCTGTCATCTATATGAGTAAAAACAGGATGCACAGAATCAGGATGTCCAGTATGAGCATTTGCATAACAATCCGATCGTACATTTAATTTAATTTCTTTAATATTTGGGATTTGAGAAAAAGTTTCAAATTCCAGCCTGCTGTTAATGGTTAGTGGTCGTTGTTGCTTTTCTAATTGCAAAAGAGTTATGGTTTTGTGTTTATTGGTTGAATCTTTAAATACAGGTACGGGTAAAACCAGATTATTATAAGTTACTTGAGGCTTAACTTTTAAGTTATTGGGAGCAACAACGGATGGGCTTACTTTTTGAACTGTTTTGGAATCTGTGAAATTATTGGGGTCTGTGGGATTTTTGCAAGAAACAGCTAACACCACCACCCCTAAAATCCATAAATTCACACTTCTTAATAGGAAATTCTTCATTATGCATAGCGTTATACTTTAAGTGTAAATTAGCATGCAAGAAAAAAAAGCACTTTTTTTTAAAATTTATCCATTTTTTTCCTTTATTTATTAGATTTTATAAGAAAATGTAATATTTATATGTGGACCCTTTTGCTGGGAGTGCTATGAGCGTGTTTTTTGAAGCCTTAGAAGAGAAGCTTTGAATTTTGTAGTCTGTTTTAAATTAAGGGGTTTTTGGTGATTTAAATTGTGGCACATTAACATCATAAGCTTTAATTTTGTTATAAAATGTAGACCTTGATATCCCTAATTTTTTACACACTTGTGATTTATTGCCTTGATATAGATTTAAGTATTTTTCCATAAGCTCTTTTTGCACTATCTTTGATTCTTTTCCTATTTGTTTTAACATATCCTCCTTTGTTAGTGAAGATGCTTGTTTAAAACTGTCTTCTTTTGATATACTGTCTATTATATATTTATCTGTAATGTTTGAAATCCACTTATTGTTTGTATTATGAGATTTATCAACCATTTCTAAAGGTGTATCTAATAAGTTCTTTTTAACTTGTTCCATACTAATAGCTTGCCCTCCGTACAAAGCCTTTGCACGGGCAACAACATTTTTAAGTTCTCTAATGTTACCAGGCCAGTGGTGTGCTTTTAAAAATTCAATAGCTTCTTTAGAAAAACTTGTACTATAGTGTCTGCAAAAAAATGAAAGTAGATCTTCAAAATCTTCCATTCTATCTTTTAAAGCAGGTACATTGATCGTTAAAATATGTAGCCGAAAATATAAGTCTGATCTAAAAGTTTTTTGATGCACTTTTTGTTGCAAGTTTTGATGAGTAGCAGAAACAATACGAACATCTGTTTTAATAGTTCGATCCGAACCTACGGGTTTAATTTCTTGATACTCTATAGCCCGTAATAACTTAGGTTGTAGATGTAAAGGTAAATCGCCAATTTCATCTAAAAATAAGGTACCCTCTTTGGCTGATGCAAAAGCCCCTTTCCTATTATTAGCAGCCCCTGTGTAGCTACCCTTAAGATGCCCAAAAAATTCACTTTCTATCAGCGATTCAGATAAAGCACTGCAATTAACAGATACCATCTGCCCCTTGCTTCTACTTGAATACCGATGAATCAGTTGAGCTAACATTTCTTTACCCGTACCCGATGGACCGTTGATTAAAACAGGCATAGCACTTTGTGCGATATTGCGTAAGTTGTTTAATTGTTCCTGCCAAGCTGTATTTTTGCTTCTAGTGTATATGTTTAAATGAGGTTCTAATTTTTCAAAAGAAAAAATAAACTCTCTTTTTCCAATCTGAATGCGATCGTTGTTTTTTAATAATGCCTTAAAAACACGATTCCCATTGAGAAAAGTGCCATTTCGACTATTCATATCTAGCAGTATAAAGCCTTCGTTTTCTTTTTTTTGAATGCGACAATGCCTTCTAGAAACAAACTCATCTTCTAAAGTAATAATGTTTTCTTTATCTCGTCCTACACTCAAAAAATTGTGAATCTCTCTTTGTGTTATATGAGAATCCTCAGACCAATGCAAAAAACCATATATTTGCTTCTTTATTGCTCTCGTTGGTAACTTTTGTGTTAATAGCATGCTTTAAAAAACTCCCCCCCTCTCTACCACTTTTTACTTAAACTTTTTACCCTTCTTCATAACCTAATATTTATCAACCTAATATGTGTTCGTTGTTCATATTCAGCCTTTTGGAACTCACATGAAGGTGTATTCGTAAAAACTGGATTTATGGTTTTATGACACGCTGTTGAAAAAATCAACCCGTATTTTAAAGATTTTTCATTTAAAATGAGAAAAATCAGCTATTTTGTGAAAAATCATGCATCAAATAAGGCATCTTTGAGAATAAATGAATATCAATAAAATTTAAAAATAATACATAGCATTAAAATCTTTTTACTTCAGAAAGGATTAGTCTAAATTAGACTAATGAGAGTTTTTAGCAAATATTTTAGTTGTGTTATTTTATTAGTTTTAAGTGGTGTGGCATTTGGTGTAAAAGCACAGGCACCATCTTGGTTTTTATCTGGTAAGGATACTAGCCAAAAATGGGCTATTGTACCTTCTCCTTCTTATAACGACACTTATGGCACTATGGGGACTATACGAGCTTTTATTTATCCCACTCTTCCGGTGGGTTATTACACAGCTATTAGTGCTACTTTGAGTGAAAAACACATGTTAGAAACAGAGTTTATTTACCAACAATGGAGAGAAAATGGTGATAGGTGGCAAGCTTCTGCGATTTATAATGATTTTAGCGATCCTTATTATGGGGAGGGGCATTTCTCTAAGGTGGAGGATTTAACTTACATACCTGCTCATAAGTTAGGTGCACATGTGGAATACACCTTCAAATTAGCTGATTTTCTATATAATAGTGTGTTTTTAGCTTTGCAGTATAGACAAGAAAAACAATCTAAGCCTTTGTTTGCCACAGAGGCTACTCTTTTTACTGGTTTAGAGCTTTTTTACGATTCACGCGATAATGTGTTTAATCCTAGTTCAGGTGAGTATTACTCTTTAAAATCTTGGGTTTTAGCGGATGTGAACACACCTATTTTTTTAGAGGGTAACATTCGCTTATTTGTTTCTCCTTTGAAAAGTGTGGTTTTAGCCGGGCAGGCTAAAATGGGTCTTAGTGTGCTCACTTCTCCTAGTTATGTTTTTCGTTTTAATTTAGGAGGACCAGATACATTAAGGGGGTTTCGAATCAATCGATTCAGAGGGGCTGTCTATTACTTGTATCAAGCAGAGCTAAGATGGTCGCCTGTGAGTTTTTTAACTTTTGCAGGGTTTGTGGATTTAGGTGTGGCAGATGATAAGGCGTTGCAGTTTTTCCCTCATATATCTTATGGAGCTGGTATTCGTGTAGGTATGCCTCATAATAATGATCAAAAAATTAGAATAGAGTGGGGTTTTGGTGAAGATCAAAGTAATTTTATTGTTACTTTTTTTCACCCTTTTTAAAGATATTTTTTAATGATACTTATTTTGAAATCTTGTAAAAGAATAATCCTTGCAAAAAAGTGCTATTTTACATAAAATGTAAAGTGATTTTAAAATACTTAAAGTAAGCCTTATGTCTGTTGTTAAAAACCAGTGCCATCAAAAGAAGTTTATTTTTATTACAGGTGGAGTAGTATCTGCACTTGGAAAGGGGTTGTTATCTGCTAGTTTGGGGGCTTTGCTGGAGGCACAGGGCTACAAAATAGCTCTTGTAAAATGCGATCCTTATTTAAATGTGGACCCTGGTACCATGTCTCCATTTCAACATGGGGAAGTGTATGTTACTCAAGACGGGGCAGAAACAGATATGGACCTTGGGCATTATGAGCGGTTCACCAATGCTTTGCTAAGTCGCCACAATAGTATTACTACAGGGCAAATTTATGAAAATGTTATTTTAAAAGAACGAAAAGGACTCTATTTAGGCACCACCGTACAAGTTATCCCTCATATTACAGATGAAATTAAAGCTCGTTTGTATAAAATCGCTCAAACAGCAGAATTCGTCATAGTAGAAATCGGAGGTACTGTAGGAGATATTGAAAGCCTGCCTTTTATTGAAGCTATCCGTCAAATGCGAGTGGATTTAGGTCATCATAACACCAGTTTTGTGCATCTTACCCTAGTGCCTTATGTGGCATCGGCTGGAGAAATTAAAAGCAAACCCACACAACATTCTGTAAAAGCTCTCCGTGAGGTGGGCATTCAGCCGGATTTTTTAATTTGTCGGAGCGATAGAGCCTTACCCATAGAATTAAAAAAGAAAATTGCCTTATTTTGTAGTGTGCAATCCGATAATGTTATTACTGCCCCTGATGTAAAGATTATTTATGAATTACCCCTCCTTCTTAAAAAACAAGAATTTGACCAAAAATTAGTCAGTAGTTTAGAGCTACCCAAACAGCATTCTAAAATGTCAGCTTGGGAAGATATGGTGTCCACAATTAAGAAGCCTAATTATCAAGTTTCTATCGCTGTAGTGGGTAAGTATGTGGAGTTAAAAGATAGTTATCAATCCATACACGAAGCTTTAGTGCATGGGGGTATTGCCAATAAAACACAAGTGCGAATTTGTTACATTGATTCAGAAACAATCACACAAAAAAATGTTGCTCAAAAGTTAAAAGATATAAATGGGGTGCTTATTCCAGGAGGTTTTGGTCAGAGGGGGGTTCAAGGTAAAATCACGACAGCTCGCTATGCTAGAGAAAAGCAAGTGCCGTTTTTAGGGATTTGTTTTGGAATGCAAATAGCTGTCATAGAGTTTGCTCGTCATAAATGTTTTTTACCCGGTGCTGACAGTAGGGAATTTAGTGCTTCTTCTGCTTCTCAAAGCACTCAATCTAAAGAACCATGTCATATTATTGATTACACACATGGGCAAGTAATTGATGGTCAAAAAGGTGCTAGTATGCGGTTAGGAGCCTACCCTTGTTATTTGAAAGAAAACAGCAGAATTCGCCACATTTACAGAGGTCAAAACTGTATATATGAAAGACACCGCCACCGCTTTCAATTTAACAATCAATTTAAAGATATTTTTGAAAAACAAGGTATGCAAGTGTCAGGTATGGATAATCAAGGGCTGGCAGAAATTATAGAAATAGCGGATCATCCATGGTTTTTTGGTGTGCAGTTTCATCCTGAATTTCAATCTAAGCCTTTAAAGCCTCATGTTTTATTTGTGGGGTTCATAGCAGCTGCTTTAAAAAAGTGTTATACGGTTCAAACATCCTCTTCTGAGGCTGTCCACCCTTTTAAAACAGATTCTTCAAAAAATAATTCTCCTGTTTTGTCATAATTTGTTATAATATATTTTTTAGGCTATGCGTAAAAAGTCACATCAAACTTGTCATAGTAAAACAAAATTGTTTATTCTTAAAAAAAAGTGTTAAGTGTGAAGATGGTATTATAAAAATTATTATTAAGCCAGTTGAGAGTATTTTAAGAGAATAAAAAAGTATAGGATATTATTAAGGGAGATTATTATTAATAACAAATTACAGCATTTTAAGATAATGGCGTTATGCAAAGCTTTATTAGCTTTAAGTAGTGTTTTATTGCTATATATTGTGTTTCCGGTGGTGGTTGGTGCTAACAAGGTGGTGCATTTTCCTGATGAGGAGTTGGCTTCGGAGTATGTTTTTCCTATTTTTGACAACCCTCAAGCGGTGATGGATCGTAATGTAAGTTTAGCGAAACGATTTGAATTTTTCTTATCTACGGGGTTTCGTATTGATGAGCCTTTATATCATATTTTAAATTTTTCAGGAGGAGCTAATTTTTACTGGAATGAGTTTAGTGGTTTAGGGGTATCGGGTTTGTTTTTTATGCCTGGTCTTTCTCCTACGGGCAGAAAGTTACAAACACAAGGTGTGAGGGTAAAAAAAAAACCAAAGCGTACTTTACCTATAGGGTCTGAACAAGCAGAGTTGGATCGGAGAAGAGAGGATATTTCTTCGCCAGATTCTTTAACCAACCGGCAAGAAAAAATCATTTACTTTGATCCTCTTTTAGCACCTCACCCTTTCTTTGCTACTTTTTTGAATTATTATTTTTCACCTTTGTATGGCAAAGTGAGTGTGACAAAAAAAATGGTATTTAATTTTAGTCTTTATACTTTTTCTGGTTTAGGGGTTATGGGGTTTAAGCATGGATCTAGTACTCTCATTATGAATCCAGCTGGTCAAATTGGTATAGGACAAAAGTCTTATATTAACAAATGGATGGCGTTTAATGTAGGTATGAGCTTAGTAATATACAGGGGACCTAACCCTATTTCTTCTGTTATTGTAAGAGATGATACACAACCGGCTATTCGGCAAGGTCCTGCGTACAGTCAATTTAGAAAAACCATTTTTGTAAGATTTCTCGTGCAAGTAGGGTGGGTGTTTTTAATATGATTTTTACTATGATTTATCGATCAATAACAATGTTGTTTTTATTATTCATAATGCCACTTACTTTAGGGGCAGAGGAACCTATTAGTGATAATTACAAAGATGAAGATATGGAATCTTATAACCAGGGTTTTATACAAAAGGTAAAACAGTTAAAAACAAAAAGTGTATCGGATTTAGTGCATTTAGCACCTTTTTCTGATGTGGTTGTTTTGCAACGGAGATTTATGCCTAAAACAGGACGCTTGTCTTTATCTACTTCGGCGTCTTTTATTTTAAGTAGTGAGTTTTTTTTAAACCCGGGTATGGAGTTGCATGTGGCTTATCATTTTTTAGAAAAACATGGCATAGAATTTAGTGGGTATTATGTATTATCTTTTAAAAGAGGGGTTACAGGTGATTTTAGAAACATTGAGCTCAAACCATCTGAAGTCAACCCCATCACTAATGGTTTTGTTGGCTTGACTTATAAATGGATGCCTGTGTATGGGAAAATTACTTTTTACAATAAACAAATTCTTTCATTTGATACATTTATTAATATAGGTGGAGGTATGAGTACATTAAGTGTTAAAAATTCTCAAAATAAAACAGTGTGGGAGCCTACTTTTGTCATAGGTATAGGTCAGGTATTTGCTATTACTAGGGATTTGGGTTTTCGGTGGGATTTACGGTGGCACGGGACTTTTCGTGTAACGAATGATCCTATATCTGGCATTTTACATGATTTCCCATTTTCTATTGGCTTGACTTACTTTTATCCTTCAGCAGGTGTGAGATGAGATATTTATTACAAGCACTGTGTGTGGTAGTGGTTTTTAATAGTTGTTTTTTTGTTACGGCGAAGAAAGCTCTTTCTAAGCGAACTAGTTTAGCTTCTCAAATAAAAGTCGCTTTACGGCACTCTAAAATGCGTCGTTACACAGCCTCTACTAAAGTTTTATTTATGTTAGGTTCTCATCCTCGGTTGACTAAAAAACAAAGAAACAAAGTACGATACCATTTAGCTAATGATTTATATAATATGGGTTTTTATCATCCAGCGACTTTTCAGTGGCGGTTATTGGTTAAAGACAAAGCGAAAGGTTATGTAAGTAAAAGTTTGCAAAAAATCACTTTTACAGCGGGGGTATTGGGGGATGATTCTCTTCTTCAGTATGCTATTCATCATGGTAGTTTGCAACATATTCCTCGTTCTCAAAGGCATAAGTTGTATTATTACTTTGGGGAATTTTATATGCGTAAAAAACAATTTCGCAGAGCCATTACTTATTTTGCTCGTGTCAGATCTTCTAGTACATTTTTTTACAAAGCTTTGTATCAGATTGGTTTAGCTCATGCAGAGTTAAATAATCATCAAAAAGCAGCTTTAGTTTTTGATAATTTAAATAATCGGCGAACAGATGTTACCGATTCTTTTAAAGTAGCGGCTATTATGGGTAAAGCACGGGCTTACTATCAAGGTAAGCAGTGGAAACAAGCTATAGATAGTTACTTTCAAGTGCCAAAAGATTCTCCTTTTTGGCACGACACTTTATTAGAAAGAAGTTGGGCTTTATTAAGAGCTGGTCGCTTGCGTTCTACTCTGAGTAATTTTCAAACTTTACATTCTGCTTATTATAAAAGTTACTATCAACCAGAGTCTTTATTATTACGAGCTATTGTGTATTTATATATTTGTAAATATTATGAAATGGAAAAGGTATTAGATTTGTTTAACAAAATATATCGCCCTGTTTATGATAATGTCAGAAAATTAGTAAAAAGTGCGTTTTCTACTAAAGCGTACTATCAGTCCTTATTGCTTACTTTAGATACCAAGTCTGCTCATACAGCTTACATTAAGTACCCTGCACCTGTGGCTCGTCGGATTTTGAGAGAAGGGGATGTGTCAGCTTATCATTATTATATTACGAATTTAAAAAAAGAAAGGGATGTTATGCACACTTTACCTGTTAGTTGGACACGGTCTCGCGTGGGGCGTCATACAGCACGATTGCTTCGTAAGCGATTAAATATTTCTCAAAAAATGGCAGGGCAAAAAGTAGTAGCACATCTTAAAAAAGTACGATCGGAGTTAAAAGATTTTTTTATTCAAGAGCAATTTATCCGTTATGAAATGTTAAGAAGCAAACGTGGGTTTTTAAAGAAAAAAATTGCTAAGAAAAACCTTAAAACCGTTAGTATTGAGGATTTTGGACGCAGTTATTATGTGCAAAATGGTTACGAGTACTGGCCCTTTAAGGGTGAGTACTGGTTAGATGAATTGGGGAATTATCATTATGTGGGTCGTGGCAGTTGTAGTAGATAAGATAGTACTGACTATCTGTTTATTGTGTTTAACAATAGGGGTGGCTTTTGGGGCTAGTGGTAGTGCTGTGCGTTCTAGTTCTCAAAACACGGCTACCTATTCGTCGTCTGTGTTGAGGTCGCCTAATGCTGTGAGGGGTAAAAAGATTCGAAAATTCAGTGTTCGTAAAAAGAAAACAGTTGTGCCGAAGGCAAAAATGACAATTAAAAAAATTAAACAACAAACTTTAAAAGCTGCTCAACCTCCTCGTCAATTTAGAAGATACTTTGAAGAAGGTACAGATGAAGCAGAATTGGAATCTGTTATTAACCAAGAAATTAAACAGCTTTTTCGCATGTTAAAAACCAGTAATCGCCGAGACCTTCGTTTGCGTTTAGGTAGTTTGTATGTTGAAAAAGCTCATTTTATTGAATATCGTTTATATGAAGAATACGATAGGCTTGTACGCTTATTTGAAGCTAAAAAACGCTCCACCAAACCTCGTATTAATTTATCTCCTACTTACACTTATATTAACAAAGCCATTAAGTTATTTGAAACTTATCGCAAACAGTACCCTAAAGATAAACGGATGGATCAGGTGTTGTTTTTCTTAGGGGTGAGTTATTTTAAAAGAAATCAGCTCAAAAAAGGTAAGGCTCGTTATGAGGAGCTCACTAAAAGATTTCCTAAAAGCCACTATATTTATGATGTGTATTTTGAGTTAGGGGAATATTATTTTGGTCAATCTCATTGGAGAAAAGCAGAAAAATATTATATTAAAGCCATTAAACCTCATTCAAACATTTATTCTTTTGCTTTATATAAGTTAGCCTGGTGCCGTTTTAACTTAGGCAAAATAAACAAAGCTTTACGTAATTTAGAGTCAGTTATTAGAGAGGGCTTACGGCAAGAGGCACATAAAAACATAGGTGCGAAAGAAGCAGGGCGTATCCATTTTGCTAATGAAGCTTTAGGTGATGTGGCTTTGTTTTATAGCAGATCTGGTAGAAGTTCTGTCAAAGCTCTGCCGTATTTTTACGATTTATCTGGGTCAGATAAAAAAGCCAGAAATATGTTAAGGTCTTTAGCTTATGCTTATTTAGATCAAGGGGCGTTAAAGGGGATTCGTGTGACTTTTAGACAGCTCATTGACGAAGATCCTTTTGCACCACAAGCTTACGAGTATCAGTACCAAGTGATTAGAGCTTACACTTATGCAGGTCAGCGGAGAATTTTTTTAAAAGAATTAAAAAATTGGTTAATCAAATATGGTCCTGATAGTGTTTGGGCAGAAAATAATAGCAGACGACCTGACTTAATTAACAAAGCAGGTCGCTTAATGGAAGTAACTATTCGAAATTACACCTTGCGTATGCATCAGTCTTTTAGAAAGACAAAAGATAAAACAGCTAAGAGCCAAGCTCTTTTTAGTTATGAGCTTTATAATAAATCTTTTGTAAAATCAAAGTGGGCTGACCAAATGAGGTTTTTTTACGGCGAATTATTATTTGATGTGAAAAAATACCACGCAGCAGCTAAGCAATATATGTATCTTGTAGAAAATTTTAAAAAGAGTAAATATTACGCAACATCCAGTTTAAATGGTGTATTAGCTTTTGAAAAAGTTTTACCCACTACGGCACAAATTAGTAAAATGGTGGGGCGTCGTAAAAATTATGTTGCTTTTCCACAAGCCGTGGACAACTTTCATAAAACAGCTCATTATTATATTAACCGTTTTCCTAATAAGAAAAATGTACCAGCTATTTTATATAAAACCGCAGTGTTGCATTATGAATTTAATCATCATCCAGAAGCATTGGCACAATTTTGGACTCTTATTCAAAAATACCCTCAAAGTTCTTACACAGAAGATTCTGCTAATTTGATTTTAGATATTTATAACTTTCAAAAAGATTTTGCTGGTTTGCAAACAGCAGCAGTGCGGTTACTTAAAAACAAGGTGATTGCTCGTTCTCGATCTGCCCCTGCTATACGAAAAATTTTAAGTCAGATTTCTTTAAAAACAGCTGAAGATATGGCGAATAAGCATCAGTACTTAAGTAGTGCTCAGTTGTACAAAAAATTTGCAGACACTCATCGCAGGTCACCTGTCAGGATGACGGCTTATTACAATGCTGGAGTGAACTTTAAAAAAGGAAAAGACATTTTAAAAACCATTACTCTTTATGAAATGATATTACATACTTCATCTAAAGAGGCTAAAAAACTTAAGTACTCTATTTTAAAAGAAATGCCTAAGCTCTATAAAACAGTGGGGCGTTATAAAAAAGCAGCCCATGCTTTTGCCAAATTTGCTCGCTCGTATCCTAACGATTCCGAAACACCAGACTTTTGGTTTAATGCTGCTTTAATTTATGATGGGTTTAATAGTTATGCCCAAGCACAAAAAGCATATTTGCAGTATTTTAAAAAGAGTAAAAAAGCTGATAAATCACAAGCATTGTATTTAATAGCCGGTTTAATGAAAAGGCGTGGACTAGCCAATCAGGCTGTTACTTATTACAATCAATTTTTAAATACAGGTTCGTCTGACAAAAAAGCTTTAGTGGAATCGGCTTTTCGTATTGCAGAAATAAAAAAAGCTCGTAGAGATAAAAAAGGTGCATTGCTTTGGTATAGAAGAACGCTTAATATTTACAACAAATACCAACAAGGGGTGTTTTATGTGGCTCAATCGCAGTTTAATTTAGTGTATGATAAGTATTTAAATTTTGTGAGGATTAAAATCCCCCATCATCCTAAAAGGCAACAAAAAGTGGTGCAGAAAAAATTAAATTTATTTAACAAGTTAAAAGAAGATTTAAAACAAGTTATCCGTTTTGATAGTGGTCATCAAGTTGTAGCGGCGTTGGTGTTAATTGGTTTAGCTTCGCAACATATTGGGGAAGCTATTTATTATTCACCTCTACCGAAAGGGCTTAATAAAAAAGAGATACAAATTTATAAAGATGGTTTGTTAAAAACTTCTTTACCTTTTAGAAAAGAGGCTGTTCGTAATTATCAGTTAGCCATACAGAAAGCTCGCACTTTAAATATTTACAATACAAAATGGTTAAAAACAGCAACAGAGAATTTAAGTTTTTTTGAAGAATCTCCTATTGCAAAAGAAGCTTTTTTAAGAAAAATCGTATTACCTGTTTCTATGGTTGATTGGTCAGGGATATAAGGAAAATGATTTTTATGTTACAAATAGCACGGCATTTTTTAATACATATCAGTAGATTATTACTGGTAGTGGTACTACTATTGGCTGTGGTTTCCGTATTAGCTGATGAAGACGAATTACTGGAGGATAAAAACACTGACATGCAAGCTCTGGGTGGGATGTCGCAAAAAGATTGGGAGTATTTAAGAAAACAAAGGCTTGCTAAAAACTTACAACGATTAGAGCTTTTAAAGAAAAAAGGTGTCAGAATGTCAGAAAACACTTTAGTTAAACTGGTATCACATATTTTAAACGATGATTCTGGCAATGTATCTGCTTTAAATACTTTGGGATCTTTTTATTTAGAAAGAGGCAAACCTGGGCTTGCTAAGATTTTATACGCACGGGCTATGGAAACGCATCCTAAAAACTCATCTTTACATAGTAATAAAGGTGTGGTGGCTTTGAAATTAGAAGATGAGAAAACGGCTATTTCCCATTTTAGAGATAGTTTGCAATATCGGTACAGTAATTATGTGGCAGCTGCCAATTTAGGGGCTTTATATATGAATGCTTATGAATATGACTTAAGTTTAGATTATATGAAATTAGCTTATAGTAGAGCTAAAAGTTACTTACCAAAAAATCACCCTGATGTTTTAAAAATTGGCAATAATTATGCTGTTGCTTTAGCTTGGAATAAAAACTTTAGGAAAGCTCAAAGCATTTTTAGTGAAATAGTGTATTCTCATATACCTGTGGAAGTGGCGTTAAATTATGCCATTTTATTAGGTAAGGACTTGCAAGATAAATCATCGGCTTTTCGTATGTTGAGTAAGGCGGATTTGCTCAATAAATCAGGACGCTATGCGAGTAAAATAAAAGCTGTGCGATCTTATTTGGTAAAAAGGGATAAAACTAGTTATAAAAAAGGTAGTGGAAAAGATAATGCGTTTGGTGGAAGGAGATAAGTGTTATGAAAACAATTTATAGTGTGCTTTTGGTAGCTATGATTATAATGATGTGTTTGCCATGTGCTAGTTTGGCTATACCACAGTATTTTGCTTCTCAAACAAAGGTCCTAAAAAATAGTACAGGGGGACGCAAGCCTGCTCAATCTAGAAGAAAAAGGCGGAGGAGGTACAAAAAAAGAGTTACAGTGGATTTTGGCGATGAATCATTGGAAGGTAGTATATCATCTCCTGGGATTTTTCACTTATTTCATAAAAAAGAATTAAATTATGGAAGGCTTATTAAGTTTCGTAAAAATTTTTTACCAGAAATGAGACGAACAGCAAGGGAAATATAGAGATGTTTTTTTGTTATTTAAAGTTAAAGGAGATAAATTAGTGTCGAAGCAAATTGTGTTTTTTAAAATTTATCGTTCTGATAAGCTCATACACACTCGGCAATTTGTGTCTGATCAAATTAGCATTGGTAGTGGCTCTGAAGGACCTTCCTTAGTACTGGCAGACCCTAGTGTGAGCTATTGGCATGCATTGATTGAAAAACGAGGAGGGGCATTTTATGTTTCCGATTTAGGCTCTCCTACAGGCACTTATGTTAATAATAAACCTATTTTAGAAGCGATGTTGAAACATGGCGATACTTTAACTGTAGGTGATTTTGTGTTGCATTTTTATATCGGAGTGCCTTTTGCAAAACAACCACCCGTAGCACCAAAGGCTGGGTCAGTGCCAGTGTCAAAACCTGTGGAGCCAGTATCAGTGGAGCCAAAACCTGTAGCACCTAAGGAGCTGGTGTCAGAACCACAGTCAGAGCCACAGTCAGAGTTAGACTCAGTGTCAGAAAAACAAAAATTAGTTTCAAGTGAGGATAAAAAAGGTGTATTTCAGCAAAAGCCACAAACAGCACAAGGTGTATTGAAACAACCTGATAGTACTGAACCACAAATTCATCCTATAGAAAAAGTGCCAGAACAAACCACACCCTCTGCTTCTTCTCAAAAAAAAGAACCAGACATTGTTATTCACCCTCTAAAAGATACAGAGGTGATACCTGCCCCTCCAGATTTTGAATCCTTAAAAGAACCTTTTAAAGAAGCTCCACAACCTGCACCACCAACACCACCGCCTGTCACAACACCATCGCCACCACCCACACCTCCTCCTCCGTCACCACCACCACCACCTTTTGACAAAAAACAAGTAGTAGCAGACAAACCAGTAGTTACATCAGAGGTGCAGGCACAAAAGGTGAACACATCTCAATTATCAGGCATAGCACCTGTGGCTTCTATTTCTCATTTAGTTAAAAAGTTAAAGCCTTTGCAAAAAACTTTTGCTCCAAGCAGTGCTATTAAAAACTTAGACACTCATTTACAATTAGGTGGTGGTCCTGTTGTGGAAGTATTAGTAGCTTGGAAGGAGCGGATACTTCAAGTTCGGCATTTTAATAAATCCATTAAAAAAACTATTACTTTTGGTTCTGACACAAAAAGTGATATTTGTTTTCCGAATTTATTAGGAACAAGTCAATGTCCTTTAATCACTATTGAAAACAAAGTACTGGTGCATATTGCAAACAAAGCACAAGTCGCATTGATTGATAAAAAAGGAGAACATTCTCAAGAGAGTTTGCAAAAATCTAGTCTTATTGAACAGGGAGCTAAAGGGGTTACTCTTTTATTAAACCAAGCGTGTTTAATCCGTTTGAATTTTGACAATTATGTAAAGGTGTATGTTCGTTATGTTAGTCAAACACATAAGGCGGGGCTGGCTCCTGTATTTGACTTTAGTGTGTCTGAAATGATGGGTATTATGATGTCTGGTGTTTTTATGTTTTTGTTAATGGTGTATTTAGCTATTTTTTCTGTAGGCTTGCTCAATCCAGAGGAAACATTGGAAACCGCGGAGGTTAAAACCGCTACGATTGAATTTAAGAAAAAAACTCGCCCAGTGCGTTTAAAAATAGCTCATAAATCGCCTCGTGCATCTATACCTATAAAGCGAAAAAAGAAAGTCAGACGAAAAACTAAAAAAGTGGGTTTTAAAAAAGCTGGCAAAATGGGACGCATTGGTTCTGCTATGAAAAGGCGTAAAGTCAAAAAGAAAAGAAAAAAGCAGGTAGTATCGGCTCGCCCTGGAGGCAGTGTGACTACGGGTAAAAAAGGAGGACGAGCTAAAAGCCCTCGTCCTGATCCTAATAAAATGGGTTTATTAGGAGTGTTTGGCTCTCGAGGTACGCAAAAAATGTTAGATCAGGCTTATTCTGGTACAGGGGAGTTAGCAGGGCTGGCAGAAACAGCTACAGGTTATGCTGGGCAAAAAGATTCTTATAAAGGCGAAGGTATTGGCACTAAATTTAAGGATGTGGGTAGTGGAGCAGGTAGTAATCTTATCGGTATGGCGGGAAATATTAAGACAAAAGGTCGTGGAGGCGGTACTAAAGGCTATGGTACGGGAGGTCCACTTGGCACGAGAAGTCAAACACGATTATCCTTAGGTGTAGAAGATTGGGAAGTGGGAGGAGGTTTAGATAAAAACGCTGTGTTAAGAGTTATTAGACGCAATAAGTTTCAACTAGACCAATGTTATGGGGCTGTTTTACAAAAAACCCCTGACTTAGAGGGTAAAGTGCGTTTTGAATGGGAGATAGTAAATGGTAGGGTAAGAAATGTGAAAATTTTAAAAAATACTACTCGAAACTCTGCTTTAGCAAGGTGCTTAGCTACTAGGTTAAAGCAATTTCGTTTTGATGGTGTGGGCTTAAAACCGGGACAAATAGGAGTCGTACGGATTCCTTTTGTAACCAAAAAAAAATAAACTAAGAGGAGGTGCATTTTGGACAACAAAACATTAGAAATAATAGAACACTGTAATGCTAGTGGGAATTTTATTACCAAAGCGTTTTGTGAGGGTGGATTCGCAATGTATTTTATCGCTCTCGTGGGAATTTTGGTTATATTTCTCATTATTGAGAGATTTTTAAGTTTGCGGTCTTTGACAGCAGATAAAAGCAGTGTGAGCGAAAACTTATTTGGTTTGCTCTTACAAGGTAACATTCGTCAAGCCATTGTGTTTTGTGACACCACACCTGTGCCACTCACAAATACAATGAAAGCAGGGCTAGTGCAAGTTATGAACAAAAGACCAGATGAAGAAGTGCAAGTCGCCATGGATGCAGCTGTATTAAGAGAAACCCCTCGTTTAGAAGGGTGGACTTCTTTTTTAGCTGTGTTTGGTAATATCAGTGTGCTTATTGGATTGTTAGGTACTATTATCGGTTTGATTAGGTCTTTTGGAGGGGTGAGCGAAGTAGACGCTGCCACAAAAGCAGCAGTGCTTTCTAAAGGTATTTCAGAAGCGTTAAATTGCACAGCCTTTGGGTTGGCTATAGCCATTATTGCTATTACAGCTTATGGTTTTTTTCAAATTCGTATTGGGCGAGCGACTAATGATTTATTAGAAAGCTCTATGAATTTAATGAACTGTGTGGTGTCTAATAGAGATAAAATTTATGCGGGTGAGAAACAACAATGATTATTATTAAGGAGGCTTGATTATGGCTCATGTAGAAGAATTTGGTACTGACAAACGCAATGTGGCAGTTGAGCTTAACCTTGTACCGTTTATTGATTTAATGAGTGTGTGCATTATCTTTTTGCTTATTACAGCGGTGTGGACTCAAGTGTCTATGATTCAGTTAGGTAGTTCTGTGTATGCAAAAAAAACTTCCGCTAATTCACTTAAAAATCCACCTGCTCATGCAGATATACCTTTTAGAGTGAGTGTGTTGGAAAATGGTTTTGATGTTCTAATAGGAAACAAAAAGCTTATGATTCCTTTAGTAAATGGTAAGTATAATGCAAAAGCTTTGTTGAGTTATGTCAAAAAATTAAAGCTTTCTTACCCTGATAAAACAGATGTGGTGGTGGCTTCTCGTGATCAAGTGAAATACGAATATGTTATCACTGCTTTAGATGTTTTATTGTTGGCGGGTTTTCCTGAAGTGGCTATTGCCACAGGAGAGATGTAAAAAATGGCTATTTATGTTCCCGGCAAACGTGATCGCCGTGGCGTGCGATCGGGTACAAAACGCAATGTGGTAGCTGTGTTACAATTAACAGCTATGGTTGATATGTTTACTGTGCTAGTTGTGTTTTTATTACAGAATTATGCATCTACTAATCAAATTTTACCTATATCAGAGCAAATTGATTTACCAGAGGCGACTTTGGTTAAAGAACTCAAACCTTCTTTTGTGGTGGTTTTATCTAAAACACAATTATCGTTTAATGAGAAACAAGTAACTTCTTTTGATACGGTGGATCGAAGTCAAAGCTGGCTTATTGAAGATTTATTTCATGTTGTCAAATCTGAGATAGAAAAAATTGCCGGGCAACAACAAAAAAATAGTGGTGAGATAGGTGATACATCTTCTTCAGAGAATGAAAAAGTTAAAGCACAGTATAAAATGACTTTACAAGTAGATAAGGATATTAAATTTTTACCTGTTAAAAAAGTGCTTTACACTTTAACTCATGCAGGTGTGCAAGAAATTAATTTTGCAGTTATAAAAGTAAGCGAAAAAGACAAATACCACATCTTATAAGTGTTTTGATTTGCGTTATAGCTTTTAAATAAAATGAGTAATAAGTTATTTTCTCCGATAAAAAAGGAGTTAAATTGGCAATAAAACTTACGACAAACTTACGACAAACTTACGACAAGACGATGTATAAATAATTAAAAACACTAAAAAATGATCAATTCATATACTCTATTTCTTTTACTCCATTTCTTTGATTTTACTTTCTATTATTGTTTTTATTGTTCTTAACTTTGGTAACACTTTAAGATCTAAGTCATTTATTTGATCTATAAGAGGGTTAATTACATTTTCTTTTATTGTTTTATAATCTTTAGCAAGGGTATCGTCATTAAATAAAGGCTTTCCATTATTATAAGCTTTACATAATTCTTTACAACTCATCCATTCTTTTGTATCTTTAAACGCATGATGTAATTTATTTCCATGTGGGTACTGTGCGGTAGGGTGTTCTGTATAATAATATCGCATTTTTTCTCTGTATTTTTCAAGTTTATTATAATCATTATTCAAATTTTCTTTTTTCTTTTCTTCTGAAGTTATTAGCTTTTTTAAGCTGTATAAATTGGATATTGATAAAATTGCATCATTACTAAGTAAGGGGTTTTCTATATCTTTTTTTTGTGTTTCTAAAGGGAATATTTTTTTTAAATAATTCCAATAATCTAAATTAGAATTAAATAATTCGTATAATTTTTTACCTTCACTCATTTTTTACTCCTTATTGTTTGAGTGGCGATATTGCCACGGGTTAGCACTTACCTATAATATCGGCACGCTAAGGCTAAGGCTTTAGCTTTTTTTTGATGGAATCGGCTTTTTTGCTACTTTTTTATTACTCGCTTTTGGGTTTGTTTGTTCCTGCCAGTGGGTTAGCACCTTATTAAGGCATTTGTGCCGTGCAGACGCATCATCAAGGTTAGTAGATTCAGGACACAATCATACCCATAACTTTGCATTGCAAAAACCAAACATCCTATTAAAATTAAACACCTCATTTTTTTATCTCTCCTGGTTTTTTAATTAACTCATCTACCTTGTTATTTAATTCAAATAAGTTTTGCTGTAATTTCATTACTGAATCGTTGATATTCCAAATACCTCTAGAATCCCTATCTTGTTTATCCTTAAGCTCATATATCTCTTTATTAAGGTTATTTAGATGGACATAAATTGTATCTATTGTTTTACTAAAGTCATCCATTATTACCTCTTTTCTACTTAATCATAATATATATAAGACCTAAAACAACTGTTGTTTGCATAGCCATTCCACCTAAAATAATCTGAAGGTTATACCACTTTTTATCTAATGAATTCAGCATCTCTGTTTTTATTTTATTATCTGTTTTTATATCTATAGTTTCTCTAAAATGGTTAAAATCAGTGTTTAGTTTATTAAAAAACCTTTCCGAAGTTTTTATTAGAGTTTCTAAACGAATATGCAAGTTATTTAATTCCCCAGCTATCCTTTTAAAGGTTTCGCCATCTTGTGTGCTTATGGTTTCTAATTTATGTAATCTTGTATTAGTTTGTTGGTAGAATTGATTTTGATCCATTTTAGACCCCCTTTATTAGGGTTTAAATTCAAAATATAACGAAAATACCTGTTTGTCAAGCTTTTTTATGGAATTTCCGAATTTTCTAGTGATGGCATCGGCTTTTTGGGTTAAGGTTTTTAATTTTAAAAAGTTATTTGCAGTGATTAAAATGCGGTTACTTTTACCTGTTTTGGCTTTGGTGGTTTTTTCCATTTTTTTTAAAAAGTCTCTCACTGCTTTTTCTGCTTGCATATACTTAAATATTAAATCCCTAAGCATTTTAAGCTCTTTATAATATTTCTTTATATACTCCCTGTCATAAGCTCTTTTAATTTTTGCTCCGTTAGGTACACATAACACAGCACTTTGTGGGAGTTGGTGCTTACGCTCCCCCCGCAGGTTTAATTCCCCCACAGGTGAGCTAGATAAATTCCAGCGTGGAATTTATCTCACCCCTTTACTTTTTTTTAAAAAGCCTGATTGTTTGAGAAAAATTGGAGGGTTTATTTATAAGTCTGCATCATCTATAGAAGTACAAGTTTTATATGGTATATTGATACTTGTAAAATGTTTTTTACCACAGATGGTTTTATACTTTTCAAGTTCTCGTAAATTTAATTCTTTTAAAGAAGATTTTGTTTCTCGTATCATATAAACAATATTCCCGTTTTGTTTCAAAATTGCCCAATCAGGATTATACTCCCCTACGGGAGTATGTACTTTAAACCAGCTTGGCATTTTAATAAAATATTTAATATTTTCCATTTTTTCCAACCCTTCAACAAACTTTTTTTCAGGGTTAGATTCATAGTAAATATGATTATATACAGATTTTGATGTTGTTACTATTTTATCACCTATAAATTCCATTTTATGTTTTTCTTTACTAAATTGTGACATTTCATAAAATGTACCCAGTTTTTCATATTTAATACCATCTACTATTAGTTTGTATAAAGTATATTTAATTTGTTCTACTACTTGGTCCATAAATTTTTGTGGATTTATAGTAAAATCTTTAAGTCTTTTAGATTGATCTAGTATATTAAAAATTGTTTGTTTAGTAATAGGAACTTTTTCTTGAATATACTCAAAAATATTCGGTAAAATTGTTTTTTTATAATGTAGATCATAATTTTCTATTTTAGTTACATGAGATATTAAACCTTTAGGTTGTATGGTAATATTTGCTTGTTCTACTTTAATAGAAAGAGGTTTTATTCTATCCATATTACGGATCGCTTGAGATGATTCTTTAATTAAATCAGTTGTTTTATAATACACAGAATAAAATGTTTTTTTAGAAATAGCTTTCCAGAATTTTTTAAACCTAGGGTCTGAAAGGGTTTCTTTTTTTAATGTAGACTTAACTTTGGTTTTATTATTTCTTATATGAGATTCTATGCAATAATTTTCCATAATGCTAATGATATTATCAGTTATAGTACGAAATTCTTTAGGTATTATGAATGTATTATTTTTCACAGAATGTTTAAATTTTTCTTCAATAACACCTGTTTTAGATAAAAAACCTTTAGACTGTAAATAATTCCATATTTTTTTAGATTGTTCTATAGTTAATATGTACTCTTTACTTTTTTGTTTAATTGATATTCCTACAAAAGCTCTGACAGGTAATTTTCCAAAAATTATATTACTATCTGTTTGAAGCTCATTCTGTAAATTTTTTGTAAATTCACTATAGCTTTCATTTGCTATAACTACTAAATTGTTAATTAAATCATCTGTAACTCTTTCCCCGTTTTGGTTAACCGGTAATCTTAAGCCTCGTCCAATCTCTTGCCTTTTCTTTATAACAGAACCTGTGTCGTTAATAGTGCAAATTTGAAAAACATTAGGGCTGTCCCATCCTTCTCTTAGTGCAGAATGAGAAAAGATAAACTTTAATGGATTTTTAATATCTAGGAGTTTTTCTTTATCCTTCATAATTAAACTATAAGTATCTATATCAGCTATAGTATTCCCTTTTGTATTTTTTAAACCTCCCTTTTTATCCTTAGAAAAATACCCATTATGGACATGCGAAACATCTGTTATGTCTAATTGATCTTTATATTGCTTTGATATTTCTTTATAAATCTCTTCAAACCATTTACCATAACGCCCTAAATTAGAATGACTATTATTATATGTTCGGTAATTTTCTACCTTATCTAGAAAAAACAAAGATAGTACTTTTATGCCTAACCCTTTTAGTTGCTTTTCTTTGTCAAAATGAGATTTTATAGTTTCTCTAATTTGTATCTTTATAACATTTGGTCTATTCCCTCCTTGTTCTGATCCTAAAAATAGTGTATTACCATTTGCAAATTTCACAAACTTATTTTTTGGAGTACAGTTTATTTCATCAATTTGAAAACCATTTTTATAAGATTGATTCTTTTTTGAAAAATCAAATAAATCATCTTTATTACGGCATACCTTTTTTATCTTATTTCTACCCTCTTTTGTATTTTGAATAAACTCCAGAGTACATGTAACCTTATTATTTCTATTAGTGATTTTTAGTACTTTTATATATGCTTTTGTGGCGTCTTTTTCTTCTACAACACTATTTACAGATATTTTTTTAACTAATTTTTTTTGAAAAGCCTGTATAGTATCTAATTTATACACTTGATTATATAAATCTCTATGAGTAGCAGAGTAGCGTAAAGTGCAAAGTGGGTTGAGAGATTTTATAGCTTCTTTAGCTATATTGCTTTCAAAATTTTGAGCTTCATCAATAATTACAATAGGGTTAGTAGCTTGTATAAATTTAATTGGTTTTTGCCCTCCAAGCTGATCTCTTTCAGATTGCATAATGTTTGTATCTTTATTAAAAGAATCTATATTTATAATCATTATTTGCAAAGTATTGTTTGTAGCAAAAGTTCTTAAAAGATTTGGTTTTTTAGATTTATAAACAAACTTATCAAACTGAACTTTGTTATAAAGCTCTTTAAAATGAGATTGCATTATATCCAGAGATTTTATTACCCCTTCTCTAATAGCTATGGATGGAACAACAATAATAAATTTACGAAACTTATATTGTTTATGTAATTCAAAAATAGTTCTCAAGTAGATGTAAGTTTTACCAGTTCCTGTTTCCATTTCTATAGAAAAATTTTTACCTTGAGATTTTATATTTTCTAAAGAATCAATAAAATTTCTTTGCTGTATAATTTTTAAATTTTCATTTATTTGTTTATTACTTAATGTAAGTGTGTTGCTAAATCCATGTATATAACCTTCATTTTTAGATTTTAATTTCTCTATGTTTTCTATATTCCGTCCAGTCATACCAAAAGTGGCATAATTAGAGGATACTTGCCCTTTAAATAAATCTGTTACTGCTGAGATAGCATCTAATTGATATTGCTGATTTGGATTAAATTTAAGTTTCATTTATTACCTTCCTTGTTAATATATCCCGGGTGTTTTTTATCAATTAAATTGTTTTAAAATCTATTACGCCTTGATTTTTAAAAGTTTCTTTAGCGTTTGTTTGTAATTGATCGTTATTTCCAAAACCAACATCAAGGCACACTACATTTTCAGGTTTAAACTTTGCCATTTCTGTAATAAGCTCTTTTGTGATTTTTCTCTCTAAACAAATTAAAAGTTTATCATCTATAAAATAAACTGTTTTAGTAGCCACTTTTTTAGGTGTTATCTTAGTTGTAAGTGGGTATCCCATTCTTAAAAGAATCTCATAAAGTATATCCTCATTAGAGGAGTCTTTATCAATAAAATCGTTTAAGTGGTTTTTGAGATGCTTTTTTGGATTATCACCATTAAATTCTTCTTTCCAATTTTTAAAATTAGACTTACTTAGTTTAAACACCTTAACCCTAAGTCTAAATTGGTTTTATTTGTATCTAATAATCTTGGTTGTTTATTTTCTTTTTTTATTTTTTTAATCACCCGGCGAATACGCTCTTTTGCTATTTCAGAAATATTTTTAAAACGGACTTTATAGGCTTCTGAATCTTCTTTTATAACTTCAGGTAATTGAACACATATATATTTTCTATTTCCTCCATCTTCTAAATTTTTTTGGTACACAGCATGAGCAGTCGTACCAGAACCTGCAAAAAAATCTAATATGATACAATTTTTTTCATTATATGTAACAGCTTGCATAATCCTTGTAATTAAACCACTAGGTTTTGGGTTTGAAAAAATGGGTTTCCCAAAAAAACCTACTAACTCTTTGGTTGCATCCTCATTTGTCGGAGTTTTATAATGATTTAATGATAATAGATTCTTCATTTTCTTACACCCCCCTCCCTCTTTTACATGATTAGGACGAAAAGGTATTTTACTAATACGAATACAACCACCACTTGCTAAAACTTCATTTAAAGTTTTTTGTGAATAACCCCATTCCCCTTTTAAAGAAAATTTTGAAACATTTGTCCCATTTTTTATTTCTACAGGTACTAATAACTTTGTTTTTATTTCCCCTCCTGACATATCTTGTTTTTTTATATATTGATCTTTACAATTAAATTGAACAGAATGTGCTGGAAAAGTTAATATAGACTCTTTATTCCCAGCTCGGTTAAGTGGATTACTTTTACCCTCTGTAGTTTTTTCTAAAGAAAAAGGGAAAGTATGTTCTTTGTTTTTAGTAAAACATAATATAAAATCTGTTACTATTCCAACATTTTTATGTAAAAATGACGGTTTCTTTTTCTTTTCCCATATAAAGGTAGAGACAAAATTTTCTTCACCAAAGATTTCATCCCCTATTTTTCTTAAATTAGAAACCTCTTTATCGCCAATAGAAATAAATATTACCCCATCTTCTTTTAAGAGGTTTCTAGCTAAAAAAAGCCTTGAATACATCATATTCATCCACTTAGAATGAAACCTCCCATCTGTTTCCTGATTGGTGGAAAAATTTAAACCAGTAGAGCTTTTTTGCCCTGTATATTTCAAATAAGTATCTAAAGTTTCTGAATAATTATCAGGATAAATAAGGTCTTTCCCTATATTATAGGGTGGATCTATGTAGATCATTTTTACTTTGCCATAATAAGACCTTTGTAGAAGTTTTAACACTTGTAAATTCTCACCTTCTATAAAAATATTATTGGTTTTATCAAAATCCACACTTTCTTTTTTACAAGGTTTTAAAGTACCATCGCTGGGCTTTTGAATAATACGAAAACAATTAGCCTTCCCTGACCATGTAGTTTGATAGCGTTCGCACTCATGATCCAGTTCCTGACCTAAAGCTATTTTTAACTTATCCCAGTCAATTTTTGTCTCGTTAAAAACTTCTGGAAATATCTCTTTTAACTTTCTTTTTTTATCTTCAGTAATACTCATAGAGCTTAAATCTAATTTCTTCGTTTTCATAATTCCCGTATCGGCTAGGTGAATTAGAAGTTTAAATTTTAAAAAAAACTAGACTAGAGTAATAAAAAAAGGGCTACTATTGGCGATTGATAAGTAAGCTTTTTATAGGCTTATTTTTTATATAGAGGGGTAAATAGGCGGTAATACCCGCCTATTTTAGCTTATATCGGTATAAGTTTTAAAGGCACCCCAGGGGGTGTAATTTACTCTACCATCTTCTACAATCCATTTCGGTCCTATCTCCTACTTCCCATTACCGTCCCCTCCTTTCCACAGTCCCCTCCGATAAACAACCTAAAAAGAGCAAGCTATCAAGACAAAGCTACATTACCCCTTATTGTCTATAACACCAAACTACTTTAGCTTTTTCTTTTTACAAGAATTTATTTAATAACAATAGCTTGTAAAAGGTGCAGAACAAAAACAGCCTATATTAAGACTACTCATCCCCAGTGAATTATTAAAATCCTGATCTCTTTGGCATCGTGCAAGACATTCTGAATACTCCGCCTGCTCCCTCTGATTTTTTGCAATACACCTTTGCTTTCTTTGTATATCGTCCAGTTTATTACTTAAACTATTTAAGTCACTAGATAGCCCGAAGCCATATCCGTACCCGAAAGCTGATAAGCTAAATAATAAACTTACTACTAAAATAATTCGTTTCATTTTATTGCTCCTTTGGTTGGGTGGTACTTAGACCACGATTAAGCCTATTACTACCTGTATCGGACTAAAGTCTAGGAACTTGAGTCTTTTTTTAGTTGTTTTTCTGGTGGGAGTTGGAGGGTGTTTTTAAGCTCCCACACATGCCAAACCACTGCAAAACGGCATCAAGGGTTGTGGTGAGGTTTTAGCCCGCAAATCACCGTGGGGGTTTTAGGGCTTCAGACACAAAATGGGCATCATATTTTTTGGGCAAAACAGAGGCAATTTTGCTTATTGAACGATAACCTCTCCTCACTAAAAAGTATGAATATAAAACACCTGACAAACAGCAAAAAATACAATGTGTTTATATGGTTACAGAGAAAATAACTCGCAGTAAAACATAACCACCCATACCAAAAAAAGAGCTGACTACCAATCTTAACCCAGCTCCATCTTTGGGAGCTATAGCTCAATGGCAATATCTGTCTGCTTTAGTTTTATTTTTCCATATATATATGGTGGACATCCCTTTGTATATTTTGAACATCCCTTTGTATATCCTTAATATACTCTGTATTAGAATCTATCCTATATAATTCAGATAAGTTTCCATTTACCATATCTAACCCAGAAGAGACTAATCTTAACTCATCTCTTATAGTATATAAAAAATAAAAATGAGATACGACTATAAGTAAAATTACAAACAGACTACAAGCTAAAGCATTCTCTTTTAAAAACCTTAATATTTTACTGCTCCTTTGGTTTGTGTAGGACAAAAGCCCCCACTGGTTAGTATCTACCTATCTAATCGGCGAGCCTGCCAGAAGATTTTAGGGTTTTATTTTTTTGATTCTGGTTTTTTATTTGATAATTTAATTCTATGCTCTATAACACTTAAATTTTTACTGGTACTTATAGACGCATTCATACTTTTTGCAATATCTTCTAATTTTTTTGTGTTTTTTTCCACAGCGTTTAAAGTTTGATTATTAATATAAAAATAAATAAATAACATTACAGAAAATGCTGTTAAAATAATAGTTAAAGATTGCCATTTTACGCCTATATAGTGATGTAACCCCTCTAATACTTTTTGATGTGTTTTTTTATCGATCGATTCATCATAACTTTGGAGTTTATCATGTACAACCTTTAGCTGATAATTTGTATCCTTATAAACTTCTTTTATAAGTTTAGTGTTAAATCGAATCCTATCCAATAGGGCTTGTTCTGTAGTCTTATCCATTATTAACTACACAATCTAGCTAAATCGCTATCAGATTCTATTTTTTTATTTATAACAGATTCGGCTTTTTGTTCTAATTCAGACTTTGTGACTGGAGGGTTTGAAAATACTATAGTTTCCGATGCATCTAAAACCGACTCCTGCACAATTAAAGGCGATAATCGCCTATCTGTCTGTTCTTCATATCGCCCATTAGATAAAACTCCCGCCTGCTTCATGCTCCTATATTCTGGCTTTAACCTCTTCATTAAAGCTTCTCTAACGATTGATTTTACATCATTAAAAGCTATACTACTCATTTTTATAACCTCCTATTATATATTGTTATGTATTTTTTGTATATACCCTATGCATCAAAAATATTCTAAATAACTAAACTTGTACACTTTTTATTAAACCCTAAAATTTACACTTCATATACAATTATAATCGGTAAGCCAAGACAAAGCTTTAGAAAAAAGTGGAAAAAAGGCAAAAAAGGGCTTTTTTGGCTGGTTTTTTGCTAAATTGTCGCCAAAAAACAGCCCCGTACAAGAGGTTATCAATGGTTTTGGTAGATTGTTATTGTTCAATAAGATAAAGAGGTTTTGCCCCACAAGCCATTGACAACTCTAAAAAACACAGAAATTTAGATACTTAACCCTAAAAAGCCTCTTTTATTCAGCCACCCCAGCCCCATCTTTGGGAGCTATAGCTCAATGAGTGTAATAGGCTAATAAAAGGTGAGTAGGTTTATTTTAATATTAACCTCTAAAGCTAAAAAAGAGGTGTTACAGGACTAAATCCGCCTATACAACTAAAAAAGCGTAGCACCGTGATAATTAAAAAAATTTCTATCTTTAAAGGAGCTTCTTACACCTTGGCAATCTGAATCCTCTAACCATAAATCAGTTATATCTGCATTAGTAAAGTCTGAACAATTTAAAGGTGTTCTGATAATTTTAGTTTTAAAGAAGATTGCTTTTCTAAAATCTACTTGCCTAAAATCAGAATCTCTTATCACTGTCCATCTAAAATTAGCGTTACTGAAATTAGTTTTATAAAAATTTACTACTTCCAAACTACTAAAACTAAAATCTGCTCCGCTTAAATCAGCCCCTTGAAAATCTGCACCAACTAATCTTTTTCCTTTAAAGCTCTTAATATTTGCTATCTGTGCCTTTTTTAATACTATTTTTTTTGGGCTTGGAGGTTTTACCTTTTTATTAAGACACTTTTTAAAAAGTTTAAAAATAACATATTTAGATAAAAAATTCCATATATAATAATAAAGGTCGTTAAGTTTTTCAAAATAAAAATATCCTGATATACTTAATAAGCTAAATCCTATAAGTAAAATTAAGTATAAAATAACACAACTCCGTTTAACTTAATCATATAAAAATCCATTATTACCTACTTTTTAAGAGTATTATTTAACTATAATAAAACCATTTAAGCTTTTACTTTGTCTTGTTAAATAGTCTGCTTGTTCTTGAGTGACTTTTGCCCCATCCATAAAAGTTTTAGGACAATCAAAATTATCAAAACTTGTATCCTTTAAAATTGCTCCCTGTAAATCAGCATTATTTAACAATGCTCCCCAAAAGGTTGCACCTGTTAAATCAGCCTTTCTAAAGTCTGCACCTGTTAAGTCTGCGTCCTCAAAATTTGTGTTTTTTAGATTTGCATTACTAAAATTTGCTTTCCTTACATCAGAATTTTCAAAATTCACACCGCTTAAATCAGCCCCTTGAAAATCTGCATGTCGTAAATATGGACAACTAAAATTTTTACCTTTTAAATCCTTACCTTTAAATTTTTTTGTTTTATTTATATTTATATTCATTTTTTTGCTCCTTTTAGTTCTGTGGGGCAAAAGCACCACATGGGGTTATGTTGTTACTTTATCTTATCGGACTAAAGTCTAAAAACTCTAACAAAAAAAATAAGCTAAAATAAACTCCATTTTATTCATAGGTGACTCCTTCTATTACTCTAATTGGCTACCCTGCCCGGAGACTTTAGTTTTCTTAAACTATCTAATTTTAAGATACACAAGCTACCTATTAAATAGGGAAAAATAAGAGTCTTAAAAAATAAATTAATCAATATCATCTAATGGGAAATGACTATTTTTTCTTATTATGCATCTGTTTCCAAATTTGATCTACTTTTCTTTGAAAAATTTCAGTTTTTATACTACCTAATTCTGATTTTACCCCGCCAATTTCTGTCTGCATTTCTCTTTTTAGCCCTTGTGTTTGATTCTCTACCATTTTATTCACCCCATGTATATAAAAACTCATAATAAAAGTAAATATAATAGTACAAACACTTATAACAGCAATGTTAGATAAAATTGAGGACCATTTTAAATTAAACCCACTAATAACTTCAGCTTTCACTTTACTATCTATTTTAGCCCCAATAGATTCCTTAAAGTGTTTAAATTCAACTAATAAATCTTTTACAGTAGTACTTAAAATATTTACCTCTTTATTAAGCCCTGTAAATTGTTTTATTACAAAATCTGAAGTGGTTTTAAATTTATCATTTACATTTTTTACAAAGTTATCAACATACTGAACATCTTGATTTCTTAAGTCCTCTAGTTTGCTCATCCTCTGTTCTAACTTTTTAAAATCAGAATTTTTTAAACCATCTTTGTTAGAATCAGTACTTTTAGAATTTTCCACAAAAGCCTCCCTTTAGGTTATTAAAACTTAAATATAGAGTATAAATTATGATTTGTCAAGCAAAAAAGGGGTGTTTTAGATGGTTTTTTACTAAATTGTGCGTCCCCCCCGGCACAACCTGCCTCCTAAAACCCTTCAAAAAGAGCATCATGGGCTAGGGTTTTATAGCCCCACAAAAAGGGTCGGAGGTTGTTTTGGAGCTGGGGTTTGAGCCTGAAAAAAGGGGTTGGGGGATGGTGGTGGGTTTAGCCTGCAAAGTGGTAGTAGGGGTTGGTGGAGCTTCAGCCACAAAAAAACATCCATAGTTTTGGGCAAAAAAGAGGTGATTTTACTTATTGAACAATAACCATCACCACTTAACCCATCGCAGTACTTCTCTATAGCTTCCCATTGATCAATATCTAACTCCTCTAATCTTTTACGAGGAATTTCACGATTTCTGACCCTATCAACCTCCTTTAGAACTTTTTTAAGTAATGTTATATCTTTTTTAATTTCCTCAAATGAAGAGTTTAACTTATTAAAAATATCTTTTACTCTTTTTAAGACTTTTGTTGCAGATTTTCTCAAAAGTTCTTTTATAGACATACCCTCATAACAAAACTGCACTAAAATTCTACCTTCCTCACCTGTTAATGACGGAAAATCTTTTATTTTCTTGTCGCTCATTTTACCTCCTTGTTAAGGGTTAAACTTACTAATTTAATAGTATCATATAGTTTAACCCTTATCAAATTAAAATTATTTCCAGTTTTTAAATATCTATCATAAGTTTATTATTCTTAATAAAACATATTATAAGTAATAAACGCTAATCCAAAAAAAGATAAGATGTAAATTACTGTCTCTATTCTTACAGATACTAATTGTGCCTTTATTTCTTTATTTACTTTAGTATCTATTTTATCCTTAAATTCTTTAAATTCACGCTCTAAATTAATTTGACTCATTTAAACCTCCTTTCCCTTATAAAACTATAAGGAGCGTGGATCATAACAGATGTTTTACCTTTGTCAAGAGAAAATAAATTATTTTATGATTTTTTTTTGAAAACTATGTTGATAATCTATTTATAGGGGTTAAATTATAGTTAGTCAAGCTTTTTTATGGAATTTTCGCAATATCTTATAATAAAATCTAATTTTTTGGGTCAAGCTTTTTAATTTTAAAAAGTTATTTGCAGTGATTAAAATGCGGTTACTTTTACCTGTTGTGGCTTTTGTCTGCTTTTCCACTTTCTTTAAAAAGTCTCTCACTGTTTTTTCGGCTTTCATATATTTAAGTAATAATTCCTGCTTTTCTTTATAATACTTTCTTATATACTCTTTGTCGTAAGCTCTTTTAATCTTTGTTTTGCAAGCTTTAGCCCCACAGGTCTTTTTTTTGTTCTTTAAAATAATAAATTGCTTACCACAAACAATACACTTGGTTTTTTGCCTTAAGGCTTTTTTAGGCATTTATTTGCTCCTTTATAGAAAAGGTGAGACTTTACCTCACCCTTTCTAAAACAAAAATAATGTTTTTGTGTATAGCAGGCAATAAAACGAACCTGCCCAGGCACAAAAACAAACACAACAGTCGCCTAAGCGACTATACGCCCGCCATTGGAGGTAACGGACATACTCTTATAAATTACGCCTGCCTCCCAAAACCTTGAAGTATAAAAAACAAAAAACTGAAAGCTAGAGGGGACAGACATAATTTATACCTTTTCATTACTACCTTACACATTGACCTGATGTGTTACATGTAACATTCTTTGAAAAAGTCTCTGATGTACCAGGCTTACATTTTATCTCTTGTTTTAATTCACCAGCTGTATCTGATGCAGAACAAGTTGCTGTAAAAGCAGATTGAATTACACAACCACTAGGGCAACCATCAGAATCATCACAAGTTGTTGATGGTGTAGTAGCATGAGCTTTTCTTTTTGCTGTCGCTTCTTTGCAAGGAACATTTGTACCACCTATTACCACAGACCCCGAATTATTTACACACCCATTAAATCCTTCATAAGGCTTACCAGCAACACCTGTCATTGAATAGCACCATGCAGTAGTCCCACTTGAATTATAAACTTTTGTAAAATCACCTTTATCTTTTGATTTTATCTTAGAAGTCACTGATATTTCATTAAGAGAACCTATATCTGTTCCTAAACTAGTCTCTAATTCTACAGCTCTAAACCCTATTGAAAGCATAGACCTTAAAACACCATATCTTACACTTCTCTTATACGAAGTAAATTGTGGAATTGCTAAGGCTGTAAGTAAGGTAATAAGCCCTAAGGCAACCATTATCTCAATCAAACTAAAACCTTTATTGTTTCTACATCGTTTTTTGTTTAAAAAATCCTTTATTTTGTGCATCTTGCACCTCCTTTATTTGTTATTTTTATTTATCCTTGAATCAAAACCCCTTAGCTCTTTAGCTTCGTAAGCTCCAACTCCCTTTAATCCATAATCCCATTCCATACCCCTAAGTTTTAAATTAGAATTGTACTTTTCAGACAGCTTTTTTAAAATCTCTATCTTGTGATTCATTTTTTCCTGATAAGCCTTAAAACCAGTATATTTATTATGGTAGTAAAGCCCAAAAAAGCTTATACAACACATGGTAAAGCCAAAATGCACGAATAATAAGACAGCTATGAATTTCTTATCATACCTTGTAAGATTAGATTTTTCAGACATTACTGCCTCCGGGTGTTTTAATTTGAGTTAATAAAAAGACAAAGGGGAATTTTTTTTGAGTCCAAGCGTAGCGTCTCACAAAAAAATTGCCACTTTGGATTTTTACATAATGCACTTTATCACCTAAAAGGCGCTTTCTGGATTCCCGCCTTCGCGGGAATGACAGCTGACGCAGAAATAATTTTTGACAGAAAAATAAACATGAATACATATAATGATATATATGTTGCATTGCAGAGAGGAAAACCATGCTCAAAACGAGTTCGGATTTGATACAAAGTGGTAAGCTGAAAGCTTGACACTTTGTAGCAAACCGCATGTTTGAGCTTTTGAGCTCGGTTTTCCTCTCTGTGACAGAAACTATGTGAAAGAAACTTTTTAAACAGTAAACATGCGTGGATTCCTGCTGACGCAGGAATGACGGCTGACGCAGAAATGATAATTTTGTTTTGAGGAAACGATAAAGAGCGTTAGCTCTTTTACTCCCCCTGCTTAGTAAGCGGGGGGCTGGGGAGGTGATTAAATTAATTAATAGATGGTAACGATGTAACGATGTAACGATGTAACGATGTAACGATGTAACGATGTAACGATGTAACGATGTAACGATGTAACGATGTAACGACTATAACACATAAGTTTCATATTGTCGAACCCTTGCGTAAAAACAAGCTGTTTAAAAATAAGTTTTTCATAAAAACATAACATAATAAAAATTACCTTCTAGGTTTTTTTGTTCTTTTATCCCTTAATGTTAGCTTTATCGGCAGGCTGTGGAAATACTTAAGTACTTTTTTTAAAAAAATCTGGACCTGTGGCTAAGTTTTAAACAGCGGGGGTTTTGCGTCACTGCCCGTGGCTCACCAAAACCCGCACGGCTGGAGGGTTTGCTGTGTGCTTTCTAGTCGGTTGTAGGTGGTAAAAAAAAAGTTAATTTTTTTTGGGGCGGAGCTAAAGTGTCTCATTATGAGACAGATTCTAGCTATGGTACTTTATGGCAGACTGGCAATCTTTTAGGCTAATACCTAAAAGATTAAAGCATGTTTTTTATTATTTTCATAGCTGATTGTACTTGTTTGTGGCTGACATAATTAACTGACCTTAAAACTAAAGCCAAAGCTTTTAACCCTTTTAATAAGTCAGCAGTCGATGGGTGCAAGTGTCCAATGCGTATAATACTTCCCTTTAAAGAGCCTTGCCCTCCTGCAAAAACCACCCCATATTTTTTTTCTATTTGTTGTTTTAATTTCACACCATCTATATGTGAAGGTAGCATAATAGCCGTAACCGATGGAGATGGTGTTTGAGCAAAAAGCCTAAGCCCTAAAGCTTTGCAAAAAACTTGAGTGATTTGAGATAACTGACGGGTATGTTGAAAATGACCTTTAAGGTTTTGTGCCAATTTTTTGCACGAAACATGTAACGCATTGATATAGGCTACATTAGAGCTAAAAGCAGTTTGACCTTTTAATTGTGCTATTTGTTCTTTTTTTAGATCAAAATAAAAAGCAGGTAGTGTAGATGTTTTATAAAAGTTCCAAGCCTTTTTAGATAAAGCAATAAAAGACATACCCGCCGGCACACCAAAAGCTTTTTGCGAGCCTCCTATCATAATATCAATACCCCATTTATCCATCGGAATATCAATAGCTCCTACAGCAGATATGGCGTCTAATATAAATAAAGTGTTGGTTTTTTTACGAGTAAGTTGTGCAAGTTTTTGCACAGGATGCCACACTCCTGTGCTGGTCTCACAAGCTTGTAATAAAACAGCCTTAATGGATGGGTGTTTTTTAAGTGCCGTAGATACATCTTTTGTGGAAATAGCTTTTCCCCAAGGGGCTTTTACTGTATGTGTTTTTAGTTGATAAGTGACAGCCAAATCTTGCCACCTTTTGCCAAATTTACCAGCACTTAATACTAAAACTTCGTCTTTAGGAGATAAGGTGTTAAGCAAAGCAGACGCCATAGCCCCCGTGCCAGTGGCATTTAGTAACAATACTGTTTGTTTTGTTTGAAATATTGTTTTAAGGTCACTTTGTAGGGCTAATAATTTTTGAGAGAACTTTTTACTTCTGTGATGAATGGTGGCTTGCGATAGTGCATGCCTTACCGAGGCAGATAAGGGTACAGGTCCGGGGGTAAGTAAAATATTGTGTTTTGTTTTCATAAAAAATATAATTTATGCAAAAATGTAATTAATTTTTGTTATATAAGGTTTTAATGGGTCAGTCAAAATGTCTTTAACTTTAAAACAATTAGATCAGCAGTTATCTTCTGGTAAAGTAGATTCATTATATTTTATAATGGGACCAGAGCTTTTTTTAGTAAAAGAGGCTTTGAGGCTTCTTCGCTCGTGTGTGTTTACTGAAGTGGAAGATAGGGAATTTAATGATGAAACATTAACAGGTGGCATAACAAGTGCCAGCAAACTACGGGTTGCTGTAGAAACCGCTCCTGTATTTTGCAACAAACGGCTTGTGGTTTATGAAAAAGCACACCTTTTAACAGAATCGGATGGGAAAATCATAGAGCCTATTATTACAAAACCAGTAACTACTTGTGTGTTGGTGTTTGTTTGCTCAGAAGGTGATAAAAGAAAGAAAATGATTAAGCGGTTGATGTCAGCTTGTACTGTAATATCAGCTCAAACTCCAAAAGAAAGCCAGTGGCGAACTTGGATTGAGTGGATGGGAAAGAAAAACAATTTAGCACTTTCCCCTTTAGTGGTGGATTTACTGCAACAACAAGTAGCCTGCAATTTAATGAGCTTGCAGAGTGAAATACAAAAAATCAAAAGCTTTGTAGGAGATAAAAAACAAGTATCTGTTGAGGATGTTTTAAATGTTATATCACGGGTTAGACCAGAAAATATTTTTGCCCTATCGCGTGCTATTGGTAAAAGAAAAGTGCATTCTGCTTTGCTATGTTGGTCAAAACTTTTAGAAGATAATCAAAATGAGATAGGTGCTTTAGCCCTTATTGTGCGTCATATTCGTATTTTAGCTAGGATAAAAGCAGGTCAAAAAAAAGCTTGTAGCAGGCAAGAGTTGTGTGGTTTAGCCGGAGTACCTTCTTTTACCATTCAAGATTATATGAAGGAGGCAGACTTATGGACTGAGCAAAGTATTATGTCCACTTTGCAAGTGTTAAGCGATACCGATAGGGCTTTAAAATCGTTTTCTATTCCTCCTGCTATTTTGTTAGAAAATTGCATTATCAAAGCCTGCCATTTGGCATAGTGAGCTTGTTTAAAGTATAGTAAGAGAATAATTATCAAAAAAAACTTTAAGTTTTTATAAGTTTTACCGAATAATACATTATGAAAACAATTTTATTGTTATTTTTAAGTTTATGGGTTTTTCAAAGTGTTAAGGCTTATGGGTTTTTTACACAACAAGATGCAAGAAATGCATTAAAACAACTCAATAAAATCAAAAGAAAATATGCAGTTATTTGTAAAGCCAAGGATAGTGGTTTTTCAAAGGATAAAGCACTTACTCATGATGTTTCAAAGGAATGGCATGAATTTATAAAAATCTGTGAAGCCAGTACAGATCCTTCTATTAGCCGGGTTAGCAAAGAGTATAAACAAGTAATAGCTAAACAACAAGAGATACTGCAAGAGACAAAAATTGGTAAAGCTCATAAGTTATCCAGTTTTCGGTCTTCGGAGCTTGCAAGGTTAGCTTGGGATGAAAAAGACCCTGTAAAAAAGAAAGAACTAGAAAAAAAATTTGATAAATATGAGAAAAACATTGCTGGTCCTATCCGAAACAAGCTTAACTCATTAACATCTGCTTTAAGACAAAGGGAAACTGATTTATATGATAGATTATTTAAAGATAACGGAGTGTGTGGCAAAAACACCACAGACCCTAAAGTACATAAGGCTTATAAAAGATATAAAAATAAAGAAACAAAATGCAGTCAGCTTGAAAGTAATTATTTAAGAAGCTTAAATAAATATACAAAACTAATAATTGAATATTCTAAACAGAGGCGAAATGCGTCGTCAAAAAATGATATGCCCGAGGCATTAAGTGGCACAGGCTCTGTAAAATAGGTGTTTTTTATTTACTTTTTTAACAATTAACTTAAAGCCTTTGTAAGCCTCTAGTTTCTAAGCCTCCATGTCCTGAGCCAGGACCATGTCCTGTTGTTTTTATAATATTATTTCTTTCTTCTTCAGAATAATTGCAATTATTAACTTCATCAACTACTACCATCTGATTATTAATGTCTACAATATAATTACCATCCTCAGTAACATGTATAAGGGTAGCTACTTGACATCCATCAAAACCTTCTACAAATAATAAGGCATTATCTTGATTAACTTTTTCCTGCCACATGGTCGTTTGTGTGTCTTCTGCAATACATACAAAAGAAGCACAAAAAACTAATAATAATAATAAATGTTTCATTTTTTCCTCCTATATAATTAGTTTTAAACTAATACATCATTACAACCTGTTGAAAATACAGGGATATCACCATCATTTTCTGGGTTGTTTATAATATTTTGTACTTGCTCATGAGCTTGCCGATGTACTTCCATTATTTTTTTCATTCCTTTTTGATTTACACTCCCAGTGGCATAATGAATGTAGATATTATAATTAGTATCACCACCTAAGTGATGAGAATTAAACTGATCTACTAAAAATGCTACATGTTTTTTAGTTAACTCATAAGATAACACTGTATCTATATTTTTGTTTTTTATTTTATAACTACCTTCTTTATTTTTTATTACTATGTCTTTTTCTAACAAAGTGTGTAGAGCTTTTACCCCTCGCTGACCTAAACAGTTTTTAACTGCTTCTTCTGTAACACCTTTAGTTGCAAAAGATAAAACCCAACAAATAAAGATATTCTTATCTGAAAGCAGTTGTTCTAACTCTTTTCCAACAAAATGGCTATTTTGTTTTTTTAAAGTCACTCGTAAAAACTCCGTGCATGTAGGAGACAGAGATTCTTTTAACTTAGATAAAGGTACACTATCTGTATCTGTTTTTTGGTTTTCTGTTTTGTTGTTTTTTGAATTTGAGTAGTTGGTTAAAACCTCGTTTAATTCGTCAGGGAATGATTGCATAAACTCTGGGATAAAACGACTTAATTTGACAAGAGTATCTAAATTAGGTTGAGAGTATCCATTGATTAGACGATTAAATGTTGTAGGAGGGATTTTTAGTTTTTTAGAAATTGTGGCTTCACTAATAGAAGGGTTGATTTGTTGTTGTTGCGTAAGATATTTTCTTAAAACATTAGATACCGTAGTATTCATCATAACTACCTCCCTTATTGTGTATAATATCTCAAAAGCTTTGCCATTTCAAAGCTTATTATTATAATTTAACATGCATTCAAGGCTCGTGCCAAGCTTTTTTTTAAAAAAAATCGCATTTTTTGTAAGTTTTTGCAAGAATTCTTATATTTTTTATAAGAATTCTTGCAAAGTATCTGAAATTTTATTTGTCTTTTAGTTGATGCTCTACCTTTTTAAGTCGTTTTTCTATTTTCCACTGGTTAATAGCTATGATGATGATTAACACTGCTCCCATAATAGGGATGTAATCACAAACTATTGATAAAAAAGCTTCCATAATACACCTCCTGAAATTAGTTTTGATACTATTTTAGTTTATACTGCATTTTTTTACATCATACAAATTCACATCATACAAATTACTTTTTATGTGGTGTGCCACTATCTTTTTAATTTTTTGACATTTTCTTGTTCTGGTTGTTAAATCTAATTTTTCTTGTCAACAAACCATATTTTTTATCAAACTCATATAGCACAGAACCCACAACACAAATAGCACATACGATCCACATCGTTAAAGTCCCCATAAAGTTCACAAACCATTCGATAATATTAGGGGGTGAGGGTATCGGCTTTTTAGGTATTATGAATAACAATAAAACAATTAAGGCTAAACAACTATTTACGAAAAAAACAAGATGAAATTGCCCTTGGTTATCAAAGGCTTTGGTTTTATACTCTTTAATAAGTCGCAGAATATATAGAATAGTTATAAAGGCAATCATCAGCCTAGCATCCCAATCCATTAAGAAGGATATTAATAGATATATGAAGGGGTATATTGATATGAAAGGGTTTTTTAAAACTGTAAACATCATCATTTTTAGATTGCTCCACATTCTTTTACTTATTCTTTATCTGCTGGATTTTTTTCAAAATCATATAACAGATGGTAATACACAAAAGCGACACATGCAACCCATATTTCACCAGTTTTAATAATATTAACAAATTATTTGATAATATTCGGGTGGGTGAGGGTACTGGCTTTTTTAATGTAAAAGTATTTTTTTAAAGTTGTAATCATCATCTTTAGAACGGAATAACAATTTTAGTACAAACAGAGCAAAGCCCTGCTACCCCTCCGGCAAAATTTGCATTATAACTATCTAGTGTGGCTCTAACATCTGAAACCATATATTCATAAGCATCTCTATTATTGATGTAATATTGTTTCACCTGTCCTCCTCCGAAATTATATGTGAAGTTTTTTCCTTGCAAGCTTGAGTATGGTCTTTTTTCTCTTAAACTAACAATATGATCCTCTGAACCTGAACCAAAAAAACTAATTAATCCGCCTATAGCACATCCAGTCCAGCAACTTGCTGTGAACCACCAAGTTTTATAAATCTTTCCTTGTATGTGTGCAGGATTATAAAGGGTTTTATACTCTTTACAAACAAAAGAAAAAGGAATATCAGCTGGTATATGTAAAACAGAATAAATAAAATCTTTTTGCTCTGGTGTAGGCATACGACAACCTTTAGCATTAGAAAATGCTGTGCCAAAAAACACCTATTCAGTATTATCCTTAGAATTTATTTTTTCTTCCCAATTAGATACATTATATGAATAAGATAATGCTATATAAGGGAGTAACAAGGATACTGTTACACAAAAGTTAATAAATTTTTTCATCATACATCTCCTCTTTTATTTAATTGTTTGTTTAAAACCTCTTACTTATTACTGCATAATTCTTACAATTTTACATTGCAACAATAAAAAGTAAGCAAACTAAAGAAATTCTACCTCGGTGGTACATTCCCTCTTATGTGTACCACCGTGGTGGTACACTTAAAGTTAGATCGTTTATAATCAGACACCACTTTAAAAATAGTGTGTCTACCAACCCTTCCTTTATTTATTACTTTTTTATCTATTGCCAGAAGCTTTTTTAAGAAAAAATTAATTATTTTGTCATTTTTTGCCAAAAATCTTACAAAATACGCTAACTATTTTATATATTTTTTAGGAAAAGTGTTGTATAAAGTATTATCCTATGAAGAAAAATTATAATTTTTTTTATTATATATTGTTTAGTTTTTTGTTGTACCCATATTATTACAGTATGGCACAACCTAATAAGGAATGTGTAAAATGGTTTAAACAACAGGGGGTTACATAGTGGTCCAGATTGTGTAATAAATTGCTCAGTAGCGGATACCGATATGGGGACTTTTATATGTTCTTCTCAATGTGAAATATTGTGTAGTAGCAAACAAGATAAAAAGTTTGTGAAGTATCTCTTTAAACAAATTGTTTATTATCGTGGTTTAACAGAAGATGAGAAGAAATTAGTAAAAAAATATCCAAGGATTTCTACTATAGTTTTTTGGCATGCTCTAAGAGCAAAAATAAGAACAAACAAATACTTTCAAAAAACAGGACATAACGACGAATCTGATGCTTTTCGTCATTTTATATGGTCAGCTCGATTAGTTAAGGTTATTGGACCAGAGTTGACTCAAGAATTTTTAGATGCTCATGAAAACAATCCTCAACAACCTACTTCAGAAAAAGCTATGGATTTAGCTAATAATCGTGGCGGTTTGTTGGAAGCAATTAAACTTAAAAAAATAATCAGTTAACAAATGAAAATATTGAGAAAAAAGCTTTGGAATATTTACGAGCTAAAAAATTAGTTGTTCTTACATCTCAAAAAACTATTCCAAAAAAGGTGGAATATTATGGTTATTAGTATAAATAAAAAACAAAGTGTTTATTTATTAATTGGATTTTTCATTATTTTTTTTATAAATATGTTACATGTTTATGCTAAAGATTTTGTTTTTAAAAAAGAATATATGAGTATGAGTCAAGTAAAGAAGAGATGGGGTGCTGGTAAATTTATTCCTGCTCAGTTTAAAAAAAATGAGGAGCCTATTTTTAGGGCGAAAATGGCTTATCAGCTTATTAAAAGCAAGCGTTATATTGGACAAACGATTGAAGCAGTAAGACAAGAGTTAGGCATTTCCACAGGTTATTTTTTTAATGATGTTATACCAACTTATATTATAGAAAGCAGAAAGAAAAAAAATAATCGGTTTGTGGGCGAAACTTGGCAGTTAGTGTTTTTGTTAACAAAAGATGGTCATAAAATAGAAGAAGTAAAAGTGCATAAACAATGTTGCTATAAATATGATGAAAAGTTTTTAAAGGAGATAGATAAATTATTACAGTAAAAAAGTGGGAAAAATTATTTTTCTATCCAGTATTGTATTATTATGCGTAACTCTATTTGGTACATGGTATTTACATAAAATATTAAGAGCAGAGATAACTACAATTAAGTAAAACAACCAGAATAGCAGTGATGTGTTATGTTTTGAGGCTAGAGATTATGCGGTAGCAACGGGGATTTTGTTATTCAAAAGCCTTTCAATCCATATCCGTTCGCAAGTGAGGTTAAAGCCTATATTTTCAGCACCTTTTAAAACAGAATTAAAGTACAGTCGTACATCAGATATTTCGCTTTCCATTCCTAAGGCATTTTCGTAGACAGAGCTTTCTAATACTTCAATAAAACTTAAGAGGTCTGGGGTGGTTACTACTTTTGGCAGGCGTGTCATTTCTAGACCTTCACATACGACTGGTTTAAAACCAATAAGCTCATTGGTTAATAGGATTTTTTTATTATCTATGAAGTTCACTTGCAAAAATGGTTGGTTTTGAATATCAAAGCGGTACAGTACTTTTTCTATATTTTTTGTTTGTAGAGTAAAGTGTTTGCCATCCACTCGCTGGCAGATGGTAAGCTCACCTGAGCCACTTTCTAAAAAACTAAGCCCTTGGCATTGGGATACAAAATCCACAAGGGATTTTACAGGTGAATTACATTCTTGTGTTTTCATCTATTCATATTCCTTTGTATTCATGCTCCTTTAGCAATATACACACTATATCGTCTCTTTTGCGGATTCACTTAAATAAAAAATTAAAAACTTGTATTTATAGCCCTAAGGCATCATTTATTATTGTTTTTATTTGATGTTCACCGATTTTACTTGCTAGACTAAGGTTTAACATACACAAAAAAGGGGGGGGTTAAGAAAGGGTCATGACCCAAACTTTTTTGTAGAAGGGAAAACATGAGGCTTACTCCTTATCAAATACTGCGTATTAAAGAATGGCTTTCAAAAGGTGCTAAAAAAAATATTGTTCAAGCTATATCTCAATATGAAGTCACTGATATAGCTGCTTTTATGGCTTTTTTGGAAAAGTATGAAAATCAAAAGTTATTTTTAGAGTGTTTGCTTACGGCTCATAAAGCCTCTCAAGTACTGGCTGAAATGCCACAAACAGCCCTTAAGGAGCTATTTGCTCATATTGATAATGCCTCTTTGTTAGCCCTTTTTAAAGCTGGCAAACCTGATGAGTTGGTGTATTTTTTAGAATTTTTTGAAGATGCAAAGCAAAAAACTCTATTAAATAGCTTGCCTCTTAGTAAGAAAATCCGCGTACAGCAGTTTTTAGATTATCCAGAGGATACAGTGGGTCGTGTTATGCAATCACCTGTGTTTTCTGTACCTTCGCATTTTACTGTTGGCACTAGTATTGAGTTATTACGACAAAGGGCTAAAGAAGAACCCATTTACTACACCTATTGCACCAATGCTCAAAACCATCTGGTGGGAGTGGTATCTATGAGGCAAATAGCCATAGCTGATGAAAACTTAAGGCTGGCTGATTTAGTCGATAAGCCAGTGATTAGTGTGCATACACATACTGATTTAACAGAGGCTGCTCGCACCGTGTCGCATTATAATTTTTTAGCCTTACCTGTGGTGGACGACAAAAAATCCCTCATGGGGCTTCTTACCAAAGACGAAGTGATTGATATTATTCAAGAGCAAGCAACCTTAGAATTGTATGCACAAGCAGGTTTGGAAGAAGATGATCGTATTTTCACCCCTGCTTGGACTAGTGTAAAGTACCGCATACCTTGGATTGTGCTTAATTTGTTAATGGCGGTATTGGTTAGCTCTGTGGTGAGTGTGTTTGAGCAAACCATGTCTCGCTTGATTATTTTAGCAAGTTTGAAAAACATTGTTACAGGTATTGGAGGCAACACTGCCATTCAAACTTTAACAGTTATGACACGGGGTTTGGCTGTTGGGGATTTTCGCTTTATCCCTATCGGAAAAGCTTTACTCAAAGAGCTAAAAGTGGGTGTGGCATTAGGACTTACTGCGGGTTTAGGGGCTTTTGCCATTACTTATTTTTGGAAAAAATCTTTACTAGTTTCTACAGTGATTTTAATAGCTATGGTGTTAAATTCTTTAATAGCCACATTGGCTGGCACTTGTGTGCCGGTGATTTTACAACGCTTGCGTCGCGACCCCGCTGTAGGTAGCGGTGTGTTAGTAACTACTATTACTGATATTTTCGGATTTTTCTCATTCTTAGGTATTGCTTATTTAGGCTTGCAACTTATAGGAGAAGCATTTTAACATCAGAATTTTTACATTTTATTAAGGTAGTTGAAATTATTTTATTTCTTTGTTAGTGTTAAAAGCTATTAAGTTTATGTCTCATCGTTATCAATTAAAAACTGTAGCTGATACTATTAAAAATAGTTCTAGCCTTGTTCTTACCACTCATCGTTATTGTGATGGGGATGGGCTTGGTGCTTTATTAAGCATCTATCATGGCTTGCAAAAAATAAACAAAAATGTACGAGTAATTACTGTGGATCAAGTGCCTCAAAAGTATTATTTTTTATCACCTGAAAAACACACAGAAAGTTTTGATAATTTAAAAACCCCCATTCAACCACACGATTTAACTCTTATCTTTGATACTAATGATAGTCGTCTTATTCAACCCCTTTACGATAAATTACAACTGGCATCCCGTCAGATTATTTTTATTGATCATCACCCTATTTTAACTACAGGTCCTAAGCCTGCTGTGGGGTCTATAGTAGATACAGGGTCTGCCAGCACAGGGGAGATTTGTTATTTTTTACTAAAGGCTATGGATATTGCTTTTGATGCCCCTATTGCTACAGCTCTTTACACTAGTATTTTGTTTGACACGCAACGCTTTCAGTTTATTAAAAATTCTGCTATGTCTTATAAGATTTGTGCAGAAATTTACCCTTATATTTCTGATAATAATTTAATTTATAGTCAGTTGTTTGACATTCAATCTAAAGAAAAGATGAACATGCTTGCTAAAGCTATCCATAAAATAGAATACTTGCATCAAGATAAAGTAGCAGTTTTAACAGTTAGTAAGCAAGAAATGGCTGAGCACCAGTTAAGTATCGCCGATGCGTGTGATTTTATTGATATTACTTTAGGGGTGGCAACTGTAGAGTTAGCCATACTGATTGTCCATATTGCTAACGGGGATTATAAATTAAGTTTTAGAAGTAAAACATTAGATGTATCTAAGTTAGCAGAAAAATTTAATGGTGGCGGGCATAAAAACGCATCAGGTGCTATCTTGACAAATTGCATTCAAAACCCGAAAAACGATATATTAAAAGTAGTTAAAGATTTGTTTTTTATATCTTTTTAAAAGCCTGTTTTATTTAAAAAATCAGTTGCAACAATAATTCCCTTCAAAAAGGCTATAACATAAAAAAGATAAAAAATCAGAGGTTCAAGACAGCTTAAAACGGGCTATGTTTTTTGTGGGCGAGGATGTGATGCCATGGTTGCGTCACACTTTCCATCGGTGCTTGTTTAATCGGAGGGTGAGGTGGCGTAATAGCTTCAGGTAGGGGTGGCGTAATAGCTTCAGGTGCAATTATGGCACTGTTAAAAAGTCCTATAATTTGTTGGCAGTAGCCATGTGCGATGTTAAGCCACTCTACATAATTTTTGTGCCAGTCGTCCCATTGGGCTTGGGTCATTTCTTCTGGCAGGTCGGTATGGTACTTGATGTAATAATCGTCTGTTTCACCTGCTTTGTTCACAATCTCACGCACCTTAGCCATAAGTTCGGGGGTTGCTAAAACCTTGTTTTTTGCTTTTAATTTTTCCCACTCTTTGTGGATTAAATCCACCTGCTCAAGCAAGCAATCCACTACATTATCTAAGTCTTCATACGGGGTTTGCATGGTGGGTTTTTCGCAACTCAAGCCAACTAGTGTTGAAAAAGGTTCGGTGGTTAAAACTTCGCCTGCTACATCTTCGCCTGCTACATCTTCGCCCGTTACATCTTCGCCTGCTACATCTTCGCCCGTTATAGATAAGCTTGCTACGGCTTGGGTTATAGCGGTAGTGCATATAATAATAACCAAAAGTGTTTTGAGTGTTTTCAAGCTCCCCTCCTATTTTAGAGTTAATAATTAAAGCTTAGGGTTTTATATTAAAACGGAGCTTAAAACAAATCTTTTTTATGGAGCGTGTAAAAAAAACTCGCTCTTTTTTTACATGTTGGTTTTTGGATCATCACTAAGTAAATAGAGTCATTCCTGCCTCTGCCGTCATTCCTACCTCTGCCGTCATTCCTGCCTCTGCCGTCATTCCTGCCTCTGCCGTCATTCCTGCGGAGGCAGGAATCCAGGCTTGTACGGCGTAAAAAAAAGATGAAGAAAAGGCTTAAATTTAAAATAAATTGACATATTTTTTAACCTTAGAATATAGTAAAATAAGGCACCAGCTTTTGTTATTTTGGAAAAGAGCAGATAAACTCTGCCCCACCAGACGATGATGATGTAACCTCTACAAAGCCCCCTTGTTTTTCCATAGATTGTTTGACAAGGGCGAGCCCCACACCTGTGCCTCCTGTATCACGCGACCGGGCTAAATCCATTCTGAAAAATCGCTCAAATATCCGCTGGCGGTATTTTTCTGGCACACCTGTACCTTGATCCCTAACTGTCAACACAACATAAGCGGGGGTTTCAGTCCAACTAATGTTGATGGATTTACCTTCCGGTGTGTGCCTGCGAGCATTAGCTATCAAATTGCGTAACACAATTTCTACCCAACGCTCATTAGCTGTTACATCAGATGCAGAAAAATTATATGATAATTTATGAGATGTGTCCTTCATACTATCTATCACCTGAAGAGTAATATCTTTTGTGTTTAATGTTGTTTTAGTGATACTTTTTTTAGAAGATAAATAAGATAAATTTAAAAGATCATCTACTAAGTTACTAATGCGTCTACAATTCTTAAGTAAAATGTTTAAAAACTTTTTAAATTGAGTAAAATTATTTTGAGATAAATCGTGAATCAACACTTCTACAAAACCTTGCATAGCTGTTAAAGGTGTTTTTAACTCATGCGAAACATTGGACACAAAATCAATATGAGCTTTTTTAGATAATTTCATTTTAGTTTGATCGTAAAACAATAAAGCAATATTGGCTGTGTGGATGCTTTGTTTTTGTGTGGGTGGTGGGTCAAAAGGTACAGCTGTAACCTTAAAGTTACTGTAAAAATTTTGATTTTTTATTCTAAAAGAACATTCTTTAGTCACCGCTTGGTTAGTTTGCACACATTGTTGAAACAAACTCATAACATCAGAAGATCGGATAATAGTATTTAATTGTAAATTTTGTTCTTTATTGTCAATGTTGAAAAAACTCTGACTTTGTGGATTGTAATACAATAAAGTACCTTTATTGTTGAGTATTATCACTGCCTCTGCTACAGCAGATACAATGCGTCTGCTGTTGTTTTTCCATTTATCTAATTCTTCTGATTGATGTTTAAATTGTAAATGCAAGTGCTTAATATATTCTACAATGTCAGACCATTTTGGTTTTTTAGGTAATAGTTGAGAATGGTGCTTTTGTAATAACCAAGCAATGTGTTTTTTTGTTCTATTGGTAGAAATTAAACAAACCAAAAAACCGCACACAAAAAAAATAACAGCACTAATAATAAAAAATAAAATATTCATTTTAGTTTCAATGTTATTCCACAAAGCTTATTCTATAACCCACTCCTCTAACCGTTTCAATAAAAGATCCGTATTTACCAATTTTTTTTCTTAAAATAGAGATATGAGTGTCTATGGTTCTGCCTGTTACATTAATGTCTTCGCCTTGTATAAAACTGACAATATATTTTCTAGATAAAGCTTTACCTTGGTTTCTGATTAGTGTTTCTAATAGGCGGAATTCTGAAAAAGTTAAGTCTATTTCTTTTTTGTTCACAAATACTTTATGTCCGGCACTATCTAAATGTAAATCACCCAGTCGCAATAAAGGGTTTTTGTTTTTATGAGCTTTAGCTGTGGTTGTGGTTATAATGTTTAACCTTTTAAGTAAGTTTTTTATTCTAGCTTTAAAAACAGTAAAGTCAAAGGGCTTTGTAATATAGTCATCAGCCCCTGCTTCTAAAGCAATTACAATATCTTTAGGGTGGAACTTAGCTGTTACAAATAATACAGGTGTGTTGTTGTGTGAACTTTCAGACCCACGCATCCATCGTAATAAGTCTAAGCCACTTATTTCTGGCACCATCCAATCTAATATCACTAAACAATACATGTTAGAACAAAGTTTATAATACGCTTGTTTGCCTGTTTGTGCTGATTCTAATTTGTAACCTTCTCTTTGTAGATGCAGACACATTAGGTTTTGGATGTCTTCTTCATCTTCTACCACTAAGATTTTTTGCAATTTTTGCTTATCGTTTTTTGGATTAAGTTTTTGCATTTTTTATTCCGTATCAGAAAAATCTTGATGACGAATATCATCACCTGTTTTTAAAAATATAATTTCTTCGGCAATATTAGTGGTATGGTCAGCTATTCTTTCTAACTCCCCAGCGATAATGATTAAGTCCATACATTGTTTGATGGTTTTTTTGTGTCCGCCTTTTTCTGTAGTGGTTTCTAAACAGTAGCGTACTTGGTCTCGAATATGGTCTACCTTGTCATCTTGAACGAGAATACTATTTGCTAATTTTTCGTTCTCATCTACAAAAGCATCTAAAGATTTGTGGACCATAGTGCTGACCTGATTAAACATTTGCTTAAACAAAGTGATAGCTTCGTTCCATATTGGGTCTTTGTTGATAGATACCGATCGGTTAGCAATGTTGACAGCTAAATCACCCATGCGTTCTAAATCCGTGTTGGCGCTTAAAATAGCTAAAATCAACCGTAAATCCCTGGCGACCGGCGATTGACGAGCTAAAATTTTAAAACACGCTCGTGACACTTTAAGTTGTAAGGTGTTCACTTGGTTTTCTCTATCAGTAATATCCTTCATTAAATCATGATGGGTGGTTTTATTGAGTAATATCTCGTAAGAAGAAGATAAGGTTTTTTCTACTAACCCCCCCATGTTGAGGATAAGAGATCGGATGTAATGTAGTTTTTCGTCCAGTTTGTTATGTATGGTGTTCAATATTTTGCTCCTATTGTTTAATGATGTTTATTGTATGTTCCTTTATTGTTTTATATTTCTTTATACCTTTTTTATATTGAGAGTGTAACATAATTTAACCAAAGCGTCCTGTTATATAAGCTTCTGTTTTGCTATTTTTAGGGTTTGTGAACATAGTGGAGGTTTTTTCAAATTCGATGAGCTTACCAGATAAGAAAAAAGCTGTTGTGTTAGAAATACGCGAGGCTTGTTGCATATTATGAGTAACAATCACCACAGTTACCTGGTGTTTAAGTGTGCGAATGAGGTTTTCAATACGAGAAGTGGATACAGGGTCTAAGGCAGAAGTGGGCTCGTCCATCAGTATTACAGAAGGGTCAATGGCCAATGCTCTGGCAATACATAACCGTTGTTGTTGCCCGCCTGATAAAGAGCTTCCCGGTCTTTTTAAAATGTCTTTTACCTCGTCCCATAAAACGGCTTGTTTTAACGAATGCTCTACTCGTTCTTGCAAAAGTTGCCCTCTGATACCCATAAGCTTGCACCCTATGGCTACATTATCAAAAATACTAAAGCCCGGAAAAGGGTTGGGCTTTTGAAACACCATACCCACTAATCGCCTTACTTTTACCGGATCCATATCTTTGTTATAGATATTTTTGTGGTTTAATAATACTTGCCCGTTCACATAAGCTCCTCTAACCTCCTCGTGCAAGCGATTAAGGCATCTTAAAAAAGTAGACTTTCCACAACCCGAAGGACCAATAATAGCTACCACCTGATGCTCCGTAATATCCATATTGATATTGCTTAAAACAGTAGTGGTAAAAAAACCCGCCGATAGGTTTTTTATAGTCATAAGAGTTTTGTTTTCTGCTTGTTTGCTCATTGCTTGGTTTTTTTTAAGTGTGTTTTTTTAAGTGTTCTTTTTCAATTAGTTGTATGGCGTTTCTGATAAAAGGTCTTTTATCATCAGATAAATCACTGGCAGGTAAAAGGTGGTTTTTTAACTCTTCTTTTTCCTTTTGGGGTTTGTTAAAAAAGTAAGCTAATTCTAATAGCTCAACCCCTGCTAGCCAAAGATGAGTAAATTGTTTATTGTATGTTTTCATAAGAGTTTCAAACACCTGCTGGTTTTTATCTTTTTTTTTATGTGTTGCCTTTCTTATATCGGCGATTTTTTGGTAAAAAGCAAAACTTTTTTTCTGGCTAAGAGATATTTTTGCTTTAGCTGTGCGTTCTACGCAAAAATCATCTAATGCCCCAAAAGCCACCCGATCTGCCGGACCCCCAAATACGCTCATTACCTGCTCTCCCACCGCTAGATCAAAATCCCCCCACTCTGGTTTAAAATAGATTGTATCCCCTCTTTTTACAGAACAATTTTGTAGTTGCAATAAAAGTACTTTTTTGTTTTGTTGAATGGCTTTTTTCCACTCACCTTGCACACGCCAACCAGAAGCAAACTCTAACTGAATATGCTTTGTGTTTTTTATAAAGCGATGTTTTATTTCTGAAACACTCAGACGGCTTAAAGGTGTATGTTGGTTTTTTAAAACCCCTAACGGACTAGAAAAACCTTGGCTATGAGTGGACCTGCCATGGTCTTTTAATTGACAGTTTTGATAGCTTAACTGACAAGCCCCTGTTAATTTAATAAAGTCTGTTTGCTTTTTATGAGCTACAAAATAATCTACCAAGCCTGAAATTTGCAAACCAGTGTTAAGCTCAATAGTGCAAGTGGTTTGAGATTTTTTGGCTTTTTCTAAGCCGTAATTTCCTCCTACATAAAAAGCACATTGTTTTTTGAGGGTATCTAGTACCGTGTGCAAAGTTTCAAAATCAGGTGTGACAAATAATTGAGGCTGATAATTTGTAATGTCATAAGGGTAATGCACACAATCACTCGTTAGGGGGATTTTTTTTACTTTAGGGCTTAAACATTGTAAAGCTTCCCCAATAGATGATAAAAGCCCTGCCCCATAAATCTTTTGGTTTTTTAAATCACCAATCAGACCATATTCCGAAGTCCACCATATAAAGCGAGAGAGTAAAGAGGCTTCACTGGGAGTTTTTATTTCAGCATTAATTTGGTTTAAATGTTGCTCAGCAAGTTGGATTTGCTGTAGAGTGGACTGAGGATGTTCTTTAAGGTCACTTAACTTTCTAATAGCCATATATTGTTCAAAATCTTTTTTATCGGTAATGGCAAGTTTTATAACTTTTGCATACTCTTTTAAAAAAGCATTAAACACAGGATGCACTAAGAAAGGAGCATGCCCTGCTGCTTCGTGTACAATATCAGGTGCAGGTGTGTAACTGATATGTTGCACTGTTCGTATATCAGACGCAATAGGTAAAATGTTGTGTGCTTGAAACTCCATAAACACCGCCGGCGGAATAAAACCACTTACAGGTACTGCCCTCCAACCTAATTGCTGTAATTTTTTATCCATGTCAGTAATATGAGGGATAGTGTTAATCGTAATACCTGTTTGTTCTAAGCCCTTTAAATAGGAGCTATGAGCATGGGTGGATAAAAAATCTTTCAGTTGTCTTAAAATATACCGCCAAGTACTGTGTTGTTCTGACGAGTATCGTTCATAATTTTGAGGCACAATATATTTTTTTAAAAAAGAAGGTATATTGTAATCTGTGGTGTCGTATTTGTGTGTTATATGTGCCATACTTTAGTATGATAAAGCATGAATTTTAAAAAAGCAATTTTTAGTTTGCATAATATGGCTATTTAATTTTTAGCTTGAGCTTTGGGTAAAACACTAGCCATACCAGATGGTGGGGAGTAAGATACATTCGCTTTTTCCCCTTGGTACACACGGGCAGCTAATTGTTGCAATACTCCTTTATAACTGTAAGCTCTTAAATCATAGTTCCATTTTACTCCTTGAGGATCGGTGAACACACCCGCAGGAATCTCATTTTGATACACTCCCAGTTGAGCTTGTAATTGGTACAATAGTTTTTTTGTAATAGTTTTTCCGCTATAAACAGCTTGCCCTCCACATCCTCTAAGAGGCTTGAAGAAAAACTGCTTTCTATTTTGCCATAATGTTTGTATCGGAGTTTCAGATATAAGCTTGGTACGAGGAACAGTTTTTAAGATAAGATTTTTTTCTTTTTTGCTAATGGGTAATTGGTTTAAAAAAGGTTCAAAAGACCATTCACACATTCTTTGTTTGTCAGATAGTAAAAGATATTCTATTGGACTCGGGGTGATGCAACATGTTTTACTTAAAAAAGCCTGTTTTAAAACAGGGAAATCATTAAGATAAAAGTCTTTTGTGTATCTGTTATATATTATATCTACTTTTTTGTTTTGAGCGTTTATAATATATCCGTCAGTGTTAGTTTTTAGTTGATAAGCTTCCTGTAACTGGCAATCCCACCCCCACTCGCTCATAAGGTCTTTATACATAAAAAACTCTGTATACAGTTTTTGAGATGGTATTTTATGGTCTACAATTAACACTCGGAGAGGATGTTTGATGCTGGGCTTTGTATATGCTAATGGCTTAATCATAGTGGTTTGCCATTTTTTTAGCTCTTCTGTAAAAGATTGTTTAAGATTAGAAAGTGCATTGGTTTTTTTTTGATGTATTTGGTTAGCTAGTTCTACTGTCAGATAACTGCCAGCATTAGTGTTGACTTCAATAAGCTTTAATCCATAGTTTTTTGTATAATGAAAGTCATAACACATTAACACTGAAGAATTTGCACTATGAGCTATTTTTTTTAAGTCCCTTTGTGTGGTTTGTATGCTGGCTATATATTCTTTTAAATGAGAAGTGCGGTACAGTAGCTTTATAATAGTTTTAATTTGGTTAATTATTTTTTGTGGAATGTAAATCACAAACGGGGACACAGGGGGAAAAGGGTATTTGATAGTAGAAGGATAACTCGTATGTAGTAATTGCTGATATTTTTTGTAGAAAGAGGTATAGGTAGGTGGTATTGGTACAGGTGTATTCATTTGCCAGCGATGGATAACTCAGGCACTAAAAAAGAAGGAGCTTTTATACACCCACCTTGTATTTGACTATCGTTAGCTATTTTTAAAATATGAGAAAATACATCAATGATATTCCCCGATACAGTAAATTGGCAAAGAGCTTGTAAGTTTTGCCCATATTCTGTCCACAAAAACCCTTCTGATTCTATAGAAAAATCTCCTGAAGTGGCATTGTACCCAGCTAAACCTTTGAGGTTGTCAATTAACACACCTTTAGAAAATTCTTTTAGTAAGTCGTTTAAAGCATACTCTCCTTCATGCATGACGATATTTGTAGGTGCAATACCAATTTGAGCAGAGCTTGGACTTTCTATCCACATGGCTTTCGCCGTATGAGGTGCATTTAACGCTTTGGCAAAAATCGAGCTGGTAAGGTAATTTTTTACCACCCCTTGCTTTACTAATGTTGTTTTTTGAGATGGAAAACCCTCCGCATCAAAAGGTGTGGTTTGCTTCCCCCAAGAGGCAAAAGGGTCGTCTGTTAAGGTAAAATTTTTAGCAAATAAAGCTTGGTTTATTTTTTGCTCTAAAAGAGATAGTTTTTCATATATTGTTTTACCGTTAAAGTGTTTTAGCAATAAAGACACTAAAGTAGATGCTGAATCTGGGTCGGAACTAAATATCACAGGGTATTTGCCTGTAGGTGGTATAGTGTAGGATAGTTTTTTAAGGGCTTTTTTAGCAGATAATTTGCCTAATTGTTGAAAGTCAATGTCTTCATACTTTTGAGCCGTTTGTTGCGACACACCTTGACTTCTGTTATTCTTATCAATAGCTAAAGACATACAAAAAGCAGATACATCATAGTGTTGGTATGATTGTAAGTGGTATTGATCGTTTCCGTAATATACTTGGCAGGTTTCGTCAGCTACTTCTATGTAATCAGGTTGCACTTTTTTATTAAAAGACAGTACGGATTGGTTAAGGCTTTGTGCTTTTTTCAGTTTGTCAGTTTGAGATAAGATGGATATAGGAGAAGGAGGAAAAACACTCGTCTTACAAGAGGTGGTAGAATGCTTGTCAGCTTGGTAGTAACTAGAGCTGATACCTTTTTTTTGATGGTCGGAAAGTTGCAAACTGTCCAGTGCTTGTCGGTAGCAGGCTTTAACATGTTCTTTTTGAAAATTTTTTGTATAAGAAGTACCTTGTTTATCACCTTTTAATAGCCTTAACATAAAGTTTTGCGATTGAGAGGAAGAACAATTTTTTAATATATCTTTTCTAAATTGGATAGAACTATATTCTCCTACAACTAAGCCATAATCAAACTGAACATTATCTTTTTTGGCTTCAGGTAGGAGCCAGTCAATAAATTGTGTTTGTTCTATAGGTTTGATACTGGGTTTCATACTAGGTTTCATGTTTTAAGTATTTTATTTTTGCCCGCCGACTGTTATTTGAGAAACTAAAATAGGAGGTTGCCCAACAGTTACAGGCACCCACCCACTGATAGAACCACACATCCCGGGGCTTAGTTTTAAGTCTTTACCCACTTTAGTGATTTTAGAAAGTGTGTCTAAACCATTACCGATAAGGCTTGCCCCTTTGACAGGTTTATCTAGTTTGCCGTTTTTGATAAGTCGTGCAGCAGAAACAGTAAAATTGTAATTTCCCGTTGAAGGTGAAACAGATCCTCCCCCTAAGTTTTCTGCAAATAAGCCATAGTCAATGTCTTTTATCATTTCTTCAAGAGAAGAATTACCAGCAGCAATGTAGGTGTTCCTCATACGAGAGGCAGGAGGGTACTTGTAACTTTCCCTTCTGGCACTACCTGTAATTTTATAAGATGTTTTTTCAGCTCCTAATTTGTCAGTCATGTAATTTTTAAGGATACCTTTTTCTATCAAAGTGGTTTTTTGAGCTTTATTACCTTCATCATCTCTGTTAAGCCAGCCGTAATAACCTTTTAAGGTGCCGTCGTCAAAAGCATTAACGCAAGGGCTTGCAATTTTTTGCCCAATTTTATCGGAAAAAACAGATAACTTTTCAGCTACTGAAGTGGTTTCCATTCCATGCCCACAGGCTTCGTGGAATATGACTCCTCCAAAACCTTTGTTGATAATCACAGGTAAGGGTCCAGCAGGGGCAGGGTCTGCATTAAGGTTTTGTAAAGCCATAAGTCCAGTTTTAAGTACGGCATCTTTCATTTTAGATTCAGCAAAAAAGTCATTGACACCAGCAGTACCTAAAGTTTGGTAGCCCATTTCTTTTTGTCCGTGTTGCTCGGCGATAGATAAAGCACTAAACAGGTTGTAAGGGCGAATGTCTATGGTGCAGAGTCCATCAGAGTTAGCTATAAGGACCGTTTTTTGGTTACCCGTTAAAGTCAGCACACATTGGGATATATGAGGGTGGGTGGTGCGTAGCTCTTTATCTAGCTTTTGGAGTAATTGTTTTTTATATTCAAGGGTTTGTTCTTGATGTTTTTTAGGAAAAGAATGGATAAAAGGCTCTATAAGTGGGTCTTGATGTGGGTCTTTTTTAGGGGGGGCTTGCGTTTTTAACTCGCTTAAGTTTTTAGTGGCTTTGATGAGGCTTTTTTCATCTAAGAGGTTGGTATGGGTATAAAGCTCTTGTGTGCCAAAAAGTAAGCGGATGCCTACTCCAGTATCCCTTCCACACATGTATTCTGTTTTAGAAGATTTAAGACACATTTTATGGGCTAAAGATTCTTCCACATAGATTTCGCAAAAATCTGCCCCTTCGGATAGACCTGCTTGAATCACATTTTGTAAAGTACTTTTAGGTATAAGCATTTTTTTTTATTTTTTAGCCATTTTAGGCGGATGCACCATGTTTAAGCGGATTTCTACTTGTTGAATGCGATTTTCTAATCTTTCAACAGAAGCCTCAATCGAGGTTTTTAAATCTTGAATAGAAGCTTTGGTGTCGCTATGCAGATAAGTAACTAGTCCCATTTGAGTAATGATAAGGGCAAATAAGAAGCCCATAACCCACTTAATCCAGCTTATGTCTTTTTGCATACCTTGGATAACTGCGGATTTTTCCAGCTTTTCTATTAAATTAGTTTCTTTATCTTTGTCCATGTTGCTTAAACATAGCACCTTTTTACTAGAAATGCCATAAAAAAATCGCTAAAATAATTTTTTATATGCTATTTGTGTCTTTTTTGCTTATCTTAAACTATCTCTAAAACTTCAATTTTTTTAAGAGAGCTTAGTAAAAAAGCAAAAAATCGACTAAAAAGGACTAAAGGTCATAAAAGTCGCGACTTTTAGGGACTAAAGGTCATTTTAGTCGTTGCTTTTGATTACAAAACCTTTTAAAATAGTTTTTATTATGTTGAAAGTTTTTAAAAGGTATTTGCTTTCTTGTATGCAAAAAGACCTTAAAAGTAAAATTGTACTTGTAACAGGTCCTAGGCAATGTGGTAAAACTGTTTTATCCAAAAGTCTTTACTCCTCTTTTGATTATTTAAACTATGATGAAAGAGAGCATCACAAAATAATACTTAATAAATCATGGGATCGCAAAAAAAGATACATTATATTTGATGAAATCCACAAAAAAAAATATTGGAAGCAATGGCTCAAAGGTGTGTTTGACACAGAAGGCACGCCTCCTGGTTTGGTTGTAACAGGTAGTGCTAGGTTAGATGTTTTAAAAAAAACAGGTGATTCTTTAGCTGGTAGGTTTTTTCATTTTCGTCTACATCCTTTTGATATTAAAGAAGTTAAACATTTAAAGCTTGCGACTGTAGAAGATGCTTTAAAAAAACTATTGGAGTTTGGGGGATTTCCGGAGCCTTTTTTAAAAGCAAAAAAAGATTTTTATGGACGATGGAAAAAAACTCATAACGACATTATTTTACGACAAGATGTTTTTAACTTTATAGATACAAAGTCTATTTCATCTATAGAAACTCTTGTGCAATTATTACGAGATCGAGTAGGTTCTCCTCTTTCTTATACTTCTTTATCTGAGGATTTACATTGTTCTTTAAAGACTGTTAAAAATTGGATGAATGTGTTAGAAAATTTGTATGTTGTTTTTAAAGTTACTCCTTGGCATAAGAACATTGCTCGTTCTTTAACTAAAGCTCCAAAGTATTATTTTTATGATACAGCTCAAGTTAGAAATGTCAGTGGTGGTAGCAGGTTGGAAAATTTAGTAGCTTGTTCTCTTTTAAAAGAAGTGCATTTTAGAGAAGATGTTAAAGGGGAAGATTGGGATATTTTTTATTTAAGAAATAAAGATAAAAAAGAAGTAGATTTTTTAATTGTAAAAAACAATCAACCTCATTGTATGATAGAGGTAAAAACCACACAAGACAGTGTGTCATCAGGGCTTAGGTTTTTTGCTAAGCAGTTTTCTAACATTTTAAAAATACAGCTTGTGCAGAACATAAAAAAAGAAAAAACTTTTTTTAATGGTATTGAAATAAGAAACATTGCTCACTGGTTGGCTAAAATGCCCTTCTAAACTTGTGGCTATATGTAGCTATATGTAGCTATATAAAATACAAACGCCTCACCCCACTTCCAATCAATGGTATTTCGGGAAAGCACATTTGTTTGAATTTGACAAAAAGACGGCAAGTAAAAAACCGGCAAATTACTTCAGAAAGTGTGGAACACTTTTTACTTCAACTTAAAGTATAAAATAATACCTGCTTAAATATATCACCTTCTAAGCATAAATGCCAGTCAAAAAGCAGGCTTTTATGTGTATTCTCCTATTTATTAAACCAGTATTTTACTAGGAGGGGTGCAGGTAAGGTGGAGAGTGTGGGCAGAGGTTAGAGCTTATTCTGGCTTTTGCATCCCAGTTTCAGATGTTTTTAAGCGGATTTACCCCATTTTGTATTCAAATCTTGTGCTGGTGCTTTGTCTTAGGTTGTTTGTATCTATCTATCTATTCTATCACTGAATTATGTTTCCATTGAGATTTTTAGTAGTTGAATAACTTTGTTTTTATGGACAGATTGCAGTTCAGAATCATCATTAACTAATCCAATAAATTTATTTAGAAAGTATTTTTTAGAAGAAATAAGCCTTAAATAGTACCTAAAGGTTGGTAGTACTCCATTGATAATAACTTGGCAACCATGTTGTTTTCTAATCTTTAATACAATTTTATCAATTTCTGTCTTGTCCTTTGGACTCTTTATAGTTCGTGTTGAAAAAACACAATATCTTTTTGGATTATGTTTATATATTTTATCTTTTATAATACTTATTAAGTGTATTGTGGTTAAAGTTTTTTTAACTTCCGTAGTTAAAAATTGACTATGGCTACAAGTTAAAGCTGTGTTGAAAACTTGTTCTAAAATTTGTTTGTGTGTATTTTTTTTCATATATTGAATCTTGTAATAAATTTTGATATTTAATTTGTTGTGCTATACTATAAACCATAGGTACACATATAGAATTCCCAATTTGTTTATAAGCAGCATGTTTTTTTTGATGTATTTTAAATGATTCAGGAAACCCCATAATACGATAGCATTCTCTTATTGTTAGTTTTCTAACTTTTTTTTGATCATGCAAGTAGATAAAAAATCTACCAGAATACTCTTGAGAAGGAATAGTTGGATGAACACCTAGAGCAGAATAAATTCTATTTGGTTGCCTATGAACTCTAGACAGATGTTTAGTGTTTGGTCTAATACCTTTTTTCCATATCCCTTTATTTCTATACCCTACAAAGATGAGTTTTGAATGTTTTTTTTGAATAGGGTTTTTGATCAATGTATATTCAGATTTTTTTAAAAATTCAAAATTTCCTTTTTTATCTAAAAAATCAATAAGTTTTATATTATCATTAAATGTATAATCTAGCTTATTAAAATTGAATTGATTATTTTTTGTGCAGATAATAATAATTCTTTCCCTATTTTGAGGCACTCCAAAATGAAGAGAGTTTAATACTTTAAAATTAACATAATAACCTAACTGACATAATATAGCTAATATTTTTTCCAATGTTTTGCCATGATCATGGTAAATTAAGTATTTTACATTTTCTAAAAAAATTAATTTTGGTTGTTTTGATTTAATAATTTCACAAATACGAAAAAAAAGACTACCCCTTTTATCAGCAAAGCCTTTTCTTTTACCACAGATACTAAAAGATTGACATGGAAACCCTGCTGTTAGAATATCATGTTCTGGAATATGAGATAAAGGTATTTTCATAAGGTCTTTTGCAGGTTCACAATCAAAATTGTTTTTATATACTTCTTGGCAATGCTTATCTATTTCAACAGAAAATATACACTTAAAACCAGCTTTTTCCATTCCTAACCTAAAGCCACCAATGCCAGCAAATAAATCTATAAACTTAAAAGTGTGTTTCATCCTTTTTAAGGGTATAAGCTTAATTTTAAGCTATTTCAAGTTGTAATTCAGTGTGTCTAACCTATAAGTCTGTGTTTTTTTATTTAAGTTTTTTAAGCTTTATTGTTTTTACTCCTGTAGATTCAAAGGGCAGGGTGTGGGTAAAAGGGTGTTTTTGGCTTTGCAGGAGGGTTACTCTGGGGGCTTTTTAGTTGTGTGGGGTATTTTTAACCTTAGCCTTTAAAACTTTAAGTTTTTACTTTATCTGGCGGAGATCATACCCATAATAATGCTTTGCGAATTCCTGTTGTTGCCCAAGCGGTAATGATGCTAGCCCAAGTTGCATTTGCGACAGAAGTTTCTGCCTTCGCTGTGGCTATTTGTGCAACACAATCAGTATAAGCTTTTTTATTTAAAGTAGAAGACGACTTATTAAAATTTAAATCCTGCTCCTTTAAAATGGTTGAACAATAATTCCGCCCTGCAGAAACATTAGTCTGCAAAGAAGCACACCCTGTATTTACTAAAAGTAACAATATCAATAGTTTTTTTGTCATAATAAGCCTCCTTGTGTATGCTTTTACCTCGCACCGGTTATTTGTAGATGACTTGAGGGTACTTACCGTCACTACCGGGATTTTTTTCTACCCAATCGTCGGTATCTTCTGCATCATTACAATCGCCGAATGTTACAGATCCACTTTGACTGTAATAATCACAATCCGAACCTTCTGGACCTTCTACATCAGGGTTGCCTCTGCTACCTTCGCTTTCTTTAAACTTTAAGAATTCCTCTTGAGAGTTCCATTCCCTTACAATCAAATGGATTTGGTGCATAACCTCATGGGCACTGTCTAAACAAGCCCAAGTGATATACGGATAGCCATCTTGAGGATAACGGGTATGACTAGTTGCACCAGAGGCAGTTGTTTTATAAAAAGCTGGTTTTTTGCCACCATCTATTATATCCTCGTAATAATTAGCTGTAATAAAGGATGCCTCACTTGGAAATAGTTTGTCTTTTTTATCACTAGCCCATTTCCCTTTAGCTTCTCTTCCGTCAAACTTACTATCTATATAAGGGATTTTATAAGTGCCTATATAACCACTATGTTCTGCATTAACTACCTTACCTACAGGAATTCCATTCTTACCTTTTGTATCCCAGTTGGCACGCCCTAAACCTCCTATACAATTCTCTAAACTATCGCCCCATTCGCCATCTTCTGCATCATCTTGACCTTCATAATCCCCTATACAGCAATTAGCTAAATCTTCATCTTCCTGACTTAAATCATATTCACATAAGTCCTCTATATTTTCTTTGCAAGTATCAGGGCAACCAGCACCTGGGTCTGCACTACAATATCTATCTTCTGTTTCTTCATTATCTGTGCCTGCATTTTGTGTGTGTTCGCATTTCCATATTTTATCAGGACCTTTCCCTGCGTTTTGATTCCAATGCCAATGTGTTTGAAAAGCTAAATACTTACACATACCAGCGGGGACATTATATTCTATTATTGTGTCGTGTGCCCAAAGGTCACCTTCCATTTTTTCTAACATGCAGAACATATCTTCTGTAGACTCTTCGTCTACAGGGATTTTGCAGTCAGTACCAGGTCCTGCTTTTTCTTCATACAAGGCGTGTTGTAAAAATCTATCTGACCCGTCACTCGCTCTTGAAATACGAATGTAAAAAAACTTACCACTGGGGATTGAGACAGTGCCGTCATCGTAGCTTCCAAGGCTTGCAAATCTGGAGTAGTTATTTCTGCCCGCTAAAGAGGCTAAATTGCAACCAAAAAACGCCAAAGCAGTAACTGTTACTGTGAGTAGCAAAGCGATAAAGATAATTTTCCTATTCATGTTTTATTACCCATTTTTGGTTTGATATTTATTTAGTGTAGCCACATTCTGCAAAAAAATAAAGACCTATTACACCCCCAACCCCGCCCAAAAGTCCTGCTTTCTCACCCCGACTAGTAGCTTCACCTCTATCGCATCAAAACAACTATGTGTTTCTTTTATCAATTTGCTTTTTTTGTGGAAGTTATGCTTACGCTGAATATCTGTGGACCATTGCTTCCCGTTTTCTTGAAAATTCCATTTCGTGTTCTTAATACAATCAGCTGTTAAAATAAAATCTTTTGTATCTTGTATTTTCATAGCTGTTATTGTGCTTTAACTGCTAAAATCTCATGCGAGCTTTTAATATGAGCATTATCTTGAAACACATCTCTATTACCTAAGACTTTTGAAATTCTAGTTTCCCCCTGCCCCATAGTATATTGCCAATTAGGATAAACTATTTTGTAACCTTTATAATAATCTATAGCCTTATTGCAGTTATTGTAAGATAAGATAAAACCTCCTTTATGATTTTTTAAGCAGTCTTTTAACAATTCGTGATTAAAACCATTATGGTAAACAGGCTTGTTCCTTTCAGGATACACTCCATTAAACATCTTACTTGTTGGGCAATCCTCTTTTAAAAAATAAGGCGGGTCGCAATAAAAAAAATCATCAGGATATTTTTTAAAAAGCTTTTCAAAAGAATAATTATAGATTTTTATATTAGCTTTAAAAGTCCTGACCCTTTGTAATAGCTTTTCATACCTGTTTTGGTTGAGGTAAATCTTAGAAGGCCATCCTATAAAACTTGGACCATAACTTAACCCGTGATTAAAAAAGAAATAGGTTGCAAGTTGTAGGTCTGTTAACTTCTTTTCATTATTTCGCCACTTTTTGCATATATCCATAACCTTATAGTAAGTCGTTTTATCAGGCTTGAGCTTTTTTAATGACTTATATAACTTTTCAGGTTGGGTGAGCTGAAAACGCCAGTAATTTACCAGTGGCTTATCTATATCTGCCCCTATTACTTTAACACCTAATTTTTGAGCTATGGCAATCTCCACACTGCCACCGCCAAAAAATGGCGAAATAAGCCTTGTTATGTTAGGTAGATTTTCAACAATATGCCCCACAGCTAAAGACTTTCCCCCAGCATACCTTATGGGTGACAAACACAACCTTTTATACTTATATCCCTTACTTTGAGATAATAAACTCTTTAAAAGATATGACTTTTTATCTTCAAAACTTTCTTTAAATAAAGACTGATTTTTTGTGTAAAGACCATTCCCCATACACTTTTACTTATAACTTATTAAAATAGATTTGAATATATAAAATAATGCAGAGCAACAAACTAATGGCTATGACAAAAGGTTGGGTTTATGTATTTTGTTATTTTTTAGGAATAGAGCTGTTTTTTAATGTATAGAACCCTATTAATATTCGCTAAAAATATGTTAATTTAAGATGCTTTTTTAAGCTTTAAAGTTTTGGAACACACAACCACAAAAAAAGCAAACAGCCTCAAAGTTCGCCTCTACTGTCATTCCAGTTTCAGCTGTCATTCCTAGCGAAAGCAGGAATCCAGAAAATATCTTTTACTCGTACAAGCCTGGATTCCCGTTTGCACGGGAATGACGGATTAGGAGCAATAATGACGGGCTAAGCCGTCACTCAAGCCATTATAATCAACTAGTCCGTCATTTCTGCCCCTCTGTCGTGTCATTTCTAGCGAAAACAAGCCAAAATGCCTATTTTATAGAAAATAGCCTCAAAATTAGCCTATATAGGTGAATTTTAACATTTTTTGCGTAAAAAATTTTTAAAAAATCTATTGTTTTTTATAGTTTTGTGATGTATTATAAAAATAAAGAGGGGTAAAAAATGACGACAATAAGTTTATTGAGTTTATTTCAGCAATCTATGCCGATAGGCATAGTAGTTTTAATCGTATTGCTTTTTAAGGCATCATGGGATATTAAGGCTATAAATTCTAAGATTTATGATATAGCAGGTAGCTTAAAACGCATAGATGAAAAATTAAATAACCATATTACAGACACTACCAAAGAGATTAAGGAAACAAATAAACAAATAGCAGACCTCAAAGTAGAGATGTACAAAAAATTTGGGGAAATACAAGTTTCATTAGAAAAATTATCCAAAAGTTAGGTAAGTTGGTTATAATAAACCTCCGTTATTTCCTACCAGTCATTCCTGCAAAGGCAGGAATCTAAAAACCTCACATTTTCAGCCCTAAGTAAAAAAAGATAAAGCCACTGCTAAGCTTTACCGACAAGGTATTTATGAAACGGATTTTACTACTCCTTTTATTCCCGTTTGTAGCCAGTGCCTTTTTTAAAGATGTGCATGTTAAAGATACTAAGGTATGTAACAAGTTAAAATCTGAATACTCCAGCTTTGAAAGCGAATGGATAAAATCTAATAATAGATGGGTAAAAGCTTTTGGTGATTTAAAAAAGGTAAATACTTATCCTCAAAACCCTAAGGTAGCTTATTCAGTATTTATAGATAGCTTGGTCAAAGCGACTAATAGCTTATCTGTGTCTAGTGCCAGCTTATCAAAGTATAGTAGTAAGATGTCAAAGGTATATTCAAATGGTTTAAAGCATAAATGTTTTAAGCAAGCTAAAGCCTGTATTGCTCCAGTTAGGCAAATAAAACACTCTTTATCTGGTTTATCAAAGGCTTATACTATTATGACAAAAGCTTATTCTGATTTAGTAAAGAACAAAGACAAGGTATCGGGAGGAAATGCTGTTTTGGTAAAAGCTCGGGGTAATTTAAAAAAGTCTAATTCTACTTTAAGCAAAGATAGCAATGCTTGGTTTAAAGCCACTGAAGGTATTAAAAAGCATTGTACGAAAGCACACAGAGTATAGTGGGAAGTTGATATGGATTCAGTTAGTTTATTTCTACTTATTATTGTTGCTGTAATAATTAGCTGTATCTTGGGTTTTATTTTAATTAGCCCAATTAAACAGCTTTTGATTGATATGCTTTTCGTGGATCAAATAGAAGAAGATTTAAAAAAGAATATCCCAGAGTACAAGAGGGTATATAAAGAAAGCAGAGAAGATATAGATAGAATGAGGGTAGCAGATAATTTAAGCGGTACAAATTGCACTGAACAACAATTTATAAATAATAAATTAAGAGAAGGTTATAATTCTATTAGTAGGGTTAAGGCTTTTAAAGTAGGGTTTGCTTTTAGCTTAGTTGTAGTATCTGGTTTATTTGTACATTTAAAACTAATAGAAGAAAAAAGGGAATTAGCAAGTAGTGAAGCAGAGATAGAAACAGAGCCACCAAAGCCACCAAAGCCACCAAAGCCACCAAAGCCTATGAATGACCCGAACGGCAGGGTTACGATTTATTCAAAAGAGTACACTTTTAGAAGAGAATGGACTGAATTATATAAAAATGTTACCAAGCTTGATATAAAATGCTCTGAATTAGACCAATATAGAATGCCTTTAGGTTATGTACATTGGATAAAGGCTACTAATAAAAGGGTAAGTGCTGTGAGTAATGTTACGGGTAGGACTATATCAATGAGTATGCCTTCAGCTAAGCCTGTGGTGTCAAGAATCCATTTTCACAGCTACCAAGGGCAAGGTTTAGTAGATGGTTTTTTCGATAAGAAGTTAGTAATTTTTGAGCCAATAACTAACTTTGTTAATATGAGAAAAATATCTTTAGATAAGATAAAAGAGCGGGTGATAGAGGTATGCGAACAGACCCTATTATAGCTCTAGCCCTTCAATAATAAAGCTTTAAGGCTGTCACAGCTAGCCTGTCAACACATCCCCACCAATTATTTCTGCTTTTGTAGCCATTCCTAGCGGAAGCAGGAATCCAGTAAAGCTACATTCCCAGCCTTAAACAAAAAAAGATTAAACTTTAATAAACCCCCGACCGATACGAAAAAATAAGGAGGCTATTATGGCAAAAAAAGAACATTTTTATTTATATATGGCAAAAAACAAATCAATTATTATTATATTAAACCAAAGAGGTAAGCCACATTTTCAATACACTATAAGTCATAAACCTACATGGGATATGGCTATGAGATTAAGAGATAGAGTTATGTATGTAGCTGGTTACTCTTTTCCAGATGGTTACACACCAAAACTTAATAAAGAAAGAGAGGTCTCAAAAGCTAAAAAAGAAGATAAAAAGAGTTTAAAAGATAGAGTTATTAGTCTTGAAAAAGAATTATTGAAACTCAAAAAAGTAGTTTAAAAATAGCTTTTTTACAAAAAAAGCAGGTAGCCTTAAAGCCAGCCCATTCCCGCCCTTGTAGTCATTCCTGCGGAAGCAGGAATCTAGCCTGTTACTTTCCCCGTCACACCCCTGGATTCCCGTTTGCACGGGAATGACGGACTACAAGCAACAATGATGGGCTAAGCCGTCACTCAAGCCATTATAACCAACTAGTCCGTCATTTCTGCTTCTCTGTCGTTTCATTTCTAGTGAAAAACAAGCCAAAATCTATTTTATAGAAAATAGCCTCAAAATTAGCCTATATAGGTGAATTTTAACACTTTTTGCGTAAAAAATTTTTAAAAAATCTATTGTTTTTTATAGTTTTGTGGTGTATCCTAAAAATACGGAGGAGATTATTATGACTTGGGCAACAATATTAGGGATGTTTCAAGGCTCTGTTCCTTTTGGAGTTGTAGCTATACTTATTTATTTAGCTCGTCTTGGAGTAACAATTCATTATATGAAAAAAAGTATAGATGAAATACAAACGAATCTAAGTAACCATATTACAGATACTACCAAAGAGATTAAGGAAACAAATAAACAAATAGCGGACCTTAAAGTAGAGATGTACAAAAAATTTGGGGAAATACAAGTTTCATTAGAAAAATTATCCAAAAGTTAGCTGAGTTGATTATAATAAACCCCCGTTATTTCCTACCAGCCATTCCTGCGGAAGCAGGAATCCAGAGCCTCCAAAAAAACTAGCCTAAAGCAAAAAAAGATTAAACTTTAATAAACCCCCGACCGATACGAAAAAATAAGGAAGCTAAGAAATGACGCCATTTTACCCGTACCCTGCCCTTTAAAAAAAGCTCCTTATTAAAAGAACACAAGAGATAACCAGCTATTTAAAAGAATAATGGGTGTTTTTAAAGATATAATTGCAACTATTGGAGTTATTACGAACATTGTTTTAGCTATTGGTATTTTAAATGTATCTGTTCTTAATTACCGATTGTTTCTTATAGCAAATCAAGAGCAAATATCTAAACATCATGGGATTAAAAACTTTTCTGCTGAGATTGCTTTTAAAGAGAAAAAACCAGTATGGGAATCTACACCTTTAAGGAATAAGGCAGGATATGTTTATAAAATAAGGAATAAAGTAGTGTCTTTTAAAAAAGAACCCTGTTTTATAATTTTTCTTAAAAATGAAGGAATGACACCTCAAGTTATATATGCAGATATTTTTTTTAAAAATGAAAAGGAGTATATTTTTTTGGATCCTACAGATAAAATATGGGTTACATATAAACCTAGAGAAATAAAACCTTTAGTGTTAGATAAAGACGATATTCAAGACCTTAGGGAAGCAGAGGGGTTATTTATAACAGACACAGGGGTTGGGTATAAGCATCAAATAATCTCAAAAGAAGAGATTAATAGAGTATTAAAAGAGTATGAAGAATATACTAAAAAAAACAAATAAACCTCTTAAGTGGAGCTTATTATGAAAGTTATTATCTTGTTTTTAGCAGGTTTTGTTATTTCAAATTTTAGCTTTGGGCATGAAGTTAGAGGTTTTAAGGCATTAAAACAAGCTGAAGGAGAAGCATTAAAGAAAATGAACAAAAATAAAAGCAAATACGATGTTGTTTGTCATAACCTAAACCGAAGCCCTAGCAGTACAAAAGGTGCAAAAACAAACGAACCCTATAAACTTAGACTTCCTAAGAAAGATACAAAAGAATCAAAACAAACTAAACTCCGTAGGGAATGGGAAACAGCTTGTTCAAAAAGTAAAGCTCCGTCTATAGAAAATGCTCATCAAACTTACTTTTCACAAAGAGAAAAACTTTGGGATTTAAAAAACAAGTCTAAAATTGGAAGGGATTATGATAAAAGCATTAGGTGGTTTTACTCTCTAAAAAATATAACACAAAGAGATAGAGAAATAGTTGATAATGCTACTAGCAGGTGGTATTCTTTAACATCAACACAACACCAACTAGTAACCAAATTATGGAATGATATATATGATTATGATAATGGAGTTTGTGGTAAAAACACGACTGACACAAAGGTCCTTAACGTATATAGAGCTTTCAAGAACATAGAAACAAGATGCCAAAAAGTAGAACAGGCTTATATAAAAAGTACAGATGACTATGAAAAAGCCCGTTGGGATATGATTTCATATGAGAGAAAAATTACCTCAAAAAGTGAATCAACTACATCATCAAAAAGTAGCAGTAGTGGCTCTGTAAAATAAAAAAATAGGGGGGGGTAGCTTTTCGGGGTAAGAAAAAGACTATCACCCTTAATATGCTTATCTGTTCGGCACACTTCATAAATAATAATTTTAACTTTTTTAGTAAAAACCACCCCAAAACTACCTCAAAACCTCACATTTCCAGCCTTAAAGCTACAAATGTTGCCCCTAAGTGCTTAATTTTACATCATTTTTGTTGACATTATGAAATACAAACTCATCATCTCTATATATTGTAATAGTGCAAGAAGTTAAACAAATAATATAAGGAGGAAAAAAATGTGTTGGTTTAAATTTATTAAAGAGGTTATTATTGGAAATTTTAATCATTTTGCACCGTTTTTGGGTTTTATATTTGCTCTTATTCCAGCTACTCAACAAAGGATATACCAATGGTTGGGGATTAAAAAAATAGCTTGTGATGGGGATATTACTTATCAAAAAGATAAATTTAGGTTTCAGCTTCGTTTTCATAATACTGGTATAACTGCTCAAGAAATTGATAAACTTGAAAATAGCAAAGGGGAAGGTATATTATGGTTTGAAGGTAATGGTAATAAAAACCAAGGGTTTGATCTCTGCTTTGATCAGATAAGAAAAAGAGCTGTTGTTAAACCCATTGGAGTTGGTGATTCTAACAACATACCAATTAACCTAAAACAGATAAAGCAAAAAATGAGTATTGATATTAAGAAACCTTTAATCTTACCAGCGGGGCAAAGTATCACCGTAACTATAGGGCATTTCCCAGACGATCAAACTCTAAACGGTCAAATTGCTTTAAAGATAATAGAAGATTTAAAAAACTCTAATAATAAATTATTTCTAACAAACGCTTTTGGTAAAACAAAAATTAAAATAACTAGGGCATTAAAAGATTATAATAACACAAACCAAGGGTTTGTAAATGAGAAAAATCAATACATTAGAAAAGGAGGATTATAAAATGAGTATTTTATTAGCAATGCTAAATGCAATATCTAATATAGTCGTGTTTATAATGGCTATTCCGCACTTTAAAAAGTATTACCCAGTAGTAAAAATATGGTTTTTTAAAAAATATTGGTATAGAAAAGAAGATAAAAATTGGGATGAATTAACACTAAATGAGGAGGAATTTATAAAATCAATTTTACCTAAATATATCTCATATATCCATTATATACCTTTAGGTAAAGCTATAGATAAAAGTATTCAGTTATTGAATATAAAATATAACGATGCAGAAAAATACTATTTAAATATTATGAATGTACATAGTAAAATAGACAAAAAAAGGTGGGCATATAGTAGTCCTTCGTTCAATCCAGACCCCAAATTTGATTCCCTATCAATAGGTGATATTTTAAAAAATCCAGATTTGAAAAAAATAAATCAAAGGGAAAATTGTTTTAAAATAGGTAGTTCAGTAAAGGATGCTTATAATGTTATAGGCTCTATGATGTTAGTTGTAACAAGTGAAAAAAAAGGTATAAAAGAAAGTATTAGTATATTAGAAGGAATAAAAAATAGATTAAACCTCTAACTTCTTTTTAAAATTGGAGTAATACGAGGTTGGAACAACAAAGAAGTGTTAATATGGATATATTTCAATTATTCTCATCTCTAAAAACAATTTATCTAATTGAGGGTAATTTATTCGCTAAATTAGCTTTTACTATTCTAATTATTGCGGTGTTTCTTTGTATTAGTTTATTTATTAGGTTATTTATTAGTGATTTTTGGTTATTATTAGAGAGAGGGTTTGAATACTTTGCGGAATGGCTTTTTAATTTATTAAAAAGGATTGAAAAAACACTTTTTCCAAAAAGTGGGTGGAAAAGATGGGGTGTGATTGTTTTTATATCCATTATCCTAGGATTGATGTTTTTTTTAGGGAGGAAAGTTATAATAACAAGTTATTTTTTCATAAAAGCAGAAATAATAAAAGAAGCAACCCTTAAAAAAGAGCGTAAAAAAAGCTTAGAAGAGAGATTGAGTAGTCTTGAAAAAGAAGTATCTGATTTAAAGAAAACAAGATAAATCCACACCTCCAACAGAGCAGAATCTGTCTCAGAATGAGACACTTTAGAAAAAAAGTAAAAAAAGTTTGATTTTTTTTTGAGTGGGGCGATTGTATAAATAAAAGTCGCTCAAACTACTAATGGCTGGGTTTTTGCCCAGCCACAGGCAGTGACAAAAATTGTCGCTGTCTAAAATCCAGCCACAGGTCCTATTTTTTTTAAAAAAAACTATAAAGTTTTTTACAAACCCGCCGATACAGGTATCATTAAGGCATTAAAAACAATGGAGGAAGATTTATGTCTCACAAATCAAATCTCACATCCTATGACAAAAAATTCATAGCGACTTTAATATTTATGCATTTTGGCTTAACTTTGCTGGGCATTAGCTTGTTCGGTCTTCATTATTATAATAGAGAGGTTAGATGGGAGGCTTACATTAAGGACACTAACCAAAAGCTTGAGATTTTAAAAAAACAAGCTGAAAAATACTCTTCAGATTTACACATAAGGGGTATGGAATGGGATTATGGTTTGAAGGGGATTAGTGCAACGGAAGCTCGGGAGCTACGAGGCTTTGATTCCCGGATAAACAAAAACAATAAACAAAAACAAACAACAAGGAGGATAAAATGAAAACAATAAAACAATTTTTTACACGCAAGCGATGTAAAAACTTTAAGCTTTTAAACCAAAGAGGTTTTAGCTTAATGGAGGTATTAGTGGCTGTGGCTATTATTGGTATTATATCAGCTATTGCCATACCTCAATTTACAGCAAATAGGAACACGGCAGCTAGGGTGGCAGGGGATACTTCAGTGTCCAATATTTTAAAAGCCTTTAATAACTGTTTAGTTTTAAAAAGTTACACTTCATGTAATTCTTTATCTGCATTAAGGGTGTCTTGCCCCGATTGTAAAAGTGAAACAGATGATACTAACAAGACTTTTTGTGCTCATATAAAAAAGGGAGGTACTGCCGCTAACCCAGATTTTGCAGCTTGTGTTTCAATAGATGCTGATCAAGACCCCCAAGTAGTAACAAGGTCGTATGGAGGTTCTTTACTTAAAAAGATCTGTCATGTAGAAAAGGTAGCCAGTGGAACTTGTACAGGTGTGGCAAAAACCGCTCAAGCTCCTGTAAAAGCTTGTGAAGCTAATAATGAGTGTGGAACAAATTCAAGTGCATCAGGTAATACTTGCGGTTATACTTATACATGTGAAGATGGAGGAAAAAAAGGTGAATGTAACTCTAGTGCTACTTGTACATAAGGTGATTGAAATGAGGAGTAAAAAGAGTATGCTTGTACCTCCTATTTTTTTGCGGGCATATAATCGCTTCGGCGGTTGGTTAATAAGGGTTTGTGAAGATATTTAGGGGGTAGGTGTTTAGGGGGTGTTGTTGTAGTGATAGCATGTTCTGTGGCATTGGATGGCATGTTCTGGCACTGGATGGCATGTTCTGGCACTGGACGAACATTTTAAACAACGGATTAGGGGGAGGTGTGAACCTCCCCCTCTCTCCCTTCCAACTATTCCACAACTTTTTTTCCACCAGCCGATGCCGTTTTGCAGAGTTTTGGGTATTTTGTTGCCTTAAAAGAACCCCCCATCAAGGAGATTAAAGCTTTCCAGCCTTTTACCGATAAGTGAAATAGGTAGGTTAAAACAAGTGGCAGTAGTCATATTCACTAAGGGAGTACAATATGCGGCACTTAATTTTAATTTTCAGTGGGTTGTTTAGTTTTTTGGCTGTTTCAAGGACTTGCGATTACTCGTGGCAAAAAGGATTCAGCTGGTCGTAGATGTGGGAAAAGAGCGACTTCTGTACGAGTTAGCGGTCGTACTCCACCGTCTGCTAAAGCTCCAAAAAATCCAGTCAGACCCGAAAATCCTAGCCCAACAGAATCTGCTGATTCCACTGCCACCAAAAAATAGTAAAATAGGTACTTGCTTATTGATTTGAGGTGTATTATTTTGTAAAAAAAGGTTTTAAAATTGAACAATTTTCTTATCAAAAAACTAGGCTTAATGTGATATAAGCGTTTAATTTTATTCACTTTTCTTTAAAAAAATGATACAATTTAATGGGTTTAATTTTGGTAAAATAAAAAGAGTATAATATGGCGAAATTTTTAGAAGAAATACAACTATATATGCAATTTTTTATAACTGCATCTATATTTTTTGTTGTGTGTTGGAATACTATAGGCTTTTTTTGGAAAGCCCCAAGCCTCTTTAATAGGAGTTTGAATAAAAAACTTGATAGGTTAGTAGGTATAGTACAACAACTAATAACGGATTTATCAGATGGAAAGAAAATAGTATATAAGAAATATTTTAAAAACTTTTCGCCTAAAAGGATTACTAATGATGGGCGAACATTCTTAAAAAAGAATAATATAGACCAGTTTGTTCTAAAATGTTCTCTTTTTAAAGAAGATTTTAAAGGACTCAAAGATTCCGAAATATACATTAAATGTATGAATTGGGTAAGGGGCAATACAGAAGGTAAAAATAAAATAATTGAATTAGTTTATAATAATGATATTTCAAAAGAAGATAGCGAGATTCTTTTAGCTTTGGCAATTCATGAAAAAATTTTAATCAAAAATAAAAGTGAGGAGGTTTAAAATGGGAAATAATAATGTGAAAGATTTTTCTAGAAAAGATTTAAGAGCACAAAATTTTGAGGATAGAGATTTACAAGATGCTAATTTTGAAAGAGCAGATTTAGAAGAAGCTAATTTTTATAAGGCGAATTTAAAAAATGCGAGTTTAAAAAATGCAATTTTACAATCTACAAATTTTAGAATGGCAGACCTAACAGGTGCTGATTTAACAAACTCGGATTTTCATAATGCAGAATGGAGGGGTGCTATTGTAAGAGATTTAAAAGGTGTTACTTCTGCTCAATTTGAATGGCTAGAAAATAGTAGTAAAGGTATAAGAACTATTTTTCCAGTAAGCTAAAAAAGGCATAGAGACTCTTATAGCATTAGAGAAGTTATCTCGTCTTTTAGAAGATAGTGTGTGTGAGCGGTTTTTCCAAATGCTCACCCCTACCATCCCAAACTCCCCACTAGAGCCGATACCTTTTTTGCAGATGTTTTTTTTGGTGTTTTTGTGGTATGTGTTTCACAATGAGACAGTTTAAAAAGCTTATTATGTTTTTCAGCCCTTTGCCAAAAAGTATGAATACACACTCCATTTGTGGACAAAAAGTGAGCCACCGATGCCTTTTTGCAGGGTTTTGGGTGTTTTGTTGTCTTATAAAGAAGCCTCCATTCCACTCATCAAAAAAAACTTCAAAAAAAGACTCAAGTTCCCAGACTTTAGTCCGATAAGGGTAATATGTTAAATCCTGTGGGGTAAAAGCCACTCAACTAAAAAGGAGCAAAAAAATGAGTCAAGATAAAACAATTAGAGAACTTTTTACAGGTGAAGAATTAGAAGCTATAAAAGAAAAAAACTTTTTTTCTTATGGGGAATATTGGGAATATCTGGGTATTACAGAAGCAACCTTAGGACATGAAGCTATCAATATTTTAAAAAGATTTATAGCACGATTTAAAGATATTGAAAATTTCCTTTATACCGATAAAGGTAAGGATAATAAACATGATAGCATAAGAATAGAACCTGCATATCGTGGTAAGGCATGTTTTAGTTTATTAAAAAAGGATCAATTTGACTTATTAGTGCAGTTTTTTAAAATCAATAAACAAACAACAGTTGAGGAACTTAATAGAGAAGAGGGAGGGCGATACTTTCTTAAAATTCCTCTTTGTATTAATAGACTCACATCCCTTAAGAGGGACATAGAGGAAAAATTATCACAAGATAAGTAATGGAAACAAGCTAAAGTATTCGGCAAACTTGCCGGATACTTTTTTAACATAAACCGTGGTGCTTGCACCACATAAACAAAGGAGTAATAAAATGAACGATAGATATTTTGCAGATATAAACACTAACTTAGAAAATATTAAGGGTAAAATAGAAGGGCTTAATGGGAGTCTTCAGGGGACTTTACAGACTGAATTAAGAGAAATTAGCAAACACTTAAAAGCTCTTGTTAAAATGCAAGGATTAGCAAATGCTTATAAATATAAAAAAATAAGAGGGGATACAGACTTGAACTTTGAAAAAATTAAGGAGTTAATGGAGGGATATATTTTTACAGCATACGATGATAAAAAATAAGGGATTTAATTATGGAGCTGGTTTGTAAGGCACTCCCCAGTTCCTCAACCATTAACTAACAAAGGAGTAAGAAGTGAAAAGATTTATTCGGTTAAAAGAAGCTCACTTATATCAAATAAACCATAAAAACAAAAAGAGGTACGAATACCATTTTATGGTGGAAAGGATTGGGCTAAAGAAAAGCGATGATACAGAGAAGCAAAAAAGATTTACACTTTATAGTGATGCTTTGAAATATGCAGAAGAACAAGCTGAAAAAGAAAAGTGTCCATTGGCAGATACTACAAAAATACAATGGAGTACAGCCCATGCTGGCAAAATTTCTAGAAAGATATCCTCTAAACCTAAACCAAAGGAGTAATAAAATGAACAAAACAAAAAAAGATAAAGGTACTTGGTTACCTAATGCACTTCCACCAGATTCTCACTTACCAGGTGATGTAAGAAAAAATAGACGAATAAAAGACATACTAACAGAGAGAGATTATAAAGATAAAGAGAAGTTTTTCAAATGGTGTGATATTGATGGAGAAACACTAACAAGTAAGGCTTTGGAAAATATGAACTATGTTATAAAGGAGTTAGATATAATATATAAACGCTATGAATTATTAGAATCAATATATAATAAAAAGAGAATAAGTAGTGTTCTTTGTAAAAGGCAATACGAACTATTAGTTAAGATATTAAGGATAAATATAGGCACAACATTAAAAGGTTATGATAAAGGAATACGCAACGCACTTTCTAATCTATTAAGTTATAGAGATAAACTAGAGGACAAGTGTCTAGATGATTATATAAGAAATACAAAAGATGAAGAGGAGTTATCGCATATAGCAAAAGATATTGGGGTCAAAGTGAATATTGATAAAAATAAACCTAAAAGAACCCTAAAAGAAGATAAAAAATGAAATATCTTTTAATAAGCTGTGGGCGTGTTGCAATACTCTGTGTCATAATAATAAGCCCAATAATAGGCATAATAGTAGTAGAAAGTTATGATAAATGGGAGGCTATGGGGGTTGTTGTGAATTTTCTGTTTGCTTGCGGTGTTTTGTGGCTATCTTGGCTAGCTAGCCGAGAGCCAATATCCCGCTGGAAGGGAATAAAAAATATAAATGGTGGATTTATATACAAAAAAGGTAAGGGGAGTTTTTATTTTTGTCTAACAAATACTGGTATAACCCCTCAAAAAGTCTACAGGATGGAGAATGATAGAGGGGATATTTTATGTTCTTTTTTAAGCAGTAAAGATCAAGGGTTTTCTTGTGATTTTGATAATGGTTTAAAATCAACTGTCGTAAAAACCTATGAGATTACCCTTCATAAACCCAAACCTAAGGCTATTGATATTATGAATGCTTTAGTTTTACAACCTGCTCAAACTATAGTTATTCCTTTAGATAAATATCCTAGCAATAGAAGCACCCAAGATGTATTAAAAAAGCTTAGTAATGCTAAATTAGTATTTGTTTTTGATGATTTAGGTAATAAGAGAAAGCTATTATCCCACAGAAAGCTTAAAGAAGTCTTGCGAGATTATAAGAGTTTTCTTGTCGAAGGGTAAAAAGTTTTTTAGCTTTCATCCGTGGTGCTTACACCACACAACCAGTGGCGTAACACCCACGAAAGGAGCAAATAAAATGAACGATAAGTATTTTGCAGATATAAACACTAACTTAGAAAATATTAAGGGTAAAATAGAAGGGCTTAATGGGAGTCTTCAGGGGACTTTACAGACTGAATTAAGAGAAATTAACAAACACTTAAAAGCTCTTGTTAAAATGCAAGGATTAGCAAACGTTTATAAATATAAAAAAATAAGAGGGGATACAGACTTGGACTTTGAAAAAATTAAGGAGTTAATGGAGGGATATATTTTTACAGCATACGATGATAAAAAATAAGGTATTTAATTTTGGAGCTGGAGGTATAATGCAACCTCCAGCTTCAATACCAAAACTACTAAAAAATGGAGTAAAAAATGGAAAAATCAGAAATAATGAAAATATGGGATGATTTACAAAGAGCAACTAATAGGTGGCGAGATTTAATACAAGAGGCAGAGGTGGATAATATAATTATGATGGATTCCAAAAACTTTAATAAAATTGTAGATGCAACAAGGTTGATAGAAAAACTAGAAAAAGATTTTAGAGAAGCTGTAATAAAGAGCAATGAATAAAAGAGGGATTTAATTATGGGGCTGGAGGTATAACGCAACCTCCATCTCCTAAACAGCAACTAAAAAAGGTAGCTTAAAATTAATAACACTCTAAAATAATTAAAAAAATAATACTTTAGACTATACTTATGTATAGTTTCTTAAATTTTAAAGCGATGCTTCTTTCTTTATAGAAAATAACCTTGATTTTTTATTAGTAAAGTGGTTATTTACCTATCTAGCTGAAAATTATAAGGTTGTAATAATTTTTATACAGGAAGGTATAATGAAACTTTTAACAAATAAAATAAAAAAGGAGGTCTGAAATGACTAAAGATAGAGAAATACAAGAAATATTTTCTTGTGAACAATATAAAAAATATAAGGAAGTCTTAAGAAAGTATGGTATTAACGACTCAATGTCTTATATAAATGTTATAAAAAAAATTACTGATATTAAAAGACAATTACAAAATATTTATGATAAAATCAAAGAAACCAGAAAAAAAGGTAAAGAAAGTCATAAACTAACTAGCTATTTAGATAATAAAAAAATTAAATTATTAGTGGAATTGTTTAATATAAATGAATCAACGACAGGGGAAAGTTTATTTAATTGGAATTATGGTTTTAGAGATAAGAAATTCCTGGTAGTACTTATAAAATCTGCAATAGAAGACCTTAAGGATTTTGAAAAAGATACAAGAGGCAATTTAACTAAAGAAGAACTAAAAAAATTAAATGGTGAATCAGTAAAATCAAGAGAAATTAAAGGGTTGAGTCCTTTGGAAGAGGATAAAGGTGATTAAAAAAATAAGTTTTTGTAGGTGTGTTTTTCGCTGTAATCTTAGAACGCATTACATTTTTTGGCATTTGTTAGTTGTCTCGTATTCATACTTTTTGGTGGTGGATTATTGTTCAATAAGCAAAATTGCCTCTTTTTCCCTAAAAAGTATGAATGCCCACCCATTTTTGTTAGTAAAATCCCGCCCACTGATGCCCTTTTTGGGTGCTTTTGGAGCATGTTGTGGGTGTAAAATAAGCCCATCTCAAAAAAAAACTTCAAAAAAAGTTAAAAAGGTCCAACTTTTTACTTGTTTCTTTATGAGAAATAAGCTATAATATATAAGCCGTTTCTGAAAAAATCAAAAATAATTCATTTTTTACTTGACAAGGGTAAAAACTATATGTTATAGCTTCCAAAACTTATAGGACTATAAGGTGCATCTTATAGTTTAATAAGTGAAAGGAGGTAATTGTATGATAACAAACAGAAACGATATGCATAGAGAAATAAAAAAAATTGTAGATAACAGAATAGATGATGAAGTAAAAGAACGAGTAATGTCAGCAAGAGTTGAAACAGTACTTTATGTATTATCATTTTTAGGCTTAGTGTTTATTATTTATACACTAAGTAATTAAAAGCGATTAAGGATAGTTAAAAATTGGCAAAAACTTTTTATTTAGAAAGGGCTAAATTATAAGCTATAATTAGTGTAAGTTTAGCCCTTAATAAAGGAGGTATAAAATGAGTTTTGATGTTGAGTTTGAAAAGCTATTAAAAAAATATGAAAATAAGTCTAAAACGCCAGATAGTGTATTAAAAAATTTAACCAATCAGTTTAAAAAACACTATACAAGCTATGAAATAAATTTAAAGAATAAAAACTTTGAAAAAGCAAATAAGTATCTTAAAATGTGTTCAAAGATACAAAATACACTCTATCATAATACTGATTTACCTGCTAAAATCTTAGCCTCATTAAATGAAAAAGAAAAAGAATTATATATGTTTTATACCAAAACAAAGGAAGGTAAATATCTTATGGGTAAAGTACAGGTGAAGAATAACCCTATGTATGAAGAATCTATTAAAATGACAAGCAAAGTGTTGGATCAAGCTTTAGGTGTAGCACTAATCCCAAAAAATAAGAAAGGGTTAAGGCATACATTAAAATTATCAGAAAAATGGTTTAATCGTATGAAAGCAAATAGTTACCTTTATTCAAATGGATTTTTAAAAGAAGTAGGTCCTAAAATAGAGAGATTAAGACAAAAATTAGATAGCTATAAAAAAGTGGAGCTTTTTTAGATTTGAAAAAGCCTCTGATTTTCTGTGCGAAAAATCTTAAATTACTGTGTTTTTGAGAGTTATCCATAGTTTTGCCTAGAGACGCTTTCTCTTATCCAACAGTAACCCAGCACAAAAAACCATTGATGCTGTCTTAGTGGATGCAGGCTGTGCTGTGCTGTGCTGTGCTGTGCTGTGCTGTGCATTTGCTTTATCGCTCTGATCAAAAACTTATCAATTTAGACGATATTATGTTATAGCTTGTTTTAAGCAAAACAAACTTATATCAGTTCGAAGAAAATTGTGCAACAGATTTATTAGTTAATAATTTTTCAATTTGTTTTGGGATTTTAATATTAAATAATTTGTAAAAGACATATCTTCTAGAACACGCTTTTCTTCTAATCTCAAGTAACTTTTTTAATTGTTTCAAATATCTAGTATCAACTTTTTCTTCTATACCTACATTTTTATAGATATTGTATAAGGTTTTCAATTCTTCAAGAGTTTCTAGATATTCTTTTCTAATCTCTCTAAAACGAGGGTCATGTAACCTGAAAACCTTACTGTTAAAATCAAATCTTTTTTTATGCGAATGTAATTTATATCTCAAACAACCATTATTTTTAACTTCTACATATTGTGCAATATCTTCATACCTATAGTTATAGATTTTACTTGTTTCTTCTTTATAAGATCGCCTATGTTGTGCCTTAGGGTGATAATCACTTTTTGCCTTATTACAACGATCCGTACAAGGAATCAGATTATCTGTTGCATTTGTTAGTGCCTTATAATGTTCTATTGGTTTATAATGATCCACTGTAAGAGATTGATCTATTAACCAAGAATAACCGCAAAACGAAGGATAAGAATTTTCTTCAAGCCATGATATATATTTACGATAATTTGTATATTGTTTTTTTGGTTTTGAAAAAATAAATCGTGCCATTATTGTAAAACAACCTCATAATTTATTTATTTTTATATTGTTTATTAAATTTACTTACAACACTCTTATATTCATTTTTTGTAGCTATTAGCTGTTTGTAATCATCAGGAAAAAAAGAGTTTTCAGGTCCTTTAGGAAAAGCTAATAATCTAGGATCAATAATTTCATATAAAAGTTGTTTTTCAAAATCAGTTAACCCTATTTCTACTTCTTTTGCCTTTAATTCATCAAATTTGTTTTCAAAAAAACTAATATTATCCCAATTTTTTTCAATCTCTAATATACATTCTGTTTTTGTATCTAAATAACAGTCCCATTCTTTTGAGTAATATTCCTCATCCATAAAATCTCTTACAATATTTTCACTTTGCCGTTGAGCAATAGTTAAACTGTTTGTAGTATCAAACAACAAACATGAATTAGGTTTATTAGATAAAATCTGTATTGTGTGCTTATCCATATTGAACCTTCATTACATCATCTTTTGTCTTATCAGTCATTATATCAAAAAATATTTCTTTTAACTTTTCTTTTATTAATTTTAATTGATTAATAATATCTATGGTATTTAATTTAATTTTTTCTTTTAATTCTTTTACCCCTGTTGTTTCCACAACAGCTAAAAGGTTATCAGGTAATGATGTAACTCTAATACTTGTATTAACACCTAATATAATACCTTCAGGGGTATTATACTCATAGTTAAAGCTAGAATTTCTAATAGAGAGTGGATAACCTAAATCATGAAAAAAACCAACCTTAAAATAATCTCTAACATTAAAACTATCATTTGGTTGAGTTTTTAGTTTAATGGTATTAATATATCTCATTCTTAATTCGATGGTTTCAAAAGCTTGATTATCACTTATAGATTGTATAATTTTTTTAAGAGTACATTCAAAGCTACTAGCATAATTTATGTACGGAACTTTTTCATTAAACAGAGAATGTAAAGCTAAAAATTGATGCCCTGTTCGTAAAATTTTTTTGTGGTTATTTTCTGTCCACTTAATTTCCCCATTCCAAAAAGGAGGACATATTTCCATATTATGTCGTTGAGTTTGTATATTTAACAATACTGGATGATGCTCTCTCCTCAATCCACATTGCAATTTGTAGTTTTCTTTTTCTAAAAATTGTTTTAGATGTTCAAATAAAGGGTATGGTTGAGCAAGATTGCGTGTATTAGGCATACCTGTAATTTGCACCCAAACTTCTGATATAGTACAGTTTTTACAACTTTTCACAGTTTTTGTGTTTGCCATATTAAAAATACCATTCTTATATTATATAGATTTTTTACTATTAGTTCCTCAAAAACTCATCTTTAAACTAGTAAGTTTTCTATAATCTTACGAAGATTTTTATTCCCAGTCCAGAAAAAATACTTAGTTTGTTTCCAAATAATGTAAAAAAGTGGCGTGGTGGACGAGACTCGAACCCGTAGCCTCCGGCGTGACAAGCCGGCGTTATAACCAACCTCAATCTACGACTCATTTTTGAGGGGTTTTAGGTATGTGGGGGCTTAAATCAGCTCCGACTGTGTCATCAAAAAAAAGCTAAAGGTTGCCAGCCCTTTGCTGAAAAGTATGAATACACACTCCACTTGTGGACAAAAAGTGAGCCACCGATGCCTTTTTGCAGGGTTTTGGGTATTTTGTTGCCTAAAAAAAAGCCTCCATTTCACCCATCAAAAAAAAGACTCAAGTTCCTAGGTTTTAGTCCGATAAGGGGATTAAGTTAAACAAGTAATTTACATACGGAAGGAGCAAATTATGAATAAGTCTATAAGTAGACAATTTAAAGAAGCATTAGAAAGCAGAGAGAAAGAAAGGAATAAACTCTTTGATATGATGCTTGCTAAGAAAAACAAAAAAGCAGTAGCTGAACAATTTAAAAAGTTTGAAAAAGCCCATAATAAAGCTTTAAGGAGGTATAAAAATGTCGCTTAGTTTTAGCGTAAAAACTGGTATTTTTTTAGCTAGAGAAGGTTATAAACTGTATCAGGATTTTGAATATGTTCAGCGTAAGGTTGCTTATTATAATAAACACCAGTCATTACCTAAGGGTAAAATAAAGAAACCAAAAATACACACAGCTACTTGGTTTGCAGGTGCAGGTGCATTAGGTGGGCTTATTGAAGGTGGAGCTATTGGTGTCGCTGGTTTGGGTGGAGCTGTAGGGTTACCTTTATGGTTAGCAGGTGCGGGGGCTGGGCTTGCTGTTTATGGAGCTTATAAAATAGGTCAGTCGCTTTTATCAGAAGACAAACCCAAAAAACGGAGCTATCAACGGAGCTATCGGAGCAAGAAGTGAGCGAGTATTCATTAAAAAAATAAGGTAACAGCTAAAGCCTTTTGGTGATGCAACCGATAAGGTAGGTAAGTAAAACTTTGTGGCAGTATCGTCACTCAAACAAAGGAGGCAAGTTATGATTTTTGATATTGTAAATATCGTATTAGATTTATTTGGTGCTAGAAAAGACGAAGAAAGGACCGAGAGAGTAGAGGCTTTAGTAAAGGCTCTAATTATTGAAAAACAAAAAACAGTTAGGCATAGAATGATTAACACTATTTTATTATCTCTTATTTTAGTTGGTGTTATTGTAATTCTTTATAAACAATTCTATTAATAAAAGAAGTAAAGTATAAAAACACTGCCGAATAATTTAAAAAAAGTAACAGTAGGTGCTAAATAAGGCTTGATGTTGTGATTATTTTGGGTATAATGGGTGATGTTTATATCTAAGATTTGGGAGTGTTGGGTTTTGGTTATTTTCATAATACCTCCTGTCCCACCTCCCGATTATTCCTTACTCCGACCAGTATAATAGGTTAGTTGATGATGTTACTCCTAACACGGCAAGGAGGTAAAAAATAAAGTATCCGTGCTTTATAAAAGGTGAGGGTTCTTAATATTTTTATAAAATCATGTTGAGATTTTTTAGTGCTATTTTATTTTTGGTTCTGATTAGTAGTGGAGTAATTGGGTGGTTAATTTTATTTGCATTTTTGTTTGCAGGCGGGTATTTTGTCTTTAAACTCGCTGGATTTTTAGCCAACACCTTAGGCAAAATCTTTAGGATTTTTATTATAAAAGTCTACCTTAAATATAGACTTTAGCCTCTAGACAAGGTATAATATGTGCTATAAACTTAAAAAATGGGATTATTTATAAATAAAAAACTTAAAATTGTGTGGTTGAGGCGGTTTTAATGCATAGTGCCATTCAGGTTGCAAATTATTTTTTTAAAGAAAGGAGGTAAAAATGCCAGAAACAGAAAAAAAAACAGCAGGGCATAACCCAATCGCTGTGGCTAACAGGTTTATTGAGATATCTCTAGAAAAGAAAAAAAAGGGGCTGTATCTTTTACCTTTAATAAAACTTCCGTATATTGCTCATGGCTTAACCTTAGCTATAACAGATCAACCACTTTGTGACGAAAAGGTAGAAGTTTGGCAACATGGTCCTGTTTTTCCTAGTATTTTTTACGCTTTTAAAGCTCCGAAAAGAGTCTTAAGAGATAAGCTAGCTGTTATATATACTAAGGAGTACCCATTTTCAGATGATGAGAATGAAATTATAAATTTGACTTTTGAAAAATATGGAGGTAAAGATTCTACTGAATTATCTAATCTCACACATGGAAATGGGACTCCTTGGAGACGAGCTTATGATAAAGGTTTAGAAATTATAACAAATGATTCTATAAAGAATTACTATAAGGAAATAATAAGTGCGGAATAAGAGAAGAAGATTTAGTGATATATGGGAAAAATTAGGTGGCGAGAAAGAGAGAGAAAGAGCTATCCGTAATAACGATCTCTCTTTAAAAGTAGACTTAAAAAAGAGATTTGCAAATTGGACTTTAATACTATTTGTTATATGGACGACAATATACGCAGTTGGGTTGTTCTTATTATTATATTATAAAAAGTCGTATTGGTGGTTTTTATTGCTTAGCATACCAGAGATAATTTTAGCTCAATGTTTTAAAGTAGTGATAGATAACTTATTTACATCAAAAAGACTTACAACAAAAGATTTTTCTTGATAAATTATTTTTTATTTTCTATATTGAGATTTTAAAATAATACCAACCCAGACTTTTGGTTGTTTTTGAAAAAATACCTCAAAAAGACATCTACTTGTGTTAATATTGATTGTATGAATGTATTACATTTCATAATTTTAGGGATTGCTAAGAGAGTAGTTTTTTTTATCCTTAGCAGAATCTTACAGGCAGTGAAAACTAACTTTGTCTGTTATTTGTATTTTTATATGCAAAAAAATTATAAATTGCGTGATGTTTTTATATGTTCAGTAAAAATAACCTTGAAAATACTAATAAAAACAAAAGGAGTAAAAATGTTTAGAAAGAACTTATATATACAGCTAATGGATAAATTTCTTCCCATACAAGAAGAATCAGATAAAAGATTGGAAAAATATATACAAAATGGATCACAAGGACTGATGACGCCAGATTGGATAAAGTTAAGGATAAAAGAATTAGCCTATGCTAAAGCTATAGATTCATTGAGGAACACTCATTTGAGTGATAATAATCTTTGCGATATGAACAATCCCTTTTACATAAAGTATCAAAAAACCATTGAAAACAAAGCAAGCCAGCTATTAAATTAGCTTAAGCTGTTTATCTATCTCTTGTGTTTTTTTATATTAGGTAATTTGCTAATGAGCTAAAAGCCTAATCCATCCAACTTTCAAGATTTAGGAATTATTTTAGAACCCACTGGTCGTGTTATTTAAAAAATAAAGTATGACCGAAAGTCTAGTTTTTGGGTTTTTAATAAAAAAAGTTTTGCAGGCTTTAACCGCTAGGGTAAGATTAACAATGTCATAGGTAATAAAGTTTTAAAAAACTTTAAAAAAATTGGAAAAAACTTTGGGAAAACCAAACATGGGAAAACCAATGATGGGTAAAATTACACTTTCTATTATTAGTATTGTTTGCATTATTTTTTTATCTGTTGCGAGCTGGGTATCATGCTCCTCAAGTGTACAGCCAAACTCTACAAGGTCGGCAAGGTCAGGTAGTACAACAAGCAGTAGCTCCAGTACTGCAGACGATGACGAAGATGTAGAAGAATGTAGCGATAGAGAATCTTGCGAGGACGAATGTAATAAAATCTATTCCGAATATGCAGAAAAAAACGAATGCGAAGATTTAGATATAGACGAAGTAGTTGACCTTGGCAGAGTATATAATGCTCTTCATAATGGCAGGTTAAATGACTTAGAGAAAATATCAGATGAAAAAGATGATGTAGATAAAAGCATGTTTGCTGACTACTTAGAGATAGGAGTTTCTGGATGGGTTGCAAAAATAAAATGTTGGGGTGGTGATACAGATATAGCTCAAAGTTGTTCTTCTTCTAAGCCTGACAAAATAAAAACTACTTTAAAATGGTTGATTGACGAAGAAGATGTCGCTAGTACTTTACAAGGTCATGATGATGCAAATGAGGTTATTAAACAGCTTGTTTTAAACTTAAAAGAGAGTTATAATATACCCACTATTACACAAGCCCTAGGGAATAGAAATTCTATTGGAAGAGAAGGTAAAGCAACTAATGATGTAAAATGTGCCTCTAGTACTAGTGATCCCTATAAAAGGTTTAGCACAGCTGGATCTGGGAATGATTTACAAATCTGTAAAAATGGTACTGATGGTGAAGAATTATCTATCGGATTAAAAAATAGCAATGATAAAAAATTATACGATGCCTTATCTATTACTTGGCTTGGCTCAAATTATACATTAAACATATTTTCTTATTCTGCTGATAAAAAAGACGAAGGTGGAACAGATGTTTTTAAGAGTGCATTCTCTTTATTAGATGGAGTATGTGAAGAAATAAGTGGTGGCGATGATAAAGTGCGTTGCAGAAGGGCTATGATGTGCTGGACGCATTTTCAAACTGAACCTAACCTCACTGCTAATTATGATAAAGATTTTGATAACTTGTTAGAAAATAACTATAAAAGCGACTTAGAAGGTTCAGGTGCTTCTAATTATGACGATTGTGATGCTTCTCATTTTAATGATATTTAAAAGTTATTAAGTTTAACTAAGTAGTATTAAAAAAGTATTTAGAAAATTAAAAAGCTACAAAGTTTAGGCTGTCGGTGGTGGCACCAACAAAAGTATTGACTATATTACCAATAAACCTAAAAACACTTGTCACGAGCAGTCAATCTTTAATTTTTTTACCGATTATTTTTTTACTTCTAAACAAATTATAAGCTGTTATTATCGCCTTTTGCCCAACATGCTAGTGTTCCTATTGTTATTCCTTTGCTTCCTTTTAGGACCTCTTGTTTGTGGTATTACACTATTAATATCTTTATTACTACTCAAATAACGATGATAATACTTTAAAAAAGTCTGACGATTAGTATGATGATACTTATAAAAATCACTTACAAACCTAAGCGTAGGATGCTTTTTATTCTTTATCAACTCATATTCTTTTATTAAATGTTTCCATTGATTAATGTAATTCCTGTACATTGTTTTATCTTGCGAATTGTTTCTCATAACTTATCCCTCCCTTTTTATTTGTTTATGTTTTATACATATTGTTACACTTAAACTAACATAAATTCTGTCACCAAATGGAGTTCACATTTACAATTCCCGCTAGCCTGTCATTCCCGTATCATCCGTCATTCTCGTATCATCCGTCATTCCCGCGAAGGCGGGAATCCAGAAAGTGGGTGTGCGGGTAAAAGTGTAGGGTGGATTCCTGCTTCCGCAGGAATGACAAAGTACGCAGTAATAACAGAGTACGTGAGGCATGACGGTGGAGGCAGGCATGACGGTGGAGGCAGGCATGACTAGTTTGGGATGGCATAGCTGGATAATATAACTAACAAGCTTTTTACTTAGAGCCATTTTTGAATTTTTTAATTTCTTTTTCCGATAACCCTGTTACCTTTGCAATAAACGGAATATCTGCATTTTCTTGAAACATATTCGCAATCACCTGTCGCAAACCCTCTTGCCTACCTTTTTCTATACCTTTTTGCTCACCCTCTTGCCTGCCTTTTTGCTCCCCAGCAAGCATACCTTCTTGCAGGTACTTTTTCCTACCCAACAACATACCTTCAAATCTACCTTTTTCTTTAATAATTTCTCTTATGTTCATAAATCCTCCTCTTGTTAAAATGCCTGCCTCTATGATAAGCTTTTCCGCCTCTTTCCAAGTCTTTAAATCTAACCCCGTGTTGTCAAATAAATACTCCAATATCGCTAAACTCATATCCTTTTGTTGCTTGCCCTTTAATATGTCCTTAAAACTACTAAATATCTCTACTACCTTTAATACACTTGGTTTATTTATATCCCATACTTCGGAAAGTAACTTTAACATACCCCGACTTTTATACTGCTTACTCTTATGTACTTTTCTTACTCTTAAATCTTGAGTGTTTATTACTTTCGGTTCATAGTTTAACATACTTTTTCTGGATTCAAGAGGAATTTTGGATAAAAATTGCTTAAAATCCTCTGCTTGTAAAGACTTTTGCCATTTAAGAGGCTTTTTACCATGGTAAAACACAACTGGCACTATAGGCTGAGGATAACCCTTATGCTGAATACTATGTTCTCTAACTAGTACTTGGTACTTTAACAGTTGGCTAAATAATTGCTTATCATAAGAAGACTTATGTTCCAATAAAATAAAAACTCTTAGCTTAATTTCAGGAAAATCTTTAAAAGGTACAGATACAATAAGATCAGCACTCTTACCTTTAAAAGTATCTTTTTCTACTTGTGCTTGGTTTAAGTTATAGGCTTTTAGTTCTTGTTGTGAAAATACAAGGGTTAATTTGAGATTTTTGCCAGTCTTATTAGCCCGTGACACATTAGCCATAATTTTTTATCACAAGTTCTTTTTTTTCTTCTTTGATTGCTTTTACAAGACACTGATTGAGAGACTTTTACTGTTTCAATAACAAACTCTTTATAAAGACTTTTAATCTCTTTAATATCTGCATTAGATTGTAAAAAATAAGATCCATTTTTATCAATTTTTTTACAAAAACTTTTAAGTTGTTTTTGAGCGTTAAAGTTTTTATTTTTATCATATTGGTTGTAATTTCTCTTTCGCTTTGTGTTATGTTCATCTTAAGTGCTAGACTAAAGAAAGTCTGGGTTATTACAAAAACAGGACTAGGATTGGTAAGTTGTTTTGCCGATAAAATAAGTATGAAGTATTTAATCATTTTATTTATCAGCTTAGTGTTTAGCTTTTCAGCCTGTCAGCAAAGGGTACTTTACCCTTTAGCAGACGACCATGTAGAGGGCGAAGAAGACACCGACAGTGGCTCGTCTAAAAGCACTAAGAAAAAACGCAGGCGAAGACGCCGAAGTAGTAGCGGTGGCTCAAACTCTAACACTCCCACAACCCCAGCTCCAGCCCCCAGTGGAGGTGGCAGTCAACCAGTTCCGACACAAACAGAAGCACAAGCTCTTGCCACCTTAGCATCAGATACAAGCTCAACATTACACGCTTACGAGAATGATTGCCCTGCTAATAACTGGGACGATCCTAATACTGCTAATAAATTAACCGGAAACCTTGCCCGTTTTCATTTTGCTAGTTATGTATATGATAAAACTACTAACCCTGTAAAAGGAAGTGATAACAAAAACCAAGACATTATCCACAAGTTAGATGTGTCAAGTGAAACAGAAATCACTGTGTGGATAAAAGCAAGTCACATGACCTTCTTTGCTGGTAGTAATTACAGGTGGTTCTTATATACAGATGCTGGTGAAGCACCAAAAGTAGAGTTAAACCCTTCTGGGACTTCACCTGATGGGGGTTTTTATAGATTCACAGAAACTTATAATGGAGATAGAGATGCATTTTTTGGTAGTACAACTCCCTCTGCCAACTCACTACAAACTGCTGGATATTGGTTTGTGTTCGCCATTGGTAGAACAGGGCAGTGTTGGAGTGTTGACAAATAAAACCTGCGAATGTTGGAGTGTCGTAAAAAATTAAATGGAGGTGTGTAATGTTCCCTTTTTTTGATATATTTAACATAGTGCTTGATTTGTTTAATGCAAAATCAGACAAAAAAAGAAGCGATAAAATAGAGTATTTACTTAAAACTATGGTTAAAGAAAAAAAGAAAACAGATAGAATGATACTCATAAATACTATTTGTTTATCTTTGGTTTTTGCGAGCAATATTATAATTATTATCCTCGTCCTTGTAAAATCGTAATGTAATACTTTAACTGTTGGAGGGCTGGCTGGGTAATGGCAACTAGGCTATATATTAGAACTATGTTTTGGCTAAACAAGATTCCACTCCAACCGAAAATAGTGCTACATTACAGAAAAAATGTAAAACTTCACGAATCTCAATTTTTGATTAATTTAAATAGTGTATTGGGAATCCTCCTTTTGGTAAATATCACAGCCTAAGTGATGCTTTTTTAAAACAAGCCTTTTCTTACAATAATGTTAAAACGATAGCTTTTATATTACCCAATACTTACAATAAACATAGCAGGCAAAGAATTATCCCAACTGGCTGGCGAATTAAACATATTTTAGAGTTAGGCAGAGATTGTTTTATATTAAATGGACAAGAAAAACATGTCCCCTGTTCTTTTTTTGTGTTTGATAAATCTAAAGGTAAGGATTTAAGGTTCAATATTGAAGTAGCTAAAACATCGGATTTTATATTTTCTAACCATTCAGGTTATTATGATTTTTTCGTATTCGGTGCTTCCCCAAAAAAAATAATTAAAAAACCTCATCCAAACAATAGAGGGTATTTTATTAAATCTCAAATAGAGCCAAGCACTCTTAAAGAAAGGTTTAAAACTATCAATTGGAAAGGCAATTCATGTGCCAATGGTGGAGTAGCATGGTTTACAAAATATGAAATAATCCATCAATATAACCAATTTTTTAATGATAAAACTTCATAATCTAGACTGGTATCAAGTACTTTTTTGTAGTTTTTTACTAAAAACACGCTTGTTTAAAGGGGTTGAAGGGGGTTTCAGTAGCAGTCGTGTGTTAGCCTATTACAAAAATAGGCAGTAGTGTAAAAATTTCTTTTTTTTCTGAATTTATTTACAAATAATCTTATTTTTATGTTATAAAGCCTTATCTTTTGTTTATATAAAAGCCCTTTAAAGTTTAAAAAAGGGTTAAAAAGTGTTGCAAAAGCTAAAAATAAGGAGATTTTGATGAAAAATGTTAAAAATATCGCCATAATCGTTGTTTTAGCTACTATTTTAGCAGGTTGTGCAAAAAATCGTGAGAAACCAACAACCACCACTGCTATAGATCTCAGCTTAAACAAAATAGTTACTTTAAGTGCTAAAGATATTGAGGCTTTAACAAAAAGCCAGATTCAAGCTCTAACGGGTAACCATATTCACTTATTATCCCCTTTGCACATTAAAGCGTTAAAGATTCAGCAGGTGGCTTATTTTACCAAAGCACAAATCCCGTATTTTTCAACAAAGCAAATCAAGTATTTTACTTACGATCAAATTCAAGCTCTAACAGGTAAGCAACTTCAAGCCTTCACGAAAGAGCAGTGGCAGAGCTTTCCAGTATGGCATTTGTCAGATAATCAAATATCAGCTTTAGACCCTATACATATTTTATTTTTAACCCCTAAACAATTAAACAAACTCAGCACTCGTGTAATGTTATTAGGTGGTGAGGTTTTAACGAAAGAGCAAGTTCAAAGCTTAACCATTCACCCGGAAGGTTCTGCTCATCCCAGTGAATATCTATCTAGTACCTTTTTTAAACCTGCTTTTTTAATATCTTATTTAAAACCTCAACAAATATCTAATATTGATGTTACTCATTTCACCGAAGAACAAATACAGGCTCTAACTTATGAGCAAATACCTTATTTAACTCTTAAGCAAATATCTAGTATTGGTGTCACTCGTTTTACGAAAGAGCAAATGCCGTTTTTAACTCTAAAGCAAATATCTTCTTTAACCCCTAAACAAATAAGTGCTTTAACTCCGCATCAAATACAATTTATTAATGTAAGAGCCATTAAAGCCTTCACGAAAGAGCAAATTTTAGCCTTAGATATAAATGCTTTAACAGATGAGCAGTGGCAAAACTTAACTAATGAACAACATAGTGTGTTTTACAAAAGTTTTACAACAAAGCAAATCCAAAATTTTAATAAGAATACTTTAAAGCATGTTCACAGTCAACTTTCACCATCGGCATTAAATGTTTTAACCCCTAAGCAAGTGGAATATATTATACCTGATTTACATAATCTTGAAATACGATCTATTCGAAATTTATCATCTCAATTTATCAAAAACATTCCTCCCGATAAAATCTCTTTATTAGAAGGAGAGTTTTGGCGGTTTTGTGAAAAGGATCAAGTTCAAGCATTAACCGATGAGCAAGTAAAACACCTATCTTCGTCGTTTTTTCTAAGTAATAAAAAACAATATCATTTGTTAACCCCGCATCAAATGTCCTTATTAACTCCACATCAAATCTCTTTATTAGATCCTATCAATCAGGTTCACTCTCAGTTGTTAGTGGGTTATTTAGACTATGAAATGAATTCTTTAGATTATAAAGTTATTTTAAGTATTCATCAATACAATGCTTTAAAGAAGAATGTTCAAGCATTAACCGATGAGCAAGTAAAAGATTTACCTTCATCATTTTTTGCTAATGGCATGATTCAACTATTAAATGTGCGGCAAACTGCTTTATTACATATTTTAAATATACCATCTGATGCCATACAATATTTAAATATTGAGCAGTGGGAGTTTTTTAAAAAACAAGTTCAAATTTTAACCGATGAGCAAGTAAAAGATTTACCTTCATCATTTTTTGTAAGTAGGAAGGTTCAGCTTTTAACTCCACATCAAATCTCTTTATTAAGTACAGCACAGGTGAGTGATATAACAGCAAGTGCCATTAAAAATTTAAATACTCAACAATCAGAAGCTTTAAAGCAAAAAGTGCAGTCTTTGCCTCAATGGCAGGTAAAAAACTTATCTCCGTGGTTTTTTGTCAATTGGAAGGCTCATTTATTAACACCTCATCAAATCTCTTGGTTATATAAAGAACAAATAGCTCATATACCAGAAGATGAGCTTAGTTATTTAAATACTCAACAATTAGAGGCTTTAAAAAAGATAAAAAAATAACAATGAGTAAATATAGGAATTAATGCATGACACAAAATCACAGTTATAAAATTTTTTTAATAAAACATATATTAAAAACTATCGTGTTAGGGCTGTGGTTTTTTGTTTTTTTTGTATTTTATGTGCATGCTGATTTTAGTTTGAACGAAGATTTTACACCTCGTAGTGACCCTCATATAGCAAACGAAACAGATCCTTTTTGTGATCGCCACCCTGATTTATTTGAATGTCAATCACATGATGTAAGGCACAAAAACTTACAAAAAAAGAGAACAAAAATGTACTCTCGCCCTTCTGCTTTCGATAAGGTAACTATTATTAATAATCCTCAGAATAAAGATAAAAAGTGGCAAACTCGAACAGTTATTTCATCAAGATATCTTCAAGATTTTAAAAAACATCCCGAGATATACTGGGCTTTTGAGTCAGCAGGTAAGGGGGAAGATACTTATAAAATATTTAAAAAACTAGCTAAGCAAGATAGTGCTAAAAAAGATATTCAATATTTATTGTCTCGTATAGGCTTTAGCATTGGTAGTTTTAATATGAAAATTCCCCACTGGGGTAAAATAAAATCTATAAAACATAAGTCTTTAGGAGATAGTTTGTCGCATTATTACCCTAACAATAAACAATTTCAACATAAAAGGACTGAGCAAATAGCCTATCTATATACAATGTGCGAGGGTGAAGGTTTTGGTGGATGTGATGCTTTTAATGACTATTTTGAAAGTCAAGATATTGATAGTAAAGATGCAACTAAAAGGTTAAATGAAGTTCAAGAGTATGCACTAAAAGTAAAAAAAGATTTTCCAGATTCAAAAAATTTAGATGAACTGCGTAATATATACCCCCAAGAAGCAGTTTTAGCTTTAAATATGCAAGATATTAAAAATAAAACTGAAGCAGAACAGATGGAGATTTTAAGTAAAAACATCCCTAAAATTAATAGTAATTTGCAAGATATAAAACAATTCGTAGAAGATGCTACCAAAGATTCAGCACAAGATACAAAAACAAGTGATCCGATATTAAACAAGTTACATACAAAACAAAAAGAATACACAGATGAGATAGAAGATATTGATAAACAACTCTCATTGTCAAATACTTTATCTTTAAAAAAAATAAAAGCATTAACTCAAACTAAAAATACATATAAAAAACAAGTTGAACAGATTAAAAAAGACACAAAACTTTATGAATTTCAAAACAATATGGAAAATACTATAGCATGGATTAACACAGTGAATACAGTATTTGAAACAACCGGCGTGGTATCTCCAGATGTGATAAAATTAGGTAAAACTGTTGAACAAGGTTTTAATATTGCTAAAGCAGCAGGTACTATGTTAATGGCTGGAGCTTTAGATCCAACAGGTATCTCATTAATATTTAATGCTATTGGAATAATAGGGGACTTATGGTCCACAGGTCCTAGTTATGAGGAAGTGGTGATGGAAAAATTAGATGCACTACTAAAAGGGCAAAAGGAGATTTTAGACAAATTAGCTAAAATGGATCATAAGTTAGACCATATAAAAAAGCGTCTTCATTATGTAGCAAGTTTAATAAGTACAAACCATCGAGAAGCTTTAGCTAACTTTAAGGAAATTAAAAACCAGTTAACCAATATCCAATGGGATATTAAAGAGGGTTTTGCAGATGCTAAATTGACAGATGTACAAAAAGACCATAAAGAGTTTATGAGGAAGGCTCGTGTAGAAAGAAGGAGTGTGTTTCAAAACCAAATGAGCTATCAAGTAATGTATCAAAATGATGTTATGAGATCTAACACTGATATATATCAAGAAGATGCCACTGTAAGAAAATTCACAGCAAATATGGAGAAAATTAATAACCAGAAACAATTAAGAAAGCAACTTATCAATCTTTATGAACATTTTCAAGAATTAGCTACTATTAAAGCAGATCAGGAAGTGGATTTTGCAACACTTTCTAAAAGAGATATTCAAAAATACTTATCAGACCCAGTGGTAGAAAATAGAGTGCCTTTTTTAAACTCTATGATAAAGTGGTTAAATAACACTAAAAAAAGAGAAGCTCATATTTTTGCAAAACCTATTAGAGAGAAGTTAGCTTTTGCAAAATTTACTTACAGTAATGCAGAATATAGGAAATTAGAAGATAAACTAAAAAAAACATTTGAAATAGCATTCAAAAAAATAACTTTTGGTTCAACTATTTCTTTATCTGTTAAACCTCAATATTTAATGCATGCACAGTATCAAGATGATGTTTTTTCTGAGTATATTAGTTCAACTCATATACTACCAATCAATTGGTTAAAACAGGATATATCTGGTTCATTAGTACCAGTTGCAAAGGATCCTCATATAAGCCTTATGTGTCAAAGCTTGTCTACTTTTGAAGTAGCTTCTCAAACTATGCGTAAAAATTTACAAGCTGTATGGAATATCTATATGTTTTATTTTTCTCGAATTTCAGAATATATAAATATCAAATCTCTTTCTAGTGATATTCCTTCCGTTCGTATTAAATTTAAAACAAATCAATCTATCAGTCAAATTGTTAAAAACTATAAAAATTTTCTTAGAACATATAATATATCTGGTTCGTCATATAGTTCTAGTTTTCATAATGGTCATATTTTTTCTAGAAACCTTTTAGACATTGTATTAAATAAATATAGAAATTATAAAACAAGTGATATGTTTCTATATTTTAATAATATAGTTTCTCAAGATTTTTGGAATATTGTAAAGGATTGGAAAATATCAATGGTGCGATCTTATGGGTATGTTAAACCTAAAGTAGGTGGCTTTGGTGGTTATGTTGGGGATGTTAATCGTTTTTCAAAGGTTCAAACACAACATTGGAGGTGGTATTTAAAACATTTGTATTTTTCTATTATACAAAGGTTAAATCGTCATAATTTAATAGTTAATTGGATGCGAGCTTATTTAGCTGTAGATACCATGGCACGGATGGGGTTTGGAGAAGAACTTGTGTTTCACCCTAAGCTTGCTGTATTACAAAAACTTATGTCAAAACTTAAAGCTTTGCCTGAACCAATAGCTGTGCCTGAAAATTTTAACCCTAAAAAAGCTACTCATGAATATTTTACCCCTTCTGAACTGCATCAAGTTATTAAATTTTTTCAGTATTTAGAAACTTTTGAAGATCAAAAATCTAGTCTACCTATGCTGGTTTATGCAAATCGTGTGAAAGAAATACTTGCATTAGATTCTGCAGATGGTTTTGTACCAAAAAAGTACTTACCACCATGCGACACTAATGAAGATAGATTAGCCATTGCTATTGTTAATGCTAAAAAAATTATTTTTTTCTTAAAATCATTTAAAAATAGTGTTGATAGTAAAGATAAATCTGACGCTATGTACTTGTTATCTCGAGTGCAAAATTGGTTAGCAGAAATGATTGATAGCGGAAAAACTATTGATATAAAAAAAGAGTTAATACAAGCAACTAAATTTCAACCTGTACTAAATTTTATTAATACACCCATTAGCTATAAAAATTGGGATAATCCATCTTGCAAAGAGATATTACAAGATTTATCAAAATGGAATAATGCCATTAAACAACATTTTGCAAAGCGAAATACTTATCATCTTTTCTTCCCCCTTCCTTTACCGGATGAGTCCACTTGGGAAGGTGAACATATCGGTTTAGGTAATGTAAGCCTCCGCGAGCAAGCTCTAACAAAAGCTTCGTTTTACTATACCCCATCTGATGTAGTAAATTGCCCTATAAAGTATTAAACTTATTTTTTTAAAAGTTTTACCTTCTATGAAGTAGGTAAGTAGTATTTGAGCTACTACAAAAATAGGCAGTAGTGTAAAAATTTCTGTTTTTTCTGAATTTATTTACAAATAATCTTATTTTTATGTTATAAAGCCTTATCTTTTGTTTATATAAAAGCCCTTTAAAGTTTAAAAAAGGGTTAAAAAGTGTTGCAAAAGCTAAAAATAAGGAGATTTTGATGAAAAATGTTAAAAATATCGCCATAATCGTTGTTTTAGCTACTATTTTAGCAGGTTGTGCAAAAAATCGTAAAAAGGATGCCACCGCCACCACCACTGCTATAGATCTCAGTTTAAACAAAATAATTACTTTAAGTGCTAAAGATATTGAGGCTTTAACAAAAAGCCAGATTCAAGCTCTAACGGGTAACCATATTCACTTATTATCCCCTTTGCACATTAAAGCGTTAAAGATTCAGCAGGTGGCTTATTTTACCAAAGCACAAATCCCGTATTTTTCATATAAGCAGATTCAAGCTTTAACCGATGGGCAGATTCAAGCTCTTACAAAGCCTCAAATTCATGCTTTAACTAAGATTCAATGGCAATATTTCCCAGTAGGGCGTTTTTCAGATGAGCAAATTATGCTATTAGACACTTTTAAACATGTTCATTTTTTAACCCCTAAACAAATGCGACAATTAAGTGTTTCGAAGCTTATGTTATTAGGTGGGAAGGCTTTTCGAAAAGAGCAAATCCAAAGCTTAGTAGTTCAATCAAAAGCATTTACTCATCCAAGTGAGCATTTACCTAGTTCATTTTTTACACCGGCTTCTGTAGTATCTTATTTAACTCCCCAGCAAATACCTAATGTGGATGTTGCTAATTTCACTAATGCACAAATTCAAGCTTTAACTCCCCAGCAAATACCTTATTTAACCTCTAATCAAGTATCTAGTATCAAGATGACTAATTTAATCGGAATACAGATGCAGGCTTTAACCCCTTTACAACTGCGATCCTTAACAAAACAGCAGATTCAGACTTTAACTAAGGAACATATTGATTATTACTTAAAACCCAATCAAGTTCAAGCATTAAAAGCTGAGCAAATATCTTATCTTACCCCTAAACAAATAAGCTATTTAACTCTTAATCAAATTCAATCTATTAGTATAAAATCTTTTAAAGAATTACCAAAAGATCAAATACTATCCTTTAATATTAATCATTTAACAGATAATCAATTAAGATTTTTACTTGAGTATTATCAAAAAGCTTTAACAGTTAAGCAAATCCAATCTATTGATTTAAATAATTTAGAATCTGTATATGATGTACTTTCGTCTTCAACATTAAATGTTTTAACTAATAAACAAGTTGAGTATATTATGCCTTTTGTAAGTGAGCTTAGTATGTTTGTAATTCCAGATTTATCACTTCAATTTATACGGCAAATCCCACCTAATAAATTATCATTATTGAGGGAGGACTTTTGGTTCCATTGGGAAGAAAAACAGATTCAAGCTTTAACCGATGAGCAAGTAAAACACCTTCCTTCAGAATTTTTTGCTAGTGAGAGAAAAAAGTATTTATTTTTAACTGCACAACAAATGTCTCTATTAGATCCTATAAGACAGATTGCTTATATACCCACATTTGTAGTAAAGCCTGTAGTGGATTACGGATATTTTTTACGTATTGATCAATACCATACTTTAAAGAAAAATGTACAAGCTTTAACCGGTGAGCAAGTAAAATATCTACCTTTGCCATTTTTTACAAACTGGAAGACTCATTTGTTAACCCCGCATCAAATATCATTATTAAATTTTAAAACACAAATTTCTTATATACCATTAGGTGAAATAAGTTATTTAAGTTCTGAACAAAAAAAAGCTTTAAATAAAATAAGAAGTCAATACAAACAAGAAATATCATTTAATCTAATAGAGCAATTAACTTTAGAAGAAAAAAATAATCAAATTGAAAAAGACGAGAAACCTATACATGATGCAAAACCATAGTAATCAATTATTTAGAATTATTAAAATATCTTTAACAAAAAGCATGTTTAAAATTGTTTTATTATTGTTTGGAGTTTTTATTTATCCTGTATTTTCTTTGTACGCCGATGATATTGTTGATTTAAAACAAAGTAATTCTTCTAGTAATTGCGAACCTCCATATTCTGTTTTTAAGCCTTGCCGTCTACCTACTTTTAAAGAAACGCAACAAGACCTTGATTCTATTAGTTCTAATCATTCTATTTTGGATGAGGTGCCAGTGGCATTTCCAAGTTCTAATCCTCTTTCGCAGAAAAATATCTTCTTATTAACACCAGATGAACAATTAGAAAGACGAGCGATAACTGAGGCAAAATATGTACAAATTTTTAATGAACATCCTGATATATATTGGGCTTTTGAATTTGCTGGGCATAAAAACCCTAAAGCTTATAAATATTTTGAACAAACCATAAAAAAAGATGAAATCACTAAGGATGCTTATAAAATAGTATCTGATATTGGTGTTGTAGGACCTTATGGTGTAAGCATGAATATGCCTGATTTTACTAAAATGAAAAGATTACGACCACAATCAGCAGGTCCGCTTTCTTATTACAAGCCTTCAGACAGTAAAATAAAGGTAAGAGCTAAGCAATTATCTCCTCTATTTTTAATGTGTGAGGGTGAAGGTTTTGGTGGATGTGATGCTTTTCATGATTTTTTTAAAGATAAAAATATCGATAGTAACTCTGTAGAAAAAAGATTCAATAAAGCTCAAAAATATGCACTAAAAGTAAAAAAAGATTTTCCGGATTCAAAAGATTTAGAAACTATGCGCGAACTATATCCTACAGAAGCAAGTTTAATTTCTGATTTACAAAAAGCTCGCAACACAGATGACACACAACAACAGTTAAGTGCTATAGAAAAAGCACTTGCTATTAAAAAAGTACCCTCTTTTGATCAGATAGAAAACAACATAGAAGAATATGAAGAAATAACCACAGACCCTCAATGGTTAAAGTTAGAACAACGAAGAGAAAAAGTTAATGATATTATAGAAAATATTGATGATCAATTAAGTTCTACAAACAAGGCTGTTTCTATTGATGCAATCAAAAAATTAAGAGTAAAACAAGATAAATTTCAAGAAGAAGCTAAACAAATTGAAAAAGAAAAATCTATTTATAAACATGAAAAACACATAAATAAAATGATAGCTTGGACACAAACTATTAATGTAGTAGCCTCTACAGTTGGAATACCTAAAAAGGCGATAAAAGTAGGTTTAGTTACTGAACAGAGTTTAAAAATTTATAAGTCAGTAAAATCTATGTTTATAGCTGGGGCTTTAGATCCCACAGGTATTATGGCAATTACTTCTGCTGTGGGATTTGTGATGAAACTTTTTTCTAACACCCCTAGCCATGAGGAAGTAGTGATGAAAAAATTAGATGCATTATTAAAAGGTCAAAAGGAGATTTTAAACCAATTAGCTAAAATGGATCATAAGTTAGATCAAATAAATCAAAGTTTGAATTATATAACACAGTTAATGAACAAAAATCATCAAGAGATTTTAGCAAATTTTACAGATATAAAAAATCAATTAAATGGTATTACAAATCAATTAACTGGTATTACAAACCAATTAACCAATATCCAATGGGATATTAAAGAGGGTTTTGCAGATGCAAAATTAACAGATGTACAAAATAAGCATATAGAAAAAATGATGAACGCCATTACAGAAAGAGAGAGTTTATTTTATTATCAAAAAGGTAAATATCAAAGTGAAGAAATGGATAAAAAGATGCAAATTAGTGGTGAGAAACAACTGCTTGCTTTATCTAATTATTCTAAGAGTTTAACAAATGGTATCCATCAAATAAATTTTGCAACACTTTCTAGAAAAGAGATTCAAAAATACTTGGCAAATCCAATTATAGAAAATAGAATACCTTTTTTAAACTCTATGATAAAGTGGTTAAATAATACTAAGGAGAGAGAGAAATTGCTATTTAGAGGAAGTATTGAGGAAACATTAATAAATGCAAAAAAAATGAATGTTAGTGATGCAGAATATAAAAAAATAGCCAATAGGTTAGAGCAAGAATTTAATCCAGTATTTAAAAAAATTACTTTTGGTTATCCTATTTTGTTCTCTATCAAACCTAAAGATTTAATGTATGCACAGTATCAAGATGAAGTTTTTTCTGAGTATGTTGATTTAAACAGTTTATTTCAACCTACATGGCAAACACAACATGAAGATAGGGATAATTTATTAGAATCAGTAAAGAAAGATCCCTATATAAGTTCTATGTGTCAAAGGTTATCTTCTATTGAGTTAGCTTCTCAAACTATGCGTAAAAATTTACAAACCGCATGGAATATCTATATGTTTTATTTTTCTAGTATTTATCAATATACACATATATTTATCAATCCTACAATAGGTTCACCTTCTGATATTCCTGCTGTTTCTGTTAAATTAAAAACACTGCAACCTATTAATCAAATTGTTAAAGACTATAAAAAATTTCTTAAAGCATATAATTTACATGATGTGTCATATCCATCTAGTTTCTATACGGGAGAGATTTCATCTAATGATATATTAACTGCTATAGCACCAGTGTATGGGTATTTAAAAACAAGTGATATTTTTCTACATTTTGATAATATAGTTTCTAATGTTTTTTGGGATATTTTAAAAGACTGGAAAATACTAATGGTGCGATCTCATGGGTATTATAAACCCAAAGTGGGGGGCTATGGTGGCTATATTGGGGATTTAGATAGTTTTATAAAAGTTCAAACACAACATTGGAGGTGGTATTTAAGACCCTTGTATTTTTCTATTATACAGAGGTTAAATCGTCATAATTTAATAGTGAATTGGATGCGGGCTTATTTAGCAGTAGACACTATGGCACGTATAGGGTTTGGGGAGGAGCTTATATTCCATCCTCAATTTGCTGTATTCCAAAAACTTATGTCAAAATTTAAACCAAAGCCTGAACCAATAACTGTACCTGAAAGGTTTAACCCTCAAAAACCTACTAAAGAGTATTTTACCCCTTATGACTTTAATAAAGTAGTTAAGTTTTTTCAATATGTAGAAATTTTTGGTGATCGAAAATCTAATTTACCGATGGTAGCTTATGCTAATCGTGCAAAACAAAAACTTGAATTAGATTCTGTTGATGGTTTTATACCAAAAAAGTATTTACCAAAATGTAACAACTATGAAGAAAGGGTAGCTGTTTCTATCTCTAATGCAAAAAAAGTTATTTTATTTTTAGAACCATTTAAAAATAGTGCTTTTAGTAAAGATAAATCTAACGCTATGTACTTGTTATCTCGAGTGCAAAATTGGTTGCAAGAAATAATTTCTAGTGGAACATATATTGATATAAAGAAAAAGTTAATGCAAACAACTCAGTTTCAACCTGTTTTGAATTTTATTAACGAACAAGATAATTATATCAATTGGAATAATCCAGTTTGTGAAGAAGTATTACAAGATTTGTCAAAATGGTCTAATCAGATTAGAAAAAATTTTGATAAACACAATAATTATCATCTTTTATTCCCCATTCCTTTACCAGATGAGTCCACTTGGGCAGGCAGATATATTGGTTTAGGTAATGTACACCTCCGTGAGCAAGCCTTAATGCAAGCTTCTGGTTATCATAAACCATCTAATTTAACTCATTGCCCCCTAAAAAATTAACTTATTTTTTTAAAAGCTTTTGAATGCGAGCCTTTGCTGACTTAGTTTGCCTTACTTTGTGAATAGTATCTATAGCCTGCCTTCGTGATTGTTCTAAAGATTGAGTGTAAAACTTATTTAACAAATGTTTGGTTTTTTTTACAGCATCTTTATCTAAAAGTTTAATATGATTTAACAATTTATTTAAAAATATATCACATTTTTTAGTTGTGCCTACAAAATGCACAAGCCCTAACTCTTTCGCCTCTGGAGCTTTAAACCCCCACGCATTTAATAAATAAAATCGGGCTTTTGATAAGGACAACTTTCTTAAAATAAAAGGGCTTATTACAGAAGGCACTAAACCTAAAAGTGCTTCGCTAAATTGAAAGTGCGTGTTCTCTACTGCTACCACCACATCGCAAACACTTATAAGCCCTAAGCCCCCACCCATAACAAAACCATGGGTGTAGGCTATCACAGGCACATTTTGCGAATCTATCGTTTGTAATAAATCCCATAACCGGGTAATTTCTTTTTTACTAAAATGTTTTTCGTTACTTAACCACTTTAAGTCAGCACCACTGCAAAATGCTTTGCCCTCCCCCTTTAATACAATAGCCTTGATAGATGTGAGCTTTTTTGCTTTTTTAAATGCAGTGGTTAAAGACTTAATAAGCCTAGGGTTTAAGGCATTTCTTTTGTCTGGTCTGTTTAAAACAATGGTGACTATATTGTTTGTTTTTTTAAATTTGACATATATCTTTTGCATTTTACTTACATCCTGTAAATGCCTTTTAGTTTTTTAGACCAAGGGGAATGTAAAGAGGCATTAATGCCTAAAGCCAGTACTTTTCTAGTGTCTAAAGGGTCAATAATGCCATCATCCCACAACCTGGCTGTAGAATAATAAGCTGAACTTTGACGGGTGTACTGCTCTATTAGCGATTCTGACTTCGTATCTGACTTTGTAACCACAGAATGTGTATTGTCAGCACCAGCAGAGCTTTGTTTTTTTGGCTGGGTAATAGATTGTAATACTTTTTCAGCTTGTACCCCACCCATAACGGCAATGCGTGCTGTGGGCCACATCCATAATTGCCGTGGTCCATAAGCCCTGCCACACATACCATAATTGCCCGCTCCATAAGATGAGCCTATAATGACTGTGAACTTAGGTACACGTGCAAGGCTGACAGCTGTTACCATTTTTGCCCCATGCTTTGTAATACCCTCTTGCTCATAAAGTTTGCCGACCATAAAACCTACAATGTTTTGCAAAAACACAAGAGGGATTTGCCGTTGATCGCATATATCAATAAAATGTGTGGCTTTTAAAGCAGCTTCACTAAACAATACACCATTATTGGCTACCACTCCTACAGGATACCCACAAATATAAGCCCAACCCGTAACTAAAGTGGGACCATAATGTTTTTTAAACTCGCAAAAATAAGATTCGTCTACTAAACGAGCAATAATTTCTCTCACTTCAAAAGGGGTTTTAAAATCTAATGGTAAAATACCATATATCTCTTCTGGTGAGTAATAAGGTTCTTTGTTAGCTTGAGTGCGTAATGTTTGTTTCACATTGTTATCTCCTAAATGAGAAATAATATTACGAGCAATTTGTAAAGCATGGTCTTCGTTATCAGCTTTGTAGTCACTAACACCTGATTGGCTGGTGTGTAAAGTAGCACCTCCTAACTCTTGCGCTGTTACCTTTTCGCCTGTTGCAGCTTCTACTAAAGGGGGACCTGCTAAAAAAATAGTGCCACTGTTTTGCACAATAATATTTTCGTCTGACATGGCTGGCACATAAGCTCCGCCTGCTGTGCAGTGTCCAAAAACGATAGAGATTTGCGGAATACCTTTGGCTGACATTTGAGCTTGGTTATAAAAAATGCGACCAAAATGCTCTTTCCCCGGAAATACTTCGTCTTGATAAAGTAAATAAGCCCCACCACTATCTACTAAATAAATGCAAGGTAAACCGTTTTCTAATGCTACCTCTTGTGCCCTTAAATGTTTGCGTACGGTCAGCGGAAAATAAGTGCCACCTTTTACTGTGGCGTCATTAGCTACCACCACACAAGGTCTGCCAGCTATTACAATAATACCCGTTACAATACCCGCACTGGCAGGGTTTTCTGGATAGACATTAAGCCCTGCCATTGGTGAAAACTCTAAAAAACAAGTGTCAGAGTCTTTAAGATGTTCAATCCTTTCTCTTGCTAAGTATTTATTTCTGCTTTTATGCTTTTTTTGATTTTTAAGCCCTCCACCCTCTTTAGCTTGTGCAATAGCATGGTTTAGCTCTTTGACTTTTTGCTTCATATAGGTAGAGTTTTTGATAAATTGTTCAGACTGAACATCTACCTGTGTAGGTAATCTCATAACTTTTAATTATTTACCATATTTTTGTTCAATAGCTCTTAAAGTTCGTGCAATTAGCCTTTGAGTGTCTAGTGGGTTTTTTGAGAATATAGCTACTTTGCGAAGCTCTTTTCGGACACTTGGCTCTCGAGGGAGAATGTTCCATATAGCACGCACTACTGTGTGCCTTGCATGTTCGTTGTGTAAAGCCTTAGCTAAAGCTTTGTGTGTAAAAGGCTCTTTTGGTTGGATGTTAAATAACATGTATGCAGCAAAGTTCACAACACTGTCAAACTTGTGGTTTAAAGCTCGTGTTATATTATGTAAAACTACGGGATTTTTAAATGCTTCTACATATTTTTTACCAGTGGGATTGGTGGTATTTCTGTTAGCAGGAAGAGCCAGTAATGGGTTTGTTAATTCTCTAATTAGAGGAGTTACTTGGTGTTTGGCAGATACTGTTGCTAAAGCATTAGTTAAATCAATAAGACGGGTGATTGTGTAACTAAGCTCTACTTTCCATTCTTTGTTATACAGAGATTGTATTTTGTTTTGTTGTGGAGTTTTATTTATTTCTGTAATTTCATTGTCAGATATAGTTTCTTCATCAGAAAAAAAGTGTATATTATCCTCTTGTACTCTTTCTCTTATTATTACAGAGTTTTGAGAAGAATTTTGGATATTTTTTAGGTCTTTTAGTTCTATATCTTCTTCTACTAGACTAGAGGCGAGGGTGCGTTTAACTTGCATGGGTGCATTTATGGCTAAAGGGTCTGTTTGCACTGGAGTGGCACGGTATTGCACCCACACTAAACCAGTTAGTAACAATGTAATCAGTAGGCTTGTTATAAGCCACTGCTTAAAAGGTTTATCTACAGTTTCAACATTTGTTTCAACATTTAACAATTTATTTAAAGTGCTATTTTCAGATTTCATTTTTCAATTATAGGAGCAAATTATGGCTATTTTCAATAAAAAAATCTCATTTTCACGCATAATATCATAAAAAGTAATGCTTGATTTAGTATAAAAAGCTCGTCATACTGGTTATATTATGTGTATTAGTGCTTTATCTAAGCTCAAGCCGTACCGTTTTAGGATTTTGGCGGTTTGTTTGTTTTTGATACTGTTGGTAAGTACTTGGTTGATGTTTCATCGCCCTCCTACTTATCCTGAAAGTGTGCATATCAGCTTAAGGGTGCAACTAAAACAAATCATTAAGGATACTTTACTTAAAAAAATCCCGTTTGCTAGTAACATTCAGTTTAAACATGTGTGGACTGAAGCGGGGGACAAGCACAATACCATTGTAGCAGATTTTGAGTATTCTTACTCTAATGAAGATACGAATGTGCAAGTAACTGGTGGTGCCACACTTGTTAAAAAATCTTTAAAATCGTCTAAAGAGCATAATTTATGGGTGGTGCGTTCTATTCGCACAGATGATACAACTATGGATTTTGAACACCCCATTGTGCTGTTACCAGGTGAAGAGGCAGAGCAAGATGTAGATGCAGATGCAGGGCAAGGTGAAGATGTAGATGCAGATGTAGATGCAGATGCAGATGTAGGTGAGGATGCAGGGCAAGGTGCAGATGTAGATGCAGGGCAAGGTGCAGAGCAAGATGCAGATGAAGGGGAGGGGTTACAAAAACAGCCAGCACAAAACCTTGAATCTCATACTGATAATAGTTCATCTAAAAATAATAAGGTTCATTCTCACGATAAATCTGCCAGCGAAGAAAGTGCATCTGGCAATAAGTCTAGTAGTGAAACATCTAGTGGTGATGAATCTGGCGACAAATTATCTAATGGTAAAGCCTCTAGCGGTGAAAAATCAGGCAATAAAAAATCAGGCAATGAAAAACCTAACAATGAAAAATCTTCATCTGAATAATTATCATCAATGAGTAAAAATAGTATTTGCAAGGGGGTGGCTGTTGGTTGGTCGGCAAAAGAAGTTATTATTCAAACAGATGGAGCAAGTAGGGGTAACCCGGGGGAGGCATCTTTTGGCTTAGTGGTGTATGATAAGTCTTTTCAGGTGGTGTATGAGGAAGGGGCTTTATTAGGCACACAGACCAACAATTTTGCAGAATATTCAGCGGCACTTAGGGCTTTGGAGTTAGCTTGTAAAAACCAAGTGCATAGTCTTATTTTACAAAGTGATAGTAAGTTATTGGTGTGTCAGTTAACTGGTAAGTATAGGGTGCGTTCTGCTAATATTAGGGCTTTGCATCGTGATTGTATAGAGAAGGTAGCTGGCATTGGTAAGGTGCAGTTTGAGCATATTCCTCGGGAGCAAAACCTTCGGGCTGACGAATTAGCTAATTTAATTTTAGACGGTCACCAAAAAATTATATGATGTACTAACTTGAATTTACTATAAATTCAGCATATAATGTTTAAATATGAGTGATAATAGTACTATTCAGATTTATTGTGTAAGAATATCTAATTTTCGTGGTATCCACAATATGGAAATAACATTGCCACGTGTTGCAGTATTAGTTGGTCCAAATAATACTGGTAAAACCTCTATTCTTAAAGCTTTACAATTAGCTTTAGGTAATTATGCATATTATATTTCTGAAGAAGATTTTTTTATTAGTGAAGATGGTAATCGTGCAGAAAAAATCACAGTAGATGTTCAATTTGTCCCTATTAATGGTAGTAGAGAATTTGATGACTATTGGGTAAATGAGTTTGGTGATAAGATTCAGCAAGGTATGGATGGCAAAGCTTTTGTAGGTATTAGGACTGTTGCAACACAAGATGAGACAAAAGGAGGGTTTAAGTGTTCGCGATATGTGATAAAGCAGTGGTTGAGTAAAGAACAATGGTTAAATGAACCAATAAAAGATAAAGATCAAATATCAGGTTATATACCTGGTGTGCAATTTTTTTCAATTGAATCGCAAAGGGATATTTATTCTGAATTAAGGCAAAAAACTTCTTATACAGGTCGTATGTTATCTACTATTAATTACAATCCATCAGATATAAAGGAATTAGAACAGCAAATAGAAAAAATTAATAAAGAAGCGGTGAGTAAGAGTAATACATTAGGTGATTTAAAAAAACAATTACAACAATTAAATACTTTGTTTCAAGGTAAAGGAGAAGTAAGTATCAGTCCTTTTCCAAAACAAATAAGAGATTTAGCTAAATATTTTTCTATTTATTTTGGGGACACAAATAGTCGTACATTTTCAATGGAATATCATGGTATGGGAACACGTAGCTGGGCTTCTATATTAACGCTTAAAGCCTTTATTGAATCAATATATAGTAAAAATAAAACTGAAAAAAACCCTTGCTTGCCTGTTTTTGCTTTGGAGGAGCCAGAAGCTCATCTGCATCCCACTGCACAAAAAACCTTGTATCGGCAGATTCAAGAAGCTAAAGGACAAGTTATAATTAGCACACATTCTCCTTATTTTGTTTCAACGGCTGGTATTTCCAATATTCGTATTCTTGTAAAAACTAAGCAAGGTATTACAGTAAAAGAGATTTTAAAAGATTTTACCACTAAAGAAATAGAAAAAGTTAATCGTGAAATTATTTCTTATAGGGGTGATATCTTATTTGCTTATTCTTGGATATTATATGAAGGTCGTACAGAAGAGCAAGTTATCCCAGCTATGTTTGAAATTTATAAACAAAAATCTTTATTTGATTTAGGAGTATCATGTATTGATGTTGGTGGGAGGAAAAATTATCGTTCTTTTGTAAAAATGGCTCATAATATACAAATACCTGTCTATATTATTAGCGATAATGATCATTCAACTAAGAAAAGTGTTGAAGAACAAATTAAAGAATTTAAAAATGTAAAAGTATATTTTTTATCAGATGATCATGATTTTGAAAAAGAATTATTAGAAAAAACAAAATTAGAAGATGAGATTAAAATGGCTTTGATAGAAATAGCTACAAATGGTTCGGAGAATGAAAAGTACATAAAGGCAAAAGAAGAAGAAATTAACAAATGGGATGATACAAAGATTCTAGAAAGAATGAGAAATGCTAAAACAGATTATGCCAGCTTTTTATCTAAAATTATAAGGAAAAACCCAAACAATAAAACTCCAGAACAGATAATTCCAACCGCAATTTTAAATTGTTTTAAAGAATTAGATAAGAATCTTAGAAAGAAGGATTTATTATGATAACATTATCAAAAAAACAAAAAAAGATTGTAGAGTATGATACAAACACTTGTATTCAGTTATTAGCCTCTGCTGGTACAGGTAAAACACGGATATTAACTGAAAGAGTACGTTATGTTTTAAATCAAGCAAACAAAGCTGGGGTTATAGCTTTAACTTTTACTAATAAAGCTGCTAAAGAAATGAAAATGCGTTTGGAACATTCTAATTCAGAAGTGAAAAACTGTTGGATTTCAACTATTCATTCTATTGCTCAAAGAATTATAGATCAATATGGTTATACCATTGGCTTACCTGCTGATTTAAATATTTATGATAGAGAACAAGATAGAAGATCTATCTTTTCTCAATCACTTTATAATACTGGGGTGTCATGTAACACTCACCAGCAAAGAGATTATATGTATGAATTTTCAAAAATAAAAAGAGAGTTATTAACAGATAATGAAATTAAAAAAAAATATAACGATCAAACATTATCTATTTTTAATAGTTACCAACAAGAACTAAAGAAAGCAGGTGGCATTGATTTTGATGATATTTTAGTATATGCCCATCGGATACTTATAGAACAACCTTGGTGTGCTAAAATATATAGTACAAAATATAAATACATATTCATAGATGAAGCTCAAGATTTAAATAAAGCTCAATACGAACTCATTAAAGCTCTATCAGCTGGTGGGATCAAAAGTATTATGATGGTAGGTGATCCTAATCAAATGATTTATGGGTTTAATGGTTCTTCAAAAGATTATTTATGTAAGTTTTTTAAAAAAGATTTTTCTGATCTTAAATTTTCATTTAAGGCATTTGAGTTAAAAGAAAATTATAGAAGTTCAAAAAAAGTCATTCATTTAGCTAATTGTTTAAAACCTCATTCTCAAGAGGAATCTCAATTTGCCATAACTGGTAAATGTGAATTTAAAGATTTTGAGGATGAAAGCAAAGAAGCTCAATGGATTGTTCAGAAAATTAAAAGCATTCTTCAAAAGCAAAAACATAAAGATATTGAAGGGGATATTTCATTAGATAACATGGTAGTTATAGCACGCAATCAATTTGTATTTCAAAGTTTAAAAGAAGAGTTGGAAAAAAATGAGATAAAATTTACATTGAAAATAACTCAATCTGTATTAAATCCTATATCTGATTTAGGAATAATGCTGGATTTAGCTATTCGCTTAAAAGTTAATCCTAAAGATTGGATTAGTGAAAAAAAGCTTTGTGAACTATTAAAAATTAATTCTTATAATAAAAAAAATGATTATATTTTAAAAGCAGTAGCTAGTAGTATTACTAATTCAGATCCATTAATGAAATTAAAAAAAGACATTTTAAACCGTATAATTAATTTAGATGCTGAAGATCCTAATATGCCGAAAGTATTTAATGAAATAGAGGGTGATATTCAAACAATAGGGAAGATGATAAATGGTAATAATTCACATGAAACTAATATGAAAATACATGAGTTAGATATATTCATGCATGATTTAGAAGAATTTAAAAAATACTGGAATTTATTTAGAAAACAGACATCAAGTAGCTCTTTATTAGCTTTTAAAACTGCTATTTCTTTAGGCGAGTTAGTGGGTAACAATGTTTCTTCTATTGATACGGCTAAATTAACATTAAGTACAGTGCATACCATGAAAGGGTTGGAGAAAGATATTGTGTTTTTAATGGGCATGTGTGAAGGGGTATTTCCTGACTATAGAGCCACTACTGAACAAGCAATAGCAGAAGAAAAAAACACTGCTTTTGTAGCTATTACTCGTGCTAGACGTTGGATATATATTACATGGTCAAAACAACATCAAACACGGCTTGGTAATATCAGACAAGTAAGATCATCTCAATTTGTTCGTTTAATGAGAGAAAAAACATCGTTGAATCTAGAAGGGCAAAAGCAAAATAAGCGGGGAGTAGTGTAAAATTTACAAAATCAAGCAAAAATCACAAAATAATCATAAAACATGTTGCAAATTCATAAAACATGTTGCAAATAATATGCCATTTTAGTAATTTAGACAGAAACATAAGGAGGATATAATGAAAAAATTAAGAAAATTATTTATTTTGTTGATGCTTTTAATAGTGCCTTACACTTCTTCAGCAGTTGTGGCTTTTTTAGGAGGTCGGCTTATTAGCATGTTTGATAAACAACCTTCCGATATTGTTGTTGCAGAAAGGGTAGAATCTGTAATGGACGAATTTTTAAAACTACCTATAGCATATAGAAGTCATTTTTTGGATACTATTTTAGATACAGCAGTTTTAAGACTTAATCATAAGGAAAGCGATTTCCAGGAGGTATTGGATAAAAAATTAAGTTCTACAGAAAAAGATGTGTTTGGTAAAATAAAACACAACATCTTATTCTCTGGAGAGTATTTATATGGTAGAGGTGTAATTCGGAGCAAATATAGCGAAAATAACACAAAAGAATTAGTGCAGTTATTTGATTTAGTTAAAACCTCTATTGTACAAGTTTTAACAAAAAAAGGTCAGTTGACTAATGGATCTGAGTTGTTGCAACTACTAAATAGCATTTCTGCTTTAGAAAAAAAAGAAGAAATAACAAAAGAAATAAAAAAATCCTTACCATTTGTGATACAAAGTCACAATGTATTACTTGTAGCCTATCAAGCTAGTATAGCAAAATATTTGATAATCCTTTCTTTATTGAAAATGGAAGGAGCAGATTCAATAAGACTAGGAAGTAATGTATTAGATGTATTAGATGCTACATCTGGTACAGTTAGAGATACTATTGATTCTACTACTAACAAAAATAGCTGTTCACAATCTTTTAACCTTAAAAATGTATAGGAGGATATGATGAAACAATTTTTAAGAGGCTTATTATTAACTAGCGTAATGATTACTGCTTTTTATTCTTTGAGTGATGATTCTAGTGATGAAAAAGCAATGGTTATGCAATGTAGTTGTTTTGAGGATGATTGGCTTTTTAATGATTATATGGGGAGTGTGCAAGTGGTGCAACTTATTGAAGAAGATACAAAATATATAGGTGATGCACCTAGTGCAATAGATAAGGCTTATTTTGCTGCATCAAAAATGTGTAAGGATCTTTTTAGATCTCAAGGTAAGGATTTTGTTACTCGTGGAGATATGATTCTAACAAAAGGATGTATGGGTGAGATTATAGATGCAGATGATATGGATTCTTACCCTTCAGGGCAAGTGAACTAATATTTAAAAATAATTTAAAGCTTAAGCCAAGTTTTATTAAACCTCTATAATGTTGGGTATTATAAAGTTAAACTTTGGAATTTACAAGATTAAACTTTATTTTTGTTTATAAAGTTCTTGAGCGATCATACTCACAATGTATATTTTGATCACATACTCTACTCTGATACCGAAGATTTTTTTTAATCCAACATATATTAATGGGATTATATTCAAACTACTCATACCATAAATAAGATTAAAAATATCAGATACGATATTTCCTGTTTTTTTTATCTTTGTCATTTGTTTTAAAGTTATTTTTCTAAATAGTTTAGGCATCTTTTGTCTTATTTTATGTAGTGTTCTATAAATATCTTCTAAGCTAATATCTTGTATATCTTTGTTGTTTTGGTGAGCGGTGTCATTCACGCATTTCCAAAATAGTTTTTGAAATTGAGTATCTGATGTACATTTAAAAGCTTTTAAGGTGTATTTGTTGTAATGTACAAATCTTTTTTTAAACTTTTTTGTTAATAATTTATTTAGTACCCAGTTTATCATATTTTGTTAAACGCCAGAGGTGTTTCTGATTTTTTTTCCGTTAGTAGCTTTTACAAAAGCAATACTTTGTTCTCGTAATTGTTTGTTTTTAATTAATCTGTTACACATATCACCAGCTGTTTGAGATGATTTTTGAAGTAAAGCTTTTTTAATAGCTTTTTTTGTTAGAGGTTGAGTGCTTCTTTTTTTCATCGTTACTACTTTTAATTACATTAAATCATATATATTTTAAATTTTCCAGTTTATTTTGTTAAAGAAATTGGTTTTTTTTAAGAGAATTGGAAGGCTGTTTTGCAAGTTAATACTTTTTGATTAAATGATTTTTTAGATAATGTGTATAGATTCTTCATAATTGCTTCAACTACTGCTTTTTTACCTACTTCTTGTTCCATAAAGTGTGTTACTTCTTTCAATCTGTGTGTTTTGATCTGGGTTAATGTATAAAAGTGTTTTTTTATTAGAATAATTACTCTTTCTTTACCAATATAAGATTCTAAAAATTCTATGTTATCCTTTGTTTTATTAAAACTTCCTGTAAGAGATTCAAAGTTGTTTTTCATAATCCATGCTATGTGACTTCGACTTACATAGTTTTCTAAAAAATGCACTACTGGCTTTAATTTATTAATGTTAGCATGAGATAAACCGTCAATATTTCTTTGCATGATCCAAATAATCTCATTTTTACTAAGGTAATTTTCTAAAAATTGAATAATCGCTGATAACCTTTTAATACTCATAACAGATAACCAGCCAACACTTTTTTGCATAATGCTATTAAAAGTCTTATCTAATTGTATATAGGATCTGATAAATTCAATATTAGATTGTATTATATCTATCTTACCTGTATGAAATCCATATACAGATTGTTTTAACATTGCATTAACAGCTTCTTCTCCTATATATTTAGTGTATAACTGCACTCTATCTATAAAACTATCAAATCTTAACTTAATAAAATAAGTACTAAATTGGATTCTTTTTATCGTATTAAACAATCCTATTCTATTAACTAAAAAACTTAAAAAATTTTGACTATCCTGTACTGTCCAATGTCTTGTATTGTAAATAATTTGTTCTTCCCATTTTGCTCCAACAGTTTTTTCGTAACCATCCCCTAAATTTGTTTTAGCAAAATCAATAAACACATCACCTGCTGTATTGTAAAAAAACTTAGATGATGAACTTAAATAAGATGGTATAGATACTGTAGGTTTAGTATTTAAAATATTAGTTTCTAAATAGATAGCTGTTTGTGTTCTACCTACTTCTTTTTCCATTTGTTTTAAGTGTTTAAGCTCTTTTGTGGAAAATATAATAAAACTTTTTTGTAATTTTTTAGTAATTTCTTCTTTACTAATGTAAGACTCTAAAAAATTAATACTTTCTGTTAAATGTTGTAACCCTCTTTTAAACGGAAAAGAAATATTTGATAAACCTAATACAATATTAGATTTGTTTAAATATTTTTCTAAGATTTGAATAGTACTTTTAATTTCCTTAAAATCATCTCTCATAAATCCACCAAAACTTTTCTTTATCATAAATGATATTTGGTTTTTACTTATATAGTTTTCTAAAAAAGAAATATTACTTTTTAACCGGCTTAGTGGAGTTTGATATAATATATAAGAAGTATTTTTTAATACAAAAATTACTTCTTTTTTACCAATGTAAGATTCTAAAAATTGTACTAAATTAGGTAAATTATGCATATCAGATAAGGTAGCAGATAAATTATATATCTGTTTTTTTATTATTTCGTTTGATTCTTTTTTGTTATTTACATAAGATATAATAAACTCAATGTTACTTCGTATAAGCTTTATCTTTCCAACATGAAACCCATGTAAAGATTGTTTTAATCGTGAATTTACAGCCTCTTCGCCTATATATTGACTGTATAAATTCACCCTCTCTTTAAAACTTTTTGTTCTGATATGCTGAAAATAATAAGTAGTTTTTATTAATTTAGCAGTAGCTAATGATCCTATCCTGCTTTCTAAAAAACTTAAAAATTGATGGCTATCTTCTGCTGTCCAATATTTTGTATCTTGTGTAATGCTTTTTTCCCACTTGGACCCAAGTTGTGTTTCGTAGCTTGTGCCTAAAACTTTTTTGGCAAAATCAATAAACACATCACTTGCTGTTTGGATACTACTAGATAGCTTGTTGGTAGATTTTTTAGTAAGTATTTTGGTGTTTTGTGGTACTGCACTTTGTGTGGTAATATTTTGTGGTGTTAATATGAAGGTATCAGATGTAAAATCAACACTCCACCCCTTTATAGGCAGTAATAGTAATATATACAATATTAATAAATTGTGTTTGAACATAGTTTTTACTCAATATAAATAAAGTTAGTCTTAATTATTGATGCAATCTACCATAAAAAGCAATATTTTTATGTAACAATGTAATTTTTACAATCATTCAACATAATAAATGATGAATTAAAACTTAAAAGAATTAAGGGAAATAACTTGGCAATCTTTAACTAAGTAAGATTCTTTTGCAGAAGAAAAAATGTTTTTTGAGATAATCTTTTTTTTACCTATCAAGGACTCTATTTTTGCGAAAGATTTTAAGTTTGTTTTAGGCTGACTTGCCCATTTACATTCATAAAGTTTGAATTTTTCTCCTACTGGTTGCACAAAATCTACTTCTAACCCCCATTGATCTCTGTAAAAAAATAAATTCATTTTTTTGCCTTTATTGCTTTCTGTGCGAACCATTTGACCTAAAACAAAATTTTCAAATAAAGCTCCTAAAAGGTTAGAGTGTTTTAACTCTGTTACATGTCTAAAACCCATTAAATGGCATAACAAGCCAGAGTCCGTAAAATAAAGTTTAGGAGTTTTAATTAATCGTTTGCCTAAATTTTTGTAAAAAGGCTTTAAAATATAAATAATATTTGAAGCCTCTAAAACACTCACCCAAGACTTAATAGTTACAGCACTTAACCCTAAGTCAGAAGATAAATTATTATAATTCAATAATTGCCCAGCATGGCTTGCTAAAAGCCCCATAAATCGCTCAAAATCATAAAGGCTACGAACATTAATAATTTGTCTAATATCTTTTTGAATATAAGTACTAATGTAGTTAGAAAAAAAATCATCTACATTAAAAGGACCTGCCCATATTTCTGGATACCCTCCTTTAAATATTCGCTCAATAAGATTTGTGTTTTTTTTCTGAAAGTGTTGGTTTAATTCTGTATTAGACAGAGAATGAAGCTCTAATAAAGCTACCCTACCTGCTAATGATTCAGATACTTTTGCCATAAGCTGAAATTTTTGAGATCCTGTTAAAAAAAACCGCCTTTTTTTATCCTGATCTACTATGTACTTTATATGCTTGAATAAAGAAGGTGCATTTTGCACTTCATCTATAATAACTGGCTCTGAAAATTCTTTTAAAAACTCCTCTCCAGAATACTCTGCCCTATAAGCTGTAGAAGGTCTATCTAAACTAATGTATTTCATTGTTGGAAAAAGTCTTTTAAAAAGACTGGATTTACCCGTTTGCCTAGGTCCAGTTAATAAAATAACCTGCTTTTTTTGGCTTAAAGCTTGAATTTGATAAGAGATATCCCTTTTAATCCACATAATATTGGGTATTATAAAGTTTAACTTTGGAATTTACAAGTTTAAAGTTTATTTTTTTTAGATTTAGTGAATTGAGAGTAAATGAGGACTTGATTTTACTCAATGTATTGAGTAAAATATCTCACTATAATGAGTAAAATCACCTTTATTCGCCCTCATGGGGCTATTTTACGGTGTCGCTTGCGAGAGCCTAGGCGGTTTATTCAAGTAATTACAGGTCCCCGGCAGATGGGGAAAACCACTATGGTGTCTCAAGTGCTGAAAAAATTAACACTCCCTTTTATTTTTGCTAGTGCTGATCATCATGGATAATTAATTACTTTAGTGCCATTGATTAGTATAAGATGGAGTGTGTAAGTAGTAACATCAGAAGTACCCCGCTTTGCGGGTGTAAAAATTACATTCCTATCTAATTTTTCTTATATCTTTTTAGGCTTTCTTTTAAAATATCTACTATATATTTTTACTTAAAAATATTATTTTTAAATTATGAAACATATTATTTTATTATTTTTATTTGTTACTGTTTTTTGCTATGCACAAGAAGCAAATTTATCAAAAACTACTTGTGTTTATAGGCTTGGTGCAGGTATCAAAAACGATACGGTGTATCCCTATGGTGGAAGTGATGATGGTTTATCTCATTATAGTGAAATAACAGTTTCTAAAAAATGCTCTGACGGGGTGGAAACAACTTTTAATTTAAGCTCTGCAATTTTTAATAAATATTTAGGCAGAACATTTGATAAGGAGTTTTTTAATGCTGCAGAAAAAAACAATATAGAAATTAGGAGAAAATACAATAAATTAGATGGTGCATATAATGTAATAGGAATAGATGTGGGTTACATTACAGACGAGGATTTTTTATATGGTGGAGCACAAAATCAACAAAAATTTTGGCATAAGATTTTTTCTGATAACGAAGCTATTTCTACTAAAGGAACGGAAATAAATGAGTATGAATATATACCAATACCTTCTAGGGGCAATGAATACTACATGGGTGGTAAATTAGGAGCTGGTAAGATTATTACCTTTGGTGATATTAAAAACTGTGCTTTTGTTCCAACAGGAGTTTGTGCTGATTTTTTACAAACAGAAGTAGGCACACAAATAACTACACAAAAAAATTGGTCAAATATTTATATTTTGGCTAAAGCTGATAAGGTAGTTTGGAGTTTTTTTTCTGATGAGATATTTTTAAGTATTTTAGCGTCTTATGATTTAACAACACGCTTAGAAAGAGTAAAAGCAGAACAATCAGCCTCTTATGGGCTAAAAGTAGATGGAGGAACTTTCCAAGTAACACTAAGTGTATCAGAACAAATTGGTGATGCACAAACTTTATGGAATATAAAAGATGACAAAGACTCTCAAACATACATCATGTTTGATTTTGTGTGGTAGCTATAATATGTGTAGTCTGGATGTAGTCTGCGTGTAGTCTCACTTAACGGTGCCATTTTTGCTATTGGTGAATTAAAAAAGTTTTGTTATATTAAGTATTTAACAAGCAATGTAGTCTGCGTGTAGTCTGACAAAAACTAAGCTAAAACTGGATATTTATGCCCAAAACTGCAATATTATGGAGTTTTGAGATTTATATATTTACTTTCCATGTAAGGTCTAGCATGTAGACCAGCTATAAGTCTATGAGGTTTGTTTTTTTGGTAATTTAGCTTTAAAGTCTTTTTATATGAAATCCTATTTAAAAGAACATGTATTAAAGGCACTCTCTAATAGCTCATTAACAGAAAGCGAAACTATTGAATTCAAGCAAAAATGGGAACAACACCATGGGAAAGGTATTTCTGCTATTGGTAATAGCAATCCAAAAGGATGGCTCATTATAGGAGTGAAAAATAATGGTGACTTACTAGATCAGCATTTAGAAAATCTTGAAGATCAAAAAAATAAAATAGAAAATCATGTGAACGGATATTTAAAACCTAGTGCCACAGTGCAACATATTTCTATTGAAACCATAAACAATAAACAATGTATATTGATTGAGATAATAGACCCTGGTTATCCTGTTGCATGGAATAACAAATTTTATAAAAGAACAGGCTCTCATACTTCAGAGATGTCACCTGGTGAAAAAAAAGCTTTAGAGCTAAAGCGTCCAGGGCTTGATTTTTCCAATTTTAAATATGTAGGTAAAATCAATTCCTCTACTTACAATGGATATTTTAAATGATAAAAACTCTCCTTTTTTATTTTCGAGAATAGCATCAGATAAGCAAGAACTAAAAATTATTTTAAAAAGATGGGTTAAAAACCAATTAGAAGGGCAAGAGTCAAAAGTATTTTCTCAATCAGAAGAATCTGAGTTTAAAAATATTTTACAAGAATATGCTTATAAAGATAATAAAAAAGGATTCATCAATAATAAGGAAGCTAGACAAGTTTTAGGAATGTCTGTTGATAGTCAATCAGAAGCTGTACAGTTATCAAAGTTATTTCAACGATGGGCAAAAAGTGGGTTTTTAAAAAAAGGATCTAAAAGAGGGGATTGGAAAATAACAGAAAAACCAAAATCATTTAGCTCGAATACTTTAAAAGAATGGTTACAATCTATTCATAAAAATGAAAAAAATAATTAATCTATATATAATATAGCTAAAATCTTATTTTTTAAAACAACTATTGGAAAGCTTGTTGACAAAGTGGTGAAGATGATAATGCAGAGCCAGCAATAGAATTAAGGTCAACAGTAGCTGTCCATACTATTAATAAACTGTGTTTGAACATAATTTTTGCTCAATATAAATCAAATGGATCGTAATATGGTTACCATATTTTCATGCAAGTGTTGGATGTTTTTTTTAAAAACCGCAAGCCTTTTAAAAAAGTTTTTTGTATTTGCTTCATTTTTTGATTTAAGCGGGTTTTAATCTCCAGTGCTAAATGTAACTCTTGTACCACTTTTTGTATTTCTGGCTCTTCACTTTTAGAAACTATATCCATTACTGTTTTTACATTCCCGGATATTTCCCAAAAATTAAATAAAATGCTAAGGGCATCTGCTCGTAGTTGTACAGGATATTGACTACTTTTTATTAACTGTATTAACTGACGCTTAACAGTACTTGTAGATTTTATTCCTAAAATAAAACTCACTCTGGGATACTCTAAAGATAATAAAGCTATGGCACTTTCTAACCTTTGTCGTTCAGGTAAGTCCTTGTTGTTGATAGCCTCTTTAAGATTGTTTTTGGTATCGGCGGCTACATTAATCATTTTCCCTAAAGTGCTAGTTGCTTTTAAGGCTACCTCAATGTCAGAACGAAGAGGTGATGTATAATTCCATACCTGACGGTGAATAACACTATAACTAGACCGACTATTTCCAATAGCTGATAAAGCGTATAACTGCACGGTTTGTTGCGTACTATTGCGTTCTATAATGGATAGTAATTGTTTTTGAATGTATAAGTCAGAAGGTCTGATTAAATATGCTATAGCAAACAAAGACTCTAAACGCACTTGTAAATCAGTAGAATGATCAACAACACTTATCATCTTTTTTTGTAATGTTGCTGATGTACGGTCGTCCATAGACATTCTGGTCTCATGCGTTCTTATCAATCGTAACGCAGTAATGTACTGACGCCTAATGATAAATAGTGCACTGGTGTTTGGAGGGTCATTTTTTTGAGGCTTGTATAAGGTCTTAACACGTAAAGGGGTGGCTTCTAAATATTCCTTATTGGTCAAAGATAATGTTTTTAAAAAGTTAGATAAAGTTGTTGTTTCTTTATTGTTTTCTTTGTTATTGGTAGAAGAATCCGTCTGGCTTGGAACAGCACCTGCATAATGTACTACTATTATACCGATTATTATACTACTTGCTACAATAAATGATTTTATAAATAAACTCAATTTTCTAAACCTCTTTTAGCCTGTGAGCCTCTTTAACCTTTTATTGAAAGCATTTATACCCCACCTTTACTTAAATAGCGAATAAAAAACATACTAAGAACTTTAAAAATGTAAATTTTACACGCAGTGTGTGGTTTTTTAAAATCTTATCTAAGCTGTAAAGACTTTTTTCCATTCGTTTGCAAGTTGTAAAGTCTGCATCTAAAGTTTGTACCTGCTATAATATCTCTAGCTCATAGCGTTCTACCAATAAATTGCATAACACACTTTGAGCTATTTTATGGCACTTCTTTAAAGCTAACTCCTGATCTTTTGTGTCCACCTTTAACTGAATGTACTTTCCACACTGACAGTCTTTTACCTTATAACCTGTTTGCACTAATACTTGAGCCACTGCTCGCCCCTGTACATCCAATATATCTTTTTTAGGTAAAATTTTAACACCTACAGTAATCACTCTACTCTAACTCCTTACTCCATGTTTGCTTTAAAATCTGACTTACTTCTTGATACGCTATAGCTACCCCCCCTAAATTTAAACGAAAACGATCTTTGTCCATCCTCTTGCCACTCACCTTGTGCCATAATCTACATGAATCACAAGATATCTCGTCTCCTAATACCAATGTATCGTTTAAAACCCCAAACTCTAATTTAAAATCAACTAACTCTAAACCCGCTCTATCAAAAAATACCTTTAATTTTGTGTTCACCCTTAAAGCTTGTGCCTTAATGGAATCTAACACCTCTGGGCTAGATACTATCCCTAAGGCTAAGGCTTGGTCAACACTTATAAAAGGGTCCCCTAGCTCATCCTTTTTATAATAAAGTTCTACTAAAGGTTTTGTAAGTGCCGTTCCATCTGATAACGCAAATTTTTTGGCGGTAGAACCCGCTAACCGATTGCGTACCACCACCTCTAAAGCTAACATCTGTAATGCCGTACATACCATATCAGATGGGTCCTTGTCTGCTAACCAGTGGGTTGCTATCCCCCCTTCCTTTTGTAAATACCGAAAAGCTAATGAACTAACATCTCGATTACAAGTACCCTTGCCCTTAAAAGACGATTTTTTTTTACCATTAAAAGCTGTTAAATCGTCTTTAAATGTCATCCATATAGCAGACTTTTCCCCTTTAACTGTGTAAAGAGTTTTGCCTTTTCCTGCTTGTAAAAAAGCATCTTTAATCCAACGACTCAATGGACACACTTTCGTGTTGTGTTAATAATTTGTTTGCTCGATCCAACATAAGTTTTTTCTCTAAAACGCAATCTGTTAACTGTTGGTCATATAATTGCTCTAAATAATACGCCATAATGTGATCTTCTCTGACACCTAATTGTTTTAAATCTTCGCCTGTTATTAAAGCAGAGGGTAATGTTGTGCCATCCACAGATCTTTTATTAAATTCAGCTTTTAATTGCTCTAACTCTTGTAACCCAAGCCTTTGTTGTAAAACATGTTTTCCATATAATTGAGATAAAAATATCACTTCTTTTAACCAAGGGGTGTTTAAACATTTTAATTTCTGAGCTAAAGAAGTATGTGAACTGGCTATAATGCTTACGCCCTTCATGTGCCTTAGAGGAGGTATGCAACAAGCACTAAAAAAAATATCTCGTATATTGTTAATCAATTTTGAAGAAAACTTCCACTCCTTTAAAGTATGGCTAAAATGCTCATGCCAATAGCCTTTTTTATGTATATACATGTAACTTGTTTGTATCATAAGTGGGAATAAGGCTCTGACCCATAATAAAGTTATATCGTTTGTTAGGGTATTAATGTTTTCCCAAAACTTTATACAATGGTTCCAGTTAGCGGTTTTCCATGAGGGTTGTATTTGTGCTAATATGTTTAGGTCTCTCAGAGCTGTGACTGTATCAAGTAACTTGTTTGTAGCAAGCATTTTAACGCATTCTTCGTAAATTCTTTCGCGAGAAATATCTAATAAAGATGATTTCATTTCCATGGCGAGTGCTTTTGTGTCAGGTTCTATCTGAAAGCCTAGTTGAACATGAAAACGAAAAGCCCGTAGAATGCGAAGCTTATCTTCTGTAAAGCGTTTTTTAGCGTCACCGACTGTGCGAATGAGCTTGTTTTTTAAATCCTCCTGCCCGTTCACATAATCTATTATGCGATTTTTTTTACAATGATAAAACAGTGCATTAATGGTAAAATCCCTTCTTAAAGCATCTTCTTTTTCTGATAAAAAAGTAACACTCTCTGGGTGGCGACCATCCGTGTAAGGACCATCTTTTCTAAAAGTAGCTACTTCTACTTGCGTTTTCTTGTTCGCACAGTAAACAGCTACCACTCCAAAAGCTTTGCCTTGTTTGTTGCTATTAGGGAATAGTTTTATAATCTCGTCCGGGTGAGCCGCTGTGGCTATATCAAAATCTTTTGGGGCTTTGCCTAATAAAGCGTCCCGGATGCATCCACCTGCTAAATAAGCTACAAAACCAGCTGATTCTAGTTTGTTAAGAATGTGTTGAACATCCTCCCAACACCTGTTTTTTTTAAAAACACTCGTTAAATCACTCATGTTGCTTAACTTTTTATCATAATTTGCACTATAAGCAACAATTTATGCTTGGTTTGATAAATAAACTATGTTATTTTAAAATTATAAATAACTTTTTTCAAAGGAGATTTTAAATGTCTGTTACTTTACCTGATTTGCCTTATCCTAAAAATGCTTTAGCACCCACTATTTCTGAAGAAACCCTGAACTACCACTACGACAAACACCATAAAACTTATGTTAATAAACTCAATATGCTTATAGAAAACACCCCATGGGTAAAATCTTCTTTAGAAAACATGGTTAAAGAAGCCACAGGGGCTGTTTTTAACAATGCAGCTCAAGTGTGGAATCACACATTTTACTGGCACAGCCTATCTCCCAACAAACAAGATCAACAACCATCTGTAGAGGTGGTGCAAGCGTTAGAGAAAAACTTTGGCTCTGTAGAGCAATTTAAAGAAGCATTCACAAAATGTGCCACTGGGCAATTTGGCTCTGGTTGGGCGTGGCTTATAAAAACCAAAGCAGGTGCATTACAAATTGTATCTACCAGTAATGCTCATACTCCTTTACAAGAGGGGCATACCCCTTTGCTTACTTGTGATGTATGGGAGCATGCTTATTATATTGATTACCGCAATGCTCGCCCTCAGTATTTAAAGGCTTTTTGGAACATTGTGAACTGGAATTTTTTAGCGAAAAATTTACAAAATGGCTGAAGTTTAATGTCTTTAAAGCGTGTCCGGGGAATGGAAGATCGAGATGACCATACCTTACAAAAACATCATTTTATTATTCAAACGGCTCAGCTGGTAGCTCAAGCGTTTTGCTTTAAGCAAATATCCACCCCTCTTTTAGAATTTACAGATATTTTTGCCCGCACTTTAGGGGAAAATTCAGACATTGTGCATAAAGAAATGTTCACTTTTAAAGATCGCAATGACGATAGCCTAACCCTTCGCCCTGAAGGTACAGCAGGGGTGGCTCGCCACTTTTTAACTCAAAACCAAGCACAATTTTTGCCACTAAGGTATTTTTACCACGGTGCTATGTTTCGTTACGAACGCCCACAAAAAGGTCGTTTAAGGCAATTTCACACCATTGGTGTGGAGCTATTAGGCGAAGAAGGTGCCAGAGGTGATATAGAGTGCATATCCTTAGCCACATTGTTTTTAAAAAATTTAAAACTAAAATCTCCTATCACTTTAGAGATAAATAGTATCGGCGATTTAGAAAGCAGAACAAACTACCAAAATGCCTTAATTAAGTATTTGCAACCGTTAAAAAAACGCTTAAGTGAAGATAGCCAATTAAGACTGAAAAAAAATCCCTTACGGATTTTAGATTCTAAAGACCCTCAAGATAAACAAATTATTCAATCAGCACCCGTTATAAAAGATTTTTTAAACCCTAGGTCGAATAAGTTTTTTCAAGCTGTTACAGAGGGTTTATCTTATTTAAATATCTCTTGGGTTTTAAACCCTCTATTAGTAAGAGGTTTGGATTACTACAACCATTGTGTGTTTGAATTTAAAGTGCAAAGTGATAAGTTGGGTACACAAAACACCATTTTAGGTGGCGGACGCTATGACAGATTGATTGAAACAATAGCAGGTAGTGGGAGTCGTGTCCCAGGTGTAGGTTGGGCTTGTGGTATAGAACGGCTTTGTTTGTTATTGGATTCTTTACCTTACTCTTATACCCCTTTACGCCCTATTGCCTTAGTTCCCTTAGGTGAAGAAGGAGAACAAAAAGCACAGGCATTAGCCTGGATGCTACGCAAAGAAGGGTTTTGTGTGTTCCACCCAAAGGCAACAGGTAGTTTGAGCAAAAAGATGAAAAGAGCAGAAAATGTGAATGCTCAATACGCCCTTATTTTCGGACCAGAAGAAATAAAAAACAACCAGCTTTCTATAAAAAACATGGACACTACAAAACAACAATCTGTTGCGACTTCTGAAGTGCTATCTTTTTTAAAAGCACAAAAATCACCTGTTATACAAGCACCAACAAGATAGGTAAAAAAATAATGTCAAAATTTATTGTTTTTGAAGGGTTAGATGGGGCTGGTAAAAGCACTCTCATTAAACAAGTATCTGACAAGCTGAAACAACAAGCCATATCTTTTATTTTAACACGAGAGCCAGGTGGCACTTCTTTAGGAGAAACTGTCAGAGACTGGGTGCTGAACCCTAAAAGTGAATGCTCTCCACAGACAGAAATTTTACTCATGTCAGCCGTAAGGCATGATCATATAGATAAAGTCATTCAACCTGCATTAAAAGCCGGGCAGTGGATTTTGTGCGATAGATTTTGGGCAAGTACCAGTGCTTTTCAAGGTGAGGGGCGAGGCTTACCTGACACGCAAGTACAGTGGTTGAATGAGTTTACCGTCTCTAAAAACATTCAACCTGATTTGTGGTTTTTGTTAGACTTACCTCTGGAAGAAAAAGAAAAACGCACACAAAAAAGAAACACTGTGTTTGACACTTTTGAAAAACAAAATCGCGATTTTCACAAAAGAGTGCGATCGGCGTATTTGAAGTTAGCTCACAGCCAAAAAGATAAGTGGTGCCTTTTAGATGCTTGTTTGCCAGTAGAAAGGCTTACACAATCTGTTATGCAAGAAATAACAAAACGACAATGGTTTTAAATAATATTATAGGGCAACCTGTGTTGCCATCGTTATTGCAAGCGATAAAAAAACAAAAACTTTCGCATGCGTTGTTATTTGCAGGTCCCTCAGGGGTTGGAAAAACAACATCCGCATGGGGGCTTTCACAAGTGCTGTTGTGTACGCAATCAGATGTGGCTTGTGGCGAGTGTCCCTCTTGCCAGCGTGTAGCAAACAAAAAAAGTGAGTGGGTGTTGTTTATTCAACCAGAAGGTTTATTTATTAAAGTAGAATCTATCCGTCAGATAATGGCTTTTTTATCGTTACAGAGTTTTGCTCCTGCCAGAGTGGTTATTATAGAAGAAGCTCATCAAATGAACAAGTCAGCCACAGGGGCTTTGCTAAAAATTTTAGAAGAACCACCTAATAATGTGTATTTTTTTCTTACCTCCTCTCATTTATCAGCTTTAGCAACTACCATTAAATCGCGAACACAAACAGTGCGGTTTGTACCATTGCAACACATCCCTGAAAGCCAAAAAAATAAAACGATAGATAAGTGGATGTTTTCTGCTTGCCAAGGGCGTATGGATTTGTTAGAAGAATTGACAGAAAAAACAGATTTACGAAACCTTGCCTTTGCCTTGTTAAAACAATGCTTAAAAGGTGAAATATGTTCTATGAGTGAATTAGCTGATTTAGTAAAAAACAGAAAACAAGCTTTATTTGTGTGTTTATGCTGGCAACAAATAGAAAGGGATGCAAAGTTTTCACAATTACAATCCTCGCAAATAATCCATGCTGACCAGAAAGAAATAATTGACATGCTACAAAAACTTCCCCCCACAGCACTGAATGATTTATTTATGCAAACCGTTCATGTGGAACAAGGTTTAAAATCTTATGTGGATTCCACTTTGCTGTTTGATAACTTATTGCTGTTTATAAAGCATCATTTAATAGATAAAATGCGTTTGATGCCACTTAAACAAAGCTATTGATGCTTGTGTAAGACTTGTGTAAGGTTTTTGTATAAGGTGTTTGTGTAAGGTTGGTGTAAGGCGTTTATATAAGGTGTTTGTGTAAGGTTTTTGTATAAGGTGTTTGTGTAAAAATAACATGTGTAACAACAAAAAAAATAATAAGGCAACATAATAGGGTTATATTAGAATAATGAATAATAATAGCATAAATAATAAAATGATAGAATGGACAGATGTACATACCCATTTAAATATGCAAGATATGGATGCAAAAGATGTGATTAAGGAAGCATCATCTGTGGGTGTGACAAAGATTATCACTATTGGTACAGAGCCTTACGATTGGCAGCAAGTGTTGCATAATGCTAAAAGCTTTCCTCAAGTGAAAGGGGCTTTGGGCGTGCATCCTCAACATGCCGTTCAGTATAATGACGATGTAGAGCAGGTGTTAAAAACTCATTTAACAGCACCTTCTATTGTGGCTTGTGGGGAGATAGGGTTAGACTATCATTATGACAATATAGATAAAAAGTTACAACAAGAGGTTTTTGAAAAGCAAATGACACTGGCTGGGGATCAGCAATTACCAGTAGAAATCCACACTCGTGATGCAGAAAATGACACAAAGGGTATTTTAAAAAAATTTAAGGGGCAGGTGAGAGGATTGTTACATTGTTTTACAGGTACTTGGGATTTGGCAAAATGGGCATTAGATATGGGCTTTCATATTTCTTTTAGTGGTGTGGTTACTTTTAAAAATGCTCAAGAGGTGAAAGAAGTGTGTCAAAAAGTACCATTAGATTGTTTGCATTTAGAAACGGATGCTCCGTATTTAGCACCTGTTCCTTTCCGTGGGAAGAAAAACAAACCAGCATGGCTGACACATACAGCCCAAGGAGTAGCTGATTTACATGGTGTATCTTTAGAAAAACTATCTCATATCACTCAAGCTAATTGTAACACTCTCTTCCATTTTTAAAGCAATATTTATTAGTGGTGCTGCTGGTAATCAAGCTACTTCAGGGCAATAAATTAACAAACTTTTTTGATGATAGCTAATACGGTAGATGTACTTGCTTGTAATTGTAAGTCAGGGTTGCCGTTTTCTTTTAAAGCTTTTTTGCTGTAGGGTATTCCGTAGCCAAATCTTTCTATAAAGTTTAAATTTTTAAAAGTTTCTGCAATGGTTGGGTTTCTATATGCAGTCAACCCTTCGGTGCCGAAGTTATCAATATTTAATTCTCCAAATGGTCCACCGGGGCTTTGAATTTCAATTCTATCATTAAACCAATATACTCTTACGGGATTGTTGCTTTTGTAGTCTCTGTGGATGATAGCATTTCTTATTAGTTGCTGTAACGCTGATAGAGGATAGTCTGGTTGTTCAATATGTTTATTGTCTGATAGTTTTAAAGAGATAGGAATGTTGATTCTAAATAAGTTTTCAATGTTAGTGACTTGTTCTGGCAAAGTGCCTGATATTTCTTTTTGATGCCTTACTGGATCAGTTAGTTGATGACCTTCAAATCGTACAAATTGGATATAAGCTCCGGGGAACCAATTTCTTGGTTGAGTACCCATAAGCAAAATAGCAGTAACAGTGGGGCGATATTTATAGTCTAATAATCTTAAAGAACGCATTTGTGTTTCTATATTTCTATTATTAGCTACTATTATATCTTTAGAAACAGCAGATGGTAAATAATGGTTTTTAAAGTATGTGATGTCAATATCTGCTTTTGTGCTGGCATCAGGTAACCCGCTCATATCGTACGGCAGGTAGCTTGCTTGTCGTTTTTCTATTAACCTTCTTTCTTCTTCTTCTGAAGCAAGCCTTACAGATGGTCCTATACGAACCCAGCATTGGTTTTTGTATCTTACTGGTGGATTGTGAGAGGCTTGTACTTGAACAATAATTACTTTATTAAATAATGTTTTTATATTTATTATGGGGAAAGGTTGCAATCTGCCATCATCTCTAATAGATGCAATATTTCTTTGTAGTTCATTTGTTATGGGTAAGTTAGAGTATTCGCCGTTATCTTTCAGACCTATAAAAATAACAGATGGTTTTTTTGCATCAGATAAGTTATTAGAAAAAGCACAGATGGCTTTAGCGATTTTATCTGTGTTTTTTGCTGATTCGCATCTTTCAATGTGTTCGTTTTCTGGTTTTGGTAACAGAGATTGTAATTCACTTTCTGTTAGCCATTTTATGTGGTTATTATTCATAAGTGTTAGATTACTATAAATTTGTGGTGTTTGCAAGCAGGTGTATCAAAATAAAACACCCTTTTGGGGTGGATAGGTGATGCTAGTGTGGCAATTTTTTTAGGTGTTAGGTTTTATTTTATACATAAGAGCTAAGGATAAAATCTCCGCACATTCTTCTTCATTAAGTGGGCTATTAAGTTTTAATTCAACAAGCTTTTTCTTTCCGTTTGACTTAATCCAATTTGAAGATTCAATAAAAATATCTACATAGGTTTTTCTTTTTAAATCCTCATTTTTCAATAGTTCGCAATGATTTTCTAGAAAAGAGTCTACATTATTATCTTGTAATAACTTTAATCCTCTTTTGGTTATTTGTTTGAGAGAACGAGTTTGCATATATGGCTGTATAAATCCGTATTTGATTAAAGCTTCTCTAACTTCTTTATTGTCTTTTTCTAAGGTATCTATTTTCTTATCTATAGCATATATTTTCTTATCTATAGCATTTATTTTATTAGGGAGATCAATCCACTTTTTTAAATAAGCCCATTTCATCTATAATCTCCTTTTTTAATAACCATTAGTCTTATATTATCAAGTTTTGAATAATATTCAAGATATTTTTATTAGTTTTTTGTTTATTTACGGAAGGCAAGGGCAATGCGAAAAGCAGGTGCATCAAAATAAAACACCCTTTGGGTGCGGAGAGAGAGGGATTCGAACCCTCGAAGTGTTTTAACACACTTATACGCTTTCCAAGCGCACGCCTTCAGCCACTCGGCCATCTCTCCCACAAGTTATATGTGTATTTTACTCACTTTATGGTGATAATCATTAAATTATTTTATGTTAATGTGTTATGTAAATACAATATGCTATCTAAAGATAAAAGTACTTTTATTGTGGGCGATGTGCATGGTTGTTTTAAGCAGTTATTGGCTTTATTAGATAAGGCTAAATGTGTGCCTGGTAGGGATCGTATTATTTTGTTGGGGGATTTGGTTAACAAAGGTCCTCATTCTTTTAAGGTATTAAAATGGGCAAAAAAGTGTAAGGTAGAGGTGGTGTTGGGCAATCACGAGTTAAAATTTATTAGAGCGGTGGAAGGTGGGTCTGCCTCATTATCTGTGGAGTTAGAAGAGTTAAAACAGCAAATGGGCGGGGAGCTTAGCGATTGGCTAAAGTGGCTTAAGACTTGGCCGGTTTATATTGAGGAGGAAGATTTTTTAGCCATTCACGCAGGGTTAGTGCCGGGGGAGCATCCTGAAATCTCTAAAATAGAGTGGCTAGTGAACATTCGCTATTGGGATGGCAAACAAGCACTAAGTGACAATAAGGATGTGGCAGAGGATTCTGGTGTGGCATCAGCTTGGCACGATTTTTATACGGGGGATAAGTTGGTGGTGTATGCTCATTGGGCAAAGCAGGGGTTAAAGGTAAAGGCTAATTCTATTGGTTTAGACACAGGTTGTGTGTATGGGGGAAAGCTTAGTGGCGTGTGGTTACCGGGTAGAAAGATTGTGCAAGTGCCTTATTGAAAAGAGCTTTGTTGTTTTTGGTGGGTATGTTTTTACTTAGACAAAAGTCTGGAATATAGTTTTATCATCTTACTTTTCAATATGTATTGAAGTAACTTTAAGTTAGTGTTTGAATTTTTTGTTTAGGATGTGAGTTATAATAATTTTTTTATTAGGTTTAATTATGAGGTATTAAGCAATAATGGTTATGTGGCATCGGCAATTACATTTTATTTGGTCGTCATTTGTGCGAAGACTATCGTCATTCCTGCCTCAGTCGTCATTCCCGCGTCAGCCGTCATTCCCGCGAAGGCGGGAATCCAGAAAGCTCCTTTTGATAAAAAATGACAAGCAAAGTTTAAGGAAGGATTGTATGTCTTGTTCAGGGCAACCGTCCGTGGCTTCAGCCGCCTGGGTCCGTCCGTGGGTCGGAGCCTTCACCGACACACAATCCTTCCTTAATGCAAAATTATTATTTCTTTGTCAGTCGTCATTCCCGCCCCAGTCGTCATTCTTGCGGAGGCTATCGTCATTCCCGCGTCAGCCGTCATTCCCGCCCCAGTCGTCATTCCCGCGAAGGCGGGAATCCAGAAAAGCTAACTTTGGGGCAAAAAGGTTAAGAGAATGGTTTGGTTGGCACTGCCAACTAATTAACTTTGGAGCAGTATATTAAAAAATGAAAGGTATTATTTTTATTTTAGTGGGTTTAGCGGTTTTATTTTCTTGTGGTTTTTACAACTCACAGCAGGGGAGCGTGTTTGAAAGTAACAGTCGTGAGGGGGATGCAGGCGATGGTGATGTGCCAAAACTAGCAGCAAGGTCTAATTCTCGCCCGGGGATAGACAATGAGGATTGCAAGGGCATTAAAAATTGCGAGAAGGTATGCGATGTTATTTATAAAGAGCTTGGCAGTCAGCGTGATTGTTATAAATTAAGATATGGTAAAGTATCGCATATACAAGAGGTGTATGACGCCCTTTTAGATGCAGGTGATGATGAGTTAGACGATATAGAAACCACTTATTTAGAAGATTATTTAGAGATAGGAACTGATGGCTGGTTAGAGGTGGTAATTCCAAAACTTAAAAAAGACTATACAAAATTTCATAATACTTTAGAGTGGATTGGAGGAAGTAAAGATGTGGCTCAAGCCTTAGAGGATCAAGATAGAAATAACGATATTTTAAGAACATTGTTTTTAAAGTACTGTGTTCCTAATAGTAGTAATGGTGATTGTCAGAATAAAGGTACAGGCAAAACAATTGTTGATGGACAGCCATCAGGAAATGGAAGTGTCGTAAGGTTTGACTTTGATTATACTTCAGGAAAACTATTATGTAAGGCAAAAACTTCTGCTGAATTAGTATTTACAGGTGCAGATGCAGATGCCACTCAAATTACGACTATTACCGATACAAACAAAAAAAATCTATTGTTGGCTTTAAGTAACTCTAAAGATTGGGGTACTGGCAAAAACTTTTTTTCATTTACAAAATCTAATGAAGATGCTTTTATTTTAGCCCATGAGTTATTAAAACAGGCATGTCCAGAAAGTAATAACAATGAGGATGTACGAAAATGCATTCGTGGCTTTTACTGTTGGGTCAAAGCTTATGCAGGGAGTTTGAGTATACCAAAAGAGATAGAAAGCGATGTATTTAAAACAAATGATAATAGTCTTGTTTGTACTTGTGATGATATTAATTTTTAATAAGTGAGGTATGAATTTAAAATGACAAAATTTAAAATAAAAATACAGCTAATAAAGTACATTATTGTTTTTGTTAGTGTATTAGTAGTAGGGAGCTATATGCTACTGGGTTGTGGTGTAACCCCTGGGCATTCTGGCGTGTTTAGCAGTAGGTTGGGTGAGACCACAGGTGGTAACAGACGGCAAGAAGCAAGCGGTGTTTTTAACACTCGTTCTGGTAGGAGGTTAGACTCTCCTGACAGTTGTTTTAAGGAGGAGGAATGTCAAGAGCTTTGCGATTCCATGTTAGAAAAGTTATCGGATCAAAAAGAATGTTATACTTATACGCAAAAAGAAGTGCAAGCTTTTCGCGATACTTACAATTTATTAGCCTTAGGGGTTAGAAAAAAGTTAGATCAAATTACCCCGGCTGAGTTGGAAGATTTTTTAGAATTTGGCGAGGTACTATGGCTTAACGCTATTACAGGGTTTGAGCGGGGTTTAAAAGATGGTTGCTCACAGGGTAGAAAGTGTCGGGATGAGGACTATTATTTACAAAGGGGCTATGACAGAAGTGGAGCAGCCAACGCTTTAAGCTGGATTGCCCTCAATAACTGGGTAGCAGAAAAGATTGCAACTTACGATAAAGATGAGGCTATTATGCAAAAACTAATTGAGTATTTACACCAGCCCGTACCCCCCGATGGTATTGAGTCTGCTAGTCGAGATAAAATACGCAATGATTACCCTAGCACCACTTGTGAACGGGATATTAAAGCTATTGATGCTCATAACATACTTAAAAAAACTACTCCAGCAATAGTTATTGTTTTACCTTGTTTGAGAGGTGATAAAAACTATCATGAATTATCCAAAGGTAATGATAAGTCTAGAAAGTTAGAAAGTAATACGATTAGTGATATGTGTAAATCTGCTTCTTGTACGCTAGCACTAATTGATTTCACATCTAGTGTTTTATGTACAGAATTAAAAAAAGAAGATGGTTGTGAAGCTGTAGGTGGCACTTGGAATAGTGGTAGTAGTAGTTGTAATATTATTACACAGTCATTTTGTATAGCTGTAGGTGGCTCTTGGAATTCTGGTACTTGCACTTGCCCATAAGATTGCAGACCAACTTACTTGTGCGAATGGATTTTAGGTAGTACTTTGAGTAGTCCTAATTGCAATAGCATTACTGCTTGTCCTTAAAAATCTATCATTTAACCTAACCCTCAGCATCCGTTATTGTCATTCCTGTTTTTGTTCGTCACTCCTGTTTTTCTTGGTCATTCCCGCGAAGGCGGGAATCCAGGCTTGTATGCGTAAAAGTGGCATTCTGGATTCCCGTTTTCACGGGAATGACGGGCTATAGGGCAATAACAGGTTATAAGGCAATAACAGGCTAGACTGTCATCCCTGTAGTTATATTGTCACTCCTGTTCTCACATTGTCGTTTCTGTTTTTACATTGTCATCCCTGTTCTTCTTGGTCATTCCCGTAAATGTGAACTCCATTCGGTGACAAAATTCATGTTATAAGCAGGTGGGACAATTTTTTTGTGAGATAATTAAACTTCTTTTGGGAAAAAACCGAGCTCAAAATTTCGGACATGCGGTTTACCGCAAAGTATTAGCCTATGGCTACCACTTTGCGTTAAATCCGAACTCGTTTTGAGCATGGTTTTTCCCCTTTAAAGTATGTAATTATCAGTTTGAGAAATTATATAGTAATATTGATAAACATAAGAGATCAAATTGGTTTTCTCACTATTTAAATAATTACTTATATTTATAGTAATATTGACAGATATATAGGTAGAAAGGGCTAATAAGCACATCAAAATAAACACCCTTTAGGTGTGGAACATAAGTCTTTTTACGATAAGCACTTGTTTAGTCAGATTTATGAACATAAGAGAAATTATTAAAGAAAAAGGTAGGTGGGAAGGTAAGTTGGAAGGCAGGCAAGTGGATGAGCAAAAAGGCAGGCAACAAGGCAGGCAAGAGGGTTTGCGACAGGTAGGTTGCGAATATGTTGCAAAATAAGATGGATACTGAGCTGATATGCAAAGCAACAGGGCTATCAACAGCAGAGATCAAAAAGCTACTTCAGACTTAAGGCTATTTTTAACGCATCGTGGCAATACTGCTTTACCTTTACTAGAAAAACTAGTATAACAATCATTGGTATGTATAGGGTTGACAGAAATAACTTTTATAAAGAGCAAAAAAAAGCCACTATATATACCCCTGAAAGTGTTTCAAAGTTTATTTTTAATATCATTTCTAAAGAAATAAAAACTGGGTTAATTTTTGATCCTTGTGTTGGAGCAGGGGCTTTATTAAAGCCTTTTCAAGATGCAGGTTATGAAGTTTTAGGAGTGGATATTGAAAAGCAAGGTTTTAACCCTGTAAAAATTAAAAACTTTCTAAGCTTAAGAAAAAAAGATGTTAAAAAGCCTTCTTTAGTGATTGTTAATCCCCCATTTAATATAGATAGAAAAACAAAATCTTATATTAAAAAGAATTATCATGGTAGACCCTTATTACCTGAAGTGTGGCTTATGAAAATAATAGAGTTATTTGCCAAAGACATTCCATTAGTTTTATTTGCTCCTTATGGTTTAAGGCTTAATCAAACAATATTTAGCCGGAGGTGGAAAAAGTTTAGCTCTGAAGAATACCCTGAAATAAGCTCTATTATTAGTTTGCCCAAAGATTGCTTTGAGGGAGTATTATTCCATTCAGAAGTTTTGATTTTTAATATTAAAAATTTAAAACCGCATTATTTTTATAATCCCCCCTACAATAAGCAACTTGGTTTCTTATAATGGCGAATAGCAAATATCTTAGACAAAATAAAGAACAACATAAACCTAAAAATCTTAAATCTAAACAAGATGATAAAAATATATATCAAGCTATGCAACAATGTATCCAATACTTAAAACAAAAACTTGCCCTGTTAATGCAAGAAGAATATGATTTTGAGTTTAAAAAAAAGATATTTTTTTCAGAGATGATTAATACTATTAAAGACTCTGGGATTAGAAAAGATTTTGATATGCAATATAAGAGGCATTTAATTCAACCAGATGGAGGAATAATATGGCTAATAAAAAAGTCTGATAAGAGTTATAAAAAACCTGTTTTAATTGCTGAAGTTAAGAGACAAGGCACAAATGATCAAAGGGTAAAAGAAGGTAAAAGCAAACAAGCTCAAGGTAATGCAATAGAAAGGCTTGGTAAAAATTTAACAGGAATTAAAGCTATGTTTAACCATTTATCTAGCACACCATTTGTTTGTTTTGGATGGGGATGTGATTTTGCACAAGGCAGTTCAATTTTAGCGAGAGTATCTATGTTGAATGAGTTTTATAAATTAAATAAAATTTATGTTCAAAAAAAAGATGGTGGAGCAGACTATAATGATTATAGTCCTGTCTCTATGTTCTTTAGAGAAAAACAATGGAAAACATCGGAAATGTTAAAAATTTTAAAAGAAATAGCAGAAACACAAGCAAGACAATACTTAACATAAAAGACTTGTAATACCCTAGGCTTATTTTAACTTAGATACTTTCACCCATCTATTTATTCATTTTTTGCATACCTCAGTACATTTTAAAACCGAAACGCCGTATATTTTACATTCTGAATCTTCCTAGACTTTAGATTAGTTACACAAAAACCCCACACCGCTAATTTTTGCGTGCATTTTTTACACACTCAAAAAAAATAAGTGCAAAAAGAAGCAAATGAGAGTATATCCACCACTAACTTTCAATTTTAACAAAGGAGGCTTTGTTATGAAAAAAACAATAAAAAAACTGCTGTTATTTCTCATGGATAATTTTAAAGCAGGAATAGACTTTGTAATGAAAAACAAAGAACTATTTAGCTTGCTGATGTGGATTATCTTTGGTGTAAATTGCTAAGCATAACAGAAAATAAAGTAAAACAACCTTGGGTAGGGTAGGTGTTTCATATTGAAATACCATCCTTAAAACCTAAGGGTTTATACAAACCTTTAGGCTAACCCTACCCCCGACTTTCCGACTAATTTTTAAAATATCACTCAATTTATTTTTAGAAACCACAGCTCTTTGACGATTAGTGTTGTATGAAGTCGTTAAGGAAGAAGCCTAAAAATAGGTTGCATGTTGTAGAAAAAGAAACCTCTAGTCAAAAAGTCTTACAGCTTAATCTTATTCAAGCTTTTAGATTAAACAGAACAATTTTTATAAGAGACAATCTTGCTGTTTTAAGGTGTTTAGATGATAAAGGTGTTGATTTGATTTATCTAGCACCTCCGTTTTATTCAAATAAAAGTTATAGTTCACCTATAAGGAGTAAAGAGGCAGGTTTTTATGTTAAAAATATAGGGTATTTAAACGATATAAAAGAGGAATGGTGGGGGGAATTATCAGATAAACACACAAACCTTTATGAAATTATCCATGGGATAGGGAGTGTACATGGTGATAAAGATAAATCTTACCTTATTTATATAACAATGAGGCTGTTACAAATGCACCGAATACTAAAAGACACTGGGTCTATTTATTTACATTGCGATCAAACAATGAGCCATAGCTTAAAACTTATTATGGACGCTATTTTTGGAAAAAACAATTTTAGAAATGAAATTATATGGAGGAGGATACGAAGTACGGCAAATATCAATCAATTTACAAAAAAAAATTATAGTAAAAATTCAGATACAATTTTATTTTATTCCAAAACTAACGATTACTTTTTTAATAAGGAAGGGATAAAAACTCCATACTCAAAAGAGTATATAAAAGAAAGATTTAAATTGAAAGATAATAAAGGATTTTATCAAAGAGGGAATCTTTTTAGGTCGTTAAGTTTAGGTGAAAGACCTAATTTATGCTATACTTATAAAGGGTTTTCAAACCCTTACCCTTCAGGGTGGAAAATATCAAAGGACAGACTTATTGAACTAGATAAGCAAGGTGATATTGAAATAATAAACAATAAAATCTATAGAAAACTTAGGCTTGAAAAGGTTAAAGGTATCCCTGTAAATAATATCTGGGAAGATATATATCAAAGTATGAGAAAAGAAAAAACAGGCTATAGAACACAAAAATCCTTAGCACTTTTAGAGCGTATAGTAAAAGCCTCTTGCCCTGAAGGAGGAGTTGTACTTGACCCATTTTGTGGATGTGCCACAACTTGTATTGCCTCTGAAAAATTACAAAGGAAGTGGATAGGGATTGATATAAACTCTAGAACTGAAACACTACTTTTAAAAAGGCTCATAAATGATCTTAATGTAAAAACTAATATTGTGACAATAAGAAAAGATTTACCTATAAAAAACGCTCCAAAACCATCACATAATATAAAACACATTCTTTATGGAAAACAAAAAGGACATTGTAAGGGATGTAAAGAATATTTCCCGATTAGGAATCTTCAAAAAGACCATATTATACCAAAGGCAAAGTGCGGACCAGATACAGATGCAAACTTACAGCTTTTATGCGGGGCTTGCAATTCTGTAAAAGGTGATAGAGATATGGCTTATCTTCAAGCACAGATAAAAAAATACTATAAGAAGTGAATTATGAAAAAGAATCCAACCAAAACAGACCTCCTTTTACAAGAGGTAGAAAACTTTAATCGTGAAACTAGAAAAAGTTTTAATAGTATAAATAAGTACCTAAAATCTCTAGTTATAAAAATAAACGAGGTTAGAAAAAGAGAGACTGGAGTAGGGTTTAACGCTGGTAGAAAAAAAGAAAATCCTCATTGGATGAAAAGGAATAAAGAAAAAATAGGACAAAAAAAACCTGTATTTATTTATTATCCCTTGAGTTTTCATCCTTCTGACAAAGATAGTAGTTTTGATGTAATATTAAATAATATTTTAGAAAATAAGAGAAAAATAAGAGAAGAAGCTTTAATGCCTGCAGAGCCTTCTAAACAAGAAAAACATGAATTTTACCGAACCATTACAGGTGAAGAATGGCTTTCTGACAATAAATCTTCTTTTTATCATAGTGAAGCATGGCAAGAGTTGCGAAAACAAGTATTTCAAAAGTACCCTTCTATTTGTGGTCGTTGCGGTAATAAAAATCATTTAGAGGTAGATCATGTAAAACCTCGGTCTAAATACCTTGACCTTGAATTAGAACTTGGTAACTTGCAAATCTTATGCAGAGATTGTAACCTTTTGAAAGGAACGCAAGATTCTCCTGAATGGGATTTTAGAAAAACATCATAATCTAAAGATTTACCTGTAGTTTCTGATACTTGTAGGTATGGATTACCTTTGAGCTATAGCTCTCAAAGCCTGTGGGGTTGGGTGGTAAGCTGGGTAAGGGTTTATTTCGGGGTAAGAAAAAGACTACCGGTATTAAGGCGTTGGCTCATGTAGTATTACCAATATCCTTAACCCTTAAAAATATTATTGCATTATGCAGTTACTGTATGTTACATTAGCTCTAGTTTTGATAGACAAAAATAAGAGGAGTATCATAAAATTATGGAAAAACCAGAATCAGCCCCTACTTTTAAAGAAATTCGTGCTATTTTAAAAGAAACTGCTATTATTCGCCAAAAAAACGAGCAAGAAACACAGAAAATGAGGCAGGAATTCGACCGTAAAATGCAGGAATCAAAGCAAGAATTCGACCGTAAAATGCAGGAATCAAAGAAAGAAACCGATCGCCGGATACAAGAAACCGATCGTCGGATAGAGGAAAACGACCGTCTCATAAAATCCTTAGCTAAGGAGGACAAAAAATTAAAAAATCTATTTACCAATAACTGGGGTAAGTTAGTAGAAAGTTTAGTAGAGGGTGATTTATTAAAGCAGTTAGCGAGCAAGGGTATTCACATTAAAAGTACATCAAGAAGAATGGAAGGGACGATTACAGCTACTAACACTTCTGAGGAAGACAAACATTGTGAGATCGACATTTTAGCTCATAATGGTAAAGAGATAGTAGCGGTGGAAGTAAAAAGCGATTGTAATCAAAAAGATATAGATCATTTTTTAGATGTGCTACATGATTTTACCAATTATTTTCAGATTTATAGGGGTAAGATTGTGTATGGAGCAATAGCTTATCTGAAGATACAAAAAGGGGCAGATAGGTATGCTGAAAAGAAAGGGCTTTTTGTGATACAGGCTACAGGTAATAGCTCTCGCATTACTAATCAAAAAAACTTTAAACCCAAAGACTTTTCTTAAAAAAACACCTGCTCGGAAAGGGGCTTTTAATGCGGTGTTTATAACACTTTATCTGGCAAAAACCTCTACAAGCAATAGGAGTGCCTAAGGTTTTACCCTAAGCGTCAAAAGTATAGAGAAAATTGTATTTTTAACTAATACAAGTTAATTTGTAATATATGAAAGTTATTATTAACAAGTTATATCAGTTAGTTTTTTGGTTAAAAAAAACAATTTTAGTTTGTTTTTTGTGTTTATGGTGCGAGGGTGGTTATGGAGCTACCTCTGCTGATGAAGTTATTAGTGCAAGTAGGGTGGATTCTATTTTAAGCACAATTGCTATTACTAGTATTCTAAAGGCTTCTGCTGAAAAAGGTTCTTCGGAATCTCAATATCAATTAGGGTTAGCTTTAATAAATAAAATGGGTTCTTATAGAGGCACACCTGATTATTGGGACACTTTTGAAGAAGGTAAAGCATGGGTTTTAAAATCTGCTGAGCAGGGTAATAAACAAGCCCTGTATGTGATGGCACAACTAAATACAGGGGATACATCTCAACGGATACAGATATTAAAAAATTCTGCACAACAAAACTATCCTCCTGCTTTGCATGAGGTGGGTTTAATGTATTTTTATGGGCATTTTAATGATATAAGTCATGAGCGAAATTACTCTAAAGCTTTGGAGTATTTTGAATTAGCTACACAGGCTGGGTCTTTAAGGTCACAGATGCGTTTAGCTAGTTTGTATTTTAATGGCTGGGGAGTTTCGCGAGATACCAATAAAGCACACGACTTAATTTTATCAGCTGCTGAAAGAGGTTTAAGTAGAGCATACCATCGTTTAGCTTTAGATTGGTATGATACAGGTGCTTTAACACCTAATGCCAAAAGGTTTAGATTGTATCAGAGAATGTATGAGATGATGCAAAAAAAATATGGTGTTTTTTGTGGAGAAGATAGACAAAATCGAGATTTAAGATGTCAGAGAGATTTAGATTTTGACAATCCATTGTATGAGATATTTTTTCAGTTTGCTCCTTTTATTTTGTAAATACCTGTTTTTTTGACCCTCTATATTAAATATTTTTTGCCGTATTGATTTGCCGTATTGATTTGCCGTATTGCATTTGTGCCGTATTACAACCAATTATGTATCAAAATCTACCTGCCATAGCAAATTAAAAGGCAATTCAGCAAAACCTTTATTAATAGCAAAAGCTGTATCTTGTTTAGCAATTTTGTAAATATTAATTCGCCCTGTAGCAGTGCCACATGAGGCGGTATATTGTTTATCATCTATGCCTTTAATTTGATCTATAATTTTAATACCTGTTAACTCTTGAGCCATTTCCTCTAAGGATATACCACTTTCCGTATCGCATTGCTTACTGTTATCAGATTTAAAAACATAAGCATAGTGCGTTGTATTTACATCTGGTGCAGAATAACCTCCGTTACAACCAATGTACAAAACAGTAATAAATATAATAAATATTACTTTACCTATACTTAACCTCATTTACTTAAACCTCATTTGACTTTGTATGATTATACTTTATTTGTATTAAAATGTAAATCACATATTAAAAATTGTTTTATCCTAAAGCCTCCAATAATAAGCCTTTAGTAATAAGATTTATTTAAAATTATTGTTAAAAATTGATAAAGATGTGCTTTATATATCTTTATGCATAGCGTCATTACTTCCATTTATTTTTAATTCCTATACATAAATAGTTAGTAAGAGTAATAGATTAAAGGTAAGCAAAATGAATGCGTATATTTTATCAGCAAAGAGGACTCCTATTGGGGCTTTTTTAGGTGGGCTTTCTACTGTGCCGGCACCGCATTTAGGGGCTATGGCTATTCAAGCTGTGTTAAAAGAAAGTGCTGTGCCTGTAGAGGATGTACACGAATGTGTGATAGGGCAGGTATTAACTGCGGGTTGTGGGCAAAGCCCTGCTCGTCAATCGGCGATTTACGCAGGGCTTAAAGTGGCAACTCCTTGTATGACTATTAACAAGGTATGTGGTTCGGGTTTAAAAGCACTTATGCTCGCTTGCGATTTAATTGCTTTAAAAAGGGCTGATGCCGTTATAGCTGGAGGGCAAGAGAACATGAGTCTTACCCCTTACCTATTACCCAAAGTACGAAAAGGCTGGCGTTTAGGAGATCAAAAAGCTTTAGATAGTATGGTAACAGATGGATTGTGGGACCCTTACCATAATTTTCACATGGGAGTGGCAGGGGAAATGTGTGCTAAAAAGCATCAAATCAGCCGTAAAAGTCAGGATGAATATGCCACTCATAGTTACAAAAAAGCCCAAATTGCTTTAAAGTCTGGCTATTTTGATAAAGAGCTTACGGCTGTTACTTGTCAGGTAGGCAAAAAAACTATTACTGTTAAAACAGATGAAGAGCCCGGTAAAGTGATATTTGATAAGATCCCGCATCTTTCACCTGTGTTTGAAAAAGACGGCACTATTACACCCGCAAACGCCAGTAAAATTAGCGATGGAGCGGCTATGTGTTTAGTGGTGTCAGACAAATACTTACAATCTACAAAGAAGAAACCATTAGCTCGTATAGTAGCACAATCTGTGTTCGCTCAAGAGCCAGAAAATTTTACCACTGCCCCCGTACAAGCGATAAAAAAAATATTACACCTTACTAATAAAAAAATAAGTGATATTGATTTATTTGAAATTAACGAGGCTTTTTGTGTTGTGGCACAAGTGGCACAAAAAAAGCTGGGCATCCCTCCGGAGAAGCTCAATGTACACGGAGGGGCTGTCGCCTTAGGGCATCCTATAGGGGCAAGTGGTGCGAGAATCTTAGTAACCTTAGTGCATGCTTTGCATAGATATAACAAAAAATACGGTGTAGCAGCTATTTGCTTAGGGGGAGGAGAAGCGGTAGCCGTTTTAGTAGAAAAACAATAACACTTAAGTTTTAAGAAAACATAAATGATATAACAAAAAAAATATAACAGAAAGCAAAAACATAATGAAAGTTTATAAAAATGCTACTCAAGCTCTTTTTGATTTACAAGATGGAGCAGTGTTACTGGCAGGTGGGTTTGGCTTGTGTGGAATTCCTGAAAATCTTATTTCTGCCATTCGGGATAAAGGTACAAAAAATCTTACTTGTGTTTCTAACAATGCAGGGGTTTCGGATTTTGGCTTAGGCTTGTTACTCCAAACAAAGCAAATAAAAAAAATGATAGCAAGTTATGTGGGCGAAAACCATTTATTTGAAAAGCAATATTTAGAAGGGGTATTGGATTTGGAGTTAGTACCGCAAGGCACTTTGGCAGAACGATTGCGGGCAGGGGCATCGGGTATTCCGGGTTTTTACACAGCTGTAGGTGTGGGAACGAGAGTTGCTGAAAACAAAGAAAGCAAAGTGTTTAATGGTAAAACTTATTTGTTAGAAAAAGCCTTGCGTGGGGATTTTTCTTTAATAAAAGCTTGGAAGGGGGATCGTTTTGGCAATCTTATATTTCGGCATACGGCAAGAAATTTTAACTCTGTTATGGCAGGGGCGTCTCAAGTTACCATTGCTGAAGTAGAAGAGCTGGTAGAAACGGGGAGTTTAGACCCTAACACCATTCACACACCGGGGATTTATGTGCAAAGGGTTTTTCAAGGGGTCAATTACGAAAAAAGAATAGAACAAAAAACCATTAGAACATCAAAGGATAAGAGTGTATGACACCTGTTTTAAACAGAAATCAAATCGCACAACGCATTGCTCAAGAAATCCAAGATGGCTTTATTGTCAACTTAGGCATTGGTATACCTACTTTAGTGGGTAATTATATTCCAAAGGGGATGCAGGTATTACTGCATAGTGAAAATGGTTTATTAGGTTTAGGGCCTTTCCCTTTAGAGGGTGAGGAAGATGCTGATCTCATTAACGCTGGCAAACAAACGGTGACAGCAGTTAAAGGGGCTAGTTTTTTTTCTTCTGCTGATAGTTTTGCTATGATCCGAGGGGGGCATATTGATTTAAGTGTATTAGGGGCTTTACAAGTGGACAATAAAGGTGGTATTGCTAATTGGATGGTTCCGGGGAAAATGGTTAAAGGTATGGGAGGTGCTATGGACTTAGTAGCAGGGGCTAAAAAAGTAATTGTAGCCATGCAACACACCAATAAAAAAGGTCAGGCTAAGTTGTTAGAACAATGTACTTTGCCACTAACAGGGTTGCAATGTGTGGACCGTATTGTAACAGATTATGCTGTTATTGATGTTTTACCGGACAAGGGTTTTATGTTGCAAGAAGTAGCCCCTGGTATCACACCTAAGGAAGTGAAAAAAATAACTGAAGCCCCGTTTGCTATTTCACCAAACTTGAAAGAAATGCAGTTATAATTTTTATAGATAAATAGGTAGATAAATAATACTAAAAAACAATCAAAAAAAGGTGCTAATAAAAGGAGGTAAAAATAAAAAATGAAAACAAAACTTTATAAGTGTTTTAAAATTTGCATAGTACTGACTGTTAGCATTTATGCCATATATGTGACAGGTAAGAGTGTAGCTCATAAAACTAAACCTTTTAAAAAAGCGGATTATCATTTAACCATTGATTATAAAATGGTTGATATTACAGGTCAGAAAGTTCAGGCTATGGTGGTGAACGACTTACTTCCGGCACCTACTTTATATTTTAAAGAAGGGCAAAAGGTGGTGATTGATGTTACTAATAAAATGGATGTAGAAAGTTCTATCCACTGGCATGGTATTTTACTTCCTAATTTTCAAGATGGTGTGCCTTATTTGACAACCCCTCCTATTAAACCGGGTAAAACGCACCGCTTTACTTTTAAGGTCAAACAATCAGGCACTTATTGGTACCATTCGCACACAGGCTTGCAAGAGCAAAGGGGTGTGTACGGTGCTATCGTTATTGAGCCTAAAAAAAAGCTTTTATCTTACGATCGTGATTTAGTTTTAGTACTATCCGATTGGACAGATGAAAAACCTAAAGAAGTACTGCGTACTTTAAAAAGAGCTAATGAGTGGTATGCTATCAAAAAAGGTACAGCCCTTAGTTTAAGCCATGTTATAAGAAAAGGTGCTTTGCTGGCTCAATTAAAAATGTGGTACGATAGAATGCCGGGCATAGATATTTCCGATGTGTACTATCCCGCTTTTTTAGTTAATGGCAAAACCACACAGCATTATCCTAAATTTAAAGGAGGGCAAAAAGTCAGAGTCCGTATTATCAATGCTTCTGCTAGTACTTATTTTTGGCTTCGTTTTACAGGTAGTAAAAACCAAAAACATTTAATGCCTCTTTTAGTTTCTGCTGATGGGGTGAATGTGAAACCCACAAGAACCAACAAAATACTTAGTGCTATTGCAGAAACTTATGATTTGTTAGTCACCATACCTTTTAAAAAAGCCGTAGAGATAAAAGCTTTTGCTCAAGATGGTTCAGGAAAGGTGAGTGTTGTTATGGGGAAAGGCCCTGTGTTAAAAGCCTCAGTGCAAGAACAACCTAATTGGATACAGATGATGCAAGATATGGCAAAGCATCATTCTGGCTCTCATAGTTCGCATAGTCAAAATAGTCAGCATAAGCAAGATAACAAGCATTATGAACATAGCTCACATAGTCAGCATGTTCACAATAAGCATGATACACATAACCAACATAATAAAAATCAAAATAGTCAGCATAATAGGCATCACAATAAGCATAATACACATCAGCAACATAGTCAGTATGATAAGAACAAGCATAGTGAGTATCGTCATCAGCATAACAATCGCCATCCCAATCAACATCATCTTAGTCAACATCATACAGCTAAAAAGCATGTAGATAAAAAACAAAAACACTTAGAACATCAAGAGGGGCATCAGGGGCATCAAGCTCATCAACAGCACCAACAAAAATTTGGCTATGATCATTTAAAATCGCTCAAGCGAACCGACTTTCCAAAGCATCATAGTTTAAAACATGGTTTAAAACATGGTTTAAAACAGAGTTTAAAGCAAATACATTTAAACCTAACAGGTAATATGCGTCGTTATGTTTGGAGTATCAACAATAAAACTTTATCTAGGTCTGACAAGATTAAAATTAAAAAAAGTCAAACAATGCGTATCCATTTACACAATAAAACAATGATGCATCACCCGATGCATTTGCATGGGCATTTTTTTAGAGTGTTCAATAAGCACGGGGCGTATTCCCCTTTAAAACACACGGTGGATGTACCTCCTATGCAGTCAGTAAGCATTGAGTTTAGCCCTAATGAAAAGGGGGATTGGTTTTTCCACTGTCATGTTTTATATCACATGAAGTCAGGTATGTCGCGTGTATTCAGCCTTGGTGACAAAAGGGATGTGCGTTTAAAAAATTATCCTCTATCAAAAATCTTTAATACAGACAAACAGTGGTATTTATGGGGAGATGTCAGTTTAATGAGCCATCAAATAAATAACACCACAGTACTTTCTAACACTAAAAATCAAATCAGTATAGAAGGAGTGTTTGCTTGGGTAGATAACGAGTATTATTTAGAGAATGATTTTGAAATAGAAACATCTTATGAGTATTTTTTTACTAATTTTTTTCGTCTTTTTGCAGGTGTTGATATAGAAACAACCCCCATTAAAGAAGGTGGTAGTGTATGGGGCTTGTGGGATTATGAACTGCCAGCGGGTGACTTTATAGGGCGAGCAGGTATCAGATACACTTTACCTTTTTTAATAGAAGGCAGTTTAAGCTTAAGTCATAATATGCAATTACAACTGGGTTTAGAATATGAAGTGTTAGTGTTTGATAGAACAGAATTTTTTGTTGAGTGGGAGTGGGAGTTACCTGCTTTTACAGACGATAATAATGACTGGGATTTTACTAATCATTTTATTAACCAGTGGACAGATGGCAATACGGGTGAACATGAGTGGCAGGTGGGCTTAAGCTATATCGCAACTAAAAATATATCACTTGTAGCAAGCTATAGTAACAACTTTAGCTTTGGTGCTGGTTTAAACTGGAAGCTTTAACATTATGATTAACCCCTTTGACAAACAAGCCTCATTGAGTAGTGTAAAACATGTGATTGCCATAGGCTCTGGCAAAGGAGGGGTGGGTAAAAGCACTGTAGCATTAAATGTTTCTTTAGCACTTAAAAGTTTAAACCATAAAGTAGGTTTATTGGATGCTGATTTATACGGTCCTTCTATTCCGCGTATGATGGGTTTATTAAACCAAAAACCAAAGCTAAGCTCGGACAATAAAAAACTGGTACCTTTATTTCGTTATGGCATTAAGGTTATGAGCATGGGTTTTTTGATTAAAGAAGATGACCCTGTAATATGGCGAGGACCTATGTTGTTTAAAGCCGTAGATCAGTTTTTAAAAGATGTGGATTGGGGGCAGTTAGATTACCTTATTGTGGATTTACCACCAGGTACGGGGGATGTGGTGTTGACACTGGCACAAAAAACCCCTGTGTCAGGAGGGGTTGTGGTATGCACTCCGCAAAACATTGCTTTAGTGGATGCTAAAAAAGCGTTAAATATGTTAACACAATTAAAAATCCCTTGCTTAGGTGTGGTAGAAAATATGTCTTCTTTTAGAAAAACTCCACAAGATGCACCTATAGACTTATTTCCTAAAGGTCAATTAGATAATTATTTAAAAACAAAAGCCCTTGAAAAATTAGTTAGCATTCCGTTTTACACAGAATTAGGACTTAGTTGTGAGGCAGGGGTACCTTTTTTAGAAAGCAACACAGAAGATAGTGCCGAAACCCAAGTATTTATAACATTAGCTAAAAAAATTCACACAGCATTATCTATAAAAAAATAGAACTTTTATTATTTAATAAAAGTGTTATAAGTAAAAAAAGTGATAATAAGACAGATAATATATGCTATGACCACGTAGCTCAGCCCGGATAGAGCAAGAGTTTCCTAAACTCTAGGTCGCAGGTTCAAATCCTGCCGTGGTCGCTTTTTGTAGACGATGTTTATCTTCCATAGAATGAAAGTGATAAGTATTGACTGTACGGTTTATTTTTTTTAAAATACCAGACAGTGTTTTGCCATTTCCTAACTCTATAAAATGAGTGCAAGATTTTTCTAATAAATACTGCATAGACTGTACCCACATAACAGGGCTTTGTATTTGTGTTGTTAAATTTTGGTAAATTTGTTGTGGCTTATGGGTGGCTTTTGCCGTAGTGTTTTGCACCACTAAATATTTTTCTGAAAGCTTAAAGTTTAAACCTTGTAGTACGAGCTTCATTTTTTGTTCTGCTTCGGTCATTAAAGAAGAGTGAAAAGCCCCCGATACATTTAACGGCATAAGTCTTACTTTTTTCACTCCGAAAGGATACTCTTTGTAATGCTCATACGCCCATTTAAGAGCTTGAGCATTGCCACTGATGACTGTTTGCTCCAAAGTGTTAAAATTAGCCACTGATAAGGGTTTAAAATGACTGTTGCTTTCTACCCATTGGCAAAAGGCTTGAGCCTCTTTACTGGAAGGACCCAATAAAGCCCCCATCCCTCCTTTGTGTGCAGTACATGCGATGTGCATCAATTCTGACCGGTTTTTTACAGCTTTAATTGTTTCTATAAAAGTCAAAACCCCCGCACTGTACAAAGCAGAATACTCTCCTACAGAATGACCAGCAATGTATTTTACGCAAGAAAGATCCACCTCTTCTGATAAACACTCCCATGCACAACAAGATACTAATACAATGGCTACTTGAGCATTTTGTGTCAGAGTGAGTGTTTCTAACGGACCTTCAAAACACAATTGCTTAAGAGGTATGCTGGTTGTTTGTTCCGCAATGTCAAATAATGTTTTAGCTTTATTAAAATTATCATAATAAAACTTTCCCATACCCACAGTTTGCGAGCCTTGCCCCGGAAATAATATGCTCCACATAGCTATTTAATACCTCAATAACATAGAACCAGAAGACATCCCCCCTCCCACAGCCAGTAAGAGTACATTTTGCCCTCTGTGTATCTTTTTTTGCTCCACAGCTCTTGCCATTGATAAAGGGATAGAAGCAGCAGAAGTGTTGCCTGTAGTTTGAATGTCAAAAATAACTTTCTCTTCAGGGCAAGAGGTGGTTTTACAAAATTGTTTTAAAATCCTTTCATTTGCTTGATGTGGCACCACCCAGTCTATTGACACCTTATTGTTTTTAAGAGCTTGATGATAAGCATCACACATCACTTGTACTGCTTTTTTGAAAACTTTTGTGCCGTCCATTTGAATACAACAATCCTCTGATTTGATTTTGCTATTTTTTGTTAATGGGTGTTTTGCCCCTGGAGTTGTTATATTCAATAAATGCCCAATATCGCCGTAAGCCTTTAACTCTTGATAATACACACAACCTTTTTCAGGGTCCGTGTTTTGTGATAACACCACCGCCCCTGCCCCATCACCAAACAATATGCAAGTGCTACGATCCTTGTAATTGGTAATGTGGTGCAGAGCCTCTGTACCAACAACCAGAATGTTTTTATAAGTACCCGTGCGTATAAACTGATTAGCAATGCTTACAGCATAGACAAAACCACTGCAAGCTGCTGAAATGTCCAAAGCAGGCACCTCGCTGGCTTTTAGTTTTTTTTGCAACATGCAAGCCGTGTTGGGCATGAGTTGATCGGGATATAAAGTGGCTACAATGATTAAATCTATATCTTGAGTTTTTATGCCAGCTTGCTTTAAGGCTTTAAGAGATGCTTGATAACCCATGTCACTGGGGAGTTCATTGTCTTGAGCTATGTGCCGGGATTTTATGCCTGTTCTTTGCTGAATCCATGTGTCTGAAGTGTCCACTATACGCTCTAAATCAATATTGGTGAGAATCTTTTTTGGTAAATAATAACCTATCCCACTAATTCTAGAATAAAACATATTATTAAGCTTAAGTGGCAATCACTTGTCGCTGTTTATACCACCCACAAGATAAACATACACAATGAGGACGATTGGGAGCTCCACAATTCTGGCAAGAACTGATGTTATGGTGCTTGATGGCATGATGTGCTCGCCTCATACCTCGCCTTGCACGAGTGATACGACTTTTAGGAGATGCCATATTTAAAAAATTCCTTACACCTATATTGTTATGTTATAATTTGTTCACTTAAAATTACCTTTTATATGTAATTTTTGCTAAAGTCAATTACTAGAAGCACAATAAAAGAACAAAGCTAAAAAAACTTTAACGGATTTTTTAAAAAAACACGCAAAAAAGGTGCATTTTTAAGGAAAATTTATGGGAAAACAATGGAAAACAGCCGGAAAACAACTTCACTACGCTAAAAAAGCTGCTTTATTTACGAAATTATCCAAAGCTATCCAAGTAGCCACTCGCTTAGGAGGAAAAGACCCCAACAATAACCATCGCTTGCAACTGGCCTTAAACCAAGCCCGACAACACTCGCTACCTAAAGAAACTATCAACAGAGCTATACAAAAAGGGCAAGGCTTAATAAACGATACCCCACTAGAAGAAATGCTGTTCGAAGGCTTTGCCTCCTACGGAGTAGCTGTTTTAGCCCACTGTTTAACCGATAATCGCATTCGCACAACTTCCGAAATACGATTTTTGTTTAAATCCCACAGTGGTCACTTAGCAGAAAATGGCTCTGTTTTGTGGATGTTTGACCCTGTAGCCATTATAACGGCAAGCCCTCCTCCTCCCACCCCTGCATCCAAAACACCCACCCCCCCACTAGCTACTGCCGAACCAGAAGATGTGGCATTAGCCATAGATGCTATAGATATAAAAAAAGCTGAAGCAAAAGACAGTTTTGTTTTTTACGCAAATAAAAATGATTTATTAAAAGCACAAAAAAAATTAGCTAGCCTTTCTTGGGTGGTGGAATCGGCGAAGCTTGCTTACTTACCCAAAACCCCTCTTGTGTTGAATGATATAAACCATAAACAACAAATAAAAGATTTTTTACACAAGCTAACCTATCACCCTGACTGTCAAGATGTTCACTCTAACTTGAAAGAACAATAAGTGAGCGTTTTGTGCTTTGTTTATCGTATAGTTTTTAGTTATATATACTTGTTTTACGATTAAGCCTTGCGATTGAGCCTTACGGTCTATAACTTTACGACTTAAGCTTTATGAAAGCACTTAATAATACCTTTTCGAAAAAACTCTGCCATTTTAAACTGACTTTTTTGATTAAGCTTAGATTTTGCTTGTTTAAAAGCCCAAAGTGTGCCAGGTTTATCTAAAATACAAGCTTTTAAAAAATGTTTGTAGGCTATTTTAAACTGTTCCATACCGAACAACGATTGAGCTAACCCTAACTGTGCCATCACTAAACTAGCATCCAAATCTACCGCTTTAGCATAATACATTTTAGCTGTTTGGTAGCTTTTTTGTTTTAAAAAATGCTCACCAGCTTTCACTTGCACTAACGCCGATTGTGGAAATCGCTCGGCTGAGCTTTTTAAGTGCTTTTCCATCTGTTCCGGATCTTTTACCGATAAAGCATAATAAATGTAATTGCTACTGCCTTTAGGATCAATTTTTTTAGCCTCTTGACATGTTTTTAAACTTTGTTGGTAAAATTGGTTGATGTATAAGTACTCACACAACCCACGCACATAGATTTTTTTTTTACCAAAGTCTCTAACCATTTTTTGAAATAACTCCAAAATGGCATAGTTGTTGTATTTTACATCTTCTTTATATTGCAATAAGCTTAACATTTCTAACTGTGCTAATTCATGGTGTTTTTTGTTTTTCATTTGCATCACTTGATGAATGGTCTGCACAACTTCTTTTTTATGCTCTATGTTTTTAGTATGAAAATATCGGGTTTTAAAAGCTCTTATAAGTTGTAAATGATAAGAACTGTTGGTTTTATTTTTACTCACTAACTTTCTTAAAATTCTAATTTGATTTTCGTAATCTTTTTTACTTTCATAAGATTGTGCTAAAAGTAACAACGATTCTTCAGATACTGCAAGCCCCTCCCTATCTACTGCTTGGCTCTTATTATTACTTCTGATAGCTGGTCTAGACGGAGCATTTAAAAGGTCTAGCTTTTGTGCTAGACTAAAGCTAGAGTAAAGCACAAAAATAACCATCCATACCCCATAGTTGAAAGTCCAGTAACGAATATACATATTTATTATTCTATCCTTATTAAGTCTAGATTTGAACAATGATTTAAATAATTTTTAGTAAATTTCCACTTATTTTCTATTCTATGAAGATTTATGACTCTTTTTTAAAGACACAAGTCTTAATTTTTAAAAAAATTATAAAAAAAATTAAACATTTTTTACTGATTTACCGAATATTACTTTGAAATGAAGAAATAAGGTTTGCAAGATTTTGAGATTGAACCATTAAAAAAGTGTTTTAAAAATAAAGCTATTATGAGTTTTAAAGATAAAAAAAATAAGGTTTTATAATAATGGGAAAAATTATTAAATTTCCGGTACAGCCAAAGCAAACATCACCCGTAAGGCAACCTACCCAAGCTACCAAACCCACCCAAGCTACCAATAAGGTGATTTTATGGCCTATAGCTGGCACTTTATGCCTTATGCTTATGATGGTACCCTTTGCTAACCAGTACTATATGCAATCTCAAACTAACAGAAGTATCGCTAGTACAAAAGAATCTGAAAAATCTAACGACAGCCAAAATAGAGCTATTTTACACTTACTACAAACAGGACAGAGAAAAATCGCAAGTGTCGGCAAAGCACCAGGCATCAAAGAAGACTTTTTAACCAACCTACTGCAATCTCGCTATGAAGTTAAATGGCAAGAAAATAACCAATTAGAATATTTTATTGTTATGGAAAATCAACAACCTTTAAAATTACCCCCTTTACCTCAATTAGTGAAAAGCTACCCAAAACTATTCCCTAAACACTCTCAAATGATAAAAGCATCCCATTTCTCAAAAGAAGTAGAAGCTTACGACCTATACGATAACCAAAACCTACACATAGGGCTGGTTGAAGCCATTAGAGATGAAAAAGACCGCGTACTGTCCGTCTACGCTCAATAATAACACCCTATTTTATTTATTGCTTTCAACAGCTTCTGTTTTTAATAAAAAATCAACTACGGCTATATGACCTCTAGCAGACGCTATTACCAAAGCTGTGTTTTCTCCTTCATAACTTTTAGCATTAATGTTCACTCCTTTTTCTAATAAGAAACGCATGCTATGTATATCTCCCGCACCTGCTGCATGGGTCAATAAAAAACCATTAGCTAAAAGAAATCCAAAAGGAAATTCATCAATCATTTGTACCACAGGTAACAAATTATTATCACTTCCATAGGTTTTAATGTATTCTTTGGTTAAGATTTGTATTATATCTTTTCTATAGTCAGTAGTGTTCACCCAATTACTCATTTCACCTTTAATAACTAGTTTTTCTGAATCTGAAAAAAAAGCACTATTTTCTTCTAAAAAATATAAAGTAAGAGAAAAATCATGTATCTCTCGTTCTTTTTTATAGATATATTGAATGAGAGTATAAAAAGCATGCTTTCGAACCATAAAAGAAGCCTCATTGTTTTGTAAAATGGAATATATATGATCTAAAACTTGTTTTTTATCTAAAGGTAGTGTTAAAAGCAATTTCAAAAAGTTTAATTGATCTTTAGTGTTTTTAGAATACTTTAAAGAGCTAATATAATTATAAAAATCTGAAACACTTAATCTGCTATCTTCGAAGCTCATAACAGGTAAAACACCAGGTGTTATTTTAGCATCTTTTATGTTGCTCATAGTAAATTCCAACAAATCTAGTTTATCATTCGCTCTAGAATGACCTGCATTATGAAAATGATAAAATAAATGATGATGTGGTGTAAATGTATTTAAAGGAGTTTGTAATTTAGGTAATATATGGTGCGTAATATACTGACTTACATAAGATGAATTAGACAAACCGTTACTATCACCTATTGCTTTCGGAAGAGCCAATGTGTAACCTTGCTCTTTTAAACTTAAACGGATACCCTCTAAAACTGCCACTAATTGATTGATAGGGATATTTTGAATTTTATCTACAAAAGCTGTTTTTGTGGATTTTTGCCACCACCTTTTATTATTATGTTTTGCTGTCCCTAAAACCACTGTCACCTGACCTGACGATTTATAATCACTATCTGTTAAAGTGAAATATAAGTGATTAGGATCTAAAGCTTTTTCAAAATAAATACTAGTAGCACAGTCTCCCGCAAGACATGACCTATAAGGCGATTCTTGAATAGAAAGGACTCGCAATCTTAATGATTCTCGTATATCCTCTGTTTTAAAACCTTGAGTAGAAGAGCTTTCTAAAGGTTGAGAAATGTTTTTTAAAAAATTACCTAATACACTTTCAATAGCTGGTATGTTAGCATTAAGTTTCTTTTTTAAATGTGTAAAATTTCTATAGCCTAAGTCATTAGCTATGGTATCTCGTTCCATCAGCATTTTTTGCACAATCTCTATATTTTTAAAATCGTCTGGGTTTTTTAAAGCTTCAGTTAAAGATTTATTGCTAAACCCCACTGTATGCACAAGCTCTGCCATCACTTGCGATACTTTTTGAGCTTGTTTTAAATGCCCATTATCGACCATATTATTTTTTATACTATTCAAAGCTATATATAAAGCAAAAATTTTATCTTGATAAGATATGTCAGCATCTTTCATAACATCCCTTGTATGTTTGTTTAATGAGGTGGTATTTAAATATTCTATAAATTGCTCTTTATGTTGATTTTTTTTAATTTGTTGTTCTTTTTTACTTAAAGAAGAATCTACCTTAAAAATTGGAAAACCCAATAACTTGATCCAAAAACCATAGTTGGCTTCTATTTGAAATAAATTACTTCTTAATTGATGAGATGTTTTTTTAAAAGAATCTATAATATTTTTAAGTTCTTCTGGTATAACATGTTGTTGATTATAAAAGTCAATAATCTGCTCTCGAACAGGTAACTTTGAAAGTTTAGGGTGTTTTTGTAAAATAGCCAACACCCGGCTTAAAGAAACACTTGCTGCTGTAGAATGAGAAAATCCATAAGTAATATAAAACTGAAATAACTCATCTTGCCCCTTTCTTAATAGCATACCTTCAGTCATTTTTTGTGCAAAAACCAAAGGGTTAGATAAATCAGACGCAACATCAGGGTCGGATGCAATATCAACAGGGGTGCGAGCAAAAACCTCATTACAAGTTATTGCTTGCACTCTTAGGCTAATCAAAAGACCAAAAACAACAATACCTACAATAAAGCACTTAGAAGTAATACTTTTAAACACAATATTAGCACTATACAGTAAATTACCATTCAACACTATATCCATCGGTTACTATATGTAAAAATTTCCCTCAGTATCCTAAGTTTTTTAATGGTATCTCTTTAAGGAAGGGAAGAACTAACTGTGCTACCCACATATCTTTTCGGCTTGTCAAAAATAGCTCCTGCCTCCTCTAACAATGGCACAATACCATTCTTATCACCATTTTTAGTAGCATACCATAAAGCCGTTTTACCTTCATCATCTTTAAAATTGACATCAGCACCTGCTTTCAGTAACAGCTTAACAATATCTGCTTGCCTTTCTGATTTTGTTATTGCTACTCGCATTAAAGCAGTCAAGTTATTTTCTTTATCTGCCATATTAGGATCTATCCCTTTATCTAAGAGAAACTGAACTATCTCTTTATGCCCATTGTAAATGGCATATATTAAAGCTTTATATTGAATATTACCACTGATTCCCAAAGAAGCAATATCGCGTGCAGAGAATAACCGTTCGTATTCAGTTACTAAATGTTCCACACTCTGTGTAATAAAATCTTTTGTACTTTTGGGATTATATAATTTTTCTAACAAAAACAAAGCAAGCTCTAAGTGGTTATGATCTAAAGCCTTTGTTAAAGAGTTCTGTCCGGCACCATTTCTAAACAAAATAGTAGCCCCTTGATCCAATAAAAATTCAACTATTGTTTTATGCCCTCTTTCAGAGGCTGCCATCAAAGCTGTTTCTCCCACATTATTTGTATTATTTATATCAAACCCTCTAGCTAATATTTTTTTAACACCATGCATGTCACCTATAGCAGATGCTTCTAAAAGCAAAAACACATTCGAAAAAATTAAACCATAAGGATGCTCATCAATCAATCGTAATTTTTTTGATACATTATCTGACATTTTATCAGTGTTACGTAAAAAATATGTTATACCATCCAGGTACCCTGGTGTTTCCGTTAGGATGTGTATAAATAATCTTCTGTAATCAAGAGTATTTACCCAATTACTTAATTCCCCTATGATTGTTTTTACTTCCGACTCTGAAAAAAAAGCAATATACTTTTCTAAAAAAGATACACTCAACTCATCTTCAACACTTAATGTTTTTACATGTAGCTGTATGAGCTTAAAAAGTGCTTGTTTCCGAGCATTAAAAGCAAATTTATTATCTGATAAAACAGAATATATCTCATTCCACACATACTGGGGATCCATTGCTAAATTGCTAATCATATTAATAAATTTAATATGATCTGATGGGTTTTGAGAGGACTTTAAAGATTGAACATAATCATAAAAAGCTTGAACATTCAGCTTACTATCCGCATATTGAATAACTGGAAATTCCCCTGGGGCTATTGTAGCTCCAGTGTTTTTATCAACCTTAAATTCTAAAAGGTTTAATTGCTCTCTTGCTCTTGAGTAAGTTGTCAAATCAGGTCGAACGAATTGAGTATCATTATATTCATGCGGTTTAAAAGAACCCAAAGTGTTTTGTAATTGAGGCAAAATATGTGTTGTAACATAAGTCCTTAATAAGGACTCATTAGATAAACCAGTTTCATTACCAACAAGTTTTGGAAGTCCTAATATATAACCTTGCTCTTTTAAACTTAAACGGATAGCCTCTAAAACAGTGACTAATCTAACAACAGGGATTTGTTGGATTTTATCTACAAAAGCTGTCTTAATTGTTACTCCTTTGCTATTTGTGCTTGTTCCTAAAACCACTGTCACCTGACCTGACGATTTATGTTCAACATCTGTTAAAGTAAAATAGAGGTAATTAGGGTCTAAGCCTTGAAAAAAATAAGTGCGAGTGGCACAATCCCCAGCTAAACAAGAGCGATAAGGAGCTTCTTGTATGGAAAGTGCTCTTAATCTTAAAGTTTCCTTTTTTTCTTCGTTTTTAAGAGGGTGCGAAGCTGAAATATCTGAATATTGAGAGTGATTTTTTAAAAATTCCCCTAACATAACAGTTACATCTGGTATCTTAGCATCTAAGTCATTTTTTAAATCTGTAAAGTCTCTATAGCCTAAATCATTAGCTATTATATCTCCTTCATGAAGTATTTTGTGCACAAAATCTACACTCAACAACAAATCTGAGTTATTTAACAGTTTAATGAGCGACTTTTTACTAAAACCTATAGTATGCACAAGCTCTGCCATCACTTGCGATATTTTTTTAGCTTGTTTAGAACGAGATTCAAGATAACTTAAGCGGATTATTTTTAAAGCATTAAAAAGAGTAATAGTTCTTTCGTAATAAGTCATAGAATTATCTTTTATAAAATCCCTTGTTTGTTTATCTAATGGTGTGGTATTTAAATAGTTTATAAAATGTTCTTTAATTTGTTTTTGTTGTTCTTTTTTACTTAAAGCAGTATCCAATTCTAAGGGTGAAAAATCTAATAACTTGATCCAAAAACCATAGTTAGCTTCTATTTGAAATAAGTTACTTCTTAACTGGCTGGAAGTTTTTTTTAAAGAATCTATAATATTTTTAAACCCTTCAGGTATAGTTACTTTTTGATGAGATGAATCAAAAAAATGAATAACTTGCTCTCGCACAGGGAGCTTTGAAAGGTTGGGGTATCTTTTTAAAATATCAAATACAGCTGGTAAATAAATATGAGCTGCATCAGGGTGAGAAAAAAAACTAGAAATGTAAAAATTAAATAACTCATCTTGCCCCTCTCTTAATAACATACCTTCAGTCATTTTTTGTGCAAAAAATTGTGGATCAGCTAATTGTGAATAAGGTATCACATTAACAGACTGTTTAACATTAAATACTTTTTTAAGCTTTGTAAAAACCGAAGCACAACTTGAGCCTTGAGCTACTGGATGAATCAAAATACTAAAAACAACAATAACACTTAAAGGTGCTTTTAAGATAATATTTTTAAACATAATATTAGCACTATATAGTAAATTGCTATTTTATAATACATCTTCCCCTTATAATATGTAAAAATTACCCTTTTGTCTATTATTCTTACTGCGACTTTATTATACTGTTTTTGATCTCAATGATAAATTTCTTAAAGCCAAGGATTGTATGCCTTGTGCAGGACACCCGTCCATGGGGTTCAGCCGACTGGGTCCGTCCGTGGGTCGGAGCCTGCACCGGCACACAATCCTTCCTTAAAACAAAATTATCATTCCTAGTTCATGGTTTGTCATTTCTTCGTCAGCCGTCATTCCTGCGTCAGCCGTCATTCCTGCGAAGGCGGGAATCCAGAATGTTACTTTCATCTGATATAGCTTGGTTTTCTCACTTTAAAAGTTAGCATCCCAAGCTTCCCGCTTGGTTTTTTCCCTCTGGAAAAAACTTTTCTGCGAAAGAAATTTATTTTTTTTTTAGTGCTACCAAAACCATCGTTTTAACACACTAGGAGAAAGAAACGATTTTTTATCCTCACTGTCAACAGAAGCAGGCTTGCGACTCCCCCCTCTGCTACCTTTGCGATGATTGCGGGTTTTATTTTGCGACTTTCCTGCTAATAAAGCCTCTTGTACAAGATGAATGTCTTTTTCTTCTTTTATCGGCTCATGCACCACCGGACCTTCAAGATAAAACTTTTTTTGCATTAAATCAGGAGTCATCTTCGTATCCATAGCATTAACAAATCGCCCTCGCATGGCTAAAGCTCTAAAGATGTTAAGCCTTCTTCCTCCATTGGTTTTACCCTCTAAAGAATCTTTTAAATCACCCGTCATAGTTAGTTGCGAAATAATAAAAGGTGCAGAAGTTATTTTGTAATAATCCATTATCAATACAGCAGCCCCTGTGGCTACCGCTGTCGCTTGAGAAGTACCCGTCATCAAACCATACTTTCCCCTCGGTAAAGTGGATAATATATTGACACCAGGTGCTGCACTATGCACAGACTTAGCCCCCCAATTACTACTGCTTAAAACCCGACTAGAAGTATTAACCGCGGTAACAGATACAATATTGTTCATCTTATAACCCGCCGGAAAATAACGAGTGGACTTTCTATCCGTATTACTGGCCTCATTGCCAGCAGCCGCTACAAATAAAACACCCTTTAACTCTGCCTTCCGAATGGCATTTTCCTCTGCTAAATTACTCTCCGTTCCACCACCTGAATAATTAATGATATGTGCTCCGTTTTTTACCGCATACTCAATCGCTTTAACAGTGTTTTTTAAATTGTTCTCCGAGTCATCGTTGGGATCATAATATTTTAAAGCCATTAAACTTACTCGAGGAGCTACACCACTTATCCCTATCCCATTGCCCCCAACAGCACCAATAATGCCCGCTATATGTGTGCCATGACCATGTGTGTCATACACCTTGTTATTATTTTGCACAAAATTCCAGCCATGTACATCATCCACATAGCCGTTATTATCATCATCTTTATTATTATTGGGTATTTCTCTAGGGTTGTGCCATATATTTTGTTTGAGGTCTGGGTGTTCTACATCAATCCCGGTATCTATTACAGCGACTACGATATTTTTACTTCCTTTAGAGTACTTAAGCCATGCAGAGGAGGCTTGAATTTTACTCAAGTCCCATTTTTTTTGCATAAGAGGGTCTTTGAGTATGATCTGCACTTCTTTTTTGGGCAGTTTTTTACTCACCAAGACCTTGCCAGCTTGAAAAAGACGCTTATTAGCCCATGTGCTGAGTGGAAAACACATACACAAAAATAGTAAAATAAGCGACCTAGCCAGTCGTACATCTTTGTTTTTATTTGTGCAATCAATCATTTTTTGTCCTTTTGATTGCTATTTCGGCTTATTTACCCACAAAGTTAAACAAAAAATGCCTAAAAATCATATTTTTTACTCCCTAAACCCCTGCCCCCATAAAAATAAAAAATATTTTGACTTATCTCCCATCTTCATCCACACTACAATTTGAGGAGGAGGTTAAAACCCGAATTATGTGGATAACACCACTTTACGCTGGGTAGCAACAAACTCTTTTGGAAAACAAATTAAGTATTTGAAAATGATTATCAACAACCCATTAAAAACATATAAAGTTCATATTGGAGGCTGCTCTTTACAGTTAAAGTCTCGCCAAGATGTTACTACCTTTAAAAAAGCCATGCACATTGTGGATCAACACATGCAGTCGTCTCAAAAGCAGTACCGAGCTTTATCTATGCAAAAACAAATGGTTTTAAGTTGTTTAAACATAGCTGGTGAGCTAGTGTATTTAAAAAAAGCACTATCTCAAAAGCTTAATCGTTTAGAATCTGTTACTAAAAATGTTGTTTCCCAGCTGAAGTCTTCCTCCTCAAATATAACGGGGAAAAAATAGCCTATTGTATTTGAGCATTTTGCTTCAAATATAAAAAGCTATTTATTTCCTGATTAAAAGAGGAAGAACTAATGAGTAATATAAAAACAAAAAACCGTGCGTATTTTAAACAACAAATTAAAAAAGCAAAGGGTGCTTTAAATTTTAATCAGCTTTCCACTCAACTATCAAAACACCTTAAGCAACTTCCAATATGGAAAAATCGCACCATAGTAGCCACTTATTTAGCTTTAAACGACGAATTGTCATTACAGCATTTTGTTAAATTATCACCTGACTTGCAATTTATCACTATACCCCAAAAACCTGCACCTTCTTCTGATTTACATTATGATTTTTCATCTCCCATGCCAGATGTGGTTTTAGTGCCAGGTCTTGCCTTTGATAGGTCAGGTAGAAGGCTCGGGCGAGGGGGAGGGTTTTACGATAGGTATTTAACCCATATTACAGGCTATAAAATTGGTGTTGCGGGTTCTTATCAAGTAACCAACATTGATTTACCAGAAGAAGAACATGATATTCGGATGGATGCCATTGCTACAGAAAAATTTATATTGTTCCCGTTAAAGCAGTCATCTTTTTTCAAAGGAGTATATTAAAATGATATTAGATCCATCACTTTTTTGGTTGCTCATTAGTGCCTTATCTGGTTTTGGCATTGGATGTGTGTTGTTTTTTATATATTGGATATTGTCATACACTAGTCGCAAAAAAGAATTGCGTACAGAAATGAATCGCATTGTTAATCAAGCTAAATCACAAGCTGAGCGAATTAAAAGGACGGCACAATTTCAAGCTAAAAACTTTGAGCGGAAAGTAAAAGATAAAGCCGATTTAGAACTTCGTAAAGAAAAAAAGAAAATAGAACACCTCCAATACCAAGCAGAAAAGAAAAAACAACAATTAGAAGAAGAATGGAGTAAAAAAACGCAAGAGTTAGAAGAGCAAATAAAAAACTTAGACCTTCAAAAAGATCGCACAGAACATCTGAAAGAACAACTTAAAAGAGACACACAAAAAGCTCAAGACACTTTGCAAAAATATCAACAAGCTATGGAACAAGCCACAGGTTGGACACGAGAACAAGCTCGAACAGAAGTGAAAAAAAATATTGAAGAAGAGTTGAAAAAAGAAATAGCTCCGAAACTCTTGCAAATAGAAAACCAACTTAAAGCGGATTCAGAAAAAAAAGCAAAACTTATGTTGTCGCAAGCTTTAGCCCGTTTTGCTTCAGAAGTTTCTACTGAAAGAACCACCACCACTTGCCCTATTAAAGGAAGTGAAACAAAAGGGAAAATCATCGGACGGGAAGGGCGTAACATCCGTGCCTTAGAGGCTGCTTGTGGAGTTGATATCATTATTGACGAAAGTCAAGAAATTATTTTAATCTCTTGTTTTGATGCCGTTCGTAGAGAAGTAGCTGTGAAATCTATTGAGCGATTACTAGAAGAAGGGCGTGTGCATCCGGCTCGTATTGAAGAAGTGGTAGAAAAAACAAAGAGAAATATTTTTGCCTCCATGTCAGAAGAAGGTAAAAAAGTGTGTTTTGACATGTCTATTCACAATGTGCAGTCAGCTATTATAGAAGTGTTGGGGTCTTTAAAATATCGTTCGGTAGAAGGTTTTAATTCTTTAAAAGCTAGTGTTGAAGTAGCACTTATCGCAAGCTTCATTGCAGGTGAAATAGGCTTTGATCAAAAAACAACTAGGCGAGCGGGTTTGTTGCATGCAATAGGTCTAGGGCTTAACCATCGCTTAGAAGGTAGTATGGCAAAAGCAGGGGCTGATTTTTTACGAAAACACGGCGAGAATGAAACTATTTATCAGGCCGTTCGTTGCCATAATGGGGAATGTCAAGCAGAGTCTGTGTTAGATCATATTATCCAAGTATCTTATAATTTATTTCGCGAACGCCCCGGTGCTAAACGAGAAAATATAGAAAACTACATTAAAAGGCTAAAAGATATGGAATCCATTGCTAACAGTTTTGACGGTATTATCAGAAGTTTTGCCATTCAAACCGGTAAAGAAATACGCGTACTAGTAGATAGCGGTAAAGTAACAGACGAGCAAGCCTTTATGCTGAACAGAGATATTGCAGAAAAAATTGATAAAGAAATGAACACAGCAGGACAACTCACAGTAAGTGTTATAAGAGAATGCCGTATTGTAGAACAAGCTCGTTAATATAAATAAAAAATAAATAAAACGGATATACAATATAATAACTTAAGATATGAAAGAAAGTAATTATGCCCTTTCCTAAACCTAAAGAACAGTTAAAACAAATCACACAGGCAAGCGTGGATGTTATATCTAAAGAAGCTTTGTTACAAAAACTAACTAACAGTTATGATAGTAAAAAACCACTTCGTATTAAAGCAGGCTTTGACCCTAGCAGACCTGATTTACACATTGGACATACAGTGCTACTTAATAAATTAAAGTTGTTTCAAGATTTTGGGCATCAGGTGCTATTTCTTATTGGTGATTTTACAGCACAAATTGGCGACCCTTCAGGCAGTAACCAAACACGCCCCCTTCTAACACTAAATGAAGTACAAAGCAATGCACAAACCTACACACAACAAGTGTTTAAAGTGTTAGATAAAGCACAAACAAAAGTGTATTTTAATTCTGAATGGATGAATAAGATGTCGGCTAAAAAGCTTATAGAATTAGCAAGCTGGCATACTGTGGCTCGTATGTTAGAAAGAGATGATTTTTCTAAACGATATAAAAAAAACCTCTCTATTAGTTTGCATGAGTTTTTATACCCCCTGATACAAGGTTACGATTCTGTAGTAATGAGAGCTGATATAGAATTAGGAGCAACAGACCAACTATTTAATTTATTAGTAGGAAGAGAGTTACAAAAAAAAGCAGGTCTAAATCAACAATGTGTTTTAACCATGCCCCTTTTAGAAGGCACAGATGGAGTAAAAAAAATGTCTAAAAGTTACGATAACTACATTGCTTTAGAAGATTCTCCAAAAGAAATTTTTGGCAAAACTATGAAGATTAGTGACGATCAAATGCTCCGTTGGTACGAGCTTTTAACAAATAAAACAATAGAAGAAATAAAACAATTAAAACATGATTTACAATCAAAAAATAAACATCCAAAAGAGGCAAAAATGGATTTAGCACAAACTTTAGTAACACGCTTTTATGGAGTGCAAGAAGGTAAAAAAGCAAGAGTGGAATTTGATAGGATTTTTTCTGCAGGAGAACTACCTAAAAACATCCCTAAACACATTATTCCACACAACGCTTCAGTGTGGATTTGTTATTTATTACGAGAGGTGAACCTGGCCTCTTCAACCAGCGAGGCACGGCGACTTATTGAAGGAGGAGCTTTAGAAATAGGAGGTAATAAAATACAAGACCCTCATTTAAAACTTTCTTTAAAAGTAGGTGAAGAGCTCATACTTAAAGCAGGTAAAAGACGGTTTGCTAAAATTCAAGTTTCTTAAAAAGTAGCTTATGAGTAGGGGATACATGGTAGGGGATACAGAGGCAAAGAGGTTAATGAATAAAAAGGAGCTGATGAATTAAATGTTATTGCAACACAATATATTTAAACGATGTATGTGTTTATACATAGTACTTTATTGTACTCATACTTTAGCTGATTTAAAAGAATATAGAACAGCTTTAGCAAATTACGAAAAAGCCACCACTCACTTTAAACAAGCGTATAAAGATAGCTTTAATAAAACCGAGCAGTTACACGGGTTACAAAAAAAAACCTCTCAAGAACTACAAGTAGCTTTAAGTAAATTACAAGAAATTATAGCTACTTATAAAATACCTGATATTACATGTGGTGAGTATGATTATATATGCCATAGCACTTTTTATTTTACTAAAGTAAAAAAATATATGAAGATAATAGAAAATCAATACGACTCTGATTACCAAAATATTAAAACAGCTTATGAAGAATACGACAAAGCTGTGCAAAAAAGCACAAAGTATTTTCTAAAAGCTGTTAAAGAAAAACAAACAGCTGATAAAGTTTTAGATAAAGCTACTAAAAAATTAGCAAAAACTAGAGAAGAATACAGTAAAACTTGCGATAGCTGTGGGTGGCTTTTAAGTTGTCAAACACAACATGGTGTAGTTACAGAAGTCAATCGCCTTTTGACAGTATTAACTTCTGTAAATGGTGATTCATCTAGTGATAAACCACCACAAAAAAAACCGGCTAAAAACAAATAACATTAGTACATTGGTAACAAGCTTACTTTGGAGAGTTTTCTTCTATAATCCGCAGCTAAATTTGCAATCCTATTTTGCATCTGCTTATGTGCAGGGCAAGATAAATTATAGTCGCATGTTTTTATGACCTCTAATCGTAATTTCTCTATCGGTAAAACCTCTTTTGAAAAATCACTATAATACTGGCATTTTCTTAATAAGGCTTTATACACATACTCTCTTGCCCTACTTCCAGGGTGTGCGATAGCTACACTCTCCCATAATTTGCACTGTTCGGTGGCTTTTTGTATGTTCTCTAATATGGACAATGTATCTGTATTAAATACACCAAAAATAGTTTTGCCATATTGCATAAAATACAAATGCGGTAATGTAGTAAATGTTCTAGCACTAATAAGCATTCGTTGTTCAATAGGTATGGCAAAGTAACTTGACATATCATTATATATCCTTGGATTTTGTGATCGCTCTATAAAGTAATTAATGGATTTTTTAAAATAACTAATAGCCACCTCATAGTTTTTAAAATCGTTAGTAATAACACGATTTTTAAATGTTTTATCAGATAAGTAATAAGCACCTACTATAGAAGATGCCAAAGCACTTTTAAGGGTTACTGCTTTTGTTAAATAACTTAAACCTTCAATCGTGTCGCCAAAACAAAGAGTAGATGTACCCATGATATATAAAAAATGAATATCCGATAGCAAAACTTCTTTTTGCTTTTTATCTTTTAAAAGAGATTCGAAATAATCATGATTCGTACGTGAACTCTGTTCACACTGTAACATATCCTTTGCCAACACCTGATACGATAAACAAATACTAGGTACAATAAAAAATAAACACACTAGTAAGTGTTTTTTACTATTTTTTTTGCTCATAGCTTTTAACTCCTTCCCATAACTTCTTTTCATCTTTATTATTTAAAATTTTATTTAAATAAAATACCAAAAATGAGTAAAAAACAATAAAAAATCCCCCACCTTGTATTTTTTTCACACAATGCGTGTTTTTTGTGATGTAACTTGTATTTATTTACTAACACTCTATGGAAAAGGAGGAGAAGGAGGGGAGGAGGAGGATGGTACTGCCCCCTGTGCTACAGAATCCATTGTTCCACCTGACGAATGACTATCATCCCTTCCACCCGGTACACTACCCGAAACACCACCCGCAACACTACCACCACTAGACACACCACCCCCACTACCTACCACAGGAGGAGTAGAGCTTCCACCTCCGCTTTCATCACTACCACCTTTTTCACCTGCTCCACTTTTTTCACCACTGCTACCTTTTTTTGACTTCGTACCACCACTAGATTTCGTATCACTAGATTTCGTGCCACCACTTAAGGATGCAGGCTTTTTCTTCTTTTTTTGTAGCTCTTTTATTTGAGTAGGATTTGGAGCAAAAAACAAAAATGCCGATCGTTTTTCCATCTGTGGTTTGTCTTTTTCTAAAACAGAACAATCTTTGAGCCTCTCTATTACTTTATTGAGCATTTTTATCCCAAGCTCTTTATGTGCCATTTCTCTTCCCGAATACCGTAAATGTATTTTCACCTTACAACCATTCATTAAAAACGCCCTTGCTTTTTTCATTTTTATTTCTAAATCGTGTACATCAGTACGCGGTCTTATCTGAACCTCTTTAACCACTATTTTTATCTGATTTTTCCTAGAATGTTTTTCTTTTTTACTTAATTTAAACTTCCACTTACCGTAGTCTATGATTTTACAAGTGGGGGGTTTGGCATGAGGTGCAATTTCTACTAAATCTAACCCCCTCCCCCTTGCTAAACCTAAAGCTCTGTCGGAAGACATAATACCCATCATGGCACCTTTGTCGTCCACCACTCGCACCTCCCTAGTCGTAATTTGACTATTGGTACGAAATTTTTCTCCTCTTCTACCTCCATTTTTAAATTTTTTCTTAAACTTACGAATGGGACACCTCCTTTGTTTGGGTTAATACACTAATCCAATCATATTGCCTTTGCTTAACAATATGCTCTAATTTATTTACAAAATCATCTTTGTCTAACTGAATTTGTTTGCCATCTTTTGGTAGGCGTACACTGACAGTGCCAAGCTGCTGTTCTTTTTGACCTATCACTACAACGCAAGCTTGCCGGCTCAAACGAGCGGTTCTAATTTTATAACCTAATTTTTCGTTTCTTAAATCTGTTTTTACACGCACTCCTTTTTGTTGTAATAAATGTTGCAGTTGTTTGACATAAACTTCTTGCTCTTGAGAAATATTAGCCAACAACACACTATAAGGGCTTAGCCATAATGGCACATAACCTTTAGTGTGTTCTAAATAAACCCCGATAAATCGCTCTAACGAACCAAGGACTGCTCGGTGGAGTAAAATGGGCACTTTTTCTTGATTGTCTTTATCTATATAACGCAAATTAAATGCTTGTGGCATGTTAAAGTCACATTGCAAAGTGCCTAATTGCCAAGTTCTGTGCATGGTGTCTACCACTTGCCAATCTAATTTCGGACCATAAAAAGCCCCTTCCCCTTTTTGCACATAAAAAGAGATATTTGACACATGTAATGCATCCTCTAAAGCTGATTCTGCCTTTTGCCAAATAGCATCAGAGCCCATAGATTCTTTCGGCCTGGTAGATAAGGCTACTTTAAAATGTGTTAGCCCTAATAACTCATACACTTCTTGAAACATTTTTAAGCATAATTGGATTTCTGACTTTAATTGCTCTAAAGTGCAAAAAATATGTGCATCATCTTGACACAAACTGGTAACACGGGTAAGCCCGTGCAGAGTACCCCTTTTTTCTCTACGATGAAGGCGACCAAAATCTGCCACTCGCATGGGCAGTTCTTTATAAGAATGCCTTTTAAACGAGTAAAATAAACAATGCCCGGGGCAGTTCATAGGTTTTAAAAAAAACTCTTTATGCGATACTTTCGAATCTTTTTTTACCTGTTTGGTTTGAACAGGATACATATTATCTGCAAAATGTTTTTTATGCCCTGACTTATTAAACAATTCCTCTTCAAACACTTGTGGAGTAATTACTTCTTTATAATGATATTTTTGATACATAGTTTTTAAAAACTTTTGTAGCTCATTATAAATAACTGTGCCTTTAGAAGTAAAAAAAGGGCTACCAGGGGCTAAGTCTGAAAAGTAAAATAAGTCCATTTCTTTTCCTAATTTACGATGATCGTAAAGTTTAGCAGATTCTAAATTTTGCAGGTACTGTTTGAGGTCTTTTTTGCAGTGGAAGGCTGTGCCGTAAATACGCTTTAATTGTTTGTTGTTTTCATCACCTCGCCAATAAGCCCCTGATTGATTGAGTACTTTAACAGCTCCAATTTGTGATAGATTTTTTACATGGGGACCTCGGCATAAGTCCAACCACTTACCTTGACGGTAAATGCTTAATTCTGGTTGGTCAATGTCTTGGATGAGTTCTAGTTTGTAAGGCTCGTTCATTTTTTTAAAAGTGGATAAGGCTTTTTCCATAGTCCACATTTCTTTAGTGAGTTCTAACTTTTGGTTGATAATAGATTGCATTTTTTTTTCTATAGTGGATAAATCTTCCGGACGAAATACTTTGGCTACATCAAAATCATAGTAAAAACCATTTTCAATCACAGGACCAATGGTGACCTTCACATCAGGCCAAAGCTCTTGCACTGCCTGTGCCATAACATGGGCTGCCGAATGCCTCACCACCTCTAACGCCTCGGGAGAGGGAATAAACACAAAACGAACCTTATCACCTTGAGTAAGCAAAGTTCTTAAATCCACAATTTCTGATTGATTGTTCACAAAAGCCCCCACTGTATGGTGTAGTTTTTTGGGGAAATATTGCTCAGCTAATTCCCACACTGTGCATTTTTTAGGGCAATTTATAAAACTATTACTTGATACTGATGAACGCATACTTAAGATTTTACTATTAACATCAATAAGTTACTCAAAACAAAGTGAATAGACTGGATTTTAGTCTGGAATAGCCACAAATTACACTTTTTACGCACCTAACTTTTGCTCCACTGTAAGAACCAATAAGTCCGGTAAGAACCAACATGTTTGAAATAGCCACAAATTACATCTTTTACGCACCATGCCTTATGAGTATTAGGTTAAAAAGTGCTCTCAGTCAAGATTTTTTATTAAAAACAATCTATAAGGTGAGTTATTAAATGTCGGTTTTAGGATTATCGGTAAGTAAGTAGGTTGTACCATCTTCGCATACAATAGCTCCTGCTATCCCACCCGCTAGGGCAGATACTCCTGCCGATACCATCGATTTGAGTCCTACAATACCTTCATTAAATTTCATATTAAGTCGTCGTTGTTGCATAGAATCTAATTTTGCTACTACTTCTTTATCTGGGATCTTGCTCACTTTTTTAGTTACTCTTTGCTCTACTAAATTTATTAAAGCAGAACCACCTGATGTTTTTGGAGATTGTTGTTGTAAATCTATTACTTTGTTCCAAAATGACTTAGCACTATTCTTTTCAGCTATTTCTATTTCGATATTGTGACGAACGTTACGGTCTAACCCTTTTTGAGCCTGTCGTTCTTTTAATTTAAGAATTTGTGATTCAAAAAATGCTACCTTCTTTTTTGCATATTCAGGGTCTGCCATTGGTTTTAACTTCTGATTAGTTTCATCTGTAATAAGTATCTTCTTTGCTGCTGCTACTTCCATCTCTGGCACTATATATCTTAATGAATGATGTCCTACAATTCCTGTTGCAATACCCCCACCTGCACCGGCTGCGACTATTGTGGCAGCTCTTATTTCTTCTACCTCTTTAGCTTCTTTGCTTTTTTTATTAGCACAATCCACACAATTAGCCGAGGCTTGCGTTTTTTTATCTTCCGAATCACCACTAAACATATCAGCAATCCAAGCAATACCTGCTCCAAAAACACAACCTATTCCCGCTGACTTTGCCAATGCCCCCAGTATAGCCCCACTAGTTTTTTGTGCTGTTACTCCATTTTTTATTTGCATTTTTTTAGCTGTTTGTTGAAAAGCCTTCTGTTCTTGAGAGCTACAAGCAGGAGTTGTGCTTTTTGGCAGTGGGTCTCGCCCTCCAGCAGGTTTTACAAAAGAAGGTGTAGATTTAGTTCTACCCCTCACATCAATCCGGCAAAAACCACCGTTTGGTGTGGGTTTAAAAGCCATTACAGCTCCCATATTGTTTAACTGCATCAAAGCTTCAGTAGTGCTAACCCTATTCACCCAAGGTTTTGGGTGCCGAGGTCTTTTGCCCGTAGTGGTGGGAGCTTTTCCCCTATTATCCCAGTTCCATGGGTCGGGGTATGGACTTGGATTCGGGCTTTTATTACTAGCACCAGAGGGTTTTGCGGATGTTTTTCTTCGAAAACCGTCATTTTTACTGGTACCTTTTGCCACCTCTACTTCTGGTTCTATTCTTCTAGTCCTTCTCCATTGATTTGCCGTTTTTCTCCTCTGATTTGCCGTTTTTCTCCTCTTTCTCCATTTCCGTGCTTTTTTAAACAATAAGGAGCTTGACCATTGATTTGCCGTTTTTCTCCTCTTTCTCCATTTATTACTTGCTTCCTCTGCATTACCCACATTTCTGTAACCCATAGTCGCCTTCACACCTTGATTTGCTCTTTCCTCTTTTTTCTTTAAAGAGTGTTCAACATTCCCACGCCCCATGGTAGCCCGTGCTTGCCCTAAGCTTTCCGCTGGAGTCAAAATCACTATCACTGATGATAAAATCAAACAAGCCATTACCTGCAATGCTTTAGTTATTGTAGTTTTCATTTTTTACTCCTCCTTATATGTTCTTTATTTAACTTTTTAAGTAGCCTTACATATCATTATCGGCGAGATAAAATAAAAAATAAAATAAAAAATCCGTTTTTTTTTTTTTTTCATCTCATAACTACTTAAAATAATTGGATTTTTTAGTATTAGGACTTTTGTTTAAGCTCTATTATGAAAACAAATACTAGCCCTAAAGTCCTGTTTTTATAAGAAATCTTTAGCTTTTTTTGTTTCAGGCTTTAAGTTTTTGTGTGTGGCTTTAAGTGGCTAATTATTGCCCTAAAATGGCTTTTAATACATTGCTTTAAGCACTAAATTATGCTATAATAATTACATTATGGATAAAAAAGACTTATTTACAGCTGGTATTTTTCTTATAGGTTTTTTAAGTTTATTATTGGTTTCGTTTAATGCCATGCTATCTCCTATTAAAAGAGACATCCACCGGGTAGAAATGCGTATCAACCGTGTAGAAAACCGTATGGAAGCACATATAGATCGCTTGAACGACAAATTAGATAAACTGATATGGCTACAAGTTCAAAAAAACTCACAATACAAACAATATTTTGCACCTAAAAAAAAGAAAAAAACTAAATCTATCTCTCGCACTACTTCTTCTACTACTAAGTAAAAAAATAGTGGTTATCTAAAAACTTCGGAAAATATTTCCGAGCCACTATTTTTTAAACAAAATTAATGGTAGCTTTAGAGAGGGTTTTAATTGTCGTGATTTTCATCAGAGCCTTGCCCCATATACTCATAAGTGGTTTTACCACAAATAAAAGCACCCAAAGCTCCCGATACTGCCAGACCACTGAATTCTACAAGAATACCAGCTGCCGATTCTAGAGCACCCAGCACTGGAAAACCTCCTATTATACCAGCCGCACCACCAGCTATCATTGATTCTCGAGGTTCCATATCAGATACACCATCAGATGCATCCACACCTATGATTCTATTATCAGTTATGCGATTTTCTGCTTGTACTTTTGCTCCTAGATGCCCCATTACACATCCTACTACTGCTGAAGCAATTCCACCACCTAACATAGCTGGTAGTGCCACTTTTGTTGCCTTAAAAGAATTATTGTCATTATAAAAGTATTGACTGTAAGTTGTAGCCACTTGCCTTGTATCTTTATCACTGCATTTTGTAATTGAAGTGTTGCTTTTTAATTGTGCTAATAAATCTTCACTTTGACCTTCAAAATCAGCCACACAAACCGTACCATCTTCTTTTAAATAAAGGGCATGAGATATTGGTAAAGATGAGCTTTCGCCTTCCATATACGAATATGCACCACCCCAGCCTGCAAAACTAAAGCTTGAAAATAAAGCCATTACTGATAAAGCCAGCACACTTAAAATTATTGTTTTATTTTTCATAAATACATCCTCCTATCTTTCTTTTTTGGTGAAAAACTGTTTTTATAATAACCGATGGGTCATGACAACTTAAGCGGGTTATTTTTAATCATTTTTAACAACAAAGTATACAAGTCATCCTTCCTGTGATTAAACCTAAACTCACATTCTTTAAGATGCAAGTAAAAAGTATCTTTATCCATTCCTCTAAACTTTGATAACCTCACTTTGGAGGTCCCCCAAAAGCTTTCTATACCATTAATATGATTCTTCACATTACCTCGTTTTGTGGCAAATTCATTCTTCCCATGATACACACGATAATGTTTTTTGTAACCCATATTGACTAGACCATCGTAGCTTTTAAAACCATCTGTATAAACAGTAGCAGATTTAGATATTCTATTACTTATAAGGGGAATAAGGGTCTTGTGTGAACAATTTTTAATAATTTGAGTATAAACCTTACCTTGTCTTTGTTTAAGACCAAACACAATAGTTTTACCATAAGATCCTCTTCCTCTTCTGCCTTTGATTCGTCTAGCTCCAAAATAACTTTCATCTATTTCTACTTCTCCTTTTTTAAAAAAACTTTCTTTTTCACAAAATTGAGCTATCTTTAATCTTACAGTTTTTAAGATTTTATTAACAGAATTTCTGCTAATATTGGATAATCTAGCAATTTGTGAAGCTGTGAGATCATTCGAAAAAAGCTTAATAATATGGCGAAATTTCTTCTCAGAAATGCGGGAACGCACAAAATACTTATTTTTCTTAATAATTTTCAAGATTTAAACCTTATCATGTAAGGCTTAAGTTGTCATGACCCTAACCGATTATAAATAAAAGATATTTTTTTTTTAAAGGTGTAAAAATTACAAGCTTTTATGTTCTGGTGGTTTGTGGGAATATGCCTTCTCAGCTCAGGCTGTAAGAAGTTGCTATTTAATTACTGGGTGCCTGTTTTACCTTATTTGCTTTGCTTTGCTTTGCTTTGCTCTTGCGTTAATCCCTGATAACTCACTAGAAACAGCTTTTTTTTCGAATATTCACTACTCATTTCCAGTTACCTGCTGAGTTACATGGCTTAAACCCTTAAAATCAAAGAACTTTTTTCATTTTATTGCCATGTAATCACCTCCTCCAGTTACATGCCCGTTACATGGGTTAAACTATTGAAATTACAGAACTTTATGATGTTTTAATGCAACGCATCATACCCTCCAGTTACATGGTTTTTTTGCTTGAAAAATTAATGATGGTTATAAAATAAACAGATTTTTATAGCTTATATTTCTGATCTATCCCCAAGCTGGAATATAAGAATGAGTATTGGAATTATGATCATTTTTTTTTCTTATCAACTTTTTTTCTATACTAGTGCGTATCACTTGAGAAACCATAGGATAGTTTTTGTCAGAAATGCCAAATCTTTTTCTAAGGCTTGAATTAGTCAGAAACCGCCCTGAAACCCACTGAAGACAAGCATGCTGATAACAGGCTCTTATTCGCTCTTCAGTGGTCATTTTAGAAAATGTTTTTGTTGCAAAAAGTGTAACAATTGTGGAAAAACCTGTTTCCCGAAAATCTGGTGCTGGTAATTGATAAAATTCGATTTCAAAAATAACTTTATCAATACCACTTCCTCTATCTTCACAGATATTCACTCGTCTCATAAAATTAACTATAAATTCATTTCTTGATTTAGGAGGTTCATCTATAAAACGAAGAGTATCAATTAGCGGTTTTCCAGGGTTAGAAATTTCCATTCTATCAGAAAAAATCTCAATCATTGGTCCAGAACCTTTAGAATTAAAATCCTGATGTATAAGTGCATTAGCTATAAGTTCCCGAATAGCTAAAGTAGGGTACATAGAAACTTCTTTACGAAGAGATTTTTGTATTTCCTCATTTTTAGGAACCTGACTGTCAACATAATCAACGATATTTTCAAAATCTATAGCATATCCTTTATTAAATTGTTTTTCTCTTATTCCATGAATACGGTCAGTCCCTTTATAAACAATAACTCTTGGTGCTTTTTTAATAAGCCTTTGGAAATTTTTTAAATCATTACAAAATAAAACAGCACCTAGATTTGTTATGTTATAGATTCCAGAAGCATTTTTAGGAACAATAATTTGTTCAGTCGTTAAACGATCTAAGATAGAAGAATGCTTTTCAGGAATAGGCTGATCAGCCTTTTTAAAATAACCTGGGTAGTCTATCAATTTCAAAACTTCATCAGAAGTGATATTTTCCAAAGCTATCCCATTTTCAAAAGACTTAACATCAAATACTTTCCAAAGTGTTTTCTCTTTTTCAGGATGTTCTTGTAATTTTTTTGTATAACTTCCAATGCGTATGTATTCAATACCTTTAAACCTTGTAGGCTGGTTTACAGAAGACTTAATTTCCAACAAAATAATATTTTTTTTATCAATTTCTTTTTCATAAATCCTAAAATCAATTTTAGGATTTAACAATCTTGAAAGCCAATTTTCCAACTCTTCATTTCCGATCTTAAATTTTTTGGGTTGAAAGCTTGTTCCTAAAATTTTTTTGCTCTTATTATCAATACCCCATAATATATACCCTTGGTCCCTTCCTAATAATGCTATTGAGTTAGAAATAGCAGATATGTTTTTGCCAATACCATCAGGATTATCATTGCTCTTTTTAAATTCCAACCACTCTGATTCCTGAGCTTGTAAAAGGCTTTTTATGAGTTGTTTAAATTGCGAATTGTTCATTACAATAACAGGGTATCATACATACAATTTATTTTTAAGTATTAAAACCTAAGTCCTAAAATTTACAAAGATTGCAAGTTTCAGCTCCATTTTTACTTAAAAATTAAGCTTATTTTTTATACACTACACCCTGATAACTCACTAAAAACAGCTTTTTTTGCGAATATTCACTACTCATTTCCAGTTACATGCTGAGTTACATGGCTTAAACCCTTAAAATCAAAGAACTTTTTTCATTTTATTGCCATGTAATCAGCTCCTCCAGTTACATGCCCGTTACATGGGTTAAACTATTGAAATTACAGAGATTTTTTTATTTTTCTGCCAAACAATTACCTCTCCAGTTACATGGTGTTTTTGCTTGAGATATGCTTTTTTTGTAGCTTTTTTAGCTCTTTTTCTGAAAGCTTAAAGAACCCATCTTAAAAAGTTTGCATCAGTGCTTCAAATATAGATTGATGCAAGATAATTTAAAGCAAGTTATTATCTTTAACAATAGTGTCTCAAAATGAGACACTTTAGAAAAAAAGTAAAAAAACTTTAATTTTTTTTTTAAGCGGGGCGATTGTTTAAAACCTAGTCACTAACTAGCCCAGTGGTGGGTTTTTTGGCGAGCCACGGGCGGTGACAAAAATTGTTGCTGTTTAAAATCCAGCCACAAGTCCAGATTATTTTAAAAAAAAGTACTAAAGTCTTTTTTAATCCCGCCGATAAAGCTAACATTAAGGCACAACACTATTGGAGATAATTTTTAATGCTTTTTTTTAAACTTACTTTTAGTAAGATTATTTTTACACAAAGGCTTGACAATATGAAGCTAATGTGTTATTCTCGTTACATCGTTACATCGTTACATCGTTACATCGTTACATCGTTACATCGTTACATCGTTACATCGTTACATCGTTACATCGTTACATCGTTACATCGTTACATCGTTACATCGTTACATCGTTACATCGTTACATCGTTACATCGTTACATCTATTAATTAATTTAATCACCCCCCCAACCCCCCGCTTACTAAGCGGGGGGAGTAAAAGAGCTAACGCTCTTTATCGTTTTCTCTTTACTCGGTTCTATAAATATTTGGTTAGTTGTAAGTACTTGGTTAGTGAGAAAACCAAGTCAAAAGCTCAAACATGCGGTTTGCCACAAAGTGTCAAGCTTTTCAGCTTACCACTTTGTATCAAATCCGAACTCGTTTTGAATTGGTTTTCTCACTATTCAAGAACATCATTTCACTATTTAAAAACAGCATTAAAGAATTACATTAGTTATCTGTTTTATTTCTTTCATCGCTCGTCATTTTTTCGTCAACTGTCATTTCTTCGTCAACTGTCATTCCCGCGAAGGCGGGAATCCAGCAAGAATTTTGTACCATTGACAGCTATTAAGTTGTTGGTGCAAGGAGTGTGTCAAAATAAACACCCTTTGGGTGTGCGAAGGCAGGAATCCAGGCTGGTTCATTATTTAAAAAGTTTCTTTCACAGAGAGAAAAACCGAGCTCAAAATCTCAAACATGCGGTTTGCTACAAAGTGTCAAGCTTTCAGCTTACCACTTTGTATCAAATCCGAACTCGTTTTGAGCATGGTTTTTCTCTCTGCAATGAAGCATATATGTTTTTGTTTTCGAATCTGGTTTTTCTACCATTGTCATTTCTGCGTCCGCTGTCATTCCTGCATCCACTGTCATTCCCGCGAAGGCGGGAATCCAGAAAGTTATTTGTACATAATAAAGTGCAGAGAGGATTATTCGCTTATGACTACTTTATGCGTATAGGGGAAAAACCAAGTCAAAAGCTTTGGACTGCGGTTTACCGCAAAAGTGTTAGCCAAAGGCTACCACTTTGCGTTAAATCCGAACTCGTTTTGAATTGGTTTTTCCCCTTATACCAAAGAAATAGTTTATTAAGTGATATTGACAGAGATAATGTTGAGCAGGAATCCACCCAAATTGAAACACATGGAGGCAGTAATGTCTGAAAAATCAAACCTTACAAAGTATGATAAGAAATTCATAACGGCTCTGTTATTTATGCATTTTGGATTCACCATGTGCTGTATAAGTTTTTATGGACTTTATTACTATAACAGGATCACAAGGTGGGAATCTTATGTAAAGGATACAAATCACAAGTTAGAGATTTTAAAAAAACATGCTGAAAAGTACAATTCAGATTTAAAACTTAGGGGTATGGAATGGGATTATGGATTAAAGGGAGTTGGAGCGTCTGAAGCTAAGGAGTTAAGAGGCTTTGATTCTAGGATAAACAAAAACAAACAATAAACAACAACAAGGAGGATACAATGAATAAAATAAAACAATTTTTTACACGCAAGCGATGTAAAAAGCTCTTAAACAATAAGGGTTTTAGCTTGCTGGAGGTGTTGGTAGCTGTGTCTATTATTGGTATTATATCAGCGATAGCAATTCCGCAGTTTAAAAACTATAAGGATAATGCGGCGAGAGTGGCAAGTGATACTTCAGCGTCAAATATAGTTAAAGCTTTACAAAATTGCTTAGTTTTAAACGATTTTGGGTCTTGTGATACCTTAGGTAAGATAAGCATATCATGCCCTGGGGACGCTACTTGTACTGTAGGTAAAGGCGGAACAAACTTTTGTGCTGAAATAAGTAAAGGTACAGCTAATAATGAATTTAAAGTTTGTGTGTCAATGGATACATCTAACGGATCAACCTTTAGAACATACGGGGGGGCTTTGATAGGTAAAACAAAAATTTGTGGGATTACTCAAACTGGATGTACAGCATCTGGTGATGACGGGAAAGAAAAGCCTGCAAGTCCTTTAAAAACTTGTCAAAGTGCAACAAATGATTGTGCGAGTGCATCTACTACAAATATGGATACGGGTTGTTCGGCATCTCCTACAAAATTATGTAAGCAATTCGCCACAAATGGAGATTGTGGAGCTAGTACAGGGTTATGTACATAGAGTTTGAAAGTTAAAAGAGTATGCTCACTAATTTAATACCTCCTGTGTTTATGGTGGGCGTAAAGTGTGTGAGGGTTAGTGAGACAGCTTTTACACACAACATGTCTTAATTATTGGAGGCTGATTTATTTCAGCCTCTCAATGTTAAGAAGGGGTTTAAATAATGCCTAAAAAAGCTTTAAGGCAAAAAACTAAGTGTATTGTTTGTGGCAAGCAATTTATTATAAAAAAGAATAAAAAAAAGACCTGTGGGGCTAAAGCTTGCAAAACAAAGATTAAAAGAGCCTACGACAGAGAATATATAAGAAAGTACTATCAAGAAAAAAAAGAATTATTACTTAAATATATGCAAGCAGAAAAAGCAGTGCGAGACTTTTTAAAAAAAATGGAAAAACAAACAAAAGCAAAAACCGGTAAAGCAAATCGTATTTTAATAACTTCAAATAACTACTTAGCTTTAAAAAGCTTAACCCAAAAAGCAGATTCCATCAAAAAAAAGCTACAAAAAGAAAATGGGTAAAACCCTCACCCCCAAAAGTACCATAAAAGTCTAAAGATTATATATGTAATGAGAAGCGTTAAGGCTTGCTACCCTTAATATGCTGGTTTGTTTGGCACATCGCCCCACACAAACTTTGAGTTAAAAAGCCTTGTGCCTTGGGTGTTCTTTACCTCATACCAATCTCATATTTTATGCAAAAAATGTGCATTTATGAAAAAGTGTACATAAAAATGTACATTTTTTGGACATATTTTTGTCCAAAAGTGGGCTTTTTTATTATCAGCATTGGGAAATTTTTTTGTTTGAGAGGCACGAAGCGGGAGGGGAAGATTTTTGTGGGACGCTCCGCTTGGACCCAAAAAATATCCCCCTCCAGCTTCTTTGACCACAAAAAAGTTACATTTATTAGTCTATGGATTGGGTGAGGTTGGGGTACATGCAAGCAACAGAATCAGAAATACTCCCCTTTGGGGGCATCAGAAGATCTTTTTTAAGCTTGGACTCGATTTTGCATGTAGTTTAGTAGATGAAATTTTTTAGGATACAACGGAGGAGGTAAATTATGAAAAACAAAGGAGCAAATAATGGCTAAAATAAAACCTGATACCACTAAAGCTTGCAAACAAGCTCAATCGCAAAACAAACAACAGAACAAAAAAGCCCTAAAACAAGCCCCAAAGCAGGGCAAAAAAAGCAAAGCTTTTTTGCACGACATTTTCTTTAAAGAAATCTACACCAAACCTAAGCACTGTCTAGACCTTTTTCGCTTAGTGTTCACCCCTCAAGAAATGGCTCTTTTTGATTGGAACACTCTTAAATCAGAAGTTACTACTTTTATAGACCAAGATTCTAAAGAAAAGCGTACAGATCTTCTTCTTTCTGCAAAGCTGAAAAAAGCTAGTAACGAAACAGTAGGCATGCTTTTTTTAGTAGAGCATAAAAGCTCACAAGCACCTAATATTCATCAACAATTACTGGAGTACCAAACATCTATTTACAAGAAAACAAAACTCCCCATTATACCTATTGTTATCTACCATGGCAGGCAAAAGCAGTGGAACAAGCCTTTAGCTTTTCAAGATAGCTTAACAGGCTTTGAAGGCAGTTTAAAACAAGCATTCGGTAAAAATGTGCTGAATTTTAGTTATAGATTGCTTAACATAAGCAAGCTAAATGTAAGGGATAAGAAGATAGAGGACTTGCTTTCTCGCCCGGTACTATTTATACTGCAAAATATATGGAAGTTAGAGTATAGCACGATAAGGGATTTATTTAAGTTAAGCAAGGTTATAAGTATAGGTAAAAGAAGACAGTTAATAGATAAGGTTGCAGATTATATAGTCAGGTATGATCCGAACTTTAGTTGGACGGTCGTGCGAAAGATAGAGGCTAAAACAATAACAGATAAGGAGGAAAGAGTTATGGCACCATTACAATACTCATTAGATGAAGCTACGGCAAAAGGCATAAAGAAGGGTATGTTGCAAGCCAGACAAAAATACTTGCAAGAGGGTATGCAAGTTGGTGAGCTAAAAGGCAGGCTGGAAGAAAGACGACAGGTGATTGCGAATATGTTTCGGAAAAATGTAGATATTCCGTTTATTGCAGAGGTGACGGGGCTATCAGAAAAAGAGCTTAAAAAGCTACAGAAACAGCATTCAAAAAAGCAGTAGTTTTTAAATCTCCTAATAGGCTATCGATCTTTTTTCTTTACATATCAGTTAAGCAAATTATTATCTTTAATAAAAGTGTATCATTTTGAGACACTTTTGACAATATTGATAAAAATCAGCATAATTACTTTTAATAACCTCTTGACTATTCCTTATGTTTTTGTTATAATAAAATCTTTCAAATACAAACAAGAAGAATATGTCTATTAAAAAAGAAGCTCAAGCTCGTATTAAAATCAACAAACTGTTAGAAAAAGCAGGTTGGAGATTTTTTGATGATCCAAAAGATTCTAAAAAAACAGCTAACATTCAATTAGAACTAAATGTTAAAATTACTAAAAAAGACCTATTAGCTAAAGGTGATAATTTTGAAAACACAAAAAATGGTAGGGTAGATTATGTACTGTTAGATGCAAAAGGTTTTCCTTTGGCGGTATTAGAGGCAAAAAGAGAAGAAAAAGACCCTTTAGATGCTAAAGAGCAAGCTAGAAAATACGCTCATAGTGTTAATGTTCGTTTTGTGATTTTATCTAACGGAAATTTACATTATTTTTGGGATTTAGAATCTGGTAACCCTGAAGGGATTATAGAATTCCCTACTCAGGAGTCTTTTAAGCATAGAATTTGTTTTAAACCTAGTCCTAAAAAGTTATCGCAGGAATTGGTTAGCGAGGACTACATTGCTAGTTCTCAAAAACCGGAGCTTCTTCAAGACCCTGACTGGAATAACCCTGATAAAAAACAGGTTTTAGCAGATCAATATGGGGTTCGTATTTTACGACCTTATCAAGTTAAGGCTATTAAGGCTTTACAAGCTGATGCTCAAAAAGATAAAAAGCGGTTTTTATTTGAAATGGCAACAGGAACAGGTAAAACCTTGCTTTCATCAGCTATTATAAAGCTTTTTCTTAGAACAGGAAATGCAAAAAGAATTTTATTTTTAGTTGATAGGTTAGAGCTTGAAGATCAAGCTTATAAGCATTTTACAAACTATTTAAAAAATGATTATACATCAGTAATTTATAAAGAACACAAAGACAATTGGAATAAGGCAGAAATTGTTATTTCCACTGTGCAAAGTTTATTAGCAGGCAATAAGTATAAAAGATTTTTTTCCCCAACAGATTTTGACTTACTTATTTCAGATGAAGCTCATAGGTCTATTGGTGGTAATAGTCGGGCAGTATTTGAGTATTTTATAGGGTATAAGCTAGGTTTAACAGCTACTCCGAAAGATTATTTGAAAAACATTAATAAACAAGAGTTAGCAGAAAAAGATCAAAGAAAGTGGGAAAGGCGACTTCTCTTAGATACTTATACTACATTTGGTTGTGAAGATAGTGAGCCAACATTTAAATATAGTTTAATGGACGGAGTAAAACAAGGGTATTTAATTAACCCTGTTGTATCGGATGCTAGAACAGACATAACAACAGAGTTATTATCAGAAAAAGGCTATAGTGTTAAAATTGAAGATGAAGATCAAGAAGAAGAGGAGCAAGTTTTTTATCAAACAGATTTTGAGAAAAAGTTTTTTTCTAAAAAAACAAATATAGCTTTTTGTAAAACTTTTTTAGATCATGCTCTTAAAGACCCAATAAGTGGAGAGATTGGAAAGAGTATTATTTTTTGTGTTAGTCAAAAGCATGCTTCTAAAATTACTCAGATTTTAAATAAAATGGCTCATAATTTATGGGCTGGCAAGTACAATTCTGATTTTGCTGTACAAGTTACATCTAATGTTGAAAATGCTCAGCAACATACTATCAATTTTGCTAATAATAAATTAAATGGTTATACAAAGTGTTTAGAGGGTTACAAGTCTAGTAAAACAAGAGTTTGTGTGACAGTGCGTATGATGACAACAGGTTATGATTGTCAGGATATTTTAAACCTTTGTTTAATGAGACCAGTGTTTTCTCCCACAGATTTTATACAAATGAAAGGGCGTGGCACTAGAAAATTCATTTTTAAATATAAGGATGAAAACAATCAAGAACACAAAATAAAAAAAGACAAATTTAAACTGTTTGATTTTTTTGCGGTTTGTGAATTTTTTGAAAATCAATTTAACTATGACGAAGCTTTAAAACTGCCACTGTTAAAAGGTCAAAATACAAGCACAGAAGAAGGTGCAGGTATTAATATTGATGAAGTTAGAGTTAATGATCCTGATTCTTTAAAAACTCTTTCTGAAAAAGCAGTAGGGTTAGAAGGTATGAGAGTAGATAGGGAACTATGGGGAAAGGCAAAAGATGTTCTGGTTAAAGATAAAGAATTAAAATTAGCTGTAAATAAGGAACAATGGCAAAAAGCAGAAGCTATAGCTGTTAAAAAATATGAAGATAAACCAGAGCTATATTTGAGTTTAGAAAAGATAAAAAAAGCAGTGCAACTAGATAGGCGAATTACTTGGAGAGAAGTTTTACAGAGGGTATTTGGAGTGATTGATTCTTTTCCAAAAAAAGAAGAACTTTTAAAAGACGAGTGTGATAAATTTATTTCTATTTATAACCCAGACCCTCAATATGTTCCATACATTGTAAATTATATAAGATCTTATATTACGAATTCAAAATTTAGAGATATTATTGATAATAAAGAACTTACATCTCTTTATACTAATGCTGGTTTTGATATGGAAGATTTTCAAGCTTTAGGAGGAAAAAAAACTGGCTGGCAAACAATAATACCAGAGTATATTAAAAACTATGTGAATTTAACTACTTTTCTGGACTAATTGTTTTATAAGAGGTTATAATTACTGTTATGAATAGACCAAAGCATTTATATTATATATCTCATAGAGATAATTTAAAGTCCATTTTAAAAAATGGAATCTTATCTCATCGTAAAGCACCTGTATGGAGTCGGATTCTTAAGAAAAAGGTTATTTATGATAAGGAAGTTATTGCTAGGAGAAAAGAAAGGGAATTTAGAGGAAAATCTCTTTGGGACTATGCGAATGTATATTTTCAAGCTCGCAATCCCATGCTTTATCGGGTGATTAAAGAATTTGGAATAGAAAATATTGTGGTTTTAGAGATTGATGCAGATATTATAGATAGTTTGAATATAGGTATTACAGATGGCAATGCCTCCTCCTCAATAACACAGTTTTTTGAAGATAAAAATAAAGGCTTAAGTGTTTTAAATTCTGAACAGTTTGAACGGGAATATTGGAGTGCAGAAGATGGTTCTAATAGAAAAATTATGGCAGAAGTATTAGTTCAAGATCATATTCCAAAGGACAAAATTATAGGAATCTATACAGCCACTCAAAAAATCGCTAATCAAATTAGGCAAAGCATAGATATAGGTGGTTTAAATATTATGTTAAATCCTAAAATGTTTTTTCTTTCTGAATACAAACAAGTTATTTTTCCTTTTCAACAACAAACCAGTCAAAAAGAAGGGTTAGCTCATATTACTTTAAAAAAGGGGGATATGTTTTTTGCAGAAATGCAAACTTTTACAATCAGTGTTAATACTGTGGGTGTTATGGGTAAAGGTTTGGCTTCTCGATCTAAAAATCAGTTTCCGGATGTCTACACAGAGTATCAAGCTCTTTGCTATAAAAGGAAATTAAAAATGGGGACTCCTGTTCTTTATAAAAGAGAGGCTAATTTTGTTAGAGCTCTTATGGAGGATGTGCCTTCTGCTGTGACAGAAAATGGTCATCGTTGGTTTTTGCTATTTCCCACCAAGAATCATTGGCGAGAAAAATCCCCTCTTGAAGGCATTGAAAAAGGTTTAAAGTGGTTGGTGACCAATTATCAAAACCAAGGTATTACCTCTTTAGCTTTACCAGCTTTAGGTTGTGGGTTAGGTGGTTTAAGTTGGAAGGTGGTAGGTCCTATGATGTGTCAATACTTAAAACAAATAAATTTACAAACTGAAATTTATTTACCTTTGGAAACAGATATTCCAGAAGAGCAATTGCAGCCTGATTTTTTATTTAAACCCAATGGGTGTTGAAAAAAGGTGTCATTGTTAGAGTATTTTTTCTCAAGACAAAAGTTGAGTTATGTTAGATACACAGACAAAAAGAAAAATAGATTCAGCAAGAGACATTCTTGTTGGCAAAATACCTGATCCGACCTCCCAGGTGGATCAAATCACAACAGCTTTAATTTACAAATTTATGTATGATATGGATAAGGCTTCAAAACAACTAGGGGGTAAGGCAAAGTTTTTTACAGGGGACTTTAAAAAATATTCTTGGTCTAACATTATTGATATAAAGCTTTCTGGTCAAAAAAGGATGAGCTTATACATACAAGCTATTAGCAAACTACCTAAGAATGAAAATCTACCCCCTCTTTTTAGAGAAATTTTTAAAAATGCTTTTTTACCTTATAGAGATGCTAAAACTTTAAATTTATTTTTAAAGGAAATAAATTGCTTTACTTATGATCATAGCGAAACATTAGGTAACGCTTTTGAGTATTTGCTTTCTATTTTAAGCTCTCAAGGGGATGCGGGGCAGTTTCGCACTCCGAGGCATATTATTGATTTTATGGTAGAGGTAGTAGATCCTAAAAAGCGTGAGTCTATTTTAGACCCTGCTTGTGGAACGGCAGGGTTTTTAATTTCTGCTTATAAACATATTATCAAAAATAATTCAAAAAATTATAATTTAAAAAAGCATGGTTACAATTTTGCAAAGGGAGGGTTAACACCAGCAGATAAAAGGCAATTACAAAAAAATATTATAGGTTATGACATATCCCCAAAAATGGTTAAACTTTCTTTAGTAAATATGTTTTTACATAATTTTAATAAACCAAAAATTTATGAATACGACACATTAACTCATGATGATCGTTGGGGAGATGAATTTGATGTAATTCTAGCTAATCCTCCTTTTATGACTCCTAAAGGAGGTATATGCCCTCATAAAAAGTTTTCTATTTTAGCTAATCGGGCAGAAGTTTTGTTTGTGGATTATATAATAGAGCATTTAACAAATAATGCACGGGCAGGTGTTATTGTACCTGAAGGTATTATTTTTAAAAATGATAAAGCTTATAAAGCATTAAGAAAAAAGCTAGTGGAGGATCATCTTCTTTGGGCTGTAGTAAGTCTTCCTAAAGGGGTGTTTCAGCCTTATGCAGGAGTTAAAACTAGTATTTTATTTTTAGATAAGCAAAGGGTGAAAAGAAATAAAGAAGTTTTGTTTATAGATGTACAAAATGATGGTTTTGATTTAGGAGCAAAACGGACACAGATTAGTAAAAATGATTTACCAGAAGCTTTTAAAGTGTTAAAAGCATGGGGTAAAAACCAAAAATTAAAAAGCAAGTTAGCCTACTTAGTTAATAAAAATAAAATCTCAAAGGATGGTGATTATAATTTGACTAACAGTCTGTATAAAGTAACAAAGCAAAGAATAACTAAATACCCCATGGTAGGATTAGGCACAGTGTGTGAAGTTTTTATAGATGGTGATTGGGTTGAATCAAAAGATCAATCAAAAACAGGAATCAGACTTATACAAACAGGTAATATTGGAATAGGAAAGTATTTAAATAAAATAGATAAAGCTAGATTTATTACTAAACAAACATTTGAAAGATTAAATTGTACTGAAGTATTACCAGGTGATATTTTAATATCAAGATTACCTGATCCTGTAGGTAGAGCTTGTATGGTACCATTATTAAGTACAAAAATGATTACAGCTGTAGATTGTACTATTATAAGAGTGAACAAAACACGATTACATGCTATTTTTTTATTATATTTAACAACATGTAAAAATTGGTATTCTAAAATTGGTATTTATTTAACTGGTTCTAGTAGGCAAAGAATAAGTAGAAAACACTTAAAGCAAATAAAAATACCATTACCACCTTTGGAAGTACAAAAAGAAATTGTAGCTGAGCTTGAAGCTTACCAAAAAATTATTGATGGTGCCAAACAAATTATAACAAACTATAAACCTACTATTAAGATTGATCCTTCGTACCCTATAGTAGAATTAGGAAAAATATTCAGTTTAGAATATGGAAAAGCTTTAAAAAAATCTAAAAGAAAAGTAGGTTGTTATCCTGTATTTGGTTCTAATGGTATTGTTGGTTATCATAATAAGTACTTGATAAAAGCTCCTTTGATTATAGTAGGAAGAAAAGGTTCTGCTGGTAAGGTAAACTATTATGAACAAAGTGGCTTTCCAATAGATACAACTTTTTATGTTAAAGTTAAAAAGGTACATTTAGTAAATTTAAAGTTTTTATTTTTCCAACTAAATAAGATTAATTTAGAAAAAATTTCTTCTCAATCAGCAGTTCCTGGAATAAATAGAAATCATGTGTATTTAATTAAAATACCACTACCACCTTTAGATATACAGAAAAAGATTGTTGCGAACATTGAGCAAGAAAAAACTTATATTGAATCTTGCAAAAAACTAATAAAAATAAATGAAGAAAAAATACATCAAAAAATAACCTCTGTATGGGAACAAAAATAACTATGTATTATAAACTTTCAAACAGGAGGCAATAATGAACAAAATACCTACATTTGATTCTGCTCACTTAAAAGTTTTATCTAGGTGTCTTGGAGAAATTGGTACAGGATCAGATATTGATCGTGTTTTACAGGAAAAGAATATAATAGATAATTCTGGAGTATCTACAAAATGGAGACGACTCTATTCAATCTTTATGGAAAGTCAGAAGAAATATAAGTGTTCCAACCAAATAATTGATTTTATACGAACATTTTTTCAACCTGTTAATTTTATTGAACAGAAAGAAACATTTGAGACTCATAGAGAAGAACTAAACAAAATATTGGTATTTTCTGGTTTAACCTATGAAAGTACTGGACAGATTTGTTATTGCAAAAAAGTACAAACATTGGATGAAGTAGAAAAAAGCGTAAAAACAATTCGCTCAAAACTTAGAGGAAGAAAGATGCATGCAGAGGTATTAAAGTATTGTAAATCTGAATTAATGCAAGATAACTTATTTCATGCAGTATTTGAAGCTAGTAAAGGATTAGCAGAGCGTATTCGTGAAAAGTCAAAAATAGATGAAGATGGTACATTTCTTGTGGATAAAGTGTTTTCTATTGAGCAACCTCTTTTAGCTTTTAATAAATTACAAACTGACACTGAAAAAAGTGAACATAAGGGTTTTGCTTCCTTATTAAAAGGTTGTTTTTCAGCTTTTAGAAATCCAACTGCACATCAGCCTAAAATTTTATGGCAAGGGGATGAAGATGATATTATAGACTGCTTTTCTTTAATTTCATTTCTACATAGAAGGTTAGATCGTTGTGTACCAACTAAAAAATGATATTATTATTCATCCTTTTTGGAATACAAAAGCTAAAAAAGGTTTATTAGCCGAAGCTTGTGCTTCTACTTCTAATAAAAATATTTATTATATTGATACTTTTAATTTATTAAGACGCCCTGGTTATGTCTATACTAAAATATTTTAACATTCAATATAACTGAAACAGGTTGTTTTTAAGTTTTGAGTATAAATTGAGCTTTTTCTTTTCTTAGCATTTCATAAGGTGTTATATATTTTATTTGAAGTCCAATACAAACATTCGGGATCTTAATTTTTTTCTTTGAATCAGAAGGTATTTCATGTGTAACGATAGTGTATTGTTTTGATTTTGCTTGAGCTATAAGGTAATAATCTGCACCTTGAAGGAATATATTTTTAGCTCCACTTTCATAATCTTGCTTGTTTATCCAACGGCTAATTTCTGCTAAAGCTTGTAATACTAGTTCATCAGGTTTTAAAAAAAAAATATTCCCTCTTTTTTTTGCCCATTTAGATAAATCATCTTCTATGGCTTTTAATTCATCTTCTACTTTTTCAATACTGAATAATTTTTTTTTAGCATTACTTTTAATAATCCAGTCCCAGAAAGCAGGACAAAAATCCATCCCATAATGTAGATTTTTAGCTTGAATAAAAATATTAGCATCTAGTAAATAAACCATTAACAATTTATTCCAAAGTTTTTTCCAATTTTTTTAAAAGTTGCCATTTTCTTGATGCCAAGTAATTGGAACGATTCCCTAAAAGGAGTGTAACCTTCTAAAGTATGAGATACCAATGCTTTCATAAAATGAGGATTGGCACGAGCCTCTAAAGTGAGAAAAAAATCTCCACCACTACTTTGTTTGCTCTTTTGGATCGTACGTAATTTTGTTAGCTCTTTGTTATAAAGTTTATTAAATTTTTTAGCTTCTAGTTTTTTTATATCATAAAGACGACGCAAAATTACTAAAGAACTCACCTTAAAGTATTTTGCAAGCCGTTGAACTTCATTATTAAAATCAGATTGTATTTTTTTATTATTAAACTGTTGACTAATAATATTAAAAGGTACAAGCAATTCTGCTGCTACTTTATTACACCAACTTTCAATTTGATGATTAGAGATAGAAAGAGCTTGAGCATTAGATAAACCTGTTTTATCGATCCATAAATGGGCTAATTCATGAGCTATTGTGAACATTTGAGCTGCTTTAGTATCAGCTCCGTTAATAAAAATCAAAGGAGCTAAAGAATCAGATAAAGCAAAGCCACGGAATTCTTCCGGATTTAATTTACGATTGGTATTATTTCCTACAATTCCGTTGACCATAACTAGAATACCTGCAGAATTGGCTTGTTCAATTAATTGATTAAGAGTACTGGTCCATGTACTTAAACTTTGCCTTTCCTCAATTTTAAAGTGTAAAATTTTACGGATGCATTCAGCAGTTTTAATAATATTATTAGATAAAGGTTGAACAGAGCCAATAAAGTCTAAGGGTTGCTCTCTCATAGAATGCAGATAATTTTTATACCAATTTTGACGCTGTTGACAAATATAAAGTGTATCTAATAAGTTAGGGCTTGGTTTTTTTTGCTTTGTGTTAGGCATTTTACGAAAATCAGGAATAGGAGTTTTTTCAATAGGAGGCTTATCTAAAAATAGATAACCTATAGGAATATGAACTGCTTTGGTAAATTTTTCCAACTGCTTTAATGTGGGTTTTATTTTACCCTCTTCCCATGATTTTAATTTAGGAAATTTTTTATAGAGGTACTGAGTGCTTTGACCACTTCGTTTTTTTGCCCAACGCAAAATAGCTGGATGTACAGCCACAAAATTCATACCTTACTTCTCCAAGAGTGTTTATTCTATATCTAAATATTAAAAAAATCAAAGTGTTTTTTTGTGTTATTAAGTGTAGGTATGGGTTAAAAAGGTTTTTTTTCTGATCGTTCTTTATACACTTGTATTTTTAAACAAGTCATAACTATTGTGTTCACAACCTCCTCCGTAGTACATGTTCTTTGTAATACATTAGCTGGTTTATTAACTCCCATTAAAAATGGTCCTAATACTTCCCCTGACCCTAATTGCTGTACTAACTTATAAGCAATATTGCCTGCATCTAAATTAGGAAATAACAATACATTAGCCCCCTGTTGTATAGGGCAAAAAGGGAAAATATGCTTAATAATGTGAGGATTTACCGCTGTGTCAGCCTGCATCTCCCCATCCACTATCCAATCCGGATACCACTGTTTAACTAAGTCAGCAGCTTCTTTCATTTTTTTAGGGTTTTCCTGACGACTGGTGAAATTAGAAAAACTAAGCATCGCAATCCTAGGCTGAATGTCCATCCCCTGTGCCACCCGAGCTGTGTGAACAGCAATATTGGCTACATCTTTTGCACTGGGATTGATGTTCACCGTCGTGTCAGCAAAAAATAAAATCTGATCGTTAATTAAAATAATGTTCATCCCAGATGCAATCTTTCTTTTCCCCGTGCCAATAATTTGTAAAATAGGTCTCACACTGTCTACATAGTTTTGTGTCGCCCCTGTAATCAGCCCATCAGCTTGGTTCAGATGCACCATCATAGCACCAAAATAATTTGGATCTGTCATAAGCCTTGCTGCTTCTTTTTTTAAAATCCCCTTTCTTTTTTTTAACTGATAAAAAGTATTCATATACTGATTAAGTAATGTACTACCAGAAGGGTTGATAATATCAACATTTTTCATATTACTAAGCTCGTCTAATTCCATTTCTTGTATGAGATGTTTAATTTCTTGAGAATCCCCTAACAATACAGGGTGTAGTAAGTTTTCATTCATTAATGTGTTAAGTGCTTTTAAAGTACGCTTACTACTACCTTCAGGGAAAACAATACGAGCTTTGTCCCATTTTTTGACCTTTGCTGTATTTCTTACCCGATTGATAATTTGACGAATAAAACCTCTCCTCCGACTTTGAAAGTTGGCTAACCGTTGTTTGTATTTTTCAAAATCTTTAATGGGCTTTTGTGCCACCCCCGATTCCATAGCGGCTTTTGCCACCTCTGGTGCCACCCTAGTCAATACCCTCATGTCAAATGGCTTAGGTAAAATGTAATTAGGTCCGAAATGAAATACCTCATTCTGATAAGCCCTAGAGACATTGTCTGGCACATCTTCTCTGGCTAAATCAGCTAAAGCAAATACAGCTGCTTTTTTCATCGCTTCGTTAATATGAGTGGCCTGCACATCTAATGCTCCACGAAAAATAGACGGAAAACCTAATACATTGTTGACCTGATTAGGGTAATCACTCCTTCCTGTGGCAATAATGGCATCCGGTACAGCCGCTCGGGCTTTTTGTGGCGTAATTTCCGGATCCGGATTGGCCATAGCAAATACAATAGGTCTTTTACTCATGCTTTTTAACATGTCAGCCGTTAGTACATCTTTTACCGATAAACCAATAAATACATCCGCTTTATATAAAGCCTCTTCTAAAGTGCGTTGACGAGTGCGAATAGCAAATTCTTGTTTATAAATATTCATGTTTTCTTTTCTGTCAGTATGAATAACACCCTTCGAATCACACATAATAATATGATGCTTTTTTACACCTAAACTTAGTAACAATCTAGCACACGCAATACCCGCAGCCCCTGCCCCATTAAATACCACCCGGATTTTACTGAGCTTTTTTTTCTGAATATGACAGGCATTTAACAACGCCGCTGCTGTAATAATAGCCGTGCCATGTTGGTCATCGTGAAATACAGGGATGTTGAGTTTTTCTTCTAATTGCTTTTCTATCTCAAAACAAAGAGGAGCAGCTATATCTTCTAAATTAATGCCACCAAAAGTAGGCTCTAATGCTTGGCAAATAGAAATAAACTCTTCTACCGTTTGAGCTTTTAACTCAATGTCAAACACATTGATACCAGCAAATTGTTTAAATAAAATACCCTTGCCTTCCATAACAGGCTTTGCAGCTAATGGACCAATATTACCTAAACCCAGCACGGCACTACCATTGCTAATAACCGCTACTAAATTGCTCTTAATTGTGTACTCATACACTAAAGCAGGGTTTTTAGCAATAGCCACACAAGGGGCTGCCACCCCCGGACTGTAAGCTAAAGATAAATCATAATCTGTATCTACCGCTTTAGTGGGTCCCACTTGGATTTTACCCTTTGGCTCTTGACTGTGATAAAGTAGAGATTGTTTATTAATGTTTTTTTTAAAAGAATCTTTTTTTATCATGACTTATATATCACCTATATTAAATAAATGGTTTTGTATACGATAATGGATGTTACGCAAAATGCCTCCTTTTTTGAGGATTATTAGTTTTAGAAAAAGCATCTTGTAAAGCAGATACCTTATCTAATTGTTCCCATTTAAAATGTTTTTCTTTACGACCAAAATGCCCGTAAGAGGCTGTTGCTAAATAAATAGGCTTTAATAAATCATACTCTGCAATAATGCCCGCTGGGCTTAAATCCCATAGCTTTTTAACTATATCTAATAATTTGTTTTTAGATACTGTTAAAGTGCCGTAATCTTCTATCATAAAACTAACTGGTTGAGCTACCCCTATGGCATAAGCTACTTGTACTAAACATTTTTTAGCTAAACCTGCTGCTACAATGTTTTTAGCAATGTGGCGAGTGGCATAAGCTGCTGAGCGATCCACTTTAGAAGGGTCTTTACCAGAAAAACCCCCTCCCCCATGAGCCCCATGCCCTCCGTAAGTGTCTACAATAATCTTTCGCCCCGTTAAGCCACAATCTCCACAAGGTCCCCCTACTACAAATCGCCCCGTAGGATTGATAAATATTTTTTGAGGTTTTTTTGTCAATGAACGAGGTAAAACTTTGTCAATCACCTCTTCTGTTAAAAATTCTTTTAACTGTTTTATAGTTACATTAGGAGCATGCTGTGTGGATACCACTAAAGATGGAATATGTACCACTCTACCATTTTCATACTGCACTGTTACCTGACTTTTACTATCCGGCCATATATGCTTTTTAGCCCAAGTATTTGTTCTTCTTAATTGAGATAAAGCTTTCATCATTTTATGGCATAAGTCAATACTTAAAGGCATGTACTCTTTTGTTTCGTCTACAGCGTAGCCAAATACCATACCTTGGTCGCCCGCCCCTTGAGACTTGCCATGCCCTACACCGGCACTTATATCTTTACTTTGTGCATGCATAGCATCTAAAATAGAACACGACTTGTAGTCAAACCCTTTTTTAATATCGTCATAACCAATGTGACGCACCACCGATCTTGCTTGTTTTTGAATATCTATCGTTTCTTTACTAGTAAATTCACCACCAATGATGATTAAATCCTTAGTCAACATAACTTCGCAAGCTACACGACTTAAGCGGTCTCGAGTTAAAAAAGCATCTAAGATGGCGTCACTAATTTGGTCCGCCATTTTGTCTGGATGACCTTCAGAAACAGATTCACTTGTAAAAAGACAATCTCTCATAAACCAACTCACAAATTGTCAAGTTCACACTTGTTTAACTCTGCCTTTGGTTGGGAGCAGGGATTTTCAGTAACTCTCTATACCTAATAATAGTCCTTCGCCCTAAGCTGACACCTAAATCTTTTTGTAGAAGCTGACCTAAAGCAATATCAGATAAAGGATGTTTTTTATCTTCGTTTTGAATGCAAGATTGAATATGACACTTCACTTGCTCTCCTGTAATATAATCGCCATTTTCTGTTTGAATACCAGTGTTAAAAAAATACTTTAACTCATAAATACCTTGAGGTGTGTGAGCATACTTATTGGTAGTAATGCGACTGACAGTAGATTGATGCACACCTACTTCGTCAGCAATTTGTTGTAATATTAGTGGTTTAATACCCATGGGACCTTTGTCTAAAAAAGCTTTTTGATGACGAACAATAGCAGAAGTAACTTCAAAAATAGTTTTTTGCCGTTGATTTAAAGAGCGAATAAGCCATAAAGCTGAATTCATTTTATGACGCAAGTATTTTTGTGTTGAATTAATAACATTGTTTTGCTCTTTTTCTAACCCTTTTAACATGTCTTGATAAATACCAGCAATTTTTAAATGCGGTAAACTGTCTTCATTGAGAGATACTTTATACCCATCTGTATCCTTAGTGATATATACATCAGGTGTAACATATTGAGTAGGTTGTGATACAAACTGTCGCCCAGGTTTTGGCTCCATAGAATTGATGATTTTGTAAAGATCCATCACCTCTTCTTCTTGTAAATTCATAGCTTTTGCAATGAGCTTAAAATTTTTACTCTCTAAATCTGGTAAATGTTTGGTGATTAAAGTGATAAGGTCTGTTGTATCTTCTTGACTATGACGAGCTTGAATAAGCAAGCACTCTTGTAAATTACGAGCCCCTACACCACTAGGATCCATTGTGTGTAAAATTTTTAAAGCTGATTGAAGTTGAGCAATACTAGTGCCAGAAGATTCTTTTGCGATGTCTTGTAGTGAAGTTCGTAAATAACCGTTTTCATCTAAATGGTCTACTAACAAAGTAAGATGGGCTTTTTCTTCATTAGAAAAACCACTCATCTGAATTTGCCACATAAGATGATCTGCTAAACTTTGCCTTGTAGATACAACATTTTCCCAGTTGACAACAGAAACCCCACTTTGCTTTTGATGATCGTAACGGGTTACTTGTAATGCACTGGAATTGGTGAATTCCAACCAATTGGTGACTTCAGAAACAGCACTATTTTCTTTGTTTTGTTGTTCGTCTGTGCTTTGGTCTTCTACAGTTTCTTGAATTTCTTCTAAAACAGGGTTTTCTAAAAGTTCATTGCGTACGGTTTGCTCTAATTCTGTAAGAGGTAAGGTCAACAATTTGAGAGATTGTTGAAGCTGGGGGGTCATTTTTAACTTTTGAGCTAATTTTAAGCCCATTCTTAGTTGAGCTGACATTATTTTCCCTCTCTTTATTATGTTTCTTTCTAGTGGTTATGGGCTAAAAGTGTCTTTTAGTCAAGCTATCTTGCAGTTATCGGCGATTTTTTTACCATTTTGTTACTAAAGACTTGCAAATGTGTAAGAAGATTTGCTTATAGAGGCGTTTTGCTATAATAAAACTTTGCTATATAAAGTTTTTTCATAGGTGGGGCAAAAAATGCCTAAGCATTAAAAGAGGGCATTAGAAGAGGCATATAAAAAGAGGCATATAAACTGGCATAAAGAAGTATAAATACAGTCGTAAAACCACTGGCATAAAAGATAAGGAGTGTGAGAGAGTAACTTTGCGTATATTAGACCCTATTCATAAGTATATTGTTTTCTCTGATGAGGAGGCACAGATTGTAGATAGTGCTATTTTTCAGAGGTTGCGTTACATCCGGCAGTTAGGTTTTGCTGAATTTGCTTTTCCGGGGGCTGTGCATAATCGTTTTTTACATTCTTTAGGCGTGTTCCATGTTGCAGGCTGTATGTTTGATGCGTTATTTACTCACTATGCCCCTTTTTCGCAGAAGAAAAAACAACAATTTCGGCAGGCACTTTGTTTAGCAGCTTTGTTGCATGATGTAGGTCATGGTCCTTTGTCTCATATTTCTGAAAAAGCCATGCCCCGTCTTTCAGACTTAAATTTGCCTTTTTTAAAGCACAAGCCACAGCCAAAACCCTCTCAAAGCAAAACACAAAATAGTATAATGAGGGCAAGTCACGAGCATTATACGCTCAAATTTCTCTTAGAATCTGATTTAAACCCCTTGATTGCCAATTTAGGCATTGATCCTTTATGTGTGGTACATTTAATGGAGCCAGATGTACCTCCCGAACCTCAAGATTTTTTTGTTTCAGAAGGAATAAACTTTCAACCTATTTTAAAGCAAATTATTAGTTCCGATGTAGACGCTGATCGTATTGATTATTTACAAAGAGATTCGTTTTTTTGTGGTGTGGATTATGGCTTTTGCGGGCATGATTGGATATTAAAAAACCTCCATATTTATATTAACGATAATAAAGCCTTTTTAGCCATAGGGGAAAAGGCTATTTACAGTGTAGAAAGTTTTTTATTGGGTCGAAGGCACATGGGGTTAGCCCTTTATTTTCATAATAAAATGGTGGCTATGGATGAGATGCTTTATCACTATTTTGCAAGCCCCGATTGCTGTTTTCATATCCCCTCTAATATAAAAGAGTATATGCACTGTACGGATGATGCCCTGTTTGAACATCTCAAAATGGCAAGCAAAAACGGCAACCCCTGGGCACATCGTATTATTAAAAAACAACCCTTTAAAAGGTCTTATGAACTCAATTACCCTTATACAAAACGAGCAGAGTTTAAAGAAAAACTCAAAAAAGTTCAAAACTGGCTTAAACAAAAAAATGTGTTTTTTATTCCCGTAAGCTCCACTTCTTATGTGAACTATGATTTACCAGAATTAGTGGATTCTAAAGATTTTCAGTGGAGACGAGGCAGACATGACAAGCCGTATAATGAACAACAAACAAATCCTGTGTATATTATTAACGAAACATCAGGTAAAGCTATGCCGTTTTATGAAAGAATGAGAGCCTTTAACAAACAAGAATATATCCACCTAGTGGATCGTATTTATTTATCGCCAGAAGATGATCAAAAATTTCGTCAAACCATCCAAAAACTATGAAGTTTAAACAATAAGTTAAAGATATAATATGAAAACAAAAATACTAATAATACTATTATGGGTGCCACTGTGTGTATCGGGGGAAAGTATAAATCTTAAAACCATAAGTGCTAAAAATGTTAGTGGGAATAATCAGCCCCTAAATAAAAAGATGGGTAAAAAAACCACAAAAGTTATGGAACGCAATTTTTACAAAATTAATTTAGGGGCTGATGTGCCTTTTCAGATGGGTATACAAGGGCAGTATCATTTTGCTCAAATACCTCATTACTATGCTAAGGGTGGTGCGGGTTTTGCTATATCAGCTTTTATGAAGCTAAGAGAAAGATTACTTAAGCAATTTCATTTTCCTCTGGATCATTATGAGCAAACATTAGTAGAGCTTATGACTCATTCTGTTGTGTTTGATGCTAGATTAGGGTGGGCAAAACATGTAGATGAAGGAGCTTACATAGAACTAGGCTATCGGCTTATGGTATGGGGTGAGGAACTTACAATGAATGCACAAAGGATAAAAAAAGTATTTGACTATACGGTAAATGTTGCTAATAATAAAACAACTGGTGAGCAAAATATATTTCATGTAGATATGTTAAACCATGGTCCTACTTTTCATATTGGTTATGCTTTTTTGCTAATGGATCAGTTTTTTTTAAATATGGAATTAGGTGTTCACAAACCTCTTTTAGGGTTATCGGAGTTTAGTTTAAGAAGCTCACTTAATAATAATACTAATTCAGAAATGATTCATCATCTTATTCGGGGTGATTTATGGATATTCTCTGTAGGTTTATGGTTAGGCTTTGTGTTTTAATTTACTTTTTTTGTTTTGCTTTGGTATTAAACACAGCATTTTATGTTCACGCTGAAGAGTCGTCTCATAAGCCAGAGATTAAACCTATCCGTGATCCGAAAGCTTATAGTAGAGATCAAAACTCTATCAATAATATAATCACAGGTATAGGGTCTTTTTTTGAAAGTACTTTTAGTAATATAGCTGAGCAATGCGATAATAACTGTGAGCCTTCTACTATGGGGAAACATCTTATTGATTCTACTGACACACAATATCAACAACTATATAATAAAGTAAAATCTACTCATCATTACTGTCAAAAAGATATCATTAATGCCATGGCGAAAGAAGTAGCTAATAGAAGGTTGCCAAAAAGTTGTTTGCATCATCCCCATCGTGAAAGTGCAGAATGTATGCAAATCAAAAAAGATATAGATATTATTCAAAGCAGAATGAAAGGTATAGGAGATTTAGTCTACGGGCAAGACCCATCATCTAACACTTCTGCCACAGCTAATTGTATAGATTGTGCGATAAGTAATAATGTTTTTTCTGAAGTACATAGTCCTTTTAAGCCTATTCAAGTGCTTAAATTATTGCATCCAGAATGCGAAGAGTTAGAAGTGGGAGAAAGTAAAATGATTTACCCTAACCATCCTCAATGGCCTTTAACTATTCCTTATCGTATTAAAAAACATCGCCCTGACAGTTATTCTATTACATTTCCTATCAAACTTGTTATTGATAATAAATATGATGGGGATGTGCCAAAAGATAAAGCCCCTGAACATTATAGGCAATTTATTCAAAATTGTTTAAAAAAAGCTAATAAACATTTATTAGGGCCTAATGGCGAAAAACTATCTATCCGTATTACTAAACCCATAGCCAATAAGGCTAAAAAAAAGTCCACCACAGAACCATTTTCACCCTACTATTCAGAATGTTCAGCTTATAAAAAACCAAAACATCAAACACCCTCTCGTACTATTGCTATTGGCAGTAAAAGTATGTTATCTAATATGGGTGGTTATAGTGCTAATATTGATTGTGGGGCTACAGTGCATGAGATTTTACATTTAACAGGTCTATCGGATGAATATGTTCATGATTCTTATTGCCGAGTAGCTGTACCTAATAATAAAGATAGTGTGATGTCTCATCACGATGATGTTTGGGATGCTGTAGTCAATAATAATAATAATAATTCTAAAAAAAAGTCGCTTTTGAACACTAGTCAGTGGAACAGGATATTATATGGTAATTGTGTGCAGAAAAATCAGTTATTTAACCAATGTTCTGCTTTAGCTTATACATCACATAAAGAGCAAAACTGTGTAGAACAACAAAAACTGTGTTTAGAAAAAAATGCCTTAGGATGGGACAAAAAAAATACGATAGCTAATTTAAAAGAAGAAATAAAAAAATACCAAAACACTCAAGAGCTATTAAAAAAAATTAAGCAAGCAGAGCAACAAGAACAAAAAATAGCACAAGCTCAAGAGGGGCAGGGATTTCCATCATTATCTTCCCTTAAAGGGTTATTTGTTAGTGACACTTCATCAGAAAAAGAATATGAAAAAGCTGAACGAATTGTAGAAAAAGCTATTCAAAAATCAAAAGAGCAACTAGAAGTAGTGCGTACTTGGCCTGATTAGTAATCTAAGATGGGCTTTTCGTTGCCGTCTTCAAATCGTATCAGGTCTAAAGGGTTATGTTGATGTAACCAATTACCAAAGTTTTCTAACATGCCTTTTTCTTGTCGTTTAGGCTCAGTAAAAAAGTGGTTATTGTCTGTATGTCTCACACTATATACTCCGGGGTAAAAACCTGTTTTGTTCCATAGTTTAGCTTGCTCAAAACCCCTTTGCATACCGTCTGTTAATTCTGTGTTTTTAAAAAACATACTGGTCATAGGTTTTAAAGGGTTGTAATCTTCTGTACCTGATTTTCTATCAGGTTCTACAAAAGATTGTAGTAAAAACTCTATCTTTTCTAATTCTGTTACCCCTCTTATGGTCATAACATAAGGGCGGTTTCTAAAATTCAAAGGGTTTTGAAATTGCCCTTGATCCCCCGGAAAAGGTTGATAAATGTAAAAATAATCCTCTAAAATACGATCCTCTTTGTTTTTGGAAGCTATATCTTCGGAACATAATAATAAACCAGATTTAATAAAAAGTAACTGATACATAAGGTTGTTTTGCCACTTAGCTTTCCACACTTGATCTGATTTTTTGTAACCATCAAAAGCTAAATTTTTAGGGCGTACTACTAAACACCGTCTAAAATTTTTCAACCTAATAGAAAACACAGAATGATTCATATTTAAATAAATACCTCTGGCATGACGGCTAGATGCTTGACGACGACTACCCTCTGATTCAGAAGCTTGTGTGTTCCAGTCCGATGTGGCTCGTATACCTTGAAAGGCAAAGCCTGCTTTAAATAATTTAGATGGTAACATATCTCCTAATCCACCTAATAAGGATAACCCCGATCCAACTGCTACAGAAAAAGCCTTTGACATAGACCAATTCACACTATAAGCCCAATCATAAGAAGTTTGTACATTTAATGCTCGCATTTGTCCATACTCGTAAGTAATGTCATTGTAGTCTGACCCAATATCCCCCACAATAATTTTTTGCTCTGTGTGAAAAAACTTGAGCGGGTTAGCAACACACTTTAAAAACGGATGCTGTTGGTTGGCTATTTTATAATGCCTGGCTGAGTTATTGAGTATTTTACCAGGCATAACACCCATTGAACGACTATAGTAATTACTTTTAGAATGGTCTTTCATTTTTTGATATAAAGAAGAAACAACTCCTGTTATTTTTATATCTTTTTTTTGAGGTTTTATATTCAATAAATGATTGAATCCTTCTCCTATTTTTTCTATGACTGCTTTGTCTCTTAATTCAGGGTCGTACCTTAAAAAAGGGTTTTGTGTTGTTAAATTATTTTTTGAAAAAGGTGTATCTAATTGATACTCTTTCATTATATCTAAAAAATCCCTATATTGTTTTGCATTACCATGATGCCTTAAATATTGTAAGGTACTCCGATAATAGTCATAGTACTCTACTTGTTGATCGTATAGAGCATCTAATTGATTTTTATCTAAATATTCGTCATAGAATTTTTCAAACCAAAAAAAGCATAAAGAATGTAAAAAAGTCATCACCTCTGGGGTGTGGATGGTTGCACTATGAATACCATTTTTTAATACTGTCCGCATCCAATGTGGTGAAAATTCTGGTAAATACATTTGCTGATTTTTGTCAGCAAAAGTAAAATAATCGTCTTTATCTATTAGAGGAAAGTTGTTCCATACTATAGATTGGTTTTCTTCTATTTTATCTAAATAGTTTCTGTCACTTCTTATATCACTGTGATTTGTTCTCAATTTATTTGATTGAATAATATCTTCTGCTATTTGATTGTTAAAAGAGGTTTTGTCAGCTAATTTAAGCATTTTTTTATATTCTGTATTATATCTGGTATTTAATGTGTTTAAGTCTGTTATAAACCTATTAAATTCTTTTTTGTTATCCATAGCAATAACTTTCAACCCTTCATATTTTGCAAAACGATTCATGTTTTTTGCTGATAGTTTGTGTGTAGCAATATCCGTATCTGTGTTGGTAAAATCATATAACTCCCTAGGAGCTGTACCTTGAGACTGATATTTATCTTCTGCAAATTGATAAGACCAATTATCTTTAGAGTACGGTTTTTTAACTTTTGTAACTTGCTGCTCCTGCTTTGTAAAAATACCTAACCATTTGTTTATAAGCGTTGTTATTGCTTGCCTTGTGTGTGCTACTTTTTTCTTTAGTGCATTATCTGTTATGTTAGTTTGTAATAAAGTAGTTAGAAGCTTTTCTAATATGTTGGTTATTTGAGTAAAGAACTGTGCTTGGCGGTCCTCTTTGTTACTATTTATAATAATGGTTAAAAACCTTCTTGTTTGAGTAATGGATTCTATGAGTTGGTCTTTTGTAACAGTTGTGGCAGGGTTTGGTGGGTTTAAAAAATAGTTTATATTTTGATATAATTTTTTAAAAACTGGTTGACTATTTTTAACAGCTGATAAAGCCTTGTCAGACCAGTTTTTTGTTTGCACTACTAAAGTAGAATGTAGTTTTAAAAATAATTTATGTTCTATACTATTATTTTTGCCACTATCAATAAACTCATCTGTGTTTTTTATTTGTAATTGCAGTAACTTGTTTTTTAAATAATCATCTGATACTTCAGGTAAGGCTTTTTCATTCAGTATTCTCCATATATTCCAGTTACTTCTTTCTCCGGGGATAAAAGGACCCATAAATGGTCTAGCAATTAGCTCGTGATTTTTAAACGGAACAAATTTAGTGCGTGTAGGATCTACCTGACAGGTGTTTTCATGGTAGACATAGTATTTCGGATCAGTAGGTAATAATTGCACAATAACTCTGTTATTAGAACCAATAAAAATAAACTGGTCTAAATCAAACATAAAGTTCACATAAGAGTTAACAGTTCTGTCTCTAATTTGTGTGTAAGTGTCAAAATGAGTGATATATTCTAAGTTAGTATGCATCATTTGACCAGTGTGTGTGCCATCTCGGTTTAATACCCAGCCTGCTATATGATCGTTCCAATGGTAACGATCTGTGTGATGGAAGTTATTTTTAATAAAACTGTCGGCATTAACAACCATATTACCTTGCCCACCTACTTCTTCTGTATGAGCTTTAACTAAAATAAATCGTAACCAGTAGTAACCTCTTCGAATATCCACAGAAGAAGCACGTTGCCCGCCAAAACCGATATTGACAGCCCCTGGTCTATCAATACGAACTTGAAATAAAAATAATAAGTTTTGAAAAATATTAATTCCTAACCACCTGTCAATAGCATATACAGGGTTGACAAACCTGCTTTTAAATTCATGCAAAACTAAGCGAGGACGCTCAGCTGCTTGCGGATTAACCCTTACAGAAGAAGGACCTAATTGTGTAATATCTTGAAAAAAGATAAAACCCCAATGCCAAGGGTTGATGGCGATCATTTTTTCGCCTTCAAAACCTAGCTCTGGCACAGAAAATACCATTTTTCGCACAAAATATCGTTCTCTATCGTACCAAGTGTGATAGAGTTTATCTACCCATTGTAAGCACCCTGTGGCATCTGTACTGTAAGAAGGAGAGGTGATAGGTTCACCTGAAGTATTTTCTCTTTGACCTTCAAACGGAAAATCTTCAGAATTCATAGCATTCTGATCTGCTGTAATGGTATTGACTGTGGTAATAGGACCTAATAAAGTACGACCTGTTTTATCAAAACTCACTTCCCCTCTTTTAATAGAAAAAGAAGTGTTAGGAATGGTTTTGCCTGTTAGTGGGTCTATAATACATACTTCTCCTACATAACGGATATGACGCCCAATGGGTGTAGGGCATTCTCCTTTTTTTAAGCTAATGTCTGAAAAACGAAAACGATTTAATTTAATTTCCCACCCAGCTCTTCTAAAGCCTTTTCTGTTTCTATTTTCTTTTGGGTCCATAGATAGTTGCAAAGTATCTATGAGGGATAGTAATTGCCCTTGTTGCCACTGCACTCCTTTTGGGTTTTGTTCGTAAAAATCAATAGATTGTTTATTGATTTTTAAATTATGTCTACCAATAACACTGCTTAAATGATTGGGGAAAGAAAAAATCCCTTCAAATGGTAAAAAGGAATTACTAATGTCATTACCTGCACGCACCTTTAACGCTAATAAAGTAGTTAAGCCGTATCTTTCATAAGGCATGTGTAAATAAAAGTCAGCCCGTAAAATAGTTTGATTATTAGCCCCTTGTATTAAATTAGCAGATACGAATTTTATATCTCTGTGTAAAGACCAATTTTCCCCATGGTTGCTTTGTAAAAATAAGTAAGGGTTCACCGAATACTCCCCATAAGTTAGTGGTAGTAGCTTTAAAACACCTCTGTGATCTTTCACTTGAATTTTTAAAGGCATCTCTAATTGCACTTTAAAAAACCGCCCAGGAGGATCGGTGCAGTCTTTTTTTGTGTCAGGGGTGCATACCTTAAAATCTGTTAAAATCTTTTTTTGAGGATTGTCAGGTTGTTTTACAGGTATAAACTCTTGACTGATGTTAATGTCCAACTCATTCAGCCATAGCCTGGGACGCTCAGCTTTTTGGTGAAAAAAGTAATTCACCACTTGAGATAAACTACCTTTTTTATACTCGCATGCACGACAAGTTGCATTGTTGATAGCTGTGTTATTGTGCGAGCAAGCAGTACACTCTGATATATCTTTTGCATGTAATTTTACAAAATGGCGATTTTGGTATTCTGAATAATATCTTAAATCTACTAAAGGTAAAGCAGAACCTGTGGCATCATTCAGAGCTAATAAAGGGTTGACTGCCATAGGGACTATTGTCAGCCCTGTGAGACTCCCCGTACCTTCAAACCCTCGCCGGTAGCCAAACCACACCGATTCGTTAATGGCTTTGTAGGGATAAAATTCTGCCCATTTGAGGCACCCTGCTGCATCTGTCCTAAGCTTTAAACATGAAGCATGTCCCACTTTAGGTAGTGTGGAGGGAGCTTTGTTGTCAGTGGAGTTATGAGAATGAAACACAAAAGAAGTATTGTCAGAACATTCTTCCTCTTGAGGTTTAAGAGTATCTGAAGCAGAGGATGCAGACGATGCAGACGATGAGTGTGAATGGTTTTTATGAGTGTGCGATGAAACAGAGTGAGAAGCAGTAGCATTATTATTATGAGCTTTCATTGTTTCAAAAGTGTGGATTTTAAACAAGGCGTTTGGAAGAGGGTTATCTGTTTGAAAGGCATCTCTAAAACACGCTGTATAGGAGATTTTAATTTCTGTAGGTGTGCCGTTGATATGAGTGGCAAGCACTTGACCTTTTACTTCGTCTACCGTGAAATTGGAATGCGACTCTAATGAACTTAGTGACTTAGATGTAGTGGATTTACTTTTACCAGAAAGTAAAAAAGAACAACCAACTGATAATAAAGTAAAAGTAATAAGTAAAAAAGATTTTATGAGTGCTTTGTTCATGATTATTTATCTGTTAGCCCTTAGCTCCATTAGCCCTTAATGTTTTGCTATCTTTTTATGGCTAGTTTTTTAACAAAAAGCAATATTATTAAATAAAATTCACATAACCTTAACCTTTTTTCACTTTTATAGTGAAGTTTTTATAAACCCAACTATAGAGAGGAGTGGATTAATAGAGAAAGAGGGTCAGGTGTGCTTATTAAATAGGAAGGTAGCGGGTTTTAACAAATACTTGAAAAGAGTTTTGCGTCTGACCTAAAGCAGAACTCACAAAGGATTGATGTACGGGGTTGGATCGCACATATCTTATACCTGTTTCAAAATTACCTTTTGGAAAAAAGCTTTTAATCTCCAGTAAGAAGCCTTTTCTATCATTATGCCCATAAGCTTCACTGTTAAAATAAGCAGGTGCTGAGTCGGAGTTATTGTGAAAGTATTCTAAACGAGAGTAGATTTTAGCCCATTTCCCTGCAGAAATATCACACACTATGTAAATTCTTTCTCCCCAAGATTTTTCAATAGGTGCTCCTAAATTAACCAGACCATTATACCCTAAAGATACATACATATTGCTGGTAATGCGTAGTTGTGAGCTGACATCAAAATTAGTGCCGTAATAGGGGTAGGCAAACTTTGCCCCTGCACCCACACCTTCTACTGTGTTGCCGTACAATTTGCTTTGATGAGCCATAAAAGCTGGTAGCTTACTAAAATGAAAACCCGTTGCATGCCAACGGAAAGAATAATAGTCGGAAGGAAGTATTTCTCCATATAAAAACAAAGAAGTAAAATAACCTGTATCTGCAATTTCACTATACTTTTTAAAAGTATTAACCACAGAAGGCATACTGACTTGTAAGATGGCTTGCACTTCGTAAGCATCACTCATGTAAAGCGACCCTATTAAAGACGATAGAAAAGATCGGTCAGCTATTAGTAAGGGAGCATCTAAGTAAGATTGATAAATAGAACCTGCTTGCATACTAACCCCATCCATAACTCGCCATCTAAAAAACCCTTGACGCATTTCTACAGATGATTCCTGCCTAGCAAAACGGCTTTGTATTTCCCCTTCTGTGACAGTAAGATAAGGCTCAAATTCAGCAGTGAGGTTGGGCGTCCACTCTAATTCAAATCGCCCGTAGAGTTTAACTTTCATCAGTCGTTTGCTACTTTCGTTGTTGCGTAAAAAAGACCCTTCAATATGGCTTTTCCATAAACTGTTGAGCTTAAAATCAGAAGAAATCTCATTAGCAGATACTTTGTAAAAATGGCTATCCTGCATCTGTGCCACAGCCACCGTATGCACGACCCAGAGAGTAAAACCAAAGCAAAACATCCAACCAAAAGCTTTAAAGACTTTGCCGATGCCCAACTTAGATGCTTTTTTAATAAATAATAGCTTCATAAAATGTTGTTTTGCTGTTTTATTTTAAGTTTTTTGTTTGTTTTAAGTTGTTTGTTTTAAGTTTTTAGTAACTGGTATTTTATTATTTACGACTTTAGGGTGAACGAGTTAATAGCTATGGTAAAGGGTAAGATGCATTCTTAACAAAGACCTAACATTTCATATATAAAATTCATGCCTAAAGGGCTTGATCATAAGGCATTAAGTATAATGGTAAGGGATTATTTTTAGGTAAGGGATTTTTGGAGCATAGCGTAAATCCCACCAAAATCACCATTGCTCATTATGAGGATAACATCTCCGGGTCGTGCTTGTTTTTTAACTAGTTGCGTCATTTCTAGTGGGGTTTCGGCACTAAAGGCTAACTTTTTATGGTGGTGTTTTATATTTTTTATAAGTGCACTGGTAGAAAAGCGAAGATGTAGAGGGATTTTATGCGGGCTATGAGGTGTCATACAAAAAATAAGGTCTGCTTGAGAGAGGGCATTTTGATATTGGGTTTGAAAAATATTCGTGCGGGAGGTGTTAGAGCGTGGTTCGAACAGGGCTAACAGCCTGCGGTTAGGATACATTTCTTTAGTGGCAAGGATGGTAGCATTTACGGCAGTGGGATGGTGGGCAAAGTCTTCTATAAGTAGTATACCGTTAAATTCTCCTAAGTTTTGCATGCGACGCTTAACCCCTAGAAAGCTTTTAAAAGCCTCTTGTGTGTGAGTGGCACTTAGTTGAAGCATGCGTGCTAGCACCCACACAGCCAGAAAATTCAGTGCATTGTGTAAGCCCGCCATATTGATAGTAATTTTTGTTTGTTTATTGTGAGGCTCTTTGATGGTGAGTATTTGCTTAGTAAAACGCCCTTTTTTTAAGATAGTTTGTCTGTGGGTGATTTGGTAATCTCCAGCTTGCCAGCCGTAAGTGGGATGCCCAGATCCCGCCTGATTGATAAGTGCATGCATCCAGTTTTTTGTTTGAGAGGCTAAAGGCTGGTGCATAATAAGTGGACAGGTGTGTTTGTTTTTTTCTATCAGTTGATGAAACACTTTTTTTAACATGTCAGGTGAGTGATAAATGTCAGCGTGGTCAAACTCGGCACTAGTGATAATGATATGAGAGGCGGGATAGTGTAAAAACTTAGGTGTTTTTTCGAAAAAAGCTGTGTCGTACTCATCACCTTCTATAACAAAATATTGTTTTTTATTGGTGAGGCAAGATGTGTGTGTTTGTGTGGAAGATTGTGCCTCTGTATCCGTTGTTCTTCCTGCCTGTTCTGTCATTCCCGCATCAGCCGTTCTTTCTGCCTTCTCTGTCATTCCTGCCTGTTCTGTCATTCCTGCCTGTTCTGTCATTCCTGCGGAAGCAGGAATCTCTGTAAGGGGGGATAAAAGCCGTGCAGAAAAATTCTGTGGCACTCCTCCTATCAGAAATTGGGGATTGAGTTTGCAGTTATGAAGCATCCAGGCTACAAGTGCTGACACAGTTGTTTTACCATGGGTGCCTGTGACCATTATGGAGTGAGCATTTTTAGGTATAACGAGGGTATTGAGGGCTGTGGGTAAGCTGATATAGGGTTTTCCAGATTGTAATAGAGCTTGTACGGCTGGTTGATTTTTTGATAATGCATTACCAACGATACATAAATCCCAGTGGTGGTGAGTGATATAAGAGGGTTTGTGGTCGGGTAGGGTGGTGATGTTAAGGGCTTTTAAGATTTGTGTGGCTGGGGGGTAGCAAGCTTTATCACTTCCGAAAACTTTGTAGCCTTTATGTTGTAATAAAGCAGCTAAGGAAGACATCGCAATCCCACAAATACCCATTATGTAAATGGTCGTGTTATGAGGTGCTGTGGGTAAGCGAATGGTTGTGTTTTGGTGGCATCCAGTATAGGCTTTTAATTGCAAAAGTACTCCTCTTCTTACTTTGTGGTAAAAAAAATATAACTGCTGTTTAACCATACTTTTAACTTATTTCAAGCACTTTTAAAAAGTAATAAATATTGTTGTTATCTATATAGTGTTGTCTATATATTGCAAGATTCCATAAAAACGGTTTTTAAAGTAAGGTTTTGTAAAAGGTTAAAATATAGCATAGAAAATGGTTGGTGGACATTGCCGTAAAGTCACTTCAGGGCAATAATAAACACCCAAAGGGTGCGGTTTATAAGGGGTTTGCGATAAGCCGGATTCTGTTCACTTTTTGTTTAAACCGGAAGAAACAACAAAAAGGAGGTGTCCATTCATCTATGCGATCAACCCGAAAACATCGTGCTGGCTACACTCAAGCGTTTTCTTATTTGACCTTGCTTTACGCAGAGTTTAGCTGATTTCACTCCAGCAGTTTTATGGTTACTGTTTAAGGTAACACAAAACCCGGATATACTTTCTGTTCCACTTGTCCTCACCTTTAATTAGTAAAATTACTAATTTTCAGTGGAAAGGCTTTCACCTTTTGCGTTGCCTTGTAAAGTCCGGACTTTCCTCTAAACCTTATAGCTTAGCGAACACCTGCAAACCCCACCAGTAAAAGTAGCACACTTTTGTCCCATTGTCTACTAAGTGTCTACAAGTGTTAAAAAAACTTAGATCTTATAGAGCTTAAAATTACGGGTTGTAAAAAAAGGGGAAAGGGCGGTTTAGGCTTTTTAATAGGGCTGGTTTTAAGCTATATGTACTGATAAAAGTATGGACTTATGGGCTATAAAGTTATAGTATAATGAGCTAAATTAGTTGACTTATGTCTAATTTATCGGCTAAATTAGCAATATGATACCTAAATTAGTTAATAAATTAGTTACTAGATTAGTTAAATGCTCAAAGGGTAAAAGCTTTTTTTTGTTTGGAGCAAGGGCTGTGGGTAAGTCTGTGTATTTACAAAAGCAGTGGCTCAAGGGTTTTAAAAAAGATGCCATATTTTGGGTAGATTTGTTACAGCCGGAAACAGAAAAAGAATTAAGTTTAAAACCTTCCCGTTTAATTGAGTGGGTGTCAGCCCTTAACCCTCCTCCTCAATTTATTGTCATAGATGAAATTCAAAAAGTACCCCGCTTATTGGATATAGCCCATCAGTTGATACAAAAACGAAAATTACAATTCGCACTCACGGGTTCTAGTGTGCGAAAGTTAAAACATGGTTCAGCTAATCTTTTAGCGGGGAGAGCTTTTTTATACAAACTTTTTCCACTCACTTTTTTAGAATTAAAAAATCGTTTTAATCTTAACCAGGTGTTGCAATTTGGTAGTTTGCCGGAAATTTGTAATTTAAAATCAAAAAAAGATAAAATCCGCTACCTTCATTCTTATATTCATTTATATTTAAAAGAAGAAATTATTTCAGAACAAATTATTAGAAATATTGAGCCGTTTCGTTATTTTTTAGAAGTAGCAGGGCAATGTAACGGGACTATTCTTAATTATTCTAAAATAGCACGGGAGGCAGGTATTAGTTATAAAAACAGCCACCAATATTTTGATATTTTGGAGGATACTTTATTGGGGTTTTATTTACCTGCTTTTTCTATGTCTGTTAGAAAACAACAAAGAGGGTCGCCTAAGTTTTATTTATTTGATTTAGGGGTTGCAGGTAGTTTGGCTGGGTTATTAGATATAAAAATAAGACCATCCACTTATTCTTTTGGTAATTGTTTTGAGCATTTTATTATTTCAGAAATATATCGGCTCAACGAGTATTTTGAAACTCATTATAAGTTATCTTACCTTCGCACTAAGGACGGGTTAGAAATTGACCTTATTTTACAAAAGGGCTTGCAAAAAATATTTATTGAAATTAAATCTACAGATAAAGTGCTTTCAGAAGATTTAAAGCATTTAAAATCTATTAAAAAAATTTTTCCTAAAGCTATGTATATTGTGCTATCATTAGATAAAATAAAAAGAAAAGAAGGAGGGGTTATGGTATTCCCATGGCAAGAAGGTATAAAACATATTTTTAAACTGAAATAATAAAGTGGTTTTATAAATAGAAATAAAAATAGGTACTAATAAAAAATGCAAAATTTAAAATACTGCTATAAATTGATTGGTGTAAGTCTTGTTTTATCACCACTGGTGGTAGTGGCATTAAAAGCTACTCAATACCAAACGGGGTCCAATCAATCATCTGCTTTGTCAGGTTTGTCAGCAAACAGTCAGCTAGCAAACATGCGAGCCTTGGTGGCTTTTAGAAAAAAGCCGGACGGCAGTTACTGTCAGGTAGATGTTAGGGGCAATGCCAAACTCACTCCCTCTTTTGTAAAACCTGCAAGCTTCGATGAGGCACTTTTAAAAAGTGATATATCTTTTTGTAGCTCTAAGGAAAAAAAATCTTTTCAAAAAATCGCTCGTGGTTTTAGTTTAAAAGGAGGGCAAGTGCAAAAAACCAGTGTAGCAGGTGTGGCATTAGGTGCATTGCTGAAGTCTGCAGGCTTTGGTTGTGCCTTTGGTGCAGGGCTTTCTTTATTGTTTGATGTATTAGGTGGCAGTGGATTTTATGGTCAAAGCGATAAAAAAACACAAAGTAGTGCTACATGTATAGATTGTGTTGAAAAGCAAAAACCGATGGATCCGTTTTTAAAAGGCTTATCAGGATTTAGTGGCGTTACTGCTGGCATTATCATAGGGGATAGAGAAAATACCCCTGAACTCAGACAACAAGTGATAAAAGAATTAAAACAAAAAATAGTAAAAGACTTACAAGCTCTGGCAGTAGAAGATGAAGTAAAAAAACGGCAACAGGTAGCCCTTAACCCTCAACAAGTGCAAGCATACATAGACCGTTTAGAAAAGCGTATTAACCAATTAGTAAAAGAGCAACCGGAGAATCAAAGGTCGTATCAATCTTTGTCAGATAAAATGCAAAAACTAGAGGCTAAAGGTTTGGTTAAGTACAACTCTTTTATATCACAATATTCGCCTCATACTAGTAATAGTGATCAACAAAAAAAAATCATTCAAGCTGATATTGACAACTATGTAAAAGCTAAAAATAAGTTTGAGCAGTTTAAGCAAAAATTTTCTGGTCTTGAAGATTCTAAAACTCGTTGGTCTAAAATTGCCCATTTACATACGAGTACTGGTTCAAGTTTTTCAGCTACTCAAATGGGAACTATCAAACATTTAGTTAGAACAGATGCAAAATGGGCGGTTAAATCTCTTTACAATACTTATGAAAAATTAGTCGTGCATCTTCCTAAAGAAAAAGTAAGTAATGTTTTGTTAAAGTATAATAATAGTTTTATAAAGAATCATCGTTTTGTATTAGGGGGTAGTATATTAGGTGGTGTGGCAGGGGCTATTGTGTGCGAAGATGGCACCAGTTATTTACTCACAGGTAACCCTAAAACGGACATTTAGATTGCGTATACGAAAGGTAATTATCAGATGAGGTTATTTTTAGTTTGTGTTTTTATAGTGTATGGTATGGCTAGTGCTTATGGTGCAACCCATGTAGATAGTATGCGTGCATCAGCTGGTTTTTATCGTCAGGAAAGTGGTGATATATGTATGGTAGATGTCAGAGGGCAGTTTAGAATGACACCTTCTTTTGTCAAACCTGCAGGCACTAGAACGAAAGTGACGGCTGGTGTGCCACCTTGTTCTGCTAAAGAGCAAAAAGCTTTTCGGCAAAAAACTAAAAGCTTGTATTTAACAAATAAGCAAGGGAGGGTGTATCAAACAGCTGCCCCTGCTTTGGCTATGGGGGCTGTGGGTGTGATGAAGCACTTAGGGTTTGGTTGTGTAGCGGGTTCTTTATATCGTTTAGCGGTAGAATTTGCTGTGTGGGATAGTATTAAAAAAATGGCAGGTGCTTTTTCTTCTGCTGATAAAAAAATAGAAAGTCAAACAGAAGCGGGTAGTTTGTGTCATCAGTGTGTGCAGGGTGTAAAAAAAAGTACTACTGATGATAAAGAGCAAAAGGTTAGACGCGAACTTAAACAAAAATTAGAAACAGCACTCATAGAGCATGAAAAACAAACCATCATTAAAGAGCTTAGCACCCCTCAAGGGGCATCACAAAGGGTGGAGAAGTTAGATCAGCAAATTACAGCTCTTGAAGGCTTACGACAAAGCCGAGTGCAAAATTACAATCAAGCGATGAGGCAGTTACAAGTTTATATCGATAAGGGGGATGTTAAATGGGATGCTCAAAAAAAGAAGTATTATTTAAAGGCTGACACTGCTACGCAAACACAAGGAGTAGCAGTGGCAGAAGCTATAGTAGGTACGGGGGCTATGAGTGGTGTAGCAGGTGTGGCTGTCAATTCTGCTCAAAGTGCTATTGATCGTTACAATAAAGCTAAATTAAAGTTAGAGAAAGTAGCAAAACGGGTGGCTCAAAAGGTGCAGTTAAAACAGACATTTACAAAATCGGTAGCAGGTTTAAAAAACTCACGGGTGGTGCAAAAAATCGCTCAATCAGAGGCTGTGCGAAAAGTGACTAGTCAAAACTTATCGACTGTGGATATTTTAAAAAAGCTACCTAAGGCAACTGTCAAACTTATTTTAAAGCCCTTTAGTTTTTTAGCTAAGCAGCTGTTTAGTAAAGTAGCGATGACTCAAATGGCAGGTGCTATGGTATGTGATGGAGGTATTATGTATCTATTACACAAAGAAGACCAACCCGAAACCCAAATCTAATTTTTATTTGTTTTCAAGTATTTTTAATATATCACTAAATTTTCTTTCAGCTTTTGTTAATACTTCTGAATAGCTCATTAAGAAAACACCTGCTTTTTCTTGCTTGTTTTTAATAGCATTAATAGATGCATCATATTGTTTACCTATAATATATGTGGTAACTTGTGAGATATTTGGCATTTGTTTTTGTATGACAGCTTGATATTTCAGCACTTGAGCAAGATCGTTTATGGATATAGTTACACCAGGACGTTTAAACTCTATAATAACAACTTTTGAATTACTACTTAAACAAACTAAATCTGGTCTTAAATGTTTTTGTTTATCAAATTGTTTGTCTAAATTTTTCCCAAGAAGAATTTTTAAAGACTTGTTAGATTCCCATAACTTGTATTGGTCATCTAATAACCATAAATTATTTTCAAACAGTTTATGAATTTGCTTTTCTGGTGTGCTTGCATTATTTACAAGATTTTCTAATTTTTTAATTATTTGAATGTACTGTTTTATTATGTTAGAAACACCAGTTACATTTCTTATTCCCCAATCAGATATAAGCTTTGCTAATTCTTCCATATCATTAGAATCCAATTGTAAAATGTTATCTAATAGCTCTTTTAAAACATTAGATTCAAAGTACTGTAAAATAAGCCCTGCGAATTTAATAATATCAGCTTCTTCTTGTTCTTTCATTTTAGATATTAACGCTGTAATTATTTCTTTAGCTTTACTCCTTACTGTTGGTGGTAAATCTTTTAAACGAGATTCTATAGTTTTTGATTTTAATATCTTGTCTGTTTGACCAGTAAGTCGTTTTTTACTTTCTTCTTTAAGGTGTTTTTTTAAAAAATCTTTTGCCCATTGGTTAAATTGTTCCACAACTTTATTTTCTTCAATAAACCCTGTTCTAGAAGTGTTAATTAAGGATTGGAATTTTCCATTTCCTTCATCTAAAAAGTCGGCATTTAATTCCCCTGTGAATTTTTTACTAATGTAACCTGTAAAAGAATCAAGATGTAAATTAAAAAAGCTTGGTTTTGTAACAAGTCTGCCTCTCACTCTTACAGCAAGACCTGGATCAGATACATTAGTGTTTGTAATAATATAATATCCAGTTATAGGTTTATCTAAATTTTTTATTGTTTCATTAATGTCATGTTTTTCACCATGTATATCTTCCATAGTGCATTCAGTGTTATTTACAAAAATTTTAAAGTCTTCATATTTTGGTAAGTTATTTCTTAAATATCTTCTTAATGCATTTTCATTTGGTACAGATAGATCTTGTTTTAACTCTTTAAGAATGATTTTTGTTCCTGTTTGTGAAGAATTATTTTGATATGTTTCAATATCAAATTTTGTATTCTCTAAATCTGGCTTACTATTAAAATCTTCTCTTTTTAAATTAGTAGCTGTTATTATGCCGTTTTTGTAAGTTTCTACCCTTATGAGTCCTGCAATACCAAAGCCTGCTAATTTACCTATACCTTTGTTGCCTATAATCTTTCTATTTTTAATAGGACTTGTGTCACTATTTGGTTCTTGCCTTCTATTTCTGCCGATTTGTAAATAATGCTCTTGAAATTCATTTGTGGACATACCAGTTCCGTTATCTTCTAAAATAATTGCACTATCTTGTGTTATTTGGTTTGGTAAAGAAATATGAACTTCTGTTGCATCTGCATCGTAAGAATTAGATGCCAATTCTACTAAGGATTTTTTAATAGAATCATAAGCTTGTATGCCAAAATGATCTAAAATTCTTGGAGAGACTGAAAAATTCCCCCTAATAATATTTAGAGCCTTTTGCCCAGCACTAATTACTTTTTGTCCAGCTTTTTTTAAAAAATTCATTTTTATACTTATCTTTAATTATCTTTTTTTATATTATTACAGTTATTTCTTCTATTACTCAAGGGTTTTTATTATGTGTTTAATAATGGAATTTTTTATACTGTACCGATTTTATTCATTACAAAAATCCAAGCTTACAAAAATAAGAGGGCTGCTAAAAAACCAAGCAAAACTGTGAGCATTAGTGCGTCAAAGCCACGAGTGTATATCACTTTTTTAACCTTTTGCCACATCCCTTGCCAATTCCAATTCATAACAGACTTTTGCTTCTTGCTTTCCGCCTCTTCAAAAAACCAAGTGAGAGCCTCCACCCTTTTAATCATCTCTGTAGCTTTTTTGTTGCCTCTATCCTCCTTTAAAACCCTTCCGTAACACGATACACAATAGGTTAAATCGCGGTCCTTACGGCAAGCTTGTAGAAAACTGTCATGTGCTAACTCGTTGTGCCAATTCCGTAAAACCTTAGCCCATAATCCCCGTAAATAAAACGAAGCCTCTATACCCTCAATCATCTTTATAAATAACACACCGCAGAAAGTGCAAGAGGGTTCATCTATCGGCACTTCCTTAGCACATTTAGGGCAAAGCTTAAGCTCTACACCTAATCTGTCCTCCGGACGCAAAATTTCAGGCTTTGGCATACTAGACATATAGGCTAAAACCACCCTATCCTTAGATACTGGTTCAGAAGAAGAAGCCCTTGGTGGGTGTTTATACCCCCCATGCAAGTGATTTACATAAGCATCGGGACTATCTACATTTTTTGAGATTTGAGTGGTAACAATTTCTTGCTCCCTATCGGCATAGTCTTCTGCCCTTGCCTTAATCCAAAATTTGCCGTAACACACAGAACACTGAAAATCAGGGTAATCATCCTCAAACTCTTTGCTAAAAGCTGTAAAAACCTGAAAACAATGAGGACAACGAATCTTTAAACTAACTCCATCTGTAACCCTTGCCCGTTCAGAAGATTGCCTCATATTTGAGACACTAACACACAAACCCTTAAAAAAACCAATGTTTTTTTGCATTTTTTGCACTACTTTTATAGCCATAGCCCTTATCAAGTATTAAAATAATGCTGTAACTAGTAAATTCCTGCTTTCAAAAGGGGTAGTAAAGCTGAACTAAAACTCACAAAAAAAAGGAGCAAAATACGCATGGAACCCTATAAAATAAAAGCTGTAGAACCTTTATTTTTAACCACTAAAGCACAAAGACGGCGGATTTTGCAAAAAGCCCATCTTAACCTATTTCTTGTGCCTGCAAAATATGTGACCATCGACCTTTTAACCGATTCTGGCACGGGGGCTTTAAGCCATAAACAATTAGGGGCCTTGCTCATGGGCGATGAATCCTACGCCGGTGGTGAAGATTTTTTCACCTTTGAGCAAGCGGTGCAAAAGCTTACTGGCATGCAACATGTTATCCCCGTACATCAAGGGCGTTCAGGGGAGAGGATTTTGCTCGAAAGCTTAAAAGACCAAGGCACATACATTGTGTCCAACACCCTATTTGACACAACCCGTGCCAACGCCAACTATTATGGATTAAAAGTGATAGATCTTATTTGTAAAGAAGCAAAAAACACCACTACCCATGCACCTTTCAAAGGCAATATCAACCTAGAGCTTATGGAAAAAACACTTAAAACCAAGCTTGTGGCTGGTGTGATGCTTACTATTACTAACAACTCTGGCGGGGGGCAGCCTGTTTCTATGCACAACATCAAACAGTGCAAAGCGATATGTCAAAAATATTCTGTGTCTTTTATTTTAGACGCTTGCCGTTTTGCTGAAAATGCTTGGTTTATTAAACAAAAAGAAAAAGGTTTTAGTGATAAAAGTTTGCACACTATTACTCGTGAAGTATTTGACCAAGCGGATATGTGTTTTGTATCTGCTAAAAAAGATGGGTTATCGCATATCGGAGGTTTTATCGGTATCAGAAAAAAAGAAGATAGAAGTGTTTTAACGCAAAAAAACATAAGCGATGAATGTAAAAATCGTTTAATTTTGTCAGATGGCTTTCCCACTTACGGAGGGATGGCGGGTAGGGAACTATCAGTTATCGCTTTAGGGTTAGAGGAGGTATTGGAAGAGCCTTACCTGACACATCGTATGGAATCCACAAAGTTTTTGCACACAGCATTAGCTAAGGCAGGTATCCCTGTGATTTGCCCAGCAGGTGGGCATGCTGTGTATATTGACGCTAAAAAACTACTACCTCATATCCCAGTGTCAGCTTATCCGGGGCAAGCTTTAGTGTCTGCTTTGTATGAATTTGCAGGTATTAGGTCTTTTGAAATTGGCTCTGTAATGATGGGGCAGACGAAAAAAGATGGTTCTTGCACTTATCACTCGCACGAGTGGGTGAGGCTCGCCATCCCCAGAAGAGTGTACACAACATCACACTTAGAGTATGTAGCACAATCTATTATCACTTTTGCTAAAAAAGAAGCTCAAAACTTAAAAGGGATTAAAATTGTGAGGCAAGCTCCTGTTTTAAGGCATTTTACCGCTCACTTTGCATGGAAAAAAAACTAACAGAAAAACTAACAGAATAAATAAAAACTGTTTAAAAAATAAACACTGGGTGCAATTTTTGCCTCTTATCTTTTTTGCTACTTGTTTTTTAGTGCTTAAAGTGTGTATAGTAGGACTATGATGTTAGTAAATATTGTGCTTTTAAAAAACTTAAAACTAAAAACATTTATAAAGCCTGTGGTGGCATTGTGGCTACTTATGGGTTTTGTGTGTTATGGCTCGGCTTATTTTGCTGATGTGAGAACGGCTGAGGCTTCCAGTGGTAGTAGCTCTCAAAAATCGGACTCTCAAAAATCAGGCTCTCCGAATGCGAACTCCAATGCCAACCCCACTGCCAGCTTAGAAGATATAAAAAAAATAGAGCAATCGCAAAAAGTGTTAGAGAGTTTAGGCTACATAGTGGATGATAGTAAAGTTACTTGTGCTAACATACAAAAAGTGTTGTGGCTGTATTTTGATTTAAGCTCGCAGTATCATAGTATGGGGGTTTCGGCACTGGGTGGGTTGAACAGATCTTTTTCGCAAAAAGAGTTGAGTGCAGAGCAAAAAGAGCAAGTGATAGACAATATGCGTGATATGATGGATTTAATGGACAGCATTCAAGAAAAACTAACAGAATCATCAGACACCATTCAACAAGTTTTACCTAACTGCTTGTCAAACAAATAATCATTTCACAATCTGTCCACTCACACTTTTGCCAGTTACAATCTACCCGTTCACACTTTCGCTTATATCACAACTTATGTCTAGTTATTGCGACTGACATTAGTCTAGTGCTTAAGGCTAGTTTTATTTGATTGGGAGGATAAGTATTTGTTTTAGATATTAAAAGGTGCTTAAAAGTGCATTAAAAGCGGGTGCTTTATAATCCTTCTGTCTAGTTTAATGCAAAAAAAGTTTATTGTGTAATAAACTTATTAAACAAAATAAGATGATGTGCCGATATATCAATTAAGATGAAGTATGGCGTATTGTTATTATTATTTATGTTTGTAGGCATATTGTGTGTGCAGTGCAATGGTGTGGGGTTTTTACCTCGTGGTGTGCGTGGTGCTGACAGGATTGCTGACGACATAGATGAACTCAATGAGGATGCAGTACCCGTTTGTAAGGGGGCTAATTGTTGTGGTGATGATAGGGAGTGTGTGCGGATTTGTCATTCGTTATTTCGCCCTGGGGTTATCCGTTCTAATGTTGTGCGTGATCAAGATATAAATATGGCAAACAGTTCTCGTTACAGAAATATTACCACTGCGGAAAGATATGATAAAAAATACGAAAGCCGTTGCAAGGTACTGCCTCGTTCTGTGGTGTTATCTATGGAAGCTTTGATTCAAAGTCTTTCCACGCCTGTTTTAGAGGATTTAAGATGGCTTGATGTAACGCAAGAGTTTAGGCTCTTACTCGCTATTGATCCTGTTGTTTTAATCAGATTAGTCAAAAGCTACACAATGGATAACGCTCGGGATTTATTATATTGGTTTGCGGAATCTCAGTTTGTACCCATAGAGTTATTAAAAATTCCCAAAGAATTAAGAAACGAGCTATTATATGAGCTACTGGCATCCGCAGGTGATAGAAGGTTAAATATAGGACCCGTAGAGGCAGGCTTAGCCAGTGCAGTTAGCTTTAATGGTGAAACATTTTTCCAATTACTGATGCGTTATTCTAATGTAAAAATGTTAAACATCGTACACACCATGATGAGAGACGACATGTGTGGCTACAACTATGGTGTGGGAGACGAAACAGAGCTATGTATTTTAAGGCTTTATTGTAGAGAGCACAAAGATATGGACAACCAATATGTTCACCCAGAAGAAACCAGAAACTGGATCACCTTTCGCTTAGACGACCCTAAACTACTACAATATATGAAGGTTAATATATACGGCAGTGGGATAGATAATCAAAACCTCTCTCGATCTTTATTGACAGATGAAATGTGTCAGATGATTTGTCTCGACAGTGGCAAAAGAGGTTGCGAAGGTTGGAGTGTGAGATAATAAAATTGTGAGATAACAAAAACATAATGGAGCAAAAAAAATGACAACAACAAATATAAAAACAGCAATTAAAGGGTATATATCGTTAATATTTAAGCCTTTGTGGTGTAGGGCAGGGTGGCTTGTGGTGTTATGTGTGGCAGGGTTGTTATTTGCTCATTGTACATCACCAGAGGTAAGAAGTATTAGGAGGCGGGGTCAGCAGCGGTTGCAACAAAAAGAGCCATTAAGGGTACGGTTAAACACCGATTTTTACGGCTCCTACCAGAGAGCAAAGCCTGATTACGATGGTCCTACTTGTAGGGACGAGTTAGAAGAAGAAAGTACCCACGAGTGCGAAGACCGTTGTGAAGAAATGTACGGTCGCGAAAGCGACAGGTGCGAAAAGATAGAAATCAGCTTAATAAACGACTTATATAACTTGTTTTTAGAATTACGCAACATTCAGCAAGGCACAAAGCTAAATCGTGAAGCTGATATGTTTAACTTTGGGGTGATGATTGATATTCATGTAGAATCGATGCGACAGTTAGCAGATCACTGGAGCGAAAGAGAGGCTATGTTATTTCTCGTTTGGCTTGCCAGAACCAATCAAGTAGCTTTTGCCATAGAAGCTCACGATAACGATAGTGTTATTTTACAAGAAGTGTTTGAAAAAGTAGGTGAGCAATACAGAGGGCTTAACGGCAGTGATTATGTGGTTGCCGGCATTAACGAAGATTTAGAAGGTTTTGGCAACACCTTTTGGACCATAGCTCAGGCTAAACAACCGAGGAATGAGGGGGCATACATTATTGCACACAGGCTATTAGACCAGATTTGCAATAGCAGAGACTGTAAATTGCAGATTTATTGTTCAAGGGTAGCTTATAGGAGTACCAGAGGGAGTAATGTAGGGCGTTGCCCTTATCAGGCACGAGGTCGTTTGCAAAGTGGCACTAACTCAAGGTATTGTTATGTGCATGGGGCGACAGTATGGAGTTTCTGGAACGATTTAAACAGTAAGAACGACATTAAAGATGATGATTTTAAAAGGGACTTTAGAATGAACCGTAAAGAGTGTGACACAGTATGTGGTACAGAAGGTGACAGCCCCTGCGACAGGGACTATTCTTAAAACTTACCAGTTGCGGTATTTTAGCTGATAGACTTAGACTCTTAAGTTGTGCAACTTTAGGGATATTCGTACAACTTGTGATTATTCCTTCCCATCAAAGCACGATGAAATTATCTTGAGCTCATTTTAATCATGTTGTGCAAAAAAGTGTACATTTATGGAAAAGTGTACAATTATATGCACATAGTTTTGTCTCAAAAGTGGACACTTTTATTATCAGCATTGTTTTTATAGCTGTTTTTGCTTCAAACCGTAGCATCAAAAGCTTATGTTTGCACGGTTTGCCATGCCCCGGAGGTTTAGTAACAGCATGCTTGTTTAAGGGAAAAACCTCACTCAAAAGCTCAAACATGCGGTTTGCCACAACGCATTAGCCGTTGGCTACTGCATTGTGGTCAAATCCGAACTCGTTTTGAGCATGGTTTTTCCCTTCTAAAGCGTACATTTATTAGTCTATGGATTAGGTGAAGGTAGGGGGTATTGTAAGGATTGCATCAAATAAAACACATTATGCGTGCTTGGACCTGCAAAATATCCTCTTTGCTACTCTTTAATTTAAAGTGGGAATCGATTTTGCATGTAGTTTATGCAGGTGCATCTTTTTAAGATGTACTATGGGTAACATTATGAAACACAAAGGGGAGGAATAAGTTATGAGGAATAAACAAGCTGTAAGTAAAGACACAGCTAAAAAACCATCTCCAAAGCAGGGCAAAAAAAGCAAAGCTTTTTTGCATGATATTTTCTTTAAAGAAATCTATACTCAAACTAAGTACTGCTTAGACCTCTTTCGATTATTATTTACTCCACAAGAAATGGCTCTTTTTGATTGGGACACTCTTAAATCAGAAGTTACTACTTTTATAGATCACAATTTAACAGAAAAACGTACGGACCTTCTTCTTTCTGCAAAGCTTAAAGAAACTCAAAATCAAACAGTAGGCATGCTGTTTTTAGTTGAACATAAAAGCTCACCGGCTCCGCTTATTCATCAACAGTTACTAGAGTACCAAACATCTATTTACAAAAAGGCAAAACTACCTATTATCCCTATTGTTATCTACCATGGCAGGCAAAAGCACTGGAAAGAGCCTTTAGCCTTTCAAGATAGCTTACAAGACTTTCAAAGTAATTTAAAACAGCACTTTGGTAATAATGTACTAAATTTTAGCTACAGGTTACTCAATATAAGTAAGCTCAATGTAAGGGATGCCAAAACAGAAAGCTTGCTTTCTCGCCCGGTACTGTTTATACTACAAAATATATGGCAGTTAGATGTAAATAAGATAAGAGAGTTATTTATATTAAGCCAGGTTATAAGTATAGGTAGGAGAAGGAAGTTAATAGGTAAGGTTGCAGATTATATAAGCAGATATGATCCAAACTTTAGTTGGACGGTCGTTCGAGAAATAGAGGCTAAAACAATAACAGATAAGGAGGAAAGAGTTATGGCACCATTACAATACTCATTAGATGAGGCTATGGCAAAAGGTATAAAAAAGGGTATGTTGCAAAGCAAGCAAAAGTATCTGCAACAGGGTATGCAACAGGGTATGCAACAAGGTATGCAGAAAGGCAAGCAACAGGTGATTGCGAATATGTTTCAAGAAAATGCAGATATTCCGTTTATTGCGAAGGTAACAGGGTTATCGGAAAAAGAGCTTAAAAAGTTACAAAAAAAACACTCAAAAAAGCAGTAGTTTGTAGTTATTACTCTTAGCCTGTCATTCCCGTGTACTCTGTCATTTTCGTGTACTCTGTCATTCCCGCGTCAGTTGTCAGTCTTGCGTCAACTGTCATTCCCGCGAAGGCTTAGAATCCAGAAAAGCTAACCCTACATTTTTACTTTTAATTTGTGATGCTTTGTGAGAATATACCTTCTCGGCTCGGGCTAAGTTAAAAATAACTCTAACCCATTTTTAATAACTTAAAATCCCCCATAACCCTTTGACTAAAGCTACAAATAAAAGTATATTAGTATGATCGTGAAAAAACCTCAAACAAAAAACCTAAAGCAAGCTAAACCAGCAAAGCAAGCTGTAAGTAAAGCTAAAGCTCATATACCACCAACCTCAAAACAAACTCCCAAGCAGAGCAAAAAGCACTCCAAAAAGCAGAGTAAAAAAACCAAAGGTTGCAGTCACGATAGGTTTTTTAAACTTTTCTACTCTGACCCTAAGCTAGTACAAGAGCTACTAACCCTTGTATTTTCAAAACAAGAACTAAAAGCCTATAACTTAAACCAAGCACAAGTAGAAAAAGATACTTTTAAAGGTAAAAGTGCTGATCTTATTGTATCAGTACCTTTTAAAGCTTTTCCTAAAATTAAGCTAAGAGTTTTTATTCTACTGGAACATAAGTCTTCTTACGATAAGAGCTTGTTTAGCCAGCTACTCAAGTACCAGGTACTAGTTAGAGAGCATAGTATTCAGCATAAGGGTTATCCTCAGCCTATAGTACCAGTTGTGTTTTACCATGGTAAAAAGCCTCTTAAATGGGAAAAGTCTTTACAAGCAGAGGATTTTAAGCAATTTTTATCCAAAATTCCTCTTGAATCCAGAAAAAGTATGTTAAACTATGAACCGAAAGTAATAAACACTCAAGATTTAAGAGTAAGAAAAGTACATAAGAGTAAGCAGTATAAAAGTCGGGGTGTAATAAGTTTGTTATCAGAAGTATGGGATATAGATAAGCCAAGTGTATTAAAGGTAGTAGAGATATTTGGTGATTTTGAGGACATATTAAAGCCATTAAGTGGCAAGCAACAAAAGGATATGAGTTTAGCGATATTGGAGTATTTATTTGACAACACGGGGTTAGATTTAAAAACTTGGAAAGAGGCAGAAAAGCTTATCATAGAGGCAGGTATTTTAACAAGAGGAGGATTTATGAACATAAGAGAAATTATTAAAGAAAAAGGTAGATTTGAAGGCATACATATTGGCAGGCAAGAGGGCAGGCAAGAAGGTATGCTTGCTGGTATGCAAAAAGGCAAGCTAGAAGGCAAAGAAGAAGAAAGACGACAGGTGATTGCAAATATGTTTCAAGAAAATGCAGATATTCCTTTTATTGCGAAGGTCACTGGACTTTCAGAGGCTGAAATTAAAAAATTCAAAAATGGTGCTAAGTAAAACGCTTGTTAGTTATATTATCTTATGTAGGAGGATTTATGAACATAAGAGAAATTATTAAAGAAAAAGGCAGATTTGAAGGCATACATATTGGCAGGCAAGAGGGTGAGCAAGAAGGTATGCTTGCTGGCATGCAAAAAGGCAAGCTAGAAGGCAAAGAAGAAGAAAGACGACAGGTGATTGCGAATATGTTTCAAGAAAATGCAGATATTCCTTTTATTGCGAAAGTGACTGGGCTTTCAGAAAAAGAGATTAAAAAATTCAAAAATGGCTCTAAGTAAAACCTTGCTAGTGATATTTATCTCGCATAAATTATAAAGCAAAAAGGCAGGCACGGCAACCAAGAGGCATGCGAGGGGTCGTTTGTAAAAGCAGGGCAGAGCAGGGCAGGGCAGGGCAAAGCAAAGTAGCACTCACTCTAGATGTGCATAGGGCAACAGTTTGAGGCTTCTGGAACGATTTAATTAGCCAGCCCGACATTAAAAACCCAGACTTAAGTAGATAAATCAACAAGAATGTGCCAAAACATTCGACACAGAGGGTGACAGCCCCTACGACAGGGATTATTCTTAAAAGTAGGTGATTAAACGCACCAGGTGGATTAATCAACACTTCAGCACACAACTTGTAGAGAGACTCTTCAGAGGAACACTGCTGGCACTGTGTGTCACACTCCATCCCCACCGGGCTATAAGCTACCAATAGCCTCAAACTAGAGCTTTATTTTTGCAAAAAACCTTGTTCTTTTGCTTGCCTCCTAGATAAACATAAATTATTGAGACTTATTAAATAAAGTATGGTAATGTAAAGAAAGTATAGATTTTATGAAAACTCAAAAAAACACAGTAAAAACTTGTCAAAACTGCACCATCAGTGAGGTGTGGGTTCAAATTACAGGGATGCCTCGTGAGTTGGATTTAACCAATCGACATCCTTTATTTCGTAATTTACAAAGGAATTTACAAAAAGATGGATACAATCTTAATTATGGAATATCAGACAATAAGCCTGTTTTGTTCAATATTCAATCTGGAAAGCATCATGTATCTATATGTCCACCTTTTTGGAACGGAGAAATTAGGTGGGCAGAAAATAACCACAAAAAAATCATACGAACAGGGCATCAATTTTTTGCTCTGCATTCTATTTTTAGCAAGCAATTTCCCTACATTGATTATGAGAGCAGTTTTGCAACAACTTTAAGAAAAGTGTTGAGATATATAAAACATGAAGATTCTTTTAAGGTGGTGCAAATTACTGTTCGCTATATAAATAGAATGGAGATTCCAAAAACCGATGATGGGAAATTTAATATTGGGGATTATTTTAATACAAATTTTTCTTACCGTTTAAAAAACCCTATTTTAGGATCTCATTTTAACTATGATCTTCAATCTTCTTATGATAAAGATAGGGTGATAGGGATTAACACTGTCATTCAAGGGCATAAAAAAGGTAGTGTTGTCTCTACTATTCAAACAACGGGTGTTACTTCTTTAGAACAGCAGGTTGTTTTAAACGATATGGTGATTGATAGGGAAATTAAATCCATAAAAGAAGAGTTAAAAGAAGTATTTTTTGATGTAATGACGCACAAAACAAAAAACGATATAATGGAGGTTCAGTATGCATAAATATACTATTCAAATTTTATCAACTAGTAGTCACAGCCCAGCTCATTTTTTTCGTGCAGTACAGAATAATAAAATTAATTTAGCACAGGATTATGGTTATCTACCTACTGCAAATCACATGAATTTTATTATTAGAAATTGGGATAATTTGGATCGTCTTAATGAAAAATTTAATGAGTTACAGAATAATAAAATTAATTTAGCACAGGATTATGGTTATCTACCTACTGCAAATCACATGAATTTTATTATTAGAAATTGGGATAATTTGGATCGTCTTAATGAAAAATTTAATGAGTTAAGGGAGAAGGAGATCAATAACTCCATTAGCAAATTTGAGAAATCTCTTTTGCAAGATGTGCTTAAGAAAAGGATATTAGATTTTCCTAATCCTTATCTACCTTCGGATCATGAGGAAGCTATTGAAATGAGCAAAAAATACGGGATTTTTTAAAAAGTTGAAAGCCAGAAAAGTTCTAAAATAAAAAAGATTTTTAATATATTTTCATCATAATTTTTATAGTTTTTTTATGGCTAAAGTGGTTTTTTCCGAAATAAAGCACAGGTATAAGAATTGTCAGGATTACAGACCTTGGCTTGAAAGCAACTCCTATCCTCAGTTTTGTGGCTATACTTGGGTGATAAATCAAACCTCACTTTCTATAGATCATTATAAGCCGATAGAGCATTTTCCTGAATTAGAAGCAGAACCAGATAATCTAATTTTATGCAATCCAAATTGTAACTCTTCTAAAAGTGATTATCATCCTGACGCAAAAAACAGGAATGTTTATAAAACTTATAAGCATAAAATTTTTAATTATAGAGAAGAAGATATTGGTAAATTTGTAAAAGTAAAAGATGATGGTTTTTTAACATTTAGATCTTATTTAACAAAAAACAGGTTTCATTTTAATGAACAGGTTTTTCGATTTAATCAATGTCATTTTCAAGAAATTAGAAAAGAGTATATTCTAACTCTAAAAACTTTGATTGAAATATATCGCCGTTTTCAAAGTAAAAAAAAGCAGTGTGATAAATCTGAATTAATGCAAATACAAGAAGACTTAAATAGAACAAAAAAGATGTGTTCTAGAAGATATATTTTTTATAAGCTATTGAATATTAAAATACCTTCGGAAATTGAAAAATTATTAACGAATTACACTAAAGCTCAATTTTTTTCTTAATATATTTATGGTCATGATAACTTAAGTAGAATTTTTTTTGATAATTTTTAAGATTTTTTATTGATATTTACCCTCAAATATGGATAAAATTACACGATGACGGAAGAGTTATGGCAGAGGATAGAGCAACAAGCGGTTAAATGGGGGATATTCCCAAAAGGAGGATTTATGAACATAAGAGAAATTATTAAAGAAAAAGGCAGATTTGAAGGTATGTTGTTGGGTAGAAAAAAGTATCTGCAAGAGGGTATGCTGGCTGGTATGCAAAAAGGCAAGCTAGAAGGCAAAGAAGAAGGCAGGCAAGAGGGTAAGATAGAGGGCAAGCAAGAGGGTTTGCGACAGGTGATTGCAAATATGTTTCGGAAAAATGTAGATATTCCGTTTATTGCAGAGGTAACAGGGCTATCAGAAAAAGAGCTGAAGAAGCTACAAAAACAGCACTCAAAAAAGCAGTAGTTTGTAGTTATTACTCTTAGCCTGTCATTCCCGTGAAAACGGGAATCCAGAAAAGCTAACTGTTTAAATAGTTACAACTTTGCAAAGGTTATCAAAACCTTATGTATAGTTTGAGAGGTAATACTTACTGGGGGTAAAAACCACCTAAAACCACCCAAAGCCAACAAAAGCCAAGCCTATAGCCCAGGTGCAACCATGGCAACCACGAGGGCAGGCGAGGGGTCGTTTGCAAAAGCAAAGCAAAGCAAAGCATGGCAAAGTAAAGCGACACTCACTCTAGATGTGCATGGGGCAACAGTTCTGCATGGGGGGCAATAGTTCGAGGCTTTTTAACTATTTAAACAACCAAAGCGAGTTATCTATAGAAAGGCAACAATTAGAAAGGCAACAATTAGAAAGGCAACAGTTCGGGGCTTTTTAATTAGCCAGCCCGCATTCAAGCCCCAGATTTTAGTAGAGAAATCAACCAGAATGCGACAAAACATGTGGCACAGAGGGTGACAGCCTCTGCGACAGGGATTATTCTTAACACAGCTATGTAAAAGCAAGTGTGTAAGCTTTTTTTAGTTTTTTAATTTTTATGCATAGCGTTAAATAATATAGTTTGTAATAAAGTGTATTTTGTGGTTTAAAGAGTATGTAAAGTTATGTTAAAAATTAATAATAAAAAAGATATTTTATTGTTATTGTTATATTCTCCTGGTGTAGGAGATGCCTTTAATGAACCTATTAAAGGAAAGACTAGACTTTTGAAAATGTTGTTTCTTTTTAATAAAGAAGCTTTGAAGCACTTTAAAAAAAATATAAATATCAATGATCAGAATTTTTATGAATATTTTCCATGGAAATTTGGACCATTTTCTACACAAGTTTATGATGATATAACATTTTTCTTACTAAGAGATTTTATTACTACAAAAGATTCTGATGGAGAAGTAATTAGCGAAGCTATATCAGAAGAAAGACATTGGTGTTTTCTCTCTGGTATTAGACAGGATGATATTCAGGATGAATATCAAGCATTTGTAGAAGAAAAATTTTTATTAACTGATAAAGGTATGAAATTCACCCAAAAATTATATAATATTTTGTCAAACAAACAAAAAAATCTTTTAACAAGTTTTAAGAAAAAAATAAATAATGCTCCCTTACGGGCAATATTACATTATGTATATAATGAGTATCCAGATATGACTAAACAGTCTCAAATTAAAGAGTCCTTAACTGGCAGTTAGTAATGAATTTTAATCTACCCATACAATCTACTAATAATATTTTATCTTTTGATGATATTTTATCTTTAATTGTTTTATTTCTTGGATTGGTTTCTTATTATTTTAAGCCTTTTATAAAAAGTCAATATAATCTTGAAAAAGATATAAAATTACTATTATCTAAATGTAAAGAAAAAGTTTGTACTGCATACAGTTTAATTTTAGAAAAAGCTGTTTTAGAAGGCTCTTTAGATAAAGACATTACATCTTCTTTAAGAGGGAGTCCACCAAATAAGCCAGATTTAATAGGTAATTATGTTAATGTTTTGTTTAACAATGTGGAATATGTATCTCTATTAAAAATATATTTGAAAAAAGTTAGATTAATATATAATATTTTGTTTTATTCATCAATGGTTGCTTTAGTAGTATTCATTTATAATCTTATTATAAGAAACACTTCTCTTAAAGAAAGCATTGCAGATATCGGTGAATACAACCTTACTTTATTATTGATGAGTTGTTTATGTATAGGACAAATAGTAAGTATTATTTGTATCAGATATTTAGGTAATCGGGTAATGTATTTCGAGGAGAGAAATAATTGAGTATATCAAATGAAACAGAATTGGTAAAGAAAGTAGTCTTATTTTTAAAAAATAAAGATTATGCTATATGTTTAGAAGTTCCTACTTTAGGAAGAAGAGGAGATATTGTTGCTCAAAAAAAGCGTTGGATTACAGCTATTGAAGCTAAAATGTATGATTCTAAAACAGTCATAGAGCAATGTAGAGTATATGCATTATTGGCAGACTTTATCTGTATTGCTTGGGGAGGTATAACTGTTAATAAATTTGTGCTTGATGTTTCCTTAAAAAAAGGATATGGAATTATTATTTATGATAGAGATAAGCAGAAATGTAAATGGTTTTTAAAACCAAAACAGAACACAAAAATTTGGAAACCACAAAGACAGTTATGGATAGAAAAAATAAAAGAGGTAAGAAATGCAAGTTGATCATTGGATGACATTTAGTACCTTTGCAGAACAAAGATTTTTTATTTATCCTACTCCTGAAACATATAAAGGAGTGATTATTAATGCTAACATGGTAGCTCATGCTCCAGATGGTATAGCAGCTTTTTTATTGGAAAAAACTAAATCAGCAAATTTTATAATAGATCCTTTAACGCATGCTTTTCAGCATGACATTAAATATATAATGTCCGGAAAAACAAGCACTACAAGTCAAATAAAAAGTTCAATTAAAAAATTAGCAGAGGCATATAGCCATCCTTTTATTAATCAAGTTGGCAAAAGGTCTATTTCTCCTGAAGATTTTCAAAACAAAAATGAGAGAAAAAAAATGGTTGATTGTTGTATTAATTTTCAAAGAAATAAACTCCAACAATCTGGAGAAACAAATGATATAAGTAAATATTTATCTCAAACAGAAAGTCAATTAAGACCTTATGCTATTATTCCCCCATATTTTTTTTTAACAGAAATTAATTATAAAGATTGGATTTCAGTAATGAAGAAGTGTTTAATTGATGCTTTAGATTTAAAACAATCAGACGAAAGGTTATTCGTTTCTATAGTGATTAGTGATGGTGTTTTATCAGATCAATCTACTATAGATAAAATTATTGCTCACTTTCATAATATAGATGGTTTAGATGGTTTTCTTGTTTGGGTCGATGATTTTAATGAACAAAAAGTCAGTATATCTCAACTAACAAATTTTAAGTACTTATGTGAAAAACTAAGAAACAAATCTAATGAAGTGATTAATTTGCATGGAGGTTATTTTTCTGTTTTAATGGCTGGTAATTTAGGTGGTGCAATTCTGTCAGGAGTTGCTCATGGACCAGAATTTGGAGAATATAGATCTGTGATTCCAGTTGGTGGAGGTATTCCTATTGCTAAGTATTATATACCTAAATTACATTCTCGGGTTAAATATCGTGATGCATCTTATCTTTTAAAAGAGTTAGGTTGGTTAGAAAATAGTGATGTTTTTTACAAAAATGTATGTAAATGTATTCAATGTAAAAATGTAATTCAAGAAAATATTGATAACTTTTCTAAATTTGGTGACACAAAAACAAAAGCGAGGATTAACAAGAAAGGTGAAGTAGTTATGATAGAATATCCTTTTAATAATACTAAAGAAATATGTTTAAGACATTATTTAAATTCTAAAAAGACAGAATATAAGGATACTGTACGATTAGACAAACAACAATTAATATCTAATTTAAAAGAAAGTCAAAATCTTTTTAAGAAAGTAGCTGGTATAAATCTTGTAAGTTATCTTGAAAAATGGCAAAAAGTTTTTAATTCTTAGAAAATTATATTAAGTTAATTATGAACAAATACAAACAATTGTTTTGGAATTTATTCAAAGTTAATGGAGAAACAGAAGTTTCTGATATTATAAAAAACAATGAATTTCTTAATAATTCAAGTAATTGGTGGTCTTATGGAAATAATAAAGGAAATTTTGGAACTTTTGAAAATCAACAATCTCATCCTGTTCCTGCTTTAGTTGAGAAAATTACTAATTCCATTGATACAATATTGTTAAAAGAATGTAGAATGAGAGATATTAATCCCAAATCTGGTAAAGCACCTTCGTCAATAAGTAAAGCAGTTGAACAATTTTTTAATATACCTAAAGGGGAGTTAGGACAAATTACACCATCAGAAAGAAAAAAATTAGCTTTTAATATTCAACTTATAGCTACAGGTAAGAGTGCAAATGTTAATGATTTATTAGTCTTTGATGATGGTGAAGGGCAACATCCAAAAGATTTTAAAAAAACTTTTTTATCTATTAGTGCGAATAATAAAAATGATATTGCATTTGTTCAGGGGAAGTTTAATATGGGTTCCACAGGTGCAGTCGTATTTTGTGGGGATTGCCGATATCAACTTATAGGCTCTAAATTAAATGATCAATTATTTAAAAAGCAATCAAACCATACAGAAAACAATTTTGGGTTCACTTTAGTTCGAAGGCATCCTCTAACAAAAGCAGAAGAAGAAAAACATAAATATAAATCTACATGGTATGAATGTTTTGCTATTAATGGAGAAGAAATACCATACTTTCAATTAAATGGAGCAGTAGATTTTGGATTATACAATAGAAAATTTATATCTGGAACTATTGTAAAACTATTTTCTTACGAATTTCCAAGAGGTTTAAAAGGAGTAATTCGTGTTAGATTATATCATCAATTAAATCAAATTTTATATAAACCAGCTCTTCCTTTTCTTGTGCATGATAAGAGATATAAAACTAAAAAAGATTTAGAAGCCTTCCCTGTTTATGGAAATTATATAAGATTAGATGATAAAAGAGATGAATTATTAGAAATCAACCCTATATTTATTACATCTGAATCGGAAGAATTTGGAAAATTTACTATTAAAGTGATTGTGTTAAAATCAAAAAAAGATAAGGAAAAGCAAAAAGAAACAGTAAGAAACTTTATTGGTGATTACTCGGTTATTTTTGTTGTTGATGGGAAAGTTCATGGTTATTTATCAAGACAGTTTATAAAAAATAATTTAAGATTAAATTTTTTAGATAAAGATACTTTAATATGTGTTGATTGTACAGACATGAGAGCTAAATTTAAACAAGATCTATTTATGGCTAATAGATGGTCTCTTAGAGATGGTGAAAAGCAAAATATCTTAAAAGATAAAATAATAGAAAAAATTAAGGAAAACACTTCTTTAAAGCGTCTAAATACTGAAAGGAAAAATAAAATTGTAAGTGGAGGATATAACAAAGAACAAAATCAAATGATCAAAAAAATGTTTATTGAAAATCCTGTTGCAGAAAATTTAAGGAATTTACTTAAACAAATGGGACAACTTAATGTACCAATGTCAAGTAAGACTTTTAGCAAAGAAGCTAAGAAGCAAATAAAGGATGAGCTGTTTCCTTCCAAAAGGTTTCCTTCAATATTTAAAATAAAATTAAAAGACAATAATGATGGTAAGAAAGTAAAAGGTATTCCTCTTGAAGGAAAAGGGCATGTTGAGTTTGAAACAGATGTTGATGACGATTATTTTTATAGACCAAATGATAAAGGTAAATTAGAACTGCAAATATTGGGTTTTAAAACTAATGATTCTAAGCATCCTTATCCTGCTCCAAGTCCAAATAATGTAGAAGATATTTTTGAAGTGGATATAACGGGTCCAGAAAATCATACAATAAGAATAACTTTTAGACCTAAAAAACAAGTAGCAGTAGGAGATGAATTTCAGTTAAGTGCTAGGCTTTCTGCTCCTAGTGCAGATTTAGAAGTTATTTTTTATGTGCGAATAGATAAAAAACAGGAGACAAAAGAAAAGAAAAAACAAGAAATTAAAACTCAAATAAGTCTTCCAGATATAATAGAAGTTGATAAAAAAGAGGGGAAATGGATTAAAGTTCAAAATAAAGAACCATGGGAAATAGAGGGATGGAATGAAAGTAGTATTATTAAAATTATTGAAGATTATGATCACACTGGCAAACCTAAAATTGAGGCTATAGTAATTAACTTAGGTAGCCATATTTTGCAAAAATATTTTTCTAAAATGGGAGCTAATAATGAGAAAAAAATACAAGAACTAAAAAAGCAATATATTACAAAAATATACTTTCATGGACTTTTTCTATATTATTCTATTTTAAAAAGACAAATAGATGATAAAGGTAAAAATAAAAATGAAAATGAAGATCGAACAACATTAGTTTCTGATATTTTTAAAAACTATGGTGAAGCAGTCTTATATATTGATACAAATAAAGAATTATTATCTCAATTTGATTAATTATACTTAAAATTTCATCTTACATGGTTATAAATGATTTTTATTTTTGGAATTTTAAATAAAAGCAGTTTTTTTTGATGAGATGATCGATAAGAATAGTTTTAATCCTCTTTTCACCCCACTTTTTAGCCATAATTTAAGCTTAATTTATCAAAGAATATACGCACCGCATCAATCATTTATCTTTTTATGTTTATAAACCCTTTGTGAAAAAGGCAGGTGGGAAGGTAATACTTACTGGGGGCAAAAGTTAACCAAAACCACCTAAAGCCACTCAAAACCACTCAAAGCCACCCAAAGCCCAGCCCATAGCCCATGCGAAACATGCACGGCGGCAGGCACGAGGGCAGGCGAGGGGTCGTTTGCAAAAGCAGGGCAGGGTAAAGCAGAACAAAGCAAAGCAAAGCAGGGCAAAGCAGGGCAAAGCAAAGCGACACTCACTCTAGATGTGCATGGGGCAACAGTTCTGCATGGGGGGCAACAGTTCGAGGCTTTTTAACGATTTAAACAACCAAAGCAAGTTATCTATAGAAAGGCAACAATTAGAAAGGCAACAATTAGAAAGGCAACAGTTCGGGGCTTTTTAATTAGCCAGCCCGGCATTCAAGCCCCAGACTTTAGTAGAGAAATCAACCAGAATGCGACAAAACATGTGGCACAGAGGGTGACAGCCCCTGCGACAGGGATTATTCTTAAAACCTAAGAGGCTTGTATTTAGTGTTTTTTTAAGCTTGCATAATTAAGACTTAAGTAAATAAGACTTAGATAACTTAGACTTAGGTATTGCAATTAAGTAAGATAATATAAATAAAACAAAAAATAAATAAAAAAAAATAGATAAATAGTAAATAGTAGGGTAGTATAATATAGTATAAAAGATATAGGGTTAAGATAATAGAGAGTGATTTTTGCAAAGCATTTAAATTAAGGAGGATTTTATTATGAAATACTTTTTTACACTTTTTGCCATTGGCTTTATGGTATTTTTTATGGTGTTTGGTTGTTCTACCGAGCCGGGTCGTAATGTAACCACAGGTGGTAGAAACCGCGACCGCAACACAGGTGGCACCAGCAACAGGAGGACTGGCACTACTGCCTCTATTAAATTAGATTGTGTTCTTCCTAAAGCATGTTCGGGTAGCAGTTGCTGTAATGCTGATAAAGATTGTGAAGATCAATGTGATGATTGGTTTTCCGGCAAAGCTGAAAAAGAATGTTTAAAACTATCACAAGATTCAGTAGACGAAATTGATAATATATTAGAGATCTTAAAAGATGCTAAAGAAGATGAATTAGATGACATTAGTAATGATAATGTTGATCTTTTATGTACAATTTTAGATGACTTAGACCATAATGCATGGTTTGGAGAAGTTAAGAAATATACTACTGCTAAAGCTGATAGAGTATTAGCTTGGATGATTGATGATGATGAAGTTACAGCAATATTAGATTCTATAGACAGTGATGACGCAGTAGATATTATGAAACACCTAATTTCTAGAGCTGGTAGTAGCAGTAGCACAATATCTTCTTCAAGTATTTTAACAGGGTTAAATACAGGTATTGGAGATGATAGTGAGAGGGTATTAGTTTATGCTGATGGTGCTAATAACGAAGGGTTTATTGAATGGGTGCATGAAAACATTGTAGAGGATCAAATATGTGCTAATGCTGTTTTACCAACTTGTAACACTGCTGCCACTGGTAGTGGTATTACAGCATGTAACAGTGCTGGTGAAAGTAGTCTTAGCAATGAAATTAAACGTGCTGCTTGTAAATTAGGTGTTTATTGTAAGGTTATTCCAAGAGGTGAACAAGATACAAGAGCAAGTATAGCAGATATTTTAAATGATAGTGATGTTAAAGATTTTATAGAAACAGCACAATCAACTAGTGGAACTGGTTTAGGTTTAAGTGCTGACGATGATGATGCAGAAGAGTGGACAAATATAGCTTGTGATCGTTTAAAACTACTTTGGAGTGATGGTAGTGGTTTAGACTTAGATTTAACCGAATAAGCTCAATTTTAGGTTTTAGGTTCAGATTTAGGATTAGGCGGTAACTCTAACGACTTTTGATTTTACGCTATCTAACTAGAACAATGGAGCAGGCTTAACAATAGAGTAAAAGTACTTCCACCTTAAGGTTTCTAGTTGTGCAATTTGATACATAATCCACAACTTAGGATAATAGCACATTCCGCGACCTTATCCTAAAAAACCTAAGAGGTAAATTATGAAAACAGCTCTCTTTTCCTTCCTTATTTTACTATCGGTGGTTTTTACTAAATGTGAGCTTAAGAACAAGGTAGAAAAAGAGGCGGATAAGTGGCTTGAGGAATCCAAAAAATGGCTAGAGGTATCTAAAAAACAAAGAGAGCAAATAGCAAGTGAGTATCATGAATTAGAGGCAATAAAGCAAAAAATCCGAGAAATAGATAGGGAGTTAGCTAATAAAAACTTACCTGCATCCATAAGGCAAAGCCTTGAGGTTCAAAGAAAGCAGCTTACGAATCGCCTACAAGTTTTACAAACCACAATAAAAGGGCATGTGCAACAAGCACAAGATAAAGATAAGCAACAAACTGATAAGGTTAATCAAGACATAGCAACACACGATAAGGAGTGGAAAAGTTTAACCAGCGGTTTTTTTGATGATTTTGAGAGAACAAAACAGCGTTTTCGCCAAGATTGCATTAGGCGAAATGAGCGGGAAAAGCAAGAATATTCGGAGTGTATTGCCAGATGTCAGAAAGATAAGGAAAGTCATGCAAGTTGTGTTTGTTTTTCACCTTTTATCACCCCTTGCCTTTAAAAAATTTACAATTTTCATAAGTTAAAAAAAAGGCTTTATACACCACATTAGGTTCTTAGTCAATAAAAAACTAAAAAACTTCAACTTTAAAAAAAAATTCCCTCCTTTTTTTAAAAAAACCTTTAAAAATTAGCACGAAACAATTGATTTTTATTATTTACATTGATAAAAACATGAATTCCAACAACAATCTTAAAAAGGAGGTAAAAAATGAATGAAAGCAAAACAATAAGAGAGCTTTTTACAAGTGAAGAATTAACAATTATAAAAGATAAAAACTTTATTAGTTATGGTGAATATTGGGAATATCTTGGTATTGCAGACGAAACTTTAGGACATAAAGCTATTATTATTTTAAAAAATTTTATAGCACAATTTGAAAAAATTGAACATTACCTTTATAAAGATATGGGTAAAAATAATACACATGATAGCATAAGAATAGAACCTGCCTATCGTGGTAAGACATGTTTTAGTTTATTAAAAAAAGATCAATTTGATTTATTAGTGCGGTTTTTTAGAGTCCATCAACAAACAACAGTTGATGAACTTTATAAAAAAGAGGGATGGCAATATTTTCTTAAAATTCCTCTTTGTATTAATAGACTCACATCCCTTAAGAAAGAAATAGAAGGAAAATTGTTTAAAGGCTAAATTTTAGACAAAGGGTATTATATTATAAAAAAATGAAGTATTTGGCACAAGTGCTAATACTATTTTTGAATACTAACCTGTGATGTAACCCCTAAACCATCCAAAGGAGGTAATATTATGAAAAAACGATACGGCATTACAAATGATCCAGACAGACGAGAAAAAGAGTTGCGAAATGACTTTTCTGGAGTAAAAAACTTTAAAGTAGAAAAAACATTTCCCAATCAAAAATCCGCTCAAAACTGGGAAAATACAAAAACAAACCAACACCCAGGTGGACCAAAAACATCTGGACCAATTCACGGATATTCCCACAACTACACTCGAAGAAAATCACCAAAAAAATGAAAAATAATTCAATTACAATGACTGAAAAAGAGCTACAAGACTTTATAAAGGACAATCCTTCAGAAAGTGAAACTCTAGAATATAAATTAAAACCTAATTTTAATGAAATTAAATCCACTATGGAGCATCTGTTAAAAAGAATGCATTTTAAGATATTACAAACCATTTATGCCTTTGCTAATACTAACGGAGGTCAATTATATATTGGTATTGATGATAAAAAAGAAATAATAGGTTTGGATAAAGTAGATGAGACAATGATATTGGGACCAGATAAGAAAGCATTTAAAGGAATGATTAGTAAAATTAATAAAGCAATATCTTTTAAACCAAATGAAATACCATTAGAAAAAAAGGACAGAAAAGTAATAATAATTACTGTTGAACCTTTAAAATTATATGATAAGCCACAGTTATTAGATGGTGTTTTTTATTTTAGAAAAAATGACAGCACAATGACAGCTGACAAAACAGATTCTTGGAAAAGAATATATGAGAATCACCAATTATATTTTTATGCACTAGAAGCCATAAAAAATAATCTTAATAAAATTATAGACCGCAAAAGTGATTTTAAGGACACATCTGTAGCAGATCATTTTATAGAAGGTTTAAAAGTGTATATAGATGACTTTGCTAAAAAATATTATATAACAACAGAAAAAGAGATAATAAATAAATCTAAATCATTACTTGAAAAAATTCAAGGATTATTACACAAGAAAATAAATAAATCTCAACCCCATGAAAATAGTATAAAAAGCTTATCTTCTTCTACAGAAAAAGAAAAACAACTTATTGATGATTTTATAAATACTTATAAACAAATAATTGAGTTAGGAGTTTAAAAATGTCAAAAAAGGGTCAAGATAATCAAGAAGGAATAACTTTCCAAAACAAGGTTGCTCTTTTATATATGCTGGATAATTACCGATACGGTAATTTTTTAAAAATAAAATTTGAAGGTGATGACTATAACGATTTTACTTTATTTTTTAAAAATTCTAATAATAATTCTAGTTTTTTTTGGGAGTTTGAAGCAAAAAAACGAGATAAGTCCTTAACATTGTTTGGTGTAAAAAACATCATAGCAAAAGAAGCTGAAAAAGGTATCAATCGTTATTCTGATAATGATCAATTTTACATAGTAGCTCCTCAATTTCAAAATCAATGTAAAGAACAAATAAAACAATTTAAAAAACACTCTTGGGTTTTTAAAAAAGATGGCTTTAAAAATTTTGATCAACTAAAAAAAATGTATCAACAATTTAATGAAGAAAGCCCTATATTGTATTGGAGTAAAGAAGAAATTATTCTTTTGTTAAAAACCGAGATAGTAGAATTAAACAAGGAAATCATAAATAAAAAAACTCAAGAAAGATTTTATTATGAACAAAGCTTTTTTTATAATGAAGAAAATGCAGATAATATTATCGCCCGATTATTTAAAGACATAACAGAGGCAAGCTCTAAAGGTTATGAATTTACAAAATATGAGATAGAACAAACTATTACCAAATTTTGTAACGCAGAAACAAACAAATCAGAATCATATAATTTAAATCAAGATTTAAAAGGTGCAATAGATAATATAGAATCAAAGCTGAACACAGAAAGCACTTTTGCAACACTTAATGATGATAAATATATTACTCCTATTTCTAAAAGAGTGCAAGCTATTTTTTATATAACTGATAAACTAAAACAAAAGTCTTTTAGTTTTAAAAAAATTAAATGGTTTTTTGATAAAATATTGATTAAAGAGAGTTATATGTTAAGTAGTTTTAGCTTATTAGAAACATATATAGAAAAAAACAATTTAGATTTAAAAGATAAAACAAGTGTTTTAGGTTTTCTTTTTAAAATTTATGAGTATGAGAAAAACAGCAGTTCTATATATAAAAGAATGTTTGAAACCTCTTACAGAAGTAGCATTTTTAAAATATTTTTAAAGTTTTCTAAAAATAAAGAATTTATTCAAAATAAAGAGTTAAAACCTAAATTAATAAAGTTTTTAGATAAACATGTTCCAGACTGGCAAGCAACTTATTTAATGGATGATACTTATGGTTACTACAGGTATCAATATTTACCTCAAATAATTAAAAACTTATTTAGCTATACTAAAGAAGGTATTGATTTTATTATAAAAAAATATAATTTTACTAATGAAATAGAAAGTCCCTATTTAAAAACTAATCAATATCACTGGTATAGCCCTTATAATTACATAAAAGATTTTATAAATAAAGATTTTGAAAAGAATTTTTTAATAGTAGTAAAAGGTATAGCAGGGCAATTTACGGATTTATATAAAAAAAGCTATGGTTATAACTATGAAGGGTATGAAATCACAGGAGGTGGACCTTGTTATAGGAATGGACAAGCCAGCTTAAAGACTTTTAGTTGGGAATTGATATTATCTGGATGTATCAAACAATTTTATACTAATACAAAAAACTGGGAGTTTTTAAAATCTATAATTGATGTACCTTGTAATAAAGAAAATCCAGTATTTGTTAAAAGAAGTTTCATTCCTTTTTTATTAATGCAATTAGAAACTGCTAATAAAACTAATCCAGAAGAGAACGAATTTTATCAGGTTTTACAAAAAATATTAAAAATTAAAGAAGGTTTCCCTCGAACAAAAGAAATTGCAATCAATGTGCTTTCAACAAATTTTACTAAAATACTAGATGTGTATTTAAATTTAATAATAAAACAAATTATTTATAAATATTCAAATACAGGTGTTGTATATGATATTGTACTTATTCAACTTTTATTAAGTTTTATAGAACATGGTAAGTTATATTTTAAAAGTATTTTAAAAAAGACTTTACTAAACAAAAATTTTAAATCAACTTATCTTTATAGACAATCCTTAGGTATTTTGAAAAGAAAAATAGAAAATCAACATATTAAAGATTTTTTTAATGAGATTAAAAATAATCTTGACATGTCTGAAAATACAGATTTATTATACGAAGATGTAGTTTCAAATTTATCATCTATTGATGCTTTATTTAATGGCTCATCTAAAAAAGAATTAGATAGCTTAGCGTCTATTATAGCTAAAGCAATAGCGAATAATAATTTTGAGTTAATTAAAAAAGTGTTACCTTTAATAAAAAATAATTTATCAACTCTTTATAAAAGAGCTACAATATCAAAATCAAATTATCTTAAGAATGTGATAGCTCAATTAGTACCTAAAGCTATTACAGATGATATGCAGCTGGCAGAAGCTATGATAGAACAATGTATAAAAGATACTAATCTGTGTGATGAAAGCACACAATTACACGAATCAATAATAAAACATCCTCAGATGGTGGCTATAAATACTATGAGAACATACTTATGCTATTTTTCTATAAACTCTTATATTATTTATTATAATACGCGATTAAATGACCAAACATTAAATACTCAAAATTGTAAAAAATTAGAAAAAGCTTTTAACTGGGTAAAAACCTTAATAGATTTAGATGGCACTTTAGCTGATAAAATACCAGACTTTCCGAAACCCAACTATTATTTAAGATTTTTTGCTATCACACCACTTATTAGTTTATCTTATTATCATACTAGAAAAAAATTAAACCAATTTAAAAAAGGTTTTGGGGATAAAATAAAACAATTTGCTTTTACTATTTTAGAAAAAACAGATCAAGAAATTAAAGAAAATAACCCTAACCCTAAGCCTAAGGGTATGTTAGATGCCATTGGTCGTTTATTTGATGTTGTAAGAGATTTGAATGAAGATGAGGCAAAAAAGGTTTTATCTTTTATTCAAAAACATGATGTAGAAGAGTTTGATCATTTATTTATTTACTATGCTCTTTTTAGAGAAGAGCATTTGTTAGATAAAGGCACTTTTGAAAGCAGTGATTTTAAAGATCTTTTAAAAAGAATTTGTGAATGGCAAGCTAATAAATCAGATAAACATAACGCACTAAGAGAACATATCTTATTTACTATTTACCACAGTATGAAGCTTGACGATCAAAATAAAAATCAAGCTACCTATATGTTTAATCTTGATGAGGATTTTTTTGAAAAAATAAAACCTTATTGGAAGTTATTTTTTACTAATCCAACACAAAAAATAGAATCTTATATAATAATGTCTTTTGGTATTATTTTAAAACACAACCAAAATTATTATTCAAAATATAAGAAATATTTTTTTGATTTTATTAAAAAAATAATAAATAAAAAACCAGAATTTGATAATGATTACTATGCACTTTTAAATATAGATATGGTATTGCCGGCTATTGTAAAATATGCTCCTAATGATTTAATAGAATTATTATTTTTATTCTTAAATAAAGGTAACAGTAAAACGGGGGATATGCCTTTTGGTTATCAAGTAGTAGAGATGTTAAAGCCAGAGATAGAAAAACAACAAAAACATATTTCTAAAGAAAATATAAATAAAGCAAAAGCAGAACTTAATAAGTATAATATTAACTTAAAACCTAACAACTAAAAAGGAGGCATAAAATAAATAAACCACAAACTTTGATTGATAATATTGATAATAATTTTGTTATAATTGCTGGAAAAGCTTGTCTTGTTGAATTAAAAATGAAGCTTCTTTTAAGTAGAGATAAAACCAAAACCAAAAAAATGATGTGTTCAAAAGTAAGAGATTTATTTTTTGATAAATATTCAGATTACCTTGATGAAAAAGACAGAAAAAGTATTGAAGAGGCAGTTAATCTTCGTAATAATTTAGTGCATTTTAATTTTCATAAAATTTTAGAGAAACAAAGTAATATGCCAAGTAAAGTTACAGGTATAAAGGTAAAAGATCATTCTATCCTTAAAAAAATTTTAGAGGGTTTAAAGGGTAAAAATACACCAGTAGATAAGGATAGCAGTTTATTTGGACAATACTTAGAGATTGGTTCAAATGGTGAGAGAATCCAAAAAATGATTCCTGTTTTAGATAATGCTATAAAGATAATAACTCGTGTAACTAATGAATCACCCCCTAAAACCTGATTTTTTTAAAGTATTCATCCTTGCACTTACATTGTTATGTTATCCTTGCGTCAGCCGTCATTTTTGATTTCATAGTCATTCCCGCGAAAGCGGGAATCCAGGCTTGTACGCGTAAAACCCACTTTTAAAGTGAGAAAAGCAAGTCAAAAGCTCAAACATGCGGTTTACCGCAAAGTGTAAGCCTACGGCTACTACTTTGCATTAAATCCGAACTCGTTTTGAATTGCTTTTCTCACTATTTAAACAGCCACATTGCTATTGGGTCATGACAAATTAAGCGACCTATTTTGAATATTCTTAATTTCTTTCTCAATTTGTTTGTGGATCCAGTGCTTATGATTAGAGAGTTGTTTGTCATATAAGGAATATTGTCTATTTCTACATGTATTAAATATTTTTTTGGCTCGCTCAAAATAATTTATAAAATTTCCTTGGATTTTTTCACTATTGTCTTTAAATTTTTTATTTCTATAAAATACTTTATGAAATATTTTAGAGCGATCTATTAAACTGTTTAATGATTGCGATCTATTTAATTTTTTATACTTATATTCAGCCATTTTAATAAATGTTCTTATTTTTTTTATTGTATTTCTCTTATATCTACTAATAGTACTATCCCTAAAAAATGCTTTCTTACCATCAAATCTAAACCCTAAATATTGGAATTTTTGTCCTTTAGAAAAAAGACCACAGGGAGTTTTGAAAAACTCTGTTTCTGTAGTTTTACCTGAACTAATTTTTAATGTGCCTCCACATAACTCTTCTACTGATTGATGTATCATAGATTTTATCTTCTCTGCTACCTCTTTTGTAGGAGCAATCCATAATATATCATCTGAATACCGTCTATAGTATCCATTTACTTTTTTCTCTAAAATTCGCATTTTTTTATCAAAATCTAACATATAAATATTAGCTAAAACATCTGATAAAGAAGCCCCTTGTGGTATTCCTTGATGAGTATTTTTTGTTATTAATTTTTGTGAAACAATTTTCTCTCTATATTCTTTTTTAGAACTCAAGGTTTTTTTCTTCCTAAAAATATATCTTGGACAATGCAAATATTTCTTTCTTCCACTTTTGTTTTCTATTAATCCAAAAGCTTTATAAACATCATCAAAATGAGCGACATTATATTGTATTAAAGCCTTATAAACTGCTTCATAATCTGGAGGAAGACTCTTTATATTTAAAACTTCTAGTAATTTTATTTTTAAAAAATGATGATTTAAGGATTCAAAAAAACTAGATATATCATAAGTAAAAACAATACATGTTTTCATATTAACAATCATATCAAAAGCTTCTTTTGCAAAATGTATATTACATTTACCTTGGGTTACATTATTTGTGACAGATATTTTTCTATAAGCAATTACATTTTTTTGTAAATCATATTCCTTTAGTTTTTCTTCATATTTTTTACTTATAAGATTTCGATAATATGAAAATATCTGGGCGTCTTTATGTGGAGCATATTTAATTGGTCGAATTTTATTGTATGATATATTTTCTTGAGATTGTTTTGCTTTTAGATATTTTTTAAACCGTCTATATTTTTGTTTTTTTTCAATAAAAGGTAAAAAACTATGAGATGCAACAGCTTTAGGATTTTTTGTAAGCTCTATAGCTTCTTTTTTACTTAGAACTTTATCAAAATGAGGATATAGCTTTTGCTTAAAAATCCAATCAGACATAACATTGTTTGATTAAGAAGTAAAGCGTTTCTCTTCGCACAAAACATTTGCTTTACCTCTTGCTCAATTATAATCTGTTCAAACAGACAAAATTGCGAAGACATAATCAATGTTATAATAATATACTTTATTAACCTCGTGATGAGGCAGAACTTAAAGCTATTGCTTTATGTTCTGATGAAGTGTATCCTCATAGAAATGATGTTCTATTTAGATACAATTATCATAACTTCTCTCGATTGAAAAATCGACAGGTAATTATTAACTAACACACTCTTTTTCTAAAATCAAGTATACTTTAATACAAAGCGTTATTTTAGCGATTTTTAATGGATTTTTGAAAAAATTCCTACAATTTTACTTCCATGGGTGTGATAAATAACCACTTTTAGTGCTGATTTTTCCATTTGAAGCATTTTTTGCCAATAAAGGCTCATGCGTTTTTGCACAAATAAATATTTTTTTGAAATTTTGTATACCTTGAAAACCTGGTTGTAAATCAGCAAGATTTTCGCTAAAGTTATTATCATGGGAGGTTTCATTACCAATAAATTGAATAGTTTTTAAATTATTAATTGCTGTATAAATTTTAGATCCCATTTGTTTTTCTTTAGCTCTTTTTAACAAAGAACCAATTAGTTCTTCCACTGATCTTTTTTCATTTTTTTCACCTCTTTGAAATTTCATGCTAACTTCTAAATTTTCACAAATTGTTTTTAATGTTTTTTCTAAATATTTTCTTATCAAATTTCCTAAACCATCAACATCAGATTTCGCTATTTTATCTTTGATGATTTCTTCTAAAGTAATTAGTTTCTCATCTAAATAAGAGCCAGTTTCATTATTCCACTTTATTTGTTCTACTATCCAATTTTTAGATTGTATTTCATTAGTTAAAATTTTAAACCATTCGTACTCATGGGTTAAAACAATAATCTGCCAATCAGAAAATTTTTTTATAAGTAGACGACCAAATAATAATCTGTGCTTTTTGTCAAAACTAGATATAACATCATCCAGCACAAAAAACTTATTTTTTTTATTAAATATTTTTACAGATGATAAAAATAAACATAATCCTAAACAGTTTAAATAAGATTCACTTAAGAATTTATTCGGAGTATTTATTTGAGTGTCTCTAAAATTTAAATTATAAGATATACCAATTATATCCTCATCGTTAGATATAATATCTAGTTTAATATTTTTAATATTATCACGAGGGTACATAAATTTAAAAAAATCATTCATTTCTGAAGAAATAGAAGATAAGAACAACTCCATTGCTTCTTTTTGGTATTTTGCAAAAGATTTATAAATCTCACCCATGGTATTTGCTTGATGTTCAAGTTGTATTTTTTCTTTTTTTAGTATCTGTATTTCTTTAAAAACTTCCTTTGCTAATTTTATTTTGCTAGCTAGTTTGATAATGTTATTATCAGATTCTTTTATAGGCTCTATAAGTATTTTTAATAATTTATTGATTTCATCTATAGAAAAAGCAGTTATTTTATTAATACATTCATCATAAAAATCAGCGTTACTAAAATTTAAATTATTTGAGAATATTTGGTATGTATTTCTAAAATCTTTAAGATATTTATCTAGTGTTGTTTTTAAATTATTTACAGAAAATTTATTAATATCATCTATATTTACTGCATCTTTTAATAACTCATTTATGCTTCTTAAAAATTCTCCTAAATTTTGAATTATATTAACTATATCATTTTTTGTATTATTTAGTTTTTCTGTTTCTTTTTCTAAAGATTGTAATTTTTCTAATCTTTCAGATATTAACTGTAATAAATCTTCATAAGATATATTTTGCAAACATAGTGGACACTTATCTAAATCATCTAATACTTTAGCTTCAATTAGAATTTTAGCTTCTCGTAGTAAAGATTTTACTTTAATTCCTTTTAACTTTTCTTTATCCATTGATAAGTTTTTAAAAGAAGATTGAAATTGCTTTAACTTTTTATTCAGTTGATTTAATGTGTTTGTTTTTTCTGGAAATTTTAATAATTTGTTCTCTATATTAGATTTTAAGTTTAATTTTGGATCTGGCTTAATTTTTAATAATTTCTTTTCTACTTCTTTAAAAGACTTCCAATCTTTAATTTCAAATCCAAGTTTTAAATCTTTACATAAACTATTAATTGTAGAAAAAAATTGTTCTTCAGAATTAATATTACAACCAATAGATTGTAATAAGTTATTTTGTTTGTATGATATACGATTCTCAAAATCTTTACCTTTAATCAGTTTAGTTAATTCACTAACTGATTTTTTTAATTCATCTTTTGTTTTTTTAACTTCTGAATAACCAATCAGATCAGATATATCAGATAATCTTTTGGACTTTTCAGATATAATAAATTTTATAAGCTCATCATTACGAATAAGTAAGTTTTCTAGTTTTATATTATCTAAATAATTTTTAAAATTATCTTTTTTATTGGAATATTTAGAGGTAAGTTTTTGATTTTTTACTGCTAATATTTTAGTAGAATTTAAAGAAGAGTTAGAAAATTCTATTCCAACTGAACTTTCATCTTTATCACTTAAATCTTTATAGCGTAGTCCTTCATTTTTTAATATACCTTCACCTGTTAAATGTGGAATTTTATCGTGTAAAAACCATTCAATACTATCAGTAATAGTACTTTTACCTGTTCCGTTATCACCATAAAGTAGTAATGATTGACTTTTTTTAAAATCAATTTCTAGTTTATCTTTTACTCCTCTAAAGCCAGTTATAGAAAGTTTTTTTATTTTATTTGTTTGCATTTTTTTCTCATTTCTTCTAAAGCATTAATGATGTTTGTTTTTGTTACTCTTTTTTCTTTATGTAGCTTAGTTATACAATCAATAATTTCAGGGCATGGATATTTTTCTTTATTATGGCTTAATTGTTCAAAAAAAGAATTTATAAGTTCAATACCTGTTTTTGGTTGCTGATTATTCATAAAAACTCCAATCAATATCTAAATAATTTTCTGGAACATCAGATAAATCTGGAAATCCAGATTTATTATTACAGATAGGATAGTTCCCATATTTTTTTAAAAAATCCAAAATAAAAAAACTTTCTAAATCTTCAATAGATTTACTCCATATAGATTGTAGAGAATCAAAATTTAAATATGTAAAATATGTTTTAGATTTTTTTTGATAATTAAATAAACCTTTATTGTTTGAAACACCAGTTAAGTGATCTTTTATTCTAGCTTTAATACTGTTTGTACGCTTTTCACTCATACCAATATAAATAAGTTTTGAACTTTTAAACGGATAAGAAATATTATAATCTTTACTTTTTATAAAATATAAACCTATTACTTTATCTCCAATAAAGGAAATTTCTCTACTAGTCAATTCTTTTAAAGATGGAAAATGGATCTTATACAAAACTGTTCACTTTTAAACTTATTGGATTTTTTGGCATCTATATTTATCCCTGATATTTGCAATAAAATACTTGCCATGTGATTCTGCACTCATTAGTGCTTTATATTCACTTTCAGGTACATCAAAGTATTGATAGATACCTCCGTTTTTAAATTCTATTTCTAAGGTATTGGTGCTATTTTCATACCCTACTGATTGTAAATTAGATGATTCTACTGGTTGTCTTTGCATAATTATGCCCTCCTTTATTTTTAGATTATGTACTATATTATTTATTAAACAAGTGTGTTTTTAGCATTTTAAAATAGATAAATCAAGCTTTTTATAGCTTTTTATGTAACTTTTTAGCTAGAACACAATAGCAGGTTTTTTACAAAAGAACCAATAAAAGCCCTGTTTTGAGTACTTTTCTCATAGTTTTTTAAGATTATCACACCATCTAGCTTATAAAACCTTAGATTCAGGCTAATTTTGCAGATGTAGAGTTAGAAAAATAGCTAAGTGCATAAAAACTGGCTCCATACACCACATTAAGCCTTTAGCTTAGATTCAGACTTGGGTACAAACTACTCACAGCTTCCAGCCTCTTCAGGCAACAAGCCCCCTCCACTCATCTTATTAAGCTTCTACTCCCTTTATCGTGGTTGGTAAGTGAAAAAACCGAGCTCAAACAGAGCCATATTTTAAGAATTTTATACAATTTTCTTTAAAAAGCGACTTTTTTACTATATTAGGTGATTTTTTAACTTGATTAAGGCACACAAAGCGTTTACAATAGTTATATTATGATATTCAATCAAGAGGATGGCAATAATGGAAAAGAGTAGAAACCAACAAAAAAACCAGAGTATAGATACAGCAAGGTTGATAGAGATATCAAGACAGGTATTGCGTGTAGCTCGTCGGTTAAGGAAGCAAAATGAAAAGCCCACGAAACCTCTTACTCCTTATGAGGAATGCCTTAAAACCAATCCTTATCTTTCAAAATATGATATTATTTTTTATCGTTAAAGCAAAACATAGCTATGTCTTCTAATCGTAATAAGCCAGAAAAACTAAATTTGCCAAAAACTCCTAAAATCAATCAGGGAGATAATAGGTTGAAGGGATTGCCGTTTAGTATTCAGCTTCAACAAATGAAATCTAATGCTGAAAATCAAGTATTTGAAAGGTTGTTCCGCATTAGAAAAGAGTTTATAAAACAGATTGAAAAGATACGAGAATCTAAAGTAGTGGTTTTTTATTCTATATGTCCTTTAGAATCAAAGGATTTTGAAAATATCTTTGAATGTGTAAATACGATTGGAAAACAAAAAAGGTTAGATTTATATATTGTGAGCCAAGGAGGATTTGCTAATCCAGCGTATAAAATTGCACGGCTTTTTCAAAACTATAGTGAAGACAAATTTTCTGTTTTAGTACCTTATTATGCTAAAAGTGCTGCCACTATTTTATCTTTAGGAGCTGATGAAATTATTATGGGACCATCTTCAGAACTAGGACCTATAGATCCTCAACTTATTTCTAAGGATAACTTTCAAATATCAGCACTTACTCTTAAAGAATCTTTAGACTATATTACTAAAGCAATTAAAAAAGATCCAGAAACAGCACCACTTTATGTTCCTATGATGGATAAAATGAATTTAATGGAATTAGGTCATTTTGAAAGAGAAATAGAAAGTGCTAAGCAATATGCAACAGAACTTTTAACTTCAAGAAAAAGAAAAAAATTAGAGAAAACAGATGCACAAGAAGTTGCAAATAAATTTGTAAAAGAATATAAAACACATGGTTTTGTGATTGATGCTAAAATGGCATGTAGCTTATTAGGTGATACTATTAAAGAAATTAATTCTGAAGATAATTTATGGAAATGTATGTGGCAGTTATATAATGTGTATGATCGATATATAAAAGATAAAAAAACTGTTATTAAAATTATTGAAACTTCGAATATATTTTATGAAGAGGGACGTAAATAAAATGAGTGAATTACAAAAATCAATAGAGCCTGTTCTGCAGTATGCTATTTTATGTGATGCGATAACCAAGGATCAATCAGGAAAACCGGTATATATTGGAGCTTTCCATAATTTAGTTAAACCTGGTGTTCTTCCTCAGTTTATAATAGCTTTTAGATGGATCTGTGGTATAGGTGAGCATATATTTAGATTTAATATTCTTGATCCTGATCTTAAAAATTTACATAAAACAAGTGATTTTTCATTACAGTTTAAAACAAAAATAGATAGCGTTCAGCGTGAGTTTACATTTATCAATTTTAATTTTAAGATTTCAGGAGTATATTGGATAGAGGTTATTTTAAATCATAATAGTTACTTATCTATTCCTTTACCTGTGCATGAATCGATATCATAATTCTTTATTTAACTTTAAATAACTCAATATAGAAACAGATTAGTTAAGAAGGTAATAAAATGATATTTGTTTATACTATAGGTGTTTTATTAGTTACTATTATAATAATGCTTTTTTTTAAAAAACTTTATAAATCAATCCTATGAAAAAACATATTAAAACAAACTTAAAAAAGGAGGTAATTTTATGAAAAAACGATATGGCATTACAAATGACCCAACCAAACGAGAAAAAGAGTTGCAAAATGACCTTGATAGAATGGGAGGAATTTAATAATAATGACTGAAAAAGACTTGCGAGATTTTATAGATCAACATCATCCAGAAAGTGAAACTCTAGAATATAAATCAAAACCTAATGTTAATGTAATTAAAAAAATTATAAAACACATTCAAAAAAGAATGCATTATAATATAGTAAAATCCATTTTTGCTTTTGCTAATACTAATGGAGGTCACTTATATATTGGTATTAGAGAGAATAAAAAAAAAGAAAAACTAGAAATAGTAGGAGTGGATAAAGAAGATGAAAATATTATAAAGGATATGCTTAAAAGAGTTGCTACAATAATTTCTTATACAAAGGAAATAATTAAACTAAAAAAATTAGAAAGAAATATTATACATATCACTGTTCAGCCTTTAAAATTATATGATAAACCACAGTTATTAAATGGTGTTTTATATTTTAGAGATGGTAACAAAACAGAACTAGTTAAAAGAGATGGTTGGAAAGAACTATATGAGAAAAAACAATTATATTTTTATGTACTAGAAGGTATAAAAAATAATCTTAATAAAATTATACAAGGTGATTTTAAAGACATATTTGTAACAGATAATTTTATAACAGGTTTAAAAGAGCATATCAATAGCTTTAATAAAAAGGATAAAGTAATAGATAAGAAAGCAATAAATAAAGCAATAAATAAAGCAATATTATTGCTCAATAAAATTAAAGATGTTTCAAATAAACAAGTAGAAAATAAATATCAGTTACCTAAAGATGTTAAAGAAAAACAACCACAAAAACAACTTATTGATGATTTTATAAAAACTTATAAACAAATAATGGATCTAGGAGTTTAATGATGTCAAAAAAAGGTCAAGATAATCAAAAAGGAATAACTTTCCAAAACAAAGTTGCTTTGCTTTATATGTTGGATAATTACCGGTATGGTAATTTTTTAAAGATAAAATTTGAAGGTAGTAGCTATAATGATTTTACTTTATTTTTTAAAAATTCTAATAAAAATTCTAGTTTTTTTTGGGAGTTTGAAGTTAAAAATTGGACAAAACCTTTAACGCTACATAAAATAAAAAATATAATAACAACAGAAGTTGAAAAAGGTATCAATCGTTATTCTGATAATGATCAATTTTACATAGTAGCTCCTCATTTTGCAGATGAATGTAAAGAACAAATAAAACAGTTTAAAAAATACTCCTGGATTTTCAAAAAGGATGGTTTAAAAAACTTTGATCAATCAAAAAAAATGTATCAACAATTTAATGAAAAAAGTCCTATATTGCATTGGAGTAAAGAAGAAATTATTCTCTTATTAAAAACTGAGATAGTAGAATTCAATGAGGAAATAGTAAACCAAAAAACTCAAGAAAGGTTTTATTATGAACAAAGCTTTTTTTATAATAAAGAAAATGCAGATAATATCATTAGCCGATTATTTAAAAACATAACAGAGGCAAGCTCTAAGGGTCAGGAATTTACAAAATATGAGATAGAACAAACTATTACTAAATTTTGTAATGAAGAAACAAACAAATCAGAATCTTATAGCTTAGATAAAGATTTAAAAGGTGCAATAGATAATATAGAATCACAGCTGAACACAGAAAGCACTTTTGCAACACTTAATGATGATAAATACATTGCTCCTATTTCTAAAAGAGTGCAAGCTATTTTTTATATAACTGATAAACTAAAACAAAAGTCTTTTAGTTTTAAAAAAATTAAATGGTTTTTTGATAAAATATTGATTACAGATCGTTATATGTTCAGTAGTTTTAGTTTGTTAGAAACATATATAGAAAAAAACGATTTAGATTTAAAAGATAAAAAAAGTGTATTAGATTTTATTTTTAAAATTTATGAGTATGAACAAAACAGCAGTTCTATATATAAAAGAATGTTTGAAACTTCTTACAGAAGTAGCATTTTTAAAATATTTTTAAAATTTTCTAAAAATAAAGAATTTGTACAAAATAAAGATTTAAAACTTAAATTAATAAAGTTTTTAGATAAACACGTACCCGATTGGCAAGCAACTTATTTAAAAGATGATACTTATGGTTACTACAGGTATCAATATTTACCTCAAATAATTAAAAACTTATTTAGCTATACTAAAGAAGGTATTGATTTTATTATAAAAAAATATAACTTTACTAATGAAATAGAAAGTCCCTATTTAAACACTAATCGATACTCATGGTATAGTCCTTATAATTATATAAAAGAATTTATCAATAAAGATTTTGAAAATAATTTTTTAATAGTAGTAAAAGGTATAGCAGGGCAATTTACAGATTTGTATAAAAAAAGCTATGGTTATGATTATGAAGGGTATGAAATCACAGGAGGTGGGCATTTTTATAGAAATGGGCAAGCCAGCTTAAAGACTTTTAGTTGGGAATTAATATTATCTAAATGTATCAAACAATTTTATACTAACACAAAAAATTGGGAGTTTTTAAAATCTATAATTGATACACCTTATAATAAAAAGCCTCCAGTATTTGTAAAAAGAAGTTTTATTTCTTTTTTATTAATGCAATTAGAAACTGCTGATAAATCTAATCCAACAAAAAACGCATTTTATCAAGCCTTAAAAGAGATATTAAAAATTAAAGAAGGTTTCCCTCGAACAAAAGAAATTGCAATCAATGTGCTTTCAACAAATTTTACTAAAATACCAGATACATATTTAAAATTAATAATAGAAAAAATTATTTACAAATACTCATCGGATGGAGTTACATACAACATTTCACTTATTCAACTTTTATTGAGTTTTATAGAACATGGGAAGTTATATTTTAAAAGTATTTTAAAAAAGACTTTACTAAACAAAAATTTTAAATCAACCTATCTTTATAGACAAGCTTTAGGTATTTTAAACAGAAAAATAGAAAATCAACATATTAAAGATTTTTTTAATGAGATTAAAAATAATCTTGATATGTCTGAAAATACAGATTTATTATATGCAGATGTAGTTTCAGATTCATCATCTATTGATACTTTATTTAATAGCTCATCTAAAAAAGAATTAGATAGCTTAGCATCTATTATAGCTAAAGCAATGATGAATAATAATTTTGAGTTAATTAAAAAAGTGTTACCTTTAATAAAAAATAACTTATCAGCTCTTTATGAAAGAGCTACAATATCAAAATCAAATTATCTTAAGAATGTGATAGCTCAACTAGTACCTAAAGCTATTAAAGATGATATGCAGCTGGCAGAAGCTATAATAGAACAATGTATAAAAGATACTAATCTGTGTGATGAAAGCACACAATTACACGAATCAATAATAAAACATCCTAAGGTGGTAGCTATAAATACTATGAGAACATACTTATGCTATTTTTCTATAAACTCTTATATTATTTATCATAATACGCGATTAAATGACCAAACATTAGATACTCAAAATTGTAAAAAATTAGAAAAGGCATTTAACTGGGTAAAAATTTTAATAGATTTAGATGGCACTTTAGCTGATAAAATACCAGACTTTCCGAAACCCAACTATTATTTAAGGTATTTTGCTATAATACCTCTTGAAAGTTTATCGTATTATCATACTAGAAAAAAATTAAACCAACTTAAAAAAGGTTTTGGGGATAAAATAAAACAATTTGCTTTTACTATTTTAGAAAAAACAGATCAAGAAATTAAAGAAAATAACCCTAACCCTAAGCCTAAGGGTATGTTAGATGCCATTGGTCGTTTATTTGATGTTGTAAGAGATTTGAATGAAGATGAGGCAAAAAAGGTTTTATCTTTTATTCAAAAACATGATGTAGAAGAATTTGATCACTTATTTATTTACTATGCTTTATTTAGAGAAGAGCATTTATCAGATAAAGGTAAATTTAAAAGTGATTATTTTAAAAATCTTTTAAAAAGCATTTGTAAAGGGCAAGCAAATAAATTCAATCAGAATCATCAATTATTAAGAGAACATATCTCATTTACTATTTATCACAGTATGAAGCTTGACGATCAAAATAAAAACCAAGCTACCTATATGTTTAATCTTGATGAGGATTTTTTTGAAAAAATCAAACCTTATTGGAAATTACTTTTAACTAATCCAACACAAAAAATAGAATCTTATATAATAATGTCTTTTGGTATTATTTTAAAACACAATCAAAATTATTATTCAAAATATAAGAAATATTTTTTTAATTTTATTAAAAAAATAATAGATAAAAAACCAGAATTTGATAATGATTATTATGCACTTTTAAATATAGATATGGTATTGCCGGCTATTGTAAAATATGCTCCTAATGATTTGATAGAATTATTATTTTTATTTTTAAATAAAGGTAACAGTAAAACAGGGGATATTCCTTTTAGTTATCAAGTAGACATATTAAAACCAGAAATAGAAAAACACCAAAAGCATATTTCTAAAGAAAATATAAATAAAGCAAAAGCAGAACTTAATAAGTATAATATTAACTTAAAAACTAACAACTAAAAGCAACTTAATAAAAAGTTAAAATGGAATTGGTGTATCAAGTTATTGCTATAGGTGTAATAATATTACTGATTGTTATCTTAGTAGTATGTGGGTATTTTCTATTTAAAAAAAGGTGGTTAAAAGGGGCAATTAGTTTTGTTTTAATAGTTTTTCTTGGATTCTTGTTTAATTTTATCTCTGAAAAATACTGGAGTTTATATACACAAGGTGAGATGACAAATATATTTCAATCGATGGTAGGTTCTAAAATATCTAAAAACCATTATGTAGGACTATGTCTTTATTTAAATATAAGTAATTTTACACTTCCTAATGTTGATCAAGTTATGAATATTCATGTTATTTCTAGAACAAAAGCTGAAACTAAAAAACATTTTTTAGAAAATCTTAGTCATTCAGAATGGATGTTTCGAAAAGAAATAGAGATATGTGAACAAGCTTATGACGAAAAAAATGGGATATTTACAGAGAAAGATAAAAATATTCTAATAAAAAAATTATTTAATAAATAAGTTAATAAAGATTGACAAAAAGGAATTGTTTATGTAACTTTTTAGTTAACCACACTGTATAATGTTTTTATAAAAAAAACCAGCAAAAGCACTATTTTAAGCAGTTTTTTTATGCCGGACAACCTTTCTCAATGTTATCGCCCCTGTGTTTTACTTAGCACCATTTTTAAGCTTTTTGATTTCTTTTTCTGATAGTCCTGTTACCTCTGCAATAAACGGAATATCTACATTTTTTTGAAACATATTCGCAATCACCTGTCGCAAACCCTCTTGCTTGCCTTCTATCTTACCCTCTTGCCTGCCTTCTTCTTTGCCTTCTAGCTTGCCTTTTTGCATACCAGCCAGCATACCCTCTTGCAGATACTTTTGTTTGCCTTGTTGCATGCCCTCAAACCTACCTTTTTCTTTAATAATTTCTCTTATGTTCATAAATCCTCCTCTTGTTAAAATACCTGTCTCTATGATAAGCTTTTCTGCCTCTTTCCAAGTTTTTAAATCTAACCCCGTGTTGTCAAATAAATACTCCAATATCGCTAAACTCATATCCTTTTGTTGCTTGCCACTTAATGGCTTTAATATATCTTCAAACTTGCATCTAACTTCTATATATTTTGTAGTATAAACAACACTGGGCAAGTGAGCAAGTTTGTTGTTATTTACAAAGATGATCTATTGTAGTTGTATAGGATATGAAGTTAATCCAATACCTTTGATATTTCCTTTTATGTTTCTAAAACGGGGCTTCAGTATATTGAAGTATGTATTATTTTTACCTTTGATGGCAGAAGCAACACTACCAGCTATATAATCTGCTATTTGTATCAATGGATTGTGAGATTCAAAAGAAAAATAAATAGAAAGCTCTAATAAACTAAGTGCAACAGCTTTTTTACTTTGAGAACTCCAATTTTTTGAGTGAAGAGTGGCTGTTTCTTTTCGAATATTATAATATGTTTCACTAAATGAAAATGTTTCTTCCTTTCCAGGATAAGCTAATACTATAGAACCTCTGTGTTTGCCAGATAGTTGTTTTTTTGACATAAAAAATTCAAATCTTACAGATAAATCATTTATAAGTTGAGATGCCATTTTAGTAAAGCTTAAATTTTTTGTTCCATCATAGTATGCACTTATTAAAGTAACTTCAGAAGAAGAAATAAGAGAAATCACTTTTTTACGGAATTCATTTTGGTTATTTATATTTTTTTGTGAAACATATCTTTTATTATTTCCAGGATTAAATTTTATTGGGTCAAAAGGGTTTAACTTGAAACGCTTTTTTAGGTTACAAAGTTCTTTTATTAGAATATCTTCAATAGATTCTTCAATAATAAGCCCACCCCATACCATATATTTTGGTTCATTAAAGTTTCCACCCCATTTACTGTCATCTAAATAAAGAGTGTATAAACTCACTTAAGGTATCATCAAAGTTGTAGGGTTTTTATCAGCCCATTCTTTTTTAAAATTAGGACGAGAAAAAGAGTTTTTTTGGGATACTGGTTTCAATGGAGGCATTGGTAATTTAACAAAACTTTTAAACGATTTTATTGCAGGCAAAATAGGATGACATTTTCCATTGGCACTTTTTATAAAACCAACACACTTACCGTTCAAATCTCTTAAAACTCCGTTATCAAACCATCCTCTTTGAGTGCCATTAAAATCATGTACTCTATTGCTATCTATATATCCTGCGTATATATTATGTTTGCAACTTGCAAGATAGTCTTTTCTTACGATCCTTAAGGACGGTGTACCTTGTTGATCAAAAATCACATCTTTCATGTCTCTATAATAAGAGGTTTTTTGATTATTATCAATGATTATTTTCTTAAAAATAAGACCTTTTAAATAAATTTAGAAATTTTTCTCGCCATTTAGTGGTATTTGTAATACCGTATCTTTTTTTCATAAAGTAACCTCCTTTTTTAGATGTTATTGAACTTCATACTTTAAATATCAATAACAAAAATCAAGTTATTTTTTGAATTTTTTAGTATATGATTCAAGCTTTTTTTATGTAATTTTTTAGCTAGAACACTAAAATATATATTTTTACAAAAAAACCAATAAAAACCCTATTTTGAGTACTTTTCTCATAGTTTTTTAGGATTAGCACACTATCTAGCTTATAAAACCCCTTAAATTCAGGCTCGGGTACAAACTCACAGCTTCCAGCCTCTTCAGGCAACAAACACCGCTACTGGGGGCTTACTCTAGAATTTAGGCTACTCACCTGTGCTAACCTAACTTTAGGCTTAAATGAGTGTAAATACCCTTAAACTTTGTGAGTGGCTTTATTATTTTTACCGCAACGCCTTATTTTACCCAAATTCACCCGAAAATCGCTTGCCCACTACACAAACCTAGACTACAATATCTATATAACATCTAAAAAATGGAGGATATTATGAAGAATAAGCATCAATCACAATCAGAGCAGTCACCAAATAGAAACGCTTCTTTGTGGACCGCTACGGTTGAAGACATCCATAAAAATCCTTTTACAAAAGAACAAGAAAAGGAAATAAATAAGGTTCTCAAAGATGTAGAAAATAATAAAATAGACTTTAGCAAGCCAAGTCCTGAAATACGAAAATTGATGAAAATATTTGAATCTTAAAAATCTTAAAAAAGTATTCGCTAAATGAATTCCCATCAATCGTTAAAATTCCTAGACTTTAAATCAGAAAAAAATCCTTTAATTGAGAATAAATATCAGCCACAACAAGTAAAATATCTAATTGGTTACTTAAGAGGATTAGATGTAAAAACAATACTCATAGAACCTAATTATTTTGATAGGGATTATTTGTCTGAATTTTCGTCTTTTTATTCTACTAGTGTTTATGGATATAAAAACACTTGTCAGCGAGTACATTTTTTTTCTAGTACTATTAATAGATCAATTTTTGAACAAGCTACTGGTGGTGAGAAATCAATTATACAACAATTAAATAAAAACTATCTTGGTTTTTGTGTATTAAGACCTATACAAACCTGTTTAGGCAAAACTGTACTTAAATGGTATAACAATCAAGAGCCATACAGCCAGCGTGTAACAGTAAAAAGAAAATATACATGTCACATTGCTGGTGTTGAATTAATTATTGAAGGATTAGCTTGGCAACAGCAAGATACAGGGGTAGGAGCTTGTGCAACTATTGCTTTATGGTCAGCTTTACAATCTTCTGCATTTGATGATTTTCATGCTATACCTACAACAGCACAGATCACTAAATCTGCCAATATTACTACTTCTTTTGGGTCTAGGGTATTTCCGTCAAAAGGGTTACATAATTTTCAGTTATATGAAGCTATAAAAGAATTAGGACTTTCTCCTATGGTACAAACTGGTGATGTTGTTTCAAATAAACAACAAGTATATTTTACAAAAGATCGTTTAATGAATGCTGTTGCTTCTTACATTCGATCAGGCTACCCTGTAATAATTTTAGGTGATCTTAAAATTAATAATCATATTCATGGTAATCATGCTGTGTGTGCAGTAGGTTTTAGAGATTCTATTGCACATGATTTATCATCCTTAAACACTACTACTTTAGAAGATTCATTAAATAAAATATTATATATACATGATGATAATATTGGACTGAATGCACGGTTTGCAATTAATACAGGCAAAGAAGGTAATTATGCTGTACTTAATCTTAAACCTCCTAGTTATAGTTCATTTAAAGAAATAAGTAACTATCAGATAATACCTCATTCTTTAGTTGTGGCTACACATAATGAATTAAGAGCATCTCCTAATCAATTATATCAAAGAGGGTTAAAAGATATAGATTTTTTTGATAATTATTTTAAACAAACTTCTATTAAATTATTTTTAGGTATTAGGTTTATTAAATTAACAGACTATGTTCATAATGAATTAGAACGTTTATTAGAAAAATCAAATCAATTAAGTCAGGTAAGGTTAAAACTTTGGGAAAAATTACGCCCTTTAAGTTCACATCTTGGTTTAGTAAGAATAAGACTAATGCAGTCTATGCCTCTTTTAGATATATTGTATGATACTACAGATAGTAATCTACAAAGGTTTGGTTATATATCATATAATTCTAAATTTGATGAAATAATTGAACAATCTCCATTTAATTTTGGTAAAAAAATCCAGATATTACTAAAATAGATAAGGATAGTTAATAAAAATATTGAGATGAAAAAAGAAACCTCATAAAACCTGACTGCTAAATTATGAAAACAGCACTTTTATTTTTTGTTATTTTACTATCAGTGGTTTTTACTAAATGTGAGCTTAAGAACAAGATAGAAAAGGAAGCTGACAAGTGGCTTGAGGAATCTAAAAAATGGCTAGAGGTATCTAAAAAACAAAGGGAGCAAATAGTAAGTGAGTATCATGAATTAGAGGCAATAAAGCAAAAAATCCGAGAAATAGATAGGGAGTTAGCTAATAAAAACTTACCTGCATCCATAAGGCAAAGCCTTGAGGCTCAAAGAAAGGAGCTTACGAATCGCCAGCAAGTTTTACAAACCACAATAAAAGGGCATGTGCAACAAGCCCAAACCCAAGATAAGCAACAGACTGATAAGGTTAATCAAGACATAGCAACACATGATAAGGAGTGGAAAAGTTTAACCAAAGGTTTTTTTGATGATTTTGAGAGAACAAAACAGCGTTTTCGCCAAGATTGCATTAGGCGAAATGAGAGGGAAAAGCAAGAATATTCGGACTGCATTTCCATGTGTCAGAAAGATAAGGAAAGTCATGCAAGTTGTGTTTGTTTTTCACCTTTTATCACCCCCTGCCTTTAAATTCCCTAAAAACCATTAAACTTTAACGCAATGCTTCTATTCATAGATTCTTCTTGCCTTTTTTAAAAAAATCTTTAAAAATTAACACGAAACACTTGATTTTCATTATTTATTTTGTAAAATACAATTATTAATAATAATCTACAAAAATAAGGATTGTAATATGAATATTTTTGAAAAATTTAAGCAACAAAAAGAGAAGGAAAAAGACTATTTTACTTTAATAGAAGTTTTTACTTTAAAAGATGATAACCATAAAGAATTGATTGAATTAGTAAAAAAACACTGTTCTCAGTTTAAAGGTAATCTTAAAATTAGCAATATCCACCTTAGGTTAGCATATAGTCTTTTTAAGTGTATTATTACAAAAATCAATAAAAGAGTTTATAACAAAAAATGTATTTTATACTCATACTTAGGTTTTGTCAAACAAAACAGGGATACTTTGCCAGGAGTTTATGCTGATGTCTTATGTAATATAGAGGCTTATTATGATAAGAATAACAAGGATATTGAAGCTTTAGAAAAATTAAAGTCTGTTATTATAGGTATTTTTATTAATACTTATCCCATTGAATGGAGGGAATTGCTTTGGTAGCTAATGTATAAAAGTTTTTTATAGCAATAGTTTTAAACCTTGATTTATATGGAAAAATTATCACTCATAGCTTCTGTGCTGTCTCTTATCGTAGCTGGTATTGCACTTTATTTACAGATAAGATCAGATAAAAACTTAAAAAGAGTAGAAGATAATACGGATAAACTTTCTGGTAATGTTAATAAGCTCTTTTCTGAGGTTGCAGAGATATCAAATATTCAAAATAAAATTCAATTTGAAGTAGAAAAAAATAGATTAATGAATTGGGCTAAAATTTCTTTACCTGAAAAAGACCAACAAGATTTTAGAAATGATATTCATAATATTTTTCATGAAAATTGTTATACACTCAGTACAGAAAAACTTAAATATTCATTTCAAGTTAGTTTTATAAAAGAAAGGGGTGGACGGTTTTCGCTTCCAAAAATGGCTTATCCCTTTGGTAGAACTGGTGGTTTTCCTTATTTTTGTATTAAAGTTATAAAACTGTGTGACACTCAAGATAAGAATAGCCCAGTTAAAGAAGGGGAGTATTATTATTTAACTTACCATTTTCATGATAAAAATTGGTATATAGGTAAAAAGTATCCTATTTTTGGCAACCGATTTTTTAAAGAGATTAAGATTATTTTTTTTGGGATACATTATAGTGGTAGAGGATTGTCTTCTGCTGAAATTTTTGCAAAACCTGCTAAACTATTTAATCCTTAATTGCTGTTATCATTTCATCATAGTGGGTTTTATCTACTTCTTTAATCCATTTAAAAATATCTGTTATAACAGGAGTACTTTCTCCAAGAAGATTTTGAGCAGTATCCTCGTTAGTTTCAATTTTATCACTATGAGAATATTTATTGATGAAGTTATAAATTTTTTCTTTAGTTTGTTTAGTAGTATTTTCACAGGTTTTAATACCAGAATCTAGTAATGCATTTAGATCAGAACGATGTTTTGGATATTTAAAATAGAAAAAACTTTCTAATAATCTTCTTGCTAAGTTAGCAGTTAAAAAAGCTTCATTAATTTTTAATTCTTTATAATCTTTATACTTATAAAGCTGACTAAAAATATAATGATATTCTGAATGATATTTAATTAAACAGCTTGGAGCTTTTTGTAACTCTGCATTTCTTTGGTTGTTAAATATTTGTATATTAATTGTAAAAAAATGTGCTTTAATACCTTTTTTTTCATTTTTTCGATTTTTATTTTTCTTATTAAACCAATCTCTTACTAATTTAAAATAAGAAAAATTATGAGTAAAGACAAATAATTGTTTTACTTGTTCACAATTTGCTTTTAAAAATGAATATGCAGAAAATAAATTATTTGAATCAAAACTAGATATTGGATCATCTATTATAACAATACTATCTTTAATTTTATTACTTTTTTCTTTTAATTTAGTAATAAAATAAACAAAAGAAATAGCTCGTTTTTCACCTTCACTTAAATTTTGACTATGCTGTGATTCTTGATCTCGTATAATTTCATACCCCTTTTTTTCTTCATTAAATTTAAGAGATAAATTATTTCTACCTAAAAAACTATGAAGTTGTGAGTTAATTTTTTTTGCACCAATCCCTTCATTAGAAAGTGAGTGTTCTAATTTTTCAATTTTTTGTTTTCTGTTTTCTATTTGTGTTTCTAAAAGCTGTAGTTCTTTTTGTTGCTTATTTACTTTTTCTTGTTTTAAGTAATATTGAAAATCTATAAATTCTCTGGTAATATAATGTTTTTCTAGATCTTGTTTTTTTGCATTAGTTTCTTCTTGAAAATTATTGGTTTTTTGATTATGCTTTTCTACAAGATTCATAATAGATTGCAAACAAGAATTATAATCATTAATGAGTGTATTATTTAAGTTATTAATAGTTAATACTGTATTATATGGGTTGTTGATTTTATTTTTTAAAGTATTTTCCCACTCTTTTAAATAATTATTAATATTTGTAATTATTTCTTTTAGATTTTTTGCATATTCTTTAAATTGTTCTTGATATTCTGGATAGAATTTCTCACTTTTAGGTAATTGAGTGTCTATTTTAATATATAATTTATCAAATGAGTTTAATGTATTTTGTAAAATACTTTTTAAAGATTCAAAATCTTTATTAAAATGTTCTTCTAATTTTTTAATACGATTTTTAGATAATACATTTTCACAAAATTCACAATTACTAGATTGATGGGTTTTATGTATTTTAAGACCTTTTTCAACCCATAATTGAATATCAGTATTTGAAGTTAATTTTTTTATTGTATTACTAACAATACTTCGTTTTAATAATGCTGTAATTTCTTTTTCTTTATTTGTTAGTTTTTCATAATTATATAAAAATATATTAAATTGGATAAGGTCTTTTTTATTAGGTTTTGCTTCTTCAATATATTGTGTTACTATTTTTTCTGGTAATAAAAATTCCTCTTTTTTGATTTGTTCTTCTTTATTCATAATACATTTTTCTAATTTTGTTTTATTATAATTCATAAAATACCTATCTTTGGTATCAATAACTTGTAATTGATTTTTAATGTTTCTAGCAGTTTTAGTTATAAATTTGTCAATACTTTCAGTTAGTTTTTTTATTTCATATTCTTTTTGTTGTTTCTTTTCGTTATCCTCTTTTTGAGTGTTGTTTAATTGTTTTAAGTTTTTTTGTTCTGTTATTTTTGTTTCATCAATTAAAAGGATACTTTCTACACAACGATTCCAATTTATGTGTTTTTGAATAAAAGAGTTATTAAAAATATGCAGATTTAAATTCATATCATCTAAATTATTTTGTGTTATATTTTGATTTTCTAATGTTGTAATGGTAAATTCAGATGAAGAAAATCTATCAGATACTTTTTTATTTTTTAAAGATTCAAATAATTCTACTAGAGTTGTTTTTCCACTTCCATTTAATCCATATATTAAATTCAATGTATTAAAGTCTTGTGTACTTTTATTAGAATAATTTTTAAAAATTCCAAATTGTTTTAGGTCTTTTATCTTTTTGATCATTTTTTTGTAATTTTCTTCAGGTGTAGTTATGAGAATGTCCATAAATTGGTCCAGATGTTTTTGGTCCACCTGGGTGTTGATTTTGTTTGTATTTTGTAATAAAAAATCCTCCATTAATAATAAATACTACTTTTTCCATATAAATTTTATGCCTTTATATAAAAGTGACCTCCGTGTCCAACTTCAACCAAAATTAAGTTAAAGAATAAGGAACGGAAGGTCTTTTATGTATTCTATTATAGAATAAAGTAATGCAGAAAATCAAGCTTTTTATAGCTTTTTATGTAACTTTTTAGTTAAAATGCAGTAAAATAGTGATTTTTACAAAATTTGGTAAAATGTAACCCTTAATTTTAGGCTTATAAGTAACTTAGGGAGTAGGGTGTGGCTTAGGTTTAGGCACTAACTAACAGCTTTTAGCATAGGTTCAATCTTGGGTACAAACTACTCACAGCTTCCAGCCTCTTCAGGCAACAAACATCGCTACTGGGGGCTTACTCTAGAATTTAGGCTACTCACCTGTGCTAACCTAACTTTAGGCTTAAATGAGTGTAAATACCCTTAAACTTTGTGAGTGGCTTAATATTTTACCACACCGCTTTATTTTTCACAAATTTAAGCAATAATTCCCTTGCCTCCTACATAAACATAAGCTACAATACCTGTATAACAGCTAAAAAGGGAGTAATATTATGAAGAATAAGCATCAATCACAATCAGAGCAATCACGAAGTATTTATTGTACACTTTTATTAAAAAATTACTTTTGTAAGAATAGTTGAAATTCATCATGTTGCTTTAGTAATTTTTTAATTATATCTTCAGCAGGCATACGATACATGTCAAAACTCCGTTCATATTGTTTCCAAACTTTTATTAATCTCTGAATAATATCTGTCACTCCATCTTTTATAGATTTAGTTTTTTCATCATAAAAAAATTGCCTAGCTACTTTCATAAATTCTGGATTTTTTATAATATCCTGATTTTCAGCAATACGACGATAAAATGTGCTATTTTTATTTACTTTATCTAATAAAAGAAATTTAACATCATCCAGATTATCTTTATAAAACCTACAAATATCATAAGGAGCTTTTAAAAGATGCCTATAAGGGTAATAAGAGTAGTTGTCAGATATAAATAATCTTCTCAATTCTCCAACTTTTCCATGTAGGTTTAATAATTGATTGTAATAAAGCACAGATAACCAATTCCATGTATTATTACATGGTTCAAATGTATCTGGAAAAATATGAAGAAAATATTTACCCACAGATAATTTATTGTCAAAGAGTTTATTCTTATCTATTGTGATGTTAAATTCAGAAATTTCTTCAGATTCATAATGTTTAATATCCATTTGAGGAGTAACTTTGTTTTCTGAGTAAAACTTTGTTAAATCTTGTTCCATCTTTGTCATACCTTTAGAAGTTAATTTTTGTAGTTTCATTAATTTTGCTCCAATCTTCTTTTAAGGTTTTTGATTATTTTATGTTTTTTAGAAAATTCATCTAAAACATTCTCAATCCAATTTATTTTTTCTTCATTATCATGTAAATTAGTTGGGCAAGATTTATATTTTTTAGCAAAATTGAACCACTTATGATCCTCTAAATCTTCTTCATAATTTTTTTTGAGCAATAAATACAACAATATTTCTCTAAATACAGCTGTTACTAAAATTGGTTTTATATCTTTAAGACATTCTCTTAACTCCTGGTTGATGAGTAAAATTGGATGATCAATGTCACCCCAATCAATTTTAAAAATAGTACTGATTTTATCGGTTATTTCAATAGGTAAAAGGGATTCTGTGTATTTTCTTTCTTTTAATCGTTCTGCTAATCCTAATAAACGCCATGTTTTTGTATCTGTTATTTTAAGACGAAATTTTATTTTACTTCTTTGTGAAACTATAAAAGAACGTAAAAGTTTTTTATAATTTTTTGGTTCAAAAGATTTAATATTTCCTAAATATATATGATCTATATTAATATTATTAAAAGCTTCTAGATATATTCTAGCAGAGCTAGAAAATTCATAGTCAGATAAATTATTAATTTTGATATTTACAAATAAAGATTGATTCTCCTCTAAAATATCTAAACTAATATCCTGTTTTTTTATATTTTTTCTATTATGTGGCTTTATAGTTCTTTTCATTTTATTCCTTTTCTTAACTTACATTTATCTTTAGCTCTCTATCTGGATCAAATCCAGTAAATGATATGGAAAAGTTTTTATTTATTATTGAATATTGAACATAATTTTGTTTACATGATATTTTTTCTCCTTGTTCTGTTTTAATTTTAATATCTTTATCAAATTTGAAATCCCTTTCGTCATAATTATTAAAAGCGTTACCTTTGTTTGTACCGTATGCTGTGCGAACTGTAATCTTATCAGGATAAGACTCCGTGTTTTTGAGTTTCAAAGTAAATCCATCTCTGTTTTTATGTGGTTTATAGATAAAATTTTCAAATGTGGACCCTTTGATAAGATCTTTTTTACTCATGATTTTACTTGCTGAACCAGATTCATTCACAGAACTAGCAGTTTCAGAAGAAGATATGTTAGGGAAATAGTCAGCTAAAAATGTTAAATCCCGATTCAATGGAGGGTATTTCATTTGACGAATTAAGCCAAATGGTAATTTTTTTATAAATTTGACTAATTTATTGATATTACTATATTTTCTCTTTAGCTCATCTTTAATACGAGCTGTTAACCATTTTGTATGTCCAGGATCTTCGAGGCTCCGTAACAACTTACTTAAAGGATTACTATCAATAAGCATAATAGCTGAGTACTCTCTTTCTTTTTGACTATAACCAAGTGCTGAGTTAATCAATAAATTATCTCTCCAACAATCAATCTCTTGATTGTTTATATTATGTTCTTTTAATTTTTTTATAAGTAAAATAATTGAGCCATGTTCAGCTGGTCCATCTTTTACGGGTAATTTAATATCACATTTAATAAAAAGAGCTTGATTTTGATTTGTTATACTTTTATTTTCTAGTTGTGGAAATTTCATATTTTTCCAATCTATATCTTTGATTTTATATTTCGTGACTTCTTTATCTGGAGCTGTATTATAATCTAATACTAATTCAACTTTGTTTTTTATGTCACCATTAGTATCACAATCAGATGAATCTATGTAATTTGATAATGTATTATTAGTTATTTGTTTATTTCCCACTTTTATCTCCAGTTTTTTGTTGATTATAGGAATGTAAAATTGTCTCAAACAGCTTTGCTCTAAATCCTTTATATTAATGTCACAACTGGGAATTGCTACAGAAAGTCCTGTTTCTTTTTGCCTGTTAAATAGTTCAGCAATTAAACCTGGATGTTCTTTATCAGGAATTTCTAGGTTACCGTAAGGTCGGAATTCATCTGAGTTTATTTTATGTGTCTTTAAAACAGCTCTTCCTTGAAATATTTTGTCGTTGCGATTGTGATTCTTAAATAAAGAATATCCTAAAAATGCCTTCAACTGACTTGAGCTTGAAAAAACAGCTTTCCCAATACCATGGCTTCCTCCTCCTTTTGTTTTATCCGTAATATTATCTGCTTGAAAAAATCGTTTTTTGTTATCACCCTTTAACCCTATTGTATTAAAATCTTCTAAGATAATACTATTTTGGTTATAATCATTAATGGACTTACCACACGCTGATAGATGTTGTTTAAGATCATCAAATAAAAATTCTAAAGTATTCTTCTTAAGTTGTTTTTGATTGATAACTACTCGCACTGGTTTTGCTTTATTATCTACAGCATCCAAAGAATTTTGTATAAACTCACGGATAAGACTATCTGATACTGTTGCATCATTAAAAAATTTATCACTAGGCGAATCTTGTCTTGTTGATTTATCTGTATACTTTTCAAAATCCCAATTCATATTTTACTCCATTTATTTAAATAGTGAGCTATGCTTTTAAGTATTTTACAGTAGATAATTCAAGCTTTTTATGTAACTTTTTAGCTAGAACACTGTATAGTATGTTTTTTGCAAAAAAACCAATAAAATCACCCTATTTTAAGCAGTTTTTCCATTACCGGACCTCTCAATCTTATCGCCCCTATGTTTTACTTAGCACCATTTTTGAATTTTTTAATCTCTTTTTCTGATAATCCTGTTGCTTTGCAAATTACCGAAGTATCCATATTGTTTTGCAACATGTTCATAATCACCTGTCGCAAACCCTCTTGTCTGCCTTTTAGCTCGCCTTCTTGTCTGCCTTTTAGCTCGCCTTCTTGCCTGCCAATATGTATGCCTTCAAATCTACCTTTTTCTTTAATAATTTCTCTTATGTTCATAAATCCTCCTCTTGTTAAAATGCCTGCCTCTATGATAAGCTTTTCTGCCTCTTTCCAAGTTTTTAAATCTAACCCCGTGTTGTCAAATAAATACTCCAATATCGCTAAACTCATATCCTTTTGTTGCTTCTTGCCACTTAATGGCTTTAATATGTCCTTAAAACTACTAAATATCTCTACTACCTTTAATACACTTGGTTTATTTATATCCCATACTTCGGAAAGTAACTTTAACATACCCCGACTTTTATACTGCTTACTCTCATGTACTTTTCTTACTCTTAAATCTTGAGTGTTTATTACTTTAGGTTCATAGTTTAACATACTTTTTCTGGATTCAAGAGGTATTTTTGATAAAAATTGCTTAAAATCTTGGAGTTTTGGTTGGCTAGGGACCTGCAAAAAATATTAGAATACAGTAGTAGTTGGGACAAATTTAAAATGGTTATTCAAAAAGCTACAAAAGCTTGTGCGAATTCTCAACAGTCCATTTCTGCCCATTTTCCCATGTGAGAAAAATGGGTTAGGGTTATTTTTAAGAGATAATAAGTAGCAAGCCCTATACAAAAGCCTAGTTTTTGCTTATTTCTAAAAAATAAAGCTTATAATTTATGAAAAAAATATTTATAATTGCTAATATGAGTTGTTTAAGTTTTATCAAGTTTTATCAAGTTTTATCAAGTTTTATCAAGTTTTATCAAGTTTTATCAAGTTTTATCAAGTTTTATCAAGTCTTACATCTATGCTTGTTTGTAATTTAAAAAATTCTTTCATAGAGTTTCTTTCACAGAGGGAAAAACCGAGCTCAAAAGCTCAAACATGCGGTTTGCTACAACGCATTAGCCGTTGGCTACTGCATTGTATCAAATCCGAACTCGTTTTGAATTGGTTTTCTCACTATTTAAATAGTTACATTTTTTTTATATCGTCATTCCTGCGGAGGCAGGAATCTTGCCCCATATTTACCCGTACAAGTCTGGATTCTAAGTTTTCACGGGGGAATGACAGAGTATGGTTATTCCTGCCTCAGTTGTCATTCCCGCATCAGTTGTCATTCCCGCGAAAGCGGGAATCCAGAATGTTACTTTCATCTGATTTTAAGGAGGGATAAGAAATGAGACTACTGATTACTTGTTTTTTATTAGTTACAATTTGTAATGTGTCTGCGGAGCAAAATATTAGCTGTGATTTTAGACCAGCTAAAATTATTTGTGACCGTGGTAAATCAAATTTAAATTGTGGAGGCAACCCTTTTATATGTGCGAATATTTTAGAAGGTGAGATTTCTGTAAAATCAAAATTAAAAGCACTGGTCGTAAAAGTGAAACAATCAGATGGTACTGTTAAGCCTGTGCGTTTAAATAACCCTCCGAATTATTTACACAATTATCTTGGTAACGATCCTAGCGACGGTAATGGAGATCACACCTATAATAGAAACAAAGATACTGTAAAAAAAGCATTACAAAGTAACCCTTGGATTCAAAACCACATCCCAAAGGGTTCTAAAGTAATAGATATAGCTCACAATGGTTTTATTTTTCCTGAATATACATCCTTATATTATTCTAAAAGTGGGAACAATCTATTTTTTGGTTATGCATTCAAAAGATACTATACAACTGGAGGAAATTTAGGTGAATTATTAAAATCTATCAAGTATGGAAAAGAAAAATATAACACAGACTGCTCCTATTTAGTTCATCCTATTTATGTAGGTAAGCGTGAATACATTGATGAAACATTATACAAAGTAAAGTGTTATGTTCAAAAATCTTGTGTATTTAAAGATGATACCTTAATAAGGGCAACTAACACTTGTTATAAAGATTATAGTAGCGTTAAAACATGTCCTAAAGATTGTTTAGATAATGTTTCCCAAAAATTTGATGAACACTTTAAAAAGATAAAACAATGTGAAGAGCCAACTATAGAGCTTATAACTCAAAATAGTGGTTTAAGTGATGATAAAAGCTCTTTTGACAAAAAATGTGCTGTTTTATATAGTTGCACCCTTAAAGGTAATAAACATGAAGTAACGGATATGTGTCCTGCTCTTCCAACTGGTATATGTCCATCCATAAAAGATTGTGTTCAACAAGCACAGGCTATTAGTGAAAAAAGACGCAAGCAAACACCACAAAAACAGCCAGAAAATGCACATGCAAATTATCAAAACTGGCTTAAGAGTTTAGATATTAAAAAAAGATCATCAGGCAAAAGAATTAACGAAAAAGCTGTTATGAACCCTGAACCACCCCCACAACCTCATTTATCCCCTCGTAGCTTTGAAGACTCGCATACAGAAACAAGTGGTAGTGTAAAATAAAGTTTATATTATAAGAGGAGGTTATTGATGAAAACATTATGTATATTTTTAATAGTATTAACATCACTTATGACACAAGCTATGGTGTCGCATATTAAAATAAGGGGTACGATTATAAAGTATGATAAAAACAGTGTTACTCTTAGGCAAGCAAGTGGTCGTACGATTAAAGTGCCAAAACAAAGTATTCCACTTAAATTTGGTAAATTAAAAACAGGCAAAAAAGTTTATGCTCTTAGTTTTGATGAGCAAAAAATGAAGGTGTTTCGTAAGTCTATTATCTACAAGCAAAAGCAAAAAGAGTTACAAAAGCAAAACCAGCATGTTAAAAACAAGCTTAGAAAAATGGCATCAAAAAAATAAAAAAAGGAGGAAGTTATGAAACACATTATCACTTTATTATTACTTTTAAGCCTTGGGGCTTGTGGAGGAGATTCACAAAAAAGTTCTGGGACAAAAAACCAAGCTGTAGGTGGCAATGCTCAAGTAGGTGGCAATGCTCAAGTAACTAACAGCTCTCAATGTAATAAGAATAATTACAAGGAATATATCCATAAAAAAGGTATTCATAATTGTAATTTACAAGGCAAATTTTTTTATCAGGCTGATATCCTTCCACAAGCAAATTTTTCAGGTGCAAATTTAGCAGGAGCAGATATGTCACACAAAGATTTGTCAAGTGCAGATTTTTCAGGTGCAAACTTAACAGATGCAGATTTTGCCTATGCAATCCTAACAAATGCGAATTTTAGGGGAGCAATCCTAACAAAGATAAACTTTTCAAATGCAAAACTTATAAATGCAAATTTTAGAGGAGCAATCCTAATAGGAGCAAGTTTAACTCTTATAAAAGAATTAGCAGGTGCTAATTTTTCAGGTGCTGATTTAAGCGGTGCTGATTTAGAATATACAAAGTTCATAGGAGCTAATTTTACCAATGCGAACTTTCAAGGTGCAAAACTAACAGGTGCAGATTTAACAGGAGGAATTTTTACAGGTGCGAATTTTCTTAATACAATTATTGACACTAAACAAGCAGCTATTTTAAAAGCACAAGGAGTAAGTGGTTTTACAATAAAAGATTAAGGTTCAAGATAACTTAAGCAGGAAGAAAGAATTATAAAACAAGTGTTTTATTTTTCTTTATGCTTTTTTTACTCACACCCTACCCACAGCTAGTAAAAATTACACACCAGAAAAAATATTTTGCATAATATTAAACTTTAAGATATATAAAACAATATGAAGAAACTAATTATTTTAATAGGTTTAATGTATCTACCTACTTTTGCTTTAGGCGTGGAGGATGATTAGGAAGATTTCGATAAGTCTGAACGATCAATGCTACAAAAACTGGAAGACATATCTTTTAAGTTGAATCCTTTAATAAGGGCAAGTAATAAAAAAGCACAAGATCAAATAATAAAAATGATTATTAGTAGCTTAAGTAATGAAGAAATTGAAATATTAATACAAGTAGCTAATACATCTTTAAAAAAGGGTCATGACAACTTAAGCGGGTTATTTTTAATCATTTTTAACAACAAAGTATACAAGTCATCCTTCCTGTGATTAAACCTAAACTCACATTCTTTAAGATGCAAGTAAAAAGTATCTTTATCCATTCCTCTAAACTTTGATAACCTCACTTTGGAGGTCCCCCAAAAGCTTTCTATACCATTAATATGATTCTTCACATTACCTCGTTTTGTGGCAAATTCATTCTTCCCATGATACACACGATAATGTTTTTTGTAACCCATATTGACTAGACCATCGTAGCTTTTAAAACCATCTGTATAAACAGTAGCAGATTTAGATATTCTATTACTTATAAGGGGAATAAGGGTCTTGTGTGAACAATTTTTAATAATTTGAGTATAAACCTTACCTTGTCTTTGTTTAAGACCAAACACAATAGTTTTACCATAAGATCCTCTTCCTCTTCTGCCTTTGATTCGTCTAGCTCCAAAATAACTTTCATCTATTTCTACTTCTCCTTTTTTAAAAAAACTTTCTTTTTCACAAAATTGAGCTATCTTTAATCTTACAGTTTTTAAGATTTTATTAACAGAATTTCTGCTAATATTGGATAATCTAGCAATTTGTGAAGCTGTGAGATCATTCGAAAAAAGCTTAATAATATGGCGAAATTTCTTCTCAGAAATGCGGGAACGCACAAAATACTTATTTTTCTTAATAATTTTCAAGATTTAAACCTTATCATGTAAGGCTTAAGTTGTCATGACCCTTAAAAAATGTAGAAGGTGAATTAAGCAATGATGAAAAACTTTATCAAGTTGCAAAAAAACTTGCAATTTTTATGAAAAAATTATCTATCTATCTATCTATCTATCTATCTATCTATCTATCTATCTATCTATCTATCTATCTATAATCATTAAGTATTTAGTGATTTTAATGCAATGCATTGTATGGTGTGTAAAAAATTTACAAAATCAAATACAATTAAGATTATAATAAATAGAAGGTATTAATAAAAAAAGGAGGAAATAATTATGAAACACATTATTAGTTTATTGATTAGTATAAGTCTTTTGTTTCCATATACGGCTTTGTCGTATTCGTACAATGTTGAAAATTGGGAAGTAGAGGCTGAAACCAGCCAGAACCTTGAAAACCCCCAAGCTCAAAAAGTTGCTGTCCCTTATATACTCACAAGTCTTGCTTATATATCTGGAACAATTATCGCGGGAGGACTCCTCATGGGAGGAGTGTTTGGATTTGTAGTATTGGTTGATCATCTTGCAAATGCTGAAGATAGAATAAACAGAAAAAAGGCAATAAAAACCGCTTTAGAGCTTGTTTGTCACAAAACAGTTGAAGTAGACACATGTAAAGAGCAGGTGAATCAGCTGAATGGCACGGATTTAAATAAAATATGGGAAATAGCGGAATTATTACAAAAAATACCACCTAGTATGCGAGAAGAAATACTATTAAAAGCTCAATTTGCTACTATTCCCCTTGGGATTTAGTAAAATTGGATTTAGTACAAACAAAAAAGATAGGATAGCTTTTTGAGGGATTGTAGTTCAAAGGGGCTATTGCTGGATTCCCGTTTGCACGGGAATGACTATGTACGCGTGGAATGACAATGTTGGTAGGCATGACGATGGGGGTAGGCATAAGGCGAGATTCCTGCTTCCGCAGGAATGACGGTTGAGGTAGGAATGACAATAATGTCAGGAATGACTATGTACGCGGGTAATGACAATGTTGGCGGGAATGACAATGATGTCAGGAATGACAATGTTGTCAGGGATTGTAAATGTGAACTCCATTCGATGACAGAGTTACCTTTAGGAGTTTTTCAATCTTATCCTAAATTATTACAGGTCATCTGGTGGCGTGTTTCTAACAAATTCTTCTATATCAGCGTCCATTAGCTTTCGGGCAGAAAGCCAGTTAAGGTAAGAGCTTATCATGTTTGTATCAGTTGTTCTTAAAGGTTGGTCTTTTGTTTTATGCAGTGGGGGAGAGTACACTCCGGGGGCAGGTTTTGTGGTATGAAACAGCTTAGGTACATCAAACCCCACTCTTAAGTTTTTAGCAAATTCAATACCTTTGTTGAACATGTAGTTATATTCTAATTGTGGGTCTCTACAATGAGTATCCTTTCTTAAAGCAGATGTATTTTTAGTTAAGTAACAGCTTAAGTCTTTCATTAGTTTTGTGTATTCGTTTTGCCCGCGAATGTTTACCATAAAAGGTTTATTGCGGTAATTTCTAGGGTCCATTGTGATAGAATTAATATCGTAATCAGGATAGATAAAGTAATAATCTTCTGTAATGTTAAAATGAGGATTTGTGCCTTCTGCACAAAGTAAAACACCCATCTGCTCGTAAAGAACACGAACTATTTTATTTTTAACAGACCAAATATGTTCGTAAGTGTCTTGATAAGATTCAAAGGCACTATCCCTTGGGCGAACGACGAGACATTCGTGATATTTTTTGAGCGGGATATTGACAACAATATGATCAGCTAATAAATTTATTTGTTCGTTTATTTGGTAGCTTAGTAGCCTTCTTTTTCCGGTACCAGAGTAAGTTCTGTAATTGTAACTAGTAGAGCTTGGGATAGTCAGCAAACTTGCCATACCAAAAGCTCCTAGTAAAGTATTACGGGTACGTATCCCTTTAAAAGCGGCAAATCTACCAGCAGAAGCAGTGGCTAAAGACCTAATAAATGTACTGGCTAATCCAACCCCTGTGAACATCAAAGGTAAAGCTAGTATGTTTAAAGCTGCACCAATAGAAAGGCTTGTGTCTTGGTTAGAGCCTTGGTCTCTTTGTGTGTTCATTAAAAATTCTTCAGCCACAACCCATCTAGTTTGTTCTCCTTGTATATATTGGATGTGATTTCCCGCTTGACCAACAATAATTTTCTTTTCAAAGTTAAAAAAATGGGTGGGGTTTCTCAAACATTTTTGCACAGGGTGTGTGCGGTCAATTAACATGGCAGTTGTTATTCCCATCCTGTTAAGCGGTATATGCTGTTGTGCTTCTTTTAAAAAAGCTGTCAGTTGAAAATCATTTTGTGCATTACTGACAGTGTTGTTTTTACCTTTGAACCAATCAGTTACATTAGCCAAAAAAGTGTTTTTTTGCCCAAAAAGTGCATGGCTTACAAAGGGGCTTTTGTGGGATAAATAGTTAAATTTTTCGCGTAGTTGTTGGTGAAAAGGAGATTGAGTGTTGTATGCTTCTTCTTGGTGTGTAACCCAATTATGAACATCGTCTATAGAGCCTTTCATATTCATATCTATCAGGTTTTGGGTATAGAGATTTTCTAATTCTTCTATCGCTTGATGCATATCATCAACCTGAAGCATATTTGTTTGTGCTGTATCTGTTGTTTTAGATGGTGGAGCAATACCTCTTAATTTATAGTACAAAGTTTGCTTAATAGTGTTTTTAAAAGCATCTTCTAATAATGGTGCTTTTATATACTGGTTGGTGTAGAAATTTTCAAACCAGAAGCCACAAAGGGCATGCATAAAAGTTATTTGTGGGGTGGTTAGCGTTTCAGGGCTTTGCCAATTAGAATGGATAACTTCTTGTAGATTTTGGGTGGTAAGTGTTTTTCCTACTGGGAGATTGTTCATTTTATAACGAAATTTAACAGCATCAGCTTTACTATCTATAAGTATCCTATGATGTAGAGGCTTGTCAGATATAATGCGAGGCTGATTACTACTATAATCAGGGTATTTGAGCATATTTTCTTTAAATGTGTTAATGGTTGCAATTTGTTTATTCAGGTTTTCGATAAATGTTGTTTCTATATCTTTTACTTTGGTGAATGCTCCACAAGCTTTAGGTGTCAGGTTTGAGTAACCAATAGGGATAGTACATAAAGCATTTTGAGTTGCAAAATAATTAATATGAGGATGGGACATATCTGGAAGTGGTTTTATATTATCTACACAGTTGTGGTTGCTATGGTGAATGGTGAGATTTTTACCCTGTGCATTGGTGTTAAGGCATACTTGTGTATCTTCTTTAGGGTTAGGGCTTATGGCATTGTGTACATGAGTATGTTCCTCTTCTTCTTCTTCTTCTTCTTCTTTATGTGTGGATGGTGTGATAGTGTCTGTTTTTTTAATATCAGAATCTAATGCATTTAGTTTATTATAAGTATCTTTTAGCCAATTAAAACTAAGATTTATTTCATTTTTATTTTCATGAGGTTTTAAGTCGTATTCTATTTCTAGTTTTTCATTATTACCAGTTTCTTGTGTGATATTCCAGTTACTCCATTCTGAAGGGATAAAAGGGGTTTCGTAATTATAGATTAATAAATCATAATGTTCAGGCTTTGCAATATGTGCGGTTTTTAAGGTTTGCTTCCAATCAAATTTTGTGCCGTAGTCTTTACCTGTGGAGCAATCAAGCCCTGTTAAACTTTTATCTTTACATACTACACTATCAGGGTCCACTGGTGCTATGGTGAATACTAATGTATTTTTAGAGTTTGCGAATTTTAAGTTTTCTTCTGAAATAGGGATTTGGATATTAGCTTTAATGACCCCACCTCTTGCCATAACTAATATATCTTGCGGTGGCATAATAAAATCATCTTTTGTTATACAATCTGTTATTTTTATTTTTGGTTTATTTATGCAAGAGTATATTGATGTGGTATAATTAACAGGATTATCAGATTGAGTATTCGCCGTAGAGGTGTGAGCCATGGAACTTACCATAGTTACTGCACCAAGCTTTCTTTCTTGGTTGTTTTTAAGTAAAGCTAGTCTTAAAAAATAAACACCATCCCTTAAAGGACCTTTATCTTGTTGCCCTTTAGCAATACTATCCATACGAACTATACGAGGAGTAATTTTAATTGTGGTATTGTAGATAACAGAGCGATTGAGGGAAAAATCTAATACAGTGGTTGGATGTTTAGTAATAGAGCGAAATAAATGCACATAAGCATTAGGTTTAGGTATCGTATTTAATCTAGTAAATTTATGGTTAAACAATGTGCTTAAAGTGTTAGCAGAAGGAGGGTCTTCAGGTAAATGAATATGTCTAAAAACTTTCCGTAACATTTTGCTAAATTCACTAAAAGCAAATACCCATTTTTTTGTTTCTTCAGAGTTTTTAACATCGTGGAAATGGTCATGTGTATCGGTATTATGGCATAAAACTTTATGGATAAGTTCTAGTTGCTCACTAGTGATATTTTTTTGAAGTTTTTTGTAAGATAAAGTTAAAAGTTTTCCTATTTGTTTTAAGTCTTTTTCTGTAGAACAAATAGCTTGAAAGTTTTCTAGATTGTCTATTTCAAATCCATGGGTAAATGTGAAGTCCCATGGGTTAATAGCTATAATCCTGCGAGTATTTAACATTTTTGTAGAGTCTGTAATATAAACTAATTTTAAAATATATTTTTGTTTTTTGTACCAATATATTTTAGTAGAAAAATTAAAACTAGTACTACCACTAACATTAGTTTTTTTTACAAGTGGTCTTTCTATTTCTCCAGTAGATAGATCAATAACTGTTGCATGTACCTTTTGGTTTCTAAGAGGTCGGTTTAATTTTGTGTTTATAATAGTAGTTTGAATTCTAGTATTAATTTCTCTATAAAGCCAATTTTCTTTTTCTACTCCTATAAACCTAAATTTAAAAGGTTGTGAGTGCCAACCAGGTTTTGTAATTCTATTTGCATCTGCATTATGAGGGTTAATACAATATAGCTGGATTGAAAGATCTTGAGGAAGTGTTTTTTTACATTTATTAAAATCCATGTTTCGGTAATAATTCAGCATTTCTGCTTCGGTCATTTTTGTAAGGTCTATAGCAACAGAAATACCACTGGTAAGCAGTAATATCATCGGTACTACTAAGTGTAAAATGTTTTTTGTTATATTTTTCATATTTGCGATAGTTTGCATAAATATATCCTTCTTATAGCTTAATTAAATTATTTTTTTATACATTGTAACAATAAAATAGTATTTTTTATTTGTCAAGCTTTTTTTCAATTTAATCTGTATTAACTAATGATTCTGTATCAATCAAGGGTTTTGGGTATAAAATTTAAAATTATTTTTGAAGTGTGTGTAAAATTTACACTAGTAAAAGTATAAAAATAATATTATAAATTAAACTGTTGGTTTTTTTGTGTTTTATATCGGTTAATTTTTTCTAACACTTTCTGTTCATATCTATTCATTAGAATATTGTCTAATGGGATATTTTTTGCATCTAAAATATCTCTAAATAATTCTCCAAAATAGTATTCTCCTGTAAAACTTTGTACTCTTTTAAGAGTATTATTTAATGGGGTAAAAACAACAAATATACTTATAGGTGAATCTAAAGGCTCACCTGAGACTTCTAAAATAAAATTATTACTAATTAGTTTATTATTTTGAAAAGATATCATTGCTTTAATATCTTTATTACGATTAATATTTTCTGCTCTATTTATTGTTTCAGGTGTATTTTTTTGACTATTTTTAATAAGTGTGTTTAATATCTCTTCTTCGGTTTGTGGTTTTTGAGGTAATGGTGGGTTGATGGTTTTTGTGTAGTGTCTTATAGGAGTTGGATTTATCATAAATTCACCAGAGTTAATTATATTATCATGATGAAGTTTGCCAAAAATATCTTGAATGGTGTAGTTCATACTTCCTTTAATATGTGCTGTTATATATTCTGTGTGATTTTTAATGTCTGACTGGTCTGTAAAAAAGATAATATCATTAACAATAATATCTACTTTTTCTGTTTGTTCTCGTTGTTTAGCTTGTTTTAAAAACTCTATCCCATTAAGAGACACTCTATCTTTTAAAATACTATCTTTTTTATGTTCGTATTTATCTCTATAATCTACTACTTGTAAATGCTTATACTCTTTTAACTGGAGCCATGGGTTAATGGCTACCGGTAAAGCACCTGTTGCTCCAGGCCAATTAGTAGAAAGCCCTTCTATATAACGATCAATCACAATCCACTCTGATATAAGGTTATAAGCATACGAATATTCTTCTGTCCAGTTAAGGCAACTGTCGCCGTCGGTTTTTAGTCGTATCATTTCCCTTCCTGTTTGTGCTTTTAAATGTGACGATACAGGTATATCTGTTGCTTTTTTCTTAGATTTATGCCAGTTATTAAGATTACTTTTATTATGAGTAATAGCATAATCTGTAAAAGGTAAAGGCTCATTCCTTAAACGAGAATGAATGCAAGCCCGTAACTTTAAAATAAATTTTGTAGGTAATACATCCCTTTCTGAAATATGTAAGTTACCTGTAACTTCATTAACAATAAATAAGGCTGTACCTTGTCGTGGGCTTTCATCTTCAGGGTTAGAAGGTGCTGTTGTTTCAATACAACTGATGAAAGCTACACAAAACAAGCTTAAAAATAGTATCATTTTAAATTTTTGCATAATTTGTCCTAAAAAATATTAAAAAGTAATCTTGCTCCTGTATAATGGCTTGTTCTCTAATAGAATGGGTGTTCATATAACGAGCCCCTATTTCTATATTTCTATCGTATAAGTGCATCGTAAAAGATACAGCAAAGCCATTTCTATTATTATGACCATACCACTCACTGTTGTAAAAAGCAACCGAAGAATCGGGTTGATTTGTAAAATATTCAAAACCGGGTGTAATTCTTACATTCTCTGTAAAATCAAAAGGTACTTCTATACCATATAAAAGCCCCTTATTAAAGCCTTTTTCTTTTACTTTTAGGTTATGTATGTAATGAGCTTTTAATAACACTCCCATATTAGGCAGTAACTGTAAAGAAGGCTCTACCGCAAAATACATCCCGGTATATTGATACCTGAAAGTAGTAATATCCCCAGCGGCTGGGGTATTACCATAAGTAACACTAGCGTTAGCAATGTCATTAGGTAAATGGTGAAAGTGAAAGAGTGTGCTATAAGTTTTTACTGTGTAAAAACTATTAGGATGGTAGCCCCATATTAAAGAACCTGTTAAAAACAATGGGGTTTTAGAAATACCTTGTGTGTAAATAGAATTACTATCAGAAAAAGTGTTAGGGATTGCTTGCTGAAAATTAAGGAATAAATTGTAATTTTTATTACTACCCATATTAATGTTTTCTACAATAGATAAAAAAGGGTTGTTTGCCATTAAAAAAGGAGCATTTAAAAACCGTTGGTTGATAGCTCCAAATTGTATTCCTAACCAATCAGCAGGTGTCCATAAAAAGAATATCTCTCTGTGGCGAATACCATTAAATTCTCCCACCCTTTTAAAAATCTCTTGCACAGAGCCAGAACCTGTTAATAACTGAAACTCCACCCGAGCAAATAAAGTAGGATACAGCTTTGTTAAAAATTTTGTATTCACCGCTGGGCGAATAATAATTTGATTAGTGGATCGGTCAGTTAAATAAAAGCTTTCTAAATTCATTTTCCACCATCGTTCTAAAACCAACTTATGCGATTTTGCTATCCGTTTTCTTTTTTTGTGCAAGCCTTGGTTATAAAGCCAGGTGAAGAAGGGGTCTTTTTTCTCAAAATCTGAAAATAAATTAGATTCAAAAATGTTAATATTATGCCGAGTAAGTGCTGGCTTTTTTACAGGCATAACCTTTCTTTTTTTACTAATTAGCTTTTTCTTTTTCTTTTTTTGAGACTTTTTAAGTGCTTTATTACTAGTTTGTTTTTTTTGTTTTTTGGCTTTTTTGTGTAATGTGGTTTTTTTAACCTTTGTAGCCACAGTTTTAGGAGTGGTAGCAACAGTGGTAGCTACAAAACACATACTAAACAATACTATAATGATATAGTGAGCTTTTTTATAAAAATACATACCTTTTATTACCTTATTTAGAGGTGTAAAATCCAGTTTTTAATTATTTTTTAGCGATTTTTTTAAATGTGTATAAAAAATAGACAGTAAAATGATCTATTTTTACCCCTTTTTTGTTGATTTTTGAGTAAAAAATGTTATAGATTGTTAAATTTTCATCCTATTTTCGATACAGGTATGAAAATATTACACAGCTTGATATTTGTGTATTGTGTATTGTTTGTGTATATGTTTTAATCTATATAGGTTATTGATAAAAAGGGTTAAAACAAAGTTAAAAAGGAGGTTGTTATGCAAACTATTTTTAAAAATTTTATTATTTTACTTTTATTAGCTATTAACATATCTGTTTTTGGAGCTGAACAAGATACTTGTTCTTCTCTTAAGCCCAATTCCGCACCTTTTAATACGGTTTATAAAGTGATAAAACCTCCGTTAGTAGTTGCTGACTACAATATGCGTGCTGACTATAATGAATCTAATTATGTTATGGCTCATTTACAGTTTCGGCAAGCTATTATTTATAGTAATCTTATAGATTCCAAATTTGTTAATCGTTCTTCAACTAAAAGTTATCAAAAGTTAGTAGATAAAATAGATCAATTAGCTCAAAACAGTACTCATTATGATAAAGCTTCTGTTAAAAGGTTAAAAAAAGAACTGCAAAGTTTAGAGTCTAAGAGGAAAAATTATCAAGCTGAAAAAACATCTATAGAAAAAACATTACACAAAATAGCCACTGATTTTATGAAAATAGATATTGATTATTGGAAAGCTCGCAAAGATTACTACCTATCATTAAGCCCTCCTGTAGATAAATATTCTTTTTCAAATACCTCTTTTTCTTACTTTGTATGGAAAGACGGTTTTATGGGAGCTCAGATTGGACTATTACAAAATGCAGCAGAAGATACTATTGTAATGGATGAAGAAAAAAACCAGCGATTGCATCAACAGATTACAACCTTACGCGATAATATACAAAAGTTTGAAGACACTCATAAAAAAGCTCAAACCCCTCAAAACATTGTAAAAACGACAAACAAATTAGAGGGAATGCGTCAAAAATGGAATGTATTTGTTTTTGCATGGGAAGAAATGGCTTGCAAATTGCAACAGATAAATAATAAACTAGAAAACATGGAATCAGAAGCTAGACAATTTTTAAGTGCAGAACAATTAGCCCAGTTAGTACCTTCTCAATGAGCCTATTAAGTAATCTCGCATCTCTTTGTAAAAGGCGTGGGGTTATTTTCCCCAGTAGTGAAATTTATGGTGGTTTAAGTGCTTGTTGGGATTATGGTCCTTTAGGCGTGCAACTTAAAAAGTGTGTGCAAAATCTTTGGTGGCAAGAAATGACCCATCGCCAAGACATAGTGGGTTTAGATACTGCTATTTTGATGCACCCTCGTGTGTGGGAAGCCTCAGGGCATTTAAAAGAATTTACAGACCCTTTAATAGATTGCAAAAAATGCCGTTTTCGGTTTTGCCACAAAGATATGGGTGATGAGTCTGCTCCTTCATCTGGTAAAAATGCTAAAGAGTTAGTATGCCCTAAGTGTGGTTGTAATAAGCTCACAGAACCACGGGATTTTAACTTAATGTTTTCTACTTTTGCTGGGGCTATGACAGATAGCTCTGATAAAATCTATTTAAGACCCGAAACAGCCCAAGGGATTTATGTTAATTTTTTAAATGTATGTTCCACTATGAGAAAAAAGCTCCCCTTTGGGGTGGCACAAATAGGTAAAGCCTTTAGAAATGAGATTACTGTGGGGCATTTTATTTTCCGCTGTAGAGAATTTGAACAAATGGAGATGCAGTATTTTGTGCCTCCCAGTAAAGCTGATACTTATTTTGAGTATTGGAAAGAGCAAAGAAAACAATTTTTACTTAAAATGGGACTGCCAGAAAAATCTTTAAGAGAGCATGAGCATGATGCTACAGAGCTTGCCCACTACGCCCATAAAGCCGTGGATTTGCAATTTTTGTTCCCTATGGGTTGGAAAGAGCTAGAGGGTATCCACCACCGGAAAGACTTTGACCTCAAACAACACCAACAATTTAGCAAAAAAAAGCTCACCTACTTAGACGAAACCACCAATACACACTATACCCCGTTCGTTATTGAAAGCTCCATTGGTTTAGATAGGCTGATATTAGCCCTGCTTTGCTCTGCTTACAAAACAGAAACTGTAAAAAACGAAACCCGCACTGTGTTAGCATTGCCTGCCCTTTTGAGCCCTGTTCAAATAGCCACTTTGCCACTTTTGCAAAAAAGTGCAGAACTTAAAAATTTGACCGAAAAAATTACCATGACGCTATGCAAAAAATGGCGAGTGCAATACGACGAACGAGGCAGTATCGGTAAACGCTATCGCAGGCAAGACGAAATCGGCACACCGTTTTGTGTTACTGTTGATTTTGAGTCTTTAAAAGACCATAAAGTAACAGTGCGTCATAGAGATACTATGAAGCAAGATCGTGTATCTATTGCTGGGTTAGAAAAATATCTAACTAATCATATAACTTAAAAAAATTTAAGATAGACAAATCGCTTATTCTTTAGTTATAAAAAAGATGTAAATAAAGTAGTGTAAAAAGTATTGAAGTAGATTAAGGGGGTTTAACATTGAGCGATATATCTAGAATTAAAGCTAACAAAGCTATAAAAGCACACAAAATGCCACCTATTGTGGCAGGTGTGTTACCCGATGTAGCGGATTTGCCTGTTAAACCCACTTCGTTTCAGAAAAATGGGCATAAGTTTTTGTATTATTTTTTACCTAATCGTGTAGAAGGCTCATTGGCGTTAAAGGATATTTTAGGTAGTAAAGGTTCTCATTTAGCAGAAATGAGTGCTATGGGTTTCCCTGTGCCACCTGGTTTTACTATTTCTTCTGAAATATGTAGTTTATTTTATAAAAATAATCAGCAATTACCGGTATTTTTAAAACAAGAAATACAAAATGCTCTCATACAATTAGGGAGGCAAACAGGGCGAGTTTTTGGGGATACGCAAAACCCTTTACTGGTGAGTGTGCGTTCTGGGGCGAGGGTGAGCTTACCCGGTATGATGGATAGTATTTTAAACTTAGGGTTAAACGATGCCACTGTGGAGGCTTTAGCCCATCAAAGCTCTAACCCAAGGTTTGCGTGGGATTGTTATCGTCGTTTTATTCAAATGTATGCTGATGTGGTAATGTCTATGGATTCTTCTTTATTGGTGTTTTTTTTAGAAGATTTAAAGCGATCTAAAAATTACCAAAAAGATACTGACTTAAATGTGGACGATTTAAAAAAATTAGTCAATCGCTTTAAAGATCAAATTCTACAAACGGTAGGTATGCACTTTCCGCAAGACCCAGAAGAGCAACTGTACTCTGCCATACAGGCAGTGTTGAAAAGCTGGAATAATCAGAGGGCTATTTCTTACCGAGATTTACATAAAATCCCTAACACTTGGGGAACGGCTGTTAATGTGCAGGCTATGGTGTTTGGCAACCAAGGCACTGATTGTGCAACAGGTGTACTTTTTACCCGCGACCCTTCTACGGGGGACAAAAAATTAGTAGGAGAGTTTTTACCCAACGCCCAAGGTGAGGATGTTGTAGCAGGCGTGCGTACCCCTTTTCCTATTACCAATGCTAATCAACAAAACAATACTTTCACTTTAGAAAATCAATTTCCAAAAGTTTTTAAAAATTTAAAAAAAATAGCTTATCGGTTAGAGGGGCATTATAAAGATATACAAGATATTGAGTTCACTGTAGAAAAAGGGCGACTATGGATTTTACAAACTCGAAAGGCCAAACGTACGGCACAGGCTAGTTTTAAATCAGCTTTAGATATGTTGGATGAGGGTTTAATTACTAAGGAGGAGTTGTTGTTCCGAGTATCTCCTTCTTCGATAGAGCAATTACTGCACCCGTGTTTAGATTCTAAAGTGAAAAAACAAAAAGTGTGTCAAGGTTTAGCGGCAAGCCCGGGAGGTGTGTCAGGTCGGGTGGTGTTTTCTTCAGAAGAGGCACAACAAGCAGGGGCTCGTGGCGAAAAGGTGATATTAGTAAGAGCGGAAACCTCTCCTGAAGATATTAAAGGCATGATAGCAGCAGAGGGGATATTAACCACTAGAGGGGGTATTACCTCGCATGCGGCAGTGGTGGCTCGGGGTATGGGTAAATGTTGCATTGTGGGTTGTGAGGAAATTATTTTAAACGAAGAAAAAGGCTACATTAAAACCACTGATAGTAAGGTGACTTTAACAAAAGATGATTTTATATCGTTAGATGGTTCTACAGGCGAGGTTTTTTTAGGTTGTGTGCCAACAAAGCAAGCTCAATTAGATAAGAATTTTGTGCGTTTTATGGACATTGTAAAAGAATATACGACATTACAAGTGCGTGCTAATGCTGACCATCCAAGAGAAGCACAAATGGCTCGTCGATTTGGAGCAAGTGGCATTGGCTTATGCAGAACGGAACACATGTTTTTTGGTGAAGAGCGTATTGTATCCGTTTGGAAAATGATTTTAGCTACTAAAGAAAAAGACCGAAAAACCGCATTAACAGAATTACTACAGTTTCAAAAAAAAGATTTTATCAGTTTATTTGAGGTTATGAAAGATCTGCCTGTTACTATCCGTTTATTAGACCCTCCTTTACATGAATTTTTACCTCAACGGGAGCAAGACATACAAAAATTAGCTCAAGTTATGGGGCAAAAACCAGACACCATAAAAGACCGTGTACTTTCTTTAAAAGAAAGTAACCCTATGTTAGGGCATCGGGGGTGTCGTCTAGCTGTGTCTTATCCAGAAATATATCAAATGCAAGTGCGTGCCATTGCTGAAGCTGTATGCGATAGAATAACACAAGGGGCGTCTGTCCAGCCAGAAATTATGATCCCCTTAAGCATGATGACAGAAGAACTGAAATGGGTAAAAAAACTGATAGAACAAGAACTTCAAACCGTGCAACAAGAACAAAATAAAAAGTTTAATTACCTTATTGGCACTATGATTGAACTGCCCAGGTCTGCTATTATAGCAGATGAATTGGCGTGCCATGTTGATTTTTTTAGTTTTGGCACAAATGATTTGACACAAACCACTTTTGGAATATCCCGAGATGATTGCAACAAATTTTTACCATCCTATATGAATAAAAAAATACTTACACAAGACCCTTTCTCTTGTATAGACGAAAAAGGTGTAGGCTTTCTTATTAAACATGCTGTTACATTAGGACGCAAACAAAAACCTAGTATTAAATTAGGAGTATGTGGGGAACACGGGGCTGATCACAAAAGTATTTACTTTTTTAGTCAGCTGGGTTTAAACTATATTAGTTGCTCAGCTTACCGTGTGCCATCCGCCCGTTTGATTTCTGCTAGAACCAGTATTAAAAAGCAAAGTGAAAAAAAATGAACATTAAGCAAATTGAATTAAGTGGATTTAAGTCTTTTAAAAACCGAACGGTTATTCGTTTTGGTAAAGGCATTAGTGGTATTGTAGGTCCTAATGGTTGTGGTAAGTCCAACATTATAGATGCGTTTTTGTGGGTAACAGGGGAGACTGCTCCCGGGCAATTAAGAGGCTCTGTTATGGAAGAGGTGATTTTCACAGGCACTGATGGTCGTAACCCCTCAGGTGTGGCAGAGGTGTCGTTAGTGTTAGAGCCATCGAGTAGATCTTCTTTCCCTCAGCAGTATAAAGGTATGTCAGAGCTTATGATTACTCGCAGGCTGGATCGTGATGGCAAGTCAGAGTATCTTATTAACTCTGAAAACTGTCGATTAAAAGATGTGCAAGATGTTCTTGTTGACACTGGTATAGGGCGAAAAGGTGTGGGCTTTATAGAGCAAGGGGCTGTGGAGCAATTTATTTCCTCTCGCCCAGAGCAAAAACGACTTCTGATAGAATCCACAGCTGGTATTTTGAAGTTTCGTTTAAAAAAGAAAGAAGCACAAAAAAAACTAGAGTTATCAAACATGCATATCAATCGTTTAGAAGATGTATTAAAGCAAAAGATAAGTCAATTAAAAAAATTAAAAAAGCAATCAGAAAAAGCAGTTAAGTTTCGTCAATTAAAAAACCAAATACAAAAACAAGATATAAAAATTAGCTATTCTAAGTGGCATTTTACTCAAAATAAGAGGCAACATTTATCTGATAAACTACAAAAACAAGAAGACGAAAAACAAGCCTTACAAACACAAGTGGAGCAGTTAAATAATTCTACAATAGGTAAAGACTTAGAATTAGCTAAAGAAAAACGGCACACTTTACAACAAGAATATCAAAATTTAAATAAAATGTTTTTATCAACGGTAGAAAAGGAACAACAATTAGAACGGCAATTATTAACACAAGAACGAAAAGCTTATTTATTAAAAGAAAAACATCGTCAATCAGGGGAGCAACTATTACTTATTGAATCGCATAAAAAAGAGTGGAGCAACTTATTAGAACAAAAACAAAAAGTCAAGCAGGGGCTTTTTGTGCAAAAAAAACAATTAGCTCAATCTTTAGAAAAAGAAAAAACTCGGCAATCTCTTCTGCAAGAGGATTTAAAAAAATTAGAAGCTCAAAAAGCTACTTTAAAGCAATCTCTGCGTGAAAAAGAATCGCAGTGGCAAAAAATATGTTTGCAAGTTAATAGTTTAAAATTTCAGCAAAGTAATTTAGAAAAAAGCATTCAAGATAGCCCTTGGGATGCAGGCATGAAATTTGTGTTGCAACAGTTTAATAATATTTATGAAGTGTCAGTAAATAAGTTTTTACATGTTTTAACACCTGATTTAAAAAAAGGTGTTTCTTTATTATTAAAAGGGAGTATGCAAGCTGTGTTTGCCGAGCAAAATGATATAGCAGTATCAGCTATAGAGGCTTTAAAGAAAAACAAAGCTGGGTTTTGCCGGTTTATTTTACCAAGTAAAAGGGCTGGTATTTACCAAAACGAACAAGTAAGAAATAATTTAAAAAACGAATCAGCTTTTGAGTGTTTTTTAACAGACAAATTACAATTAGAGGGCAACCAGTGGATAGGGCAGTTACTAGAATCTATTGTAGTAGTAAAAGATTTATTATCTGCTTTAGAGCTAAAAAAAAGCTACCCTGATTGGGCTTATGTTACTTTAAGAGGTGATGTTTTAACAGCCCAAGGAGAGCTTATGGGTGGTGATTGGGTATCAGAAAATAACTTAGAAGTTTCGGATAAAGAAGCATTAACTCAAGTAGTGCAACAATTAGAACTTTTGCAAGCTCCAGCTCAAAAATTAGAACAAGAACTACAAACAGTAAGAGGTGTATTTAATAAAAGCCAGCAAGAGTGTGAAGAAAAGCAAGCTTTAGCAGCTAAGGTGCAACAAAATATATGGGCTATTATGAAAGATCAATCAGCTTTAGAAAATCAACAAAGTTTTTTAGTGAAAGAAATTACAGGCTTAGAAAACAGATTAAAAGAGTTTAACACCACTAAGCATCAGTTACAAGTAGAAAATGGAGCAGTAAAAGAAAGTGTAGGTGGTAGTAATATTCAAACAGCAGATCAAGGGCAAAAGGGGCAAATAGGGCAAGAAGCAGAGCAAGCAGGGCAACAAAAACATGATTTAGAAGCACAGATTAAGGTTTTAGCGAAAAAAAAGGATGATTTATCAAAACAAGTATCGTGTAAAGAAGCTGAATTAGCTAATGTGACAAAACAATATGAAGAGTTAGAGCAATTAGTATCCACCCAGCAAAATAGCTTGATTGCTAAGCAAAAAGAAATTACCGATAACGAATCTCTTATTAGTGATATAAAGTTACAATTAGCAGATTTAGAAAACCAGCAAAACACCTTAGAAAGTCAAATACAAGAAAGGTATCATATAGATTTAAAAACTATTGTAAAAAGTGGTAGTAATAAAGATCATACAGAAAAACAGGGTACAAAAGAGGGTATAGCAGAGTGTATAGATTTTAACCAATTAGAAAAAGCTGAAGGGGAGTTAGATGTTTTAAACACTCGCTTGCAGGGTATGGGGGATGTGAATTTATTAGCACTTAAGGAGTATGAGGAGTTAGAAAAGGAGAGGCAATTTTACCAAAAACAGGTAGAGGATTTATGTGATTCTAAAGAGCAGTTGATACAAGTGATAAAGAGGATGGACAGTTTTTGCTCTCAAAAGTTTAAGATGGTGTTTAATGAGGTGAACGGGTATTTTTCCAAAGTGTTTCCTTCTTTATTTGCGGGAGGTGAGGCGAAGTTAGTTTTAACAGATGAGGAAGAGGGGGTAGATGTTATGGTGCAACCTCCGGGCAAGAAGATTCAAAACATTAATTTATTATCGGGAGGGGAAAAGGCGATGACGGCGGTTGCAGTTATTTTTTCTTTATTTTTAGTAAAGCCTTCGCCGTTTTGTGTATTAGATGAGGTAGATGCTCCGTTAGACGATGCTAACATTGTACGCTTTAGCTCGTTATTGTTAGAGATGGCAAAGGTCAGTCAGATAGTTATTATTACGCATAATAAGAGGACGATGCAGGTTTGTAGCAGTTTATATGGGGTCACGATGGAGGAAAAGGGTATTTCGAAGATACTTTCTTTAGATGTTAAAAACCCTCCTTCTCAACAACCACCTTCCTCTCCTGCCTAGAGATATATTTTATAAATGGCAACAGTTTATAGGTGGCATTACAATTTGAAGGTTATAATAGACCTTCAATATTAGATAGAGGACACATTTTCCCTTAAAATGCAGAAAAAAGGTGGTGTATAAATTATTTTGTTCTTGCCATATTCTGGCATAAATGGCATAATATATACACCATGCAAAAATTATCTGGAATTGGAGTAAAATCACGGCACCGCTTAAAGACAGTTATTGAAGCTGGAGTTCATACATTAACTGCTAAAACAATCTCTAAAGTATTATTATTATCTCATTTAGAATCTGCTCGTCTTCTTTACCGCTGGCATAAAGCAGGTTGGTTGAAAAAAATCAAAAGAGGAGTGTATTGGTTTGTACATCTGGATTCCAACCCAGCAAACATAGCTATAGAAACTCCATGGATTATAGCAGAAAATTTATTTTCACCGGGCTACATAGGTGGGTTTAGTGCTATTAAATACTGGGATTTTTCTGAACAAATTTTTGAATCAGTTGTGTACTTAACAACTAAATTAGTAGCAAAAAGGCACTGTGTACTTGGTGGCACTAAGTTTAAATTAAAAACAATAAAGCCTTATAAAATTTTTGGTACGAAGACAGTTTGGCAAGGTTCTGTAAAAATAAAGATATCAGATCCATCTAAGACTATTATTGATTTGTTAGACGATCCCATTTTAGGAGGTGGGATGAGAATTGTTAATGATTTTTTTACTGAATATTGGAGTTCAAAATATAAAAACATTAAGTTATTAATGATGTATGCAAGAAAAATGAAAAATAAAACTATCTTTAAACGACTAGGATTTTTATTAGAAACTGCAAATCTAAAAAATCCTAAGTTTATAAAATTGTTAAAAAAACAAATTTCTTCTGGTTATTCAGAATTTGATCCATCAATAAAAGGAACTTATATTGTAAGAAGATGGAATTTAAGAATACCTCTTTCTTGGAAGAACAAATATGATCAACAAAAATGAAGTGCTTAAAATAGCTCAGACTTTAAATTTAAGACCAGAAACTGTAGAAAAAGACTATGTATTAAACTGGATGCTTTTTGGTATAAACACTCATTTACAATTAAAAGAGCAATGGGTATTTAAAGGTGGAACTTGTCTCAAAAAATGTTTTTTTGAAACTTTTAGATTTTCTGAAGACTTGGATTTTACAGTACTTAAAGGTGATCATTTTAAAGAAGATTTTTTAATCGAAGTGTTTTCTAATATAGTAGATACTATATATGAACAAATAGGAATTACATTTAAGAAGGAAAATTTTAAATTTAAAATTTTTGAAAAAAGCAGTGGAAAAAAAACAGCTCAAGGGAAGATTCATTTTAATGGTCCTTTACGGCGAAAAGAAAAATATGCTTCTATTAAGATAGATCTCACTAATGATGAAGTATTGGTTTTAAAATCGCAGAGAAAAGAAGTTTATTATCCTTATTCAGATAAACCTGATATGAATATTATAGCTAATTGTTATACATTTGAAGAAATTATTGCAGAAAAAATAAGAGCCTTAACACAAAGAGCTAGACCAAGAGATCTTTATGATGTCATTCATTTTTTTAGAAATAAAACTATGGTGCTAAAACCTAAATTAGTATGTGATATTTTAAGGCAAAAATGTGATTTTAAAGATATTGCATTTCCTACATTTGAATCTATTGAACAGCATAAGAATATTGATGAACTTAAAGCAGAATGGAAAAACATGTTAGCTCATCAACTTCCACATTTACCTCCATTAGAAGCTTTTTGGAAGGATCTAAAACCTTTTTTTCAATGGCTGGCAGGTAATGTACGGAAAGAAAAATTAGCCTCTATTAATGTAGAGCATAAAGATATTTTTAATCCTGGTCGTATTGTTGGAAAAAATTTTATTGATTCCATTTTACATAAGATTCAATTTGCTACCACTAATAGGATTTGTCTTAAGTTAAAATATAAAGATAAAGTTAGGACTATAGAGCCTTTATCATTTAGAATAGCTAAAAAAACAGGTAACAAGTTGTTTTATGGCTTTCACAGAGAAGATAAAAAAGTAAAAGCATTTATAATAAATAAAATTCAATCTGTTGAAGTAACTAATGTACCTTATGTAGAGAAATATCTAGTTGAAATACCTCCCATTGGGGAAAATACCTATGCCTCTTCGCAAAACTATTAGTTAAGAACATTAAATTATCTCGTAATTTACATTTTACAACAGCCAGAAAATATATTAGAAATGAAATTCAGGAAAATCACGATAAATTATGGCAAAAGCTTAATCTTTTGGTGAGTCAGCTATTGAACAAAAAACTGTAGAGATTCTTAAATTTACTAAATATGGTATATAAATTATTTTGTTCTTGCCATATTCTGGCATAAATGGCATAATAAATACACCATACAAAAATTAGAGTATTTTAGGTGCTGTGTGTTGTAGAAAATAATAATGCAGTGCAGAAAATAGTAAAAAAAACTTGCGGGAAGTGTATAAATTATGTACACTTACAGATAATCAATAATCAATAATCAATAATCAATAATCAATAATCAATAATCAATAATCAATAATCAATAACTAATAACTAATAACTAATAACTAATAACTAAAGGAGGTTTTTATGAAAAATTTACTAATTATTCTATTGGGCTTAAGTGTTGTCTACAATGCTTATGCCGACAAGCAAGGTTTGATTCAGGAGCAGGAGAGGGAAGATTTTCTAGAAGCTGTAGAGAATGGAGATATTTCTGCCTATAATTTAACAGCTCTTCAGGAAAATACTAGTGAAGCAAAAAAACATTTAGAAACTTTAAATAGGGCTTTAATGTCTGCTTCATCCCTGGGTGATACAAAAATAGTTTCTAAGCTGATAAAAGCAGGTGCTGATGTTAATTATATAGAATATGATGATAGGTATTACGATCACACTGCTGAAAGAACACCTTTACACACAGCTGTATGGGAGAATCATGTAGAAGTAGCTTCTCAGCTACTAGAAGCAGGTGCATCTCCTAATGAGACCGTTACTTTTTGCCGAGGTTGTTCCTATACAGCACCTTTGATGGTGGCGACACTGAACGGTAATAAAGAAATGGTACGTTTATTATTAGAACATGGAGCTAATATGCGTCAAAAGGATTATTATTGGGATGCTGACAGGGCGACTGACAGGGTGGTAACAGCATATTGTGTAGCAACAATGAGAGGCGATGCACCTATAGCACGGATAATATATAATGCATATACTGAAGGAGGGAAGTATACTGATGGTACCAGTTATATAGAGTGTGAAATACCAATCAAGTGAGGCTTTAAAACAAAAACCCCAGCCTTTAGGCTGGGGTTTTTGTTAAAATTTATCTTGCAAAATCATATTGTATGAGCTTTAATATGACACATGCGTAAAATTAGGTGGGTTATTGTAATTTTAGTATTATCGGTTATCTCTATTGTTATAGCTTTAGTGGCTTGTCAAAATAATCGCCGAGGAGGTATGGGTGCATGGGGAAGGCAAAACACTTTTAATCAACCAATAGGGCAAAATACCATACAGCAAAGCACTAATATGAATAACTGCCAAAGAGGAAATAATGTATGGGGAGGAGGTATTTCCTGTGCTAACGGGAACAATGATCAAAATTTTAGAGATTTTTTATCCTCTAGTGCAGATTCAGAAGATTTACAAAGTATTAGCTGTTCCCCCGGAAATGATAGTGGAGCAAAATTCCAATTAACAGTTGTAACAAATAGCACTGTTAGCTTAGGAGGTAATAATAATAATTTACGGATGATAGCTCGTAGCTCGGAGTTAAGGATATTAATAGTTGAAGACCCTCATTTTTCAGGTGATACTCAAAATCTCGAATTTGAAGTTATTTTACAAGGTAAAGACGGCACAATAAACAACAACCAAGCTAATTTAACATTTGAAAATACTGAAGGTTCTGTGACATTGCGAGGCACTTTTAATAATAATAACTTTACAGGGCAGATGAATTTTCGTAATAACAGACACTATGCAGGTGGGAGAGGTTCTTATGGTCCTTTAGGTAATTTCCGAATCCCAACTTGTGCTGTTTTCAATTTAGGTACAAATACTTTTTAAGTGCAAATATTTAATGCACCAATTCGTGCTAAACAATCGTGCTAAACATTGAAAAAAGCTAAAAATAATGATGATAAAACAAATAGCAGTTATAGGTGCTGGTTGTATGGGAGCAGGTATTGCCCAAGTATGTGCCACAAAAAACTTATTTGTACAATTAATAGATATTCACAATCTGGCACTAAGTAAAGCTCGTAAAAATATACAATTTAGTTTAGAAAAACTTTTTTCTAAAAAACATATCCACACATCCCCTATTAAAGTGTTAGAACATATACAATTTACAAATGATATAACACTTGTTAAAAACAGTGATTTAATAATAGAAGCAGTGCCGGAAAATACTGACTTAAAATGTAAAGTGTTTCAGCAAATATCTGCTTTAGTAAAACCTGACGCGATTATTGCGAGCAATACTTCTTCTATTTCTATTTCTCTGCTAGCAAAACAAGTAACCCTTCCCCAGCGGGTAGCAGGCATGCATTTTATGAACCCCGTACCTTTAATGCCTTTGGTAGAAATGATTAAAACCACTCAAACAACAGATAGTGTGTTTCAAAAGTTGTTAAATTGGGTAAAATTTTTAGGTAAAACTCCTGTTATTTCTCAAGATCAACCAGGGTTTATTGTTAACCGTATTTTAATGCCCATGATTAACGAAGCCATAAAAGCCCTTCAAAATAAAGTAGCCCTTGCCGAGGCTATAGATAAAGCAATGTGTTTAGGTTGTCATCATAAAATGGGACCTTTAGCCTTAGCTGATTTTATTGGTTTGGATGTTTGTCTAGCTATTATGGAAGTATTAGAAAAAGACTTAGGTAATAAATACCAGCCTTGCTCTTTGTTAAAAGAGTATGTCGCAAAAGGGCATTTGGGTAAAAAAACAGGTCAAGGTTTTTATACTTATGAGAAATCAAACAAATCTTAATGAGAAATAACATAAATCTTAACTTGAATAACCAACACTTTTAAAAGTATATTACTCATCTATAATGAACCATGTACACGCTAAACAGCCAATTAGAAAACCCGTCAAACAACCAGTAAAAAAACCAGTGGGGATATTGATTTTCCCCGGCACCCTTTGCGATAAAGATGTAAAACAAGCTTTTAAAATAGCTCATCAACCAGTTAAAGATATTTGGTATTCTGATAGATTTTCGTACAAAGAATATAGTGGTTTTGTGTTGCCGGGGGGGTTTTCTTACGGAGATTATTTGCGACCTGGTGCCTTAGCCACCCATGCCTCTGCTTTACAGGACTTGTGTTTAGCAAGTTCGGCAGGCTGGCCTGTTTTGGGGATATGCAATGGTTTTCAAATTTTATGTGAGGCAGGCTTGCTAGAGGGTACTTTACGAGTTAACCAGCATGAGCGATTTGTGGATAAATGGGTAGAACTTACACAATGCAGTGTGTGCAAGCCATGGGGAGGTCTTATAAAATCTCCTGTTTATTTGCCCATCGCCCATAAAGAAGGGTGTTTTTATGCCACCTCAGACCAGCTGTCGCGTCTGCATGACGAGCAAAGAGTGTGGTGGCAGTATCGGCATAATCCAAATGGTTCTTTAAAAAATATTGCAGGTATTATTGGTAAAAATAAACGCACGGCAGGGCTTATGCCTCATCCAGAAAGGGCTGTTGCTGATTGGATGACCTGTACGGACGGCTTGGTTTTCTTTCAAAATTTATAATTTTGTAAAAAAAATTTAAGTTTTTGTATAAAAAACTCGATAGTTAGATATATAATAAATTTTATTAAGAATAATTCTTAAAACTTTAACAAAAAAATAAAGGAGTAATAATAATGAAAACAATAATAACAATGATGAAAACTTTTTTAACTTTAGTGGCTTTTAGTACCATTTTTATTGGTTGCAATAAAGATGCGTCATCCCCCGTGGGTCAACAAACAGCGGCACCGACCACTCAAACACCACAACAAGCAGTACACAACAAGCAAGAGTTGTGTAAATATTTAACTTCAATCAATGCATGCCTTGGAGGTATCAATATTCACCAGATGGATAGTACACATGAAAGTCAAATAATGGGGCAATATAAAAACTGCTCTCAACAAGCTGAGCAAGCCAGTGTTGGTACGAGTCAAGTAGTAGCAGAGTTAAGAAAATATAAAATGATGACAAATAGTAATATAGGAGATATTGCTGTTCTTCAAGCTCCTTCCTGGCCAACATATTTGCCTGAGTCATCTCAAAGTGCTGTGTCAAGTGCTAATCTTTCTTTTAGCCGATGTTTAGAAGACAAAAATAAGCCGGCAGTGCTTCAAGGTGGTTTATCCTATTTTCCTCCTGGTGGTTCTACTCCTGATCAAAAGCGTCAACATGAAGAAGTAATACAAATTAAGTGCGAAAGGGCTTATGATCTTGCGTTACATCAAGCTTTAGGATGTGGCAGTCAGCAACAGCAACAGCAACAAGCACAGCCCACAACAGGAGGAGCAACACCAGCACCACAGCAGTAACAACAGTGTAAAAAAATTAAAACTATTATTTACGATATTCTAATAAATGGATGTACATTAAATATAAGATTATGCGATGTTTTTTTACACACAAAAAAAGGAGCAAGCAATGATGAAAAAACTTATTATCTCTTTAAGCCTTTTAATTGGTATGTTTTTAAGCTTATCTTGTAAACATGCCAGTCACCACTCGCATCATCGTTACCATAAAAAAAAGCATTCTTACAATGTGGAGTCTTTAGCCGTACTGAATGCTGTTAATAATAGCACAACTAAAGGCTGGGTTCGTTTTCAAAAAAATAATAAATTGTTAGGTAAGAAAAAAGTCATAGTGAGTGCAGAAATTGCTGGTTTAGAAGCTCATAAAAAATATGGTTTTCATATTCACCAATATGGTAATTGTTCAGAAAATGCACAGCACACAGGTGGGCATTTTAACCCCCATGGCACAAAACATGGCTCACCAGATTCTAAAGAACATCACATAGGTGATTTAGGTAACTTAGTAGCGAATGAACATGGTGTGGCATCTTACAAAAAAACATTGCATATATGTGCATGGAGTATTATGGGGCGTTCCGTTCTAGTGCATGCCAAAACAGATGATGGTAAAAGTCAACCTTCTGGGAAATCTGGTCCCTACATCTCGTGTGGTGTCATCGGTCGCACGGCAGTAACTGCTACCGGCACTTTAGAAGATGAGGAAGATGATTTATTATTAGACGATAGTTCTTCTTCTGTTAATGTTAAAAAGATTATTATCCAAACAAATAGTAAAAAAGATGCTAGTGGTGTAGTAAAACCTACTGGTGTGAAACCTTCATCTGTCAAACCTGCTGTATTGAAACCTAGTACTGATAATAAAACAAATAATGTTGCACCATCACCTAAAACATCTGATCAAACAGCAACTGCTAAATCGTCTCCAAACACTGCTAAAAAATCTCCAGCACCTTCTGCCCCTCCAGCACCTACAACAAAAAAAGCAATTCCCCCATCTGTTGAAAAAACCAAACCTGCACCTTCAGTAAAAGCACAACCACAAGTGCAACCAAAGCAACAAGCACCGTCGCTACCTTCTGCTGTTAAGCCGTCTTCTTCTACCACTTCTGAAAGCTCATCGTCGTCAGTAGTCAAACCAGCTGAGGTAAAAAAGCCTGATAAAAAATAATCAGCCTATCAAATTGACTCTTTCTAATAAGGCTAAATTATTTTTAATAAGCTTATTAGCTGGGGTGCTTGTTTTTATATATATCAAAAATTATCAGTCACTTACTCATCTATCAGTTATAAGCCAAGAGATTAGACAAAAATTTAAGCCTCAGTTAAAAGCATTACCTGCTCCAAATTTTTTTGACAGTTTAGGCTATGATGTGACTAAAGAAATGGCTAACTTAGGTCGTGAGTTATTTAACGACCCTGTACTTTCTCGCAATAATGATGTTTCTTGTGCCACTTGCCATTTAACAAACCATGGTTTTGCAGATGGCAATCGACTGAACTTTGGGGCTTTAGGTAAAGGCGGACCTACAGGGTGGACAGTAGGAAGAACATGGGGGAGTGGCAAATTATCTATTGATAGGTTTTGCTCTGACGATGGTTTTGGATTTTCTTGCAAAGACCCTATGTTTCGTAACTCCCTTTCTACTATTAATGTTATTTATAGAGCTAATAGGGAAGATGATGTGGGGTTGCTATGGGATGGTCGATTTGGAAGGTTGGATTTTCAAGTACTCCTTCCTATACACACACCCGAAGAAATGTGTGGTACTAACCCCGTGCCAAAAACCAATAACCCTTTTCGCAAAAATGGTCCTTTTTTTAAACAAGCTGTGACCGTTAAGCATAGCCACTTATACGACCCTGCTACAGGGGTGCAAATTTTTACTTTCAATAGCCCTCCTCAAACAATCCGTTCTGTAGAAAGCTTTAGGCAAAATGACAATATCGTGTATCCCACGCGTAACGAATGTATGGCAATTATGGTAGCTAAAGTGCGCAGTATCGCGTGGTATCGTAGAAAATTTAAAAAAGTGTTTAAGGCACCTGTGTCAGATGTTTTAATTGGTAAAGCGTTAGCGGCTTTTGTGAGTACTCATATTGCTAACAAAAGCCCTTATGATAAATTTGTAGAGAGTGATAATGCTTTATCTGTTAAACAACTAAAAGGCTTGGCGATTTTTATGACCCCTTTAGGAGAAAGTGTAACTATTGGTGGGCAAAAGTTAAAAGGTGCAGGTTGTGTTCACTGCCATAAGCCTCCGTTTTTTGGAGGAGAAAGTTACTACAGTTTAGGAATCAAAGGCGATAGACGAAGCTCACTTTCTCGCCCTACAGTTGTTTTTAAACACAGTGGTTTTGTGGCTAATATTAGAACCTCCCATGGACATCTACCTGCTTGCCATATAGAAGATGTGTCAATAGACCCAGGTGGGGCATCCCCTGATATAGGCAGAGCCATTAGTAGTTCTAACAAAAACCATTGCTTTCAGTTTCGCACTCCCGTTTTAAGAAATGTGATTGAAACTTACCCTTACTTTCATCATGGCACAGGTACGGGCTTTCACTACCCCAAACCTTTTAAAGATAAGTATTTTAAAGAAATCAGCTACCATGCCCTGTCTTTAGCTATTCAATACCACCTGCGGGGTCCGATTGACATAACACAAGTAAAGCGTTTGACAATAGATAAAGTGTTTTTTGACGAGTTTTTTCAAATAGACCCTTTAGTGCCTGCTGTACTCACCACTTTTGGACCACCTATGAGTAATAAACACTACCCCGTTCGTTTAAATAAAAATCACTTATCAGCTTTAGGTGATTTTGTAGCTTTTGCGTTGTACGATAAACAAGCTGTCCAAAAAGGGTATTTGAATAACTCATTATCTCACCCAATAATAGCTCGTAGTGGTTTTTTAGCTATTACAAGGGATGATGGTACTCAAATAGAACTACCCCCTGCTTATTCTGACAGTTATCAACAAAATAAATAAAAATGTTATCTCAAAAACAAAAAGAACAAGCAATAAAAATCTTGCATCAGTTAAGTGGTTATTTAAATGTTTCTTATTTTTATTGTGAGCTTAAAGATTTTTCTCAAAAACCCCAGTGGGAAGATCGCGTGGCTTTAAGAAAAACTATGGTGCAACAATTAAAAACACAATATCAAAAACATAATAAAACATGTGAACTTAAAGCCGGAAAATTACTAAAGTCAAAATTATTAGAGTTAGCATTATTAAAACCCGGGGGTGATCTTAAAAACAACATAGCAGTTATATCTATTTCTCATAGCCCGGGGCTTGCGGGGTTTGTATTTTCTTTTGATAAAAATATTACCATAGGTTTTGATATAGAATTAACCAAAAGAGTAACAACACCTGTAATTCGCCGTATTGCTACAAAAAAAGAGTTAACTTTGATGCCTCATAAAGCTTTATTATGGGTTGCAAAAGAATCTATTTGTAAATGCCATCCTAAAAAAGGGTTTTTGCTTAAAAATGCTCAAGTAAAGAGTTGGTTGTTAAAAGATAATATTAATAATTCATGCGATAGTTATTTTTTTACCAGTACTATTTGTGGATCCGGTAAAAAAGCTATAAGTGGCAAAGGAGGGGCTTTTCAAATAGGGCAATATGTGTTTAGTCTGCATGTTATTCAAAAGTAAAGTTATTAAAAAGTAAAGGCTTTTACCTTTTATAATTACTCAAAAACCAAGCCTATATGTTTTTGTTTTCATATCTTGTTGTCACTCCTGCATCCACCGTCATTCCTGAATGGGGGCAGGAATCCATCTCCAAAAACCCTCTTTTTTTAATCATTAAACAGATTTACAGCCTGCCACACCCAGCTAAAAGTGTATCAAAATGAGACACTTTTGTTGCAAAATAAAAAAAAAGCAAAAAAAGCAAAAAAAACATTAAAGTAAATTTTAACCATGCCGATAAGCAAAATATGAGGTTAGTAAATTTGCTTATAAACACCTTGTTAAAGCTTGACAAAATCAAGCTTATGTGCTATTCTGGTTACAGCGTTACAGCGTTACAGCGTTACAGCGTTACAGCGTTACAGCGTTACAGCGTTACAGCGTTACAGCGTTTATTAATTAATTTAATCACCCCCCCAGCCCCCCGCTTACTAAGCGGGGGGAGCAAAGGAGCTAACGCTCTTTATCGTTTAGAACATTCTTTTTTGCAGAGAGGGAAACCGAGCTCAAAATCTCGGACATGCGTTTTGCCACAAAGCGTAAGTCTTCGACTTCCGCATTGTATCAAATCCGAACTCGTTTTGAGCATGGTTTCCCTCTCTGCAATGGAGCATATATATCATTATATGTGTTCATTTTTATTTTTCTATCAAAAATTATTTCTGCGTCAGTCGTTATTCCTGCGTCCACCGTCATTCTTGCGTCCACCGTCATTCCTTCGTCAACTGTCGTTATTTCATCGTCAGCTGTCATTCCCGCGTCAGTCGTCATTCCTGTCTCTATTGTCATTCCATCGTCAGCCGTCATTCCCGCGGAGGCGGGAATCCAGAAAGCCCCTTTTGACAAAAAATGGCAAGCAAAATTTAAGGAAGGATTGTATGTCTTGTGCAGGGCAGCCGTCCGTGGCTTCAGCCGAACTGTTCCGTCCGTGGGTCGGAGCCTGCACCGACACACAATCCTTCCTTAATGCAAAATTATCATTCCTACATCACTTGTTATTTCTTCATCACTTCTCATTTCTTTATCGCTCCTCATTTCTGCGTCAGTCGTTATTCCTGCGTCCACTGTCATTCCCGCGGAGGCGGGAATCCAGCATGCACTTTGTGTCATTGACAGATATTAAGTTGTGGGTGCAAGGAGTGTGTCAAAATAAACACCCTTTGGGTGCGCGAAGGCGGGAATCCAGAAAGCCCCTTTTATGTGATGAAGTGCATTATGTAAAAATCCAAAGTGGCAATTTTTTTATGAGACGCTACGCTTGGACTCAAAAAAAATTCCCCTTTGTCTTTTTATTAATCATCCGTACGGCAAAAAGATATATTAAAAGTAATATAAAAATGAGGCTACTCTATGCATAAATTAAATAAAACATTTTTAAAACACAATAAAGTCAAAGGGTTTTCTTTGGTTGAGATTCTTATGGCTTTAGGTTTGTTAGGGATTGTCGGCACTATGGCGGGCGGACTCCACATAGACGCATTAAGGATTTTTAACTTTCAAAACGCAATCGTAGACAGACAACAATTATACACCTCCTTAGCTCACACAATAGGGCATACGGCATCTTGTCAAGGTAACCTAGCACCTAAAACAGGAGGATTCCCCATCTCAGGTGATGTTATTGGACTTTACAATGACGGCACTGGGGCTGATCCCACAACAGATTTAAAAGGGAAAGTAAAAGAGTTATATACTTTTAATAAAACAGGGGCAACGCTCACAAAAAAGGGAAGTCCACTTATAAAAATTGGTAACTTTGGCGAAATACTAGAGGTTGTAAAAATAGCTTTAAAAAACCCAGATACCACAAAAAATGAAGGCGGAGTAAAGCAGTTAAAAGTTTATTACAAATACAGACGGGGTTTTTTTAAAACAAAGTCTGGTGGCACTTGTACAAATGCAGATCAAACAGGGTGTTATGTTATGGCTTGTACCATAAGTGATTATACTCATACTGGGAGTACTACTAAGACAGTAGATAAATGTCAAGCAAGCTGTACAGCTGTCATAGTCAAAGGCACAGGTGGTGGTGGCAGTGCAGATTGTTACTTAGTAGATGAAACAGGTAAAACTTTTGTGGGCTGTAAAGATGGTACAAAAACACCAGCTGGGCAAGGTACAGCAGGGCAGTTGAATGCGTTTTTTGGATATAATGCGGGAAAAAACAATACAGGTAGTCAAAATACCTTTATAGGGCATGAAGTAGGTAGTAATAACAAAGGGGGAGGGCATAATACTTTTATTGGATATAAAGCAGGGTCTAGTAACACTACAGGATCGACCAATACTTTTATCGGTCGTGGAGCAGGTGTATTAAATGTAGATACTGGAGGTAATACTTATATTGGGCATAAAACAGGGGAAATTTCAAAAGGTTCTGGTAATACTTTTATTGGTAGATTTGCAGGAAGAGGTGATAGTAGAGGAGGGCATAAAATTTGTAGTAATTGCACGGGAAGTGACAATGTGTTTATAGGCGTTTTATCAGGAGCTAACAATAAAACAGGTCATAGTAATACTTTCATAGGAAAAACCGCAGGGCATGGAAACACCACAGGAACAAAAAACTTATTTATTGGTTTTGAGGCAGGTAAGGCACGCTGGACAAGTACATCATCTACATCAAAGCCAGTAACAGGTAATGAAAACATAGCTATTGGCTATCAAGCAGGCGAAGGTATTACCACAGGAACAAAAAACCTATTTATCGGTTACCAAGCGGGTAGGTCAGACTTAGATTCCACTACTAAAACTTATGTAACAAGTAGTGAAAATACCGCTATTGGATATAAGGCAGGTACTAAGCTAACAAGTGGGGAGCATAATACTTTTATCGGTTACCAAGCTGGTAAAGATAACAATACTGGCAGTTATAATAACTTTGTAGGTCAAAACGCAGGTGCAAAAAACACAGATGGTACACGAAACGCTTTCTTTGGCGATAATGCTGGGGCAAATCAGGTAAGCTGTAATAATACACAAGCAGGGTCGGGTGGAGTTAAGTATTGTCAAAATACTTTTTTCGGTCACTATACAGGTCACAATATGAATGGTGGTTTTAGGAATGTTTTTTTTGGAGCTGCCTCTGGGCATGATGCCACCACTGCAAACAATAATACTTTTATGGGAGCTAATTCTGGTAAATGCACTACAGGCAGTGGCAACACCTTTTTTGGTGCTGGTTCTGGACACGGACCACAGGAAGGTTGCTTAACTACACCTGTCAACACTACAAGCCCACCGCAAATAACTACTGGGTCTGATAATATTTTTATTGGTAAAGAAGTAGGTTTAAAAGGTATAGGTGGTATAAGCCCGACAGGTGATCGTCAATTAAACATTGGTAATTTACTTTTTGGTAAAATTCCGTCTAGTCCCCCAACCACAAATTTTTTTAATGATACAGCCACAGGTAACCAATACTTAGAAGGTAGTACAAGCGGACTTGTCGTAAATGGGGATTTATATATATCAGGGGGGCTTTTTGGATGTAGTAGCCCGACCGTATGTACACGAATTTTAACTGCTCCAGTCAATCAACCCCCTTCAAGCAGGGTATTTAAAAACACCATTACATTATTTAAAAATTATCAATACGCATTAAGTGTTATAAACAACACCCCGCTTTTTACTTATTACTACAATAAAGATCACCCAAAGCATAAGCGTATGGGTATTATTTCAGAAGACTTACCTAAACACTTACAAATTAAAGATAAAGGCAAGCCTATACAGCCCGACTGGGTTTCTATCTATGGCACACTATGGGCAGGTATTAAAGCTTTATTTAATAGGTTTATAAGCTTTAAAAAAGAAGTAACACAAAAGTTTGCCTCTATCTTGAATGACTTAAAAAAGCTTATCCATAACACTAAAGAATTAAAAAAAGAGATAGAATCTTTAAAAAAAGAAAATATAAGAATAAGAGAGCAAATCACATCACTTAATAAAAAAATAGAGGCAAAATGAGATATTCTATTATTTTATTTTTAATATTTTTTACACAATATGCTTATTCAGACCATGGGATAAGAGCCACGGGTATTGTAGTTGTTTCTAGTGGGGAAACAAAGTCAGCCTGTGTTGTAGGGGATCAACGCCCGCAGTGTTGCGTAGTACCTAAAAGAGACTATGCTTGTAGTAGTAGGCTAACAAGTGCATGTTGTGGTAGTCATTCAGATTGTCATTGGAGTCCAGTAGGGGGAACAAACACCTGCCATGCAGTGTCTTCTTTATGTGATGTAACAAATAGTAATAATACCAGAAGTGGCTGTTTATTAACAACGGGGCATTATACATCCCCAGAAAGAATCCCAGGAGTCTGTAGGTCAGGATACACTGGTAATTGTTCTTATTTTTGTAATAGTGGGACTATAGCACCATCAATGAATTCTTGTATAAGAAAATGCTCTGCCCAGACAATAAGTGGGTGCGTATTACCTTCTGGTACAACAGGACAAAGGGCAGGTGCTTGTAACACAGATACAGGAACATGCAGAAGAACTTGTGAAAACGGACAATGGAAACAAAAAAGCTCTGATTATACCAGCTGTAGAAATTGGCGAAATTGTTACCATGGAAATTCATTATGTAGTTATAGATCATTAAACCATGGATGGACTCGCTCTTATGGATGCAAAACCAATTATACAGGTAATTGTACTTATAGTTGTAATGACAGGACAATGACAATAACAAACACTTGCCGTAGAAAACAATGCAGTAGTACGACAATATCAAATTGCAGATTGTCAGCGATAAATACAGGCTCAACACGCACAGGCACTTGTAACACTGGGTGGACTGGCTCGGGGACTTCGTGCCGTTATGCTTGTAATTCAAATCAAACATGGAGTAGTCGCACAGCCTGCACCCGATTACGCACTTGCCCCGCCACGGCATGGAAAGTGAGGAACTCATATTATGAAGCAATAGGAACATGTAACCTTAAAGAAGAACAAGTTGGTACTGGTATATTGTGCGTAGTTGGGAGTGCGTATATAATGCAACACCATACTAATTTGATAGCTATGGATAATATTGATGTTATTATAACAGGTGCTTATTGCCAGTCTACTGGAGTGTGGCGGTACAATTATCTTCTACACATTTTTAGAGATAATAATTATTACCCATCTAGTTGGCCTAGTGGCTTTGCTGATAGAAGTACAAGACCTATGTGGTGGATTAACCCATTATTTAGAGTTAGAAATGAGGATAGAAACACTGGTAGGTCTGTTATATTAAAACATTATAACGGCAGATTTACTAGATATTAGGATAAAGAAAAAAGTAAAGTATAAAATACAAGTTTGACGGATTTATTAAATTAAGGAGGATAGAAAAATGAAAGGATATTTAAAACAACACTGGCACTTGGTGTTCTCAAAAAAATACGGAGTAAAGGAGGACAAAAGTTTATAAAATAAAGTTATAGGGGGCGAAACATCTTAACTACCTCATTTTTGCCCTTTATTTACCTTCTCAATGTTCGGGCTTTTCTTAACTACCTCATATTTCGTAAAAGCCCGCCCCGAGAAGGCTTTTTTTGCCATAAAACCACACAACAGACAACATAACATTGGAAGATGATATGATAGTAGATAGTTGCACAAAAATTATAGTCTATTAAAAATGCTAATTTATAAATTATTTTTTTAAAAAGTGTTTTATTTTTTCTGACATAGTATTTACTTGCTCGTAAATTTTGTCTTCATCTAGGGTTTTAATTTTTCTTTGTTCCATTAAAACTTTTCCATTGCACATCACAAATTCTACCTCTTCGCCACTAGCACTATACACTAAGTCAGACACTACATTGTAACCCGGATATAAAGAAGGGTGCTTTAGATCAATCGCTAAGATGTCTGCTTGTTTGCCCACCGTAATAGAGCCACATTGCTCATCCCAATTTAAAGCCTTAGCCCCTGTAATAGTGGCTATCTGTAACATGTCAAAAGCTCCTATAGAATTGTCCCCCTCTTTTAGTTTTTGTAGTTTTAAGCCACAATCCATTTCTCCAAAAAAGTTTTGGTTATTGTTAGATGCCGGACCATCTGTGCCAAGCCCCACACTCACACCCATTTTCCAAGCTCCAGTTACTGGTGCAATACCTGTAAATAACTTCATATTACTTTCCGGGTTGTAAGAAAAACCTGTTCCCGTATCGTGCATTATTTGTAAATCTTTTGTGTTAGCATGCACACAGTGTACAAATAAAGAATTTGGACCTGTAATGTTTAAACTATGTAAATACTCTATAGGTGTTTTATTGTAAAGTTTTTTAATTTCTTGTTGTTCCCATAAACTTTCTGACACATGAATTGTGAGAAATATATTTTCTTGTTTGGCAAATTGACCTATCTCTTCTAATTCTTTTTTACTTAACGCATAAGGGGAATGAGGTGCAAGTGCCACACGAATACGACTTTGACCTTGATGCTTTCTTCTTAAATTGTTAATAACACTTTGCCAATAAGGCACAGTACTTGTGGGCTTATGGGGTTTTGTCTTTTCCCCAGAGGGAATGCCAACCCCTATAACCCCTCTTAAGCCTGCTTTGTCCACCGCCTTTGCTAATGCTTCATTATAAAAATACATGTCACAAATAGTGGTTACCCCTGATTTTATTAGCTCTAAAGCTGATAAATACACACCAAGGGTTACAAACTCCTCTGTAACAAACTCTTTTTCTAAAGGTAAAATATAATCTTCTAACCAAGTTTTAAAAGGTAAATCATCAGCCACACCACGAAATAAAGACATCGGTACATGTGTGTGCGTATTTACAAAACCTGGGCAAAGTATATGATGATTAAAACGATACACCTTTTTTTGTTCTTTAGAAGCTATAGCTTTGTCAAAAGTCATAGCTTGCTCAATATTAGTAAGTGGAGTATGTTTTAAAAAATTATTTTTATCTTCTATAAAAACAATAACACCACCCTTAACACCTATTACTTTGTTTGTGGCAACTTGAAAAGAGTTGTTTTCATATAACAACACTTTATTGCTAAATAATAAAGTATCCCAGTTATTTATATTGCTTTTGTTTTTTAATTCTGACATTTTAATTTTATTTTAAATAAGTTTTAAGTTCTTTATTTTATTCTCTCAAAAAGTGTTTATTTTCTTGGGGTTCGTAGGGTTACTAATTCTTCTGCACTGGTTGGGTGGATACCTATTGTTTGGTCCCATTGTTTTTTTGTCAGCCCTGCTTTTACAGCTACAGCAAAGCCTTGTAGCATCTCGTCTGCCATAGTGCCTACAATATGACAACCTATAACTTTGTCGGTGTTGTTACACACAATAAGCTTCATATAGCTTTGTTCCGGCTCGTAAGTTACAGTTACTTTTAATGGGCGAAACCGGCTTTCATAAACCCTCACTTTAAAACCTTTATCTAAAGCTTGCTCCTCCGTTAAACCAACAGTAGCCACAGGTGGCTGTGTAAAAACCGCAGTCGGTACATTATTATACAATTCTTCTTTTTTCGTTAGTGCGTTATTATGGGTAGATTTATCAGTATTTTTGTCAAATAATAATTTACTTAAAAGTGTGCCTTCTGCTGTTGCTGTTGGGGTAAGTGCATAAGGAGTGTTGGCACAATCCCCAACCGCAAAAATATTAGGGCATGTGCTTTCCCATCTGTCATTGACTTTTATAGCCCCTTGTTTATTTGTTTTAACCCCTATAGCTTCTAAATTAAGCGATTGGGTGTTAGGTTTTCTGCCTGTTGCCATCAGTATTTGCTCTGCCTCCCAAGTGTTTTGTTTATCATCTATCAGTTGTAAAGTGTGATCTTTTTTAACAATTTCTACAGGGGTAGTTGAAGGCACAAACCCCATCCCAAGGTGCGACATTTGTTGTTGCAAGTGTTTTCTTACATCGTTATCAAAACCTCTTAAAATACTATCTCCTCTAAAGAGAACTTTTACTTTTGTACCTAAAGAGTTAAAAATGCTTGCAAATTCTAATGCAATGTAACCTGCACCTAAAACTAATAAAGATTGAGGGAGCTTGGGTAAATTAAACATATCGTTAGAATTGATAGCAAACTCTGAGCCTTTAATGTTTAAAACATGTGGGGTGCCTCCTACAGCTATGAGGATATATCGGCTGGTGAATTTTTTATTGTCCACACAAACTGTATGAGGGTCTTCTAATATTCCTTTACCGCTAATGACTTTTATAGAGTGTTTTTGTAACAAGTTGGTGTAAATAGTTTCTAATCGTTTTATTTCTTTGTGGCGGTTTTGGTTAAACAACTCCCAGTTAAGTTGCATATTACCTATAGACCAGCCGTAAGCTTGAGCTTGTTTGATGAATTTTGGAAACTCTGACCCATACACCATAAGTTTTTTAGGGATACACCCGCGTATCACACAAGTGCCACCTAACCTGTCAGATTCGCAAAGGGCGACTTTAGCCCCTAGTTGAGTAGATAAGCGGGCAGATCTCACCCCGCCAGAGCCTCCGCCAATCACAAATAAGTCATAATCATATTTCGGCATCGGTATAATGTACTACCTTTTCAAACACAAATCAATATTATAAATTAACTTTAGATATATAGGGATTGTTTTTTATAAAAAATCGCAAGGGCAAGTAAGATGCGTCTTGGTGAGGTGGTAGCCCCACTCTGGCACTGGTTTCGATATGGCAAGCTTCAATAGGGGTATTGTCTTCTATATACAGAGTATGGCTGTTATTTAAATTCTCTTTATTAAAAGTTTTTGTAATATCAAAGGCTTGGCACAATTTACCCGGACCATTTGCTACATTGTTTTTAGTTAAAGATGATTTTTTAAGGGTGGTTTTTTCTAAAAATTTTAATCGGTTTTTTTGCATAGTGGTTATGTTTTGTAGTGGTTCTACAGCTCGTATCAGTACGGCTTCTGGTTGCAAGGGCTTACCCGTAACAATGTTAAAACAATGGTACATTCCATAAGTAAAATATACATAAACATGCCCTCCGTTTAAGAACATAGCTTCCGTACGCTTAGTTTTGCGGTTATTAAAGCTATGGCAACATGAATCTTGTAGCCCTAAGTAGCCTTCTGTTTCTACGATTTTACCTTTTAGCACAATAGAATTATCCATTATTCGCACTAAAATTTTCCCCAATAGCTTTTCTGCTACCCAAACGGTATTGTTTATAAAAAAATTTTTTCTTAATCTAGACATTTTAATTAAGCCTTGAGGCTTGGTTTTTGCTTTTTACAGCTTGTTATGTAACTCTTTTTGTTGTTATGATCAATGTTAATTATGAAGGTTATTGTTAAAAATCAAAGTAGCGATATGATGGTTATTGATTTAAAAGGAGCAGTGGATTTTGCTTCTGCTGAGTGCTTTCATCAAACTTGCATAAGAGAGTTATCACAAAAAAACATTGTATTTAATTTGCAAAAGCTACATTTTATAGGTTCTGATGGTTTAAGTTCTTTTATGGACACTATGGGGGATTTGAAAAAAAAATCTCGCCTCAAATTTTGTTGTGTGAGTTCAGAATTTAAAAAATTATTTGCCGATGATTCTATGATGAAAACTATGGACATTTACGAAAACGAGCAATCAGCCACAGAGGCTTTTAGCGAGAAAGCCACCGAACAAGCCACCGAACAAGCCACCGAACAATCGTCTTAAAAAAAAATATTTTTTCAAATGGTCAAACAAGATGTGTACCCTCCTATTGAATGGCAACATTTTCAGCCTGCTCCTGTAATGGGAGTGGACGAGGCGGGAAGGGGCTGTTTAGCAGGTCCTGTATTTTCTGCCGTTGTCATTTTAAGTGATAACAAGCCTTATCCTGATTCTAAAACCATTACTCCTAAAAAAAGAAAAGCTTTGGCAGAAGAGATTATGACTGAATGCATTTATGCTGTGGGTATGGCTAGTGTGGAAGAAATTAATCGTTTAAATATTTTGCAGGCTACTTTTTTATCTATGAAAAGAGCTGTGTTGCAGTTATCAGCTTCGATGGGGCATATTTTAGTGGATGGACCGTTTACTATCCCCAATCTACCTACAGTTTTTAAACAAACAGCTTTAATAAAAGGAGACAAGCGTGCTTTTCCAATAGCAGCAGCCAGTATTATTGCTAAAGTCAAGCGGGATGCCTGGATGCAGGAGCAAGATAAAAAACACCCCCATTATGGTTTTGCCATTCACAAAGGTTATGCCACAAAGAGGCATCAGTTAGCTTTAAAAGAACATGGTCCGTGTGTATTACATAGGAGGGATTTTATTATGGAAAAACCAAACACACTAAATAAAGGCAAAGTGTTTGAAGATACAGCACTTAAGTTTTTTCAAAAGCAAGATTGGAAATTAATGGCTCGTAATAAAAAATTTAAAGGTGTAGAGATAGATTTGATTTTAAAAAACAAAAAAGGGTGGTTGTTGGTAGAAGTTAAGTCAGACAACAAATGGCGAACAGAATTACCTATGAGCTTGAAGCAAAAAGAAAGATTGTCCAGAGCATTTTATTGTTTTTGCGAGCAACATAATGAGCCAGTACAAATCCAACTAGCCATTGTTAATAAAAACCACCAAGTACAGGTTTTCCCCTTGGAGTTATAAAAAAGTGATAAAAAAATTAAGTTTATTGGTTTTAGCTTTGCGCTGTGTTGTAAGCCTTGCCACAGAGGCTACTTATACCACTAGGGTTACTGATACTTCTGACATTACTGATACTTCTCTTACTTCTCATATTACTGACATTACTGACGATTATCGTATTTATTATAACAGAAAACCTGCCAGTACTCGTTCTAGTTTAAAGGCTAGCAATACTTTATCTTTATCTATGAAGTTTGTAGTAGAGACGGTTATTAAAAACTCTTTAGAGTATAAGCACATTAGTTTTAAGCAGAGTACTTTATCTTTACCTGTATTAGTGGCTATTCAACCTTTTAATTGGGAGTGGGATTTTAAGCTAAAACGGCAATCTACATTACAAGATAGTGTTAATGCAGATTTAGGAGGCAAGCCAAGTCAGTTAGGTAATGTGTTTCAAGATAAGTGGGTTTTATCATCAGAAGTTAATAAAAAGTTTTTAACAGGCACAAAGTTATCAGTTAAAAATTCTTATTTTAATATTGACACAAATAGTGCTGGTGACAATTCAGAAAATATATTGCAGTTTGGGGTGGAGCAGGATGTATTAAGAAACATTTTTGGCTTAGAAGATCAGTGGTTAATGGATGTGGCTAAGGCTCGGGTAAGCAAAGCTCAAATGCAACTTAGTGAAGATACAGAAGCCCTTATTGTACAAGCGGTTCGGCAATTTTGGAATACTTGTTTAAGTCAGTTATCTTTGAAGTTAAAGCAATTTAAAAAGCGAGATTATACAGAGTTAGTAAGAATTGCTCGCACCAAGCGTAAATATAAGTACTTGCAACCAGGCGAGCTTAATCAAATGCGAGCAGAGTTAGAGTTTGCAAGGCAAGAGGTGGTATTACAAACAGCTCATTATAAAGATGAGTTAAAGCGGTTGTTTAATTTATTGAATTTAAAAAAACCTGTAAAGCTTGTGCATTGTCAGATAGATAAAAAAGTTTCTAAACCTCCTGGTTTTAAAGCCCTTAAGGCAACACCTAGGTTAGTAGCTAAAATGAAAGAGGAGTTACGGATTAAGGAAAATGAGCTTGCCATTGAGAGGTCTAAGAGTTTGCCTTCCATAAAATTATTTAGCTCTTATGATATAGGGGGAAAGGGTAAGGATTCTTATGATAGTTGGCAGAGGTTAAAGAATTTAGATAGTAGTGGTTATGACATTGGCATTCGTCTTAATTATTCTTTTCCGAATTATAGTATTTTAAAAAAGAATTTATTTATTCACAGTCAAGAGGTGGAGGCAGGGCGTGTGGATTTAAAATTAGCACAGCAGGAGTTTGACAGGCTACTAAGTTTAACAAAAATCCATTTAGACAGTCTTCAGAGTGCTGTTAAGAGTTCTGGTAAGGTGTATCGTTTAAGGGCGTTATCTTATAAGGAGATTAGAAAGGCTTATTTACAGGGGAGGTTAAATGTGTTTTCGTTAATTACAGCTCGGGAGTTTGCTCAGCAATCGGAGATGGAGAATATAGAGCTTATTGCTAAATATTATATAGAGCTAACTAAGGCTTATGCTTTAACCGATCAGTTAATAGCAAGGTACATACAAAATTAATATCCTCTTTTAAACAATATCCCCATTATTTGTTAAAATTGCCCCAGCAGGGTTGTAACTTCCAATTGGAGTTGGTAGTTGTTACTAAAATGGCTTTATGGCAATCATTAACAATCCTTTAGGAAGGGTAATATTTACATTAACCTTTTAGGAAGGGGGTAATATTTACACTAGTCAAATAAAACCTTGTTTTTATATTTTTTGTTATATAAAGTCGTTAGTATTATTTTTAAATTATATAACAAAGGAGGAAGTGATGATAAAATTTTTATTAGCTATTTTGTTTGGAATAAGTGTGTCTGTTCACACTCAAGCACAAAACAAACAAAGCCAGAAAAAAACTGCTAAATTTCTTTCTGCTCTAAAAAGAGGAGATATTTCGCAGTTCACGCTCATTAGTAGCGATAATACTATAGATGTCAATCTTACAAAAGATCATCATCAAAACTCACCTTTGCATTTAGCAATCGAAAGCATGCACAAAGCAAAAAATCCACAAGATATAAAAAAGTTTAAAAAAATAATAAACCAACTGATAGAAGCAGGTGCGGATGTGAATGCTCAAAATAATAGAGGGGAAACTCCTTTGCACGCCAGTATTGAATACTACCAAGATATTGCAATCATAAAACAACTACTAAAAGCAGGAGCTAATGTGAACATCCAAGATAATAGAGAAGAAACTCCCTTATTTTTTGCCATAACATACTATCACAAGTATTATAAGAAGGAAAAGCAAAAAGGCGAATTAGTAGCTAGTTTAATAAAAGCCGGTGCCGATGTGAATGTCCAAAACAAATTTGGCGAGAACACTGTTTTACATTTAGCCTCTGGTTATGGTTACCCACATCTAGTGAATCTACTAATAATAAATGGTGCAGATGTGAGTGTTCAAAATACAGACAGTCAAACACCCTTGCATAAGGCTGTAGTCAATCATCATACAGCAGTAATTGCTCAACTAATAAAAAATGGAGCGAAGGTTAATGTTAGACAATACAAAGGTTATACCCCTTTACATCTTGTTATGATGAATAAAAAACATAGCCATAGAGGGAAAAGTATAATAATTATGCTCTTAGAAGCAGGTGCGGATATGAATGCTCAAGATAATAGAGGACAAACCCCTTTACACATAGCTGCAAAAATGTGGCGTCTAGAAGCAATAAAAGTATTATTAGAAAACGGAGCGGATGTGAATATTCAAGATAACAATGAGAACACTGTTTATTGTGCTACTAAAAATGATTATAGTAACAAAGATACAAAAAATCTTGATTCCAGACATAAAGAAAATTATCAAGATGTACTACAACAGGTACTACCTGAAAACTATTCTGCTTACGATAAATTATGCTGGTAGAATTTCCCTCCTTGGATGCATTTTGAGGTTGCGTTTTGAGCATGGTTTTTCCCTTACACTATTTAAAGAAAGAGTTAAAGCAAGTTATTTATTGAATGGAATGGAATTAATGAGTATATGCCATATCAAGGTAAGTCTTATTTTACTACATGCAAAATCGAGTCCACATGAGTTAAGTTAGAGGTATTAGCCCTTCAAAACTGCATAAAACATTAGTTTTGGGGGCGTTTTTTAAGATTTAAGCCAAAAAAAGTAAAAAAAGTTTAAAAAAAGCTAAAGTATTTTTACAGCCTGCCGATACTGGTTATGTATGTTCAATTTAATGCTAAATTTAACACTAAGTTTAAAAAACAGGTGTTTTATGCATAGCCCATTAAAAGAAATAATAAAGTTTATTATCGATTAGCTTTTCGAGATATTAGGGGTGTTGCAGTTCAAAGAGGTTTTTCTGGATTCTAAGCCTCCGCTAGGAATAATAATAGAAACAGGGATAACTCTAGAAATAGAACTGACTAAGTTAAAAAAGCACAAATTTTATCCACACCCAAAAATATGTTGCAATAAAGGGCTAATGTTGCAATAATTGGAGCATTAAGTGCTATAGGTTGTTATGATATCACTAAAGATAAGAGTCAGCAGGTAGCTTTTCGGGGTAAAAAGCACTTAGTAAGAAAGCACTTAGACAAGCTATAATAGGGATGTATATATAAGATATATATAAACAAATGAGTTTTTTAAACGAAAGAAAAATTAGTGTCAATTTAGAAAAAATAGCAAAGTTACTCAACGGGTTACTGTTGATAGCACTTATAGGCACTAGTCTTGCTATTTGGGCTTTAGGGTCCCAGTGGCTGATACCCACCATTATCTTAAGCTTCATCAACCTACTTAATTTTTATTATCTTTATATACAAAAGCAACATGCATTGCTTTCGAATTTTGGTGTGTTGGCTTTGTTTCGCTATCTTATAGAAAGTATTGGTCCGGAGTTTAGACAGTACTTGTACTCTAGTGACACGGAAGAAAAGCCCTTTAGCCGGTCGGAAAGAGCTAATATCTATAAAATCGCAAAAAATATGGAAAAATCCAGTGCTTTTGGATCCTTACTTGACTTTGATAGCCCTGGTGTTAAATTAAAACATTCTCTGTACCCTATAAAAACTTCACAAATCAAGCCCTTGCAAGTGTGTTTTGGTGAGGAGCGAGGGTTACAAAAATCCTACACCATCAATAAACTTATTATGATTAGTGCTATGAGTTACGGGGCTTTAGGGCAAAAAGCCATTCGGGCTTTGTCGCGTGGTGCTAAAAAAGCGGGTATTCCACTTAACACAGGGGAGGGGGGTTGGCCTAAGTACCATTTAATGGAGGGGGCAGACCTTATTTTTCAGATGGGTACTGCAAAATTTGGCGTGAGGAATGAGGATGGCTCTTTTAACCCTCAAAAGTTAGAAAAAGTTGCTCAATTAAAAGCTGTTAAAATGATTGAAATTAAATTCTCTCAAGGGGCTAAACCCGGTAAAGGTGGCTTACTTCCGAAAGAAAAAATCACCCCAGAAATTGCTGAACTAAGAGGTGTCCCTACAGGGCAAGATGTCATATCCCCTGCCGGGCATACAGAATGCACTTCCCCTCATAAAACCGTTCAATTTATAAGATATATACAAGAGATATCTAAGCTCCCTGTGGGTATCAAATTTTGCCTCGGTAGTGTTAAAGAGTTAAACGATTTACTCATAGAAATGGAAAAACAAAACACTTTTCCTGATTACATCGCTTTAGATGGTTCTGAAGGAGGCACGGGGGCTGCTCCTAAAACTTTTATGGACGACTTAGGTTGGGCAATTTTCCCTGCTTTGCAAACCACTACTCAATTATTAACAGAACATCACTTAACAGATAAATTAAAACTTATTGCCAGTGGCAAGCTCGTTAGTGCTGGCAAGCAAATAATGGCTCTTTCTCTTGGAGCAAGGGCGATTTATACTGCTCGTGGTGCTATGTTTGCTCTTGGTTGTATACAAGCCTTAAGGTGTAATAACAATACCTGCCCTGTGGGTATTACGACCCATGCTCATAATTTACAACATGGATTAGATATTGAAGAAAAATCCGAGCGGGTTAAAAATTACGCCCTTAACATGGACCATCACCACTACGAACTCCTTGCCGCTATGGGTAAATCTCACCTTTCACAGTTGAGTGCGAAAAATCTTATTTTCCCCACTACAAAATTATTTAAAGAAAACAGGCTCGCACCATAAGCCTATAAGGCACAAGCCTAAGGTGTGTAACAAATAAGTATAATACACAGGCACTTATAACTGGCATTTATAGTTTGCATTTATAACTTGCATGATGAAATAAATTTTGCTACACTACCACCATGCAACACTTGTATTTTATGCAAATTGTAGCTTAAACAAATATAGTTCAACAAACAAAGGAGGTTGGTACAATGCCTAAAATTGTTATCTATTCTAAAACCACTTGCCCCGCTTGTGTAATGGCTAAAAGTATTTTTGATAAAAAAAATGCTTCTTATGAAGAAATTATATTAGACGATAAACCAGAAGAAAGAAACCGCTTAGTAGAAAGAACAGGCGTGCAAACAGTACCTCAAATTTTTATCAACGGAGAATTTATTGGCGGATGCTCTGACTTAATAGACATGGATAAACAACATAAATTAGATACTTTACTGCAAATCTAAAACCTCAAAGGGGGTATTAAAAAAGCAACAAGAAGGGGGATATAAAGAAAAGAGATAACAAAAAGGGGATATAACAAAAATAATGGAAAACAAATTATCAAAAATTAAATTAGGCATTTTAGGGGGCGGGCAATTAGCACGTATGATGGCTTTAAAATGTCACAATTTAGGTATTAAACCGTATATATTAAGCCCTCATAAAGAAGATCCAGCAGCCATGGTTACTGCTTTTTATGAGTGCGGTAGCCTCCAGTCTAAAAAAGATTTAAAAAAGTTTTTATCATTAATAGATGTGGCAACTTTTGAAAATGAATTTTTAAACATAGCTACTTTACAAAAAGCAGCTTTTGCTACAAAAACCCCCATTCACCCTAAGCCTCAAATTATGCACCTTTTACAAGATAAATTGACACAAAAAAAACTCTTAAAAGAACATAAAATCCCCACGGCGTATTTTATTTCTCATCCAGACAAACGGCAAGTTAATGATTTTCCTCGTTTATTTCCTAAAGGGGTGGTGATTAAAAAGCGTCAATTAGGCTATGATGGTGGTGGTATAAAAATTGTTAAAGATATTAATAGCAATAAAGAAAGCAAGCAATTTATTTTAAAACATGCGGATCATGTCATTGTAGAAGAGTTTGTGCCTTTTAAAAAAGAGTTAGCACTTATTTTAGTAAGAAACAGAAAAAAGCAAATTGTGGAATTACCTTTGGTAGAAACTTATCAAGAAAACTCTTGTTGCGTATGGGTAAAAGGTCCTTGTCAGCAAAAAAATAAAAGCAAATTAGTTAATAAATTAAAAACTTTTTTAAATAAAATTAACTATGAAGGGGTTATGGCTTTTGAATTGTTTGAAACCACAAATGGGGATTTAATGGTGAATGAATTAGCCCCTCGTGTGCATAATTCTGGTCATTATTCTTTAGATGCTTTAAGTGAAGATCAATTTTCTCTTCACATTAAAGCGGTACTCAATTTAAATATCACACAACCTGTAATAAGGTCAGGGGGCTTTGCTATGCTTAACCTCTTAGGAGGTAAGGGGCAGTTATCTTGGAAGTCTCCTGCTCGTGCTTTGCAAAAAACACCAGCCCACCTGCACTGGTACGGTAAAACTCTTGCAAAAGAAGGGCGTAAAATGGGACATATCAATGTTTTAGAAAGCACTGTTCAAAAAGCACTTAGTAAAATATTGCAAATTAAAAAAGATTACTTACTATAAAGTGAGAAATAAAAACGCAAGGGGTTAAAAAGAAAGTTAAAAAAAGAAGACCAAAAAGGATACAAAAAGTGATAAAACAAAAAAACAAAAAACCGAAAGTTTCTGTCATTATGGGTAGCAAGTCAGATAAACCTGTGATGAGTGATGCAATTAAAGTGTTAGTTAAGTTTAGCATTCCGTTTGAAGAAAAAATAGTGTCAGCCCACCGTACACCTCGCACAATGCAAAGCTACGCTTTAGCTTGCCATACAAGAGGTATTCAGGTTATTATTGCAGGGGCGGGAGGGGCTGCCCATTTACCCGGTATGGTGGCAAGCCTTACACATTTGCCAGTTATCGGAGTACCCATTATGACTAAAACATTAAAAGGATTGGACTCGCTATTATCTATTGCACAAATGCCAACAGGTGTGCCTGTGGCAACAGTGGCTGTGGACAATGCTCATAACGCAGCCTTATTAGCTGTGAGAGTATTAGCCCTTTCTGACTTTTCTTTAGTAAAAAAAATTGCTACATATAACAAACAACAAGCTAAAAAAAGCAAAATATGACCCAGTTGGGTATAGAAGTTTTTATTAATGAAAAGCCTTGGAAGCATCGCTTAGAAAATTGCCGTATCGGTTTTTTAGGGCATTTTGCCTCTGTCGATTCGCACTTGCAAAGCTCTTTACAACTTATTAGCTTATACACTCCTTTAAATATCACTTGTGTTTTTGGTCCACAACATGGCTTTAAAATGATAGAACAAGCTAATATGATAACCACTCAATCTGAAAAATTATCTTTGCACAAATTGTGTTCTATCGTGTATCCTAGTGTTTCTATGGGTGATAATGAGTGCACAACAAATAAAAAAATTGCTAAAGATAATAAGGTAGCAAAAGATATTCCTATTTTTAGTCTTTATTCTGACACAACCAGAAGATTAACAACAGATATGCTTTCTTACTTTGATGTATTAATTGTGGATTTACAAGATGTAGGGTGTAGGGTTTATACTTATTTAAGCACTTTGTTTTATGTTATGGAAGATTGCCATAAAGCAGGTAAAGAAGTGTGGATATTAGATAGACCAAACCCTGTGGGAAGGAAAGTAGAAGGCTCTATTTTAAAAAAAGAATTTACGAGTTTTGTAGGGGTGGCACCTTTACCCATAAGGCATGGATTGACTTTAGGGGAATGTGCTAAGTGGTATTATTCAAAAAAACAATTTAATAATAAGTTAGAAGTGATAACAATGAAAAACTACAACCCAGTTAAAAATCCTGACTTTAAGGGTTTAGCCTGGGTTGCTCCTAGTCCGAATATGCCAGACACACAAACTGCTCGTTGTTATAGTGGCACGGTGTTACTGGAAGGCTCTATTCTATCGGAAGCACGAGGCACTACCAGTCCATTAAAGATGTTTGGGTTTCCGGATATGGATGTAAAACAAGTGTTACAACTAATGAATAAAAAAGCCCCTCATTTACTAAGAGGGTGTGTTTTACGAGAAGAATGTTTTAAACCCTTGTTTGATAAGTTTAAAAATCAGCTCTGTATGGGGCTTCGAATTTATATCGATCACCCTTTTTATCAAGCAGAGTTATTTAGCCCTTATCGTTTAATATGTTTGTTTTTAAAATGTTTTAAGGAGGTGCATGTTGAGGTTGATTTATGGAAGCCTCCCCCTTATGAGTATGAGTATAAAAAACTACCTATTGACATTTTATCAGGTTGTGATTTTTTACGCCATTGGGTGGAAAATAACGATGCCACCATCCAAGATTTAGAAAATAAATTACAACCAGACGAAAAACAATGGATAGCAGAAATAAAACCCTACCTACTCTACCCGTAACATTTTTGATAGCTGTAAAAAAAATGGTGATGGCGGCAGGATTCGAACCTGCGACCTACGGCTTAGAAGGCCGTTGCTCTATCCAGGCTGAGCTACGCCACCTTGCACACATGACATCCTCCCACTATTATCCCCTCATACACCCTACCACAAATCACTATTATATCACATTTTATGCTACTTTTTGCTCTGTAGATGATTCTTCTGTGTCTTTTGTTGGTTTTTCAGATTGTAATCTTTTAGCTGACTTTTTTTCTTCTGGTTCTGGTGTGTGAGTAGGTGAGCCTGATAAAATTAAAAGCGACAAACCAATCACCATGGCTACTACAGAGGCTATTAAAATACTTAATTTTGAAAACATAGTAAGCTCTAAAGATTCAAAACTTAAATGTGAAATAAAAAGCGACATCGTAAAACCAATACCCGCTAAAAATCCCATTCCTAATAACCTTAACCAATTAAACCCTGAGGGCCATATTGCCATCTTTAACTTTACTGCTAACATAGAAAACAAAAATATACCAATGGGCTTACCTAATACCAACCCTGTTAGTACTCCTAAAGAAACAGGATGAGAAATAAAATCCATTAACAAAAAGTCAGCCCCTAAACTCACCCCTGCATTAAAAAAAGCAAACACAGGCACAATAAGCCAAGTAACAAAAGGGTGTATTCGTTCTATTAAATTGCGAGCAGGAGAATTAGGGTCTTCTACAGGAGCCATAAGCCCTAATACCACCCCCGCTACTGTGGCATGCACACCACTTTTTAAAACAAATAACCATAACCATCCCCCACAGAAAAAATAAAACAACAAGCTCTTAACACCTGCTTTTTTTGCACAGTAAATAAAAAACAAAGTTAAAACTGATAAAGTTAAATAATTGCTGACAATTTCGTTAGAGTAAAAAAAGGCTATCACTAATACTGCTCCTAAATCATCTACAATAGCTAAGGTCAGTAAAAATACTTTTAATGATAAAGGGATGTGCCGTGATACTAAACTTAACACACCTACAGCAAAAGCAATGTCAGTAGCCATAGGGATACCCCAGCCGTGGATGGCACCCCCATGGTTAAACGCCATGTAAAACAAAGCAGGTACCAACATACCCCCACCCGCTGCAAAAATAGGAAGGGCTGCTTTTTTAGGGGAGGCTAATTCCCCAATAGATAATTCTCGTTTAATCTCTAAACCCGCTGTGAAGAAAAAAATCACCATCAATCCATCGTTGACCCATTCATGTAAAGAATAGGCTAATACCCACTCGCCAAAATGCAAACTGATAGGAAAATGTAAAATACTATCATACACAGCTATCCAAGGAGAGTTAGCCCATATTAAAGCCACACTGGCAGAAAACAGCAATGCCAAACCGCCTGCTACTTCTAAAGAAAAAAACCGTTCAAAAGGATTAGTTGTCATCATTTAATAGTTGCTACCCATTTTTTGTAATTGTTAAATATGGTGTGGATATCAGCCGGAGCTTGCACAGGACCAATGTGCATGCAGGTTTTGCCCGGGCGTGGAAAATTCTTATCCTTACCCCATAAAACATGGTTACCTCGAAAATGCAAAAATAAAATCGGAGTGTTGGTTTTTTGAGAGAGCAATGCCACCCCCTTAGTAAAAGCCTTTAACGAGCCGTCTAAAGAACGCGTACCTTCCGGAAACATAATCATCCAAACCCTCTTAAGAGAGTTTAAAAGATTTAAACAATTTTTAAAAGAGCCATATCCTGTAGTAGAGCGATTTTGTTCTTGTTCTTGCTTTTGTTCTTGTTCTTGTTCTTGTTCTTGTTTTTGCTTTTGTGCAAAATGCCCTAGCCCAGCCCGACGATTAATAGGAATGGAGTTCATAAAGTATTTTGAAAAAAATCGTAAAAAACCATTTGTGAACCAATAATCCTGTGCAGCTAAAATATACAAGTCCATCCAGTGCGAAAAAGGCACTGCCGATAAAATCGCTGGTCCATCTAAATGACTGGTATGATTGGAAATAATAAGCAATTTTGGATATTTTTTATAAAACCCCTTAAATCGACCCTTAATTTTCATACGCACATATACTTTAAAAGCTAAGCGTAAAAACATAGCCCATAAAGCCCTTGTAAATAAATGACCAGAAATTTTTTCGTAATCAAATATCTCTTGAAAGCTGGGCTCTTTTGTGTTGTCTGTTTCTTCCTCCTTAAAGTTATGCCCCAGGTTACTATCTAAATGAGGCTTGTTTTTTTGTGGCTCTTGGTGTTCTTGCACAATTTGCTCCTTTTTATACTATTGTTCTTAACTTTGTTATTACTTTATTATTACTTTATTATTATCTTAAGTTGTATTGTTCTTAACTTTATTAACTATTATATTTTAAAAATAATTATATACTTAAAATAAATAACACACTAAAATTTAATTTTCATGAAAGATATGAAGTTTTTATTATTAGAAGGTATTCACCAGGCGGCACGGGATCAGTTTTGCCACATGGGTTTTCAGGTGCAAGCATGTACCTCCGCCCATTGGCAAAGCACAGCTCAAAAATTAGCTCCAACGGGCTTGTGTGTTCGCTCTCGCACAAAAATCACTAAAGAAATACTGCAATCCTTAACACCCTCTCTCAGAGTGATTGGTGCTTTTTGTATCGGCACCGACCAGATAGACCTGCCATCAGCAAGGCAACTGGGTGTTCCCGTTTTTAACGCACCTTATGGCAATACTAGAAGTGTGGCAGAACTGACCCTAGGGCATATTATTGCACTGTGTCGCAGGACTTATTGGTTTAATAACATGATGCATCAAAAAAAATGGCACAAAACCGCCCAGCGAGCTTATGAAGTGCGGGGCAAAAAACTAGGCATTATTGGTTATGGTCATATTGGTACTCAAGTGGGGATTTTGGCTGAAAGTTTAGGGCTTAAAGTATGTTATTTTGATATTATTGAAAAACTCCCCATTGGTAATGCCTGTGCGGTAAGTAGCCTAAAAGAATTATTATCATTAAGTGATATTGTGACTATCCATGTACCTGATACGCAATTTACAAAAAACATGATAGCTCAAAACCAACTCAAGTGGATGAAGCCAAATAGTATGTTGATTAACACTAGTCGTGGCTCTGTGGTGAATACAAAAGATGTTAAACAAGCTTTAAAAAAGGGGCATTTAAAAGGGGTGGCAGTGGATGTGTTTCAAGATGAACCTAGTGTGAATGACGCTGATTTTTTGCACGAGCTACAAGGTGTAGATAATGTGATTTTAACACCTCATATTGCGGGTAGCACTATGGAGGCACAAGAAAACATCGCCCGGCAAGTATCTACTGTTTTAACACGGTACTTACTTCATGGCGACACAACGGGGGCGGTGAACTTTCCTATTTTAAGCCCTCCTCCACTGGATGATTTGGATAAATATCAACGATTAACCAATGTGCATCATAATGTGCCGGGGGTTTTAGCGAGTATCAATGGCTTAGTGTCAGATTTAAAAATCAACATTAAAGCTCAACATTTAGCTACTAATGCTACTATTGGTTATTTAGTAATGGATGTGCAAAAAACTCAAATACAAACATTGTTATCAGCAGTGAATGCCTTAAAAACATCTATTAGCACTTTTTTACTACCTGTTAGTTAATGTGTCGTGATTTTATGTAAGATTATTATTTATTTTTTTGTATTAAGTATTGTAAAAAAGGAATAAAATACGCACAATAAAGGTATTATGTCGGATCAACGGGTGTATAAACCAGAACAAAAAAACCAACAACCACAAAAACACAAAGGGCAAACACCAGTGTTGGAAAAACAACCATCAGAGCAACAACCATCAGAGCAACAACCATTGGCACAGCAACCCTCCAAACAGCATATATTGAAACAATGGTTAGTAAAAGACAACGATAATATTATAGGTCCTTTTACCAAAGGGCAAATACAAGAAAAGCTCACTCAGGGGAAATTATCGCCTGCCGTTATGGCTTGTTTGCCTGACCAAGCTTGTTGGGTTTTTCTCATCAATTATCCGGAATTTATTAGTTGGGCTGATAAAATAAGTTCCAATACAGATATTACTAAATCCTTATCTAATTTTAACACAACCAATAGAGTTATGTTTGATACGGTAACAGGTACTTTTTCTCTACAAACTCATCCTTATGATTCAGATGCAACACCACCCCCTCCCTCTCCTCTTAATTCTGGTGAAGTTACATCTCCATCTCAAAGGTCAAAAAAAGAAGTAAGTCACAAAGAGGTGCCATTTTCTGCATCTGCTGTTACAAAAAGTCAAAGCACTAGCAATACATCTATAACCAATAAAAAGCCATATCAGTCAGAACAAAAAAAACATAAAATCAACACAATAGAAAACATACTATGTGCTGTGTTTTTTATTGTGGCACTGTCTGGTGTTATTTATTTATTAGTATTTCATTGAGTTTATTTATCATGACAGTATTTTCACCTCTAAAGTGACATTTTCGCGTCAGCCATTATTCCTCGCGTCAGCCATTATTCCTCGCGTCAGCTGTCATTTCTGCTTCTGCCGTCATTCCTGCTTCTGCCGTCATTCCTGCGAAAGCAGGAATCCAGGATTGTACGGCAAGCAATTGCATTAAAGAATCCCCTATTGCAAGTGAGAAAACCAAGTCAAAAGCTTATGCCTGCGGTTTACCGCAAAGTGAAAGCCCAAGGCTACTACTTTGCGTTAAATCCGAACTCGTTTTGAATTGGTTTTCTTAACTTTAAATAGTTACATTTAATTGGTAGTTGCATTGACAGTTATAAGGTAGAGGGTACTTTAAAGTACATCAAAATAAACACCCTTTGGGTGTAGAACATAAAAGCTCCCCTGCACCTAATATTCATCAGCAGTTATTGGAGTATCAAGTATCTATTTACAAGCAAACAAAACTACCTATTATCCCTATTGTTATCTACCATGGCAGGCAAAAGGACTGGAGAGAACCTTTAGCCTTTCAAGATAGCTTAAAAAGCTACAAAAACAGCACTCAAAAAAGCAGTAGTTTGTAGTTATTACTTTTTTTTAAATAGATTGATGATATTTATTAAAGAGAATCATATCTAAGTTGTAGAGCTTTGTGAGATATTTTGTTCCATCTAAGGCAGTTGTCAAGGAATCCTTGACAACTAAATTTTTATGCGATTCCTCTGCATTTATTGTTCAAGATAAAGAATAAGCTAGTTGAGTACTAAGATTTTGTTCTGTTTTGATTTGTTTCTCTATATTTTCTATACCTTTCATAAGAGTAACGATCTCATTTTGTACTATAAGAGGTGGTAATGGTATTTTGATATTTTTTAAAAATTTATACTTGCTCATTCATGTTGTAACTGCCAGAATATAAGATGTAATGTTGACATGTTGTTTTTTTGCATATTGTTGCAATTTTTTAATACTAATTTTATTAGACCCAGATCCTTTCAAACCTTCTTTTAAAGCTTTAATAGACACTTCTGCACTAAGAAGGCGGAAGCTATCAACAATGGTCCTTTCACGATTAAAAATTTGTATTTCCTCTTTTCCTATCTTTAGTTTGGTTTTACCCAATTGCATATCACGAAAACGAATAAATTTTGTATGAAGCCTTTTAGGAGCTGTTGTCCCATGAGGCACAGCTATCCAATGCTGACGAGGAATTTCATCTGTTAACTCATAAAAAGCCAAAGCAGAAAGCAGACAAACCACTCCATTAGGTACACTTTTTGCTGTTACCACCAGATCCTCCCATTGAAAATCCACATCTAACAATGACAATAGAGACAGGAATGACAGCAGAGGCAGGAATAACCCTTAAACCCCAGACATAAGGCTTAAATAAAGTTTTCAAACATCTTGCCGATAAGATACAATAAATAAATAATTTAAAACTCTTTAAAGGAGGTTACTTATGAAATCAATTATTTTATTATTATTTGTTACTGTTTTTTTAGCTATGGGTACTTTTTTTATGTACCCATCGGCAGGTATAAAAAGTTGGTTTCAGGCTTTTACCACAAGGCAGGTGCAATCGGAAGAAAATGACAAACCCACTGTGCCTTGGAAATCTTTACCCCCACCTGACACTTTTGATGAAACTGCCCCAGAATATGATGAAGATAATCCTCAATCGAATGGCATACTTGTAGCATTTTATCACTGGCCGCTGACTGAAGAGCAACAAAAAATTATTTTACAAATAACCCAATCAGTAGGACTAAAACCTAAAGAACAACTTTGGAGATTAAAAAGATGGGTGTTTTTGTGGGATGAGTGGTATCCAGAGATAAAGGCAGAAAAAGCATGTGATAAATTTAAAAATGTATCTTTTGTAAGAATTTGTGCGACTAATGGAGTATTAGTTCCTGAGTTTACAAAAAAGAGTACTACCAACATTCGGGACTGTGATGCAATTCCTAATGAATTAGATGTTAAAGATGGGGAATTATCAGATTATTGGGCTCAACGAATGATAGGTGCAGATTTAGCTAAAGAATTACTTTTGTCTAAACCACACCCACAAAAACACTTGGTAGCTATTTTTGATTCTCATAAAGACGATCATATTTCAGGAGTAAGAGGCTTGATTTCTGGACCAGGCGAGCAAGCTGTTATGCCAGAATTAGGGGATAGTTTAACTTCTTATAACTTAAGTGGTGTGCGTAGTGTAGGTAATGCAACTCATTATTTTTTAGATGTTGTTGATAAAAAATGCCGTTCAAAAAATATAAACTAGACTATCTCTAATGAAAATACTTTATTTATTATTGATAATATTGTTTTTATTTAAAACTTATGCTTTCAATAGGTTAGGTGATAGTAGTATCTCAAAAAATAATGCCCCAAAAAGAATTATAAACTCTGAAATAAAAACTCCTACTAATACCCCCATCATCGTACAAGGCAGTGGCTTTGAAGCTTGTAAAGCTCAAATAATGCCTTCTTATATTAACTATTCAATGGGGTTTATAACTAAAAAGTATAACACATATTCAAAGAAAAAGTATTTTAATCTTCTAGCTAAATCAGGTATGCGTTATGATGATTTTAAGTCTGTATCGCCTCCATCTATAATAGTGGTATCCGCTGGAAATGATAACCAAAAGATTGAGGTATATAAACAATTAGGTTCTGAAATTTTTAATATGATTGTAGTTGGCAGTTTAGCTCCTGATGGGCAAAAAAGTAATTTTTCTAACACACATAAAGAAGTGCATATTTTAGCTCCTTCTGATGACTATATTACCTCTTTAAATAGAAAAGGAAATTACGAACAATTTGGAGGAACAAGTGGTGCAGCTCCTTTAGTAACAGCAAGCCTTGCAACCTTTGAGTCGATTGCAGAGTACCACCCAACAGCAAAAGAGGCTAAAACACTTTTAAAAAATACAGCGATCCCCGTGCCTTCTTCTGTAAAAGGAGGACCTGGATATGGTACAAATGGTTATGGTATGCTTAATACTTATAAATTAGCTATGGTTGGCGAAAGGTTAAAAAAACAATGTGGCAAAGATGTTGCTTGTTTTAAACAAAAGATAAACGATCCTAAAACTTATCAGTTTCCACCACCAGATGAGTTTTTTCTATTAGAAATAAGAAAAGCTTTTCCAGAATGTGATAATGAGTGTGATAAAAGAGAAAAGTCTTCTAGCTGTAATGGTGCAAGTTATTCAAATTGTGTAAGTGTTAGTTCACAATGTACTAATAAAAAATTAGTACTTAATAAATTAAGAAAAGAGGCTTTTCTCAACCCACACAATGCACAATTGTGGCGAAATACAGCTTGTATTTATCAATCAGCGGGTTTTAAAAAGGAGGCACAAGGAGCATTAGCTACTTACAAAGCTATAAACTATAAATATAATAGAGATAATAACCATTTGTACTGTGAGGCTCATTCGGATTGTACTTTAGTCCCTGATAAAAGCTGTAGTGATGGTAGTATTTTTGAGACGATTGGTCATGTTTTTAGTAGTGGAAAATTTAAGCCACAGAATAAACATGCAGCTGAATTGTATTATTTTAACTGCATGGAAGGAAGGGGTACTCCTACTGCTTGTAATGGGGCGTGTCGGTGTGGTAATACGGAAACTGTACCTGTAGAAAGTGGGGAAAACCCTCCGCAAAAAAGGTATGAATCTCGTTGTGTAAATCATGTATGCGAATTAAATACACATGAAATACCTGCTAAAAAAATACCAAAAGTCACCACTAACCCAACATCAATAGGTGGGGCTTCTACCCTAGATCGCATTCCAGTTCACGAAAGAAGTAGTGGCTCTGTAAAATAAAGTTAGAAAATATAGGGCAATAAATAAAAAGAGCTGGAAGCTTTTCGGGGTGTTGCAGTTCAAAGTGGCGTTTTTAGATTCCTGCCTCCCTACTCAACGGGGATTACTTTTGATGTTACTGCTTGAAGCAAACACAGCTATAAAAATAATTTTTTCAGAATGTGCTTCCTTTTTGTTGAACTATTAAGGAATCTTTAATAGTTGCCTTTTGTTCCGGCTTTTCAGTTACATGCCCGTTACATGGCTTAAACTATTGAAATTAAAGAACTTTCTGATGTTTTGATGCTATGCACCATCCTCTCCAGTTACATGGTTTTTTTAAAATAAACTGATTTTAATATAAAAACCTAACAAAGTCCACTGGGTTTTATTATAAAAATTCACTTTTTCCCATATTTTTTGTGCCTCCTTTTATTTATTGGGTCATGACAACTTAAGCGGGTTATTTTTAATCATTTTTAACAACAAAGTATACAAGTCATCCTTCCTGTGATTAAACCTAAACTCACATTCTTTAAGATGCAAGTAAAAAGTATCTTTATCCATTCCTCTAAACTTTGATAACCTCACTTTGGAGGTCCCCCAAAAGCTTTCTATACCATTAATATGATTCTTCACATTACCTCGTTTTGTGGCAAATTCATTCTTCCCATGATACACACGATAATGTTTTTTGTAACCCATATTGACTAGACCATCGTAGCTTTTAAAACCATCTGTATAAACAGTAGCAGATTTAGATATTCTATTACTTATAAGGGGAATAAGGGTCTTGTGTGAACAATTTTTAATAATTTGAGTATAAACCTTACCTTGTCTTTGTTTAAGACCAAACACAATAGTTTTACCATAAGATCCTCTTCCTCTTCTGCCTTTGATTCGTCTAGCTCCAAAATAACTTTCATCTATTTCTACTTCTCCTTTTTTAAAAAAACTTTCTTTTTCACAAAATTGAGCTATCTTTAATCTTACAGTTTTTAAGATTTTATTAACAGAATTTCTGCTAATATTGGATAATCTAGCAATTTGTGAAGCTGTGAGATCATTCGAAAAAAGCTTAATAATATGGCGAAATTTCTTCTCAGAAATGCGGGAACGCACAAAATACTTATTTTTCTTAATAATTTTCAAGATTTAAACCTTATCATGTAAGGCTTAAGTTGTCATGACCCTATTTATTTGTTTAATGATTGAATTAAAAAATAACTTACTAAATAAATAAAAAAATCAAGCTATATCAGATGAAAGTGACATTCTGGATTCCCGCCTTCGCGGGAATGACAATAGAGAAAGAAATAACAACAAGCGTAGAGTAAAATGCTTGTACGAAATAAATAATTTGCTTTGTAAGTGAGAAAACCAAGTCAAACACATATCAATTAATTTATTTGTAATAAATGTAACTGTTAAATTATAAAAAGCGGGAGGGGGATATTTTTCGGGTCCAAGCGAAGTGTCCCGCAAAAATCTTCCCCTCCCGCTTTGTGTTTGATGATATTTTTTGAAAGTCTGATTTTTTACAAATTGTACATTATACTGACTTGATAAGACTTAAACTACTCATATTAGCAATTATAAATATTTTTTCATAAATTACAAGTATTATTTTTAAAAAGGAGCAAAGTACAAGACTTTCGTATAGACTTGTATCTAAGTTGTAGAATTTTTTACTCTTTTGAGCTTTACCCCCTTCTTCTTATTGAACTATCAAGGAATCCTTGATAGTTGCCTTTTGTTCCGGCTCTTCCATTTACATGGTTTTTTATAAAATAAGCTACTACCTATCTCAGTAATCCTCCACTTCCAGCCTCTAGTTTTGCCTCTTACTGTTATCTTTTAATAATGCATATCGTCTAAAGGGTTTGACTTATAATCACAAACAAAAGTATATTAGAAGTCTTAATAATAAACACTATTTTTACGCAAAGGATTTTTTTATGAAAAACAAAGATATGAAAAACAAAGATATGAAAAACAAAGATAAGAGCAAAAAGACAAACAAAAACAAATCTACAAAACCAGCCCCCAAGCAGAGTAAAAAGCACTCAAAAAAGAAGGGCAAAAAATCAGGTTGCAGTCACGATAGGTTTTTTAAACTTTTCTACTCTGACCCTAAGTTAGTGCAAGAGCTACTAACTCTTGTATTTTCAAAACAAGAACTAAAAGCTTATAACTTAAACCAAGCACAAGTAGAAAAAGATACTTTTAAAGGTAAGAGTGCTGATCTTATTGTATCTGTACCTTTTAAAGATTTTCCTAAAATTAAGCTAAGAGTTTTTATTTTATTAGAACATAAGTCTTCTTATGATAAGCAATTATTTAGCCAACTGTTAAAGTACCAAGTACTAGTTAGAGAGCATAGTATTCAGCATAAGGGTTATCCTCAGCCTATAGTACCAGTTGTGTTTTACCATGGTAAAAAACCTCTAAAATGGCAAAAGTCTTTACAGTCTGAAGATTTTAAGCAATTTTTATCAAAGATTCCTCTTGATTCTAGAAAAAGTATGTTAAACTATGAACCGAAAGTAATAAACACTCAAGATTTAAGAGTAAGAAAAGTACATGAGAGTAAGCAGTATAAAAGTCGGGGTGTAATAAGTTTGTTATCAGAAGTGTGGGATATAGATAAACCAAGTGTATTAAAGGTAGTAGAGATATTTAGTAGTTTTAAGGACATATTAAAGGGCAAGCAACAAAAGGATATGAGTTTAGCGATATTGGAGTATTTATTTGATAACACGGGGTTAGATTTAAAAACTTGGAAAGAGGCAGAAAAGCTTATCATAGAGGCAGGCATTTTAACAAGAGGAGGATTTATGAACATAAGAGAAATTATTAAAGAAAAAGGCAGATTTGAAGGCATGTTGTTGGGTAGGAAAAAGTACCTGCAAGAAGGTATGGAAAAAGGCAGGCAAGAAGGCGAACTAAAAGGCAGGCAAGAGAACTTGCGACAGGTGATTACGAATATGTTTCAAGAAAATGCAGATATTCCATTTATTGCGAAAGTAACAGGGCTTTCAGAAAAAGAGCTAAAAAAGCTACAGAAACAGCACTCCAAAAAGCAGTAGTTTTTAGTTATTACTCTTTTTTAAATAGATTGATGATATTTATTAAAGAGAATCATATCTAAGTTGTAGAGCTTTGTGAGATATTTTGTTCCATCTAAGGTAGTTGTCAAGGAATCCTTGACAACTAAATTTTTATGCGATTCCTCTGCATTTATTGTTCAAGATAAAGAATAAGCTAGTTGAGTGCTAAGATTTTGTTCTGTTTTGATTTGTTTCTCTATATTTTCTATACCTTTCATAAGAGTAACGATCTCATTTTGTACTATAAAAGGTGGTAATGGTATTTTGATATTTTTTAAAATTTTATACCTATTCATTCATGTTGTAACTGCCAAAATATAAGAAGTAATATTAACATGTTGTTTTTTTGCATATTGTTGCAATTTTTTAATACTAATTTTATTAGACCCAGATCCTTTCAAACCTTCTTTTAAAGCTTTAATAGACACTTCTGCACTAAGAAGGCGGAAGCTATCAACAATGGTCCTTTCACGATTAAAAATTTGTATTTCTTCTTTTCCTATCTTCAGTTTGGTTTTACCCAATTTCATATTACGAAAACGAATAAATTTTGTATGAAGTCGTTTAGGAGCTGTTGTTCCATGAGGTACAGCTATCCAATGCTGACGAGGAATTTCATCTGTTAACTCATAAAAAGCCAAAGCAGAAAGCAGACAAACCACTCCATTAGGCACACTTTTTGCTGTTGCCACCAAATCTTCCCATTGAAAATCCACATCTAATTCTGAAAAAGAGCTTTTATAAAATCCTCGACTAATCCTTCCCACATATCCTTTTTTAAGGTAATAGTTAATGAGACTTGGATACACTCCTACTTTTCTGGCATCTTGAGCCGAAAATAAAGCTTTCTTAATAAGGATAGCTCTTAGTTTGTTATTTATAATTTTATCCATAACTGGATTTTAATATAAAAACCCAACAAAGTCCACTGGGTTTTATTATAAAAGTTCACTTTTTCCATATTTTTTTGCACCTCTATTTAATTTGTTTATTCATCTAAAGTAGAATAAAAGCTATTTTTAAATTGATTTTCTGTGTCTTGGTTATAAAAAGGAACACCTGTCAGTCTATATTTTTGAGACCTTGCCTTTGTCGTATACTCCAAGGTTTTACCTTTAAATTTTTTTCTTATCTGTTTTAAAAAATTTTCTTTCCATTGATCATATTCTTTAAGGTGCTTACCTTTTGGTTCAATAAACATTTGATAAGTTAACATTTCCCCGGTTTTTTGTCTAAGAAACAAAACAAAATCAGGGGCAAAACCTCGTCCATCATTAAAATTATGAATTTTAAAATGTCTTTCATTGCGGATAAGATATATTTCATCATATTTTTTCTTTAACTGGTCTATTTGAGTATCAAACATTTTAATAAAAGCTTTTTCTTCAGAAGTTCCATAGTAAGCCTTAAACACATACCATTCTTTATTAGATATAAAATTAAAATCATCATTTGTAATGTTACCACTAATTTTTATCTCTTTATCTTTAAAGATATGATTAATTAAGTAACTGTCAAAATGTTCTGTTCCTTTATATTCAGTGATATTTTGTTTTAGTTCACTTTCTATTTCTTTAAGTAGACTAATTATGGCAAAAAGTTTATTTTGATTAGATAGGAAACTGTTTTTTGGTACATCTCTAAAAGTTATACTTAATCCACCTAGAAAACTAGTTGATTCAATAAAATTTTTCATAGATTTTTCTTTAGGAAAATATTTTGATAAAGAAGAAAAACTAAAAAAAGGATTTTTAGAAATAGCATTTTGGATAATATGATAAGAGATATTTTTTAAGCTTATTTCTTGTGTTTTATTTTTAAACACAGATGGGTTTTCTTCATTTTTTTGGAAGAGAGCTTGTTTGAATCCTTTGCCTGTTGAAATACAATAAGTGTAGTTTTTTCTAAATACTCCCATATCAGAAAAAGATTTATTGTTTTGATAATTGGTTTTGATTTTTTTATTTATATAAATCAAACCTTTGTTATAGAAATCTGTTTTTTTAAAGTCTTTTTTTAATTTTAAAGATATTTTAGTCTCTTTTTGATCTATTATACCTACTTCTGTTAAGGCTTGACGAATTTCATATATATATTTATTGTCATTTATACTATGATAATGTAGTTCTTCTAAAACTCTTAATTCATGTTCTAAATTTTGATCAAATTTTCTTTTATAAGGATCATCATTATTATCCAAATCTATCGGAAAATTAGGCATAACTTTCTCAATATCTTTAATAATAAAAGGAAAATAACGAGCCCCTCTCCCAATAAGCTGAGCCTCTTTCATAGTGGTTTTGCCAATTCTGTTTTTCCCTGAATCTCTGCTTTCGTAACAACGGACAATATCAAATAAATTTAAAACATCCCAACCTTCATTAAGTTTTTCAACAGCAAAAATAGCTCTTATATTATTATCTTTATCTTCTAAGGTATTCAAAAGTATTTGATGTGTCTCTTTTTCTTTTTCTTCATTCACACACAGGCATCTATTTTCCTGAAATTCTTGTCGTAATCTCTGAACTAATTGAGATAAGGATATATAATTATCTTCAAAAAATTGAAAAGCCTTCTGAACTATAGGAATATTAGATTGTTTTTTAATCTGCATAATTTGTTGGGTAGTCAAATTCTCTATCATATAATGGAACTGGTTTTTATTTTCCTTGTTTTGAGCAATAGTTTTTTGAGCTTTAAATAAGATAACTGGTTTTAAGTAAATATGATATTTTGTAGCCACTTCTTGTTTGTATTGACTTAAAATAAGAGCTTGCAAAATACGCTCTGCTTGTTGAAAATCTGCCTGAACAATATACACATCTTTAGAATATTTATCATTTCTAAAATGTACTAGATCATATTTATATAAAACTTTATTTCTGTATTTTTCTACAAGACTTTTATGTTGATAATCTAAAGTAGCTGTAAATTCTAATAACAGATTATCTCGATTTTGATTAAAAATACTCTCCACCGTATTTTCCCAGTTGCCCTTATTTTGATAAGTTAACTCCATCTGCTTTGTTTTTGTGTTAATGTGATGAGCTTCATCGGATAATAATACGATTTTTTTATCTTTAAAGTCTTGATAAGTAAGAGAGTTTTCTTTGATGGTATTTAAATCAGAATGAAGTTTCTGAATAGTAGTCCAAGATATATTTATATTATTTTCATTCGATTCTACAAAGTTTTCTACTGGATTTAATAAAACCCGCTTTGTGTCAATAATAATACTTTCTTTAAACAGATACTTTGAAGATGAAGGGTTTAAAAAATTTTGTTTTGTTTTCTCTATAATGTTAATAGAATTAACAAAGAATAAAAAATTCCTATAACCTTTTTTGTAAAGATAAAGAATAACCCCTGCCATAATAAGAGTCTTACCGCTACCTGTAGCCATATTAAACAAAACATGTAATGGGTTTTGCTTTTGTTGTAAAGAAAAATACTCATTAAAACGATAAAAGAATCGAGCAAAAGCCTCTATTTGATAAGTACGAAGTTTAAATTTTGGATTAAGATTGTCTCTAATAAAATTAGGGATATCTTTATTAATTTTTCCATATTTTGACAGCACATCTAATTCTTCATATAAAAATTTATTTGTCACCTTTCAACTCCATTATTCTAAGTATTTTGATTACTTTTATTGGGATGTTTTTTATAATACTCTACTTGTTTTGTAAATCTATCAAAGTCACTTTTCTTTTTATCATTATTTTTGATTCTTTTAATATGAAATTTATCATACTCTTTTTCCGCTAGCTCTTTTGCTATTTCATGTGTTATGTTTCCAGCATGAGTTAAAATACCTCTTTCATTAATTTGTAAAAAACTATTAAGTTTTTCAACCCAATCTTTCATATACATTGGTTTTCGTCTCATAGCTTGACCTTCAGCAAACAAAAGATACTGCTCAACCAAATTATTAAGAGCTTTTAATTCTTCTTCATTAAGATAATTTTTAGCAACACTTACATCAGATTTTCGTACTTTTGTACCTGTCCAGTTTGTAAGTCCCATATTAGTTTTAGAGCTATCAACTCGTTGCTGGATAATTTCAGCAGCTGTTTGACCAGTTATAGCCCAGTGTAATTTATTTTGAACTGTTTTAAAAAAAACCAGACTTGTTTCCGATGTGGAATCATAATCAATACTAGTGGCATAAATATCTGTAATTTTTTGGTAAAACCGCCGTTCAGAAGTCCTAATATCTTGAATTCGACGCAAAAGCTCATCAAAATAATCAAATGGTTGGTGGGGATTTTTTAACCGCTCATCATCTAAAATAAAACCCTTGATAATATACTCTTTAAGCCTTTTTGTAGCCCACTGCCGAAAATGAGTAGCTATAGAGGATTTAATGCGGTATCCCACAGAGAGAATCATATCTAAGTTGTAGAGATTTGTTAGATATTTTTTTCCATCTAAGGCAGTTGTCAAGGATTCCTTGACAACTGAATTTTTATGCAATTCCCCTTCATTGTAAATATTTTGAATATGGAGGCTAATATTTTGCTTAGTAGTCTGGTATAGCTCAGCCATTGCTTTTTGAGTAAGCCAAAGAGTCTCACCTTCAATTTGCACTTCAACTTTTGTTTGCCCTTTTTCTGTTTGATAAATTAGGATTTGTCCACTATTATGTAATGAACCTTTTATTTGAGATTTTTTAGTCATTTTATTTCCTTAAAAAACATTTTATTTAATTTTTTATCTTCTTTGCTAACTTTAAAACTTTGATCTTCTATTTCTGACAAAAGAACATAAAGCTGATTTTTGTTCAATAATTCTGCTAAAAGTCGCTTTTGCTTTTCTAGACCCAATTTAGCACACCTTGTTGATTTGCCATTTTCGCCCCTGAATGATGGGGGGGGGGGGGGGGGGGTAGATATTTTTATAAAATCATTAATAGCTTCTTCTGGCATTTCTGGATTTACATACCATTTAAGGAAAGAGTTTTTAGAGATATCTTTCCAAAGTGCTACTAATTCTTTTGAAGATTTTGCATCTTGGATTTTATCCATATAAGATTCATTGTATTTCATTAATTCACAATAAAGGAAATTCCCTCCACCTTTCCAATTTACATATTTTGAAATACCAGAAGTATCACCTTTAATAACATTATTTAAGCGACTAACACTATCATTCTTTCCATAATCTAACTGTTCAATTCCAATATACTGACGATCCATTTTATGAGCTACAGCACATGTGGTTCCGCTACCTAAATGATAATCTAAAACAATATCCCCTTTTTTAGTGCTTATTTCAATAATTCTTTTTAACAACTGTTCTGGCTTTTTTCCACTTCTCATTTCAATATTACCTTCATGTCTACAATTTCCAAAACGAGGAGAAAAATCATAAAAATTTGGGATACTTTTGAATTTAATAGTTTTACCTTTTTTTAGTTCTTTTTGCATTTTCACAGGTATACCAGAATAAATCTTTCCTTTTGTAGCTTCTGGTTTTTTAGGTCCTGTAAAATACCTATATTCCAAACCATCCTCACCTATACCATAAACTTTATACAAAACCTCTAATCCATCATGTGATTTTCTTTTTATTAAATGATCTGCAAAGAATTTACCAGTAGTATTTAAAACAGTTCCACTAGCCCATGTTTCTTTTAAATAAATAGTCACTGGTCTTTTATATTCAGATATCATTAATTTTTGCATGAATGCTTCTGGTTTCTTTGGTGCAATATGTGCTGGATGAGGAGATGCTAAAAATAATGGCAATGTTTTAGAATCTAAAATTTTTATCTTTTCCAATTTATATTCTTCTTTTTTAAAGATTTTAACTTTTTTATTCCCTAAATTTATTATTTTGCCTTTAGATAATTCGGTAATTTGCCAACAAAATTTATCTGTAGAATATTCTTCTTCATCTTTAAATGGCTCAAAAGATCCTTTAGAATAAACAAAAATATGTTCTATTAGTTTTTGATAAGCACTTTTTTCTGCTAAAGTTTTATCTTTATAACGTACTTGAATAAAAAAAGTAATTTCTTCATTTTTTTTACCAAAAATTTCATCCATCAACACTTTTAAATATGCTTGCTCATTATCATCACACTGAACAAAAATCACCCCATCTTCTTTCAATAACTCTTTAGCTATATCCAATCTATTTTTCATAAAAGTCAACCAAGAAGAATGGTTAAAATTATCATTATATTTAAACGAATCATTTCCTGTATTATAGGGCGGATCAATATAAATAAGTTTTATTTTTCCATAAAATTGCTGTTTCAAAGTGTGAAGTGCTAAAAGGTTATTACCTTTGATGATAAGGTTTTCTCGTATGGTACCATTTGTATCTCTTTTGATTTGCGAAACTTTTTCTTTCCCTTTAGCTGTGTATCTTTTCCAGTTTGTTAAAACTTTAGGGTCAAAAAGTCTGTCAATTTCATCCTGTGCTAAAACTTCATTAAAAAATATTTCTTTTCTTGTTTCCTCTTCTTTGGTTTGTCCTCCTTCTAAAACACAATCCTTATAAGACCAGACTAATGACACCTCACCTCGTGCTTTAAGAAATTTCTCATCAATGTTTAAACCAATTTTATTTCGAAAACGAGTGTAAGAATTATCCAAAAAATTTTTATCAGACATATAATTAATAAAAGTATTTATATTAAAAACAAAATGACCAGCAATTTTATCAAAAAATTTCTTTCTTACATCCACATTGCTTAGTAATAAACGCACTAGGCTATGGTCTATTTTCCATGCTTTATCAATAACAGCTTTTCTTAATAGCTCGCCGTTGGAATCAACAAAGCGACTATCTTGTTTAAGTAGTTCAATTAAACGAGTATTAAAATGGTTTTTCATCTTATCTATTAGTTTAAACTAATTAAATAAAAAAACAAGTTTAAATATATAGTCCTCCTTTTTTATTTTTTTATAAGCACTAATAGGTGACTTTGTGGGTGAGTGATTCGTTTATACGAGGGTCTTTTTGCGGAACAACAGGATGTTTATGTAAAAACATCATTACAGAGCGGATAAATACCCCTGCAAAACCTAATACCAATGCCACCTCTAACCAACCAAACCAAGGTCTGCCAGAATCCCAATGAGGATAAATTAACCAATATAAATCCACTAACTGCATAAACAAAATTAAACTTGCTACAAAAACTAAAACTTTCACATGCCTCTTAGTCCACCTAGGAAGTAACACTAAAAACGGCACAATAAACTTAAACACAATGAGCGAGCAAGATACCACTGCCCACATCCCTTTAGAACGAGGTAGGAAAAAAGTTGTCTCCTCCGGTAAATTAGCATACCAAATCAACATATACTGACTAAATGCAATATACGCCCAAAACACACTAGCTGCTAATAAAAACTTAGCTAAATCATGTAAATGGTCTGCTCGTATCCACTTTTTATAACTATCTTGTGACATAAAATAAATAGATAATAAAATCAACAAAGCAAAAATGGATTGAAATAAACCAGCAAACACATACACACCAAAAATAGTAGAAAACCAATGAGCATCTAAACTCATTAAAAAGTCCACACTAAAAAACGAAAGAGAAAAACAAAAAAATAATAAAAACCCAATAGAGTATTTGACACTCTTCTTAGACCATACCTCACTCCCATCCTTATCCTGCCTAAGAGAAAATCCCACCAACCTCTTGGCGAAAAAAATCCAACCACCAAAAAACACTGTCAGTCGTATTAAAAAAAACGGCAAATTCAAATAAGGTGCTTTATGAGCTAACAATGGGTCTTCAGCCACTGCCTTAGGATCTAACCAATCATATAAATAAAAAGCCCCGTAAATTAAAGGTAAAGTCAAAAGTGCCGCCCATGGTAAAAAACTGGTGACACTTTCAGCTAAACGACGCTGAACCACACTCCACCCCGCCCCAGTAGCATGATGAATGCTGATAAAAAACACCCCCCCTAATGCAAGCAACACAAAATATATATACGCCAACAAATACGCATGCCATAACCTTTCAGGATTAGCTAACACCAACATAGATGCCACAGCTACAATGCCGATAAAAATAAATACAAACGATATGTTACGCAAAGTCATTACTTAACCTCTTTTTGTTTTATGATGTTTTTTTCTATCGTTTTTTTTAAAGCTTTTTGTTGTAAAGTTCTAATATAATTAATTAAAGCCCATCTGTCTTTTTCGCGAAACACTTGTTTTTTGTAAGAGCTCATTAAACCCTGCCCTTCGTGAATAATATGGTAAAGACGCCCGTCAGAATAATTTCGCACTTTATCTGTCAACAAAGATGGAGGTTTGACTGCCATTTTAGGAGACACTAAACCATTGCCATCACCCTTTGCCCCATGACATACGATACAAGTTTTTTCATATTGCCTGTGACCAAGATAAATAACAGCTGGCGAAAACTCCCCTGCAAAAGGGTTAGATAAATTGTTAGCTGCCCCTTCAGGGTTGCCTACATATTTATAGTAGGAGTGATTTCTGGCTTTAGTGTGAGCTGGCGGGTGTCGCATAAGTAAATCCCCTTTCGATCCTCCTTCTTGTTCTTTAATAGAGGGTTGTTGCATCATATCTTGAAATAACTCTATATTAGTAAGGTTACGACCACCACTCGTACACCCGCTACACCCTGACAAAACACAAAGTGCCATAGCTAATAACATAAATACACCCAAAGGGTGTTTATTTTGACACAGGAATGACCATACTTTGTCATTCCCGCGAAAGCGGGAATCTAGTGTGGGACGAGATACCCGCCTTCGCGGAATAAAGATGGTGTTAGAAATGGGAATGTATAACATTTTCAGCTCCTAATTGTTGTAAAACCTTTTCTAATTCTTGAGAAGATTTTTTTTCTTTACTTAAATCAAAAATCACAGCAAATTTATGAGAAGTCAAATCAGGGTCTATTATAGGTGGGTCCACCGCAGGCAAACCACAAGCATAAAGTAAAGCCCCTACTGATGATAAAGCCCCCAGTAAAATAGTACACTCAAAAATCACAGGCACAAAAGCAGGTAAAGACCAAAAAGGCTTGCCTCCTATAATAAGGGGCCAGCTAACAGCTGAAGTCCACCAAGTGAACCATAAACCAAATAAACACCCTCCCAAACCAAAAATAAATGTTACCCATGGTATCCAGGATCTTTTAATCTCCAATAATTCCTCTAACCCATGCACCGGAAAAGGGGTTGTAACAAAAAAGCCTTTATACTGACCTGCCTTTAGTTGTTTAACAGCTGATAAAAAATGCCCCTGTTCAGACCATACCCCTGCCAATACGGCTATAGGCTTAGCTGATACAAGTTGCTTTACCCTTGTAAATAACTTGCTAATTATGTGTTGTATTTTATTCATTTTATTTTACTCTTTTTTTACTCATAATGTTTATTTTTTACTCTCATGATGATGATTATCAGCTATTGTTTTTATTTCTGCAATAGATACAGCGGGTAAAGTGCGTATATAAAGCAAAAACAAAGTTAAAAACATTCCAAAACTACCAATTAAAGCTCCAAAATCAAAAAAGCTCATATCAAAAATACCCCAATTAGGAGGTAAAAAATCCCGATGCAAAGAAGTAACGACAATAACATATCTTTCAAACCACATGCCTACATTAACCAACAAAGATACCACAAACATAACCCCAATATGACGACGCAATTTTTTAAACCAAAATATTTGTGGTATCAGCACATTGCAAGAGACCATTATCCAATAAGACCACCAATAAGGTCCTGCTGCTCTGTTTAAAAACACATACTGTTCAAAATCCGACCCTGAATACCAAGCGATAAAAAACTCTGACGCATAAGCATAACCCACCATCATACCTGTAACTAAAATAATTTTGTTCATAGCTTCTAAGTGGTTTAAAGTCACATAATCTTTAAATTGTGGTACAAACTTTCGCACTAAGCACATTAAGGTTACCACCATCCCAAAGCCAGAAAAAATAGCCCCCGCTACAAAATAAGGTGGGAAAATGGTTGTGTGCCAACCCGGAAGACTGGCTGTAGCAAAATCAAACGATACAATACTATGCACCGATAGCACCAAAGGGGTAGAAAGAGCAGCCAACAACATATAAGTCATTTCATAATGACTCCACTGGCGAGCAGTCCCCCGCCAACCCATAGAAAGTACCCCGTAAATATGACGACGAATCCCCTTTGCCCTATCCCTAAGCACTGCTAAATCCGGCACCATACCTATATACCAAAACACAATAGACACAGTGGCATAAGTAGAAACAGCAAACACATCCCATACCAAAGGAGAGCGAAAATTCACCCACAACGGTCCCCTTTGATTAGGGTAAGGCAATAACCAATAAGCAAACCAAGGTCGCCCTGTATGCAGGAGCGGAAACACCCCTGCTGTCATAACAGCAAACACTGTCATAGCCTCGGCAGTGCGAGCAATAGATGTTCGCCATTTTTGACGAAATAAAAATAAAATAGCTGATATAAGAGTTCCCGCATGTCCAATACCAATCCAAAAAACAAAAGTGATAATATCCGTTCCCCAACCTACAGGGTGATTGACACCCATAAGCCCCATACCTACTGCCACAATAGTACCCATAACTACAATGTAAAAAAGAAATAATGATTTTGCACTGAACAAAGCTCCCCAGTAGGCAAAGCCTGGCCATTTTTCTGTCAAAGAGCTTATGTCTTCCGTAATGGCTTTAAGGGTTTTTCGTTTTGCCAGTAGTGATGGTCTATTCATAATAACACACTCGCTAACACACTTGCTGAATTGTTTTAGTCATAATAATTTTACTCATAATATTTTACCCGTGATGATGTTCCTTGTGGCTATTATCGGATGAAGTCTCTTCTTTGTTTCTGACTTTTACACGGTAGCGTACGGCAGGTTTAGTATTTAGTTCTTCTAATAAAGAGTAAGCGTCAGGACGGCTAAACATTTTATGCACTTTAGAGGCGGGGTCTTTTAAATCACCAAACACGATAGCCCCTGCTGGGCAAGATTGCTGACATGCTGTTTGTATGTCGCCATCTTTCAACTCCCGATTTTCTAACTTAGCTTGAGCTTGAGCTGAACGGATGCGGTGGATACAAAAAGTACATTTTTCCATAACCCCACGAGAGCGGACAGTGACTTCTGGATTAAGTGCCTCTTTGGGAGTTTTGGTTTTTAATTTAGCATAATTAAACCAATTAAAGCGGCGTACTTTATAAGGGCAGTTATTAGAGCAATAACGAGTACCCACACAGCGATTGTAAATCATATCGTTTGTACCCTCATCACTGTGGACCGTGGCAGCTACTGGGCATACTGTCTCGCAAGGGGCATTGTCACAATGCATACACACAATAGGCTGATGCACAACAGAAGGGTTTTGTGGTGTGCCTTTATAGTAACGGTCTACCCTTATCCAGTGCATTTCTCTTCCTTGTAACACTAAGTCTTTACCTACTACAGGGATGTTGTTTTCTGATTGACAAGCAGTGACACATGCAGAACACCCCGTGCAAGAATTGAGGTCAATCACCATACCCCACTTATGCTTAGGGTAAGCATGGTCCGACCATAAACTAAATAATTTATGACGATGTATTGCCCCCCCCGGATTTTGTAAATAATTTTTTAAAGTTGCCTCCACCACAATTTGCCGCCCCTCCATAGAATGATGCCCTTGCACATTCGCTAAAGACACCGACTGATTACTGGGTCTAACACTCACTGACAGAGCAGAAAACGCCACCTGCCCCGTTTGAGAGGACACTTGTGCTAAAGGGTAACCACTTACCCCTACCCTGTCAGCCACACGCCCAGCCCCTTGACGCCCATACCCTAAAGCTAAAGCCACAACCCTATCCGCCTGCCCCGGCTGAATATGGACCGGACCTTTAACCGTTATATCTTGTGCCTGCTCCACATGACGAGTAACCTTAATAATTTGCCCTTCTTTAATACCCCTTTGCTTTGCCGTATTAGGTGATATACAAAAATAATTATCCCAACAAATTTTTGTGATAGGATCGGGAAATTCCTGTAGCCACGATACATTAGCTAAAGTACCGTCTTTAAGCCCCCCTGTAGCATAAAGCACTAACTGATAAGTATCTTTAGCTAAACCTGTGTTACTTATATCACCTTGAATATGCTTTAGAGCTTGGTGATTAAACTTTCTTTCTCTTAACCGCTTATCTATTGGTTGATTAGCTACCACCCCTGTTTGTAATAATTGATGCCATTTATCGTCAGTGAGGCTTAAAGTTTTTCTTAAATAATGGTACCAAGAAGTACTACCTTTTAGAAAAGACTTTTTACCGCTAAGCTTTGCCCAGGCTATTAAGCTATCTTCAAAAGCCCTTGTATGATAAAGAGGGCGAATGGTGGGTTGCTGCACACTTAACACCCCTTTTTGAAACTCCCAATCAGACCATTTTTCTAACTCGTGGTGGTCGGGTAGAATGTAGTTTGCAAACCTCCCTGTTTCATCTTTTCTATCACCTGTGTAGACAATGCATTTTACTTTTTTAAAAGCCTTTTGTAACCTTTCACTATTAGGGTAAGTATAAAGAGGATTGGTTTTATGGATAATAAGAGTATCAATTTTACCGTTTTCTAATTGTGTAATAAGCTCTTCTATATTACGACTGCCAAAGTTATTGTTATCACTTTCCCAAGTAGCATTGCGGTAATGTTGTTTGTAGTTAACAGTCCAGCCGTCATTATTAAGTAAGTGGTTAAGCCAAAGGGTTGCAATTTGCAAACTTTCACTTTGATGTGTTTGTGTGCTTAAGCCACCTGATAGTATTAAACTTTGCCCTCGCCACTGCCATAAGTTTTCTACTAATTGGTCCCATTTTTGTTTAGTTGTTTCTATCACTTTCCAAGGGGTGTGAATGGCAGGTAAATGCGAGGGCCATTTTTCTTTCACAAAACCTTTTTGAATAAGCGAATGTACCAACGCCAACACAACATATAAGTTTTGAGAAGGTAAAATACGCACTCTGTAGTCAGCGTTACTGCCTGTAAGAGATAAAAGCGATTCAAATACAATAAGGCGGTTCATATCTGCACTTGCCGTGCGAGCTTTGGCATACATCCTGGTCATCTCCGTAGGGTACAACCAAGTGCCTAAAAAATCACAATTAATAGATACCACAAGTCTCGCTCTATTTAGCATAAAGCGTGGGGTAATGGCTTTGCCATAACATATTTTTTGTGCTTTTTGTAAAGCAACATGGTTTAACGGATTCCATACAAAATGCTTTGCCTTAAAAGTGTGGCAAAAATCTTTTAATAATTTAAAAGACGCAGGAGATGGCCACTCCCCCGTGAGAAATGCCACACGCTTTTTTTGAAGATACCCTACAATATCTTTATCAGCTACTGGATATTCAGTATTGATGGATTCTGAATTGGTTTTTTGTTTGTTAAATAAATTATGTTGCGGGTGTTGTAAGCGTTCAGGGTCGTATAAGCTTAGTAAATGAGAATGAGCTCTGGCTGACAATGCCCCTTTGTTGACAGGATGATCGCTGTTACCCTCTATCTTAATAGGGCGACCAGAGCGGGTTTTAACCACAATGCCAAAACCCTCTTCCCCATCATAATAAGAAGAAGAGTAGAAATTAGCTTTCCCGATGGTAACATCTTTTGGACGCTTGATGTACGGCACAATCTTTTCCGCAGGGCGACGAATACAACCCACACTGGCTAAAGCCATAGAAGCCCCCATGAGTTTTAAAAACTCCCTCCTGTCCCATAAGCCATCAATTTCTTTTTCAGATAAAGGAGGCGATACAAATTCCGACTTAGCTGTTTTGTTAAAAACACTATCCTTGCTCCACTGTTCTAAATTAAACCAATATTTAGGGCGTGGGGTTTTAAAATGTTTGTCTGACATGTTTTCTCCTTCTATTTATGCTTTCTGTTTTTATACCTTATGTTTTTACTTATATATGTTGTATTCTAATGTTTATTTTATATCCTTTGCTCTTTTTATTTTACTAATAATGGCAAGTAGTGCAATTAGTAGGTGCTTTGTGTTCGGGCTTTCTGTGGCATTTGACACACCATCCCATAGACAAAGAACTATGTTGATAAATGATATTCATATTCTCTACTGCACCGTGGCAAGTAGTACAGGTTTTTTGTATTTGTTGCGTGCTAGGCACAAAAAAAAGTGCATGTTTTGCCGATAGAGGTGATTTTTTTTGTGTGAGTGCTTTAATATGCAGAGAGTGGTTGAATTTCACAAAATCTGGTAAGAGATGCACCTTTTGCCATGCAACAGGCTGTTTATCTTGGTAAGCCTTAGTGAGTTTTTGAATCCAGGGGCTATTGGTTTTTACAGTGAGGTGGCAGTTCATACAAATATCTAAACTGGGTATGCTGGCGTGCCTGCCTTGTTCCACTGCTACATGGCAATAACGGCAATCCATTTTGTAGCGACCCACATGCAGTGCGTGCGAAAAAGGTATGGGCTGATCCGGCTGGTAACCATCGTTATAGGCTAAAGATATGGTATTAGTAGATAACAAGTAAATAAAAGCAGCACAAGCAAAGCTCAAGCCTAAAAAAAACAAAGCCCCTATTATTTTTTTTTTGTCATAATGCATTATATTTTTCCTTATTTTTATATATTTTTTAGCTTTTATGGTGCTTCTTCACCCTTAATAGGGGTGATTCTGCACCTTTTGTGGTTATTTTATCTTAATAAATATATATGGTTATTTTTACTACAGGCAAGCCTTAGGTGCAAATCCACTATTTTAGACCAGTTAATATTTAGATGAAGGATTAATGTTTACATGATGATGAGCCGATATTCTTTATAGCTAGCTTACTTTTTTGGTAATTTAGTAAAAAAGTGTAACTTCACCCCCCCGGGGTAGCAACCCCCTGTGGTGTGTGTTAAAGAACAAAGGCTTTAAAATGATTTTAATGTTTATTAGTAATAACCTGTCGGATATTAAAAAAGCAAAAGAATTTGCACAAAACAATCAATACCAGTTTAAATGCTGTTCTGTAGAAAAGTGGCACAAAAACAATAAAAAAGAAGCTTTAGAAGAGGATTTACCCACTCCAGCTTTAATGACATCCCACAAAAAAGCACCTCATAATAGCAATATCGTAGCTGTAAAAAAACCGTGGGGTCGTGAAAGGAACTTCTTTAACACTCTGGATGAGCTAAAAATTCGTGCCATACGAGATGCCCTTATTGTTTGCAGAGGCAATATCACCAAAGCTGCCGATATATTGCAAGTAGGTAGGGCTACCCTGTACAGAAACACTAAAATACTTAACATTCCCTTATCCGATCTACGCAACTACCAAGAAAACTCAAGCCCTAAAAAACCTTTTCTTATCAATGAATCTAAAACTACTCCAAAAGATTCTTCTTCCAATTTACATAAATTGAAAAAAAGTGCCTGAAACATTCGGTTTTAATCTATCTAAGCCAAAATAGCAGAGCTTAAAAAAGCTTGACCAATAGAACTTTTAACTTTAATATCCTTACCTGCTATGGGACTTATAAAAGTTTTTAAAAACTTGCTTGGTGATAAGGCTCGTAAAAAAGCTGTTGATGCCAAAGCAGATAGTGCGAAAGCGGATGCTACGAAAACAGATGTAGCAAAGCAGAAGGTAGTGTTTGCGAAAACAGACGCTACGCAAGCGGATGCTACGCAAGTAGATGTAGCAAAGCAGAAGGTAGTGTTTGCGAAAACAGACGCTACGCAAGCGGATGCTACGCAAGTAGATGCAGTAGCAGAGAAAAAAGCAAGTTCTGTGAAAGCAGATGCCACACCTGCAGATGTTGGGCTTAGAACTACATCATCTGTTGCTGATAACCTGCCACCTTCATCTTTACACAAAAAAAAATCACCTTCTAAAGAGTACCAGAGTATTAAAGTTGCAACCAACGGCAAGCGTCAAAAAAAAATCACTGAGTTAAAAAAAGAGTTAGAAAAAATAAATCAACATCAAAAAGATATTGATCTTATTAAAGATGCCGAAGGTAAGTTTTACTGTCAGCATGAAAGTTGTGATCAACCAGCTGTTACAGATTCTTATTGTCGTTATCATTACTTATCTGGCTGGCCTCGTATTTATGCTAGAAAAACTTTACTGAAAGAAGATTATTTACCTAAAGCTATACAAGAGCTGGTAGATATCTTTGGAGAATCAGCTTTAGCCTTCCTTATGCGAGATTGCAAAACAGATAAAGCCTTTGCCCAAGCTATAAAAGAAATGCCGATTATTACGCATCAAAAAAATTAGTATATCAATTAAGTGCTTGATGCTCTGGTAGCAATAGCTGATATTTCACTTTGGTTAACAAAGTTTTTGTGTTTTTGGTAGCCGTTGAGTAAAATGCGACATTTTTTTTGTAGTGTTTTTAGTAACTGGTGTTTTTCTTGGCTTTTAATAAAAGGGTTGTGTATGCAATTAAACATGGCACGCACTCGCCACTCATCCATGGCTTTATATTTGTGCGATAGCTGATCGGAATGCCCGCCATGTTTTATCACTAAAGGTAGATTGATAAAGCCTATGGGAGATCTGGCTGTGGCTCTAAGCCATAGCTCGTAATCTTCGCACACGGGAAAGTCTTCTCTAAAAAGCCCTATTTTTAAAAGGAAAGTTCGGTTAATAAGTGCTGAGGAGGGGCTGATACGACACATTTCTAAACTATGAGTGAAAATTCGCCCTCCTTTTTTTAGATGTTTTTTCTTTTGGTTGATTTTTAAGCCATTTCGGAGCCAAGTTTCATTAGTATGGATGAGAGGGTATTGAGGGTGTGTTTTAGCATATTCCAGCTGTTTAAATAATTTGTGAGTGTGCCACTCGTCATCGGAATCTAAAAAGGCTACCCATTTTGCCGAACCTGCTTGAATAGCCAGATTGCGAGCCACACTCACCCCTTTATTAGTTTTAAGCTGTAAAATAGACATTTTTCCACTTGGGATTTGAGCGAGTGCTTTATGTAATACATCTATTGTATTATCTGTTGAACCATCATCTACCACCCATAAGTGAAAATCTTTAAAACTTTGGTTTTGTACGGAACAAATAGCCCGATTGACACACCAAGCCCTGTTGAAAACAGGAATAACTATATCCACTAAAGGCATCACACATTGTTTTTTGCAGAAAAGAGCCAAAAATACAAATACTTGATGTCGTATAATTTGTATGTTATAGTAAAAATATGAGCTTTATCAATTTTTTAAGTGCTTTGAATTCAGCTGTCCCTATTTGGGGTGTGGCTTTAATTGTGATGTTGGTTTATTTGATTATGAAGACCAAAAACATAGACGATAAGCTTAATAACCATATCACTGATACTAATAAAAAAATTGATACCTCTAGAATAGATACCCATAAAGCGATTGATCTTCTTAGATCAGATACTCACAAAGCGATTGATCTTCTTAGATTAGATACCCACAAAGCGATTGATCTTCTTAGATCAGATACCCATAAAATGATTGAGCATTTAAGGGCGGATACTACTAAAATGATTGAGCATTTAAGGACAGATACCAATAAGGCGATTGAGCATCTAAGAGCAGATCATAAAGAACTTAGGGCAGAAATGAAGCAAGCTCAAAAAGAGCTACATTATAAGCTAGATCAGTTGCTATCTAAAAAATAGGCTTTTTACTTTAAAAATCTTACAATAATAGTCGTAATCTTACAATAATAAGCATCATTGTAGTTTTATGAGCATAATAAAGGCTTTTGAGTTCGGTAAGTAAAAAAATAAAATTTTTTTACTTGCATTGATGGGGTGGTGTTTAGTAAGCTTGTTATTCCTTAAATCTTATGAGATGGGTATTTTTATACATTTTTGATGGTTTAGGGGTGTTCTTTGACAATTAAATCAGTAAAATAACTCAATATTTTCGAAAGAGAGAAATAAATTTTTTAATTCAAAACATTCGTAAGCTTTTTAGCTATATGTTTAGAAAATTAGAACAAAAGCTACTAAGAGTGTACGGAGGATGCCTTGGCATCAGATAGCGATGAAGGACGTGGTAAGCTGCGATAAGCTTCGGGGAGTGGCACACACACTGTGATCCGGGGATGTCCGAATGGGGAAACCCGCTGGCCCAGCCAGCAGTTCAGGGTGAATACATAGCCCTGTAATGGCAAACGAAGGGAAGTGAAACATCTCAGTACCTTCAGGAACAGAAATCAAAATTGAGATTCCCTAAGTAGCGGCGAGCGAACGGGGAACAGTCTAAACCGTTTATATGTTAAAGGGTGCGGCTCTTGTATAGGCGGTGTTACGGGACTTTTTATTGAATGACCGCAATCATTCAGCAAAGTAAGAAAATCAAATTTTAGCAGAAGAGTTTGAAAAAGCTCTCCAAAGAAGGTGACAGACCTGTAAGCGAAAGAATTTGGTCTTTGTAAGAAGTATCCCAAGTACCATCGGGCACGTGGAATCCGTTGGGAATTTAGGGGGACCACCCTCTAAGACTAAATATGATCTGATGACCGATAGTGAACTAGTACCGTGAGGGAAAGGTGAAAAGAACCCCGGAAGGGGAGTGAAAGAGAACCTGAAACCGTATACTTACAAACAGTGGGAGCATTATTGTATATCAAGTGTGACCACGTACCTTTTGCATAATGAGCCAGTGAGTTATAGTTACGAGCAAGGTTAAGCCGTAAGGTGAAGCCGTAGCGAAAGCGAGTTTTAAATGAGCGTTTTAGTTCGTGATTATAGACCCGAAGCCCGGTGAGCTATTTATGGCCAGGGTGAAGTGCCGTTAACCCGGCGTGGAGGCCCGAACCATTGGAAGATGCAATTTCCTTGGATGAGCTGTGAATAGGAGTGAAAGGCTAATCAAACTGGGTGATAGCTGGTTCTCCCCGAAATATATTTAGGTATAGCCTCACGTATCTATACCGGAGGTAGAGCACTGATTGGGCTAGGGGTTCTTACCGAATTACCAAACCCAAACAAACTCCGAATGCCGGATATAGTGAGCGTGGGAGACAGTCATGGGGTGATAAGGTCCTGTGACGAGAGGGAAAGAGCCCAGACCCTCGGCTAAGGTCCCTAAATTCATTGCTTAGTGTAAAACGTTGTGAAATTACTCAGACAGCCAGGAGGTTGGCTTAGAAGCAGCAATCCTTTAAAGAAAGCGTAATAGCTCACTGGTCTAGTGATTCTGCGCGGAAGATTCAACGGGGCTTAAGCATGATACCGAAGCCAGGGACTGTTGATATTTATATCAACAGTGGTAGGGGAGCGTTGTCGTTTGGACGAAGGTTGACCGATGAGGACAGCTGGACGAGCGACAAGTGATTCTGCTGGCATAAGTAGCGTTATTAACAGAGGTGAGAAACCTCTGCGCCGAAAACTCAAGGGTTCCTGGGCCAGGATCATCCTCCCAGGGTTAGTCGGGTCCTAAGGCGAGGCCAAGTGGCGTAGTCGATGGACAAAGGGTTAATATTCCCTTACCGGTTTTGGTGCATAAACATAGGAGTGACGGACTAAGTTATCTCAGCCTGTTATTGGATTCAGGTGTAAGCGTGCAAGGGGTGGTGTTGGTAAATCCGCATCACAACTCTTAGGCGTTAATGCGAGGGGGCGTAAGCCTTCGAAGTGAGAGAAGCTATGGTTCCTAGAAAAGCTTCGATGTGTTGCCAGAACTGCTCGTACCGTAAACCGACTCAGGTGAGTGGGATGAGTATTCTCAGGCGATTGGGTTAATTCCAGTTAAGGAACTCGCCAAATTGGCACCGTAACTTCGGGAGAAGGTGTGCCTTTTAGGGTGAAGCCCCTTGCGGGTGAAGCTTTGAAGGGTCGCAGTGACCAGAGAGTAGCGACTGTTTATCAAAAACACAGGGCTGTGCGAAATCACAAGATGATGTATACAGCCTGACGCCTGCCCGGTGCCGGAAGGTTAAGAGGATCTGTTAGCCGCAAGGTGAAGCGGAAAATTGAAGCCCCGGTAAACGGCGGCCGTAACTATAACGGTCCTAAGGTAGCGAAACTCCTTGTCGGGTAAATTCCGACCTGCATGAATGGCGTAACGACTTCTTTAGTGTCTCAACTGGATTCCCAGCGAAATTGAACTCTCAGTGAAAATGCTGAGTACCCGCGGAAAGACGAGAAGACCCCGTGAACCTTTACTCTAGCTTGGCATTGATTTTAGAATGAGTATGTGTAGGATAGGTGGGAGGCTATGAAGTTCAGACGCCAGTTTGAATGGAGCCAACCTTGAAATACCACTCTTAGTCATTTTGGAATCTAATCTACACCCCTTTATCGGGGTGGGAGACATTGTCAGGTGGGGAGTTTGACTGGGGCGGTCGCCTCCTAAAAAGTAACGGAGGCGCGCGAAGGTTCCCTCAACCTGATTGGAAACCAGGTGTTGAGAGCATTGGCATAAGGGAGCTTGACTGCGAGACTTACAAGTCGAGCAGGTGCGAAAGCAGGTCAAAGTGATCCGGTGGTTCCGAGTGGAAGGGCCATCGCTTAACGGATAAAAGGTACTCCGGGGATAACAGGCTGATACCCCCCAAGAGTTCACATCGACGGGGGTGTTTGGCACCTCGATGTCGGCTCATCTCATCCTGGGGCTGGAGCAGGTCCCAAGGGTTTGGTTGTTCGCCAATTAAAGAGGTACGCGAGCTGGGTTCAGAACGTCGTGAGACAGTTTGGTCGTTATCTTCCGTGGGCGCAGGAAAATTGAGAGGAGCTATCCTTAGTACGAGAGGACCGGGATGGACAAACCTCTGGTGCATCTGTTGTCACGCCAGTGGCATGGCAGAGTAGCTATGTTTGGAACGGATAACCGCTGAAAGCATCTAAGCGGGAAGCCGACCTCAAGATAAGTTTTCCCTGATCCTTTAAGGATCCTAAAGACCTCTCCGAGACTAGGAGTTTGATAGGCGGTAGGTATAAGTGCAGTAATGTATTTAGCTAAGCCGTACTAATAGGTCGTGAGGCTTTTTCTACTAATATTTCTTTATTATGTAGTGGTTAAAAGCTTTAAGAATGTTTTGGATTAGAAAATTATTTAATAGATTTTCTAGATAAAAGAGATATACATGTGCTTTAAATGACAAGTGATAAGTGACAAGTGATGAATGACAGTGACAAGTAACAAGGGTTATTTTTACTGATTTAGGTAATAGATTTGCCGGTATTTACAGCGGCGGGGCAACACCTGTTCCCATCTCGAACACAGAAGTTAAGTCTGCCAGCGGTGATGGTACTACAAGGTTCACCTTGTGGGAGAGTAGCACGATACCGGCTTTTTTATTATTGTCTGTTATTTTTGGAATTTCTAAGATATCTAAATATCTCAAATAAATTTCGCTAAATAATACATTTTGAACCTTTTATTATTGCGTTTAAAATTTGATTAAGGTACTATTTTAATATACTCTTAAGGAAAAATAGTTATAAGTAATAATATAAGGGAGGGGATTTTTGTTTCAAAAGCCAATTTTAATTGCTTTATTTAATCATAAAGGAGGGGTTAGCAAAACCACTACGACATTTAATTTAGGCTGGGCTTTTGCTGATAAAGGCATAAAAACTTTAATAGTGGATACCGATCCTCAGTGTAATTTAACAGCTTCTGTTTTACAGTTACAAGACAAACAATCAATAGAGGCTTTTTATAGAGATGTAGATAATGACAATCTTTACTTAAAATTAAATCCTATTATATCAGGTACAACTTTGAGTATAGAGTCTGTTAAACCTGCTGATACATTAAACAGTAACTTAAAGCTTGTAGCAGGTCATCTTTCTATGTCTGATTTTGACATACAAGTAACAGCGGGTTTATTGTCAGCAGAGGGAGGTTTGTTGCAATTTACTACTCAATTTGTTGGTGCTTTAAATGCAGTTATTCGTAAGACAGCTGAACAAAATCAGTGTCAGCTTGTTTTAATTGATATGAGTCCTAGTTCGGGTGCTATGAATAGGAGTATTTTAATGAGTAGTGACTATTTTCTTATCCCTACATCTCCGGACTTTTTTTCTTATCAAGCTATTCAGAATTTAGGTGATATGTTTATTAATTGGAATAATTCTTTTAAAAGATTTCGAAAATCTTCATTACCCAATGCTTTACCTTCAGTGCCGCCAAAGATGTTAGGTGTGATTTCGCAAAAATACAGACCTTATACACCAAGAAAAAAAGAAATAATGGAGCATGTTCCTATTATAGGAGATAAAAAGTATGAAGAAAGAAAGAAGGGGATAGCCAAAGCTTATAAGGAGTGGATTGATAAAATTCAAGAAGCTTCTAATGACTTATTAGCTAAAAAACTAACACCGTATAATATGGTTATTAATAAAGAGAGTTTTGTTCGGCATATTACAGATGAAAAGCCTTATAATTTAATTAGTATTGGTGATTTTAATTCTTTAATTGCTTCATCTCAAAAATATGGAAAACCTATATTTAAATTAACAGAAGAAGAAATACAACACACGGGTAAATCTCTTCAAGAGATGAAAGAAAACCAAGAGCTTTTTAAGGAGTTGTTTAGCACATTAGCTGATAGAGTTTGTTATTTAATAGAGGATGATTATTCTGGTAATCATAAGTTAAGGTTAGTGAAAAATAAATAATCAATTTAACCCTAACTCTAACTCTAACCCTAATCTTTTATTGATTTGGGTATCTTTATTTGATCCTTTTTATAGTCTTGCAAACCATGTGACATTTATAAATCATTCAAGGTGTACGTATGTACTTCGTGTAAAATGACCATGTTGAACATTCACTAGAAGAGTAGGAAGAAGGGGGGAGTTGTAATAATAAAGGTAATACGCTTTTTTTGTCTCTATTGTGGAATGTGTCATTGGTGTAACAACGATAGGCAGTTTCGTTCGCATTATTTTTTAATTCAATATCAGCTCCCGCTTTTAATAACAAATTTGTTGCTATTGAATTAAACACAAAACTTGCAACATGCAAAGGTGAATTGCCATCACTATCTGTTATAGTATCGACAACTATTATATTATCGCTTCTAGTTATTTTAGATTGAGAAATTAGTTTAAATTGAGAAATATCTCCTTCTTTTAGAGCAGAAAAGAATTTTTCGTTTTTTTGTGTTGTTGCTTGAGTTGAAGCAAGCAACATTATTCCAAGAAAAAGAGCTTAAAAAGTTACAAAAAAAGCACTCCTCAAGCTAAAAAAAGTGGCATCAGCATCTCAAAACTACATAAAAACATAGCCTTTTGGGTGAGAGAATAGTTGGTGTAAAGTAGCTTATGAATTGGTCATTTTGGGTAGTGTGTGTGCTAGGAGTGCATCAAAAGCGACCCTCTTTGGGGGGCTTGGACCTGCAAAATATCCCCCTTTAGTTCTTTAATTTAAAGTTACATTATTTACATTATAAAAACATATATTCTAGATAAGAAAACCAAGCTTAAAAGCTTGGTTTTCTTATCTACACTAAAAGAAAGCATTTATTATTGCACTACTTTACAAGATGCTGAGTAAGTTTGTAAGCCATATTGACAAGAAGCTATTCCCCTAGGTGAGTTATCAATATGAATTTTTTGTTTCACTTGATTGTTGCTATCTGTAACAACCTGCATACATGCTAAATGATGGTTTGCAGGAGGTGTAATGGATAACGACAATAAATTCATAAGAGGATTCCCAACATGCACATTGGCTTGTGTGTTAGTGCCTAAATAGGATGTAACAGTTACGATAGTTCCCCCTCCGTCTAATAGATTTGGCTGAGTACTACAATCAAATTTTTTCTGTACAGGAGTAACCCCTTGCGGTGCTGGCACCTGACTAGGACCACATATTGCTAATGCACCCTGACAAACACATGGCTCTTCCCTATAATCATCTAACCCTCCGCATTGCTGATTAGGTGATTCAGTAATTATTTTTGGGTTTATAGCAGAACCACCTGCTCCTTGTGTGGATTGAGATGCTCCTTGTGTGGCTTAAGACTTATTAGAATCAGACTTGCGACAAGCCCCTAAAAGACTTAAAGCACATAGTATTAAAATAATATTTTTCATCATAAAATCCTCCTCTTTTTTATTGATTATTGATTATTGATTATTGATTATTGATTATTGATTATTGATTATTGATTATTGATTATTGATTATACCAATATTATGCATCTATTTTTGCAGAATGCCAAGTATTTTTTAACTTTTTTCTACATTTTCGTTAAATATTTTAAATCCCCCTACTTTAGGCTAGTGCTTTTAACTCTAATTACTTGCAGATAATCACATTGCAGAACTATTTTTGTATTGACTATGAAAAAGTACTAACATTATCATACTAGGCATGAAAAGAGTCCGGTATTTAAAAGCTCCTATTACTCAAGACCTTCGTCAAAAGATGGTTTTTATTGGAGGTCCGAGGCAGGTAGGAAAAACCACTTTAAGCCGGCAAATTATTAAGGAAAAAGCATCTTATTTAAACTGGGACAATGTAGAGCATCGCCAGTCTATCATCAAAAACCAAATACCCATACACAATAAAAAACTTGTTTTTGATGAAATTCATAAATTCCGAAATTGGCGAAGTTTTATTAAAGGTTTTTACGATACTTATGGAGATCAGGTTAAAATTATTGTCACTGGCTCTGCCCGTTTAGATCATTATAAAAAAGGTGGGGATTCTCTTTTTGGACGCTACCGTTACTTTCGTTTGCATCCTTTTAGCCTTACGGAACTTATTACAAAGCCCAATCAAGATGATGTAACTACTATGTTGCATTTAGGAGGTTTTCCAGAGCCTATTTTATCAGGCAGTCAAAAAACTTATAGAAGATGGTCTTTAGAAAGGCTTAATCGAGTAGTTCACACAGATATTAATAGTTTAGAAAATATAAAAGAAATATCCACCATTGAAGTATTAATACAAGCTTTAATAGATAGAGCAGGGTCTATTCTCTCTATAGAAAACCTTAGGCAAGATTTACAAGTAAGCCATAACACACTTTGCCGGTGGTTAGATATTTTAGAGGCTATGTATATATGTTATCGTATTGCTCCTTTTGGTAGCCCTAAAATTAAAGCTGTCAAAAAAGAACAAAAACTGTACTTGTGGGATTGGGCAGGGGCAAGCTCCCCTAGCTCACAATTTGAAAATATGGTGGCTTCTCATTTATTAAAATACTGCCATTATATACAAGATACTGAGGGCTATTGTATGGAGCTTAGGTACTTAAGAGACCGACAAGGAAGAGAAATAGATTTTGTTGTTTTAAAAAATAAAAACCCTCAATTTGCAGTGGAATGTAAGTTATCGCAAACAACTATTTCTAAACATATAAAATACTTTAAAGAACGAACAAATATACCAGAATTTTATCAAGTACATACCAGCACAAAAGATATAGGTTTAGCAAATAAAGGTGGAAGGTCGTTACCTTTCTGGAAGTTTTGTCAAATCAAAAACCTTTAAACCAAAAGTATTTACTTAACTACTAGACTAAAGTATAAATTTATAGATTTTTTTAATTCTTTAAAAATAAAGCTTGTAATTTATGAAAAAATATTTATAATTGCTAATATGAGTAGTTTAAGTCTTATCAAGTTAGTATAATGTACAATTTGTAAAAGTGTACAATTCAAGACATATAAAATTAAACCAAACACAAAGCGGGATAGGAGAAATATATTATTTAATTTAATAAATAAACTATTAACTTAATATTAAAAAAAGGAGGAGTGTATTATGAAACATACTATTATATTTTTAGCAATTTTAATTTTTCCGAGCATTGGTTTTGGTAAAAAGGTATTACCTGAAGTGTGTTTTCCGTCAGTAAAGGAAGTAAGAGATGCTTTAAAAGAATTCAACAAGTATGCAAGTAAATACCAGATTATTTGTAACGCTAAGATTAATACCTATACCGGAGATTTATCTCACTCTCTAATGACTTATTATAACTGGAAACACATCTGTGACTCCAGTAATCATCCATCTATTAAAAGTTTAGAAACCAAAGAAAAAGATATTTATGATAAAATACAACATATTAAAACAAATACAGTTAAAGGTAAAACATATACAGCCTTGGGAAAGCAACTAGATGATTTGTATGCACTAAGCCTGAAAGACCCAAAAAAATGGCGCGATCCTGATACAAAATCCAAAATTAAATCTGTTTCAACAGCATATCAGAATGCATGGGATGATTTTGAGAATGCAACAAAAGATTTAGAATACACGAGGCGACAATTACGTACCATTCGGTATGAAGAAGACGGACCTTGTGGAAAAGATTCAGCTGACCCTAAAGTACATAAAGCTTATAAAAAATATAAAAAACAAGAAACTACATGCAGTAAGCTTGAAAAAGAGTATTTATCAGCTTTCAACAAACATGTAAGGCTTAGAAGTAAATACAACGAATACACAAAACAGATAAACACAACCAGTGAACAGCCCACCTCATCAAGTGGCAGTAGTGGCTCTGTAAAATAAAGATGACAAACCTACTAGGATAAAAAACAGCGGGTAGCTTTTCTAGATTCCTGTCCCCATTTAGTAATGACAACTGACGAAAGAAATAGCGACCGACGAAGAAATGACAATAATGGATGCAAAAACAATTTTAAATTTTGAGGTTTTTATTAACTAAGTGGAAACGATAAAGAGCGTTAGCTCTTTTACCCCTCCCCCTAGTGTAGGAAACACCTTTGCCCTGTAAAAATCATATTGATAGAAAGCTTTTTAGCTACTTCTAATATTTCTTTATCGCGAACAGAGCCCCCAGGTTGAATAATCCACTTAACACCCGCTTTTCCTGCCACTTCTACCGAATCAGCAAACGGAAAAAAACCATCACTTGCCAGTACCACAGCTGAGTTATTTTTTTTAATTTTAACAGACTGACTAGCTGATTGACTAGTAGATTGCCTTGCAGACTGACTAGCTGATTGACCTGAAGCCTCCACAGCTGAATAAATATCCGCGTGAAATTTTTTCCAATTTGCAACCGCCCCCTCCACCGCTTGAATTCTACTGACCTGCCCCATACCAAGCCCCAATGTTTGACCACCCATAACCACAGAAATAGCATTGCTTTTTAAATGTGCACACACCTTCCATGCTAAGTTTAAATCTCTGATAACTGATAAACTTGGTTTATCGCCAAAAATTTTCCAACTTTGCATACTGGTTTTATCAACATAAGCCTCCTGTAATAAAACCCCACCTGCAATAGAATGTAGCTGTGGTGCTTTAGAGACTTTGTTCCAATCAGACCATTTTATAACTTGTAAGTTTTTTTTTGCACTTAATACCTCTAAAGCTGAAGGGGAGTAATCATGTGCAATCACTCCTGATAAAAAAATAGAACAACATTTTTGAGCCTCCAGTTTATCAATTTTGCGATTAACAGCCAACATTCCACCAAACACACTAACCGGGTCTGCTTTTAAAGCTAAATCCATAGCTTTGTCTATTGTATTAGAAATAGCTACACCACAGGGGTTATTATGTTTAACGGCAACACAACATGGCTTTTGAAATTCTTTTACCATATTTACAGCAGAATTAATATCTTTTAAATTGTTAAACGATAGCTCTTTTCCCTGATGTTGATGCATGTTGTGCAAACCATGTTCTTCACAAGTCAACCACTTAGCTTTTTGCCCTGGGTTTTCCCCATAACGCAAAGTTTTAAAAAATTTTGCCTGTAAATACAAATCCTCGTTTTGTTCTATATGACTATTAAGATTTTTTGAAATAGACTTATTATAGTCAGCCAGAACAGAAAACACTTTACCAGCCAAGTGCTTTCTTTTTTCTAAATTAGGTTTGCCGTTTTTAGCAATAAGAGGGTAGTCTAATGGATCGCATACCACTGTTACATATTGAAAGTTTTTAGCCCCTGCCCTTAATAAAGTTGGACCACCTACATCAATGTTTTCTATTGTAGGTGTTTTTTCAAAAGGATATAGATTGCAGATTAATAAATCAAAAGCTTGTAAGTTTTCTTTTTCTAGTAGTTGTTTGTCTATTTCCCCTCGTGCTAATAACGGAATATGAATGCGTGGGTGTAAAGACTTAACCCTGCCACCCATAACCTCTGGGGCATAAGTTTGCTCTTCTACCGTTTTAACTGCAATACCTGTTTTTTTAAGGTAACTGGCAGTCCCCCCTGTTGCAACCACTCGCATCCCTTGTTTTACTAAAGGGCTAATAAACTCTACCAAGCCTGTTTTGTCCGACACACTGACTAAAGCATTTTTAAACATTGGTTTTTAAGCCTTTTTAAATAAGTGTTTAATAATTGACATATAAATATGTGCTTACAAATTTCTAATTAAATCATGCCTTCTATCTGGCACTTGGAAGTCTTGTTTAAAGCCTGTACTTGGGTCAGCGACAGCTGTCATATTACCACCACATTCTGTGTGAGCAAAAGCACATGCTTTAAGTACATAGTGCAGTAAATCTTCTGCCGATCGTCCTACTTTAGGGTATTCCACTAACCCTAAACTAATACTGATTTGTGGATGCGTGGGGAACACTTTAGAAAAATCAGAAGACTTAACGACCCACCTGATTTTTTCAGCCCTCATGCCAGCACTACTTTCCCCTGTGTGTGGTAAAATAAGTGCTAATTTCCCACCCTCTAATACACCTAAACTGTCATAAGCCCTCATCTCCATCTTAATGTTATTAGCTAAAGATTTTAAAAGTAGTGTGGTTTGATAAGACCCATAAGCAGATTCTAATGCACTTATACAATCTACCTGTAAAGCAATAACACTAACGGGTAATAATAACCTTCTTGCACGGGAGACTTCCATAAACAATATCTTTAATAAAGATTTTTTATTTAAACAATTTGTACCCATGTCAATAGTGTGATCTTTTTGCCAACAATCCATCCATAAAAAGTTTTTAATATAATAATCTAAAATAAAAAGTTGGTTTTTTAATTGTTTAATAGTGTTTATGTGTTGTTTTAGAGAGCTTGTTTGATAAGCAACAATACCTGTTACTTGCTTGTTAAATACAAGTGGTGTGCATTCGTAAGTAGCGTTATCTAAGAGTTGAGTAAATATTTTATGCACACTAGGTATGTTTTTTGGGTGATATAATTGACTAGGATGAAACTCAGGCTCCATTTCATAAAGATACAGTGTTTGACTTTTAGTGTGAGATAAATTGTGGCATTTTAAAGTAAGCTGTGCGTTGTGTACATTATATGCAAAATACAATGTAGGCACAGGAGATTTTTTAACAAACAGCTCGATGGTAGTAGGAATATCGTAGCATTGTTTTAATTGTGCTATCCATTGAGGTAAAGAAAGCATATTAAGCCATTGCTCCTTTTTGTATATTATGATCAGTATAATTGTTTGTGTTTTTTAAGGTTTTAATATGATCAATATAATCTAAAGGTATCATGAGTGATACACTAAGCCCTGGGCTATCATCAGGAGAATCAAAATGCAAAAGCCCCCCTAACCTAGACAGTGTTTTATCTACTAAAGTAAGCCCCATGCCAATAGCCTGTGGTTTAGTGGTAAAATAAGGCAGGCATGCTTGAGTGAGGGTGGTTTTATGCATACCCGGACCTTTATCACTTACCGTGCAACAAAACCATTCGTCATTTTTGGTGACAGTGCGAATGTTAAGAGTTTTGTTTTCAGTATTAGTGTCCACAGCGTTTTTTACTAACTCCCAAATAGATTGAAATAAATGATCTGCAAAAACCGGTAACAAAATATCTGAATCTATATCAGTTTGTATTGTCCAATCAGGATACAGAATGCCGGCTTGATGTACAACATCTTTAATAATGTGAGAAAAATAAATATCTTTATCTTTTTTAGATAAAGCAGGTTTAAATGTTTTATCAGATAATAAAGAAAGCAGTGGTTTTTTTACAGGCTTTAAATAAGGATTGTGGTTGTGAGTAAGGTAACAAAGCCCTTTTTGTTTTTGTTTTTTGTTGGTAAAAGTTAAAGCTTTAAAAACAAAATGGCTGGCGTTGATAAACCGCCTTAAGTATAAAAATAGTGCTAAAGATAAAAATAAAAACCCTGCACTCATTACTAACCCCAGCCATTTTAAATGTGATAAAAATAAAGCAGTTTGTGAAAGGTTTGGGAATTGTTTAGGGAAATAAACATGTAAGTAATATTGCACTAATACTTCTGTACCGGATAATTTAATAGATGGTTTAAAATGTTGGTGTTGTTTGTGTGCGAGTAAGTAAGATGCTATCAGCATAAAACACAAAAGCCCCGTAAATAATACAATATTTATTTTTAAAAAAAGCCTTGGGGTTTTTAGTTTTTTTTGCATTGTTTGTTAAGTTGTTTTTTGCATTTTTGTTATATCCTGCTGTTATACTCTGTTGTTATATCTGCTGTTATACCCTGTTGTTATATTCTGTTGTTATACCCTGTTGTTATATTCTGTTGTATCACCCTTGGAGTTTTATTAAAAAATAAGAGGCGGAAGGGGGGGTAGTTATTTAAAGTAAAAGTTTTTTATTTGATAAATTTTTTCTCCCTTAGGGTTTTGTAGTTCAAACTCCTCGTTTGTTTTTTTACCTATTAGTCTGCGAGCAAGGGGGGATTTTATAGAGATTTTACCTTGATGCACATCTGCTTCTTCTTCACCCACGATTTGGTAAGTTACTTTTTTGCCACTTTCTTCTTCTAACTCCACATAAGCACCAAAGGTGATACGGTCTGATTTGATAGCACTGGTATCTATTACTTCTGCATTACTAAGGATATTGCTAATGTGACTGATGCGACCTTCAATATGCCCTTGTTGCTCTTTAGCGGCGGCGTAATCGGCATTTTCGCTCAAATCGCCATGCCCGCGGGCTGTCTCAATGGCTTTAATTACTTTAGGTCTTTCTACTTCCATTAGTCGCTTTAGCTCTGTTTCTAAAAGAGATTTGCCTTTTAAAGTAATGGGTTTTCTTTGTTCCGACATGATTTTGCTTTTCTCCTTCTTTTACTTATTGCCTTTTAACACCTTTGAACTGAAGTGTCTTTCAACCATGCTCTTAAAGCACCATCTAATAATATCATAAAAACTTTCTATTTGTTCCCCAAAGAAGAAAGTCCCCAAACCATTCTCTTAAGCTTTTTGTCCAGTTTTTTTGCTCCCTTCGCTACTACTTTTTAAAGAGAACAATATATAATAAGCAAAATAATTTTGAAAGCAAGCATTTATTTGCTATATTTACCTTATGAAAGTAAAATTCTTACCTCAAAATGTGTCGGTCGAAGTGCCTGTAGGAAGTAGTGTATTAGAAGCCGCCCGGGCTAATAAACTACCCATTAGTTCTTCTTGTAACGGGATGTGTGCTTGTGCAGAGTGTCGTGTGTATATTGTAGAAGGGGAGGCTTGTGTGTTGCCACCTAATGCTAAAGAGGTGGAGCTTATAGGGGCTGGGCATTTTTTAGATGATCGTAGGCTTTCTTGTCAGCTTTTTTGTTTTGGGGATGTGACGGTGGATTTATCAGAGCAAGTAGAAAAACTTAAATATCGAAAAGGCATTACGAAGCAATTTTTAAATAAAATTCATAAAAAAGAAGTATCTTCCGTAGGTGAAGTTTTAATTCAACAAGATCAAGAGATTAAAAAAATAACGAACGCATCTAAAATGTCTCCCCTTAACTTAAGAGAAAGTGGTGGCAACACCTTATCAGATGATTTCTATAGTGGCAGTTATGATGCAAAAGTAACTGGCAGAAGAAGGTATAATGATGATAACAAAAAACGCTTTATCGGCAATAGGGATAGCAGGGATTGGTCAGGTGGCTCTCACTTATCGGCATCTTTACCCCGTAAAAAAAGTGCTTATGGCAGTAGTGGTGGTAATGAGCGTCATCGCCCCCACCACAGCAGTTATTATAAAGCAAAGCAAAGTAGTGGTAGTAATAACTCTTATGGGAGACACCAATCACCACAACATCAACATTCGGGGAGCCATAGATTTGCTTCTTCTGCTAAAAGATATGGTGGTTATCAAAGGTCTTCACAAAGATCCTCGCAACAACATAGATCTTATCGTAAAAAATAAAGGTGGTTTTTATAACATAAGATGGAAAAAAAAGGTTATAAAGACAGAGGTTTTTCCATTTCTTTAGTGATGTTTTTTTCCAAAGCTTCGTTAGTGCCACCACCAATTTCTAATAGTTTGGAATCTCTCCACAATCGCTCTACTGTGTACTCTCCCACATAGCCATAGCCTCCTAAAATCTGCATGGCGTTATCGGCAATTTGTTTAGCTACTTGGGCAGTAATGAGTTTAGCACTATCGCATTCTAGCCGTTGGATTTTATTTTGGTCCAGCTGTATTTGGCGAGCAATGTTGTAGATAAAAGTTTTGCAGCTCATATATTGAGCGTAACTTTTAGCTAAATATTTTTGAATTTGACCATGGTGACGGATAGGTTTTCCAAAAGTGGTGCGAGTGGTGGCATAGTGGTTCATTTCATACAGGCATCGTTTAGCAATACCAAGGCTCATAGCTGCAAGAGATAGCCTTTCAAACTCTAAATTTCTCATCATTTGAAATAGCGATTCATCTTGTTTGCCAATAAGGTTTTGGGCGGGTAGGGTGCAGTTGTTAAATACAAGTTCTGCTGTATTGGAGGCACGCATCCCTGTTTTGTCTTTAATTTTTTGCCCCACAACAAAGCCTTTGCTATTTTTTTCTACTAAAAAAGTAGATATTTTTTTATCTTTTTTTGATATAGCGTAAAGCAACACACAATCAGCGGGAGAGTTTTTCTCGTCTAATGCACCATTGGTGATCCACATCTTACGACCATTAATAATAAACTGGTTATTTTGTTTTTCAAAATGGGTTTTCATATTGAGTACATCCGTACCTGCTTCAGCTTCTGACATCGCCATAGCACCTACCCAAGAGCCCGAGCATAGCCTCGGGAGCCAGCGTTTTTTTTGCTCCTCACTCGCATTAACTGATATATTGTGCGTGCAAAGTATAGTGTGAGCTAAATAACTAAGGCACAGTCCGGGGTCTGAGTAGCTTAGTTCCTCATGCACAATCACAGCTGATAAGGCATCCATACCCCCACCACCTAAGCTGGTGTCTGCAGTAAGCCCTAAAAGCCCTAAACTTCCCATTTTTTTAAACAAAGGGAGGTTAAATTGCTCTTTTCGGTCATATTCTAAAGCTTGTTTTTCTACTTCATTTTTTGTGAAATTAGCTACTGTTTGACGCAGGAGGGCGTGTTCTTGCGTGGGTTGAAAAAGGTTCCATGTTTTCCAATCAGACATAGCAATATTGTAACCTAGATTAAAAATTTAAAGAAGTAGCGATGCTAAAAAATGTCTTATCAGGGCTAAACACAGTTGTTTTAGGGGTAAGGGCTGTGCCTTGAGTTTTAAAAAAATTATCGCCCCACATAAGAGAAGCTACAATCTTCCATGTTTTGTTAATATTCCAATACCCCCCACCACCTAAGGCACTTTCGTGGAATATGTTTTTTTTCATATTAACATAAACTGCGTATTTCCCTATTAAAAAAAGCTCAGGCAAAAAAGAGTGTTTAGAGTAATTTAAACTTAATTCTATTTTGTGAGAGCTTTGTAGAGGTACATTATAGAGAGTACCCTTTTGATTAGCCTCTTGGTACATGTACCAGTTAAAATCTAAAGAATGAGAAGCCTCCCACTCCCACTTTCCTCGTGGCATGCCAGTTAGGGGATGTTGCGTTTCTAACCTCACTCCTGTTCCAAATAAAAACGATTCTGTTACAGATTTTTTAGAAACAGGTAGTGTTAAGTAGTAAAAAACATCACTATTTTTACTCCACCATTTATTAATGAGTTTGTGTGATAACCCTATTTCTGCATTGTTAAAACATAGTACAGAATGCCAACAAGTGTCGCGTAACTTAATGTGGTTAGCATACATAGCCCTTCTATAACTAAGGGAGAAAAATATGTCTTTTTCATTAAATATCCAGTACCGGTTAAGAAAGCTCTTATCTGTAGCGTAGGATAAGAAAAAAGTGTTTTGTATATCCAGAGTATCTAATAGATTATCTCGTTTAGTGGTGTCAAAAATGGATTCGTTAATACGGATATTTCGAAGTATCTTAGTGGTAACGCTACCTTGTAGTATATTGTCAGATGTTTTTTTAGGTGGTGTGGTAAGAGATAAAGAAGCCCCTTGAGTGGCAGGTGTGGCATAAACAGATAAGTGAACTCCATTCACGCTTAGTAACAACAAAGCAATTAGTAGTGGCATTTAATTATTTAACAGTGCTGGCTGGGCATTGACGATGAGAATGTATTTTTCAATAAGATTTAAAATCAACTGTTTGTTTTTAGTGTTTTCACAATACGAGCTTTGTGCTTTTTTTGTGTTAGTACATTGTCTAATTTTATTATATTTTTTTATTATATTTATTAACACATTATTGTTTTCACCAGAATAAGGAATACATAAAATGTGTTTGTTACTATGCTCTGTGTGAAACACATCTTTTTGCTCGTGTAAAAATTGTGTAAAAGCATTAGCACGATACTTTGTGAGTTTTGGGTATTGTGTGTTAAATTTATTTAACAGTACCTTTATGTAAGGCACTTGATTTTGGAAGTATGGTCTTTGTATGCGATCCATAAAGTTATCATCAATGTCTTTATCTGGTATGATTTTACAAGAGTATTTTTTAATAAATTGTTCATATTCATTCTGAGTGGCACGGTCTAGTGAGAAGAATATGCTTTGAAATAAAAACAACTTACGCAAAGACTTTAACCTTTCATGTGTTGAGCCTGGCATGCTATTTAATCCATTTTCTGCAGAAAAAATTAATTCATCAGAGAAATAAGATTCTATATATTTCGGAGGGGGGGGTGCTGATTTTGGAAACTGATAATGGTAAGGTGTTATGTCATTACCTTTTAACATGTAGGGAATAAATATTTTATCTAAAACTTCTACTTTTAAATCTGGCTCTTCTAATATGTTTGATAAAGACATAAGGACTGGAGCGTATATATTATTCATAAAAATAGAATGTTCGTCAAGGTCATTTGCTATATGTATTGGCACACTATAAGATTGTCTTATAGGTGGAAAACCTATTTCTGTCACAAATTGTAAGTCTGTTTGTTTAGTCATCTGTTTTGCCGCATTTAATACAAGGGGTGATTGGCAACTGCTAATAATAGCGGAATGTTGTAAATTAAAGTTAGTGCTTATATATCTTTTAATCCTAATGAGAGAGAAATTGTAATAAGTGTCATCATCTGGTGTTGCAAAAAAACATGTTTGCGTAGGTAGGGATATTACTTCTTTAAAAAAGTCAAATAGTAGTTTTTTAACATCATAATATTGTTTAAAATTACTATTATGCTTGGCTGTATTTTCTAAGGTGTTGATGTATTCCTCGTTATTTTCAGAGTAGATGGGTAGTGTTATATGTTTTCCAGATGTCAGCTGTACCCGTTCTTTTGTATAAGCAGTAATCCACTTGCCAATAACATCGCCTAAATATTGAGCTTGATTGAAAAAGCGAAATACATGTCTTTCGGTATCTTTATTGGTGTCATAAAATTTTAATTCCCTCATCATAAGATTTTTAAAATGTATAATGTGATTTTTAATAATTTGTTCTGATGTTTTACCATAGTCAAACTGTTCGCAAAATGGATTATCCTGATCTCCATCTAAAACAATATGTCCTATAGTAATTTTTCCGCATTTTGCATATTTTTTTACTTTCTTTCCTTGTTTATTTGCTATTTGTAAAATACTTTTTGTATCTTTATTAGGGTTATTAGCAACTTTTATCATAGAGCCATCTTGTGTTTGCACCCTATCGTAATAAATAAAGCGTATGGCATCTATATCATATTTACCGGGTACAGTTAATAGAGGTTGAGTAAACAGTCCATAATCCATTACAGAAGAGAAGTACGCAGGCTTTGGATGGCTGGGGGTGGAGTTATTAAGAATATTATCGCCAAATATGGCTTTTATTTCTTCATAACTTTCGTACATATTTTTTGTATCTACTGAGGCTGTATAATTATGCATTAAAGAAAAAGTGTGTCCCATTTCGTGTAAAATGGTGGATAACATTTCTTCTCTTGCCATGGTGATAGCACATTGCCTGGTAATACTTTTATCATCTATTATAGTATTTTGACCTAAAAATTTTATATTTTGATTGTTTTTAATAAATGTGGCAACTTCTGGGCATAGTTGTTGTATTCTTTCATGTAAATAAGTAGATACCCCGGGGGAATTGGGTAGCCATTTCCATATTGGTGGAAATAAATGGAAGCGAATATATCCTCTAATAATATTAATATATTGGGTTAATATTGGATTGACATATATATTAGCTGTACCAGCAATAACCTCACCGGTAATAGGGTGGGAAATACTAGGTCCGTAGCCTAGCAGTCCACTAGGAAGATCTGATTTCATTTCTACCATATTGATAATATTAAAATGAAGGTCTCCTAAATCTACCTCTTTACTTTCATCTAGCACAATACGGATGGGGGTTTTGCCAGTGCCTTCAGCAGCTTTGCTAAAAGCTTTATCCCATAAAGCCACAGCATGACGCACTAACTGTCGTATCCAAGGGGCATGTGTACTGTTTTTAGAAAAGTGCCATTTAATAACTTTATTATTAGGGTTAAAGCGAGTAACACGGCGGTAGTGGTTTATGTCTTGAGTGGTGTGTTCATCAGCAGATACATAGTGTTGCCTTTCAGTAAAGAAAGTAGAAAAAAAGTCTTTATGGTTACTTGCTATCCATTGTTTTTCTGGGTGGTTTGTGTGGTCGGTTTTTTCTTTCATAAAAGCAATTTGTAAGGTAACTAATGTACCATGTTGCTCTATATCAAAAGCATAACTAAAGTAATCATCTGTAATTTTAATATCTTTTAATGTGGTACCTGAATTCTCTCCTAATAGCTTATTAAATAAAATTTTAAAATAAGGTCTGTTAATATCTCTTATTTTGTCTTGCATCTTTTCTTTAAAAGTAGCTTTTTTATCACTAAAATCAAAGCTGTGATCTTCCCATTCAATAGGTATTGCTATTGTACGCTGTTTATCTTTATCTTCTATATTTATACCACTAGATTCTACTGCTAAAAGCCGTTCAGGTTCTTTTTTGAATTCCACTAATGTACCCATTTGAAAGCCCGTATGTATTCTGTTAAGAGAGGCATTTTCATTAGTGGCAATGACAGTTTCGGTAAAAAACCACTTACCGTTAAAAAAATCACTTGGAAAGTAGTCCATTTTAGGTTCATATTGAAATACATTTTTATCTATTTGGTTAAATTGAATATATTCTGCACTCTTTTGCGAAATATCTTCACATTTAGGGCGGTACTGACCTGTGTCTTCGTAATCATCATTTTTCAATACTTCTGCTTTACAGTACTTTATAGGATAGCCTACAAGAGGGGCTGCTATGAGTTCGTTATTTAAAGTAATAGCTGATGAATATTCATCATAAGGTATTTGGCTTTTTTTGGCTACACGGTATAAAACAAGGTAGTTTTTACGCAAAGAAGGTACAATACGATAAGTAGTATTAGGAAAGCCTTTAAAATCTTTTATATTACCTAATAGCTTACTTAAAAGCTCTTGTTTTTTATTAAGCTTAGATTGTACCGTATACCCTATTAAGTAATATTGATTAACAAAAGATATGGAAGAGTCAATTTTAACTTCTCCTGCCGTAGAAGATATTTTAACAGGGGTGCCAGTTGGGTTTGTTCTAATGGTGATGGTGTTATCTTCTAATAAATCTTTATTAATAAAATGTGCAGGTTGTGTTTGTGAATTGAGGACTTCAAAATCTGCTTTGTTATATAAGGTATCTGCAGTACTTTGTTTAAACTGATGTTTCAATTGAGGGTATGTTTTTATAATTTTTCTTGTGCAGGCGGTATGGCTCAAAAGAGTTAAGCACAAAGTGGAGGTTAAAATACACAGCTTATTTTTCATCGTGCAAATAGTGATACATGAATCTTTAAATTGTGGCAAGGGGCAATATTAAAAGTTTGTAAGTTTTTCACACTTTTTTTTAAAAGTGCCTTTATAAAGGGGTTTAAGGGATAAGAAGATGAACGGTGGTGTATTCCACAAGCTCTAAAATTTCTCAAAATACAAAAAAAAGTTGAAAAAACAGCTTTTTTGTAAGAAAACTTACAACCAGACATTACAACAAAAGGGCTACAAAAAAACAGGATTGCAGAAAGGATAGCAAAAAACGGACTAAAAATAACGGACGGCAAAAAAACTGGCACCACAAAAGCCACAAAAAAGGACACTCAATCTTTATGAGATTTATTTTACTAAATATTTTTATAGTTTATTATGTTACGGGTTTTGCGTACGGCACGGCATATAGTAAGTCTTACAACAAAGCTCACAGCAGGGGTAGGGCTATTGGTATCAATGTACCTGCATCATCGGTTATTGTTAAAAAATTAGCAAAAATATCTAAAGCTTTTAAAGCAAGTGTGCAGATTGTTCATCGCCGTCAAGCTATCCATCAGTTATGGGAGGTAAAACAGAGATATTGGAATTTAGCAGACTCTGATAAAACTCTTCTTTTACCCTTTCAAAACCCATTAGTAGAGGTTATTTTAGATTTCGATCCCACAACTTTCTACAAAGCTTTGTACTTATTAATGGATAGTATTATTTATAACAAGCCAAAGGGTTTAACCATTCAAAAAAAACTATTAGTAGCTTTAGATAATGAAAAGCATATTCATTATTTAAACACACATAGCAAAGCACATTCTTTAAAGACCATTCAGCATCTCACACAGCAATATAAAAAAACCAAAAACTATGGGGTGTTTTTAAAATCGGATATTATAAAAATGCTTGGCGAGACGGTGTATTTTTTTGGTCACTTGTCGCCTGTAGTGGAAGCAAAACTTACAGCCTTTGCATCCTCTATTAGTACAGATACTCAAATTCGGCAAGAAAGCATTTTAGCTTTGTTATTTGCAGAGCATCCTTATTTTAATGCCAGTAGGAGCTGGCGTTTATCGGGCAATTTTGATGCAGATTTGTATTATCTTTCTCAATTACCGGGTGTTTCTCAAGAATTACGATGGGGTATTAAAAATGTTTTAAAGGCAACGATGTTTCCTTCTCCTCATTTTTCTGAAGATTTTGCTGATTCTAAAGCTTCTACTCATTCAGTATCTTATCATCAGCAATCCTTGTTTGAATTAGGTAATCATAGAGGAGAAGAATCTTCAGAGTTTTCTTATGTGAAGCAACAATTAAATGACATAATAGAAGATGTTAAAAGCTCTGTTGCTAAACACTATAATAAAGCCTTAGAGAGTATAAAAAATATATCTATGTTAGTGGTAGCATCTGAAAATAAAGGTTCAGATAAGGAGGCTTTTTTTGTATTTCGCGATCAATTAATGAATTTGATATTTGAAAACCCTCGTCGCCATGTAGTGCCTTTTGATATATTATCAACATTACAAGAAGATTTAGAGTTACAAACTGTTAATAGCCAACAAAAAGTGTTAGGTATGTTAGTGGTTGCTGATAGTGATTTTTATACAAAAGCTAAAGTCCTTCGGGTGTTAGGGTCTGTGCATTCTGCACATTGGGACATTCATCGTACATTAAAATATTATTTATCAGATTCTGATTGGAGGATTCGTTTTGAAGTCGTAGGGGCTTTAGCTAAAATGGTATCTGTAAATTGGCAAATTAAACAAAAAATACAAGATTTAGCAGACACAGACTTACATCAAACTGTGAGAAGAGAAAGTGCCATTGCTTTGTTAGTGCTTAATCATCCATCCTTAGAAAATGCTTTAGGGCATTATGACGATCCAGTTGCTAGAGATGTTTTATTAAATCAGCTAAAAAGCCCTACTAGTAATGAAGAAGTGCAGAATGAGATTTTTCAGATTTTACAAAAATTATGGCCTCTTTCTGCTGAAACAAAATCAGCTAAGAAATTGCTTTATCCTAGTCGGATGGGTACAGAATATATAGATCCTGTAATCAGGGTGTGTAGAACACTATTTCGATAAGTAAAAAAACAATAGATAAAAGAATGGTTGGGTGATACTTCAAAGTTACTTTAAGGCAATAAATTAAAATTTAAAATAAATACTTTCTGCAAGATACAGAGGATATCACTCCTAAAGCTGTCATTGTTGTAATGAGACTAGAACCACCATAAGATAATAAGGGTAAAGGTACACCTACTACCGGTAATAACCCCATAGTCATAGCTATATTAATAAAAATATGCCAAAATAAATAAAACGACATGCCTACACATAAAAAAACTCCTTCTTTGTCTCTGGCTTGTAAGGCAGAATGAAACCCAATAAAAATCAAAAGCAAAAATAATAAAATCGTTACCACACTACCGATAAAACCATGTTCTTCACTCAGTACGCTAAAAATAAAATCTGTGTGTCGTTCTGGTAAAAACTCTAATTGCGATTGAGTGCCTTTTTGAAAGCCCTTACCCATAAATTGCCCACTACCAATAGCAATTTTAGATTGAATGGTGTTGTAACCCGTTCCCCTGGGGTCTTGCCCTGGAGAGATAAAAGTAATAATACGGTTTTTTTGATATTCTTTTAAACCAAACTTCCATGCTAAAGGTGTTACAAATACCACCAAAGCTAAAGCCGAAAACAATACATACTTATGCACCTTAGCAAATATAATAACAGAAGTGGTAATAATCATAATAATTAAGGCTGTGCCTAAATCTGGTTGACGAGTAATCAATAACACAGGCACTAAAATAAATATTACGGGTTTTACTAACTCTGTAGTCATAACTTGCCAACTTCTTTTAATAGATAAAAGCCGTGCTAACACAATCACTAGTACTAACTTTGTTGTTTCAGCTGGTTGATAAGAAAAGAAAATAAGGTCTAACCACCTTTTTGCCCCTCCGTAAGATTGCCCCCATAAATATACAGCCATTAAACATATTACATTAAAGCCATAAATAATATACGCCCATTTAATTAAATAATGGTAGTGCATAAAAGAAAAACCAAAAAATACACACACCCCCATTGTGAGCCATATTGTTTGTAAATAAAATAACTGATCTGCCCCAGAGTGAGGGCGATGCGATACACTATATAAATTCAATAACCCAATAATAATTAAAGTCAAAGTGGTTACCAATAAACTCCAATTAAACTTCTTTATAATAGATTGTTTAGGGATAGGGTCTTTAAAATACACGGGTTTTGCCTTTTTTTTGCTGTGTTGTGTTTTGAGCCATTTTGTTAAAATAAAAATCAATAATATCTCTTACAACAGGAGCAGCCCCACTCGCCCCAGAGCAAGAATGCTCTGTCAACACAGATACCACAATTTCTGGCTTGTGTGCTGGGGCAAAAGCCACAAACCAGCCATGGTGCCGCTTTGACTTTTCTTGTTTAAAGCACTTTTTACGAATGTTTTGCTTAGATAAAGACACCACTTGTGCAGTACCCGTTTTGCCAGCCACTTTAATGCCTCTGACTTTCCACCATTTAGCTGTACCTTGTTGCCCTTGCACCACTTGTGTCAAAGCTTTCTTAATGGTTTGAAAATGTATGCGATTTATCTGTGAATCCGATATGTGTTTTATTATTTCTGGTTTGAATGTTTTTATTTCTTGATGACGAGAGTCGATAATTTTTTTCACAATAAATGGTTTAACGATATCACCTTCTGTGGCAATAGTGTTGTAGGCTACTGCCATTTGTAAAGGAGTAACTAGTATGAAACCCTGCCCTATGGCATGAGATAAGTTTTCACCTTCTTGCCAGTTTTCTTTTAAATGCTGAGCTTTCCATTTGGTAGTAGGTATGAAGCCTGCAATTTCTCCTTTTAATTGGACACCCGTTTTTTGCCCTAAATGCATTAAACGAGCATAATAAGACATAGCATCTATGCCTAACTCTATACCTAATTTGTAAAAAAACACATTGGCTGACCTCTCTATGGCAGATACAATGTTGATAGAGCCATGTCCTGTTTTTCGGTAGTCGTGATAGGTGCGTTTTTTAAATACAATATGTTGAGGAGAGTGAATAAGCGTTTTTGGGGTGACAATGTTTTGTTGTAAAGCAGCTAAAGCCACAATGGGTTTAAAGATAGACCCTGGGGCATAATGATTTTGAATGGCTTTGTTGCGTAAAGGTCCCCTTGGGTTTTGTGATAGTTGTTGCCACTGCTTGTTAGAAATACCTATCGAAAAAATGTTAGGATCATAAGAAGGTGCAGAACACCAAGCTAAAATTTCACCATTGGTTTTCATAACGATAATAGCCCCATCCCTTGGACCAATCTTATCTTTCCTTAGTAAAGAACGATAGGCTTTTTCTTGTAATTGTTTGTCAATAGTCAGTACTAAGTTATGCCCCCTTTTTGCAGGCTTTGGTTTAAAACTCCAAAGCCCCGCAATGTTAGAAGCTGATTGTTTGTTGTGTACATTGACTTCTACAAAAGAAAAACCATCTTCTCCCCTTAGCTCGTACTCCCATACAGACTCTAAGCCACTTTTACCTACTAAATCACCGGGTTTAAAACGAAAGCTTTTGCTATATTTTTTATTCAACTGGTGGATTTGTTTTTTAGAAATCTCTCCTAAATAACCCAATAAATGAGCCCCATTTTTTTTTAAAGGATAGTGGCGAATAATGCTTTCTCTAATATCTATACCCATAACATCCCATTGCAAGTGTTTTAACAATACAATTTGCTGAAAAGAAAGGTGCTTTTTGATTGTCACAGGGTAGAAAGAACCATATTGTTTTTCTTTTTCACGCACTTTTTTAATAATAAGATGTGGGGGTTTGTGAATAATAGCAGAAATACGCTGGGCCACTAAAGTGAGATTGTGAATATATTGAGGCGTAATAGTCAACTCCAACCCTTGTTGGTTATGGACTAATGGTGTTTGATGGCGATCTAAAATCCAACCTCTTTCTGCTTGAATGATGGTTTCTTTTAAACGATTACGCTCTGAGTACTGCCTTAGCCTTGCCCCATGCAAAATTTGTAAATACCACAGCCGGGCTATGAGTAACATAATAGCCCCTGTGAGAAACCACTTGATAAACTTCCACCGAGGAGCCATTTCTTGTAACTCTTCTTCAATACGAGGGAGTTTTTCTCTAATATCTTTCATAAGTCCTATTTATTTTGTTGTTTTAATCGCTAATGTTTGTTTGTCAATAAATTGCACACTGAAAAGTAGTGGGAAGCCTAATCCCCACGATAACACCCCCCCACCTAAACACACCAATAACCCAGGAAAATAAAACTGCCCCTCTAACCAAACAGATAACACCCATAGCAATAAAGGAAATAGCAATAAACTTACCCCGCAAGCTGTGCTAAAAAATTTCATACTGGTATAGTACACTCTTTTAAAAAACAATATTGTTAAAAACATCACAGCGTGGATGAGTAACAAATGGCTTACTAAAATAGAACTACTGCTGGCTATCATAAAAGATAATATATAAATCATCACCACTGTTTCTATTGTATGACGATATAAAATCCAGTAAATTAAATACGGTACCCATAAATAAAGTGGCAAACTTTTAACTATCAAGGGCCACAAACCACTTTGTATAATAATGATGACAAGAGGTACAAGCCCCATCATAACAAAATAATTAAATAAAGTGATTTTGTAAGGGTTAGCCACAGCTTTTACCATATATCATCTTTTGCTTGTTTTATTAGTGCTTTTGTTGTCGCTATGGTTTTGTGTTTAACGATTAATACTTCTTCTAATTGAGAGGGATTGATAAAAGGGGTGATGGTGACTTTTTGGGTGAGACCATAAGTAACTTTCGTGATTTTTGTGACCATCCCTATCGGAAAACCGCCTGCAACTCCAGGGTCACTACGAGTGGTAACCACCACATCTCCTACTTTAATGTCATCTCGGCGTTTTAAATACTTTAGCCGTGCCACCCCACGCCCTGCACCCTCTAATATGCCTCGTACCCGTGACCTTTGAACAATGGCTTCTACAACAGCATGCGGGTCGGTGACTAAAATAATGTGAGAAAAACTCTTTGTGACACGAAACACATACCCTACAAAACCATTTTCAGAAATAACAGACATTTTGGTCCGCACACCATCTTGCTCCCCTCGATTGATGGTTATTAACTGATACTGCGATAAAGGGTCCCTGCCACTAACTTGTGCAAAAATAAACTGCCCAAGCCGTGTGGGGCTAAATTGTAGTATTTTTTTGAGCCTGCTGTTTTCTTGCCTTAACTCCTCTAAAACAAACACCTGAGCCTGAAGCCTCCTGTTCTTCCTCAATAATAATTTATTTTGTTTTTTGATCTGTAAAAGAGTTGTATAATGAGTAACAGTATGCGTTATAGAATCCGATAATGCCTGACTTCCTACCTGCACTTGACCGGAAAAATACAACAAAAATCGAAATAAAAACATATTTTCTAATTGCCGACGCTCTAAAGTGATTAAAAAAATAGGAACAACTAACAAAGTGAGTATTAAAAAGGCTTTTTTAAGATTAAAAAAATACAAATTCTTACCTCTCTTTCTTACTATGGTTTAATAGTGATACTTATAATTACATTTATAATGACATTTTTTTAAGTGTTATGTTGAAAAAAAGTATAAAACATTATAGATTTTTATAATAGACTTTTAATAGGCTTTTATAAAGTGCTTATGTTTGAAAAAATAAGAAAACCTTTTCGTGGGAAAAACATCTTTTCCTTTATTGTATTCTCCATTATTTGTGTGGTGTTTGTGCTGATTGGTGTGCCGATTGGGCAAATGTCTTCTTTAGGAGGAGCTGTGGCTAGTGTTAATAATAAAGTAATTTCTTGGGCAGAATACCAAAATTATCTGGAAATGTTGCAAAATCGCCCATCATCATCTGCTTTGGATTCTAATATGGAAGCAAAGCGTCAAATTCAATTAAAGCAAGAAGCCATTACAACACTTATCAACACAGAGCTGGTGAATCAGTCGGCTCATAATGCAGGGGTTTTGGTTTCGGACCAAGTAGTGCGTGATCGTATTGTGCAAATCCCGATTTTTAAGGAAGATGGTCGTTTTGTACGCTCTCGGTACTACGCTTTTTTAGAAAACAACCGCTGGTCTGCGAGCTTTTTTGAGAAAAAAATAAAGAAAGAAATACAAGCTTTGCGGTTTCAAAATTTCTTTAACAAATCAGCGGGTATTGCTCAAATAGAAGAAAACCACAATAACGAGCTGGCTTTGTTCAAAGTGCAGGTGAGTTATGTGATGTTTCGTTCTCATACACTAGATAAAAAAGTGTTTAGTGCTTTAAAGCAGCATGTGGAAAATCGCGATATGGGGGCATTAGGGCAAATCATAAGTTTGCAAAACTGGAAATGGGAACAAGTGCCTGAGTTTGATTTAAGTAGGTTATCTCTTACCAGTGATTCTTCTATAACAGATGATGAAAGGCTATTTGGTGAGATAATAGCTTACTTACCACAAACAGGCATTGTGAATAAAATATTGAGAATCCGTGATAGGTCTTTTTTAGTAAAGATAAACAAATTTTATCAAAAACCCCCGGCTCGCAAAGCACTTAAATCAGATGCTTTTGCTATGTTCACTAGACGATTAGCGGGGCGCATACTTTTTATGGCTTGTTTGCAACAGGTGCGTTCAGTTTCAAAAATCAAGATAAACCCTCGTTTGCAACAATCTTTATCTCCCCTTTAAGAGGCGAGCTGGTCTTTTTGCTTAAGGTAATTAGTCTTAAAACTTAAGTATTAAATTAGGGCTATTTAAATCATTTACTAGATAATGGGTTTAAAACTTGGGTCTGGTTTTTTATTTATTTCTTTTGTTTATATCTTTTTTATTACAAACTACAATTTACTATAGTAGTTCTTAAGTATAGAAAATGAATTTTATAAAATATAAGAGTTACGGATAGAGTTAATTACTATAGAGTTAATTATTATAGAACATTTAATAGGACATGGTTAATAGGACAGGTTTAATAGGACATTTAATAAAACATGGTTATGATGGAACATTATGATGGAACATATTATGGAGGATGTATCGATGTATAAACTACAAAAAAACTACTTATTGTTAGCGGTTGTATTTTTAACAATGACTGTGCTTACAGGTTGTGGCTCGTCTGATATCAACTTAGACGACAAAGGTCCTGAATGGAATGAACAATTAGCCTCTAGGATAGAAGCTAGCACAGAAGGCAAGATCATTGTACCTTCGTCTAAAAGCAAAAAAAGAAGAAGACGCCACCGTCAGTCTGCTAGAGATGAGGTTGTAGTACCTCAAACACAAACTAGACCCCGTTGGGTGAATAATCTTAATCAACAAATTGATGATACACATAAAGTAGGTAAAGGTTTAGATGGTACGGGTAAAAAATATAAAAATATGAGAAGACGTGTGCCAACAGCAGATATTGTGAACCCTCCAGTTGCCAGACGCACACCCACTCCACCTTTTGTAAAACCATTACAAAAACGCTTAGATCCTCCCAGGGTTAAAGGGGGCAAAAATAAATATCGCATGCGTATGACCACTATAGGTAGTGATTTAGTGGGTGGGAGAAGCCATTCTTCTGCTAGTGGCGGAGGACCTCAAGTAGATATTTTATTTAATGTTGATGCCTCGCACTCTATGTATGATTTTTTAGTTAATGCCCAAAGTACTTTTAGAGGCTTTGTGCAAGCTTTATCAGCTTTAGACTGGAGGATTTATTTTATGAGTCCGGATCCGGGGTATTTATTTTCTAGCGGTTTTTATAACAAAGGTGGGCTTATCCCTTTAGAAGATAATGGTCGCTTGTTGACACACGCACCCAGGTTTTTGTCTCCACAAGTTAGAAACCACTCATCCATTTTTTTAGATACTTTAAGGCATCATAGTGCTTACGAGTATGCTAGTGACCATAGCACTTCATATATAAGTACATGTACTCTGTCTCCAGGTTGCAGTAACTGGCATGAACAGCCACTGAAAAATCTCCAATACGCTCTTCAAGCAAATAAAGGGACTTTTAGACCTAACGCTCGTAAAGTGGTGATTGTTATTTCTGATAGTGACGAAGGTAAAAATGGTGGCAAGTATGTTAAAGCAGAAGATATAGTGCAAACTTTTAAAAATCAGCTTACTGGTACTCTTACAGCTTACGGTGTTTTAGTAAGACCTGGCGATTATAGTTGCCAAGCAGATTACGGTGATTGGTGGGATTTTTCTGATGAAGATAAATACGGGGTGCAACTAGCTCGTTTAGCGGAGCTGACAGGTGGTGTTAATTTCAGCCTTTGTAGCACAAGTTATGTGCCACTGGCTCAAAAAATTGTTGCCGATTCTTTATAAACAACTTATAGTTGTTATATGGTTGCTCGTTTTATTACTGTTTGTTTGAGCTGTGTGTTGAGCATACTGTGGCTTACAGGCTGTGGTTTTATGACAAATGGTGTCAATTCGCAAACACAAGCTTCTGAGTACCATCCTAGTGTATTAAAAAAGAAACCTAAGAAGAAGCCTTTACCTCCTCCGACAAAAAAAATGGATATTTTGTTTGTTGTTAATGCCAATCCAGAGCTTATGGATGTGCATCTGACAAAAGTTAAAATGCAGTTTAAGGGCTTTATATCGGCACTTTCTTCTGTGGACTGGAAAATTGGTCTCACTAATGCCGATTACGATCCGACTGCTTTAGCAAATTATCGCCATGACCTATTAGCTGGTAAAATAATGCCTTTAGAAAAAGCAGGTACAGAATTATCAGAAAATGTGCTTTACCCTCACACTTCAAAACCTGAATCGGTGTTTTTAGATACTTTAAAAAGATACGAAGCACAGGATATAAAAAAACTAGTCCGTAATTCTATAAACCCCTGTCGCCTGCCTCCTTACTGTCATAGTCAAGTAAATAACCCTGTGCAATCTTTGATACAAGCTATATCAGTCAACCCCGGGTTTTTTAGGCAGGATTCTCATGCAGTAGCTGTGATTTTTACTAACGGAGATGAAAGTGCTTTAGCTACCAGTAACATCCCACTTGTTGCAGGTGGTGCCACTACCAATACGGGAGGGGGATTACATAATAATATTCAAACAGCTATGCGTTATAGCACACAGCTTACGGCACAATTGGTGCAAACTTTTCAAAGGCATTATGGTACACACAGGGCATTAAGAGTGTATAGTATCTCTATTATCCCTAATGATCAGTATTGTTTAAATCAAGTGGCTTCTTTACACCCACAAAGGTTGGCTAAGATTGGCTATAGTCATACTATTTATGGAGTTGTAGCCCAGACTAAAGGTCGTATTATAAGTATTTGTTCAGCTAATTATTCTCATTTAGCTCAAACCATTTCTGAAATGGAATAATATCTTTTTTTCAAGCAGGCACTTTAAAGCATTCTAGATGAGAAAATAGTTAAGAGGGGCATGCGTTTGCTTTACAAATCAGAGAGGATTATTCGCCTGTTACTACTTTGTGCATATAGGGTAAAAACCAAGTCAAAAGCTCAGGACTCCGCGTTTTGCTACAAAGCGTTAAGCTTTCAGCTTGCTACTTTGTATCAAATCCGAACTCGTTTTGAGCTCGGTTTTTTCACTCACACAAATAGAAAATGTTTATTAGGTGTGTGCAATAGTGCAAAGAATAGAAAATAACGCGTTGCTTATTGTTCTTTTTGCAGAAAAAATACCATAATTAAATATTATGATGAGGTATTTACTTTTAGCGTTTGTAATAGTTTTTTTAACATCGTGCAACAATCCTGTTTATTTTACAGGAGAAGGGGACGATCTTTCAGATGATGCAGGCAAAACTCTTTTGATTGGTGATAGAAGGTGGAAAAAAGCTTACGAATCAGAAGATGGTACTATTAGGTGGCGACGATCTGGCAGGCGTCGTGGTGTTTTGGCACACAGAAATCGCAGTAGAATAGGCAGAAGAGGCAGAATAGTCAGAAGAGATACAAGAAATAGCAGAGGCAGAGTGGGTAGAAGAGGCAGAAGGGGAGCTTTGGTATATAGAAGTAATTTTGCTACAACCCCTCCTGTATCATTTCGTTCTTTAGGTCGTTATTATTCTACATTAGCTAACAGACCTAACATATCGCATAGTGTGGCTCATTCTCATAGAAGAAGGCTTTCAGACAGTGCACCTTTAGACAGTGCTAATAATATCGTACCTTACAATGCATCTTTATTAGATACAACGGGTAGTGTGAATAATGCCAATATGGGGTCAGGTGATGCTCGTCCACAACAAGAAAACATGGCTCAAAGTAGAATGACTAGTAGGTTGCAAGAGGTAGACACTTCGCGGGTTTTGCGAGATGATATAAATACATTTAACCCTAGTGTGTTTAATGGTGGGGGTAGTAATGGTCGTGCTGTAGATATTTTGTTTGTGGTAGACACATCGGAATCTATGCATCAGTTTTTATTAAATGCTCCTGCTTATTTTAGAGGGTTTATACAAGCTTTATCACCTTTAGATTGGAGGATATTTTTTACCAATTCTAATTGGGGTTTGCGTAATATTTGGGGTAATGCAGTGTCAATTTTTAAAAGTGCTCCTCATTATGACAATGGTGAGCTTATTCCTTTAGAAAATAATGGAAGGTTATTAGATCAGTATGTTTTATCTAAAAGTATGCTAGATTATGAATCTATTTTTATAGATACATTGTCATATCATGTGAAAGGTACCTATAAGATGCACAAATACGGCAATCAACATAAAGACCACGATCAAAAAGACCGTGATCACAGCGATCAGTACAATCAGTACGATGAATACGATTGGGACGGTGGGTATGACTGGGAAGATAATGACGGTTACTTTGATAGTTCTAATATGATTGATGTTCCGGTATCTTATTTATCACCTGGGGTAGGAAGCTGGCATGAGCAACCACTTAAAACTTTAATAGTGGCGTTAAGAAAGCACAAATATAAATTTCGCTACCATGCTCATAAGGTAATAGTTATAATTTCTAATAGTGATGAAGGTGGGGATTTCCCTGATTTACCACATGTTCGTACAACGGCCGATGATGTGTTGCAATTTGTGGGTGAGTTATATCCTCATCAGAGAGAGCGTTTTACAGGCTATGGTATTATTATGATTCCGGGGGATGTGGCTTGCAGAACACAATATGACAACAGTCACCTTGTCGCAGAAGCTAAACGAGATGCTCGTTATGGAGTTGAGTTAGCAAGGTTGGCAGAAATCACAGGCGGTATGAACTTTAGTATTTGTGATAGAAGTTTTGTGCCACTCGCACAAAAAATCCTTTCTGACACTCGGTATTAGTTTTTTAGTTCAATGATTAAACAAACAAACAAACAAATAAATAAATAAATAAATAAATCAATCAATCAATCAATCAATCAATAAATTAAAAGGAGGATTGTATTATGAAACATATTATTACTTTATTGCTATTTTTAAGCCTTGGGGCTTGTGTTACCACTAAGCCAAAGAGGCAAGCTCATAAACCTCCACCACAAAACCCCACCCGACAAGTAGCTGAAGACTTATCTCGTTATGCACCACCTGTAGATAGAGATAAAATAGAATCTAATTGTAATATAGATAATTTTAGAGATGATATCTATATAAAATCTAGAGATGAATTAAAAGTAAATAAATGTAATTTACAAGGTGCAGATTTTGAGAATGCATATATGCCAGGTGTGCATATAAGATGGTCAAATTTTAGGGGTGCGAATTTACAAGGTGCTGATTTTCGTGGTGCTGATTTAACAGCGTCAGATTTTACTGGAGCGAATCTAAAAGGTGCTGATTTTCGTGGTGCTGACTTAGATCGAGCAATATTGGTAAGAGCAAATCTAGAAGATACAGACTTCCGAGGTAGCTCATTTTTTTCACACGCAAATTTCAAAGATGCTATTATAAAAAATACAGACTTCCGAGGTGCTGATTTACGATCTGTGAAGTTTCTAACAAAAGATGATTTAAAAAATGCTAAGATAGAAGGTGCAGACTTCCGAGACACAACACAACCACTAAAACAGATTGAAATACCGGAGGAAGAATCGCCTTTTAATAACCACTCTAACCCTGCACCTTAATTTAGACAAAACTAAAATTTAATAAAAAGATGAATGACGATGATTTACATCAAATACAGAAAGTAATAGAAGTATTACAAAAAATACCACCTAGTATACGAGCAGAAATATTATTAACAGCCCAATTTGCTACTATTCCCCTTGGAATTTAGTACAAAATCAGCGGGTAGCTTTCGTGTATTTTTTATGCTTTAGTTATTTATTTTAGGGTATTTTCTTTGCTGAGTTTCTTACACTTTTCCACTTAAGTTTTTTAAATTTAATCAATGAGTTTGTGGGCGAGCCAAATAAATAATCTCTTCCCTCTAAAGTGCTTCTATAAGATGTATATAAATATCCATCAAATATTTTATTTGCTATTCTTTTTTGATTGTCAGTGCCTTTCCACTTGCTTGGGTAGTGTTTGTTAAAATCTTCTAGTAACATTTTTAATTGTTCAGTGCTACCAAAAAATCTTCTCCATTGCAGTTGTTCAAATTGCTTTTTGGTTAAAAAATACTTTACATTTTCTATTGCGACATTTAAATTACCTTCATGGTATTTATCAGTATAAGTGATGTGCCCATCCCTGCCTTTATACTGTGTAATAAATTGATGAATACTTTGTTCGTCTTTAAATAACTGTCGTTGTATTTTAAAATTTTTCGTTGTATTTCCTCGATAATATTTCCACTGAAGCTTCTTCTCTACTGCTTGACGACTACCTAACATATTATAAGTAGCAGTAAATGCTCTTACCATATGGCTATTTGTATACAAATCTGCAAAAGCAACATGCCCATCAGTACCCATAAATTCTTTTCTAATATGACCATTTTTATCAAAAAGCTTTGTTCGTATAGTGTGCCACTCGTGAGTAGTATCGTCAAATTGGATCCAGCCTAATTTTTTGAATTGTTTTACTCCAAGTATTGAAGATACAATTTTATAAGCTTTACTCATATTACTACCAGTGAATTTGTCAGCAATACGAATATACCCTTCGGTACCTTTGTACTCTTTAATAAAATCATTAATAGAAGAAAAACTATGAATAAAAGTATTAACTGTTTTGTATATTTTTATAGACACATTAAATGTTCTCCATTTTAAGTTGTGGAAATTATATCTATCTAATACAGCCTTAATATTACTATATGCTGTTTGTGGGCTACCACTAAAGTGTTTTTTAGCTATATAAGCTAAGCCATGAGGACCAATAGCTTCTTGTCGTAGTTGACCTTCTTCATCCATTACCATATTATAAGTATCATCAAATTCTTTTACTGTTCCTATAAAAGTTTTCCATTTAAGCTTTTTAAATTGATTTTTATCTATTATTGCTTTTACACTTCTAAAAGCGTTAGTAATATTATTATCAAAATAAAACTCTGCATATAATGCTAAACCTTGCATGCCACTATAATTAGTATCAATATTGCCATTTTTATCTAATATTGTACTTCTAATTTTCTTTATATCTTCTGTTGCACCAACAAAATATTTCCAACCCATTTCTTGTATTTTTTTTATTCCCAAAACAGTTGATACATTTTGAAAAGTTTTAATCATATATCCATCTAAGTATTTTTCAGCATAATATACTTGACCATCTATACCCAAAAACTCTTCTTTTACTTCGCCATTTTTATCTAATAAATTGTTTTGTATTTTATAAAAATCTTCTACATTGCCGTAAAAATATTTTCCATTTTAATTTTATTATCTAAATTTCACAGGTCCTAAAATAGAAGATACAACCTTGAAAGTTCGTCTCAAGTTGCCATTAAAATATGTACTAGCACACAAGACCCTATATACAAATACCCAAAGTGAGGTTATCAAAGTTTAGATGTTTTTACTTGTAACTTTCAATATTATCTTGTAACATAATACTTAAATTTTTATATAAGGCTTGCCTTTTTTGTCTTACAGACATTTCGTGATGTGTCGTATCAAAATGGCGATTGTTATGAGGTTTTTGAATGGGTTGGAGCATTTCTTTATGTTGTGTAATAGCAGGTGTTTGTGTAAAAGTTAAGGTGCATGTGTCTTGAGCTGCGGCACCCCTACACATAAGTAAATAAACCACACTTACTAAAATGTATGGAAGAGTGATTTTAGCCAATAGAGTAACTTGTCTTAATATCTTCATTTTTTTTCGTAATTTTTATATAAATTCAGTAAAAATATTTAAGTTTAAGCACTTAATTTATAAAATATTTTATTTTTTAAGAGAAACAAAAATAATACCACAGTGTAAATATTACATAGTGCATATATGTAAGTTTATAAAAATTACATTTATAGCTATTATTTTTTAAGTTTTTAATTGTTTTTACACTCTATGATTGGTAAAGTATATAATTATGATGGGTTTTATTAGATTTGTTTTATTTACTGTATGCTGTATTATAGCAATAGTCAGTATGGCTTTTTCGTTTGGTGAGGAGAGGCAAACTGTTCGTAACTTTCTACCTTATAGTATAGATGATAATATAGTAAAAAAGAAAAGTTCTGTTTTATATAGAATTTCAAAACCAGGTGTAAAGCCTAGTTATTTATTGGGTACAATGCATCCTCTCAAAATTCCAGCATTGGCATCAACTTTAGTCCATGTGATTGATCAATCTGATATTGGCGTTTTTGAAATGCTTATACTAGACAAACCTGATGTAGATATAGATAAGCTTGGAGTGTTTTTACCACATAACCAAACACTGGTTGATTATTTAGGTGAAGAGATGACTCGTAAAACTTTTAAAGCTATTCAACATTCTGAGCCTTATTTGATGGATGATAGTTTTAATCAAGCGATTCTTTTTAATGTAGATATTTTGGATTATGACATATTTAATCGTCTACATCCTAAGTGGGTTACTTCTATATTATTGAATATATTGTCAAAGCTTGAGACTAATACTTATATTACAACAGCTGGTTCGCCTCCCTTACCTCATTCATATATATTAGAAGCTTTTTATGATGCACGGTTTAAGTCATCATTGCAAGAAAAGTTATTAAAGAAAGAATCTGCTCCCCATGATCAACAAATAATAGAGACGAAAGAAGAAAGTATTTCTTGTATCCCTGAGGTGGATAGAATGGATCGTTATATTCAAAAAAAGTTTTATTGTGCAGGTAAAGATATTTTTAGTTTAGTAAATATTCATGAGGAGATGTCTATTGTAGTGGATTCAGAGCTCATGAGTTTTAATAATATACCGTTATTTAGTAATCAAGTTACACAATTTATTTCTTATTTTGAATCTCATAATGACAGGGAGATTAAAAAAATAGCTTGGTATGGTTTTTTAAAATCTGTATTCAATATTTTTCTTCTTAAATTAGCTGAAAATTATATGTTAGGTTTATCAATAAATTTTGATAAAATTAAAACAAAATATAGGCAATCGATTGTGTCTTTTTTAAATAAGTATCAATGTGCTAAGTTGCCTGAATATTATATTGATAAGTATCTTGAAAATACATTTTTAGTAGACCCAAATATTATAATGTTTTCTGCTTTTTTAGAGGAGAAAATAACTAATATCAGTAGGCAGGATATTGAATTAGCTGAAGAATTAAAAATGAAGATTTTTAATTCTTGTTTTCCTGATGATTCTGATACTCATAACACAGATAAAGAAATACAAGACAATATATTTGTTCAAATGAAATTGCTTAAAATGTTACAGGAGTCTTTGCTTATTAAAAAAGATCAAAGAATGGCTTTACGTATGATGCCTCATTTACAAAAAGGAGGTGCTTTGGTTGCTGTAGGTTTAGGGCATGTACCGGGTGTTTTAGAAAGATTGACTTCTTTTTACGATATTCAGCCAATAGATTTCCCTTTTACTAAGAAATCTTCTAAGTAATTAACTTATAAAGATAGTACTTATTTGAAGTTATCTTGAACCTAAAAAATATATATTCTAGGCGAGAAAACCTCACTCCAGATCTCGGACATGCGGTTTGCTACAAAGCGTTAAGCTTTCAGCTTGCTACTTTGTATCAAATCCGAACTCGTTTTGAGCATGGTTTTCTCACCTCTAAAGTTGATGTTTATTAGTTTATGGATTAGGTGAAGGTAGGGCATGCAAGCAGGTGCATCAAAATAAACACACTTTGTGTGCTACCAGGCTTGACCGCGTAATTTCATAGCTGTTTCTAGGCGTAGCAGTGAGACACTCATGGCAGCCAACCGCAGGTCGTGGTATTTACTTTGGTTGTTTATGGGGCGTTCTTCGGAGAATCGCCATACTTTGTCAAACGACATAGTCATCACATCGCGTAGTTTGTTACGAACTTCTTTTTCTGTCCAGAACAGCCAGCCGATATCTTGCACCCATTCAAAGTAACTTACTACCACGCCGCCTCCATTAGCTAAGATATCTGGTGCGATGAGTACCCCTTTTTTGCTTAGGTATTCTTCTGCTTGGGGGGTAGTGGGACCGTTAGCACCTTCCACAATCATTTTTGCTTTAATGTCTTTCATATTTTTAGTATTAATCACTCCATCTAATGCACAAGGGACTTGGGCATCTACTTGTAAGCTCAATAGGTCATCATTGGAAATCTTTTCTGCATTAGGGTAGTCTTTAACGAATTTATTAGAGCGAGTGTAGTTAATAAGTTCTGTAATATTTAAGCCGGAAGCACAAAACACTCCTCCTGATCTATCACTTACAGCTACGATACGAGCCCCTCTTGCGTGGGCTTCTATGCAGGCGTGGAGTCCTACTTTCCCAAAGCCTTGCACGGCAATGGTGGTATCGCTAATTTTTTTATTTTGTGTTTCTAGTAGTTTTTCTAAAATATAAACCACTCCTAAGCCTGTGGCACAGCTTCTACCTTTAGAGCCTCCGATTTCTACAGGTTTGCCGGTGACCACTCCTGTTTGTGAAAATCCAGATTCTAAAGAATAAGTATCCAACATCCATGCCATTATTTCTTCATTTGTGCCTACATCAGGTGCAGGGATGTCTTTACTAGGTCCAATAAAAGGGCTTAATTCAGATGTAAAGCGACGAGTGAGCGATTCCAATTCTGCTTTTGATAAGGCAGAGGGGTCTAACTGCACCCCGCCTTTAGCCCCGCCCAGGGGTAAGTTAAGTAGAGAATTTTTATAAGTCATTAGGGAGGCAAGAGCTGCTACTTCTCCTATATTTACGCTAGGGTGGTAGCGAATACCGCCTTTAAAAGGTCCTAAAGTATGGTCGTGTTGCACTCGGTAGCCGTTAAATACTTGTACTCGGTCGTTATCCATCCGCACAGGGATAGAGACGCGAATAGCCCGGCGGGGGCGTTTTAACCGCTCTATTACATTGCGATTAAGACTTATGTGCTTTCCGGCTTTTTCAAGGCCGTAAAGAACATTTTTATAAAGATGATTATCTAATATCTCGTCTGTATACGCCATTCAAAGAAGCCTTTTAAAAAGGTTTTTCTAAATCGTCAAAGGATTTTTCATATATGTCAATACTCTTTTTTTAAGAATTACATTTTATTTCCGATAAGAATAAGTGAGGAAGATTTTTTTGTATGATTTTTTAAAAAAACTAAGGAAAATACAACATGGCAACACCAAAAAAAGCAAATTTAGCTGTAGAACAAGCTATGGAAGAGCTAGCTCACGAAGAGCTAGAGTCCAGCCATGGTGCTACAAATAGCCACCCTATTTTAAATGAGCTAGACTTTGGTTCTAATAATTTACAAGAATCTTTAGATAAAGAGGGTGGCAAAAAAAATATTGCCAAAAACCCTAAAAAATTAAGTTTGGTAACAGGTAAGTCACCTGCTCATACTTCAGCTAAAGGTCTAGATTTAAAAAACCAAGATGCAAATCCCCCTTTGTCGGATTTTCCAGATAGTGTGATTTGTTTTGAACCTAACAAAAAAAACAAAAAGACTAAAAAGAATAAAGCTCAACCTATAAAAAACTTGGCGGACCAAAACTTGGCGGACCAAAACTTGGCGGACCAAAAACCAGCAAATCAGAATGGAGCTAAAAGTAAGTGGTTAGCTGGCACTATGGGTCAAGCAGGACCATCGTCTATGGCTATGGCGGGAGTGCAAAGCAGTGCGTTAAATTGGTCTGAATATCTGAGGCAATCGGAGTATTTGAGAGAAGCACAAGAAAAGATTGTTGCCTTAGACGAAGAAATAGAGCGGTTGAGACGAGAAAATGAAGAGTTACTTTCCACTGCTGATCATTTTGAAAAAAGTGCTGAAAAACGACAAACCAAGTACATCCGTTTAAAGCGAGACTATGAAGAAAGCAGAGAAGATTATAAAAAAGAAAAAAAAGTTCTTATGGACACTTTATCAGCCAGAGGGCGAGAAATAGAGCATTTAAAACTGCAAACTAAGTCTTTAGAAGATAGGCTTTCCAACAACATTCAGCAAATTCGTGTGAGGGAGCGTGAGCTAGAGCATCGTTTAGACATTGTAACAAGAGAAGACCAAGTGATTCGTCGTGCTAAAGAGCGTGATATTTTAGACCTTAGACGCCTTGTCGATCAATTAAAAATGGACCTCAATCGGCAAAAGGATAAATATAATGTGGTGCAAAAAGAGCTGGAAGAATTTCGTGAAGGCTCCAGGAAAGCTGTGCGTTCATTAAATGTTTCTCTTAACATCTTAAGGGGTGGTGTGTTGGCTAATCACGATTCGCATGATGATTTTCAAAGTGGTACATCATCATCTGCACCATCTGATGAGGCACAAAATGAAGCACAAGAAACCCCCTCCCCTCTCTCTTTAGGAGAAGGAGCAAACGAAGAAGTATCAGAACAAGAAAAACTCAAACCTTCAGAGGAATAAAAACAAGTAGGCAATTTATCAGTAAAACATAAAACTTTGGTGTTATAAATTATGATATTAAAGAAACAAAAAACAAAATTAGAATTAGCAGAAAACACAGCCACTGTGGAATCTAAGGAGACAATGGTAAAAACAGTGGTACTGCAAGACCCATTATTTCCTTTTTCATCGGACGATCAAGAGGAATGCTGTTATTTTGAACTGATAAAAGGTCCTGATTCACTCATGGGGCATTATTGGAAAATGGATAAAGAAAAAATCAGCATTGGCAGAAGCAGGTTTTGTTATATTTGCATCCCAGACCCTTCTGTCAGCAAGCAACATTTGACAGTGCGATTTTCCGGAGTTAATAAAATTAGTATCATAGACAAACAATCCACTAATGGCACTTATGTTAATAACATTGCTGTCTCTTCTGATAAAGAAATGGTGATACAAGATAACGATTTAATTACATTTGGCAATGTTACTTTAAAATTTTTAGCCAGCCACAACCCAGAGATACCTTCTGTTAAAGATAACTTTAAAAGATCTTTTACAGATAGTTTAACAGGGGTAGGTAATAGATTAATGTTGGATGCAAAGGCACCGGACATGTTTTTTATGAGTCAGAAAAAAGACAAACCTTTATCAGTTATTATTTTTGACATTGATTTTTTTAAGAAAGTCAACGATCAGTACGGTCATTTAGCAGGTGATTATGTTTTAAAGGAAGTGGCGAGATTAGCCCGATCGTGTTTTCGGACACAGGATTTATTTGTTCGCTCAGGGGGAGAGGAGTTTTGTGTGTTTTTACATAGCTCTAAGGAAGTGGCTAAAAGCTCTGTACAAAGAATGCGAGAAAAAATACAAGACAATGTTTTTCAATACGACAGTCGCACTATTTTAGTAACTATTTCTGCTGGAGTGTCTGCGTGTGTTGCTCAAGATAGCCATTGGAAAGACGCTTACAAAAGAGCGGATGAAGCTCTATATCAAGCTAAAAAAACAGGTCGTAACAAAGTTTGCACAACCACTCAATTAGAAAAATTTCAATTAAAAAAATAATGACACCTTCTACGAGCAAAAAAACTAAAATTGTATTAGACACAAGCGTGTTATTGTACGATGCTATGGCAGTGTATGCTTTTAAACAAGCTGACATTTACATCCCTTTTTCTGTTTTAGAAGAGATTGACACTTTTAAAAAAGATATGGGCGAAAAGGGTCGTAACGCTCGTCAATTTAACAGGTGCATGGATGTCTTACGGCAAAAAGGTTCTTTAACAAAAGGTATTCCATTAGAAGCAGATTCTTGTGTATTTGTCAGTATGGACAAACCCATTAATGTGTCAGAGCTTAGTCACTCTAAAGTGGATCATCGTATTTTAGCTACGGCTTTGTTTATAAAAAAACAAAACCCTTTTGCGTGTGTAGAGTTAGTAACAAAAGACATTAATTTGCGTATTAGGGCTGATGTGTTTGGCATTCAAGCGAAAGATTACGACCCTATTCCTGCAAGAGATTTTGAAGATCTTTACACAGGCATTCAGGTGTTAAAAATAACAACCAGCCAAAAAAATATTTTTAAAAACACAGGTTTTTTAAATTTTAAAAATATATCTTTATATCCTAACCAATATGTGGTGATGCAGGGTGAAAATGGTGATGAATTATTAGCTCGTTTTGATGGTCAGAAAAAAGGGGTTGTGTCTCTTTATCAACCCACCACTGCTGTATGGGGTGTGTATCCTAAAAATAAAGAACAAAGTTTTGCCTTAGATGCTTTAATGAACGATTCTTTAATGTGTGTTTCCCTTTTAGGTAAAGCTGGTACGGGAAAAACCTTGTTAGCCTTAGCTGTGGGTTTGTATAAAACATTGGATGAAAGTGTTTTTCAAAAACTATTGGTGTCACGACCTGTATTCCCTATGGGGCGAGACATTGGTTACTTACCAGGTGATATTGCACAAAAATTAAACCCTTGGATGCAACCCATATTTGACAGTGTGGAATTTTTAATGAGGCTTAGTAAAAAAACAGGTCACTTGACGAGAGACCTTATGAGTCAGGGTTTAGTGAATATTGAACCTTTAGCTTACATTCGTGGGCGAAGTATCCCTAACCAATATCTTGTAGTGGATGAAGCACAAAACCTCACCCCTCACGAAATTAAAACTGTGTTGACCCGTGCAGGTCATGGCACAAAAGTTATTCTGACAGGAGATTGCTATCAAATTGATAACCCTTATGTGGATTCTATCAACAATGGTTTAGTGCTTTCTGTAGAAAAATTTAAGTCAGAAACACTAACAGCCCATGTCACTCTTAGTAAAGGGGAACGATCTGATTTAGCAGAATTATCAGCCAACATCCTATAATGTTTATTTAGGAGATTTTTTTATTTTTGTCAGGTAGTAAAAATCCCCTTTAAAGCTTGGTGTGTAGCCCTTAATGGTGTTTTTTACAATAGTTATTTGTTCGTTATGCCATAGTGGAATAAAGTTAATATCGTCAAAGCTTATTTGTTGCACTTTATCGTAGATTTGTTTTCTTTTTTGAAAGTTCATAGTTGTAAGCCCCTTTTGTAAGAGATGATCTAGGGTGGGGTTGGTGTAAAAACTTCTATTTCTACCTTTGGGGGGGTGTTCTTTAGAGTGAAAGGCAATACGGTATATATCAGGGTCGGAGATTCCCACCCATCTAAGAAGAGCTATTTGGAATTGTCCTGTGTTGATATCTTGGTAAAAAGTCCCCCACTCGTAATTTTCTAGTTGGATATTTAAACCCAGATGCCGCCACTCATGTGCAATAATATGGGCGTAGTTGATAGTCTCCTTAGAAAGAGAGCTTTTTAAAGACAATGGATGGTTTTTACAAACAGAAAGTGTTTGTAAAATTTGACGAGCTTTTTTTAAGTCAAAAGGTCTGTGTTTTATTTGTGTATTGAGAAACCTATTGCCTTTGCTAAGAAGGCTGCTTGCCCGATATGCCATATTGTGTAGTTTGTATTTAATAATTTGCGAGCGATTAATAGATAGTGTAAGAGCTTTTCGGAATTGTTTTTTCTTTAAACATGGGTCTTTAAAGTTTAATAACAGATAGTTTATAGAAAGTCCGGGGCTACGGATAACTTGAAAGGAGTGTTTAGAGTTATTTAAAAACCACTTTACTTTTTGAGGTGACAGTTCAGATTGAGCAATGTCAATAGCTCCGCTGAGGATTTTTTGAAAGCGTGTAAAGCCATCTCTAATAATTTCAAATGTTACTTGGTGAATATGAGGAGGGGTAGGTGCATAAGTATTAGCTATGAGTACAATACTAGTATTACCTTGAGTTTTTAACTTAAAAGGTCCTATACCGATAGGGGGTAGAGCAACTTTGAGTGCTAGTGTTTCAGCTTCAGGTAAGATTTTTAACACGGGTAAGTCAGCACTTAAGAATTTAGCAGAATCTGTTTTAAGTTGTACTTTAACAATAAAATTTTTCTGCTTAGGATGGGTGGTAACTTTTACTGACTTTATGATTTTAAAAGAACTCGCAAAGGGGCAATGGGGGGATTGGTATTGTTTAAAGCTAAATAGAATATCTTTTTTTGTTAGTTTTCTACCATTAGAGAATTGCCAGTGATGGGGGATAAAGAATGTGTAAGTTTTGTTATGGTAGCTCCAGCGTGAGGCAAGGGATGGTAGCACTTTACCTTCCCGCGATATGCGTACAAGAGAGCTAAAAATCAGATCCACCATCCGCATGCTGGTGGCATCAGTAGCATATCGTGGGTCTAAGGTGCGAGGCTTTGAGCCTACAGCCACCGTAACATTTTGCCCTAAAGGGAGCTTGGTATTGGTTGGAGGCTTTTTTAGTATAACGAATAGTATGATCGCTAATAATGCTAAAAAAGTAACTAAAAAATGCTTTATCATATTGTTTTACTTGCTTGTTTTGTTTTTACTTTTTACATTTATACCTAATGAATGCTAAAAAATCATTTATTTTTAATGTGTGGCAGGGGCTGTGGAGTGTTTTTTTATGCATATTGTTAGTAACAGCTCATAGTGCAGTGGCTCAAACGAAGGGTGATAAAGCTTGGTCGTTATTAAAAACTAAACCTGTAAGTACTCAGCCTTTAAAAGGTATGCCACATCATAAGTTGGCTTCTAGCTTACAGGCTACAATAGTTAAAAGCCAAGTGCCTATAAGCAATTTAGGTATTGTGGTGGCTCATCCAGATACAATGATTTATGCTTTAAATAAGGATAAAGAATTTATTCCAGCTTCGTTAGCAAAGATTTTTATAGCTAGTGCTTTACTGGATTTATTGTCTCCGACCCTGCGATTTCGCACGCAATTTTTAGCTACAAAAAAGCTTAAAGGTTTTGTTTTAAACGGGGACTTGTACTTAAAAGGAGGAGGGGATCCCAGTTTTGTATCGGAGAGCTTGTGGAATCTAGTTAATAATTTAAAACGCACGGGTATTAAAACAGTAAAAGGAGATTTAATTGTAGATGACTCTCGTTTTGATAAAAAATACCATCGTGGGTCTGATGAATTTGGGCATTTATCTTATAATGCACCTGTTGGGGCTTTGTCTTTTAACTGGAATGTGGCGAATGTCTATGTACGCCCTGGCAAAAAAGTGGAAAGCGTAGCACAAGTTTTTGTGGACCCATCAGAGCTGTATTTTGCTAATATAAAAAATAACTCTAAAACAATTAAAAAAGGTAAGTCGTCCCTATCCAGTAAGGTGGATGTGTTTAAACCTCACTCTCAACAAACAAATATACCACACCAGGTAAGGCAATCTTTATCGATTATGGGAGATGTTGTTTTAGGTCAGAAAGAAACTTTATTGTACAACAGTGTGTCTAGACCAGATTTATGGGCAGGGTGGAATGCTATTTCTTTTCTTCAACAAAGAGGTATTAAAGTTTTAGGTAGAGAAAAAAAAACCAAAACATCAAAAAAGCTTTTAGCAAAATTAGAAAGTATTGTTCGGTCCGGTAAAACCCCTCTCAAAGCTCAACTTTTAGCACAGTGGGAGGGAAAAACCTTAACTGAAAACATCCGCCTTATGATGAAATACTCTAACAACTTTATGGTAGATATGTTGATAAAAAACTTAGCCGTGCAAAAAAGTAAAAAGAATCAAAAGACATATATTAAAAAAGGTAACTTCTTTAAAAGCCGTGGCTGGAGGCAAGGCACTTTAAAAAGAGGGATTAAGATTTTAAAAAGATATATGAAAAACACATTACATATTTCTAAAGGATATCGTTTAGTGCATCCTTCAGGTTTGAGTCGGAAAAATCGTATTCGCCCTCACCATTTATGGCAGGTATTACAATACTGGTTAGCACACCCCCTACAAGCAGAGTTTGAATCGGCTTTACCTATAGCTGGCTTAGATGGCACTTTAGAAGAAAGATTGCAAACATTAAAAGGTAGAGTACATGCTAAAACAGGTAGTTTAAATGGGGTTGTGGGACTTGCTGGCTACTTACAAAAGAAAAACGGACAGAAAGTAATTTTTGTTTTTATGTTTAATGGCGATGCTACATTCTCCCTAAAAATATCTAATTTATTTGACAAATTACTACATATAATAGATAACACATAAAGAAAGTGGTAGATGATAGTCACGATAGAGGCAGTAACGGCAGAGGTAAAGTAACAGCAGAGGTAAAGTAACAGCAGATAGGTAATAACAGCAGAGGATATAATGGCACAAAAGATGAAATATTCGGTAAAAACTTATGGGTGTAAGGTGAACACTTACGACACAGCTTTAATCCAACAAAGTTTTAATCAAAACTCTTGGCAAGAAGAAGTGGTAGATAAAAAACCCAATGGTGGTTTTGACACTAAAGCCGTGGGTGCAAGTGTTCATGTGGTGAACACTTGTGCAGTAACGGCAGAAGCTGTGGAGTCGGCCAGACGCTGGATTCGTCAGTACAAGAGGAAGTGTCCGGAGGATCGCATTATTGTCACAGGTTGTGCAGCACAGGTGGAAACAGAAAAGTTTTCTGATTTAAAAGAGGTGGACATGGTGGTGGCTAATTCTCATAAATCAGATTTAGCCTCCCTTGTTTCTACTTCTTTTACAGGCACATCAAATAAGCGAGTTGTTATTAAGGAATCGATTTTTAAAAAGGCTAGTTTAGGTGCAGGTGGAGGTGTTGCTAGTGGTCGCAGTCGTTTATTTTTAAAAATCCAAGATGGGTGCGATAGTTTTTGCACTTTTTGTGTTATTCCATTTGCGAGGGGTAAGAGTCGCAGTTTACCGGTGGATGAGTTAGTGGCTTCAGTCAACAAGCACTATGACTTAGGCATAAGGGAGGTAGTGTTAACAGGGGTTCACATTGGGGATTATAGTGTGCCGGGTGTGTCATCGGGTCGGGGTTTAGCTTATTTAGTCAAAATGTTATTGGAGCGGACACGCATGCCTCGTATTCGTTTATCCAGTTTAGAGCCGATAGAAGTAACAGATGAGTTATTAGAGCTTTATAGTTCTAACAGGTTATGCCATCATTTTCATTTAAGTGTACAAAGTGCCAATACAAATGTGTTAAAAAAAATGAAGAGAAAGTATACAGCAAAGCAAGTAGTAGCTTGTTTAACGAAAATCCACAAATTATTTTATAAAGCTTATGTAGGTATGGACATTATTGCTGGTTTTTGTGAAGAAACGCAAAAAGAGTTTGAAGACACTTATGAGTTATTAAAAGATCATTATTGGACATCGTTACATGTGTTTCCGTACAGTGTTCGTCGGTACACTTATGCCAGCAAGGCTTACACACACGCACCCAGGTTTTTAATTAAAAAAAGGGCTGATTTATTAAGACACTTAAGTATATATCGTTTAAAGAAGCAAGCTTGTGAGCAAGTGGGTGAAGTGCATTCTGTGCTACCTCTTTTGGCAAAAACAAAGCAATTAGACAATATAGGTAGCCATTCTATGTTGTTGACAGGTATCAGTCGCAATTACTGGACGGTAAAATGGAAGGGTGACTTAAAAGCCACAGCCAGCAACAAAGAAAAGCTATTATCTATTTATGATGTAGATAAAGATGGTGGTTATTTATTAGGACGCGAAAAGCAGTAACAAAAAAAGCGAGGGTGCTTGTGGGTTAAGAAAAACAATGGGAGAAAAATTTAAGTGAACAGAAGGTATATTTATTTTTTAAGGTGGTTTCTCAATCGTCCATTATGGGTATTATTGGTTTGTTTATTATTTGTGATGATGCATTTAAGTTGTGATGGCACTTTAGCTAGAACTTGGAATATGGGTATTAAGCAAAGGCAATTAGATGGTCGTATGTTAGACTTACAAAAGAAGAATGCTTTAGTGGAGGAGCGTTTGGACAAACTATCTGACAAAAATTTTTTAGAAAAAGAAGTCAGAAGTCGTTTTAATTTAGTAGGGCAAAGGGATATTATATTTATTTTTTCAAACGATAAAATAAAAGATGGTGTAGCTCCAGCAAAAAGCTTATTAAAAGATGAAGAAGATTAAAAAAGGTTTAAGAAAATGACAAATAAAAAACCCACTTTATATCTTATGGATGTGAGTTCGTTATTTTTTCGTTCTTATTATGCTGTATCTCCTCATTTAAAGAGTCCTAAGGGTGTTCCGACAAATGCGTTGTATGGTTTTTTATCTACGACGGTGAAATTTGTAAGAGAATATTCAGCTCAGCATTTAGTGTATTGTTTTGATCATGAAAAACCTTCTTTTCGTTACGATATGTATAAGCAATATAAGGCTCATCGGGGAGAAATGCCGGATGATTTAAAAAAACAAGTGCCTTATGTAAAGAAAATGACGAAAGTGTTAGGCATTCCGATGATAGAGTATGCAGGGTATGAGGCTGACGACATCATAGGCTCTTTAGCTATAGTGGGCAAGGCTAAGGGTTTTAAGGTGGTTATTGTGAGTGGCGATAAAGATTTTGCTCAATTAGTGGATGCAGATATTTCTATGTACGATCCTATGAGGGATAGAAGTTACGATATAATGGGTGTAGAGCAAAAATGGGGTGTCAAACCTTTACAAATGATAGATTATTTATCGTTAGTAGGTGACAGTAGTGATAATATACCGGGGGTTGCAGGTATTGGTCCGAAGGGAGCTGTGAAGTTATTAAAGCAGTATAAGGGATTAGATGGTATTTACAAAAATATCTCACAAATACCTGATAGATTAGCAAAAAAATTAAATGATAGTAAGAAGAATGCTTTTTTGTCTAGAGATTTAGTACGTATTGTAACTAGTTTAAATATTGCTAATAAAGTTAAATACCATCGCGAAAAGATAAATCAAAAAGCGTTAGAGAGTTTATTAAAAGAGCTTGGTTTTGCTATAAAGAAAGAGTATTTTGCACTATGCCCATCTTATGTTGTTTCTGCGTCTGCTGTCATGTCAGAGTCAGCCACCACGCCCGCATCCGCCGTCATTCCTGCATCCGCCGTCATTCCCTCGTCAGCCGTCATTCCTGCGAAGGCAGGAATCCAGAATGCCACTTGTATGCGTACAAGTTTGGATTCCCGCCTCCGCGGGAATGACAATAGGAGCGGGAATGACAATAGGAACGGGAATGACAATGGGAGCGGGAATGACAATGGGGGAGGGAATGACAATGGGAGCGGGAATGACAATGGGGGAGGGAATGACAATGGGAGCAGGAATAACAATAAAGAAAGTGAAAAAAATATCATCTTTCCCTCTTTAATTGATTTATGTGACATTGTTAAGCCTTATGCTAAGGTATGGGTGTTGGTGCATAAGGGTCAGTTTTTTTTAGCTTACAAGAATAAAATGTGTAATTTAGCGGGCTTGAGATTAGAAAAAGTAGGGCAGTTACTATTGCAAAAAAATATTATGTGGCACGGGTATGATTTAAAAAGTGTGTGGAAAAAGTTTTTCCCGTTTAGGGGAGAGGGAGGTATGTGTGGTAAAGGTGTGGTGTTTGAAGGTCAAACAGAGGTGAAGGATATGCGTTCTGGCTCGTTACTTGCTGGTTGGTGTACAATGATGGCTAGTTATTTAGTGCATTCTTCTTTATCGTTAGGGTTTGAAAGGCTTTGTGCCAATTATTTAAATAAAGATGACATTAGCCAGTTAGGAGTGTATGACATATATCGTTTGCATCTTACTTTAAAAAACTTATTAGAAGATAAATTAGCTACACAGGGTATGACGGACATTTATCAAAAAATGGAATTACCTCTTATTGCTGTATTGTTTGAGATGGAGAGCATAGGTATTAAATTAAATGTGGATGAGTTAAAAGTGCAAGAGCATTCAGTGGACAAAGATTTAGTGGTGTTAGAAAAGCGGATTTTTGATCATGCAGGTTTAAAGTTTAATTTATCTAGCCCTAAGCAATTAGCGGACATATTATTTAATAAGTTAGGGTTAAAGGCTCTTCGTAAAACAAAAACAGGTTATTCGACAGATGCGGATGTATTAAATAAGCTCTGTGGGGAGCATGCTATTATCCCTTTAATTTTAGAACACAGAGAGCTTTTTAAGTTAAAGAGTACTTATTTATCGGCTTTACCGACTTTAATCCGGAAGGAAACAGGAGGGCGGGTGCACACTCATTTTCGTCAAGCGTTGACGGCTACGGGGAGGCTATCTAGTGTGCATCCTAATTTACAAAACATTCCCATTCGTAATAGCCGTGGTAAGCGAGTCAGACGGGCTTTTGTAGCAAGAGCAGGATGTGTGTTGGTGGCATCAGATTATTCGCAAATTGAGTTAAGGGTACTTGCTCATTTAACGCAAGACCCTGCTTTATGTTTAGCTTTTGAAAAGGGACTAGATATTCACAAAGCCATGGCAGCTAAGGTGTATGGTGTGTCGTTAGAGCAGGTAAGTGACAAGCAAAGGTATGCTGCGAAGGCTGTTAATTTTGGTTTAATTTATGGGCAAGGGGCTTTTGCATTATCGGAGTCTTTAGGTATTTCTGTGGCAGAGGCGAAGGGGTTAATAGATGCGTATTTTAAAAAATTTAAAAAAGTTAGGGAGTATATGAATTATTTAGTGTGTGAGGCGGGTAAGAGAGGATATGTGGAGACATTATTTGGCAGGCGGAGGCAGTTGCAAGAGCTATCTTCTATGCGATTTCATACTAAGAAGTTTGGTGAAAGAGCGGCTGTTAACACTCCCATTCAAGGCACGGCGGGTGATTTAGTAAAGCTCGCGATGGTGAAATTAAGAGATAAGTTATATTCTCCTATTTTATTACAGATACATGATGAACTATTATTTGAATGTGAAAAAACGAAGGTGGAAGAAGAAGTGCAACATATAAGGGATATTATGGAAAACATAGTTAAGTGGAAAGTGCCTTTAAAGGTGAATCTTTCGGTTGGCAATAATTGGGCTGATTTAAAACCTATATCTTAAAATTCAAAAGCTTAGGATTGCAGAAAGTGTCTTGTATGTAGTTAAGTACGGCAAGAAAGGGCAATTTTTTTGTGCCATACTTCGCTTGGACTCAAAAAAAAATCCCTTTCTTGCCTTTGTTAAATAGTTACATTTATTATTGAGTGGCTATTGATTAATATTTGCATAATAGAGTTATTTTATGTTACATTAGTTTTAATGAAGTATTTTACAACAATCGGTGTAGTAAAAGTTAAAAAATGGCATAGTGTTTGAGAGGTGGATAAAAAAAGTAAAAAAGTAAAGGGAGACTTTTTCTAACCTTAAAACAAAGTGTAAAACATAAAGTGTGAAAGTGGATTTATATTATGAAAACAATTTTAAAAAAATCAGACAGTCCGGTAGCAGACAGTCCGGTAGCAGTAGATATTCAGCATATCCGTAGTAAGCAAGTGTGTTTTGCCGAGGGGCAGTTAAAATTACGAAGAGGGGCGAGGGAGATGGCTTTAAGGGTTTTATTTGCTCAGGAGTTTCACCACTTACCTGATAGTCAAAAAGCGGGTGGAGGGGAGTTAGCAAATACCCAAAAAAATCACCGGCTTTTAGCACATCACTTAGCATTTACGGGTGGCACGCAGAAGAAGGTTGAAAACTATTGCATGCAAATTTTAACAGGCATTGTTGAAAAGCGAGAGCAGATTGACACCATGATTGCTCAAACCAGCCCTTCTTGGAAGCTTAGCAGAATGCCTTTAGTAGATTTAAACATTATGAGGATTGCTGTTTTCGAGATGTTATTTGGCACACCTTCTGTTCCCTTTAAAGTATGTATTAACGAGGCAGTGGAGATGGCTAAGCTCTATGGCACAAGTGATTCTTTTGGCTTTGTCAATGGTGTGTTAGACGCTGTATTTCAAAAAACTTTAACCCCCTACCAAAACAGCCATGAAGATAGCAGTAAAGATAACAGTAAAGACAGTCATAAAGACGACAACAATAAGTGCGATAAAAAGTAAGTTAGTTGCAAATAAAGCAGTTGATATAAAAATATTTTTTAAAGGGTATAGGCTAAAAAAAAGTAGTTGGAACAAAGAGTTACAATAATATGGAACGGGCGTTATCTTTTCATTCAGCTTTCAGTGCAGGTTGCCAATTATGGGTAGTGAGTGACCCTGAGCATAGTGTATGGGGTGTGCGAGTGGACTGGCACTTACATTTTCAACTGCACACATTAAGGCATCAAAAGTTAGATAATTTAGAAGACACTGTGCGAAGGAGAATAAAACACCCTCTTTTACATCCTATTGAGTGGGGTTCATGGAAGCCTCTTCCGTTATTGGTAGAAAGTTCTGCTTTTTTACCTAACAGGTGGGTTTTAGAGGTAAGTTATCATACCAGATGGTTGACAGATGTGTATCAAATATGGTCTGCTCTCAATCAGCCAACAATACGTGTGTTTGTGCCAGGTGTTTTAACAAAAAAACAGTGGATAGCGGGTTGGACAAAATTAGCAGGCAGGTCATTATTACCACATTATGTTATGGACGAGGAAGGAGGTAAAAACTTATGAGTGAAAAGTCATTACAAACTCCATCTACCCTTTCTGTATATATTATGTCAGATGGTACGGGGGAAACGGCAGAAGCGGTTGCTCGTGCTGGTTTAGTTCAGTATGAGCATAGCCAAGTATCTATTATCCGTTTTCAAAATGTACGCACGACGGGGCAAGCCTTATCTTTATTAGAAAAAATCCCTAAGGTTAAAAGCCTTTTAATTTACACTTTAGTTTTGCCAACAGTAAGGGCTGTTATTGAGGATAGTTGTCGTAAAAATAACATTCCATATATAGATGTTTTAGGTTCTTTGTTAAATAATTTTGACAAAACTTTAAAAAGTCATAAAAGTAAGCAGCCGGGTTTATTAAGGAGTGTGGATGAGGATTATTTTAAAAGGATTGAGGCTACGGATTTTTCTTTACGGCATGATGATGGCAAGTCTGTTAATCAGTTAAAGTTAGCTGACATTGTATTGGTAGGGGTTAGTCGCACCAGTAAAACGCCTTTATCTATTTATCTTAGTTTTAAGGGTTGGAAGGTAGCCAATGTGCCATTGGTACTGGGTATTGCTTTACCTAAGACATTATTTGAAGTGGATGCTAGGCGTATTATTGGTTTAACGATTGATATGGAGAATCTTATTCGCATTCGTAAAAATCGTTTTAAAAAGTTTGGGTGGAGTGTGCAGGGTGAGTATACGGATAAAGAGCATATTTTAAAAGAGATGGAGTATTCTAGAGAGATATTTGACAAACACCGTTGGCCGGTGGTGAATGTGACTGACAGAGCTTTAGAAGAAACGGCAGGTGAGGTGTTAAGGATCATAAAAGCAAGGCTCGGTTTATCTTCTTAAAAACCCCAAGGGTAACACTTCTGATGTACATAAAGTAGCAGTACATAACTTATGTTTTAGCTTATGGAGGTAAAGGTAATTTTTTTTGTGAGATGAATTTTCACCTCTAAAGTTGGTATTTATTAGTGTATGGATTGGATGAAGGTAGGGCATGCACATAGTAGTATCAAAAGAACCCCCTTTTGGAGCTAGACTTTTAGCTTGTTAAAAAATATAAAAAGGTCTAGGTTTTGAAAAAAAACACATCAAAAACACAATTTTTTAAACAATTTTAAAAATCAACCGATAAGTCTTTTAAGAAGAGCTTTTATTGTGTGGGCTTTTTTACTGCCCTCACACATTAAAGCTTAAAAATTTTAAACTTTTGAGAGTGAACTTTAATGAGAACAATTAAAACAACATTAACTAAAAGCACTTTTCAGCTAGTTGGTATATTGCTACTGATCAGTATGGCTTTGGTATTTGTGTATTGCACGCAACAAATAGAAGGAAGTCGCAATCAAGGTGGATTTAGAGGTCCTGCTTCTACTAACACGAACGAAGATCGTGTATTCTACACTCATAGCACTGGTGGTAACACTAATGGTAACCAATTTGCTAAAAGTAGCGAGATATTAGATTACGAAAAAAGGTGGGGTATTTCTGCTCCTTTAGAAATAGCTTCTTACGATGCGTTTGAAGAATTCCGCTTTGGTAACCCCTACAACAATGAAGATGATATTGAAGATTTTAGAGTGTATGTCAAATTAGAAAATGTTCCCAATAAAGACACTTATTTTGGTGATGTAACCCTTAGCTACCTTGATTGGGCAGACCAAGGTGTGGTAAAATCTATTACCTTTAAGTCAGGGCGTGATGGCAATGCTAGGCACAATTTTTGGTTTTATAATAAGGACAAAAGTGAGCAATATTTTCACGGGTTTTTCCAAAACACTAGCCAGAAATCGGAAGGGGCTTTGATATTGGTTATTGACCGTATTACTAACATTGTAGATGATGCTGACGATTCTGACGGGACACCCAAATTCTACGGAGGCTCTGTGTGGATTATGAATTTTCGCACAACTTTTAGAAATCAAAACTCTTGCAACAATCATGGACAAAAATATGTATGGCAGTACAATGCAGGTATTGGAAGCTTACCCTCTTTAGCCAGCAGAGACAAACCTTGTTGGGATATTGACAGCGGTCCTTACGACTGTCGAACTTGGAGAAGTGGTAGAGGTGTAGACCCTCTTCGTGCCATTGAGCCTGATGACAACTGTTACGAAAAACTAGCTACTTTTGAAGGATTAGACATACCCGAAGCTTTTGATGAATCCAGTATGAGAAAAATAAAGGTTCCGCAAGTTTTAAAATAAAAACTAAACAACAGGAGTTGGAAAAATGAAATTATTTACTATCTTTGTTATTTGTTTTATGGCGAGTTTTTTACTTTATTGTAACCCTAACAATCAGCAAATAGTGCCAGCTGCAACAGGAGTAGCCCCTGGTATGCCTGTCATTGCAGGCAATAGTGTAGCACTACAGGGTGTCAATCTTGGTGATATCCAACAAATTAACTTAAACATTGTATTACCACCGGGCAACCAAGGAAGCCTTTTTGACATACAAGGTCAAGTAACTCTTACTGGTAGTGTGACATTTACGGGGATTCCTTGTTTAAGTACTGCCAATGTGGCTTTTACTTGCCAAGCACAGCTTGCAGTGGGCAATATCACAGCTCAAAGTTGCAACATCAATGGGCAGAATGTGTATTTAAGGTTGTTTATTAGCAGAGGTAATAATGTTGTCAACCCTTACTCTATTCTTGGTGCAGAAGTACAAGCCCCTCCTAGTTGTTACAATCCTAATAGCCAGTTTTGGAATAGGCAAGGTCCTTTTGTACCCAGACCAGGTGTGAACCCCTGGAATCTATAAAGCTTTTTTATAACTTCATAAAGGCATCTATTCAACAATTTTGACTTTATCATTATGAGCTTTAAAAAACTTAAGCAATTACAAAATTTTTTAGAAGATCGTAAATTGCGAGGTATTTATTCTACCAACACTTTAAAAGCTTATGAAAAAGATATAAGTTTATACAACAATTTTTTAAAGCAAAACAAGCCTTTATCTTATTTTTACGAATATATAAGTGGGCAAGGTTTTAGCAATCGCTCTAAAGCTCGTATTATTAGTAGTGTGAGGTCTTATTTGCGGTTTGTGGGTACATCTGACCAAGTATTAAGGTCATTACATCCTGTACCTATAAAGACTAAGTTGCCTCGTGTGTTACTTACTAAAGATTTTGAGCGGATATATCAATCAGCTGTGGTAAAAAACATCCATAAAACAAAACGCAACCAAAGCACTCTTTTATTATTGTTTGGTTTGGGTTGCCGTATTAGTGAAGTGACAAACCTTAATTTGCAAGACCTTAATGAAATGGAACAATCCTTAGTGGTAACGGGTAAAAGAAACAAGCAGAGGTTATTACCTCTGACTAACATATTGTTTCAGGCTTTAACGGATTACATTCGCATGCATCGGGTGTATTTAATTAAATCGGGGAGAAGAAAAGGGGGGGAAGTGCATTCTCTTATTATCAATAATAGAGGGAAAAGACCTACTCGTGTGGATATATGGCGATGGTTATCTGGTTGGTCTAAGAAGGCGGGGTTTGCAGAAACAAAAGGACCACATCAATTTCGGCATGGTTTTGCTACTAGTCTTTTAGAAAATGGAGCTGATTTAAGGAGCATTCAATTTTTGCTTGGGCATTCTAGTATCCACACAACGCAGATTTACACTTCTGTTCAAACCAATCAGCTGAAAAAAACTATCAGTGAGCATCATCCTTTATCTGACTAATGATATCCTCTTTTTAGGGGAGTGAGATGAATTTCACATCTTCCGTGGGTGAGAAACCTAAGCTCAAAAACTTAGGACTGCAGTTTACCGCAAAAGTGTTAGCCAAAGGCTACCACTTTGCGTTAAATCCGAACTCGTTTTGAATTGGTTTTCTCACTTACAAAGCAAGTTATTTATTGTGTACAAGCATTTTACTCTATGTTCGCTGTCATTCCCGCGTCAGTCGTCATTCCCGCGAAGGCGGGAATCCAGAAAGTTACTTTTATGTGATAAAGTGCAGAGAGGATTATTCGCCTTGTTCAGGGCAGCCGTCCATGGCTTCAGCCGACTTGTTCCGTCCGTGGGTCGGAGCCTTCACCGGCAAATAATCCTCTCTGACATTAAGTATCATTATTTGCATCAATTATTGTCATTTCTTCGTCAGTTATTATTTCTGCGTTCGTTGTCATTCCTGCGTCAACTGTCATTTCTGCGTCAACTGTCATTCCCGCGAAAGCGGGAATCCAGAAAGTCACTTTTGACAAAAACTGACAAGCAAAATTTAAGGAAGGATTGTATGTCTTGTTCAGGACAGCCGTCCATGGCTTCAGCCGAACAGATCCTTCCGTGGGTCGGAGCCTTCACCGACACACAATCCTTCCTTAATGCAAAATTATCATTTCTTAGTCAGTTGTCATTCCAAATTAAAACACCCGGAGGAAGTAATGTCTGAAAAATCTAACCTCACAAAGTATGATAAGAAATTCATAGTCGCATTATTATTTATGCATTTTGGTTTTACTATGTGTTGCATAAGCTTTTATGGGCTTTACTACTATAACAAAACTACTCAATGGGAAGCTTATATGAAAAAGACACAGCACAAATTAGAGATATTAAAAAAGCATGCTGAAAAGTACAATTCAAATTTAAAAGTTAAAGGTATGGCTTGGGATTATGGTTTAAAGGGTGTTGGGGCTTACGAAGCCGAGGAGTTAAGAGGATATGATTCCAGGATAGATAAAAACAAACAATAAACAAACAACAACAAGGAGGAAACAAAAATGAATAAAATAAAACAATTTTTTACACGCAAGCGATGTAAAAAGCTCAAGCTTTTAAACAATAAGGGTTTTAGCTTGATTGAGGTGTTAGTCGCTGTGGCTATTATTGGTATTATATCAGCGATAGCTATTCCACAATATACAAAAAGTAAAAACGAGGCAGCAAAAGTAGCAGGGTCAACCACAATCAATAATATACGAAAAGCACATCAAAATTGCCTTGTGTTAAAATCTTTTGGTGATTGTGACTCGTTAGGTGAGATAGGTATTAGTTGTTCAGATTGTACAAGCTCTACAGATTCGTCTAGTAAGTTTTGTGCGGATTTTAAAAAAGGGTCAGGTTCTAATGAATTAAAAGCTTGTGTTTCAATAGATGGAAATACTACTTTGATTACCTACGGGGGAGATTTAATGGAAGGCTCTTATATTTGTCAAGTAGCCACATACGATGGTCCTAACACTAAATGGAACGACTGGTCAGATGTTGCTCCTTTAAAAAATTGTAAAGTAAGTACTGCTACAACAGATTGTGGAGTAGCATCAGTTGCGTCACCTAGTGACGGTGATGAGAAGTTTCAATGTGCTAAAGTAAATAAGCAAGGTGAATGTGCTTCTAATGAATGTACTTAATAGGTTATTGAAAGTAGTTAAAAGAGTATGCTCGCTAATTTAATACCTCCTGTGTTTATGGTGAGCGTAAAGTGTGTAATTGTTTCGTGAGACAGCTTTTACACACAACATGTCTTAATTATTGGAGGCTGATTTATTTCAGCCTCTCAATTTTTAAATGAAAGGTTATTAGATATAATGCCTAAAAAAGCTTTAAGACAAAAAACCAAATGTATTGTTTGTCACAAACAATTTATTATTTTAAAAAATAAGAAAAAAACTTGTGGTGCGAAATTTTGCAAAACAAAGATTAAAAGAGCCTACGACAGAGAATATATAAGAAAGTACTATCAAGAAAAAAAAGAATTGTTACTTAAATATATGCAAGCAGAAAAAGCAGTAAAAGATTTTTTAAAAAAAATGGAAAAACAAACAAAAGCAAAAACAGGTAAAGCAAATCGTATTTTAATAACTTCAACTAACTGCTTAGAGTTAAAAAGATTAACCCAAAAAGCTTATTCCATTAAAAAAAAGCTACAAAAATAAAACAGGTAAAACCCTCACCCCCAAAGCCAACCTAAAAGCCTAAAGAAGGCGGGGAAGGCGATTTGTGGGCTTTTTATCCCTTCCCACCCTCATTTTTTACTTGACTCTGGCTATGCCCTTGTGTTACTTTTTAGTAAAATCAACTTTTGAAAAGAGGTAAAAAAATGGATGATAAAGCATTACGAGATTTGATTAAAAACGCCCTTGATGATTTTAGGGTTAGTATAGAAAGAGATTTTGAGAATAGGTTAAAGCCTAATAGAATTATAGAGGTTTTAAATAATAGGTGGGTTACCTTAACAGCTACTATTATTTTTTTAACTTTAATAACCTCTATTTTTGGGTATAATGTTAGTCAAACTGTAAATAGCTTAAGGTCGGAAATGAATGGCTTAAGAGCAGAAATGAAGGCAGAAATGAATGGTGTAAGGTCGGAAATGAGGGCAGAAATGAATAGTGTAAGGTCGGAAATGAATAGCTTAAGAGCAGAAATGAAGGCAGAAATGAGCAGTTTAAGAGCCAATGTAAGAGAAGATGTAAGAGAAGCATTAAAAGAGATAAGGCTACACAAAACCTCTGCAAATAGAGGGTCTAATAATGTAAGTGTTGTTAGAAATATAGCATCAGAAGATAAATAAAGGCAGTTTTGTCAGTAGCTTAAAGAGTAGCGGTTATAGCTTATAAAGGTAAAGCTCTAAAAACATAAGTAATTTAACATCATAACAATAAAGAGCAATAGTGATAATGGTTGATGTTCATATCCTTAGCCTTAGCCTTAGCCCTAAATTAGATATTATTTTTTTTTGCAAATAAAAGCTTGACTGGGAGCATGTTTTTAAAATAAAATATATTTGATAGACTTGATTGGGGGTTGTGTTATTTCACAACCTCCTTTTTTACCTGTACCTTAGGCTAACTTCATCCAGACTATACTCTGGATTTTTCCGCCAACACTCAAAAATTTTACAGAAACCACCCGAACCCTGCCGACAAGTTTTTTATAAGATTTTAAATTTATCAAGGAGTGGAAATTATGAAAAGAAAATCAACAATGACAGATACCTTTTTAAAAGAGGTAGAAGATTTTAGGCGTGAGACTAGAAAAAGTTTTAACTCTATAAATAAGTTTTTAACCTCTTTAGGTAGCCAGATAAGGGCTGTTAGAAAAAGAGAACATACCTCTGGGTATTGTGATGGTAGAAAGAAAAATGATCGGAATTGGATAAAAAAGAATAAAGAAAAAAGAGAACAAAAATACCCGAATACAAAACAGGTTTTGTATGAGAAACAGCAAGGTATTTGTAATGGTTGTAAAAACCAGCTTGATATTAGGTATTTTCATAAAGATCATATTGTCCCAAAATCTAAAGGTGGTAAAGATATAATAAAGAATTTACAGCTATTATGCGGTCCGTGTAATTCCTTAAAAGGCACTGGCACTATGGCAGATTTAAGAAAAGAGCTAAAAAGAAAACACATTATAGGTAATAAAAAACACACAAACCAAGTAAATAAGAATACCAAAACAACATTATTAAAAGCGACTTACAAGGGTAAGGAATATCAGGCTATTTTATTTACTTCTGGCGAGGCTAAATATAAAGGAAAAACATACCCAAGCCTTAATAAATGCACCTTAAGTATTGTAAAATCAATAACAATCAATACTAAGAGGTTTTGGAATATCCAGCAGCCAGACGGTACTTGGGTTAGATTAAACAAATTACCTCGCAAACCACTTAAAAAAGCGAGTTAAACTAACATGTTTTTAGCGAATATTACATAGGGTTCTATAATATTAAAAAACAGATCTATTCCTAAAAAATAGCAAAATACATAAACCCAACCTTTTGGCTATAGCCATTAGTTTTGGTCTTTTTTGTTGCTCTGCATTATTTATATATTCAAATCTATTTTAATAAGTTATAAGTAAAAGTGTATGGGGAATGGTCTTTACACAAAAAATCAATCTTTATTTAAAGAAAGTTTTGAAGATAAAAAATCTTATCTTTTAAAGAACTTATCCTCAAAAAGTAAGGGGTATAAGTATAAAAGGTTGTGCTTGTCGCCCATAAGGTATGCTGGGGGTAAGTCGTTAGCTGTGGGGCATATTGTTGAAAATTTGCCCAACATCAAAAGGCTTATTTCGCCATTTTTTGGCGGTGGTAGTGTTGAGATTGCCATAGCTCAAAAGTTAGGGGTTAAGGTTATTGGATCAGATATAGATACACCTTTGGCAAATTATTGGCATTTTCAGCTCACTCAACCTGAAAAGTTATATCAGGCTTTAAAAAAACTAAAGCCTGATAGAAAAATTTACTATAAGGTTATGGGTATATGCAGAAAGTGGCGAAAGGGCGAAAAGAAGTTAACAAAGCTCCAACTTGCTACCTATTTCTTTTTTAATCATGGGTTAAGTTATGGTCCTAGTTTTATAGGATGGCCTTCTAAGATTTACCTTAATAGTGACAGATATGAAAAACTATTACATAGAGTAAGAACTTTTAAAGCAGATATTAAAATCTATAATTCTTCTTTTGAAAAGCTGTTTAAAAAGTATCCTGATGATTTTTTTTATTGCGACCCTCCTTATTTTTTAAAAGAAGATTGCCCGTCAAGTAAGATGTTTAATGGAGTGTATCCTGAAAGGAACAAGCCTGTTTACCATAATGGGTTTAATCACGAATTATTAAGAGATTGCTTAAAAAAGCATAGAGGCGGGTTTATCCTGTCTTACAATAACTGCAATAAGGCTATAGATTATTACAATAAATACAAAATAGTTTATCCTAATTGGCAATACACTATGGGTCAGGGGGAAACCAGAATCTCAAAAGTCTTAGGCAATAGAGATGTGTTTAAAGACAATGCTCATATTAAAAGCTCGCATGAGATATTAGCAGTTAAAGCACAATAACAGATAATTATGAAAATACAAGACACAAAAGAGTTTATTTTAATAGCTAATTGTATTAAAAACACAACTAAGTCAAAAGCTAAAGTAAGGTTTGATTATTCTGTTTGCAAAAACAAAGAACTTTTAAAAAAAGAAGGAGGGAGGGTTTATTTAATTTGTGTTAATGATGTAATTTATAAAATTGGGTACTCAATAGGCAAAAGCGGGATTAAAGGAACACTTAGTTTTTATGAGGGAGCTATGGGTGGAAAACCCAGCATACGGAGCTATGGTGTACATACTTTGATATATAGAGAGTTAAAAAAAGGTAATAGAGTCTCTATTTATGTAAAACATTCACCATTACAAAAAAAAGCTGTTATTTGTGGATTATACAAAAAACATACTGTACAAATAAGCCCTGCAAAAGAATTTGAGAATGTATGTAAAAAAGATTATTATGAATTTGAAAATGGCAAATATCCGAAATGGAATTTTCAAGAAAACAATGAGCAATGGCCCAAGGATATTCAACTTAAGCATAACATCCATAGAAAAAAACAAATTGATAAAAGAGAAATATAGATGTTTTGAAGTGATAAGCAGGTAGCACAAGCTATACGGAGTAAAGCATTTAAGAGTAGGGGGTTTTTAAGTTTATTAAAGAGGGCATGGGATTTAAAGGCAGATGAGAAGGAGTTAAAAAAGCTTATCAGGTTATTTGATAATTGCAAGGGTAAGGATTTAGGGTTAGTAATAGGTAATTATGTGTGGAAAGTAGTACCTAATATGACAAAAGAGTTATGGCAGAGGATAGAACAACAAGCGGTTAAATGGGGGATATTTCCAAAAGGAGGATATATGAACATCAGAGAATACATAAAAGAAGAAGGTAGGTGGGAAGGTCATCTAGCTGGTAAACTAGAAGGTGAGCAAAAAGGTGAGCAAAAAGGCAGGCAAGAAAACATGCAACAAGTGATTGCAAATATGTTGCAAAACAAGATGGATACTTCGGTAATTTGCAAAGCAACAGGACTTTCAGAGGCTGAAATTAAAAAATTCAAAAAAGGCTCTAAGTAAAAATTTGTTAGTTATATTATCTTATGTAGGAGGATATATGAACATCAGAGAATATATAAAAGAAGAAGGTAGGTGGGAAGGTCATCTAGCTGGTAAACTAGAAGGTGAGCAAAAAGGCAGGCAAGAAAAAGAGCGACAGGTGATTGCGAATATGTTTCGGAAAAACATGGATATTCCGCTTATTTCAGAGGTAACAGGGCTTTCAGAGGCAGAGCTAAAAAAGCTACAAAAAAAACACGCCTTAAAGTAGCAGTATATAACTTATGTTTTAACTTATGGAGGTAAAGGTAATTTTTTTGTGAGATGCTTCGCTTGGACTCAAAAAAAATCACCTTTACCTCCTTTAATTTAAAGTAACATTATTATTTTAGAATCATATTTACATTATAAAGAGATATACATTTCAGTGGGAAAAACTGGACTCAAAACGAGTTGGAATTTGATACAAAGTGGTAAGCAGAATGCTTGACACTTTGTGGCAAAACGCAGTCCAAAGCTTTTGAGTATGGTTTTTCCCACTGAAAGTAAGGTGTGTGGATTAGTAATTAGCTAGAGCATGCACACAGGTGCATATTAGGGTAGAGAACGGTTGGGGGGGCATTGCCTTAAAGTACCTTTAGGACACTAATGGGAACCCTCTCTGGGAGTTTTTGTAGTGGCTAAAATCACATAAAAACTACTAAAAATTAGCCAGTTGATGAAAAATTTATATTATTATAAAAAATAGTGTTTTTTTCTCTTACATCAGTTATCTTTAACAGCGTGAAAGCTGTTACTTTTTTATTTTTATTGGTTTCTATTTTTGGTAACACTATTTTTTGTAACGCTCAAGAAAAAAAACCAGAACAAAAAGCAAAACAAGTGCAAAATCCCCCTTGTGCTTATCGTTTTGGCACAATCTTTATAAATAACAAAGTGTATCCACAAAATAAGCAAGACACAGACTTATCTTATTCTAATAAAATACTAATATCTAAAAAATGTTTTAATGGAATAGTAGCAAGATTTAACATAAGCCCACAGCTTATTAATAAATTAGTGCCTAAAGCACATGATAAAGATTTTTTTCATGTTGCAGAAAAAATACCTATAGAGGTTATAAGCAAATACAATAAGTCAGAGAGGACTTATACTTTAATAGGATTAAATACTGATGACATTACAGATGAAGATTTTTTATTGGATGGTTTACAAAACCAGCAAAAGTTTTGGCATAAAATTTTTGCAGATAATAGGGAAGTAGTGATTAACGAAATAGAGATAAACAAATATGAAATACCAACATCTTCTAAAGATACTGAATACTATATGGGTAGTAAATTGGGAGCTGGTAAAATCATTACCAGTGGTGATATTGAAAAATGTGCTTTTGTATCGACTGGGGTTTGTGCTAATGTTTTAGCTATGGAATCTGATTGGGCTTTCTTAAGTATTGTAGGCGGGTATGATTTAAAAACACGATTAGACACCAGCAAAACAGAACAAAATGCCTTGTATGGTTTAAAAGTAGATGGTGGTAATTTTCAAGTGACATTTGGTGTTTCAAAACCAATTGAAAATAATCAGTTTTTATGGGGCATTATGGATGATAGAAATGCTCAAAACCATATAATGTTTGATTTTATGTTTTAGGTTACTTTACATATTTAAAACTACCTAAAAAGCCCATTATATGGACACATTTTTGTCTCAAAAGTGGGCTTTTTTATTATCAGCAGTGGGAAATTTTTTATTTGAGAGGCACGAAGCAGGATGGGGAAGATTTTTGCGGGACGCCTGCAACCCCCTTTGGGGCTTGGACCCAAAAAATATCCACCCTCCCGCTTCTTTAACCATAAAAAAGTTGCATTTATTAGTCTATGGATTGGATGAAGGTAAGGCATGCTAGGAGTAGCATCAAAATAAACACGCTTTGCGTATGGTTTTAATATAGATAGTGAAAATTTTACATCCTACAGGCAAGTGTGTTTATTTTTACTCATAGTTTTGGTATAAAATGTTTAATATTTGATTGTATGAAGATAATAACATACATAAAAACATATATGTACAATTTATATTGTAGGTATATTAAGTACAAATGGATGTATTAAGTATAAACATTTTAATCTAAGGAGATGATAGAAATGAAACAAATATTAGTCATAATTTTATGTTATACGCTGTGTTTATTTCATAGTGCTGTGACTTATGCGAGTTCATCAGAATTGACGGGTGATTTATTTAAAACACCGGTAGCACCGACTGGTGGAATGTCATCATTGCAATTAACAGGTGTTGGTCGTTCAAATAATAATAGTCGTGCGAATGGTGTGCATGGTTCTAATGGTGGCTCTCATGTGGGAAGCGGTGGTGACCCTTTGGATTACGCACAGTTTTCTAACAGTGGTGTTAGTGGTGATGTGGGTGAAGGTCAAGCCCCAAGCAAGAAGAAAAAAAAGAAGGTAGCAAAAAAACCAACCCCCACAAAAGCAGTACCTAAAAAAGTTACACCCAAAAAAGGTGACACCAAAAAAGGTGATACTACGAAAGCTGTTCGTGTAAAAAAGAAGGTAGTACCTAAAAAAGTTACACCCCAAAAACCAGTCCCCGCAAAAACAGTACCTAACAAAGGTGACACTAAAAAATTACCGGTTACAAGGACAAAACCTATCGTGAAAGAAGGTGCAGAGCTATCTCAAGCGGTGGAGGCAGTGGAGCAATCTGTTGAGCGAGCAGTGGAGCAATCTGCAGAACAATCTGTGGAGCAATCTGCGGAGCGAGCTATGGAGGGTGTAGAAGTTTCAGCTCATAGCTCTGATAGTAACATTGAATCTAAAGGGCAAAGTGTGCAGGCTGTGGAAGCTGTAGTGCCACCATTTCCAAAGGATGTCAATGAACACAATTTTGAAGAGTTATTTAATAATTTCAATCATTATAATGCACGACAAAAGGTTAAGATATTAAGTGTTCTTATATTTTCCAATCGTCATAAAAAAGTACCTGTGTATGTTCAAAATCAGCTGGTTACAATTGTTTTAACTGATTTTAATTTAAATGTTAAAATGTTTGCTATTAGGGCTTTAAAAGGGATTAAGCCTACTTACGATTTATTTCAAGAAAGGTTATCTATTGTGTTGCATAGGTTAGAGCATCTTAATTATTTAAAAAAGAATTTTGAAGTGGATTATAATAAGCACTTTCAAAATCAACTAAGTGGTAAGGGGTCTCAGTTATTTCAAATAGATGTTATTCAATTACTTGGGGAAGTGGTACATTTTAAGGGAGGCATGCCTGATAGGGTTAAGGAGAGATTAAGGTTTTTAGTAGATGATGATCTTGCTTCACAATTAAAGGAGCGAGAAGAATCCATAGATAAAGAAATAGAAAGTAATGTAAAACAGGGTATATCGTTTTTTACATCTAAATTACAAAGAAGTTCGTCTGTTGCTTATTTACAAGAAACTATCAGGCAAGAAAGTGCCATTGCCTTATTGTTTGCTGAAAATCCGTCATTTGATTCTACAGCTATTGCTTGGCGTAGGATAAATTATGAAGCTCAGCATAGTTATACTTTGGAAGAAAATTTATTGTTTTTATTAAAGCATGATAGTACACCTGAAAGCATCAAAACAGGTGTGGTATCTATTTTAGAAAAATTTTGGCCCTATTCTGCTGAAACAAAATCAGCTAAAACTTTTTTTAAAAAATATAAAAAAGCTAGTGGCAATAGTGGTGGTGGTATTTGCAGAGCTATTTTTAGATTCTTTACTCGAGAGGGGTAGCCTCTGATAGTTTTTATCTGTTGTTTTTATCTGTTGTTTTTAGTTGTAAAAAAGAGAAAGTAAAGAGTTAGAGAAAGTCGGTTTTGGTAAATACGGCACCAAGGGTTAGGTTAAATTGTTGTTTCATTTTATTTTTTACATCTTCATTACCTCTTAGGATGGCACATATTACATCTGTGATGATAGCACCTTCGTTTCGCATATCTTGCAGGCTTTTTATAACTTGCCCCCCGGTGGTTATGACATCTTCTACAATGCAGACTTTTTGCCCTTTTATGCCTATTCCTTCTGTAGATTTTTTTGTGCCATATATTTTGGCTTTTTTCCTTACGAACACACATGGTAGCGAGGTTGTTGTGGATAGGGTTGTGGCTAAAGGGATACCTCCCATTTCAAGCCCTGCTAAGATTTGTGTATCTTTGGGGATAATGTTTTTCATATAGTGGCAAAGTGCTTTCAGTAATAGGGGGCGAGATTCTATTTGGTATTTATCAAAATACTGTTTGCTAAAGGTCCCGGAGCGGAGCAGAAAGTACCCTTTTAAGAGGGCTATTTTTTTAATCTCTAAAGCTAGTGTTTTTTTGTCCATTATGGTGTTCTCCTTTTTTGGGTGGTTATTTTTTGTTGTTTAGTGTAGGGTGTTGGGTATGGGTGTTATTAGAAAGGGTTTGTTGGAGATTGTCAATAAAATTCCGGAATCGTGTGGTGTATATTTGATGAAGGATAAGGAAAATCAAATTATTTATATAGGTAAGGCCAAAAAATTAAAACAAAGAGTGCGATCATACTTTATTAAAGCTCAGGATGTGAGGCAACAAAGCTTAAAGAATACTTTTTTAGTTTCTAAAATTAGGGGTATAGATTATTTGTTAACAGCGACCAATCAAGAGGCTTTTTTATTAGAGGCTAATCTCATTAAAAAGCATCATCCTCGTTACAACATTCGTTTAAAAGACGACAAATCTTATCCTTATATATGTTGTTCAGTGAATGAAAAGTTTCCTCGTTTTTATATGGACAGAAGGGTGAAGCAAAAAGGTGTTAAGTATTTTGGACCTTACACGGACTTGCAATTTATAAAGTGTATCATTCGTTTTTTAAATCAACAATTTCAAATAAGAGATTGCAAAAATGCTTTTATGAGGGCAAGGACCAGTCCATGTCTTACTTATCAGATGGGGGCATGTACGGCACCTTGTGTGGGTAGAGTTAGTGTTATGCAGTATCAACGGCAGGTAAAAAAGGCATTAGGTGTTTTACAAAAGGGAATAGATGATGCTTTTTTACTTAAGATGGAGCAAAAAATGAAAAGTTTAGCTAAAAAGCAACGGTTTGAAGAGGCTAAGAGGTTAAGGGATTCCATTAAAGCTATTCGTTTTGTGCAAGAAAAGCAATCAGTTGTGTTAGATAAACCACAAGATTTAGACACCGTAGTATTTTACAGGGATGATAGGGGGGTGTTGTTACATACATTACATATTAGAGCGGGGGTGGTGGTAGGGCATCGCTTTCATTTTTTCAATCATTTATATATGTCAGACAATTTTTTTGAAGAATTATGCTTAAGTGCTACTGCTCAGTATTATATGGACAATGTTATTCCTCAAGTGGTGTTATTAGATTTTCACAAACAAAAAATCACTAAAGATAAAAAAGATAATATATCTTATTTAGAGGCTATGTTAAAAGAAAGAAACAAAAAAGTTAGAGTAAAAATAGCTAAATCAAAGCTAGAAAAAAACCTTGTGAAAATGGCTCTTCGCAATGCTAAAGAGAGGTTTGAGAGGGAGTTTGCGAATGCCCATTCTATTAAAGAGGGGTTAAGGGGTATTCAGAAAAAATTTACTTTACCTAAAATACCCATGAGAATAGAGTGTTTTGACATATCGCACTTTCAGGGTGATTGTGTGGTGGGGGCTAAAGTGGTGTTTGAAGAAGGGGTGCCTAAGAAGTCTGACTATAAAAGGTATAGAATACCCAACTCTTTGCAGGATGATTGTTTATCTATGCAAAAAATGATTCAAAAAAACTTTAGCCGTAAGGGTCATGTACCTCTTCCCGATTTGATATTAGTGGATGGGGGCAAGGGGCAGTTAAATACTGTGGTTAAAACTTTGCAAAGTTTAAATATTTTCTCTTTACCCGTTGTGGCTATTGCAAAACCTCATGAAAATAAAAAACTTAAACACCAGGTAAGTATGCGAGCTAAAAAAAAGGATACAAATGACAGGTTTTTTATTCCGGGTCGTAAAAATCCACTTATGTTAAAGGGTAGGGCTTTAAATATTTTAACTCAGTTAAGGGATGCAGCTCATTTAACTGCTATAACTTATCATCGAAGTCTTTTTCGTAAAAAAACTTTTAGTTAGTAAAACTTGTGTAGTTCGGGGTGGTTGTGGGTAGCGACAGACCATACTTGTTCTAATTCTTTATTACTAATGAGGTAGGGGGGGAGGATGTAGACGATATTTCCTATAGGGCGTAAGAATACTCCATGTTTCATAGCACATTTGGTGAAGTGGTCGGCAAAGTAGGAATTATAGCCTAGGTATTGTGGGCGGAGGCGAAACTCTAAAGCTGCTACTGTGCCACACACTCTGACATCAATGTACTTTTTATGCCCCTTTAAGGCTTGTGCTTTTTTTGTATGAAATTGGTTAATGCGACCCCAGTGTTTTTTTATCGATTGTTTTTTAAGTGTTTTGATATGGGCTGTGGCCGCGGCACAGGATACAGGGTTACCCGTAAAGCTATGCCCGTGAAAAAACAAATCCTCCTTCTTAGGAGATAAAAAACTACTATAAATCTCTTTATTCGTAATAGTTAATGCCAGTGGTAAAAACCCTCCTGTAAGCCCCTTAGATAAACACAAAATATCCGGCACAATGTTTAATTGTTGAAAAGCAAATAATGTGCCAGTGCGACCAAAGCCAGTCATTACTTCGTCAAAAATTAAATATAATTTATACTTTTTTGTGAGGTAGCATATTTCTTGCAAAGCTTCTTTAGGCCACATAATCATACCACCTGCTCCTTGTATAAGAGGTTCTATAATCACTCCTGCACAGTGTTTGTGGTGTTGTTTTATTTTTTTTTCAAAATCTTGCACATAACGAGCAGGGGAGTGAAAAGACTTAGTACCTTGGCGGGCTTTTAGAACAGGAAACAGCAACTTTCTATAAGGCTTTGTGAACAAACTAGAGCCACTTACACTCATAGCCCCTATAGTGTCGCCGTGGTAAGAGTGCGTAAAGGCAATAAACATATTTCTTTGAGAGCTTTTTTTAGAGTTTTTTTGCTTAAAACTTTGCACCGCCATTTTTAAGGCTGATTCCACTGCCGTAGACCCATCGTCAGAAAAAAACAAGTGATTTAAACTTTTTGGTAACAATGAGCTTAATTGCTCTGCTAGCTGAATGGCTGGTTGGTGAGAGAAGTTAGCAAACAGTACTTGGTCTAAGTTTTGTGCTTGCCTGCGTACAGCTTTTACAATGCTTGGCTCGCAATGACCCAGGCTAATCACCCACCAAGAAGAAATAGCATCAATTAAACGCCTGCCATCTTGTAAATACAAGACAGAGCCTTTAGCCCGTGTGACACTTGGGCAGTCAAGTGTTTTTTGCATCTGTGTAAAAGGCTTCCAAATAATGCTTTTTTTGTGACGATGAGGTGTTTTCATATTTTATCTCTTATTAAAAAACTATTATTAACACTGTTATTAAAATACCACTATTAAAAAATACCATTGTTAAAATTTATACTCTATGGTATATTGATAAAAACTTTAATTTTTTTAAAGTGTGGCATGGTGAATAACATATTTTTGACCGAGGAGCTATTGGGTTTTGAAAATTGGCATTAATGGTTTGGGACGCATTGGCAGGTGTTTGCTACGCTTAATGCCTGATGATTTAAATGTCACCCTTATTAATTCTAAGTCCTCTGGTGCGAGTGCTGCCTATATGCTCAAGTACGATAGTGTGCATGGTACTTTTCCTGCTGATGTGAGTTTTAAAAACCATACCTTGCAAGTCGGAGGTAGAAAAATTGCTTACCAGTCGCATGCTCACCCTAAAAACATACCGTGGGATAAATGGGGAGTGGATGTAGTCTTAGAATGCACAGGAGCGTTTAAAACCACAAAAGACCTAAAAGCCCATTTTAAAAAAGGAGTGAAAATGGTTTTTACTGCCTACCCTTTGCCAAATTGTGATTTTACTGTTATTTATGGAATAAATCACAAGCTTTATAAAAAAAACCACAAAATTGTTAGCAATGGCTCTTGCACTACTAATTGCTTAGCTCCTCTTATAAAAGTTTTGCACAATGCCTTTCGTATAAAAGAATTATTGTTCACCACTGTACATTCTTACACCTTAGACCAAAAATTGCTGGATTCTAGTCACAAAGATTTAAGGCGTTCCAGAGCGGGGGGGCTTTCTATCATACCCACTAGCACAGGGGCAACACAAACACTAACAAAAATCTTTCCTGATTTAAAAAATAAAATAAATGGTATGGCCCTTCGTGTGCCTACCCCTAATGTGAGTTTAGTAGATATAGTTTTTTACAGTCATAAACCTCCAAGTATATCCACTATACATCAAGCTTTAAAACATGCACAAAATAATGATCTAAAAAATATACTCCACTTAGAATATCAACCCTTAGTAAGTGTGGACTTTAATGGTAGCCCCTATAGCTGTGTTGTAGATATGCCTTCCATAATGACAACAAAAACAAATACCCAAAAAAATACTCGCAAAAATAACACAATAGCTATGACAAAAATACTAGCCTGGTACGATAACGAAACAGGTTTTTCTCAAAGAATGATCGATTTCTTGCACTTTCTTACTTCAAAGTACTAGATCCTGCTTCTGCGAAAAAACACTTTTGAAGTAAGAAAGCTTAAGAAGGTTTAAATATCCTAGCACATGTCAACTTAGCCATTTCACTTTTTGAAGGTTTTATTTCTACACTTTGGTTACTTCTGTCAGCATTAATATCCTCTAAAACTGTTTCAGCCACAATTCTGAAACTAAGATTAGTATCAGTACGAGCTAACATTGACAAAGTAGTTTTTACAAAATCATAGGGAAGGTTAAGCTTACCTAAAGCTCGAACAATACTTAATCGCACACCTTCATCCTTGTCATGATGTAAAGCATAAATTAATTTATTTAAAACACTCATGTTGGAGTTCTTTAAAGCCACTAATGCATCTATCGTAGCCAATCGCACCTCTATTACAGAATCTAAAAGACCAATTTTAGCAAGGCTGTTAAGCTGAATGTTGTTACTAACAGAGTGCATGTTACCAAGTGCTTCTATAGCAACTTTTCGCACCTTCCAATCTGAATGAGAAACATATTTTTCTACTTTTTTATGAATCCACTCATATTGCGATTTTGTTGCACCTAAAACTCGTATAACATCCTCTAGTAAAGTACTGTCTTCTAATAAAGTGCTGATTTCCCTCTGCACTTTTAATTGTGAAGGACGCAAAACCTCTAAAGCCCAAACAGCATCTTTTTTTACACGATAATCTCTGTCTTTTTTAGCCATATTTATCACCTTAAAGTACATTTCTGTAGATAAACCCTCCTTTGAGTGTAAGCCCCTTAAGGCTCCCGTCCTATCTCCTGCAGATGCACTATCTAACATAACCTCTATCTGCTCTATCGAATAACTCTCAACAGCACCCAAAGCCGAATAAGTAACAAAAAAACCTGTCATTATTCCCACATAAACAAAAGCCAAAGCTCTTGACCCGCGTAAAAGAAACATAATGGATTCCTGCCTTCGCAGGAATGACGATAATGAACGCAGGAATGACGATTGACGCAGGAATGACGATAGTGAACGCAGGAATGACGATAGTGTACGCACTTTATTCATTATTTCCTCCTTTATTATTAAATACTTTTTGACAAGTAGCATTTTCTTTACCAACTATTGGAGATGGTTTTTTATTAACAAGTCCAACTTCTTTAAGATCATTTCCTCTAGCTTGTAGCTGTGCAACCTCCTCCTTCGATAAACCACTTTTAAAACGATTCAACACACTCGTTGAAGAGTGTAAAAACATACCATACACTTGCTTTTTCTTAAATAAAGGTAAAAGATTAAACATTTCATAAGCTTTTATTATATCATTCATAGCAATATTACTTATATTAGAAGATGAAATAACTTTCTTCATCACCATAAATACTACCTCAAAAGAAACATCTATGGTCAATAAAAAGCGTATAGCCATTTTCTTAATCATAGGCTCATGGTGGTCTATTAATTTCATTATATTTGTTACAATTATAGAATCTTTACCCACATAAGCCTGATACTTAGTTGATTTATGTAACAATTGTGTTAGTAAATTTAAAATGTTTAACGATAACATTGTTCGCTTTCCCCACCCTGTAGCTATTGCCATTTTTTCAAATATACCTATATCATCTGGTTGAAATTTTTCTAACAATTTTAAAGATTTGTGTCGCACTATTACTCTTGGGTGAAATAACCCTTCTGCAATTTTGTTTAAAGTATGTGGATCTTTTAAATTATCTAATTTTTTTAATTTTCTTAAAGCTACTAAAATATGTACAGTAGATTCTGTAGATAATAAATCTGCTAATTCACGCACAGTAGTTATATTAGATTCCAAATGTTTTTTTGTTAAAGAAACTAAAAATGACAGTTGACGAATAGTAGAATTTTGTGTCTGCCATGGTAAATCGTCAGAATGAGTGGTGTTTTTGGGACTTGATTGTATAAAATTATGTACATGAACCTTAGTTTTTTGTATGAATTCATTTGCTGTTTCATCATAACGCAAACGACTTATAGTGTTAAACGCTTGTTTTCGCACCCTTAAAGATATATCGTATAAAGAAACAATAAGATTGTACATTACAACATCAGAAGACCACGGAAACTGTAATTCTAATGCCTTAATAGCTTTAATCCGTGCTTTTATAAATGGATCAAATATACTTATAGATGCAAGCTTTTCTTGAATTTGTATTTTAACCCTTATAAGCCCTTTTGGAGTAATAGAACTAAAATGAGGATCTTCTTGAAGAGATTCAATCGTCTTTAATCGCTTAAACACAGAAGGGGAAGATAAATCCTCTAACACTTTGTTCCAATTAACTAATATCCGCTCGCTATATTTATCCATAAAACTATCAGTATAAAAGTTTTGGCGATTCTCATTTTCTAAATGCTTCACAATTAGAAGTGGGTTTAATAAATTATAACTTATCGGATCATCATAAGAAGAAAATTCAGTTTTTATATGCAGTTTTTTAGCTGACCTTTTGCTCACAATATGAGGAAAATTATGTATCTTTAATCTAGCTTGATTTTCTCGTTCTAACTGTTCTGCTACTTTCTTTAAATCAATAGTTGCATCTTTATCAGCTGACCCAGCTACTGAAAATCCACTCCAAACAAAAACCATTATTAATATTGAGCATAACAACAGTGAACGCAAAAATAATAACTTGTGTAAACAATGACAGCAAATGTAAAAATAATAACTTTTTAAATAATCAAACATCCTCTACTACCTCTGTCTCTTCTTTATATCCATTTTGTTTAAAGCCTGTAAGCAAGCTGCTCTTACATGACGAGAAGAATCTTTTTTAGCCTGTGTCACCAAAGCCTGCTGTACAAAAGCCACATCAGGGGCAAGCTCCTGAAAGCCCTTAGCTACAGCTAAACGCACTTTATCCGATTTATCCATTTTAAGCACACGCACCATCTCTTTATAAATCAACTCATTAGAACCAGACTCATTATTAGAACTAGATGCATTAGGTAAAAAGTATGAAAAATAACCAGTCATACTACCCTGTGATTGATGAGCAATCTTATCAATATTTATTAAAGCCACTAACGAATCTACTGTAGCCAGTCGCACTTTTATATTAGTATCATTTAAACCTCTTGTGCCAAGCTCCTGTACTGTCTTCTTACTTAAAACATGCATCTTACCCATAACTTTTACCGTTTGCTCCCTTAAACGCCATGATGATTTAGAAGATGATTTAGAATCAGATATAATATGTAACATTGTTTGATGGGCTCCCTTGTTGTCAGATTGGACCATTCCTACCAACTGCACAGCCTTTATCTTCACCTGTTCAACAGGATCTTTTAAAGCATAAGGAAGTCTGTTTTGCACCTCTATATCCTCTAACTTTAAATCTTCTAAAGCTTCTAAAGCTACTAAACGAACATACCAATTCACATCTCGAAGTGCTATTTCCATCATCCATCTCTGTGTGTGAGCAGGCACTTCCCCTTGATAAGTAGCAATCACTAAAAGTACCCCTGCTCTAACCTGCCACAACGGATGTTCCATTAAATAATACAAATCGTCCCATTCCGCTATAGCCCTTAAAGTACTACGAGCTTGCATTCGTACCCGCATACTCTCGTCCATAAGCATCTGAGCTACTTGAACCATTATATCAGAAGATATATCTTTATTTTCAATTCGCTTAATATATATTATATCTCTTAATGCATGCATGCGTTTGTCCCATTTTGGATCTTTTAAATTTTTAACGATTTGGCTAATGTCAATAGACTTTTTCGCACTATCAGTGCTTTTTTTGTACAAACTAAAACTGGCTACCGGGTATGTAACCACTAACATAATACATAAAATGTTTTTAATATATTGCATGTTTGTCAACACTCTCTTTCCATAGTTTTGTTAATGTTTTGCATGCACCTTTGATTCTTCTGCCACAGGTACATATACTCCTTAAAATTTCATACAGGATTAGTTACTATATCACAATAACTACGGATTTTACCACTCACCCATAAACTATATGTAAATTTTACACACCTTGTATGATAATTAGTGCCTACCCAGCCCGCTCATTTGATAATAGAAACTTAAGAGTCTTGTGGATTTTTCGGGCTTTGTGATCTCTGAAATGATTCTAAAAAATTCATCGGCACGGGAAAAACAATCGTTTTCGTACCTTCACCAGAAATCTCGTTTAAAGCCTGTAAATAAGCTAACTGAATAGCCGCAGGTGTGGAAGAAATAACCTTAGATGCCTCTTTTAACTTCTCTGCTCTTTGAAACTCGCCCTCCGCACTAATCACCTTCGCACGCCTTTCCCTCTCCGCTTCTGCTTGCTTAGCCATAGCCCTTTGCATCTCCCTTGGTAAATCAATATGCTTTACCTCTACCTTAGATATCTTAATGCCCCAAGGCTCTGTGTCTCTATCTAAAATATCCTGCAATGTGTGATTAATTTTGTCCCTTTGCGATAGTAAATCGTCCATTTGATACTGCCCTAAAGTAGACCGTAAAGTAGTTTGTGCTGATTGGGCTGTTGCAAAATTGTAGTCTTCTACCTTCGTAATGGCTTTTTCCGGATCCGTAATGCGAAAATATAAAACAGCATTCACCTTTAAACTAACATTGTCCAGCGTAATAACATCTTGAGGAGGAACATCCATAGCTATTGTGCGAGTGTCAACACGAATAAGCCTTTCTACACCCGGGATAAGTATGATTAAACCAGGTCCCCTAACCCCTACAAAACGACCAAAACGAAGCACAAGCCCCCTTTGCCACTCCGGCAAAATCTTAACAATCGAAAATACCAGAATAATACCAATAATAACTAAAGTACTAAAACTAAACATAACACTACCTTTCTGTTTTAGGTTGAATGGTTAATACAAGCCCTTTATAGCTTATAATTTTAACTTTGTCATCTTTTTTTATGGGTATTTGAGATTTCCATCGCCAATATTCGCCATTTACAAATAATTTGCCCGATAAACCGTGAGATTCAATATGAGTGAGCTTTACCTCAACATCCTTATTGTTTAAAATGTCGTCACTTAGGCTTTTGGTTTTTTTCAAAACTACCGCACTCCATGCCAACCACACCACAAGCCCCATAAGTAATGCAAATATAAGAGACACTAATAAAATAGTAGAATACGGAATGTCCAACCCACCTGTTTTACTAGGGTCAAAAAGTAAAAAACTACCCAGCACAAAAGAAGCCACCCCCCCTAAACCAAATATCCCAAACCCTGCCACAAAAGCCTCTAACAAAAATAAACATAAACTTAAAATTAAAAGCAACAAGCCTCCCCACGAAAAGGCTAACTTATGCATCCCTATAAAAGAAACAATAAGCCCCATAGCCCCTAAAACACCCGGTACAGCTAAGCCCGGATGAGTTATCTCATAAAACAATAAAAACAAACTACCTGTGAAAAGTAAATACACAATCTCCGGCTCTGTTATGAAAGAAATAACATGGTACCTCCAGCTTAAAGCATGAGGCACAATATACCCCGTTTGCACCACATGGCTTTTGCCGTCTTTTACAGTTGTGTGCTTGTTTTTTGCAAATTGTAAAAACTCTTTTTTTGTTTTGCCTATAAAATCAATGGCTTTAATTTTTTTAGCATCATTGGCACTTAAAGACTTAGCCTTTGTAACAATTTCTTGCCCAAATTGACGATTACGTTTCCTAAGCTCTGTAAGCGATGTAACCCAAGATTTTGTGTCGTTAATGAGTTTTTTGCGTAAATCTTTCGACATTTTTTGACCGTGAGCCATAATCGGAGTGGCAGCCCCTATGTTGCTGGTCCTAATGGCACCATTTACATGGCATGCTTGTAAAATAATAGCCCCCGCAGAACCAGCCCTTGCCCCCGCCGGATACACTAAACATAACACCGGAAACTCCACATTTAAAATGCGATTGACTATCTTCCTGGTACTAATCAACTGCCCCCCAGGTGTGTTTAATAACACTAAAAGCGAAGAGCAATTACGCCTTCTCACCGTGCTTATTGCTTGATTAAAAACCTCTAATGTAACAGCACCAATAGCCCCATCTATAATAAGCTCCACCGTGCAATGGCTATCACTACTATTGGTAGTAGCATTAGCACTATCACTAGCACTAGCAGAAGATGCAGGCTTTGTAGCTGCTACCTGTAAAGCTGTTGCAACAAGTATAACTATGGTGAGTGTTTTAAAAATTTTTTTCATTATTACAATACTCCGTTTGTTATATTTTTTTCATACTTTGTCAACCCCCAAAGGGGGATAACTTTTGATGTTGCTGTGTGTATGCTCTACCTTCATCCAATCCACAAACTGTTTTACACCAACCATTTTCTTTCTCCCCCAAAGGGGGATAACTTTTGATGCACCTGCTTGCATGCTCTACCCAATTACCAATCCACAAACTACTTCTAGGTGAGAAAACTAACAAGTTTCGCAGGGAGGATTGTTCACCTTGTTCAGAACACCCGTCAATCCTGTTGGTGTTTTTTTAAGAATATTCGAAAAAGTGCCTTGTATGTAATTAATCACGGCGAGAAAGGGTAATTTTTTTGTGAGACGCTTCGCTTGGACTCAAAAAAAATTCCCTTTCCCGCCTTTGTTGAATAGTTACATTTTTGAGTGGCATTGATAATGCATAAATAAAGCTCGCAAGCAAACATCAGCAGAAACATTGTTTTAGGTGAGAAAACCAATTCAAAATCGTCTCTCAAAGGGGGTGTAGGCATCCCACAAAATAATTACTGCATTTAAAAGGGAAAAACCATGCTCAAAACGAGTTCGGATTTGCTCGCAATGCGGAAGCCTAAGGCTTACGCTTTGCAGCAAAACGCATGTTTGAGCTCTGGAGTGAGGTTTTTCCCCTGAAAAGTAGGTATCTATATCACTGTTACTTTGAGCCATAAGCTTTTGACTTGGGTTTTTCACTTTAAACAAGCATGTTTGGGGCTTGAGTTTTGTGAGTTTTTTTGGTATAGTTTGAGGGACTATGATTTATGTTTCTGATTCAGCAGCACAGCAAATTAAAACTCTTAGGGAAAGGGAGAGGGAAGGCTGTTTTTTACGAGTTTCCATTAAGCAGGGCGGTTGTTCTGGCTTTTCTTACAAGCTGGATTTTGATACTTTTAAAAAAGGTAATGATAAAACCTTTGAATCCAATGGTGTGCAATTGGTGGTGGATTCTAAAAGTTTATTGTATTTAATCGGTATGACGCTCCAATTTGATGGTGGGCTTAATGGTAAGGGCTTTACTTTTTCTAACCCTAATGCATCTAAAACATGTGGGTGTGGTTTTTCATTTAATGTTTGAATAAGCCCCAAACATTTAATGCTTCAGTGAACAAGCAGTAGCGTCAAAAAAAATCTATTTTTCTATTATTTTTCATACTTTAGTCTTGTATTAAAAGAGTTGTGGTTGATTTTTTTTACTATAGAGTGATTTTTTCCGAAACGATATATGATGAACAACAATATTTTATGGGGCTGTTTTATCATAGCTTGTGTGCTTTTTTTTAGTTGTGCTGAACTGCGTTTTTCCAGCATAGCTTGTATAGATGGTGATAAGAGTGATCCCTTATGCCATGAGGGGAAGACGGATATGTTGGCTAGTAAATCAGTAGATGTTTTATTTGTGATGAACAATTCTGAAGATATGCAAAAATTTAATGTGCCTGTTACAGCTAATTTAGGTCGTTTTTTGGAGTGTATAAAACCTGCGGATTGGAGAGTGGGTTTTCTTTCAACGGTTAATAAAGAGACGGTTCATGTAGGGGATGTAATGCCTTTGGAGTCTAATGGGCAACTGTCTTCTAAAAAATTTCTTCAATCGAGTACTCAAAATTATAAAGCTTTATTTACTCAAACGGTGTCGTTAAGTTCTGGTTGCTCCCTACCACCTTATTGTGCGGAGGAGGGTAAAAGTGCAAGCCCTTTAGTAGCTGTTAAAACTTTTATGGAAGCTCCTGAAGAAGAAAGAAGTTTTTTAAGGCAGAACACTCCTTTAACAGTAGTGTTTGTATCTTTATCTGATGATGCGAGTAAAGAAGATGAGGAGGATGATAGTGATGATGATGCTACAGAAGGTAAGGTAACAGCTGAGCAGGCTTTATCTTCTGTGCAATCTGGTTATGAGGGAGATATTGATAAATTTATGCATTTTACCATTACCGATCCGGGTACTTATGAGGATTGCACACAGACTATGGGCGATCAATTAGCTAGTGGTATTTCTGAGGGTAGCAATAAGTTAGCGGGTGTGGGTGCGGCAGCAGGAATGATGATGGCAAATCCTGTTGTGTTATTGGGTTCGATTGTACTGGGTTCGTTGGTTAGCAGTGTTTTTGAAACAGAAAAGTCGGCTATTCAAAAAACAAAGTCATTAGAGATGTCTCGTTTAACGACTCTTACAGGGGGAAGGGTGTTGAATTTATGCCACCCCGCTTTTGGTCAGGCTTTAGCTTACAGTGTGTTGGAGCATATTGAGATGGAAGATCGTCTAGATAGCTCTTGTACAGAATTAAAAAAACCAAAGGAAAAAGAAAAACTAAGCGATAAAATAGAGCTAGAATAATAAATATACTTTAGGTTTTAAAAAATAATTATTGACTATGAGCTATTTTTATATTATGTTAGGATTATGATGTTTAAAAAAGCGACTATTATTGTAGCGAGCATTATTTTAGGGGTGTTGTTTGCTATTTTCATTAATTGCAATTCTACAATGAACAATATGCGAGATCCGCAAATGATGAAAGAGGCTATGCGAGGGCGTGTGAGTGTGCTTAATCGGGATTACATTATGCAGACAGTACGCAGTGCTCCTTTTACTACTCCTAATTTAAAGCCGGCAACATATACGGGGTGCGAGGTTGTGCCATGGGCTGGGGTTAAGCGTCAATTTGAAGGTATGGAATTTACAGGTAGGGATTGCTCTATCACTGTTAACTCTGATCAGACGGTGGAGGTGAGTTTTATTGACGGTGGTATTGGGACTTTAGTATTGTTAGAAAGGGATTCGGATACATTAGTGAAGGATATATCGGATAATGAAGTGTTGTTGATGCAACATTTAAATGGTGAAGTAGTGTCTGCTACTCATACTGGTTATGATAATGATGGGAACTTGAATTATGCCAGTAATGGTGCGGGTGACTTTATAAAGGCTTGTTTATTGAGTGAACAGCCACCGTGCCAGTATTAGCTTTCTTTCTTCTTTTTCTTTTTCGTTAGTTATTTCTTTTTTTATTAATTATTCTTCCTGTGGAAGCAAGCAGGTGCATCAAAAGAAATCCCTCTTTGGGGGTGTAAGTAGAGGGTGCATGCAAAAGTTTCAGAGAATGGGGTTGGTCGGCACTGCCTTAAAGCAATTTATGGCAATAAGAATCCCTCTTTGGGGGTGTAAATTTTACAGTGGTATTTGGTTTTGAAGTTTTTTATTTGTGTTATGGGGATATTTAGTGTTATTTAGGTGGGTGTTATGAGCTATGTTATGGTGTTTATAAGGTATGCTATTTTATTTGTTTTGTTGTTAAGTGGCACATGTAGTGTAGCTTATGGTGATGATAAATGCAGGGAGGGTTTTAAGTCTTCTGGTGAAAAAAGCATTCCAGATCATACTCATTCTGCTATTGAGAGTAATAAAGGGATAGATATAGAAAAGTTAGTTAATGATGATAATGTAAAGGGTGAAGTAAAAGGTGTGGGCAATATAGAGGTTGCGGATCAAACTTTGGTAGACATTTTAAATTACAATAGTTTAGGTGAAGTCACAATTCAAAAAACATCCACAGGTGAGATTTCTAAAGATTATTATCTAGAGCAGTTTAATGTAATAGCGTTTATAATAGGCAAAATAATTAAAGTAGATGATATTGATATAAACGGTTTGCGTATAACATTAAATTATTTTGAGGGTTTAAAGTTAGCTTTAGCCAGGCAAGAGAATAAGGATTTGGCAAACGCTGATTTTTTAAGAGATGAGATTTTTAATCTACAGGCAAGTATGTCTAACAGTTCTCTTGTGCCGGATAAGGCAAGAAAAGTTATTAAGCAGTTAGTGGATGATAGTATAAACAAAAGTGGGAGTGAGAAAGTAAAGTTAGTTGCTATAGAGAATAAATTAGCTTCTGATAAGCTTGCCATTTCGAATGAGACATTAGTCAGTATGGTTAAGTATATTAACTCTGGCAAGATAAATATTAAAAAAAACGAAGAACAAATTGAAGTTAAATATTATGTAGATCAAATTGACGAAATATTAGGGTTTGTGAAAAATGGTGTCAGAATAGAAACTATTAGTATGGCACTAACTTACTTTGAAGGTTTAAAATTAGCTTTAGACAGGCAAGAGAATAAAGATTTATTAAACGCTCAATTTTTAATAAATAGAATGTCTGAAACACAGGTACAGGTATTTAACGAGGCTTTGTTGCAACATGTGACTAATCCGATTAATTATCATAAAAATCTTTTTATGATTTTAGAATACACGCCAAAGAGTGTGGTGGATGCTTATATTGCAGAGCAGATGCGGTTAGGTCGGCGTAGTATGGTATCTCTGATAATGCGTTCGTCTAAAGGAAAAAGGAGTATAAAAGGCAAAAAGAGTGTCTCTTTGCACAAGGAGCGATTGCGTGTTTTAGCGAAGAAGGTGCGTAAATTTTTATCAGACATTTGGGATTAAGCTCATTTTTTAGCAAAAAAGTAAGAGTGAGAAGAAAAAAAGGAGATAAAGTATTATGAAGCATTTTATTATTTTACTATCGGTGGTTTTATTTAGTTATGTAGCTTATGGTGATAATGAGTGTGAGAGGAGTTTTGCTTCTTCTGATAAGAGTGGTATTCCGGCTCATACCCATTCTACTTTTGAGAGTAAGACTCAGTTGGTGGATATTGATTCTTTGGTTAATTCTGATAGAATTTTGATTAGTTTTTTTAATAGAATTTCACAGAAAAGTATTTCAGATGAAACACTTGCGGATATTCTTTTGATGATGCGAGGTGTGCGAGCGTACATTCAAAAAACACAAAATAGTATTTCTATCGATTATTATATTAAGCAATTTGATGAGATTAACAAAGTAGCGGCAAATAAGGATAAAATGAACAATGTGGATATGGTGTCTTATGTTAAAGTAATATTACTTTATATTGAGGATTTGAAACTCACTTTAGGGTTAGAAGAAAATAGGGGTTTAACTAATTATGAGTTTTTAATTAGAAGAAGTACTGAAGTTCAGTTAAAATTACTTGATATAGCTTTTAGTAAGTTGTTTCCTCATAATAAATCAAGAATTAGACTTTTGTTGAAAGCACCGGCTTTATCTAAAAACTTAGGTATGCTTCTGGAGGGCATACCACCGTATTTGATGGATCTTTTTATTAAAGAGAATAAGACACGAAGAGGTAGTATTTATAGTTCCTTGCTAGCTTCTCTGTTTAAAAGGATAAATGATATTTAAAATATGGATCGCATTAGTGGTGATGGAGTTACTCAGTCAGAAAAAAGAGGTGTTTCTTTTTGGTTTCGGCAGGTTCGCAAATTTTTTGTTGGGGATTTTTAGTTAGGGTCATGACAACTTTAGCGGGTTATTTATAAGTATTGGGTTTTGGAAAGTTATTTTTTGTGATTTGGTGTTTGCTTAGGTTGTTTAGAAGGTTTTAAAAGCGGTAATACTATAGGGCTTGGTAAGTGAAATTTTTGGCTGATATTAGTTATAAATTCTCTTAAAAATGGGTAGACATTAAAAAAAGCATTTTCTGTTCCAAAAAAGATCATGGCATTTTTATCTAATTTAGTAATACCGTTTACATGGTAGATCACGCAATAAGTAACAGATATTGTAAAAACAGTAGCTGATTTTTTTATAATAATTTTATTATTTTCTTTTATATCTTTTCTTGATAAACTTTTTTCCGATAGGTGATGTAGAAAAATTCACTTCAGCTTTCATGTAAAAGCATATACGGGCTAAGGTTTTTAGGGTTAGATTTCGCCCTTCTGACAGTAAGTCTGTTATATGAGATTTAGATTGATTGAGCAATTTAGCTAAACCTGTTTTGGAGGTGTTACTATTTTGCATAAGTTCAGCAATAGCTTCTTGAGCTTTTAATACAGTTAGCTCTTCGTAAAACTCAGGATCATTTTTATAAGTATCTACACTTTTAGGGTAGTATGTTTTAGCCATTTTCTTTTCCTTATGGTTGAGGTAAATTTTGTGTTGCATCGCATTATAACTTTCTATATAGGTTAGTATATATATGAACTTTTGTAAAATCAAGCGAAAAAATAGCATAAAATAGCAGAAAATGGCAAAAAAGAGCTTAAAATGCTAAAAAAAACACTGCATCGCATAAAAATACCTAGTAACAGCTTAAAAAGCTACACTTTTTATAAAATACTCAATTTTTATTATATTTATAATGTTTTATAGCGTTTTATAATAAAATATTCTTGACAAACAAATTATTTTACAGTAAGCCATTCAAAGTAAGCCATTATTGAGATGGCAGTAATATGCTAGTAGTTAACAAGAACAATTAACAAGTTAAAGTTTAACTATATTACTACTAGTAAGTAAAGTAGCAGTAAGTAAAAAAGGTAATAGTTAAGTTAAAGAAAGGGTAAAAAAATAACAATGGATGATTTATCGCATAAGTTATTAACAATACGCTCTAATTTGTCGCTTTCTCAAGAGGAGTTAGCCAGTAAATTAGGGGTATCTTTTGCTACTATCAATAGGTGGGAAAATGGTCATTCAGTTCCCAGAAAGAGCATTAAGGAGGCTATTTACAAATTTTATGAAGAGGCAAAAAGCAAGAGTAATATATTAAATAAAAACATTGTTCGCAGGAAGGCTCGGGGAGGGGGTTTATCAGAAGATAATATATTGGATACAGGTTCTATGGAGCAGATGTTATGGAAGGCTGCGTGTTCCATAAGGGGTGAGAAGGATGCTCCTAAATTTAAGGACTATATTTTACCTTTGTTATTTATTAAGCGGCTTTCTGATGTATTTGAGGATGAGTTATTCAGGTTAGAGAAAAAACTTGGTAGTAGGAAGCAGGCTTTAAAAATTTTGGATAAAGATCGCACTATAGTGCGGTTTTATTTACCTCCAATGGCAAGGTGGTTTGTTGTAAGTGGGGAAAAAAGTTTTACTTGGCAGCGTGGCAAGCACCCTAAGTCTTTAGGCGAGCAATTAACAACTACGATGAGAGAGATTGTAAGGGTTAACCCAAGCTTAGATGGTGTTATTAATACGGTGGACTATAATGAAAGTCGTGGTGGCGAGCGGGAGATCAGCGATTCTACTTTAAGGGGGGTAATAGAAGCTATTTCTCGTTATCGTTTAGGGTTGGCGGATGTAGAACCAGATTTTTTAGGTCGTGTTTATGAGTACTGTTTAAGAAAATTTGCAGAAGGGGGAGGGCAGTCTGCAGGTGAGTTTTTTACACCACAAGAGGTGGGATTTATTATGGCTTATATTATGCAACCGGAGGGTGGAGAGCATGCTTATGATTATGCGTGTGGGTCTTTTGGTTTATTGATCAAGTTGCAATTAGTGTTAAAAAAGACCAATCCTTTAAACAGAAAGCCTTTGCAATTATATGGTCAGGAGCTAACATCTTCTAGTTTTGCGATAGCTCGTATGAATAGGATTATTCACGATATGCAAGGGGAGGTTCGGAAGGGCAACTCGATGGAAAATCCAAAATTTAAAACCCCTTCAGGTGGGCTTAAACAATTTGACATTGTGGTAGCAAATCCTATGTGGAATCAGCCTTTTGATTCGTCTATTTATGAAAATGATTTATTTGATCGTTTTGCCTCACAAGGTGGGGTAACATCCAGCAAGGCGGATTGGGCATGGCTTCAGCACACACTTGCTTGTTTAAATAAGAAGGGGAGGGCAGCTGTGGTGTTGGATACAGGGGCAGTGACCCGTGGCAGTGGTAGTTCGCATGAGGATAAGGAAAAGCGTATTAGAAAATGGTTCGTGGAGCATGATTTTATAGAGGGGGTGATACTTCTTCCGGAAAATCTTTTTTACAACTGTCCAGCAGCGGGTATTATTGTTTTTCTTAATAAGCATAAAGTTAGTAAGAGAAAGAATAAAATTATTTTATTAAATGCTAGTCAGGAGTTTTATAAGGGTAAACCTAAGAATCATATTTCGCAAAGTGGGATTAACAAAATAGCTAATGCTTTTATTAAGGGTAAAGATGTAGACAGATTTTTAAAGGTAATTACCAAGGAGGAGGCTAAGAAGAACGATTACAATTTATCGCCAGCTCGGTATATTAGTTTGCAAGAGGAGGTAGTGCATCGTCCGATTGTACAGATTTTAAAAGATTTAAAGGTATTACAAAAAGAAGGGGTAAAGGTAGACAGCAACTTAGATTGTATTTTTAAAAAATTAAAACCACAGGTAACAGCTAACAAAAAATCAAAGTATTAGGTAAAAGTTATTAAAAAAAGGAGGTTAATATGACAGTTAAAGAGTTAAGAGAGTTGCTTAAAAAATATCCAGATGATATATTGGTAGTAGTAAGTGGGTATGAATCAGGCTGGGATGATATAACGCCTGGTAGTTTATCTAAAAAAGAAGTTTTATTGAATTGTAAGGCTCATTCATACGATGGGCAACATGAGGAACTTTATTTTGCTAAAAAAGAAGCAATTAAAAAAGGTAAGACGGCTAAAGTATTAGCTTTTGCTCGTTCTTCTAATTAAACAATGGTGTAGCTAAAAAGTAAGATGGTATTTAAAATGAGTAAAATGAGTTATAAAAAATTAGAAAAAGTTATTATAAATCTTAAAGAGCAATATAATAATCATAAGTCCAATAAAAAATATTTATCTCGAATTGACAAAGACGGCATTAAAGAATCTGTTATAAAAAGATTTGAAATATGTAATGACATTTTATGGAAGTATTTAAAAAAATATTTACAAGAAAAAGAAGGTGTAGTTGATGTACCAAATTCTCCAAATGGTGTTTTTAGGGTCGCCACTGATGTAAGTATTATAGATACAGCTATGTTAGATCGTCTTATGGATTATAACCAATTAAGAGGTAAGGTGGTTCATGATTATAGCCAAATTAAGGCAGAAGAGGTATTTAAAAAAATAGGAAGTTTTATTAAAGATGCAGATGTTGTGTATAATATAATTAGCAAATAGTTTGAAAGTTATAATAGCAAGGTAGTTAAAAATGAAAAATGTAACTTATAAAAAGTCATTTCTTAATTTAGATAGGAAGCAGTTTAATATTCTAATTCATTTGATTAAACAATGTATCCCCAATAAAACAGTATGGGCTTATGGTAGTCGGGTTAATGGTAAAGCAAGACAAAGGTCAGATATAGATTTAGCAGTTTTTAATTGTAATCCAGTGCAAATTATAGATTTTAAAACTATTTTAGAAGAGAGTAGGCTTTTAATTTCGGTGGATGTTATGGATTGGGAGGATATTCCCCAATCATTTAAAGAAAATATTAAGAAAAACTATATTGTATTACAAAAAAATTCAAAGGTTAGTAAAAAACTATTAAACACACAGTTAGACATATCTACCGTTAGTGCATCATCCGCCGTTAATCCAGCGTCAGCTGTCATTCCCGCGTCAGCTGTCACTCCTGCATCTGCCGTCATTCCTGCGTCCGCCGTCATTCCCGCGTCTGCTGTCAATCCTGCATCCGCCGTCATTCCCACCTCCGCCGTCATTCCCGCGAAGGCAGGAATCCAGAAAGCTCAATCGTTTAAAAAAGATCAAACTCATCATGAAGTAGGAGAGGGGTCTTTAGAGAGACGCTACGCTTGGACTCTCACAGACCCCTCTCCTACTTCTGATTTAGATCAATTTAATACAAAACAAACGGAGCTTGGCAAAATCCCCTCTCACTGGAAAGTATCTACTATAGTAGATATAGGAAAAGTGGTCACTGGAACAACACCTAAAACAAAAAACACAGCTTACTATGGTAATGAGTATAAACTTATTTCGCCTGCGGATTTGGATAATGGGCAATATGTTACTACTGCTCATCGTATGTTAAGTAAAGAGGGTTTGAATCAATGTAAAATTTTACCAAAATATACAGTTCTTATATCTTGTATTGGAAGTTGCATTGGAAAAACAGGAATGACGATTGATAAACAATCTGCATCTAACCAACAAATTAATGCTATTATTTGCAATAAAAATAATGACTCTCATTTTGTATTTTATCTTTTAAATTACTATAGAAAAAAATTACAATCAGTTGCATCTAAAACAACGGTACCTATTTTAAATAAATCTACTTTTGAACAAATAAAAATCCCGTTGCCTCCATTGAGGGAGCAAAAAGCTATTGCAGGGGTGTTGATGCAGATTCAAAAAGCAGTTGAAATGCAAAGTAAGTTTATTGAAAGGGCAGAGGAGCTTAAAAAAGCCACAATGAAACATCTTTTTACTTACGGCATCCAGTCATTTCCCGCCTCCGCCGTTAGCACATCATCTGCCGTCAATCCTGCACCCGCCGTCAATCCAGCGTCAGTCGTCACTCCTGCATCCGCTGTCATTCCTGCGTCCGCTGTCACTCCTACATCAGCTGTCAATCCAGCATCCGCCGTCAATCCCGCTTCCGCCGTTAATCCCGCTTCCGCCGTTAATCCTGCGTCTCCAGTCGTCATTCCTGCGTCAGCCGTCATTCCCGCGAAGGCGGGAATCCAGAAAGCATCTTTTAGCAAAAAAAGTAGCACAAAGCAAACGGAAATCGGCAAAATCCCCTCTCACTGGAAAGTAGTAAGGCTGGATCAAAATAATCCAAACATTTTAACTTATATGGGGAATGGATTGACAGATAAACAAGATAAATTATTTGGTAATTATCGTATTACTAGAATTGAAACTATTGCAGATGAATATATAAATATCAATAAAACAGGGTTTATTTCAAATCTTTCCAGAGGTAAAATAAGAAAATATTTAATACAAAAATGGGATATACTGTTTAGTCATATAAATAGCGAACCTCATTTAGGAAAAACAGGAATAGCGATAAAGAATTATAAAAATTTATTACATGGGATGAATCTTCTTTTATTTCGTGTAAATCCAAAAATAATTATTCCATATTTTTTAAACTATATATTTAATTATTACAGATCAAAGCGTATTTTTATTAAAATATGTGGAAGATCAGTTAATCAATCATCTATAAATCAAGGAAAAATAAATGCCCTAAAAATCCCGTTACCACCACTGGAGGAGCAAAAACAAATTGTGGATATTTTGAAAAAAATAGATCAAAAAATAGAGTATCATAAAAACAAGAAAGTTATTTTAAACGAGTTATTTAAGGCAATGTTACATCAATTAATGCTTGGCAAAATCCACCCTCCCCACAACTTAAACCCCAAACTAAAAAGGAAATAAAAATGAAAATAATTACTAAAATTGAAATTAAAAATTTTCGGTCTATAAAAAATTGCACAATCAGTGATATTGAAGATTTTAACTCACTTTTTGGTTTAAATAATTCTGGTAAATCCAATATATTAAGAGCTTTAAATTTATTTTTTAATTATAAAACAGATGATAATCAAGATTTAGATTTTGAATTTGATTTTCATCAATATCCATTGAAGCAAAAAAAGAAAAAAGAAAAAAAAGAAATAAAAATAGCTATTACCTTTCAGCTCCCTAATAATTTTACTTTTAAAAAGAAATTAAAAACTGTAGAAGATTTTATTTTTAGAAAAAAAAGAAATAAAAATAAGAAAATAGTTAAAATAGAAAAAATTTTTGGTAGAGAGTATCTTTTTCCAGAAAGAATACGTATTAATGATACATCTATAAAATCAGAAAAAGATGCAAAAAATATTGATCTTTTTTTAAGCCTCATTAATTTTAGATATATTCCAAATAGAGTCTTGCCATTAGACACTCTAAAAAATGAAAGAAATGCACTTAGAAAGGCTATTACTAGAAAATTAAATATGCAAAAAACTGATAAGAAAAAAATTCAAAAAGCTACTAAAGCATTATCAGACATTATTAAAAATATTTCAAAATCTTTAATTCAGCCTATTTCAAATGAATTAGAAAAAATATCTAATACTAACATTACAGTAGAGTTAATTACACCCTCTCTAGTAGAAGATTTAATTTCTACTTCAGGGTATTTTTTTAGTACAAATAATATTAAAGTAAAGGATATTTATCAAGGTTCTGGTATTCAAAGTTTTCTTATGTTTCATACATTACATTTAATTGACAAAGATTATGCACAACAGTTTGGATGGAAGCAAGCTACTATTTGGGCTGTGGAAGAACCAGAATCTTCTTTGCATTCTGATCTAGAAGCACAACTTGCAATGTTTTTATTTAAAACTGTAATAAAGAGTGGTAGTAGGTTGCAATTTTTTTGTACAACTCATTCTACAATGTTTGCACAGTATTCTCAAAAATCTGTGATTATTGAAAAAGATTCTGCAGAAACAATTTGTAGGTCTATTGAATCAAAAGATATTCATACAGAAACTGGTCGATTAGGTATTAGCCAGTATACTCATCCATTGTTATATTTTCCGAATCAAAACATCTTATTATGTGAAGGTAAAACAGATGTAATTTTTCTTAAAAAGATATTTGAGATATTAGATTTGAATGAGCAAAATATATGTATAACATGTCTTGCAGATTTAACAGATAAGCAAAGTAATGGAGGTATAGATACTATTGCAAAATATATAAAAGAAAATAAAGAGATCATTGAGCTACGAAATAAAAGTACGAAAATATTTATTCTTTTAGATTGGGAAACTAAAGAGAATAAATATAAACATCTTGAAAAGTTTCAAGGTGTTTTAGTGTTCCAATGGCCTAGTGATAAAGTAAAAGAAATAACTAGGCATTTAAAAGGCATTGAAAGTTTGTATCCAAAAAGGTTTTTTGATGAGGCTTTTAAAGATGAGCAATTTAAAAACTATCTTTCTAAAGATGGATATGGTAATTATACTTATCCAAAAGGTATAGAGAGAGAAAATAATAATAAATTGAAACAACACTTAAGTAAAAAAATAAAAAGTGATTTATCTAGAAAAGATATATCTCATATAGAAAATTTTATAAAAGATTTAATTGTTAGATATAAATAATATTTATAAAAAGTGTTAAAAAGTAATAAAAGGAAACATAATAAAATGATTGATTTAAAAAACATTGATGAAAAAAAACAAAAGCTGGATAAAGCTCGCCCTTTGCCACCACACACCCTTAAAAGCTTGAAAGAAAAGCTTAACTTAGAATGGACCTACCACTCAAACGCTATAGAAGGTAACACCCTAACACTTAAAGAAACAAAAGTCGTTTTAGAAGGTATCACCATTGGTGGCAAAAGTGTTAAAGAACACTTAGAAGCCATTAACCACCAAGAGGCAATTTTATACCTCCATACACTTGTCACAAAAAAAGAAAGTATTAGTGAACGGCAAATTAAAAATATCCACTCCTTGATTTTAAAAAAAATTGATTCTGATAATGCTGGTTTTTATAGAAAAGAAAATGTATTTATCTCTGGTGCAAAACACACCCCGCCAGAACATATCATTGTTCCGGATGAAATGACAAATCTTGTCCACAATTATCACAATACATGGCAAAACTTACATCCTGTAGAGCGATCTGCTTTATTGCATATTGAGTTTGTAAAAATCCATCCCTTTGTAGACGGCAATGGTAGGACAGCTCGCCTTATTCATAACCTTGAGCTGATGAAACAAAACTTCCCACCCATTATTATCAAAAAAGAACAACGGCTAAGTTATTACGATGCTTTAGATAAAGCTCATACTACCAATCAGTCAGATGATTTTATAAACTTAATTTTTGAATGTTTAAACAAATCTCTTGATTTATATTTAAATACCGTACAAAATGCTTAAACTAAATATGAGTATAAAAAGGAGGAACGATGCAAATAACACAGATAAAGTTAAAAAATTTTAGAGCTTTTAAAGATATAGAAATGAGAGACATACCTCGTTTTGCTGTTTTAGTTGGGGCTAATGGTACGGGTAAGTCTACTTTATTCTCTGTTTTTGGCTTTTTAAGGGATGCTATGAATTCTAATGTAACAACAGCCCTTGCAAAATTAGGAGGTAGCCGAGGCTTTAAAGAAGTAATAAGTAGAAATACAAACGGTCCTATTGAAATTGAAATTAAATTTAGACAAGCACCTTCTCGTCCACTTATAACTTATACACTGAATATTGTTGAAAAAAACAATCAAGTTGTTGTAAAGAAAGAAATTTTAAAATACCGAAGAGGTAGTAAAGGGCAACCTTGGCAGTTTTTAAACTTTTCAAACGGTAGTGGCTATGCTGTTATTAACGAACCAGATAAAGTAACAGATGAAAAAAAATTAAAAAGAGAAAAGCAAAAATTAAAATCAAAAGATTTGTTGGCTATTAAAGGGCTTGCACAGTTTGAAAAATTTCCAGCAGTAGTAGCTCTTGGTAATTTGATTGAAAGATGGCATGTCTTGGACTTTCATATTGACAAAGCTCGCCCAGAACAAGAATCAGGCTATGCAGAACATCTATCCCGTTCAGGCGAAAATCTATCTCAAGTAGTGGAGTATCTACATAATAATCATCCAAAAATTTTTAAAACTATTATTGATAAACTAAGTAAAAGAGTGCCAGGTATTACTCATGTTAAATCTAAACAAACAGAAGAAGGGCGGATACTGCTCAAATTTCAAGACGGTAGCTTTGAAGACCCTTTTTTAGCTCGTTATGTGTCAGATGGTACAATCAAGATGTTAGCTTATTTGATTTTGCTTTATGATCCCAATCCACATCCTTTACTATGTGTCGAAGAGCCTGAAAATCAACTATACCATAGTTTGTTAGAAGAATTAGCAGAAGAGTTTCGCTCTTATGCTAAAAGAGGTGGGCAGGTGTTTGTTTCTACTCATTCGCCTGATTTTCTAAATGCTACTGAAATAGATGAAGTTTTTTGGCTAGAAAAAAAATCAGGTCATACAATAGTTAAGCGAGCTAAAAATAACGAACAAATTACAGCTTATATGGAAAAAGGGGATAAAATGGGTCATCTTTGGAGAGAAGGTTTTTTTACAGGAGCAGATCCTAAATGAAAAATTTAGTGTGTTTTATAGAAGGACGATCTGAAAAAGAAATGCTTAAAGGTATTTTTCTTAAGCTGTTACCTCAAAATATTAGACCCTTTTATATTGTATTTGAGGGGAAACAAGATTTAGAAAAAAAAATAACTAAACGGTTAAATGGTTGGCAACAACCTAATAGTGTATTTATGATTTTATTGGATCAGGATCAAGAAAAATGCAAATTAGTTAAACAGCGAGTAGTAGACAAATGTCAGAAATTACAATCTAAAAAAGGTGAATAAAAATGAACAATGATGAAATAATAACACTATATAATAAATGGCAATCTATTCAACCTCTGCCGAAAGCAAACTATCAAGCTCTTTGGCAATGGATTCGTATGCACTTTAACCACCTATCTAATAACTTTGAAGGCAACACCCTTACCTACAGCGAAACACAACTACTCCTTATCCATGGTCGCACAACCGGGGACCATACTTTAAGAGAATACGACGAAATGAAAGCTCATAATATCGCCTTTGACTATATATGTAAATTAGCAAAACAAAATAGCCCCATAAGAGAGTTTGATATAAGAGATTTAAATAAAATTTGCCTTAAAGAGCCATTCTATAAAATAACACAAACACCAGAAGGTACACCTGCACGAAAAAAAATCATCCCCGGACAATATAAAAAACAACCAAACCATGTTTTAACACCAACAGGTGAGATATTTCACTTTGCACCACCTGAAAGTACTTCTCCACTTATGAAAGACCTCACAAGCTGGATTCAAAGCTGGCTTCAAAAACCCAAACCAGAGCAACAAAAAACTCTCGTGTCTTTTTTAGCTGAATTACATAAGCGATTTATTTTTATCCACCCTTTTGATGACGGTAATGGTAGAGTAATAAGACTTATAATAAATTATGTTCTTATTAAACTGGGCTTTCTTCCTATAGTTTTAAATAACCGAGAGGAATACATTAAAGCTATACAATTTTCAGATACAGCAAACATGAGTTATCTTGAAAAGTTATTTACCCATCACATAACCTTGATGTTAAAAAAAGGTATTGATGCTCAAACTAATATAGTTAAATTAAAAGACCCTCATATTTAGAGCAATAAAATAAGTAAAGAAAAAAATGACAACATTGATTACAGAATTAAATGCCGTGGAAATGCCTTTTATTCAATATGCTCAAAAAGCAGGTTGGATTTATGTTTCACCCAGTCAAGCCCTTAAGCTTAGGTACAACCAATCTAATCGGCTTTTTTATCAAACATTAAAAAACTCTCTTATAAAATTTAATTCTCAATTTATAAATGAGAGTAATGTAGATACATTTATCCAAAAAATAGATAATAACATATCTGATAATATTGAAGGTAATAAAAAAGTTCTTAACTATCTTCGGGGGCAAGGTTTGTTTTTTGACACAAAAAAAAAACGAAACCGAAATGTTACCCTCATTGATTTTACTCATCCAGAAAATAATATTTTTCATGTTACTAACCAGTGGAGTTATTCTAATGATCGTAAAACCAACCGACCTGATATGATGTTTCTTATCAACGGTATCCCTCTTGCTATAGTAGAAGCTAAAAAACCTGGCATTTCAGATGCTATGGATAAAGCCACTTTGCAATTACGACGGCTAACTCAAGAAACACCAGAGCTTATGACACACCCTCAAGTGTTTAACATCACTAATACATTAAAATATTTTTACGGCACTACTTGGAATTACTCTAGAAAAAACATCTTCAACTGGAAAAATGAGAATCACAACCAAAGATCAAAAAACATCTCATTAGAAAAAGCTGTTCTTACTTTTTTTGATAAAAAACATTTTTTAAAGCTGATACAAAACTGGATTTTGTTTTATTATAAAGAAAATGAACTGCAAAAAACCATACTCAAACAACATCAAACCAGAGCAATAGAAAAAACACTTAAAAGGTGTAGTGAACCATCAAAAAACCGAGCTTTAATTTGGCACACTCAAGGCTCCGGTAAAACCTTTACTATGCTGACTACTGCTCGGCTGATTTTAGAAGCTCAACCTCAAGCTACTGTGATGATTGTAGTGGATAGAAACGAACTAGAAGGGCAATTATTTTATTGGGTAAGCCAGCTAACTAAAGAATTAGAAACCAGTGGTATTTTGTTTGCCGGAGCTCATTCAAAAAAAGAATTAAAAAAATTGTTACAACAAAATTTTAAAGGTTTAATTGTATCTATGTTACATAAATTTAAAGATATACCAGCTGATATGTCTACAAAAAAAGATTTTTATATTTTTATTGATGAAGCTCATCGTTCTATAGAAGGAGAGCTTGGTAATTATCTTACTGGTGCCTTACCAAATGCTACTCTTATTGGTTTTACTGGCACACCAATAGATAAAACAGATAAAGGCAAAGGAACATTTAAAGTATTCGGACAAGATGATAAACAAGGCTATTTAGATAAGTATTCTATTGCAGAGTCTATAGAAGATGGTACGACATTAAAGTTAAACTATTCGCTTGCTCCTAATCAGTTAATGGCATCAGGTGAGTTGTTAGAAAAAGAATTTTTTAAAATAGCTGAAACAGAAGGTATTAGTGATATAGAAACTCTAAATAAAGTTTTAACAAAATCTGTTAAATTAAAAACTTTTTTAAAATCTCATAATCGCATTCAAAAAATAACCCTTTTTGTAGCAGAGCATTTTAAAAACAATGTGCAACCTATGGGTTACAAGGCTTTTTTAGTAGCAGTAGACCGTGAAGCCTGTGCATTGTATAAAAAAGCTTTGGATAAATATTTAGCACCAGATGTATCACAAGTGGTCTATACAAAAGGTGAAAGCGATATTTCTATTGTAAAAAAATATTATATTGATAAATCTCAAGAAAAAGACATTAGAAAAAACTTTATTAAAGCTCGTGAAAATCCACAAATTTTAATAGTGACTGATAAATTACTTACCGGGTTTGATGCTCCTATTCTTTATTGTATGTATTTAGATAAACCTATGAGAGATCATGTTTTGCTTCAAGCTATAGCAAGAGTTAATCGCCCTTATGAAGATAAACACGGCAAACCAAAACCTTGTGGCTTGGTTGTGGACTTTGTGGGCATGTTTAAATCTATGAAAAAAGCTCTTAGTTTTGATTCAGATGAAGTAAGTGCTGTTATTGAAGATATAGCTGGCTTATTTCAAAATTTTAAGTCTATTATAGAAAATGATATGAAAGATTATTTACATATAACACTAAAAAGTAATGATAAATTATTAGAAAAAATTGTGTATAAAACTATGATAGATATTGATAGAAGAAAAAAATTTATTAATACATTTAAAAAACTAGAAAGCCTTTATGAAATTTTATCTCCTGATAAAAAACTAAGACCTTATTTAAAAGATTATAAAAATCTTGTAGTGGTGTATAAGTCAGTAATACAAGCTTATCAAGATAAAAAAGACAATATTTCGGATGTTTGTACAAAAACAAAAAAACTTATTCAAGAACATACTAAAATTAAAAGTTTCCCTGGTATTGTAAAAACTTACTCTATTGATGCAAGTATTTTAAAAAAACTAAAGTTACATCAAGATGACGGATTAGAAAGTAAGCAAATTATTACTCTAGTGCGTTCTATTGAAGAAGAAGCTCAAAAAAACAGCAAACAAGAGCTGTATTTAATTTCTATATCTGAAAGGGCTAAACAAATAATGAAGGATTTTACGGAAAAACAAAAAACTGCAAAAGAGACTAAAGCTGAATTAGATAAATTATTAAAAGAAATACTCACAATTAGAGAGAAATATCAAGATAGCACATTATCTTCTCAAGAAGTTTTTATTTCTTATTTATTAGAAAAAAAGGGTGTTGTTAATTTTAAAGAATTAGCATCTCAAATAAACGATAGTTTTAATAAGTTTAAAGATTTTAACCAAAACGAAGATGAAAAAAGACATCTTAAAACAGATATGTATCAAACTCTTATAAATAATATATCAGAAGAGAAATTACAATCAACAATAGAAGACATTTTAACTCTTATTGAGAAAATAAAAAAATGAAGATAGATATAGAAATTAAAAAATTTAAGAATGAGGTAAAAATGTGGGCTAAAAAACTGCAAGTTTTACCTTATGATATAAAAATAGAAACCATTAAGCCATGGGGATATTGCACAGCAGATGGAGTTGTTTGTTTTAACCACAACTTACTATTTAAACGCAAAGAGTTGCAAACTTATGTGATTGTGCATGAGCTATTGCACTTAAAATTACGCAATCACAGCAAGTTATTTCAAGCTTTGCTAAGCTTACATATACCTCATTGGAAAGAGCTAGATAAAGAACTTAATACATCGTCTGATACTTTAGATACCTCATTCCTTTCTTCTTGAGACTTAAACAAAAATATATATTATTTTGAAGCAGTATTTCAAAATGTTAAGCATACTTATAAAAAAGCTTTAGGCACTTATCATTTTTGACACTGTGAGTTTTTTAACTTTTAAGAAAAGTTTGCTGTGCGATACTTTTTATTTTGTAAGCTTGAAAAGATCTTTTGCAACTTACTTTTTGAAAGATATTTTAAAATGCCTTTGTTTTGTATCACTTTATTTTGAAAAACCTCCTGCATAACAGGCTTTTTTGCCAATTTATTGTGATGTTGTAATGCAATAGATTGTAATAACTTATAAGCCTCACTCCTCTTACAACCTGCTTTTATCAGCTCCATTAAAAGCCGTGAAGAAAACACCTTACCCCCTGTAAGTTGTAAGTGCTGCAACATACGATCTTTATTGACTTTTAAGTGTTTTACTATTTGCGTTAAACGGGTGAGAGCAAAATCGCATAAAATAAATGCCGAAGGGAATATCACCCTCTCTACCGAAGAATGTGAAATATCCCTTTCATGCCAAAGCACAATGTTTTCTAAAGCAGGTCCTGTATAAGACCTCAACAGGCGACATAAACCAGTAATGTTTTCTGAATAAATGGGGTTTTTTTTATGAGGCATGGCAGAAGACCCCGTTTGACCCGCTACAAACGCTTCTTCCACTTCTCCTGTTTCTTCTTTTTGCAAGTGACGAATCTCTACCGCTAGTCGCTCTAACCCACCTGCCGTTATGGCTAAGGCTACTATCACCTCGGCATGTCGATCGCGTGGTACCACTTGTGTGGCTAAAGTTTCTGCTGGTAGTTTTAGTTTTTTACACACCCGGTTTTCTAACTCCTTCGGCAGTACATGGTAACACCCCACAGCTCCACTTAACTTGCACCTGCAAGCTTGTTTTATGGCATGTTCTACTCGCTGTCTGTTACGCACTAATTCTAATAAAAAGCCTTTTAATTTTAAGCCAAAAGTTATGGGTTCTGCCCACATTCCATGTGTCCGCCCAACACACAAAGTGTCCGCATGTTTTTTCACTTGCTTTTTTAATGCTTGCTCTAATTGAGTAAAAGATCCCTCTAACACCTGCCACGCATCTCGTATTTGTAAAGAAAATGCCGTGTCCAACACATCCGATGAAGTAAGCCCTAAGTGTATGTACGAAGCAGCAGGCTCTCCCACAGAGCTTGCCAATGTATTCACAAAAGCTGTAACATCATGACGCGTTTTTTGCTCATTTAAACAGATGTCTTTAAGATTAAATTGAGCCTTAGACTCAATAGTAAGAGCCATTTTTTTAGGGATAATTTTTAACTCTGCCTGCCCCTTTGCTACCGTTTTTTCTACTAAAAGCATTTTTTGGAATTTATTTTCTACAGTCCATATTTTAGCCATTTGTTTTCTGCTATAGCGATCAATCATTTTCTAACCTTTCTTTTTTGTTAAGTTTGCAAGTTTCTGTAAAATCTTACTTTTTAATGCTTGTTCTTTTTGAAACAAATCATAAGTGGAAAGAGAAGCTACGGCTTCCGGGTTTAAGTAACACACTAGCTCTTGCTTTTTCAAGTAATGACTCATATCATTTTTTTCATACTGAATAAAGTACTTATTTTGAGCTTTTTCAGGCACCTCTTCTAACACACAATCAAAAGGAGGAAATAATTGCTCCAATACCTGTTGAGTTCGGTTTTTTAATGCTTTAAAGAAAGTAGCTTGCTTTGCTACTTCACCCTTAAGCTCATTATGTGGAATTGTAGCAGGTGGGGCAGAAGATTGAGTGGCAATATATGGACATAAAACCCACACATCGGCTTTGCCCTCTTCCATAGGATGGCTTTTAATACTCATTACAAGCTCTTTTTGTGTGTCATAATCTTTAGAACTATCAACACCCACACTACCAGTAACACTTTGCGTTTTCGTACTTGTATGAGGCAAAACACACTCCGGCAGTACCAAAATCCAAGGAGGTATGACTTGTTTAAACAAACCAGGCTTCCAAGAAAGTGCAAAACGACGCCATATATATTGAGGCACTTGCCATTTTTGAGAAAATAACATTTTCAAACAACTGCTCTCATTTCCCTCCTTTGTGCATTGTGCTAACTCTAACGCACTTAAAGTCAGTACTAAAATGTTAGCTGTGTTTTGACCTTTATCTGTTTTGACACTGACAGTATCTTTATTAAAGTCTATGGCAGTTATTTGACTGGCATGTTCTTTTTTAATGCAACACTCTTCCCACTGTCTGTGTATGTTTTGGAAAAACCTCGCAGATAACTCTCTAAAAACAACAGGCGACAGTAAATAAGAATTCGCACTAGATTTACACCCTTTACCTTGACTTTTAAAAACTGAAAACACCTTCTCGCAGGCGGGTAAAAAAGTATTAGGTTTAATGACATTACTTAATAACCCTCTGAATTCCACAGGTCCTCTTTGTGTCATAACACATACCCCTTGTGGCACCTTGTAATAATTATCCCCACATAAGTACTGTTTTTCTAAATCGCCTAACTCCTCCGGTACAAACACGCCAAAAGGTCCCTCCCTCTCTATAGACGAAAGAGGAAAAACACTAGATAAATCTAATACCTTAACCTCACAACCTTTTACTTGCGATAGCTGCTGTGCAAGCCATGCCCCTCTACCCCATATCGATACAATGATTATTTTCGGTATAGTATCTTGTATTTTCAATTTAGTTACCCCTCCTCTCAATGTTACTATATATAAATGGTACTATTTAAAGTTAAGAAAACCAATTCAAAACGAGTTCGGATTTGACACAAAGTGGTAGCAATATGCTAACGCTTTGTGTCAAAACGCATGTCCGAGCTTTTGACTTGGTTTTCTTAACTTTAAAAGTTGAAATCTCAAGTTTGGAGTATTGAGTCACTTTTTAATAACTTTTCCTAAATCTATAGCCTTAAACCCCTCTTCTTTAATAATTTGACAAATCTTTTGCCCTGCTGTCTCCTTTGCAACTAACACTAACCCCACCCCACCATTAAGTATTTTCAATAAAGCTGTGCGAGATAACTTAGCTCTTTTTTGCACTTCTACAAAAATACTAGGGAGTGGCCACTTTTTTAATTGAGCTTTCATATCCTCTGGCAATACCCTTTGAATATTATCCACACCCCCTCCCGTAATATGTGCCATAGCTTTAAGCTCCACACCTTTGCATAACTTTTGTGCTAACCCCCCATACAAAGCCGTAGGTTTCAGCAACTCACTTCGCCACTTTTGTAAGTCCTTTTTAAACACTTTTCGTAAAAGGGAAAACCCATTACTATGAAAACCCGAACTAGATACTCCAATAAGTATATCGTTCACCTTCACCTTGTGAGAGCCTAAGATTTTTGCCCTCTCCACTACACCTAACGCAAAACCCGCACAATCAAAATGCGATTTTTGATAAGTGCCAGGCATCTCTGCTGTCTCCCCCCCTAACAACAAGCAAGAACTTTTTTGGCAAGCACTTAACACCCCTTTTAAAAAATCTCGTGCATCTTTTTGCTTCAGCTTAGAACAGGCATAATAATCTAAAAATAATAAGGGGCTTGCACCACAGCAAATAACATCATTTACACACATGGCTACTAAGTCTTGCCCCACCTCTTTGTAGCTTTTAAAATGCTCAGCCAGTTGCAATTTAGTGCCTACTCCATCTGTACTGACAGCTAAAAAAGGCTTTTTTATCTTAGTAAAAAATAACGGAAACAAACCACAAAAAGCCCCAATATTAGCAGGCAATGTTTTTAAAACTTTGCGGGTTTTAGTGTTTTTTGGCTGATATAGGCTACTTTGTTGGTGCAACCACTTAACTAATGTTTGCCCTGCGGTAATGTTAACACCGCTTTTACGATAAACTAACCTATGGTCCAAGTTTTTCCTCTTAAAATGGTTTATTTATGGTATTATTAAAGCCTAGTGATACACTATCTATGGTGTAAAATGTATTGTTTTCTTAACTTTTTTAGTCTTCTAACCGAAAAAGTTATTGTATGGGATTATCTATTATAATGGCTCGTTTGTTTTATTTAGCAAGTGTTGCTTGTTTTGTGATGAGTGTGCTGTTTTGTAGCTTGTGCTATTCTGTAGAAAAAAAACAAGGCAGTAGTGACATTAATGCTTACGATCCTTTTGCAGATTACTCTGAGTTTGAAAACACAGCAGAAGAACAAGAAAACATTATTTTTTTTCAAACCGGTCGTTTTTTAAGCTTAGGCGTGGTATTAGGCGGGCAATTGTTCACTATGAATATGGCAAGACTCCACCGCCCTGGTCCTTATTTCGGCGGTTATTTAACTTACTTTTTTGACCTTCACTTTGCCGTTCGATTTAATATAACGGCTAGCACCCATAGAATACAATTTACCACTTCAGAAGGTGGGGGTTTTGTAGGTGCTTCTGATTTTATTAACTTAGGCATTGATTTTAAGTATTTTTTAAACAAAAACCTCTTTCACAAAAGCTTAGATTGGCTAAGACCCTTTTTGCTCTTAGGTCCTTTTCACTCTAGCAGAACCACAAGTGCCACAGTAACCGATCAGGTGGGTTCAACCACTAGTAATGGCTTTGGGGTGAACTTTGGTCTAGGAACAGAGTTTCAAATCATGAGGCAAATGCACTTTGGCATCCAATATATTTTCCACTTTGTGACGATGAAAGGAGAAGCCCAATACCTACAACTTACCACCGATAGCGGGCAACTAAGCACTAATGTCCACCAAAATGGCGATTGGATGACAATTAGCATGTTGCTGGGCGTTAATTTTTAGTGATTTAATGAATTTAATGAAGTTTTTTTAAGAATTTACCATAAAAAGATGGATAAACTATTGTATTATTACTAAAATATACTTAAAATATACTTTTAAAAGTTGTAATTTAAATTTTTGAAGTTAATTTTTTTTAGTAAGTAATTTTTTTAAGTTAAATTTTTTATATAAACCATTTATTAAGGAGGACCATAATTATGAACACAATATTTATAAACAAGCCTTTTGTTTTTAGTGTATTTTTTGCCTTTTTAGCTTGTGTTGCTTTTTCTCCACAAAGCACTTGGGCTGAAATGGAAATGGGTAGCGACCCTACGATGACCATGATGCGTAAAAAAAGGTATCGTTATCGTCAGAGGCATCATCGTGTGCAGATTGCAGTGGACGGGGTGATATTTCATAGAGACAATGCCAGAAATAAGTTTATGGATGTGAACGCACGCTACGGTTATAATTTTGGTTATTTTGAGTTAGGTCCTAGTGTGAATGTATGGTCGCCTGGTAATGGGGATTTTCAATCTCTTTACTTAGATTTTAAAGGTTGGGCTGAGTTTAATTTTATTAAAAATACTAGGAAGCAACGGTTTGTACCCTCCCTTGGGCTGGAGACAGGGTATTTGATGTCTCAAAGACGGATGCATAATCTGGTTATTGTGCCTTACTTTTCGTTTAAGTACTTTGTGGCAAGTCGTACGGGTATTGTGTTAAATGTTTATGGTGAAATGTTCACTCAATTTACGCAATTTTTCAGTAATAGAAATTGGGGTATAGGAGTCTCATTAGCTTATGTACACTACTTTCACTAAAGAAGGTTTTTAAAGCTATTGCTAAGTTTAAAGGTTAAGATTAATAAAAACGATATTCAAAAGGCTAAGAGATAAATCGCCCTTGTATGGGTAAAACTTTCTTAGCCTCAGTAAAGTTTTCTTTTTTTAATTCTTTTAATAAGTTATCAAACTCGATTTTATTAGCTAGAAAACACTCGTCTATTCATGGTATATTGATGCAGTTTTTCCTGATGGTATAATTTTTCTGATATTATTTTACATTCTTTGTTTATCCTTTCTTTAGATAAATTAAAATATTTTTCTTCAAGTTCAATTCCAAAAGCTTGCCTGTTATTGTTAATAGATTCAATTAAAGTGGTTCCACTTCCTGAAAATGGATCCAGCAATATAAACTGTTTAGTATTTTGAATGACCATCTTATTAAATATAGCTTTATAAGCCTAGACTTTATGCTATAAAATTAGTGCAGTGCGTTATGGTTCTTGCTTTTACAGTATTTCAAGTTTTATCTTAGTAGAAGAGCAGTTTATCAAGTTAAGTAGGTTTAATATAATTGTTTTTAAGGATATTTTGAGAGGTAGTATCAAAAAGCAAAGTCTTTAAATAAAGGCAAGGTATCATAAAAATGGAAACTGAACATTTTCACACACCACGGCAAATATCTATTACGAAAAGTAAAGGTTTGTGTGCTTTAAAATCTTTTTCTTTTAATCAAATTATTGTAGGTGATTGCGTGGAAGTTCTTAAAAATATGGAACCTGCTTTATTTGATATAGTAATAGCAGATCCTCCTTACAATATAGGAAAAAATTTTGGCAACAATCATGATAATTTAAGCTTAAAAAACTATGTAGATTGGTCTTGCCAATGGATTAAGCTTTGCTTAAACCGGTTAACAAAAAATGGTTTGCTTTATGTGTATGGTTTTTCTGAAATATTGGCTCATATATCTGTTCATTTTCCTTTGGAAAAGCAAAGATGGTTAGTTTGGCATTACACTAATAAGACTGTACCTTCTCTTAAATTTTGGCAAAGAAGTCATGAAACTCTTATTTGTTTTTGGAAAAATAAGAGACCATTTTTAGAGGTGGATCAAATTAGAGAGCCTTATACTTCAGCCTATAAAAAATGTATCGGCAAAAAAAGAAAATCAACCCCCAGTCGGTTTGGGGTAAAAGAAACTATTTACAATGGACATGAAAAAGGAGCTTTACCGCGAGATGTTTTAAAAATTCCAGCATTAGCAGGAGGTAAAGGTTTTAAAGAAAGAAGCTTACTTAAACATCCCACACAAAAACCTTTAGCCTTAACAGAAAAATTACTAAAATCCAGAATCAATGGTAAGAGAGGAAGAGTGCTTATCCCTTTTGCTGGCTCTGGTTCGGAATGTGTTATGGCTAAAAAATTAAAAATAGATTTTTTTGGTATAGAAATTAACCCCATTTATGTAAGAGCAGGCAAAAAATGGCTCAACCATATCGATTAACTCCTCGGATGATTCAAAGTTTAGAAAAGTTTCTTAGAAAGTATCATGAATTATTTTCTGGTGGACGGTGTTCTAGTTGGGAATTAGAAGAATTAGTTGTTAAAGCCATAAAAACAGATACACAAGCTAATCATCATGTTAAATGGAAAGAGGGTGGGCATGATTTTAAGGAAGATATTAATGTTAAAACAAATGGTGAATTTCATTCCATACAAATAAAATCAGGGCAAATACAAAGCAACTATCTGATGCTTTCTGGTAATAGATTAGGAAGATTTGATGGTGACCTTAATAAAATAACTAGTTTTTTAAATAGTAAAAAAGATAATATCATATCTATTCCTTATACTAGGGTAGATGATGAAAAAGGTCGAACACATGAATATAAATTAATCTATATTGATATTAGTATTATAACAGGGATAAAGAAAAATAAATGGATAAAAAAGGGAATGCAATATATACAAACAAATAATAAGAGAGTTGAATTTTCTTTAAGACCAAAGATGAGTTGGCAAATATGGTGGAAAATCCCTTTATCTGAATTACAAGTAAAAAAATTATCAGTATAATAGCTATTTTTTACCATTAAGTGGGGATAAAAGAGTTGTTGTTAGTTAAAACACCAGCAGGAGGGGGCTTGTTCCAAAGGCTTAGCACATAGCCATTGCCGCCCGAGCCTGTAGGTTTAGTGGCTAAAGCTCCTTGTTTTTTCAACAAAACACTATGTTGCCTCATACTTTTGCTCATAAGTCCCCATTTTAAAAAACACCCTTCAGCTAAATTAAAAGCTTGTGTTAAGTAACTAAGCCTAGCTTTTTTTGTTAATCTTTTTTGCACTAAAGCTTTTTTTGCCTTCAATACTGCTTGAGCCATTTGTGCATCTAATGTTTGAGCAAGAAGGGGATAATTTTTCCAAAAACCTTGTATTTTTCGTATATTATTTTGTGTGCTTTGTTGTACACCTGCTTGGCTTTTTCTTTGAGCTGGTAAGGATAAATAAATACAGGGTTTAAAACACGGCTTAATAGTTTTTATTAAAGGTTTTTTGGTTTTTATTTTTTGATACAGTAGTGGTTTTTTTGTTACAACTCCAGCTATATCTACGCCACTGCTTTTGCCATGTAATGTGTGTTCTAAACTGTGGCAAAAAGTAAATAAATGTGGTTTTTCTACCCCCCCTATAGCTTGTAAAAATCGCCCGGCTATTGCACATAAGACAGCTGATGCCCCTAAACCTAGACCAAAATCTATATGCGATTCCATATACAATGCATAAGACGGTGGATAAGAAAACCCACACTTTTTAAAAGCTTTTTTTAGTATGGAAGCAAAAATTACCTCATGATGTTTGTTGTTACTGGTTAAAATGAGCTGATTATAGCTTTTGTTTTTTTCAGTGAGTTTTTTAAAGCATAACTTTACAAAACAAGACTTTAAGGGAAGTACCAAAGCCGGATGATAGCGTAAAACAGCATACTCGCCAGCTAAAATCCACTTACCATAGACTATGATTTTTTGAGCCAGTTTTAAGTTTTTTTGCATTGGTTGTTTTTGTATTGGTCTTTTTTGCATATTGGTTTGTCTCTTCCTTTATGTTTTCTTATTACCTCTCATTTTTTAAAACCCCCTTTTGCCTTAGTGATTGATTTTTTGTTTAAATTTTGTTATTAAGTTATATCATAATGAAATATTTTAAAAAAAGAAAGCGTGTTTTAGTGGCTATGAGTGGCGGGGTGGATAGCAGTGTTGCAGCTGCCATACTTTTAGACCAAGGCTACGATGTAGTGGGTGTGACTTTACAAGTGTGGGATTACTCCCGCACGCAAGCATCACAAGGCTGTGGCACTTGTTGTTCTTCCGTAGATGTAGAAGATGCCAGGGCTGTGTGCCAGCATTTAGGTATCCCTTTTTATGTGCTAAATTGTGAAGACAAATTTCAAAAAAAAGTTATTGATCGCTTTGTGGATTCTTACCTCAATGGCGAAACACCCATCCCTTGTGTGGATTGTAATACTTATTTAAAATTTGATTATATGTTTCAAAAAATGCATAAGTTAGATTGCGATTATTTAGCAACAGGGCATTATGCACAAAAAAAGCAAAATAAAAACGGCAAGTGGCATATCTACCAAAGCAGTGATGATTGGAAAGATCAAACTTATTTCCTATTCACAATAAACCCTAAAGTTATTCCTTATCTGTTATTTCCCATAGGGGATAAACAAAAGCCAGAAGTACGCACCATAGCCAAACAAAAAGGTTTGCTTAATGTGTTTCGTAAAAAAGATTCTACAGGTTTGTGTTTTGTTGGCTCTGGCGGTTATGCAAGCTTTATTCGCGATCAATTAAACACCACAACTAGTGCTATTGATAATGCACAAAGTAGTATAAAGTCACATTTAAAACCTGTAAAAAATATATCAGGTGGTAAAAAAGGTGTTATTAAAAAGTATCCGTCAGGGGAGGTTTTGGGTACACATCCTGGCTTATATCACTTTACTTATGGTCAGCGAAAAGGCTTAGGCGTCAACTCCAACAAAGCCTTATTTGTTGTTAAGATAGATGCACAAAGCAACACTTTATGGTTGGGTGAGGAGTCTGATTTGTACAGCAAGCAAGCTATTGTTAAAGAATGTAATTGGTTAGATAAGGTAACTGAAGGGGAGCGGTTGAAGGTAAAAATCCGTTTTCACCACACAGGGTGTTGGACACGAGTATATAAAGACGACAATTATAAATATAGTACAGAAAGTTCAGATGCTCAAAATTATTACCGCTTGCAGTTTGAACAAGCTCAAAAAGCTGTAACCCCAGGGCAAGTGGCCGTTCTTTATCGTCAAAATCAACTAGTGGGAGGAGGGCGTATTGTTTGTTAATAATACAATGTGGTTTTTATTATTAGTGTTATGTATCCCGTTTGTTTCCTCTTCTACCTCCTCTTCTACTTTACCTATCACTAAGAAGGTGCTTTTAAAAAACATTACACCTGCACCATTGGATTCAAAAAACATTGTTCGTAATGTGCAACCTTTTTTATACAATATTTCTCATTTATGTCGTTATAGGTCTTTACAAAAAAAGTTAGTGGTGTTTCATAAAAACATTAAAGGGTTAAATAAAGTTGTTGTTAATTATCTTCAATCTGCTTATTTAAAAACATCCGACAGGCTTTTACTGTTGGAGATTAACAATTTACTTTTAAAAGTGTTTACCAAAGAGAATAAAGCCATAGCTTACAATATAAAAAATAATGTTATAACAAACGGATTAACACCTGCTGAGCGGTTTTTATATCACTATCGTTTGTCTTTTAATTTAGAAAGTGAGGGGAAAGTATTTTTTTATCATCAGTGGGCTAAAAATATTTATCAAGGTCTTAAGTGCTTAAAAAGTTAGTCAGCTTAATAGTTTTTATTTTATTTCCACCTATATTATTACTTTCTGTGAATGCAGAAGAGCTATTACCTTACGAGAAGTGCCGTTGGTTCAACAAAGGCTTTACAGATAGGATTATTAGAGAAACCAAAGAGGATTTATCATCACTAGAATCTGGTACAAAATGTGTAGATTGCATTATTGATAGATTGATGAGCATGATTGATGACACAGTGGAAGTCATAAACAACGCTATTCAACAAATAACTTCGCAATCTAGCCATATACCTGATATATGTTTTTTAGCCAGTACTTTACGAGTGGTGGGAAAAGCCAACTGGCAACCCAGTACCCAAAATTATTATTATTGCTCTAGCTCTCATGCCCCAAAAATCCAACCTAATATGATGTTTGCTAATTGTCGTGGTTCTAATCAGAAAAAATGTGCATTAGTAGAGCCTCAGCCTGTTAAAAAAAAGCGGAGTAAGCGACACCGTTTTATCCATCCCAGAAGACCCTGCTTAAACGAAGCTTATATTAAGCAAACGGCGGAAGCTTTTAATAAAACAGCTGATTGTTTTGGCTTTACCTCTAAGAAAGATAAAAATCAATTATTTGCTTTAATGAACTACGAGTCTTCTTTTATTTTAAATAAAAAAGCTACTCCGTATGGGGACAAAAGGATAACCACAGCCCGTTGTTATGGTCAAATAAAAAACGGTATTATTATAGATATTAATCGCTATATTAATTACCCTAAATTACAAAAAAATTCTCAAAGCTTAGACCCACAACAAGAAGCTTATCATAACATCTATAAAGATGTGATAAATAAATGCCCTTTTTTAAAAAATAAAACAGCTTTTATGTTGGACCTTTGTAAAAGATCCAGTACAGATGCTTATACGAAGTGTTTAAAAAGAGGACCCAGCAAATCAGCTTTAAAGTGTAGAACATCTCAAGACCCTTATTCTTGTTTATTTTACACTTTATATAATTTAAAAATACAGCATATAAATATAGATAATATATTAAAAGCTAAAGAGCCTCTGCCCCGTGCGTTAAGCACAAAAGGTTTTAGTAAAAAGCATGCCAAAAATAAAAAACTGATAGAGGATTTTACATTACCTTTAAATGTTAATGAAATATTAGTCATCAAAGGGAGTATTAATATAGAAGGGAAGGAAACCAATGTACACTTTTTAGTCAGAGACGCTAAAGAAGCTCACGATATTTTTAATCAACGAAGAATAAAGTACGACACAGAAAATATATGGATCCGGAAGGTCAAAGTATTTGATGATAACCAGCTAAAGTGGGCTTTTAGCCATTTAGCTCATAATGGAGGAGGGGCATTAGTCAGAACACATTTTAAACTTTTTATGAAACAATTTAAAGAATGTGTGGCAGATAGTAGTTGTTCTCAAAGCCGGAGAGACTATGGGAATTACAGAAGGAGTCTGTTAAAAGGCTATTCATTAGAAGGGGGTGTTATTAGTCAATCTTTTGAGCAGTATACTAGAAACCACTCTGTACCCAATAAATACGAAGTGTCTATTTTTTTAGATAGATTGAATTCTAGGTTAAATTATTTTTCGGGTAATGGTAAGGCTTTAAGGAATGCTGTTAATAATCTTTCTTCCAAAAAACCACTAAACAAAGAGCAAGTTAAACAATTTCTTAAAAGTGTGATTAGTCAGTGTCCGTCTAGTTTATTTTAATCTTATATACACTTATAAATTAGGTGATACAACATGTGCCTGTGCTTGTGCTGACTTAAAGTCCATTACATGAGGGGTGAGAAATAATAGTAACTCGTTCATTGTCTCACCTGAAGTGAAACGATTAAATAACCACTTTATGATAGGGATACGCTTTAATAAAGGTACTCCTTCATCACCACGAGTTTGATCTTTTTGGTAAATACCCCCAATCACTAATGTTTGCCCGTTATTGACTAGTACTTTAGTGGATGCTGTGCGAGAGTTGACAGGTCTTGCCCCTGTACCCGGATCAGCAACAGACCCCGGAAAGTCCCTCTGCATTGTGATCTCCATAAAAACAGTGCCTACCACTGTGATCTTGGGTTTGACTTTTAACTCCATAACAATAGGATTTCTCCTAGCTTGTGTACCCACAGCTTGACCTGTGTTACCAGAAGATGTGGTAGCAATATCTATCGTTTCTGAAGATTGTCTAATAGTTGCTTGCTCTCCATTTAACACCATAACACGCGGGGAGCTTAATACCCGTACGATGTTTTGAGCTTCTGATAAATCTAATACCGTGTCTAAAGTACCTACAGGAGCAAAAGAAAATTGCAACCCTTCTGTTTTAACTGTTCTACCTCTGCTTTGACCAAAAAGAGTTGGAAAAGCATCTATACCACCTTGAATGTTTAAGGCTAACCTAGAACTACCACCAATGTTTAAATTCAAAGGGGTACCACGAAACTTCCACCCAATACCTAAATTGCGAGTAAAAGTTTTTCTGGCTTCCACAATTTTAGCCTCAATCATAACTTGTAAAGGCGAATGGTCTAATTTTTTAATTAATGTTTCTACCCTTTTAATAACTTTTTGAGTATCTGTTATAATAATAGAGTTTGTGTTTTGGTCCACAAGTGATTTACCTAAAATCTCCCCTTTATCGTTTTTAGATAAAAATAAATCCACTTGTTGTTTAAATTGCTCCGCTTCAGCATACACTACAGGGATGACTTTAACCTGCATAGGTTCTAATACTCTTTGGTTACGCACCATATCTTGTATTTCTTTTTGATGCTCTTTTAATGAGCTAAGAGTCATAATGCGAATAACATTGCCCTCTCGTAAATACCCTAATTTTTTAGATTTTAAAATAGTGACTAGGACTTGATCCCACGGCACCTGCCTTAACTTAACAGTGATTTTGCCCGATACATCCTCTGCTACAACCATGTTCAACCCCGTACCATCTGATATAAAATGCAATACATCTTGTATGTCTACATTTTGTAAATGAACGGATATAGGTCGACCTTGAAATTTCGGTGTCTTTAAAAAAAACTCTTCCAAAGTTTTAGCCGGCAAAACTGCTTGCGTGCCATCTGTTCCCCCAGTGCTTCCATCATCACCTATGCCTATACCACCTGCTTCCCCAGTGTCACCACCAGTTGCACTAGCAACCAGATTGTGAGAAATAACTAACGCACCTGACTCTGCCACAGTCACCGAAGGTAAAGAGGCATTTTTTCGCACTTGCACCACCACACGTACTGTGTTGTTTTCTTTCTGGTCTGCTTGTAAAAATGCCATTTGTGTGTCAAAATCTTTCATTATAAAAGGCCATTTTAAATTGTCAGCTAAAATGGCATTTGGTATTTCTACGACTAATTGGTTTTCTGCGATATTTTCACGCGATTGATATGATAAAGTACCTTCCCCCTCAATGTAGATTTTGTTTTCACCTGCTTGGTAACGGATGTTGCGGATCATGGTGGGTGGGGCTATGTCGTCTGTGGAATCTTCTAAGGTGCTTTCGTCTGCCTTGCTACTTTCATCTGAGGCAGTAGTTGTGGATTCTGTATCGTCATCAGCTAAGTCAATACCTTCTTCTGATGATTGGTCTGTTGTATCAGCTGTGTCTGCTGTGTCGCCTGCTGTGTCTGTACCTTCTGCATCCGCTATTTCAGAGTCTGATAATTCTTCAGAGTTACTATCATCAGTAGAAGAGGCTTCTAATTCTTCTTCAAGCTCTTCTGAGTCGGTGAATTCGTCTTCTAAATCGCCTTCGCTTGCGTCTTCTTTTGTGGAGGATGCCACTGATGTACTGTCATCGGTGTCTGTAGATTCTATGTCGTCTTCTTCAGCATCTTCCCCAATGGCTTCTGCAACATCTTCTTCATCAAATTCTTCGTCTATCATGGTTTTTTTAGAATCTGATGCTTCAGATGAAGATGATTTGCCTTTTAGATTAGTTGTTTGACACGATACAGAAAAAAATAACGCGAAACAACATAATAGCCAAAGCTTGACTATGATCTTTATGTTTTCGTGGCTACTTTTTATTGCTACTTGCATAATTACCTTTTTTAATTGTTTTCTGCTTTCTGCCTTCTGCCTTATTTATCTTTATACCCTCTTTATCTTTATGCCTTCTTTATCTTTATGCCTTCTTTATCTTTATGCCTTCTTTATATTTTTTAGTTAATCATGTTTTTGAATATCAATCATTATAAGTACATAAAAAAGTGTAACTATATATTGCAGTTTTATCAAAATTCTATAGCACAATATGTCATTTCTATAGTGCAATATGTCATTTTATAGCGATTTATTTAAGAAGGTACAGGGGTGGTAGGTGTTTTTAATGTTACTTAAAGGCTAAGAGTGTAAAAGGTATATAATTTTTTAATATTCTTTAAGAAAATAATGTTCAAATTAACTTTAAATGGTCTATAGGCAAAATGGTCTATAGGCAATCACTCTGCCCAGCCACCCCATTTTTTTGTGTCTTTTGTTTTACGAATAATATAAAAGCTCACCAGTAGAATTAAAGTGATAATGCTTAGCCACTGCCCGCGTGTCATCCCCAATGCACGAAACCCTAACTGCACATCAGGTGTTCTAAATTGCTCTCCCACAATACGCATAAGGGTATAGCATACACCGAAAAGCACAAAAATTGTGCCAGGTTTTTGTGCCTTCTTCCTCCAAAAAAACCACACAATGAGAAAAGGAAGTAACCCTTCTAAAAGAGCTTGATAAATTTGCGAAGGATGACGGTAAGAAAGCACTTTCCCCAAAGCTGTTATAACCGCTTGATTGCCTTTCTCACAGGCTAAAATCAGAGAATGAATAACAGAATAGATGCGATTTCCTACATGTTGCGTTTGTTCTGCTTGGTATATCCAGTCTAACCATTGGTAGGAATCTATGGAAGAGGTTTTTAAAGACGATACGGCTGTTTTTAAGGTTTTTAATTTTTCTATGTTTTTTTCAAAAGCCCATTGGAGCATTTCTTGTGGAAACTGAACGGCTATAAGAGCTTTTTTTTGAATAACCCGCCCGTAAAGCTCTCCGTTGATAAAATTAGCGCACCTTCCGAAAAAAATACCTAAGCCTGCTGTGGCACTTACTAAATCTAAACAATGCCAAGTGGGGTATCCTTTTTTACGGGCAAATAATATCACAGCTACAACCAAGCCTATCATGCCACCATGGCTTGCTAAGCCCCCTTCATATATTTTTAATAACCCCCAATACGGAAAGCCCCCTCCCCATTCTAGCAATAATTGAGGGTTGTAAAATACGGCATAACCTAATCTGCCACCTAAAATAATGCCAATAGCTGATGATAATACTAAATCCGACCAGTCTGTCGGCGATAAACAAGAGCTTTTTGTGCGGATTAAATAGTGGTAAATTAAATAATAACCTAGAATAAAGCCTGCAATATAGGCCATAGAATACCAACGAATGCCAAAATTTTGCGTAAATTGAATAATAAATGGGTCTAAATTATGAAAATAAGTCCAGTAAGTATTCAATTTGTATCACCTTTTTAATTTTAACGCTATGCAATAACATTTTTTGGATGTTTATGGTATAGCTATTGAGTAAAAAAAATTATATGGTTTATTTGTGAAAGGAGAATATCATGTTTGGAGTTAATAGGGTAATTTTAATTGGCAATTTGGGGGCTGATCCGGAGGTGCGTAACACATCCAGTCAGCAATCTGTCACGCAGTTTAATTTAGCTACCAGTGAGAGTTGGGTTAACCGCAAGGGTGAAAGGCAGGAGAAGACGGAGTGGCATCGTGTGGTTGTATGGGGCAAGTTAGCGGAGACTTGTGCTAAGTATTTAGCTAAAGGGCGGCAGGTTTTTGTGGAAGGTCGTTTGCAGACGCGTTCTTGGGAGACGGATCAAGGGCAGAAGCGTTTTACAACAGAGGTGGTGGCAACCCAGGTGTTGTTTTTAGGTCGTTCTTCGCAGGGGATGAGTAAGGATGACATTGTGTCTGGGGATAGTGATGGTTCTGCTTATAAAAAGGAGCCGGAATTTTCGTCTTCTAAATCGCAGTCTTCATCATCATCATCGAAGAAGGAAGACTTACCTTTTTAGATTGTTGGTATTTTTTGGTCCATCTATAGGTGATAAATCTTAAGCTTTGGGCATGAAGGTCATAGTTTTAAGTCATTAAAACAGAGGCAAGAAAACGCTTTTTCTAAAATAAAAAACAAATATCGGGTTATTTGTAAAGTTGTTTCTTATGTAAATGTTATGTCAGATAACAACAAACCATTATTTAAACTACATATAAACCCAACAAAGGAGGAAAAGTTATTACAAACTCTTAAAAAAAGGCTGGGTGGCATGTTCGGTGAAGGTGCGTTGAGGTGCCATAAAATAACACACTTTTCTCAAGGCTTAAGTCTTAAAATTACTTGATGCTCTAAAGTATCCATAAATAAAAATCTCAATAATTTTAAGTAGTTATGAGACGAAAAAAAAAAAAAAAAAACAGAAAAAATCTTGATTTTTTGCACTACAATCGCCGATAATATAAATATAAGAACATTAGCTAAAAAGGTAAAAAAAAATGACTTTAAATTTAAAAATGAAGGCAAAAAACTGGATATTGTTATTTGTGAGTGTTTTAGCATTTAGTTCAAGTGCGAAGCTCGCATTTAATTTGCGTCATAAAAGCCATAAAAACAAAGGTATTAGTAGTGGATATGTTATTTCTTCTGCTATTAGGCAAAAGTCAGATGGAAGTTATTGTGCTGTGGATTTAAGAGGACGCAGTAATTTAACACCCTCTTTTGCAAAATCAGCTCATAAAAATTCAGCTAATGTTGCCAAAGGTATTCCTAAATGTAGTGCAAAAGAAAGTAAATATATAAAAAAAGTATCAAAAAAAGTTTATTTAAATAATGGCAATCCTCGTGTTATAAAAACTTCTGCTTTAGCCAGTGCGGGGTTGGGTTGTGTGTTTGGCGGTATTGGTGCATTGATAGCATCTGTTTTAGCATCTGATGATAAGAGTTCATCTGATAAAAAAAAGAATAAGGAGTCTAAAACGGAAGCCAGCAGTGTTTGCGTGGATTGCATAGATAAACATTCACCTCAAGACCCAGCTTTAACCGATGCTGGAGTTATTATGCCAATTGTTGGTGCTATAGCTTTGCAACAAAGTACAAGTAAAAGTAGTAAAATAGACAAAGCCTTTGACGAAAAAATTGTAGCTCCTGCTAAAAAACAACTAGAACTAAAACAAGCTATGTTAGATACTATAGAAGCAGAAAAAGAGGCATCAATGAATCGATTTACAAAAATAGCAGATCGAATAAAACAACTTAAAAATACACAAAAAAAACTGATAGAGGATATAACAACATTAGATAATGACCATCGCAGAGCTGGGGGTCGTGATATAAGGGAAACAGCTATAAATAAAGAGCATTTAAAAGTTGAAAGACCCCTGGTACAAAAAGCACACGCTTTAGAAAAGCATTGGAGTAAATCTCAGGAAGCATTTGTGGAAGTTAAAAGGGAATATGATAGAATTAAAAAAACTAAAAATCCCGGGGAAGCAATGGATGCAAAATATAAACAATTAGAAAATACAGCAAACAAAGCACTAGATCAAAAATTAAAAGCATTTGATGAAGTGAGAAAAATAGTAGATAAACATATAGCAATAGAACGAAAACATCCAAAGTTTGTAAAAGCAATAAACACTGTGTTAATAATAGACAAACGATTAAAAACTTTGACTGAACAAACAGAAAGATTAAAGAATAAAATATCTAGCGTTAATGGTTTAGTTATAGGAAGAGATCGTTTACGAAGTGATGTCGATGTATTAAAAAGATCCATCAATGAATACTCTCGTTTATCACTTCAAGAAAAAAAAGCACTTTTAAAAGAAGTTAATGCTAAAAGTCCTCAAAAAACATCTACCTTATCAAAATTTAAAGCCGGTGCTGCTGGGGTTTGGGCTAAAGCTATGGCAGCAGGAGTAGCTGGCTTAATAGTATGCGAAAATGGCGTATCTTACCTAATAAACGATAATGCCTCACCAACACCTACAAAAACCGACATCTAGTTTTTTATTTTAGTTAAATTTTTTTCATGAAAAATAAATATTCAGTATTTGTCTTTTCTTTTTCTTTAACCCAGTTATAAGTCCAACGCATATTAGACATAACATTTTTCTTATAATCAATGGAAAACAACTGAACTTTGGAACAACAATCACTAATAACTTCGCTAATTTCTTCTTTTGTCGCACGCCCACCATTACTGTAAGAAAGTAAGGTATAACGAGATGAGCATTCTCTAATCAACTTCTCAATGGCTTTGAGGGCTATAAAATGCCCCTTCTTGTTTTTTCGAAACTCCTCAAACAGGGAACAGGTGTTAAAGTCCTTGCAATCTACTCTTCGACCAGCTTTTCCCATTAACTCTGGTTTATCATTTAAAATTATTGTTTTCCAAATATGATAATAGCCAGCATAACGAACACGAGATGGAGGCATTTTTTCATTATTAGAGCCATAAGGTGGGTCAAAGTAAGATAAATCTGCTTTCACTTTAGCTTGTGCTTTAAAAATATCTTTATTCATAATTTGATGTGGACCTTTCGTTTTTTTTATTAAAGGCATTTTTAGATGCATCTTTTTAAAAGAACGAGGAGACCATTTTTTTAAATAAGAAACATAATGCCCTAAAGTGTTATCTACTTTATCTAAAGCTAAAATAAGGCTTGTGAGTAAAATAGATTTTTGTATAGAGTTGTCAGCTATTTTATCTATTGCAAGTCGGATACTGTCTAATTTTTTTGTATTATGCATTTGCCATATCTTTTTCTTCCCGTCAGAGTGTACAGCTAAGCCGCCATTAGTTTTGCCACCATAGTGTTTTGTGAACCAACCATCTCTACCTTTTAAATTATTTAAATAATCAATTTTTTGTTGTAATTCAGTTGTTACATTACCTTTTAAATAACATTCTGCAAAAACTTTTGACCAAATAGCTATATCATTAGATATAACTTGATAGCCACAAAGTGCCAAAGCTTGGCTCACTCTTGTTGTACCCGAAAACCCATCAAACACTTTTTTTACAGGTACACTTTTAATTAAAGTAAGAATATAAGGTAAAAGTTTTAGCTTAGAGCCACTATATTTTATACCTTCTGTGACAATAGCTCGTGAAAAATCAGAATTACAAAAACTTAATTGCTCCGAGTGGATAGGCTTGGATTTTGTAAATAAACTGGGAGTAAGATGTGTGCTAAACATAACAATATTTATTATTTTAATACTTATTTAAAGTCAATATTTTATTCTATGTGTGCAAATTTGTATTGCTTTGTGTTAATTTTTTATTTTTATCAAGATAATATGATAATTTCCACAAACTGAGAAATTCATCATTGATGAAAAATTGTCCTAAAAATATAATCTTTGGATTAAAATTGGTAGTAACATAAAAAGTGTTTCGTTTTGGGTCTTAAAAAAGGTGGGGGGAGAAGCCTCCTTTTCGCACAGTGTTTTCTGTTATCACTACAGGGTTCATAAATTGTTTGAGGTAGTCAGCCCCACCTGCTTTATGCCCTAAGCCGGACATTTTAAACCCTCCGAAGGGGTGCCGTTTAACAACAGCCCCTGTGCAGGTTCTGTTAATGTATAAATTACCTACTTGAAAGTGTTGTTTCACTTGTTCTATATGAGAGGGCTTTCGAGAGTAAAAAGCACCTGTTAAGGCAAACTCACTGTTACTGGCTTGTGCTATGGCTGTAGCTAAATCGTTAAAAGCAATAAGTGCTAATACCGGACCAAAAATCTCTTCTTTTAATAAGGGAGAATCGTCGGGCAAGTTCGTAATAATAACAGGTGGTATAAAATAAGTATCTTTTATCGCAGTATGCCCGGTGAGTACAGTGCCTGTTTGACTTCCAAGTGTTATGTAGTGGTTGATTTTTTGCACGGCTTGGTGGTCAATAACAGGTCCTATAAGGTTCTGGGGTTGTTGTGGGTCACCTATGGGTAAGTCTTTTACTAATTGCACTAATCTTGTGGTAAAAGTGTTTTTGATAGATTGTGCTACAAACACTCTACTACATGCAGAGCATTTTTGCCCTTGAAAGCCAAAGGCTGATTCGGCAACCCCTGCCACAGCCACATCTAAATCCGCACTGCCGTCTACAATAATAGCATTTTTACCTCCCATTTCTACAACACATTTTTTGAGCCATTTTTGTTTTGTAAGATCTGGTTTTTTGTTTTCTATCTCTTTGGTTTCTTCTGGTATATGATTTTGTGTATTGAGTGATTTATTAAGCGAAGTGTTAAATGCGTAAGTTTTTTCTAAAATATTTAAGCCTGTTTCTTTAGAGCCAGTAAAAGCTACTATAGAGCTTTTGTCTTGCTCTACTAAATAAGCACCTGTACTTTCTCCAACACCCGGTAAAAAATGCAATACCCCTTTTGGCAAAGAGCATTCTAATAGTAATTTTACCAGCTCATAAGCTGTAATAGTGCTTTGTTCTGCAGGCTTACAAAGCACTGTGTTGCCTGTTACTAAACAAGCCACTGTCATACCAGTGAGTATGGCTAAGGGGAAGTTCCAAGGTGCAATCACAACTGCTACCCCTCGCCCCTGCCAAGATTGAAAACTCTCTTCCCCTAAAATAGGGTCGGTGAGTTGAGGTGTGCTTAACCGGAGTGCCTCTTGTGCATAGTAACGGCAAAAGTCAATAGCCTCTGCTACATCGGCGTCAGCTCCTTCCCATGTTTTACCTACTTCTATCACTTGTAAAGCTGCTAAACGGTAGCGGTGTTGCTCAATCTTGTTGGCTAATGTAGTTATGATTTGACTGCGATGTGTAGCAGGCATTTTACTCCAAGCTGAAAAGCTGTCTAAAGCAGATTGCATAGCTTGGTCGCAGTGGGCTTTGCTGGCTGTGCAAAATTGAGCAATTTTTTGTGATGGGATTGATGGGTTTTCTCTGGCAATCATTTCCCCCTTTGTAAATATCTCTTGGTTGTTAATAACTAAAGGGATGTTGACGGGTAATTGCTTGTTCCAATATTCAAGTGCTTTTTGAAAACCTTTGCGGTGTTTTACAATCGTAAAATCCAATATTTCAGTATTCCCCCAAGGGGGGTTGCTTTTGTGATGTGAATGGAGCGTGGATTCCCGCCTTCGCGGGAATGACGGTTGATGCAGGGATGACGGTTGATGCAGGGATGACGGTTGATGCAGGGATGACGGTTGATGCAGGGATGAGGATGAGGGTAGTGATATAGAAGGAGCATTTGTTTTTTTAGGCTTTTTATGTTGTAAAAGGAATGATTCGTTTGAAGTATTTTCCAACAACCTTCTGACCAGATACGCCATACCGGGTATGGCTTTTCCTATTGGGCAGTACTCCCTTAACCTCCAGCCATTTTGAATAAGGGCTGGCGCAAAAGCCTCTGACATGCCATAAAGCATTTGTATTTCTAATGCTTGTTTGGGTACTTTACATTCCTCAGCTAAATATAAAGCTTTAGCAATAGAATGGGTGTTATGAGAGCCGATAGCTAAATTCAATTTCGGGTAGTTTTGTAAAATACTTAACGCACATTGGTCAAAATTGTTATCCGTTTGTGTTTTATTTAAATACACAGGGCAGGCTTGGTTTTTTTGCCTAGAATGTATCAGCTCATAATCCCAATAAGCCCCTTTGACTAACCGAATAACAAGAGAGTTTTTTTGTTTGTGCATAAATTGGCTTAATTGCTTTATATCTTGCAGAGAATCTTGTAAATAAGCTTGGATGACAACTCCAAAATGAGGATAATCTGCTAAATCAGCTTCAGTAATTAGCTCTTTAAAAGCCTCTAAAGTCAGAGTTTTGTATTCATATTGTTCTATATCTAAATTAATAAATACATTATGGTTTTTGGCTGTTTGTAAAATCGGGCGAAGCTTGTTTTTTATTCTATTTTTAGAGTACTCCCAAGCTACAGGGGATATGAGAGCATCTAAGGCACTTACTTTAACAGAGATATTAACTTTTGGTATAGGACCTTTGTCGTTTCTATCTATAAGAGGCAGGTCTGACCAATTTTTTGCTTGCAGGCTTAAAGTTTTTATCATTTCTAAATAGTGGTTTTGGTATTGAGTGGCTTCAGCTTCAGAAAGGACTTTTTCTCCTAAAATATCTAAGGTAAAGCAGGTGTGGTTTTTGCGTAGCTTTGTTAAAACAGGTAGAGCGTGCTTAGCATTTTCGCCGATGATAAAAATCTTAGATATTTGTTTCATTTGTTGAGACACAAAAGCATTCATAAAAGCCTTTGGCACTTTGGATAAAGCTTTTGCAAAAAAAGGGGATTTTTGCTTGGCTTTAAAATAATCGTTTAAAAATAAAGAAATATCTTCGGCTTTAAGAGAAGGAAAAACATCTACAAACCGGAATAAAGCCGTTTTAAAATCTGGGTCTGATAATGTATATTGTAATAGTTGCCCATACCACCACTTTTTGCTGAATAGTTGCTTTTGAGGTTCTTTTACTTTGCCAAACAATGTGCTTTCTATTTGTTGAATAGTGTTTTGTGCAGAAGGTGAACTTAGGCGATTGTCTTGCTTTTGAGTGTTTGTAGTTGGCATAATAGCCATAATATATCTTATTTTTTTTTAAAAAACAGGTATTGTATAGAAGAAAAACTTAAAAACCCCCTTCTTTTTTGCCGATAATTAGTATGTGATACATAGAATTATTTTTTGCTGTTTTTTGCTTTTTTTATGTTCTTGTGGAGACATGAGTGCCTTAATGGATGGCAGTGAACATAGCATTGATGAATGCAATTTTAGAACCACCTTTGGTAAAACAAACAGATGGGGCGAGCTACCTGTTTCTATTTACACACATAGCTCTGTATTAGCGGAGGAAGATAGGAATTTAGAGCATGCGGTGGATATATGGAACGAGGCTTGGCACTATCACTCTGAACAAGGTGTTTTATTTGAGATTATAGGCAGTGTGGATCATAAAATGCCTGACGAAAAATTAGATAAAACTAATACCTTTTATGTAGAAAGAGATGCAGTGGGCACTATTTTTCCCCTTAAAGAACAAGCCATAACACGCACTAATTCTTCTTATGTAACAGGTTTAATGAATGATGGGGATATTATTATTAACGGTGAAGATTTTGAGTATTTTTACGAAGACGATGAGTTGGATTATTCTAAATACACTAATGTGCCGGCATTATCTACTGCTCGTAGGTTAGCCAGCACTTTTGAACACTCTTTTTGGACGAAATGGCTTATGGCAATCCAATCTTTTATGAAAAAACTGGTATTTTGGAAGCCCAAAGTTGCAGGTCGCAAACCCAGCTCCAAACCAAAACGCATCCCTAAAGATGAAATCGATTTTATTAGCTTATGTATCCACGAGCTAGGTCACCTTTTAGGTATGGTTCACGAAGAACAAGATAATGCAAATATTATGTACCCCTCACTGGCAAAAGCCCAAATCCGTAGAAAAATCTCTAGAAAAGACCTTAAAAGAGTATCTTGTGGCTATTCAAAATAACAAAGAAAGAAAAGAGGGAAGGGAAGAAAAGAAGGAAATCTTAAATTAGCTTAAAAAGTAACTTTAAAGGAGTAAAAAACACATCATATTATTTTATTAAAGGAGGATTAGGTGTAATATGAAAAAGATGAAAACTGCATATCGCGTTAAAGACAGGGTAGATTGCACAAAAGAGGATTTAAAGGCACTGCGTCTTTTCCAAAGCCGGGTGGCTGGTTTAACAAAAAGTGTTAATCGCCTTAGTTTTGTGATGTCTGAGGTGGATTATGTGTTGAAAAACACATCTTCAGTGAGTTTTGCTCCTATCCAAAGAAGCAAAGACGGCACCTTCTAAAATATGGAAGTAAGTTCTAACGACAATTTCATAGTTTTGGTCATTGAGCGAGTTAAGGTAGGATTGCTTTTGTTGGAATGTTTTTTTAGCCAGCAAGGTGGTTAGGAGTTCTTGTATACGGGGCATATTGTTTTTGTGGAAAAAGTTCATTTTTTCTGTAGGATTTTTTAGGATTTGAGCTACTTGTTTATGGTCGAATAGAAAATGGTACCCTTTAGCAGACTGGTTAAGAAAAACCTCCATTGAGTTAAGGTCACTGTTGTTAATTTCTGCCATTGTTTATTCCCCCTTAATTATAGTTTTTTATATATTTTTTAAGTTTATGAACTAAAAATTATTTCACACTCTGTGTATGTAATTTAAGTGTGTTTTTATATAAGTAATCAAGTATATAATGATAATTTTATGACGCTGGACCTATAGCTATCAGTCTTTATACTAGCATTATATTGCTTTATGTTAAAATTGTTGCGGTGTGTTTTAGCCTTTATGCCAGTTTTTTTGTGGTGTGTTATTAGTTTATATCGTTATGCATTATTTTTTTTTCCGCTGAAAGTAGGGTACCATATTGAGGTAAGAATTAAACTATGGTCTTGTTAATTTTAGTATTTAAAAAGCCGATTAAGTAGGTATGAGAAGGTATTTCTTTTTAAGAGTTATTCTTTTTTGTGTGTTAGCCTTATCTTTTTCTGCTTGTAAGGAGGTAGAAGTAGAAGATGATCCTAGCACTAATAGTGATATTAACCAAGACGATAGTGCTACGGCAGAATCTCACAAAAAATATCGTCATAAAAAAGGCAAAAAGGGTCATAAAAGAAAGAGAAAAAGTAACACTTCTTAATTTTAACTCTTAGAATATCATTTTTGATGAGCCTATAGGCTTTGATTTTTTAGCTCATTAAAGGCAGTTTGTTCATTTTTTTCAATCGCCTTTTTCTACTTGTGCATTGAGGGGTTGGGTGATTTTATCTGCGATACTTTCAGCTTGTTTGAGTACATTATCTGTAGCTAGTTTTTTCATATCTGGTGGATAGCCGTATTGTTCGAGGGTGCGTTTAACTAAGACTCTGATTTTTGCTCTTATACTTTCTTTAATTTGCCAGTCAATGGTAGCGTTTTTTCTTACTTTATCTGTTAGGACAATGGCTAATGCTCTAAGTTTTTCTTTTCCTAAAACTTCACGGGCACTTTTATTATCAGCTATAGCTGTATAAAAGGCATATTCTGCATCAGATAATTTCATTTCTTTAGGTTCTTTATCTGACGATTGGATTTTTTTGGCAATTTTAATTAGTTCTTCAATCACTTCTACAGATGTGATAACTTTGTTGTGGTATCTGTTTATAGAATTTTTTAGCATTTCCATAAGGGTTTTTGCTTGAAAGATATTGTTTTTTGATCTCCCTTTAATTTCATCATTCAAAAGTTTTTTAAGTAATTCGATGGCAATGCTTTTGTGTTTCATGTTTTTAACTTCCAGCATGAATTCGTCAGAGAGGATAGAAATATCTGGTTTTTTAATTCCAGATGCTGAAAACACATCTATTACTTTATGGGCAACTAGGGCTTTGTCTATTGTTTGGCGAATAACTGTTTCCATTTCTGTATCTGTTATGTCTTTTTGGGTGCTGGTAAATTTCACAAGTCTTGCTTTTACAGCTTGAAAAAAAGCCACTTCATCTTTAATTTTAAGAGCTTTTTCATGGGGTATAGAAAGGGCAAAAGCTTTGGATAAAACAGTGACATTATCAATAAATCTTTTTCTACCTTCTTCTAATTGCAAAATATGTTCTTCAGCTTCAAGAATGAGAGTAAGTTTTTGAGTAGTATTTGCTGTAAAGTACTTCTTGTAGTTAAAATTGTGAAACATTTGAGAAACCACTTCTAGTTTTTCTAGCATAAGGGATACGGCTTTTTCTTGTGGTACAGCAGGGTCCCCTCTACCACCATTATTAGAATAAAAAGCAAGAGCTTTTTTTAAATCAGATGCAATACCCAAATAGTCTACCACTAAGCCTCCGGGTTTATCTTTATAAACACGGTTGACACGGGCAATAGCCTGCATAAGGTTATGACCTTCCATGGATTTGTCAATATAGAGAGTATGTAAACATGGCACATCAAAACCTGTAAGCCACATATCTACTACAATGGCTAAGTGTAGGCTATCTTCTGGATCTTTCATTCTATGTGCTAACTGGTGACGCTGGCTTTTATCGGTATGATGACTAGATAATTTAGGACCATCGCTTGCCGATGTTGTCATGATAACTTTTATGTTCCCTTTACTTATATCTTTATGGTGCCACTTAGGGCGGAGGTTAATAATTTCTTGATACAAGTTAGTGGCTATTCTACGAGACATAGTTACCACCATTGCTTTACCTTTAAAAACAAATTGTCTTTTTTCAAAATGAGTAACAATATCTTTGGCAATATGTTTTGTGCGTTTTTTGCTTCCTATAATAGCTTCTAATTGTGTCATTTTTGCTTTGCTTTTTTGTGTTTCAGATAGGTCTTCTATTTGAAGTTGTTGATCTAAGTCTTTAATTAGTTTTTTGCCTTTTGAACTTAGCTCCACTTTAGCAAGGCGACTTTCATAAAAGATAGGCACTGTAGCTTTATCTTCTATGGCTTGGGCAATGTCGTAAATATCCACATAGTTTCCGAAAACAGCAGGGGTGTTTTTATCAGTTTTTTCAATAGGGGTGCCTGTAAACCCAAGGTAAGTGGCATGTGGGAGGGCATCTCTCATATATTTTGCAAAACCATATACTGTTTTTTGACCTATGGTTTTATTTTGTTTATCTTTAGTATCAATGGTTTTTGCTTTAAAGCCATATTGGCTACGATGAGCTTCATCCACAATGACAACAATGTTTGTCCGATCAGATAATTGATCATAAACATTACCAATTTCAGGATGGAATTTTTGTATTGTAGTAAAAACAATTCCACCAGATGCTACTTTAAGAAGTTCTTTTAATTCCTTTCTGTTTTTTGCTTGAACTGGGTTTTGTCTAAGTAATGATTTGGAACTTGCAAAGGTATCAAATAGTTGGTTATCTAGGTCATTGCGATCAGTAATAACCACGATGGTGGGGTTATTGAGTTTTTGTATAATTTTGCCGGCGGAAAATACCATAGTCAGAGATTTACCAGAGCCTTGAGTGTGCCAAATAACACCTCCTTTGCGGTTGCCGGAGCCGGAGCTAGCTTTAACAACGGATTCTAGGGCTTTATTGGTGGCATAGTATTGGTGGTAGCCAGCTAATTTTTTGATATTTTCGATATTTATTATTTTTGTTTTTATATTTTCTTTTTTAGTTTTTTCAAAGGTAGTAAAATAACGAATAAGGTCCAATAATGTTTTTTTATTCAGCATTCCTTTAATGAGTGTTTCCAACTGATTAACATTGTGTGGGGTTTTAGTTTTTCCGTCTATGCTTTTCCAAGCCATAAAGCGATCCATTGCAGAAGTAAGAGTACCTGCTTTTGCCTCTAAGCCGTCAGAAATAATTAGAATACTATTATAAGTAAATAAAGAGGGAATATATTGTTTATAAGTTTGTAGTTGTTTATAGGCTGATTGGAGAGTAGCTCTTTGTTCTCTTGGATTTTTAAGTTCAAATACGACTAGAGGTAAGCCATTGATAAAAAGCACAATATCAGCTCGGTGGTTATGGTTTTCGTTTATTACTGTAAATTGGTTAATGACATGGTAGGTATTATTTTCTGGATTGTTAAAGTCAATCAATCTGATAAGGTCACCTCTGGTTTCAGAGTTTTTACGAACAGAAACTTTTACACCTTCAATAAGAGTTTGGTGAAATTCTTTATTACCATTAATTAATTGTTCTGAATGCATGTGGTGGATGTGGTTAAAGGTATTTTCTCTTATAGGGGCTGGGATATTAGGGTTCAAGCGAGTTATGGCTTTATGGAGTGTATCTTTTAGTAGTACATCTTCATAGCTTGTGCGATGAAGGGGGGAATTTGTATCTGAAGCTATATCTGGACCAAAAAAATGTTGGAAGCCTTGTTTTTTTAAAAGCTCAATGGCTAGCTTTTCAATATCATTTTCTGTCAGCTTCTTCATTTTTTTAAGCTCTACAGTTTTACTCTTAAGTGTCCGGTGATGAGTTTTGGTAGTAGGGTGTTTCGGGTATTTTCTAGTTTTAAAATTGATTTACTATTAAAAAATATTTTTTCAAAATAGGGTTCAATGAAATCGTAAAACATATTTATATAACTTCTTGAGGGTAATTTGATTATTAGTTTTTTAAATGAGGACTTATTTATTTCTAAAAAAGTAGAACCTCCAGCGTGACTTTTAACATATCTCATTTTTGCTTTTAACCACAAATATATAATCTCTTTAGGCAACTTTTTATTGTCAATAATTGCTATATATCCTTGGTTGATTGCTATTGGATATACTGAAAAAGCAAGATAGCCAATTGGTGCCCTGGATGATAAAAGTAAAGTACCGGCAGGCAAAAGTCCTGAACTAATTTGTTTTAATCCAAGTTTTGTAATCTTTTTATTTGTATTAAAAAGATATATGTATTTATTTTTAGATAAATCTTTTGGAGTTGTCCATAATATTTCACCATTCCAATATTCGCTATTTTTTGTACTTGGAGTTGTTCCTCCTCTTACTGACAACACATCATTCAAAGGTTTTTCTTCCCAAGTGGGTTTTGCGTCTTTTATAAACCATTTGTAAAAAAGGGTATGAGCCATATCTTCTAATGTTTTATTTTGTTTATACAATAGCTCAATCTTATCGTCAAAACTAGATAACACCTCAGCAATAGCTTTTTGCTCCTTGAGAGGAGGTAGATAAAATTTTTGTTCATAGGCAGTATATCTATTTAATCCAGGAACAGCAGAGTCTGAGTTTAAATAATTAAGATTTAACTTAGATAAAATATAAAATAAAAAAACTAAATTATAAGTGTCATTTTTTTCTATAATATAAAAAACTGTATCTATTGGGAAAAATGGTTTTTTACTTATATAAACAGAGCCTATTGTACCCTTTCTACCAATAATAATACCTCTATTGTTTATTAGTGGTTTATTATGCCAACCAATTATACCTGCTGAACTGTACACAGGAATATTGCCATAAACTCTTTTATCCTTAGGTAAAGATTTGCCATAGTTGAAAATAACTACATCACCTAATTTTACTCTTCGCCAGCCTTTACGATAAATAACAACTCCGTACTTATCAATATGTTTTCTTAAATTTTTATTACTAATACTTGAATATGAAATAAAGTCAAAAAAATAAGGCAAATTAGTTTCTTCTTTAAAATAGCTTTTTAAATTAATAGCTAATTTATGATCTGCTTTTTTGCCTTTAAGGGCTATATCTACATCTGAAGCTTCTTTAAAAGTACCAATTGCTCTTGAACCAAAAAGCACAGCCTCTTTTATTTCTGAATAAGATTGTAATGCTTTTTCTATAACTTTTAATTGACTATCAAATAATCCGTATTTCATAATTCCTTTTTAAGAGTAAAATAAAGGTTTCTTACTATAGGGTAAAAGGTTTTTTGAATAAACATTGTTACTGTTTCTAATATATCTTCTTTATAAGTATGTGAAGTTTGATTTCTTATACCAATTGAAGTTATCCAAGATTCAGGATAAGAAATTAACTCTGCTTCAAAAGCTTTTCTAAAAATGTTTTTAGGGAAACTACCACAGTCAACTCCTTGATTTTCTAAATAATCTTTGAGTGTCTTCCAAGATAATTCAAATATAATTTCAAAAGATTGAATAAGAGCCATTTGGTACCCTTCATCTGTAGGTTGTTTTTCATAAGCACTGATTCGTCGTTGAAAAACATGAAAAGATTTTTCAAAATTTTCAAACCGTTGTTTCCACCTTTTTTCATTGTTCATTTTAACCTCCTTTATTTTTTATAATTAATGCGAGATAAGTTTTTTAATATACGCTTATTAAGTAAAGTTTCTTCTTTCATCTGTTGCTTTAACTCATTTTTTAATTTACTAAATTTTTTAGAAAAATCAAAAACTTCTTCCTCTTTGGGTAAATCAATGTGTCTACCCGGACTTAAAACATAATCTAACTCTTTAACTTGACGAATAGATTTTGATTTACAAAAACCAGGAACATCCCTATAAGCTTTACTGTGCTTTTTCCAACTATGGTACACATCAACAATTTGTTTAATATCTTTATCATCCAGAACACGATTTTTTCGACTAATAAGACGACCTAAATTACGAGCATCAATAAATAGTATGTCTTTTTTTCTTTTTACTTTCCCCTTTTTTAAAAACCAAAGCGAAGCAGGTATTTGTGTGTTCAAAAAAAGCTTTGCCGGTAAATTCACAATGCAATCTACTAAACCAGCATCTACTAAATTTTTTCGTATAACATCCTCATTAGAAACTTTAGAAGTAAGAGAGCCTTTTGCCATAACAAAACCCGCCATACCACTAGGTGCAAGATGATATACAAAATGTTGAATCCAAGCATAATTAGCATTACCCACAGGAGGAGTGCCGTATTTCCACCTACCATCTCTTCTTAATAAATTACCACTCCAGTTACTATCGTTAAAAGGTGGATTGGCTATAACAAAATTAGCTTTCAAGTCAGGATGCTCGTTTTTTAAAAAAGACCCTTCATTGTTCCACTTTACCCGCGAACTTCCTATACCACGGATAGCTAAATTCATTTTTGCGAGCCTCCAAGTGGCTTGATTGCTTTCTTGCCCGTAAATAGAAATACGATTAACTAAACCTTGATGCGATTTAATAAACTTTTCAGATTGAACAAACATACCTCCCGATCCACAACAAGGGTCAAATACCCGACCTTTGTACGGTTCCAACATTTCTACAAGCAACTTTACAACAGAAAGTGGAGTATAAAATTGCCCTCCCTTTTTGCCTTCCGCTAATCCAAATTGCCCGAGAAAATACTCAAACACATGCCCTAAAACATCAGCACTGCGACCTTTAGCAGATTCCATATCTATATTGCTAAACTCATCAATCAGCTTGCCTAAAGTAAAAGGATCCAGATTACCCTTAGCATATACCTTTGGGAGTACATTTTTTAAAGAAGGGTTTTGCCTTTCAATAGCATCCATGGCTAAATCAATTTTTTTGCCAATTTCCGGTTGCTTAGCACGAGAACACAAATAAGACCAACGAGCAGAAGGTGGTACGAAAAAAATATTTTTTGCTGTGTATTCATCGCGATCCTCAGGGTCAGCACCCTTATGCTTGTTTTGTTTTAACTTTTTGTAAAAGCTTTCAAAAGAATCAGACATATACTTTAAAAAAATAAGCCCAAGCACTATGTGCTTATATTCTGCCGCATCTATGTTTTTTCTTAAAACTTCTGCAGCTTCCCATAGCTTTTTTTCTATAGATATTTTGGTTTTGTTTTTCTTCATTATCTTAAGCTTCCAATTTTATTATCTTTAGTTTATTTTAGTATTTTAAAATTATATAAAAAAACTTTTACTATGTAAATAAAAAAAGGGAGGGATATTTGGTGGGCATTGCCACAAACGCCATTTAAAGACAATAAAATATAATTTATTTTTTTTCAGTTTGTGGTCTGTAACACATTATCTTCAGAAAGTAACATATTACCATCTTCAGAAAGTAACATATCATCTTCAGGAGTTAACTCTTGAACTATAAAGCCACTAATACCTTGCTGTGTTAAGTACTCTACCTGCTCAGGGCTTACTACCGTATCTGTAAAATCTGCACCTATAAAAAAAGCTCTATCTATCTTAGCCCCCCGTATATCTGCCTTGCTCATATCTGCCTTTTGTAAATCCGCACCTGTCAAATCCGCACTCTGTAAATCTGCCTTTTGTAAAATAGCCCACCGCATGTCTGCCCTCCTAAAATCAGCCCACCGCATGTCTGCACCTGTAAAATTTGAACGTTCAAGACGCCCGTTTGTCAACTTAGCCCACCGCATGTCAGCCCCCATAAAATCAACCCACCTCATGTCCGCACCCGTAAAATTCGCATGATAAAAAACCCCACCTATCAACTTTGCAAGATGTAAATCTGCCTTTTGTAAAAAAGCCCACCTCATGTCCGCACCTTCTAAATCAACCCTTTCTAAAATAGCCCACCGCATGTCTGCCCATCTCATATCAGCCCACCTCATGTCCGCACCCGTAAAGTCTACACGATTAAAATGCCCCCTAGTAAGATAAGCCCACCTCATATCTGCATAAGCTAAATTTACATAATTTAGCCATACCACTGCCGAACAATTATACAAACTTTTTGAAAGATTATTACACTCTAAATCAGCATTTTTATATCGGGGTTTAAAAAAACCTAACCTGGCATGTTGTAAGTCACAATGATGAACACCTTTTGTATAAATAAAGTTTTTAAAATTATTTATATTACAATGAATGTCAGAACTAACACTAGTATCAGCACTTGCATTACTAACGGTAACACAAAAAATCCAGCTCAAAAATATAATGTCTAAAAAAAATAATAATTTCATTTAACTTTACTCCAACAACTTTACTCCCATACTATAGCTTTAAAACCAACCAACTTAAATGATCTTCAATATCAGTATTGGCGACATATTCTTTTTTTTATTTCTAAACCAAAGTAATTTATCTTTTCACCTTCCATTTTACTGCTCCTTTAGGGATACACATACCTTTACTTTCTAAACGAGGAGAATAAGTTATTGTCTCTTGCTCTTTCTGATAACAAATATTATACTCCCTCTTTAACCACTTTAACCATATTCCAAAATCTGTTTCTATTAAATCATGACCATACATAAAATGTTGCCACTGTGCTCTGGATTTCTGTAATTTTATATGCGTGCCATTATTAATGGGTCTTTTATCAGAACATCCAGTTTGTTTATTAAACTCCTTATCCACTACTATGGAACCTTGAAATAAAGGGTGCCTCTCAATATATCTGTTCTTCTGTGTTTCTTTAAAAGACCTTCCCTCAAACATTTGCCAAATATATGGTAATTGCTCAACAGTAAAATATAAATCCCAATTATGTGTATTAAATGCATGATGATAGGGCTTATGAAAAGTCTGAGTAGAAATTTGTAAATTCGCTCCCCGAAAGTCCGTATTAATAAGCTCCACATTATGCATGTTTGTAGCATATAAATTCGCACAACGCATATCTGCATAAGCTAAACTTGAATTAGTCAGTTTAGAATAACTTAAATTCGCATTATGTAAATCTACAAAACTAAAATCTAAATCACTTAAATCCATACCACTTAAGTCTCTACCACTTAAATCTAAGCATTTTTTTATTTTATATTTATTTAAATCACTACTATCAGATTTGAAAAACAAATCATGCAAAAATAAAGCCTTTTGCTTTCTTAACTCTTGCCGTAATTCAGAGTTACTATTATTACAATTTGCTGAATGCACCATCTGCCTTACTTGAGCTTCAGTCAACTTACTTGTAACAACAACTTCTTCTAACAAATAAACATCTGTAACAATGACTTCTTCCAACATGTCAATACTATCTGATATGTCAGCCCTGTTACTGGCTTGAACAGGAACAGAGATAGTAATAAAAGTAAATATAAAACTTAAAAAGAATGTTATTTTCATCATTATTATCCTATTATCTATACTAGCTACTAGCTCTATATCTAGCTATATCATCCTATTATCACTATTATCCATCAATAAATTATCGATAAATTTTATTTTGCCAAACCTATATGCTTATTACTAAAATACATCAATCAAAAAAAGATTAAAGCAATCTTACACCTATAACAAGACTCTATAAATAATATTGTAAAAATTACACTCCTTTTATACTCTTTTTAGACTACTACCCTTTTTGCTACTAAACAAAAACGCCCAAGCCAACTACTAACTTAAACTTACCTGTAATACTAAACACTCATAATTTTAGTAAAAGCAAAAAAATCGTGTAATATTTATATAACTACAATAATATATATATAATATTTACACTACAGTATTATTTTTATTTTCTAAACCAAGTATATCTTATTAAACTTAACAGCTCCTTAATATATTACTGAAGAAAAAAATGAGTGTAATAATTATGAATAAAATAAATAACCAAATTACTATAATGGCTCAAACCGTTTTTCAATATGGTGTAATGAGTGTGCTGGGTTTTTCTATATCGGTGGCTCAATCTCAAAATTTATGCTCTTCAGTTTTTACACAAAACCCAGCACAACAACAAAACCCAGAACAATCACAACATAAAATCACCAGATCTATCACACAAAAAACACAAATTTTACCTCAACAGCTGAGTATTATTTTAGAAGATAATATTGAAAACTACCAATACCAAAAAGGATACATCACTATCGCCGACATGTACTTTAATGGCAACTTAACAAAAACTTTCCGTTTGGTGTCTACCTTCTTAGGACCATCTCAATTTAAACGATTAAAGTGGAAAGAATTTCACGGTACAACACATGAATTTGATTATATATAAAAAAACTTTTACTATGTAAATAAAAAAAGGGAGGGATATTTGGTGGGCATTGCCGTTCAAGTAACTATAGGGCGAAGTTTTAAGAAAATGGTTAGTGGATATTACCTTAAAGTAACTAAAGGGCAACAAGAATTCCCTTTGAGGGTTAGTGGAAGGAGGGCAGTAGTGGTGATATATCGTTTAGTTCATCTTGGTTATTGACAGCAGAGGGGGGTGTGGGTGTTGTTTGGTGCATTTTAAATTGTGGGATTTTCATTGGGATGGGTGAGTCTTGGCAATTGGATTTAGATTTTTCGTAAAATACTTTTTCGTTACTGCTTTTAACGAGGGCGATATCTGAAAAGGGGTGTAATTTCATCAGCAAACTTTCTTGGTCATTTTTAGACACAAAGCTATGGGGGTTAGATTCAAAAGGAGGGATCAGAGCTTTAGTGACTTTAACTGGTTTATCTTGCCCGTCAAAAACGGATAGTGATATACCTTGCCACCCGCCCATATCGTGTAATAAAAAAGCGTATTTGTTAATAAGTTGACTAATAGATAGCCCGCCCATATCTGTCAGTAGGTCTTTATTGATGACTGTTGCGATAGATACTTTTTCCGAAGTAGATTGTTTTATCACTTCTGCTTCTATAGGGGCTTTGTTATAGACTTCTTTATTATTGCTGACATAGAATCTATGAAATTGCACATAATTACTAGGGACTTTGAGTTCAAAAGGCACTTCCCACAGGTAGAGCCAAGTGGTGTTTTTGGTATAGTTTTTTTGGTCTGGGTCGTAGTAGGATGCCAGCAACCCTCTAAAGCCAACTTCGTGTATTTTGTTACAATAAGTTAGAAAGGGGCTAGCTTTGGGTGATTTTTTCGGACCTGCCAGTGTAGAGGATTGCGTGTTGCTAAAATAGTCAGTTGTGCAGTTAGAGAGCATAAATAACCCTGCTAAAGAGGTGATGCTAATAAAAGTTAATACAATAAGATTTTTCATATATACTTTATTTATCGGATAAAATATCTTGAAATGTTAAAAAAAAGCTTAAAAAACAGCTGTTTTTTAACAAATAAGCCTTAAAATAGCTACTTTTAGTAGAAAAACAGCTGTTTTAGCAAAAATCCACACTTTAGTTTAGCTTTGAGGGAGAGAGGGTATGTGTTGTGCGTGGAGGGTATTGGTATGGGGGGTGTTTTCTAATATATCGGGGTGGTTTTGTTTAAGCCCTTTTTTCTTCATTTTTTCTAATAGAGTGGTGCGGTTCAGTTTGAGTAATTTAGCAGCTTGGTTTCTATTCCACTTTGTTTTAGTGAGGGCTTTGAGTATAAGTTCATTTTCAAAGTGATTCACAATGTTATTAAAGTCCAAGCCAGATTCTGGGATATCTGTAGTGTTGGTTGTTTGTTGTGAGGATTGTAAGTGGTGGTATTGAGCCAGGTAGCGTTCAGGTAGATCTTTTGCTTCTATGAGACCGCCGTGTTTTAAAACACATAGCCGTTCGATAAGGTTTTCTAGCTCTCTGATATTGCCTGGCCAGTTGTAGTGGCATAGCCTTTCAATAGCTTTAGGGCTTATACCTTTTAGAAGTTGTTGTTTGTTTTTATTTCTTTCATTTATAAAGTATTTAATAAGGATGGGGACATCGTCTGTTCTTTCTCTTAAAGGAGGTATATAAAAAGGAATAACATTGAGCCGATAGAATAAATCTTTTCGAAACCTGCCTTTTTTGACAGCTATTTCTAGATTTTCGTTAGTAGCGGCTATAATGCGTACATTTGATTGTATGATTTGTTCGCTACCGACAGGTTGAAACTCTTTTTCTTGTAACACGCGCAATAATTTAACTTGGGTTGGCAGGCTCATGGTACTTACTTCGTCTAAGAAAAGGGTGCCTCCTTGTGCTTGTTGAAAGCGACCGATGCGATCTTTAATAGCCCCTGTGAAAGAGCCTTTGATATGACCAAACAGTTCACTCTCTAGCAATTCTGTGGGTAGGGCTTCGCAGTGTACGGGGATAAAAGGTCCTTCGCTAGTGGTAGAATTAAAGTGGATGGATTTCGCGACAAGTTCTTTACCCGTGCCACTTTCGCCAGTGATGAGTATAGTGGCAGATGAGTGGGACACTTTTTTTATCATTTCAATCATATTTAAAATGGCTGAGCTTTGTCCGATAATTTCATCAAAGCAGTATTGTTTTTTTACACAAGAAAGGAGATGAGAGTTTTGCGTTTCTAACAACGAGTGGGACAGGGCTTTAGCCACTAGGTTGACAATTTCGCCTAAGTTAAAGGGTTTGGTGATGAAGTGGAAAGCTCCTTGTTTAGTAGCAGATACTGCAAGATCTATTGTGCCAAAGCCTGTCATAATAATAATAGGTGCGTTTTTATATCTATTTTTAAGGGATTGCATTAAATCTAGACCATTAGCATCAGGTAACTTTAGATCTAGTAGTACGCAATCAAAGTGTAAAGAGTGTGGTAAGGCTTCCCATTCTTTTTTAGATTGTATGTATTGGGAGTGGTAGCCATATTGTTTCAACACTTTTGCAAGCGTTGAGCTTAAACATTGTTCGTCATCGATAATAAGAATTTTTTTCATTTTTTAAAATTCACTTATATTTTTAATTCATAAGCTTATTTTTAATTCATAAGCCAATAACAAAAATCATAAGAAAAAAATGAGCATTATGCTATAGGGGAGGTAAAAATTTGGACTAAATACCCACAGTAAGCTGGACTAAATAACATGCCGACTTAAACCTTGCTCGCTGTTTAAATTTTAATCACTCTTTGGGGGTTAATAGTTGGTGGATGATGTTGCTACATCTTTGTCCAGCTTTATTCATATCTTTTAAGTCTTGAGCTATGGCAGGATTATTTTTATTTTTGATATGTAGGAGTTGTAGCATGGCATTCATACCTGCTATAGGGTTATTGAGTTCGTGAGCGATACTGCTAGATATAATACCCAGTTCGGCTGATTGTGCTGATTCGGCAATTTTTTTTTCTATTTGTGTTTGTTTTGTCACATCTGTTAAAATCACTAGTTGCAAGTTTTTTACTTTGGTTTTTGCGATAATTTGCACAGAGAGTTCAAATATTTCTTTTTTATTGTTAGGGGTTTGTTTTGTAAATCTTTTTTTATGTTCTCCGGGGAGAGGTGGTGGGCTTTTCACATTATCTCCAAAAAAAGCTTGAAAGTAATTTTTATGTAGCAGTTGTTTTTTAGAAAGTTTTGTTTTATGCCGAAAGGTTTTATTGGTGCGTAGGATGCGGTTGGTGTTATCGGTTAAACATATAGGGACTGTTATGGTGTCAAAAGCCAATTCCCATTGTTCTTTTTTGTTTTTAAGGTTATTTTGTTGTTCTAAGCGGTGTAAGTGTATTTCTAAAGCTCCTCCTACTTGTTTTAAAAAGCTTTTTTGTTCTTTTAAAATACCTGTTTTTTTGTAAAAACGGATGCAATAGGGGTTAGTAAAACGGGTAGCTAAGTAGTGAAAGTAGGTAGCCAGGGTGTAAGGTCTTTTTTTAGTGGCAGGGGTGTTTGTGTTCCAGTTAAGATCGATACTATCTATTTGGCAAAGTTTAGGCAGAGTGGTTTTTAAAATATGAGCTAAATCGTAATGGGTGGATTGTAGGTAAATACTCATGATGACTTTTTCTAGCTGTTCTAATTGTGCTTGGTTTTTGTGTGCTTGTTTATTTGGCACTTGTTTTGGCATGTTTTTATTTTGCAGTGGTTTGTTTTGTGCTGGGCTTTTTTGTGCTGGGCTTTTTTGTGCTGGGCTTTTTTGTTCTTTTTTATTGATATGAGACATTTGTATTGATTATTGTAGCTTATTTTGTTTATAAGATACAAAGCAACAATGGTTGATAGGTATAAAATTTAAAAAAACAGGGCGAAAGCAGTGTCTAAAAAATTGACATCTTTAAAGAAGCAAGATGTAACCGCTGTGGTGTTAGCTGCGGGCTTAGGTAAGAGGATGGGTTCTCACCTGGCTAAAAGTTTGCATCCAGTGGCTGGCAAGCCTATGTTGGTTCGTATTTTGCAGATTTTGAAGAAAAGTGGTGTAGGGGATATCCGTGTGGTGATTCACCCAGACCATAAGAGCTTGATCCAACCTATCGTTGAGGCTTTTAAGGCTAAGGTATATTTACAAGATGTTAGTCGTAAAGGCACAGCTGTGGCAGCCCTTGGGGCATCTATTGATACTTGTAAAAAGTTTGTGCTTATTTTAAATGGGGATCACCCTCTTATTATGTTAGAGGATGTGGAAAAATTGATAGAATGTTTTAACGAGCAAGTAGCTGATGTGTGTGTGGGCTTTTTTCAAACAGATACACCGGGCGAGTATGGGCGGGTGGTGCGTCGTAATAACCAGATAGTGGCTTTGGTAGAAAAAAAGGCTTTAACCCCGGAGTTAGAAAAGGTGAAAGAGATCAACACAGGCATGTATTTAATTAAAAGTGATGTGTTGGGTAAGTGTTTGTTTCAAATTATGAACACAGCTCCTCGTTCTACTCTTAATGGGGAGTATGGTTTAACGGATATTATATCACTTTGTTCCAAAGCTGGTAAAAAGGTGGCAGGGGTGGCAGTTTCTGAAGATAGTGCGTTTGGGGTGAACTCTCAAAAGATGTTAGCCCTTGCTACTAAGAAGTTATTTATGCGTAAATTAAACCATCTTATGCGGCAGGGGGTGATTATTATTGACCCTCTAACGACTTATATTGAAGAGGATGTGCATATTGGTATGGGGAGTGTGATTTACCCCGGTGTTTATTTAAAGGGGAAAACGGGCATTGGTCCTTTTTGTGCTATAGAGCCTCATTGTTTTATTGCGGATAGTGTGATTCACCATTCTGTTTTAGTGCGAGCGGGTTCTTATTTAGAGCAAACGGTGGTAGGTAGTAAAACGGTTATTGGTCCTTATGCACGCCTAAGAATAGGCACCAAAATTGGTGAGCAGTGCAAGGTAGGTAATTTTGTAGAGATGAAAAAAACTCATTTTGGCGATCGCTCTAAAGCATCTCATTTAAGTTATTTAGGCGATGCAGAAATTGGCACGGATGTGAACATTGGTTGCAGTACTGTTACTTGTAACCTACATACGAGTGGCAAAAAACATCCGACAAAAATTGGTGATGGGGCTTTTATTGGTAGTGGCACACAGTTGGTAGCCCCTGTGGATATAGGGGAGGGCAGTGTGACGGGGGCTGGTTCTGTTATTACAAAGGATGTGCCAAACGAATCGGTGGCTTTAAGCAGGGTGCCTCAAGTGGTGCGTAGTAAAAAGAAGTAATTACGATGTGTGGTATTATTGGTTACAAGGGGTTTCGGAAACCTAAAAAAGTGTTGTTAGAAGGGTTGCAGCACATGGAGTATCGGGGTTACGATAGCTCGGGGGTGGTTTTATTAGGGGAAAAAGGTTTAGTCAGGTGGAGAGCGGTAGGGTCTGTTCAAAAATTAAAAGATATTTTACCATCTTATTCTTTCCATACTTTAGGGATGGGGCATATTAGGTGGGCTACGCACGGCAAGGTGTTAGAAAAAAACGCTCACCCTCATCAAGCAGGTCCCCTTTATTTAGTACACAATGGCGTGATTGAAAACACTGAAGAACTGAAAGAAGAACTAAAAGCAGAATTAAAAAATCACGGCAAAGTCAAACTTTCATCTGACACCGACTCAGAAGTGGTAGCTTTTTATTTGTTAAAAATGCTTCACCTTAGCCGTGGCTGTTTAAAGCAAGCCGTGCAAAAAACCATAAAGAAGCTTAAGGGTGAGTATGCCATTATTGTTTTATCGGCTCAGCATTTAGGTGAGATGATAGCTTTTAAAAACGGACCGTCAATGGCAGTGGGTTTAGGTACAAACGAAACATTTATTGCAAGCGACTTTCATGCTTTTGCCTCTTACACCAACAAAGTGGTTTTTCTTAAAGACTTACAATTAGTGCATGTTGGATCGGACAATAAAGTAAAGTGCTATGATTTAAAAAATCAAGAAGTGTCATTAAGCCCACAAATTTTAAGTCAAAGCCAACAATTACAAAAAAAAGAAGGTAAGGGTAAGTGGCAACATTTATTGTTAAAAGAAATACACGAGCAACCATCTTGTGTACATCGTTTATTGCAAACATATATCCATCAATCAGAACAAAAGGTGCATTTACCACTAAAAACACAAAAAAAAGAATTAGCGGGTGCAAGTGATATTTGGAGTCGTATTGCTAATCACCATTTGCATATTACCGCTTGTGGCAGTAGTTATTATGCGGCTCTTTACGGCAAGTATGTGATTGAGAAGATAGCTCAAGTCAAAGTAGAAGTAGATATATCCAGCGAGTTTCGCTACCGTGTGCCTGTGTTAAAAAAAGGCACTCCTGTTATGGTAATCTCTCAAAGTGGGGAAACTGCTGACAGTTTATCGGTGTTACGCTTAGCTAGGGGTTGGCATTGCCCTGTTTTAAGTTTATGCAATGTAGCACAATCTGCTATTGACAGAGAATCTTCTGCACAGCTTTATATGTGTGCAGGGGTAGAAAAAAGTGTAGCCAGTACCAAGGCTTTTTTATCTACACTGGTGATATTGTTTTTAATGGCTTTACGGTTAGGGCGTCAAAACGGAAGGCTTAAAAGTCAAAAAATAAAAGAGAGTGTGTCTTCTTTATTAGCTTTACCTTCTCTGATAAATAAATTGTTGTCAGATACAACTTTGTTTATTTCCACAGCAAAAGTATTAAAAAATGCACAAAAAATGATTTATTTAGGTCGGCGTGGGGCATACCCATTAGCCCTGGAGGGGGCTTTAAAAATGAAGGAGCTAAGTTATCGCCATGCAGAAGGTTACCCAGCAGGGGAGATGAAACATGGTCCTTTAGCCTTAGTCGATAAAGACACAGCCATAGTCGCCATAGCCCCTCTGAGTGATATTCATAATAAAATGCTGACTAATTTAGAAGAAGCTAAAGCTCGTGGCGGAGTGATTATTATGATTGGCACAAAAGGCGATACTAAAGGATGTGCTTTAGCAGATCACTTTCTTTCTCTTCCTGTTTGTAGCGAAGATATGGGTATTATATTAAGCACTGTTGTGTTACAAATGCTAGCTTACTACACGGCTTGTTTATTAGGGCATAATGTGGATTACCCTAGGAATTTAGCTAAGTCAGTAACAGTAGAGTAAAAGAATTTTTAAGTTTTTATTCTAAAAGTATTATGAGGTTTTTTTATTTTACTTTGAAAGTTATAATTTAAAAAAGTTACAATAAGATAAATGAAAACTAAGCTCCATAAAACTAAATCGTTGATGTAATATCCCCATTTAACAAATATCGTTTGGTGGTGGGTGTTATGGTAAGGTACTTCTACTACTTTGCTCCATTCCTTATGGATAATAAAGTCAGTTTGTATATCACCTTTAGCTGAAATAACAGCTGATATACCACTATTGGTACTTCGGATAAGGGGTTTTCGTACTTCAATCGCTCGTGCTAAGGTCATGTAAAGGTGCTGCCAAGGCTCTTGCCACCATCCGAACCACGAATCATTGGTGACATTTACTAAAATATGCGGAGTATTATGCGTGGTTTGCATCATATTTGTTTGCATCATATCTGCTCGCATCATATTCCTTGTAAAATAGTCAAACAAACCCTCATAACAAATCTGAAACCCTAAATTGATATTATTTAAACGAGTAACTTGATAAGCCCCCGTTCCCTTATAAAAAGACCTTCCATAATATTTAAGCCATTTACTAATAGGTAGCCATTTTTCTAATGGCATATATTCTCCAAAAGCTAGTAAAATGGTTTTATTGTAAGGAGGGCTTACTAACCCAGCCTTTTGGTTAAACACAAACACACCACTTGCGGGCGTGCCGTTATTGTCACTAATGGCTGATAGTACTAAAGGTTTTTTTAACATCTGTACAATTTGTTTTATATATGTTGTGGGATTTTTTTGTGATGCTTTTATTGAGTAGGGGTAAGCCCCTTCAGACCATAATATAAAATCTATGGGTGATTTTTTTTCGGTTAGTGCTTTTTTTGTTTGTTGCAATAGTTTTTTAACAATAAAGGGGCGTAAAAATGGCTTTCTTTGATCTTTATTTTTTATATTAGCTTGTACAATAAGTGCATGTGCTTTATGGGTTGGTTTATGCCAGTTTTTTTGCAAATGCTTACCCCATAAATGTAAAAATCCAAGAATAATAATCCCTATTTTAATGCCCCATATTGCTTGAGCTTTATATGTGGTGATTTTTGTCAGCACAAAAAGCAAAAGTAAGTTGAAAAATAAAATAATAGTATGGATAAACCGAAAGCCCCAAATCTCAGCTGTTTGAAACATCGGCCAGCCAGCAAAAAACCAAGTATACCCTAAATGCCACTCAAAAATCATCGGATAGTACTGGTGGCATAAAGCAAATAGTGTTGGTAGTAATAACCAATCCATATAAGTATAAGTTTTTTTAGCTAGTTTTTTTAAGTAAAACCATAAAACTAAAGCTATAACAATGTGTAAATTAGCAAAACTAGCAAAACCAACAAGCCCTAATACAGCTAAATGCCAAGGGAAAAACCCAAACTCTTTAATCGTATAAGCTACCCAATTACAACCTATAAGAGTAAGTACAAATTGACACAAAAAACCTGCCACCACTAAAGGTATTATACGATTCTGTTTTAAAGCAAAATACCATAAAGGCACATAACAAAAAAACAAAGCCCAAGGCGGAAAAGGTATGTAACTAGTGCCTATTAACACACCAGATAACAAAGGCAATAACCAAAGGAGTATTGTTTTTTTATTTTTGCTCATTAACTTTTGGACTCATTAGCTTTGGGAATGACAAATTTTAATATTAAAAAGTATCAAAAAATTCTTTAATTTTTTTCTTTACTCTTCTAGCATAGTTTTTGACTGGTCGGATGGGAGGGCGTCTTTTTGGTTTTCGTATATTATTGTTGTTTTGTGTTTCAGAAGGTGGTGAGGTTTGATTTTTTAGCTCTTTATTGTACTTCTTTTCTAAATCTTCGTTATACTTTTTAAGAAATAACTCTTCATCATATACTCTTAAAGTGGATTTAGATTGGGTATTAAATATAGTTACCCTCATTTTTCCAATTAATGTGTTGAGATAATATTTATTTGTTAGCTCTTCATCTTCTTTGTTGAGAGCTATTTGTAAATCATCTAAGTGTCGTTTAAATTGTTTTAGGGTCATGACAACTTAAGCGGGTTATTTTTAATCATTTTTAACAACAAAGTATACAAGTCATCCTTCCTGTGATTAAACCTAAACTCACATTCTTTAAGATGCAAGTAAAAAGTATCTTTATCCATTCCTCTAAACTTTGATAACCTCACTTTGGAGGTCCCCCAAAAGCTTTCTATACCATTAATATGATTCTTCACATTACCTCGTTTTGTGGCAAATTCATTCTTCCCATGATACACACGATAATGTTTTTTGTAACCCATATTGACTAGACCATCGTAGCTTTTAAAACCATCTGTATAAACAGTAGCAGATTTAGATATTCTATTACTTATAAGGGGAATAAGGGTCTTGTGTGAACAATTTTTAATAATTTGAGTATAAACCTTACCTTGTCTTTGTTTAAGACCAAACACAATAGTTTTACCATAAGATCCTCTTCCTCTTCTGCCTTTGATTCGTCTAGCTCCAAAATAACTTTCATCTATTTCTACTTCTCCTTTTTTAAAAAAACTTTCTTTTTCACAAAATTGAGCTATCTTTAATCTTACAGTTTTTAAGATTTTATTAACAGAATTTCTGCTAATATTGGATAATCTAGCAATTTGTGAAGCTGTGAGATCATTCGAAAAAAGCTTAATAATATGGCGAAATTTCTTCTCAGAAATGCGGGAACGCACAAAATACTTATTTTTCTTAATAATTTTCAAGATTTAAACCTTATCATGTAAGGCTTAAGTTGTCATGACCCATATTTATTGTTTTAATATAAGCCTCTGTGTTTTCCCTTTTTTTTGTTTTATTGCACTATTCCATGTATTAAATAGGTCTACATAATACTCAATAACTATGTAATTGCCTTTTTTATATATTGATGTTTCTGTAGTTAGAGGGTTTATGGAATGCTCACTTTGAGAAGCATTATGGTAAGTATTATGATTATCTGTTTTTGTAAATTCTTGAGATTGGATTTGCTCTTGCTCTTGTTGTGTGCTGGTTTGTTTATCATCAGGCGAAAAAACATCAGGGCAATTTTGCCCATACACAGGAAACACAAAAAACACTATAATGATCACTTGGCAGAGACATATTTTGTTACCTTTACCTAGTAATCTTTTATAGTGCCATTTTTTGTAGTTACTCATTGTACATTTCCTTTTTCGGTATTTTTTAACACTTATCGTAAAAAAAAAGTAGTGTTTTTTAAGGTTTGTGTAATTTTTATAAAGTATTTTTTGTGAGATGCATTTTACATCTTTTATAAGTGAAAAAACCTCACTCCAGAGCTTAAAATCCATGGTTTGCTACATAGTACAGAGAGGATTATTTGCCTTGTGTGTAATTAATCATGGCGAGACAGGGTAATTTTTTTGTGCCACACTTCGCTTGGGGCTTAAAAAAAATTCCCTTTCTCGCCTTTGTTAAATAGTTACATTTTTGAGTGGCATTGATAAGTATAATGTAAAGCTAACAAGCAAATATCAGAAGAAACATTATTTGAGGGTGAGAAAACCAATTCAAAACCAATATCAGATTTACTTGTAAAAGAGCTTCATCGCAGATGGGAAAACCATGCTCAAAACGAGTTCGGATTTGATATAAAGCGGTAGCCTTAGGCTAACGCTTTGTAGCAAAACGCGGAGTCCTAAGATTTTGAGCTCGGTTTTCTCATCTGCGAAAAAACACTTCAGACTTGGTTTTCTTACCTGCGAATGTTCTTTGAGAGCATATATCACAAAGAAGCTTATAGAATGATTGGAGGGCATTGCAGGGGAAAGATGCTTTGAGGTGCAATAAATAGAAAAATAAGGAAGAATGGTCGGAGAGACAGGATTTGAACCTGCGACCCTCTGCTCCCAAAGCAGATGCGCTACCAAACTGCGCCACTCTCCGTACAAAAATCAAAACCTAAGTTTAGCCCTAAAGTTTAGTTTTTATATATGCACTGCGTTAATATTTTTATCTTAAAATCAGAAAAATCAACTAAAAAGCATAAATTTATGTAAAATTCATCAAAATTCACTCAAATATTAGCAAAAATTAGGACTAATTGAGTAAATTTAGTATTTTTTATTTGACCTTGAGCTGAAAATTAGGCTAAAGATAAGGGCGTATATACTTTCTTAAGGCTAGTTTTATGCCTTTTTAAGGATGTGCATTAAATATATGTGTAAGTAATGACGATATTTACTCATATAGAAAAATTTTATATAAAAAATTATATAAAATAAGAACAAAACAATAAGAACAAAGGAGTTAAGCTATGAAAACTATAAAACAAATATTTTGCACAATCATTGTGCTACTGTTGGTACCACTTTTTGCCCATGCAACAGATGTGGACTTAGGTGGGCAACATCGTCTGCGTGGGGTTATAGTAGGTGGTGAAGATCGTGGCATTGAGCAACGATTTAAGCTTGCTGGTGACTTTCGTCCCAATGAGATGTTTGAAAGCCATTTTTGGCTTATGACCAATCATCGTTGGAGATCAGCTATCCCTCATCAAATGGCAAATACTACTTCTAGTACTGGTGTGACTAATGTTGGTTCTGGTCCTGATGTGGTAATTTATGGCTACGCTGATTGGAAAGTGATGGACGAAGTGATGTTACGCTTTGGGCGTAACCCCTTTCAAATAGCCGATGGGTCAACTGTAGGTTGGAATGATTACGAAAGTTTGCCTAATGTATGGGATGGGGTGTTTCTTACTTATAATACAGAAAGCTTAGTGGCAGACATCTGGGCAGCTAGCCCTTCAGCCAATCCGTGGGTTAGCTCAACAGGTAACTCATACCATACAGTGTTTGGTGTTTCTTTAAATGTAAGAGCTATGCCAGAATTTATGAAAACAGCTCAAATTTTTGCTATGTATGTTGATGGTCAAACAATGCCTGCTAATGTAGGCACTGCTGATCTACAGCAGCCAAATAATCCTGGTAATAATCATCAACATATTCGTGTTGGTGGGTCTGTGGGAGGTAACTACTCTTCCGTAGAATACAATGTCAGCGGTGCAGGTCATGGAGATGAAGCAGGTAGTTTGAACCAGTATTTTGTAGATGGTGGCGTAGGCTACACAGTGAATAATGTGGGTGTTCGTGTAAGAGGTCACTATGAATCTTCTGGATACGATCCATTCTATTACACTCGCCATAATCGTTCTGGTTTGTTAGATGTAGTAGCTTGGGGAAATGGTGCACAATTTGTAACAGGTAATATTAATTACACTCCAATGGATGATTTTGACTTAGGTGTGAAAGCTGTGTATTTTCTCCAGTACCAAAACTATGGGCAATGGGCTAACAACACATCACAAGCATCAGGTTCACCAGAAGCTATTAGAAATAGTGTAACAGAAATAGCTGGTTATGTTAAAAAAAGCTACGCTGGGGGGCTTACTTTAAAAGTGTCTGGCGGTATGTTTGATATACTAGGTGCTTCACCTTTATGGCAAGTACAAGTGAATACGACTTTCGATTTTTAATATAATGCTATTTAAAAAGTATCAAAGCGTAAAAAAGGCTGGCTTAAAAAAGTCAGCCTTTTTTATGTTGTTTTTGTTGCTTTTGTGTACCACTGCAACAGGTAAAAAACATTCTTTTAGTGTAAATAAAACATTTCAATCATCTGTGATGAGCTTAATAGATATGTCTGTTGATCTACATAAAGCTGTGTACGATAAAAATAAAGAACATATTAATTTACTTATATCTAAAATAACTAAACATATTTCTTATATGCAAGCCAAAGTGCCTAAACTACTACCCCATCACGAACAATCTTATATAGATAAACTCCTCCGTAGTGTGCAATTTAATATAGAAGCCCTTGCTAAAACTCACCGCTATAAAAATAACTACATTTATGCTATCAATAGAAAACTTATCCATATTGCTCGTATTTATGATGTTAAACGATATAAAGTGTTTTTTTGTGCTACCGATAGAAGTATCTGGATGCAAGATAACACCCATAACAAACCCTTGCACTTAAACCACGCACCCTGTGGCACACCAGTTAAGTAAATAAGAAAGAAAGTATAGTGACTAAGTGGCTTTTATCTCTTCCGAAAAATGTATTAGTTATACTGACTTTAACAATAGCTATTGCTTTTATTGTTTTGCAAGATCCACCACATACCTTATGCCGTACTCAAATAGAAAACTTTAAATCTCGCCAAATAGGAAGAATCTATAAAAACCCTAAAATTAAACACAGAAAAAAACCTCTTATGACATTTTTAATGGAACAATGCAAAAAAGGTAACTCCCCGGGGAGCTGCTACGAGTTTTTTTCTATACTTAGGAAATTTGTTAATGACTTTAAAATTGTTTCCACATCTTGCTACCCTTCTTTAGCACAGGTAGCACAAATAAAACCCACTTTGTTTAAAACTTATAAGCTTATGGTGAAACTTGCTTGGGGTGCAGAAAAAGTAAAAGACCCTTATAATAAACTACAATGGTTGTCTGTAGCAGATGTGTCGCTTTTTTGCTCTTTAAAATCAAGCATTTTAAACCTCTACGGACAAGAACAACTATCCTCTTTAAATAAAAATATACTAGCTCACCACCTGCCCGGAGCTTCTAAAATGCCTCCCGCTCAAGTTAAAGAACTAGCCCTCACTTCTGAAATCTGCCCTTCTACCCCCAAAGGAGGGTAACTAGTGCCTTTTAGTACCTTGGTTGCCAATGCCCCCCAACCATTCTCTCAGCTCTAAAGAGTGTTATTTCTGATGCCCGCAAAAGAGGGTAACTTATGCCAAAGCTACTGAAGGGTTATAGAATCCCCCTTTGGGGGTTATTTGTCTATTTCAAAAGGGACTGCTGATATTTGTTCGGGAAAATGAAACTCATCGTAAGACCGCACACTAGAAGGTAAAAGCGATAAACTGCGAGCCTTCTTTATAGCGTTTTTAAGCTTTCTTTGCTGGGCATGGCTTAACCCTGTGATGCGAGCAGGGTTGATCTTTCCCCCCTCCGAAATAAATTGATACAAAGTCACCGGCGACTTGTAGTCTATCTTTAAATGCTGTGTGCTTTCTTTACTCATATTGCTTTTGCCCCTTTTTTTGCTTTTTTCTTTATATCCCTTTTGTTTTGTTGCCCTGTTGCTTGTTTTTGCTGTTATCCTCTGGTTTTTTATTGTTCTTTTTTGCTCCGCTACCCTTTTATTGCTATGGTTTGTTTTATAAAGCTTACATATAACAATAAATATACTAGAAAGCAATAACTTTTATTGACTAAATAGAATTTTTAATATATCTCATAATAAGAGTTGGGCAAATCAAGTTAACTTAAAGGAGAACAAAAATGCCTCAATGCGAACTCAGTGGCAAAAAACCAGTAGCAAAAAATAAGGTAAGTCACTCTAACATCAAAACAAAATCCCGTGCTTTCCCTAATGTACAAGTAAAAAGGTTCTATAGTGGGTGTTTAAAAAAGTTTGTGCGGTTTAAAACCTCCACACATGCCTTGCGTTGTGTAGATAAAGCAGGTGGGATTGATACCTTTCTCGTTACTTGCTCTGCTGAAAAGCTATCCCCCTTTGCTTTAAAAATAAGAAAACAACTACAAAAAAGGCAGAAATCGTTATGAAACTAAAACTTAAAAAAGGTAATATAGCGGTTGTGATTGCTGGGGCTCATAAGGGTAAAAAAGCCAAAGTGCTTGCCATTCATCGTACAAAACTGAAAGTGATTTTAGAAGGTGTTAATATTCAAACGCATTTTCATAAAGAAAAAGGTATTTATAAAAAAGAAGGTTGGATAGATTACTCCAACATTAAACCAACAGCTTAGTTGATAATGAAAACCATTATTTTTTGTTTGTTATTTGTGATAGTTATGGGTATAGGGCATGCGAGTGTCAATAGTCAAACGGAACAATTTACCCCTTTAGTGTACCAACAAATATTAGGCACGCCATTAGATAGTGATGATAGTGATTCTTTAAGTTCAGTTTTAAAAATTAGAAAGCAATTTCCCCAGTACAGGGTATTTTTTAATGAGAAGCACATACACCAGCAGGTGTATGACGAGTGGCAAAAAGAACAACAAACAACAAAAACACCATCACAATAAAACATCACAAAACCAAGGCTTTAGAATAGTTTAATAGGGACTTATATCTCACACTCCAAAAAACCGCTAAAGTGTATCAAAATGAGACAATCTGTATCATTTTGAGACACTTTAAAGTAAAAACCCAAAAATTTTTTAACAAAAACAACAATTTTAAGCAAAAACAACAAAAATTTTAAAAAAAAGTAAAAAAACATTAAAGTAAATTTTAACGATGCCGATAAGCAAAATATGAGGTTAGTAAATTTACTTATAAACATCTTGTTAAGGGTTGACAAAATCAACTTTATGTGTTATTCTGGTTACAGCGTTACAGCGTTACAGCGTTACAGCGTTACAGCGTTACAGCGTTACAGCGTTACAGCGTTACCATCTATTAATATTTAATACCCTCCCAGCTCCTCGTTTTCACGGGGGGAGTAAAAGAGCTAACGCTCTTTATTGTTTTCACTTTACTTGGTTCTATAAGCACTTGGTTAGTAAAAAACTTAAAATTCAAAGTTCCGATAACGCTTCTTATGTTAGAGCGGAAGGGGAAGATTTTTGCGGGACGCTCCGCTTGGACCCGAAAAATATCCCCCTCCCGCTCTTCAATTTTAAGTTACATTTATCTACGGTATCATTGATTAGTAATTGGCTAGAGTGTGCAAGTAGTATCATCGAAAAAAACACCCTTTGGGTGCGAACTCGTTTTGAGCTCGGTTTTCCTCTCTGCAACCAAGCATATAAGTCATTTTTTCGTCAGTTGTCATTCCTGCGTACTTTGTCATTCCTGCATTCACTGTTGTCATTCCCGCGAAGGCGGGAATCCAGCATGTACTTTGTGTCATTGACAGCTATTAAGTTGTGGGTGCAAGGAGTATGTCAAAAAAAGCACCCTTTGGGTGCGCGAAGGCGGGAATCCAGAAAGTCACTGTTTAGTGAAAAGTCTAAATTATACGGAGTCAAGGGTAATTTTTTAGAGGGACGCTCCGCTTGGACCCTTAAAAAATCACCCTTGACTCCTTTAAAATATCTTCTTTTAACTTTTAACATAAAAGTGAGGCTACTCTATGCATAAATTAAAAACACTCTTTTTAAAGCATAAAAGCCAAAAAGGTTTTACCTTGGTTGAAACCCTAGTCGTTATGGGGCTTGGTACTGTTTTACTCGGAGTGTACCTAAGCCAGCTAACAATGTCTGCAAAAAATGTAATTAGTGCAAAAGTCACTATGGCAGAGCAAGACCTAAAAGCCTCTATGGATAGCGTAATAGGTACTGAAAATTATTGTAAAGGTAGTTTGCTCCCTAAAAACGACACAAATGATAAAAGACTTATTGCAGATTCTACTACAAACTACAAAGGCGAAGTGAAAAAGCTTAGTACTTATTCAGGCACACCTTCTGCTCTCACAGAAGGTTTAAGGTTATTAGAATATGGGGATTATAAAGGTCAAATTGATATTATTAAAATGGAATTACTAGGGATTAAACAAAAAAACAGTTCAGGCACTTTAGTAGAGAAAGACTTAGGAGTTAATCCACATGGGGCAACCAAAGTCCATAGACGATTTGCTGTATTTTATAAAAAGAAAGGGCTTGGTAAATTAGACACTATAGCTGGTAAGACTTGTACTACTGCAAACACGCAAGGTTGTTATTATCAATACTGCGATTTAGAGTACCGACTAGACCCTGGGTCAACCCCTCCGACAGAAGTAGCAGAATGCACAAAGCTAAATTGTGCGGGGGTACTAGTCGCAAGTGGTGGGGGTACGGGTGGCAGTGTAGCTTGTTACACAGAAAGGCAATCAGGCACAGACAAGGCTATTTATGTCGGCTGTGGTACTACAAAAGGCAATACAGAGGTCACTACCACTGCTTACGGATTTAATGCAGGTAAAGCGGGTACAGGGCAATATAATACCTTAATAGGGTGGAAAGCAGGAAGTAAAACCACAGGGTACTCAAATACTTTTATCGGCTATCAAGCAGGCGAAAATAATACTTCAGGTTTAAATAATACTTTTATCGGATTAAATACAGGCAGAGCAAACACTACAAATCATGATAATGTGTTTATAGGCTCAAGTGTAGGTGGTAGAAGCACGGGTTGGGCGAATGTGTTTATTGGAGCTTATGCAGGGTCAGAAAATACTACATCTAGTCAAAACACCTTTATTGGGTTTGATTCAGGTTTAAAAAATACAGCACAAGAAAATACCTTTGTTGGTTTTGAATCTGGGGAAGGGAATACCACGGGTGCGAGTAATACTTTTATCGGACACCAAGCAGGTAAAGGAGCATGGGCAAACGATGCTACTTCAAAACCAGTCATAGGTAATGACAATGTAGCTATTGGTAACAAATCTGGGTATAAACTCAACACTGGTTATAATAATACTTTTGTAGGTTTAAAATCAGGCGAAAGTAATACTGTAGGTGCGAATAATACTTTTATCGGTAGAGATGCAGGTAGAGAAAATATAGGTGAAAAAAACGCAGGAGGTGGTCTTACTAAGGGGTATGACAACACTTATATTGGTAGTATGGCTGGGATGTGTTTTGTGAAGGGTGTAGGAAATGTATTTATTGGGCGACAAGCAGGGGTAGGTCGGGTAAATAGTAGTTGGCAATGTACAACGGATAAGGCTAATAACACAGGCTATCGTAATATTGTGATAGGTCAAGATGCTGGTTATGGGTTAAAGACAGGTTATGATAATGTACTTATTGGTTTTCAAGCAGGGTTTAAAGACGCACACACAAACGCAAATGAAATAACAGGTCATAGTAATATTTTAATAGGGACAAAGGCGGGTAAAGAAACCACATCAGCCAGTAATAACATCTTTATCGGCGAAAGTGCAGGTAGTAATAACAAAAAAAGTGGTAAAAATATAGTTATAGGGAATAATGCAGGAAAGGTGTTAAGCTATGGGGCAAGTGCAAGTGAAACAGATACAGATACTAAAGGGGTCGGTAACATACTTATCGGTGATAATGTTTCCCCAGTGCCGACAAGCAGTGATAAAAAAGGCGGAATAGCAAAAGATAAAAGCTATCAGCTTAATATCGGCAATTTACTTTTTGGCAGAATGCCGTCAAAAACAGATTCAAGTGGAAAGCTTATAAATGACCCTCCTAGTATAGATTTTTTTGATACTTCTGGGAAGTATTTAAAGGATAGCTCAAAGAATGGACTTATAGTAAATGGCAATCTCTATGTTAGAGGTGAGGCTTTTGTAAATTGCAAAAACACATCGTGCAGTGACCCTTTATTAGAGGATGCGTCAAACAGCATTTTTAATAAAAATATTATGTTAGCATCAAGCAGGATGTTTAAAAACAACATTACTTTATTTAAAAATTACCAATATTCATTGAGTGTAATAAATAACACTCCACTATTTAATTATTATTATAATAAAGATCATCCAAAGCATAAGCGTATGGGTATTATTTCAGAAGATTTACCTAAGCACTTGCAAATACAAGACAAGGGTAAGCCTATACAGCCCGACTGGGTATCTATCTATGGCACACTATGGGCGGGGATTAAGGCTTTATATAACAGGTTTATGGACTTTAAAAAAGAAGTATTAGATAAAATAAATAATGTCTTAAAAAGGTTGGATACACAAGCAAACGAGATAAAGGAATTAAAAAAACAAATACAAGCCCTTAGAAAAGAGAAGGAGGTAAAATGAGATATTTATTTTTATTGATATTATTTTTACCTTTAGGGGGAAACACAACGGGAATAGTAAAAGGACGTATATGTACTGAAAACAGCTTAAAAGGGGCAAATAACGATTGCTGTCAATCAACGGAACATTGCGGAGTGAGGACTAATTCAGCTTGTTGTGGAGCATCTGGTACTTTATCAAATAATAGAAACGCTTGCTATTGGGGTTCAAATAAATGTTGGTTTGATTCTCAATGTGATGATGTTTTATCTTGTAATGAACGCCACACTTCAGCATGTTGTACTAGTAAGTCAGGTTGTACATGGGATACTACTAGTAATACTTGTAAAAGAGGGTGTACAAGCACTACAAGGAGTAATTGTGTGTTGACAGGTAGGGGTCACGATATAGGAGGGTATAATGCAGACACGGGTTGGTCGGGGAGTTGTCGGTCAGGCTATACAGGCGAATGCAGGTATTATTGTGATGATAGCGATTGGGTAAAAAATAGAAACACCTGCACTTTATATGTACCAAGTAATTGCACCCATGGGAACTCAAGGTGTACATACAAAACAGTAAACCATGGGCGGACTCGATCTTATGCGTGTAAAAGCGGATATACAGGGTCTTGTACTTACAGATGTAATGACAATACAATGACAATAACGCATACATGTAAAAGGCAATGTAACTATAATACGGAACAATGTACATTACCACGGAGAAACCATGGGCAAACTGTTACAGGGAGTTGTGCTAGTGGGTACGCTGGACCTTGTCGTTATTATTGTAATGACGGAAATTGGAATCGGCGAAGTCAATGCACTAGAGCGTGTACACTTAAGGAATTAAAGAGACTATGCGGTGACAGTGACCGACCTCAAAAAGAAAAAACTATAGGAATTGAAGAGTACATAGGTGGACATATAGGATATTGTCGTGAATGTCAGATCTTCAGACAAACTGATATATCTGCTAATCAAGGTATTTTGTGTGGTAGGTACAATAACAGGAAATTTTTTAGATGTAGTAACAATAGATGGGTAATAAGAACACCAAAAAACTGTTCTGCATATAGAGGACATCTAGCTAAATATAAAGCTGGGAATGGTTCTTGGTTTAAAAAGGTTATTGATATACCCCAACTAAATCATGGGCAGAGATATACCTCAAGATTTTTTAATAATTCAGAGTTTAGTAATATTAGCTTTAATTCAGGTGGGGTGTCAGTACAATGTAGGTGCAATGATGGGAGAGTTGAATGTTCGTTCCATGGTCGTGGGGGTCTAGTTATAATACGATAATTTAGTACATATCAAAGGAGTAAAGAAAAATGAAAGTATATTTAAAACAACACACTGGCACTTAGTGTTTTCAAAAAAACACGGAGTAAAGGAGGGCAAAAGTTTATAAAATAAAGTTATAGGGGGCAAAACATCTTAACTACCTCATTTTTGCCCTTTATTTACCTTCTCACATATCGGGCTTTTCTTAACTACCTCATATTTCGTAAAAGCCCGCCCCGAGAAGGCTTTTTTTCCACAAAACCTCACCACTTAAAACCTTTTAAAAATATTTTGCAAATGTTTTTTGCAAGTTTTTAGCAGAAAAAGTCGTGCGAGAAGCAGAAGATTAGCCTAAAGCTATGTTTTATACAGTTTTGAAGTACTGATGTAGCTTTTAAGATGGACTTTTTATTAAAGGTTGGTTTTAGGGTTGTTACTAAGTAAATAAGTTGTACCAGTGTCGCACACAATCGCTCCTGATATTACTCCTTAAAGCAAAAACAGCTATAGTAATAACTAAAGCATAAAAAATAACTTAAGCTTTGCGTGTAAAATTTACATAAGTTAAGAACAATTTGTTGATTTCTTTTTGTAGTTACAATTATATAGTATGGGATTGACTTAATAATACATATTAACTTTAATAAAGAATTGTATTTTTTTAAAGTCTTTAAAATAGTTAAAACCAAATCTAAAGGTAAAAAATGAGTACAAATGTTAATAAAAAAATTATACTAAAAAGTGTTGTAGTGTTAAGTAGCTTTGCAATAGTTAGTGCTTTTTCAAGTGATCTACCTCTACCCGAAAAGTCGCCTTCTCTACCCGAAAAGCTTTTTAAAACTTACCAAGAATCTAAACAACATAAGTATAGTGAAAACAAAGATCAAACAAAAGACTATATGACAGAAGCAATAAATAAAAAAGTTGAACACTTTAACACAATTATTAAAACATACGACATGCTTGTTATAAATGGACAAACATCACACAAGAAATGGCTCCGTGTATATGCCCCTCAATTATCTAGATTAGCTAATATAATATTTGATGCAAGTATAATGAACAGTATAAAGAACAATGCTCCAATTGATATTACATACACAGGAGGGGTATCACTTTTACATATATTAGCAACAGCTTCAAAAGAACAAAGATTAGCATTGCTTCTTACAAATGGCACTCATAATGTGAATCTAGTAGCAGACAATGACTATGCACCTTTAACTTCTGCAATAAGCTCTTTTAATTATGTTGAAAAACAAGATAAAAGAATTCTTAAAAGTATGATAGCTAATTTAGTTGGACATGGTGCTAACCCTAATTTACGAAGAGGTAAAAATGGATATGGAGAACTTCATATTTTATTGCGTCATTATGATGACTATTATTACGATCTTTTAATGCCCCTTTTGTTACAAGCAGGAATAGATATCAACCTTAAAGATTATAATGGCAATACACCTTTACATATAGCAGTGTCAGCTGGTTATCATAGAACTGTAGCAGGATTATTAGAGCTTGGAGCAGACGAAAATATTAAAAATTACAATAATCAAACACCATTAGATCTTGCTATAGAAAAGAAACAAACTGAATCTGCACATTGGCTTAAATGTGCCCAAAAATTTAGAGACGGAACTATTTGAGTAAAGCTTATTTTTTTTCGGTAATAGGTGTTTTTATGACACTGCATAATCCCATGATACCAGTAGTTCTTTTTAATTTAAGACTTTGAGTTTGTAGGCTTTCCGCGTTGTATCAAATCCGAACTCGTTTTGAGCATGATTTTCTCTCCTAGGATATATGTTTTTATAATATCACTTTAAATTAAGGGGGGGGTAAAGGTGATTTTTTTTGAGTCCAAGCGAAGTGTGTCACAAAAAAAATTACCTTTGCCTCCCTAAGTTAAAATATTCACTATTGCTTTGTGGCAAAGCACGGGGAGGTATAAGCTTTTGAATTTTAAGTTTTTCTACTTAATCTTTTTTTGCCATCTTCAAAAAGCCTAAAAATAGCTAAAATATCCATAGTACTTAAGTTTTATGTTGCAATATTCTTTTACTTGTGCTATATTAAGTGTGTATGGACAAAAAAGATTTATTTACAGCTGGTATTTTTTTAATAGGTTTTTTAAGCTTATTGTTGGTGTCGTTTAATACCATGTTGGCTGCTCGTATCACACCTATTAAAGAAGACATTTACCAGATAGGGGTTCGCATAGATCGGATAGAAACTCGTATAGATCAAGTAGAAACTCGTATGGCAACACATATAAACCGCTTGAACGACAAATTAGATAAGCTAATATTGCTACAAGTTCAAAAGCAATCTTACAGACCACATTTTATTCCCCGGAAGAAGAAATCACCTTCCCGAGGCACTTCTTCTCAAAATTAGCAAAACAGTGTTTTAAGCCAGTTTTGAGGGTTTGTAATCTTTACATCCGTCTCTAAAATAACAAAAAAAACTTGTGCAGTGCGAAAAATGAAGACACAAAACATGTTAAAAAACAAAATGGATACTTTAGTAATTTGTAAAGCGACTGGACTTTTTTAGAACAAGAGGTTCAAAAGTTATAAAAAAACACTCATAGGTAGATATTAGACAAGGAATAATTACTGATAACTTATTTCGTATCTCAATAGATTTTACCAGTAACTGTTTTTTTAATATATAAAAAAACCAATATCAACAGGACCATCTGTATTATGAAATGTTCTCCATGTAGTCCAATTATATTTGCAATTTTTTAATTCTAAATCAACTTTATTAAAAATGGTTTGTTTTTTACAGAGTTGCCATGCATTAGAATAAGCATGTGATCTATCATATCCTAATACTCTCACATAACCAAATGTATCATCACCAAACCCATTATCTAGCCAATCCCAAAAACCATTATCTACACAATCACATTCCACAGTATAAAATGTAGAAGAATTTCTATAGTATTCTTTATTAGTGCCAGTTTGAGCAAAGCTCGCAAAATTAAATAACCAGCAAAGTGGGATAACAATAAATAATTTTTTCATAATTGATCTCCTTTTGTTTTAAAATATTGAACTTTTAATAAAAAATCTTATATGAACCAAGCTTTTTTTACAAAATATTTTTTGTATGCGTATAAATTTTACAAATTTTGATTGATTTTTACTTGTGAGAAGATGTCTTCTCAGATTGAGCTTTTGATGTATGATGTGTTTTTTAAGCAAAGTCTTTGGGCTTAAATTTTTTGCTATTAACAATATAGGCACTATCCTCTGTGGCTTTAATCACAAAAAGCCCCTTTTTCATAGCATATTTATCAGCATGTTGATAAATTTTTAAATACGCCATAGCGCCCCATACACTTTTCTACCCTTATACTCAGGGAAAAATGAAAAAACACCCTTTAACACCTTTAAATAATGATCCACTGCCTTTACATTTAAAGTAGATTTAACTTCTACCGCTACTAACTCATGACCATTTCTGGCAATCATGTCAATCTCACAAAGCTTATCTGGCTTTGTAGAATGTGTGGCATCCCTAACATCAGGAAAAAGAGATACCTCTTTTAAAATAGCTCGAATTTCTTTAAAAGTAGGTGCTGATTCTAGTTTTTCCATAATTTAATATTCTCCTTTGTTTATTTATATAAGATATATGGTACACTAATGAATGGTACACAAAATAACTGCATAATACAATAATATTTTAAAAAAGTTTTAACTGAACTTTTTTTGCGTTACTTAGGATAGTCACTTTTTTTATCTTGGCGGGTTTTCTTTTTTTTACACCTAAAAAGTTACCTGCTCTTTTTGTTTATTCTTTAAATTTCTTTTGACAGCTATTAGTAACGATATTATCAGCTGTTTTGCTACTTGCTTTACGGGGAAAAATCCTAAGCTCAAAAGCTTGTGATTTTAACTTTTATAGTGAGAAAACCAAGTCAAAAGCTTATATTTGTATGATAACATTTCTTATGTTAGAGCGGAAGGGGAAGATTTTTGTGAGTGGCAATGCTTGGGGCTTAAAAAAATATCCCCCTCCCGCTCTTTAATTTAAAGTAACATTATAAAAACATATATCTTAGGTGATAAAACCATGCTCAAAACGAGTTCGGATTTAACGCAAAGTAGTAGCCACAGGCTAACACTTTGCGGTAAACCGCATGTTTGAGATTTTGAGTATGGTTTTCTCACTTAAGAAGTGGGTAGTGGGTTGGATGAAGGTAGGGTGTGCTATAGGAGTGCATCAAAAGTATCCCCCTTTTGGGGGGCATCAGGAGTGGCATTATATTTGGGGTGAGAGAATGGTTGGGAGGCATTGCCGTAAAAGTAACTGAAAGGCAATAAATAAGAATCCCCTTTGGTGGTGAGAGAATGGTTGGTGTAAAGTAGTTTATGGATTGGATGAAGCTAGAGTATGCAAAGGGTGCATCAAAAGTATCCCCCTTTGGGGGTTGAAGTTTTGTGTAACTTGATGTAATGTAATAGGTGTTATGAAGTCTCGCTCTTTTTTAAGCATTGATGATTTAGAATCTAGTGATATTAGTTTTATTCTTGATACAGCTCAATTTTTAAAAAAAGAGTTTGTAAATAAAGGTCGTATTACGCACTGCATCAATCGCAATCAGACATTAGGTTTAGTGGCTCATTTATTATTTGTAGAGCCTAGCACGCGTACTCGTGCGTCTTTTGAGTTAGCTTGTGGGCGTTTAGGTATTGCTATGGCGTCTTTATGGAATTTACATTTTTCTAGTATGGTAAAGGGGGAGTCTTTAGACGACACGATTCAGTGTTTAATTGCTTTAAAGCCGAGTGTCATCATACTTCGTTGTGGTGCAAATGCGTCTCGTGATGTTTTACAAAAAAGTGATGTGCCGATTATTAATGCGGGTTTAGGGGTAGACGAGCATCCCACACAGGCTTTAACGGATGTTTTTACTATTCAGCAGGCTCGGGGTGTTGTGGATAATGGTACTCGTGTATTAATTGTGGGGGATGTGCTGCATTCGCGGGTGGCAAACTCTAATTTAAAGTTACTTAAGCGTTTAGGGGCGAGTTTAGGTTTTTGTGCTCCTAAGGAGTTAAGCCCTAAACAAACAAAGGTTTGGGAGGGGGTGCAGAGGTTTGAGTCTTTAGAAGCTGGCATCAAGTGGGCGAATGTGATTATGTGTTTAAGGATGCAAAAAGAACGGCATACTTTAAGTAGTCTTGGTTTTTCTATGGCAGAGTATAGGGACAAGTATTATATTGGGAAAAAGCAGATGGATTTATTTAAAAAAGATGGGATTTTACTGCATCCTGGCCCTGCGGTAAGGGGAGTGGAAATTGATTCTGTGGTGTTAGAGGATTCGCGTTGTCGCATTATAGATCAGGTAGAAAACAGTGCTTATGTGCGTTGCAGTGTTATTTGTCGCATTTTGAATTTAGATATTAGTTCTTCTTCGTAATGGCTTTGTTAGAGCATTCTGTAGGGTATTTAGTATTAGAGACAGGGGTATGTTTTAAGGGAGTTTTGTTAGGTGATAGTACTCAGAAGTTAGAATCACAAGCAGGGGAGGTAGTGTTTAACACTTCTCATAGTGGTTATGAGGAGATGGCAACAGACCCTTCGTATTTTCAGCAAATTTTAGTAATGACAGCCCCGCAGCAGGGCAACTATGGTGTGAGTGACAAGGTATGGGAATCGAAGAAAATTCACATTCAGGCGTTAGTGTGCGTTGAGATGCAAGGTAGCAAGAGGGATTGCGAGTGGGTTAAGAGGCTTAACTCTCATAATGTGCCGGTATTGGTAGGTGTGGATACTAGGTCGCTTGTGCTTTATTTAAGGAAGTTTGGCACAGTCTTAGGGGCTGTGGTTCGGGCTGACAGTACCCAGGTAGCTTGTAAAAAAGCTCTGCGGTGTATAAAGAGTATGAAGGGTCAGGACAGTGATTGGGCTTTTAGGGTGACAAAAAGTAAGGCTCACAAGGTTAAGGGCTTAGGTGGGGATGGGGGTTTTCGTATAGTAGTGATAGATTTTGGTATTAAAGAAAGTATTGTGCAACAATTAGTTAAAAGATGTGCTTTGTTATGTATATTTCCGTCTAGGGTTAAGGCGGAGGATGTTTTATCGTTTAAGCCGGACGGGGTATTGCTTTCTAATGGGCCAGGGGACCCAGGTTGTGTCAGGCAAGCTGTCAGTACTGTGCAGGCATTATTGGGGAGGGTGTATATTTTTGGTATTTGTATGGGGCATCAGATATTGGCACAAGCGTTAGGGGGCAAAACTTACAAGTTAAAATTTGGTCATCGTGGGGGTAATCATCCTGTGCGGGACAGTTTGGGTAAGATTTTTGTAACTAGTCAGAATCATGGTTATGCAGTGGAAAGTAGCAGTTTGCCAAAAGATGTGGAGGTGACACACACAAATTTAAACGATGGTACGGTGGAGGGTTTTAGGTCTGAGGGTAGGGGGTGTATGGGGATACAGTTTCATCCTGAAAGTGGTCCGGGTCCTCATGAGGGGCGGGTACTGTTTGACGATTTTATAGAGCAAATTAAAAAATTTAAAAACCAGGATAAAAAGCTTTAGGATTCTAACTTTTAAAGTGAGAAAAGCAAGCGAGAAGCATTTTTTACAATTTAACACTTGATAAAGCCAAAGGGGTAATTTTTTATATAGTGCTTATTATAATTTTTTTTCATTAATATCTGTGCCTTCTTTTTTTATTTTTAGCTCCCTGTTTTTTTTAATAATTTTACTGTATCTGTATGACCATTATAAGATGCGTACATTAACGCTGTGGTTCCATTATTATCTTTAGCATCGACATCAGCTCCGGCTTTTAATAATGATTCTACTATCTCTGTATGACCATTATAAGATGCGTACATTAACGCTGTGGTTCCATCATTTTCTTTAGCGTTGACATCAGCTCCGGCTTTTAATAATTTTACTGTATCTGTATGACCATTATAAGATGCGTACATTAACGCTGTGGTTCCATTATTATCTTTAGCATCGACATCAGCTCCGGCTTTTAATAATGATTCTACTATCTCTGTATAACCATAATCAGATGCAGTCATTAAAGCGGTATTTCCATCATTTTCTTTAGCATTGGCATCCACTCCCTTTTCTAATAATGATTTTACTGTCTCTAGTTGTCCGTTTTTAATCGCTGTAATTAAAGATAGACTATCTTGGCTTGAAAAGCTACTAGAGCAAGTATCGGCTTGAGCAAGACTTGTAAAGTTAAATAACAAACAAAGTGAGATTGCAGTAAATAACATTTTCATAATAAATTCCTCCTTTAGTTTATTTTTATACGATTTATTATTATGTTTTTGTCTCATAAAAACAAAAAAGATACAAGCTTTTTAAGCTTTTTTATCTAATTTTTTATAAAGCTATATCATGATGCAAAGGTATCTTAGTTATTCTAGCAAGTCTTTGCATAAAAAATTGCACTTTTGGGGGAAACTTAAGACCTTTAACAATGCTAAGGCTTCTTAAAGTAGCCAATAAATGAAAGTCGTGTATATTAAAAATGCCTGTAAAAAATTCTTGTTCTTCAACAAATAGTTTTTCTAATTTTCTTAAGTGAGCATTCATTTCTGTTTTTAACAGTTGGGTTTTTTTTAAGGCTTTAGAAAAAGAGCTACCAATGTATTTTTCCTTATTTTTTTGAAAATACTGGCGGGCTTTTTCCGTCTTAAACTCTTCTAAAGGGGCTTGCACCCAACGAGGCATCGCCAACATGTACACCTCATAAGCTGTATCCTCTAACCAACGCATAAGTTTTGCATCTTCTTTCCAAACCACACTATTGGGAGGGTTTTTGTGGTCAATATACTCTATAATGTCTAAACTCTCTGTCATAAATTTACCCCGGCTGTATTCTAAAATAGGTACCATCTTTTTCCCAATCATTTTTTTAGGTGTTTTTGCATCATCGTTTAACAAAGTCACCAGTTTAAAAGGCTTTTGTTTAAAGCCAAAAATCATACGAGCTTTTACACAATAAGGGCAGTGGTCGTAGACATAGAGTTTCATCATTTTAACCTCCTTTATATTTTATATATCTTTTAGCTTTTTATTACTTTATATAAAGGTTTGAGCTTTGTAAAGTGGTTTTTTAAAGCTTTTTTTGTAAGGGGTTTTAGTATAGGTAGTTCTAATAGTACGGGTATTTTACCTATTTGTTCTATGTCTTTTTTATTGTCGGGGTGAGGAGTGCCTACCATAATAACCCCTAGTATATTAATATTTTTAGAGCGTAAAAGCGATAAAGTTAAAAAAGTGTGGTTCAGAGTACCTAAGCCCGATCGGGCTACAATAATCACAGAGGCTTTTTCTGCTTTGATTAAATCAGTGATGTTTTCTCCTTTATTATTAATAGGGACTAAAGCTCCACCTGCCCCTTCAATTACTAAATGTTTGCAAGGGGTGAGTGATTTTTTTTGAAAAAACACTTGAGAAATAAGCTCTTCTTTTTTTAAATAAATGTTTTCTTGTCTTGCTGATTGGTTAGGAGAAGCTGCTTTTTGCAAAACATAAGCCGAAGGGTAAATACACTCTTTAGCAATAAATTGAGCGAGTACATCACTATCTGTTTGAGGTTTTGTACCAGCTTGCACGGGCTTCCAATAATGAGCAGGTAAGGTCATACAAAGCCCCGCTGAAACAATAGTCTTGCCGATGTCTGTATCAGTCCCCGTAACAAAGATTTTTTTCATTTTTTAATTATTTTTGGTTCCAGTTTTTTATCTTGTTATTTTAAAAGTTTTTGTTTTTATCATGTTTTTGTTTTAAATACATTTTACCCTCTGTTTGTAACATATATGCTAATTTTTTTAATTCTTTATCCGTGTGATTATAGTGGATAATAATACGCAACCGGCTACTACCCTTAGGCACACTGGGGTAGCGGATAGCCCTAATATCATAACCCTTACTTTGTAATAATCCTGCTATTTTAAGGGCTTTTTGAGTGCTTTTGGCAAACACAGGCACAATGGGGCTATCCTTATCGCCTCCAACAAAGATGTTTTTTAAATAACTTCTAAACATTAAGGCTTTTTGTTTTAGTGTTTTTCTTCTTTCAGGGTGTTTTTGTAAAAATTGCAAATGATTTTTAACTAAAAATAACTCTAAATCAGAACTAGCTGTCGTATAAATAAACGACTTACATTTGTTGATTAAATAATCTTTTAATACTAAAGGCCCTGCTACAAAACACCCTCTTGTGGATAAAGCTTTTCCGCAAGGGTGTACGCTAATAATATGTGATTTTTCTTTTAATAAAGTGCAAAGCCCAGCTCCCTTTTTGCCGTAAATGCCCGTGGCATGAGCTTCGTCTATAATGCATAAAGCGTTGTGTTTTAAGGCTAATGTGGATAATTCTTGTAAAGGAGCTTGTGTCCCATCCATGCTAAACACACTTTCAGTAATAATTATTTTGTGTTTTACTTTAACTTTTTTTAATAAGTCTTCTAATTTATTTAAATTTTTATGTGGATAAATATAAACTTGGGGGTTGCTTAGCCTGCACCCTTCGATAAGGCTTGCGTGGTTGAGTTGGTCGGAGAACAAAGCAGTATTTGTTGTAGTTAAAGTAGCAATAAGCCCTGTGTTGGCATGCCAGCCGGAGCTAAAAAATAAAGCTTCTGGGCGACCCACAAATTGGGCAAATAGTTTTTCTGTTTGTTGGTGCAATAGGCTTTGTCCGCCAAGCAGGCGAGAGCCTTTAGCTGTAAAGGGTAGCCCTTTTTGGAGTGCCGTTATCACTTGTTTCCGTAAGGCTTGGATCTGGGATAAAGACAAATAATCGTTAGAGCTAAAGTCTTTTTTATTTTTTAAAATATGTAGTTGTCTGTATAGGTGTTGTTTGTGTAAAAGCCCGAGCTTTTTTTTACAATCTTTAAAGAGTTTTAAGTTTTTTTTCATCAATAGTTTTAAGGGGCTTTAAGGAGGGCTTTTATGTTAAGAAAAAGTAATATGTGCCATAACTTCTGCTTGTGTGACAAGTTGATTATTGACACTAGCTTTCCCCACTCCCCAATAAAAGCTTTTTTTTGTTTTTTGCATTTTGACTTCTAGCTGTAGCACATCGCCAGGGCACACAGCTTGTTTAAAACGGACTTTATCTAACCCTGCGAAAAACACTTGTTTAATAGGGGCATCTTTTGGCATGGCTGAGCAACATAAAGCTCCCACTTGTGCTAAGGCTTCTAAAATAAGTACTCCTGGCATAATGGGATTTTCAGGGAAGTGACCTTGAAAAAAAGGTTCATTAATCGTTACATTTTTTAAAGCACGACATGTTCTGCCGGGTATTTGCCCCGGACTTTCTTCTGTTAAACTCATAACCTTATCTACTAATAAAAAAGGGTAACGATGAGGGAGGAGTTTTTTAATACCCTCAGTGTTTAACAATATAGGATTAGGGGAAGTCATGGGCTAACAGTTTTTTATTTATATTTTTTCTTATAAGCTTTTATAACTTGGTTAGTGATATCCCATTTTGGGTCCACCCAAAGGGTGGTGTCTTTATTTCGTACTGCACTTACTTTTTTTGTCTTAGCCACAATGGGGATGGCGTTTTTAACACGGGTGATAAAAGTGTTTTTTAAGTCAGTTTCTTTTTTTTGGAATTCCACTTCTTTTTGTTTTATAAATTGTTCCATAGCGATTTGCATTCTTTGTATTTTTTCATATTGTTTGGCTTTTTCGTCGTCGGAGAGTAGGGCTACTTCATTTTTAATCTTAGTAGCTGATTTTTTAAATTGCTGGCTTTTGTTACGGATGAGTTTTTCTATACGAGATCGTTCTTTTTCTAAGGTGCGAGTAATTTTTTTTTGCTCTCCTGTTTTTGTTGCCACTTCATTTATGCTTACATAAGCGATTTGTAAGTGGTTAGTGGTGGCATGCAATTTAAAGGTGGTAAGTATTATTAAAAAAAATACTATAGGGTAGGTGTAAAAAAAATGTTTCATTGATAAGCTCCTTTCGTTGTTTAATTTTAAGTTGGCTTATCAAAACATATTTTAAATTGTTTGTCTATAATAATCTATAATAAAGTGGTGTAAGGGGTGGTTTTTTGTTGTTTTTTAAGATTTGTGGCGAGTTTGTATCAATAGTCGTATGGGGACTCCGTTTAATTTCCATTGTTTTTGAATGCGACGAGTGAGAAATCTGTGGTAAGCAGGGGTTACAGCTTCTGGGTAGTTAGCAAAAGCTATGAAGGTGGGGGGTATTTGCTGTGTTTGTGTGAAGTAATAGAATTTTACATCTTGCGTTCCGTAGACAGGTGCTGGAGCCTTACGAGTCATAGCCATAAGGAAGTGATTAAGTTTTGAAGTCGTTACGCGAAAATGTAGTTTTTGGTACATTGTGTGGATTTTTTTTAACAACACTCCTAACCCTTGATTTTTGATTGTACTAATAAAGATTACGGGTAAGTCTGGGTAAAAAGAAAATGTTTGCATTAAATTTTGGCGGTATTGTTTTTTTGACATACTGCTATCTTTCATTAAATCCCATTTACTTATGACGATGAAGGTCGCGATATGGTGTTTGAGGCATAGTTGTAATAGTCTGGCATCTTGCCTGCTTGGACCAGCAGTGGATTCTATGAGTAACAATAAAAGCTGGGCTTTTTTAAGGCTTTCTTGCATTTTCATTACAGCTAAGGAAGAGGCAGTGGGTGCTTTGCTTTTTTTGTATTTTGTTTTTTCCCAGCCGGCGGTATCCATAAGAGTGTAGGGATGTTTGTGGTATTGAAATATCTCTTCTACCACATCTACGGTTGTGCCTTTTACAGGGGAAGTCAGCATACGCTCTTGCTTTAGTAAAGCGTTGCATAAAGAGGATTTACCTACATTGGCTTTGCCAGCTACTAGTAATGGAGTAGAAGATGAGGCTTTGTGGGAAGAAGCAATCGTCCCCCCCTTTTGGGGCTGTGTTATGATCCATTCTATTATGTCGGGTATACCTTGGTTTGTTTCAAAAGCACAGGGTAAAAGGGGCGTTCCGAGAGGGGCAAAGTCGCTTAAGAACAGGTCTTTTTTTTTCCAATTATCTATTTTATTGACAAGGGTTAAGAAGGGTTTTCCAGATTTTTTAACTAGTCGGAATGTTTTTTTGTCTTCGTCTAAACAACCAGTATGGGCGTCCATAACCAGTAGTAATATGTCTACTTCTTTAATAGTTTGACTTACTTTTTTATCAATAAGCTTAGTGAGTGTATTGGTAGGGTGGTGTTTATGATCTAGTAAGTTCCAAAGCCCTCCTGAGTCCCATACTTCAAAACTATGGTTCCACCAAGAGGTAGAGTGTTTTAAAATATCGCGTGTGACCCCTGGTTGGTTAATGACCAATGCTTTTTTCTTTTTGATTAAGCGGTTAAAAAGAGAGGACTTGCCCACATTGGCTTTACCTAAGATAAGTACGCGTTTGAGCATTTTTTAATCTTTCATATTTTTATAAGGTGCTAACCTTAAGTACTTTAAAGCAGATAGAGCTGCTGATTGGGCAGCTTGTTTTTTGCTTGACCCTTGACCGCGACCAATGAGTTTTTTTTCCATTAGGATATGTATGGTGAATGTTTTTTGCCTTCGCCATCGTTTGACACTTATAACAGGGTAGTCAAGTGTTTTTCTAAATTTTTTTTGTACGAATTCCTGTAAAACGCTTTTATAGTCTTTGTTGATGGGTCCGGCTTTAATGCTTTGCCCCATAATGGTTTTTACTACTTTATATACTTTGCTAAAGCCTCCATCCAAATAAATTGCTCCTAAGATGGCTTCTATCAAGCCTGCAAGCAAGCGAGGTTTTAGTTTAACTTTATCGCGTTGTTCAGAGATACCCAATTTGATAGCTTGATCTAGTTTTAAGTCTAGAGCTAGTTTGGCAAGGTCTGTTGTGTTGACTAAGGCTGCTCTCATTTTAGATAGGTCGCCTTCGTCGGCTATGGGGTGTTCTTTCATTAATAGGTCGCTGACGCAGATTTCCAATACGGCGTCTCCTAAGAATTCTAACCTTTCGTTATGGTCTTCGTGGTCAAGTTCTTTAGCATAGCTTTTGTGGGTTAGGGCTTGTAAGAGTAAGGCAGGGTTTTTGAAAGAATAGTGTATTTGGCTAAGTGTTGGGGTGTTGATTTTTCTTTTTCTAGCTTTAAGGCGTGAGTGTTTTTGCCACCAACGAAGTAGTAAATTTTTGTTGCTCATTATTCGTAACAATGGAGTAATTTTCCACATATAATGCCATATTATGTGGCAAAAAACAAGAAAGTTTTAAGAAAATCTTCAAAAAAAAATAATTGACTACCAATAGCTTATAAATTGAAAATAATTTTCATGGATTTATCTACCAAGCAACAACTGAGTTTTTTTAAACAAGCTCAAAAAAAACAGCTAAAAAATTCTCAAAATTTCATTATACTCAAAAATCTCATTTACAAAAAAAACATGTCCAGCGGAATAACTTATTTCAGAGGTGAATTTTGGACCCACCGGCAAAGGCAAGCCCATAGATTGCATGAGCTAAGCTACAGGGCTTGTTTTAAAGCTCAATTACCAGCTTTTTTTATTGAAAAACTTACCCGCCCCGGGGATGTGGTCTACGACCCTTTTATGGGCAGAGGCACTACCCTTATTGAGGCTGTTTTAAGAAATCGCACACCTTACGGCAACGACATCAACCCCTTAAGCAGGGCTTTAACACTACCACGAATAGGCACTCCCTCTTTAAATCAAATTAAATGCCGATTAAATAACATCCCATGGCAGCGGTTTAAGACTATAAGAAACAAAAAACTTTTAGTGTTTTTTCACCCTCAAACTTTAGCTCAAATTGAAGGCTTAAAAGCTTGGCTTAAAAGGCGAAAAAACACATCTTTTTGGGATCAAACAGATCGTTGGATACAAATGGTGGCAGTCAATCGTTTAACCGGACATTCTTCTGGATTTTTTTCTATCTACACCATGCCACCTAACCAAGCGGTATCCCTCAAGCAACAACAAAAAATCAACCAAAAAAGAGGAAAAAAGCCACCTTTAAGAAATGTGCCAGAGTTGATTTTAAAAAAATCTAAAATCTTACTTTCTCAAGGAGGCACAAAAAAACCATCTCACTTTTTGTTGCTCAATCAAGAATCTTATAACACGCCTCAAATACCTTCTAACTGCGTTAAACTGGTGGTAACCTCTCCTCCTTTTTTAGATACAGTGGACTATGTGTCTGACAACTGGCTAAGGTGTTGGTTTTTAGGTATAGACACTAAGGCTTTACCCATTAGTCAGTATAAAAATATAGATGATTGGTGTGTGTTTATTAAAAAAACCTTAACAGAGCTTAGCCGAGTTGTGTGCCACAGAGGGTATATCGCTTTTGAAGTAGGAGAAGTGCGATCTGGCACCATTCAGCTGGAAGAATATGTTTTAAAACAAGTTAAACACTTACCTTTAAAACCACGAGCTGTTTTTGTTAATGAACAAAGTTTTACTAAAACTGCCAATTGTTGGGGTGTTTCTAACAATAAAAAAGGCACTAACACGAACCGTATTGTGTTGTTAGAAAAGATATCTCCATTTACTCCATCACACCCTTAAAATCCCTAAATTCTCATAAAACCACCGTAAAACCTCATAAAAACCCCACAAAAAGCCCCCTAAAATGTATTTTACCCACAGTTTAAAATTAATTTTAAAAAAAATTTAAAGCTCATATCATCACCTGCCGATATGAGTTATTAAATAAGGTGCTAAAGGCATCATGACAAACATTATGACAAAAGTTATGAAACAAGGTGTGTACCGTGGTATTTAAAAAACAAAAAAAAATAGCAACTAAACTATCAGAATCTAACAAAAAGTCTGTAGTAGCAAGTGATAAAGTTTTAAAAATCCATCACAAAATCCACCATGCTGATGAGGAGCATGTAAATCGTCGTTCTGCTAGTACTAAGGGTAGTGGTCGTGGGGATACCATCACTCGCCGGGCGGTAAATAGTGGATTAAACACTGTTTTGCATCGAGCATCTCAAGCAGGGTCAAGCTCTGCTATTCATAAAAGTTCTGGTACTCCTTTTAGTGGAAGCAAAAAAAGTCGCATTTCAGCTTTTAAAGCAGGAAGTGGTAGTGGTGGTGAGCTAAAAATCCGTTCTCGTGAAATAGCTGAAATTAAAGAAAACTTAATCGTCGTTAATAATTTATCGGGTCTTCCGCGTCGCGAGCAAATTAAATCTCTTGTTAAAGATAAGCATTCTGAAGAAGAGCTGGCTCGTTTTCTGGCTGATCAATATGGCTTTCAAATAGTGGATTTTTCTCAACTAAAACCGGAAGCTGATATATGCTCACTAGTGCCTAAAAAAGTGTGTCAAAAATTTCTCCTTATGCCCATTATGAAAATATCTAATGTGGCTATTGTGGCTTTTTCCGACCCCGGCGATATAGAAGCTAAAGAAAATGTGTCATTGGCCCTTGGTATGAAGGTACAGCCCGTTATAGCTCTTATCAGTGAAATTAAAAAAATGATAGAGCAGATGTATGAAGATTCAGAAGAAAGCACTGATGCAGACGATGTTTTTAATGTTATGGATACAGATGCTGCGGAAGCTGAAAAAGACTCCCTTAACATTGTGGACCTTTCTTCAGCTCAAAGTGAGCCTGTGGTGAACACTGTTAATAAAATCATTACTAAAGGTATTCGTGCTGGAGCGTCTGATATTCATGTTGAAATATACGAAAAAACATTCCGTGTACGCTTTCGTGTGCATGGTAGTTTATTAGAAATGGGTAAATTAAATCAAAAACTTTCTATGTCTATTGTCAATAGGATTAAAATTTTATCGCAAATGGATATTAGTGAGCGTCGCCTTCCACAAGATGGTCGTATGAAAGTGCAACTCAATAACAAAGTGGTGGACTTAAGGGTCAGTAGTGTTCCCGTTGTGCATGGTGAAAAAGTCGTTATGAGGATACTGCAATCAGATACCGGAGCACAAGGTATTGATAAATTAGGCATGTCTAAGGAACAAGAAAATTTGTTCAAAAAATACCTCAATCAAAGTCAGGGGTTAATTTTAATAACTGGTCCTACAGGATCGGGGAAAACAACCACTATTTATAGTGGTCTTGCCTCTTTGAACACAGTAGATAAAAACATATCTACTGCTGAAGACCCTGTAGAATATAAATTACAGGGTGTGAATCAAGTGCCTGTACAACATAAAATTGGATTGAGCTTTTCTCGCATATTAAGAACATTTTTACGGCAAGACCCTGATATCATCCTTGTAGGTGAGATTAGAGATCAAGAAACAGCTGACATTGCCTACCGTGCTGCTGCCACGGGTCATCTTGTGCTGAGTACCCTTCATACTAATGATACAGTTTCTACCGTCAACCGTCTAGTGGATATTGGTGTGCCCACTTATAGTGTGTCTGAAAACACCTCTTTAGTTATAGCTCAAAGGCTTGTACGCTTGTTGTGTGAGCACTGTAAAGAACCTCATAAAATGCCAAAAGACGAACTTATGAGCTTAGGTTTCACCCCTGAAGATGCTAAAAAATACGCACCTAACATTATGAACAAAGGTACGGGGTGTTCTAATTGCAACAACTCTGGCTATTCAGGTAGAAAAGCTGTGTTTGAACTATTGGATATGACCCGTAAAATTAAAGATCATATTATTCAAAAAAGCGACCTTAAAACTCTTAAAGATATTGCCATTAAAGAAAATGGCATGGTTAGTATCAGACAATCTGCTATCAACTACCTTAAAGAAGGGCAAACCTCTGTGAACGAAGTGCTTTACGGTACCATGCGGGATAGTTAATAAAATGAAAAAGATAAAACAAATTAACAATATTAACTAAAAGGATAAATAAATGGTTTCTATGTTACAAATTTTAAAGACAGCTACCAGAGAGAAAGCCTCTGACATACACATCACTGTCGGTGTGCCTCCTACTTTAAGGGTGAAGGGTCAGTTAGTGCAATTGAAAGTACCTGCTTTAACTGCTCAAGATTGCAGAACACTTTGTTACTCTATTATTACTGATGAGCAAAAGGGTGTGTTTGAATCCGCAAAAGACTTAGATTGCAGTTTTACTGTTGGTAAATCTAGCCGGTTTAGGGTGCATTTATTTTATCAAAAGCAAGCGGTGTCAGGGGTGTTTCGTCAAATACCTGTTGTTATACCTGATATTACACAGATTGGTCTACCCAGTGTTGTTATGGAACTAACAAAAAAACCTTATGGACTAGTACTAGTAGGAGGAGCTACAGGTTCTGGTAAGTCAACCACTTTAGCAGCTATGATTAACGAAATTAATAAAACAAAAAAATCCCATGTTGTGACTATTGAAGATCCTATTGAATTCGTGTACACCCATGAGCAATCTATTGTCAATCAAAGAGAGGTGGGCAAAGATGTGAAAGATTTTCATGATTCTGTCAGAGCCGTGCTTCGTATGGACCCTGATGTGTGTTTATTAGGGGAGATGCGAGATAAGCAAACTATTGCTGCTGCTTTAGAGGTGGCTGAGACCGGACACTTAACTTTCGGCACTGTGCACACCAATACTTCTTACCATAGTATAGAGAGATTGACTAGTGCTTTTTCCGGTGAGGAAAGAGAGCTTGTGCAAAACCAACTCAGCATGTTGTTACAGGGTGTGATTTGTCAAAAGCTATTACCTTCTCTAGATGGCAAAGGGCGTGTGTTAGCTACCGAAGTGTTGCTATTTCCCTCTTCTGTTAAGCATTTAATTAAAAAAGGGCAGTTTAACCAGATTTACTCTATTATGCAAACCCACAAATCAATGGGGATGATTACGATGAATCAATCTTTATGCGATCTATGTACTAAAGGGCTTATTAGTGAAGAAATAGCTTTTTTATCCTCTAACGACAAAGAAGAATTAGACAGTTTAATAAAACGCACAGGAGGTGTTCGTAAAATAAAAAGTGCTTAAATATATGTTATAATATTTGATGTGTATGAATGCGACAATAAGCACTACGAAATTTAAGTTAAATTAAAAAACGAAAAGAGCAAAAAAATATAAATTATATAAAGGAGAAGATAAAACATTATGGATACTTTTTTATTTAAGGCAAAAACCCAAGACGGGAGAGTTGTTTCTGGTTCCTTAAAGGCTAAAAACCAAAACGATGCAGTGCAGATGTTATCTGCTAAAAAATTGCAACCCATCTTTATTAATAAGAAGAAGGCGTTACTCACCCTTGGTTCTGGTGGAGGGGTAGCTCAAAAAGATTTAGTGATATTTGCTCGTCAGTTAGCGTTTTTAGTAGATGCAGGAGTACCCATTATGCAATCGTTACAAACCATACAGCCTATGACTAATTCAGCTGTTTTAAAAAATGTCTTAGTGGGGGTGATAAACCAAATAGACTCTGGTCATAGTTTATCAGAGGCTTTGGCTAATTATCCTTTAGTGTTTAACAATTTATTTTATTCTTTAGTACAGGCTGGGGAGTCTAGTGGTCAGCTCAATGTACTGCTTACTCAATTAGCTGATGACTTAGAAAGTAGCGATAAAATGAAGTCTAGGGTAAAAAAAGCTCTTTCTTATCCGGTTTTTATTTTAGTGGTAGGTGTGGGTATTCTTATTGGTTTAATGACTTTTGTAGTGCCTCGTTTTGCTTCTATGTTTGAAAGTGCTGGTAGCGAACTACCCGCTATTACTAAAATGCTTATGATGGTGAGTGATTTTTTTGTTAATAATTTATTTTTAGTTTTATTTATGGCAGTAGTAGCTCCTATAGTGTTTTTTGCTTATTTATTTTCCGGTGCAGGTAGACCTGTGAAAGATCAATTATTTTGGATTTTACCCATTATGGGACCTTTGGTGAGGAAAAACTGCTTATCTCGCTTTACTAAAACTTTATCGTACTTAATTGCCAGTGGTGTGAGCATTACGGATTCGCTACACAATGCTTCTGTGGCTTCTAATAACTTACTTGTGGAAAGGGCTGTGAGAAATATCATTGTTCGGGTAGAAAAAGGTAAAAGTATTGCAGAATCATTAAAGCCGGAGAAGATTTTTCCCGATCTAGTATCTCGTATGATTGCTATTGGTGAAGAAACAGGAAAAGTAGATGCCACTTTAGCCAAAGTGGCTGAATACTATGAAGATCAGGTTAAAACCAGCTCTGCAGCTATTTCTGATATGATACAACCTGTTTTTATTGTTTTTATAGGCGGGTTAGTGGGCTTTGTGGTTATTGCCATCTATATGCCGATATTTAAATTAGCAGGTACAGTAGGAGGTATGTAATGGACACGAACAAACAACAATACTTACAACCCTTTTTAGCAAGCGGGAGTGAGCATGGTCAGGCAGGGGTGTTTTCTCAAGCACAGAGGTTTTTTTTAGTGCAATGTTTGCATTCTATGTGCCATGCACTACTACTCATAGGGTTTATTTTTTATCAGTTTGCACAACCTTTGTTTTTAAATTCTGATGTGTTTGTTTTTGTTTATCTGTGCTTATTTGTTGCTTTATCAATAGATTTTTTGTATTTTTATTTTTACGATAAAATTAAAAGCACTTATTTTTGGTTTGGTTTATTTTTATTGTTTGATGTGGTTTGGATGACTGTGTGTTTAAATAGTGTCCAACCCGTACTATCTTACGCACTGATTTTTTTATATTTATTAAGTATTGTAAGTGCGGGGCTTATGGGAGGGTATAAATGGGCTTTTGCCCAAGGGTTGTGGGTGTCTATTTTATTTTCGTGGCTACTTATTATAAACCCTCTGGCAGGAGACCAGTCCTTAGTGCTTTCGTTTGTGTTAAATAATGTGGCGTTTTTATCTGTTGCTGGTTTGTCTGGGTTTTTTGGGCAAAATATCACTTTTGTCAGTGGTTTAATGCAAATATTAAGCACCAACACCTATCAGTTAAAAGATTTAAATAAATGTATTGTAGAAAATATTAATATGGGGTTTTTTATTTTAGATAACAAGTTATCTATTATAAGCTCTAATAAAATAGCAAGAAGATTGTTGCATTTGCCAGATAATAGCAACATTGTAAGCAGTGTTGTTATAAGAAAATTAGGGCTTAAAAATTATTTACATGGTCAAAATGTGCCTTACAGCAAATCTGTTCGCCATTCAGCTATGGCTTTACCTCTTAGCTCTTCTAGCCCTTCTAGCCCTTCACCTAACAAAAAGGCAGGCTTAAATAATAAAGAAAAAGCTTTAGCATCTACTAGTCGGTTTGAAGTAGAGTGCACTCACGGTTTAGATAAGAGGATATTAGAGGTTTTTGTATCTTCTTTTGGGGCTGATATATTTGATGACAGTCAGTGGATAATTAAGGGTGTTTCCAAACAACAGCTAAGCCCTCAAGATTGCAAAAAGTATTTAGTACTATTTCAAGATGTTACTTTAAAGCACAAACAAGAGTGTCAAGATCGCGATAAAGAAAAACTAGCGGGCATTGGTCAAATGGCAACCGGCATTGCTCATGAGATTCAAACCCCTTTATCAAACATCGGTGGGGCTATTAAATTGCTTTTAAAAAACAAAAAAATGATAGAAAATCAAAAAACACTTAATACTATTTCAAAAGAAATGCACAAAGTGAACCACATTGTAGGAGAGTTTTTAGACTATAGTATAGATGAAAAATCATCCATTGCAAACTTAAAAACCGAATCTTTATCTGTCAATACGGTTTTAGAGTCTTTATTAGATAAAGTAAGTTCAAATAAAAAATGGAAACACATTACACACCACTTTACATTAAAATCGCATGGTTTAACGCAAATATCGAAAGAGCATTTAAAAAAGATTTTTTTTAATGTTATTAAAAACGCTTGTGAAGCTATGGAAAAACAACCCACAGGGATTTTAGAGGTAGAAAGTTTTGACGATAACGAATGGGTGGTGGTCAGAGTAAAAGACACAGGTTGTGGCATTAGTGAACAAGAGATGAAGCATATTTTTGAGCCATTTTACACCAAAGCAAGTAGTGGACCGGGGCTTGGCTTATCGATTGTAAAAAAACTTATGACTTTATATAAAGGCACTATTTCTTTTCAAAATCGCAAACGGGTAAAAGCAGAAAATGATAACGCCACTCATCACCCTACTCATAATGATAAAAATACCGTCAAAAGTGGTGTGCTTTGCACTTTACGGTTTCCGATGGATGTATGTTTTGTTCCGGGCGAAAAAGCCCACTGTGCGGTGGATGCAAAAAGTGCTTAAAAAAATCTCCCTAATAGGCACTTCTCCTATTATGCAAAAGTTAGTGTTTGATATTAAACAACTATGCCTTTACGAAAAAGCATCAAGAGAGCACTCTCGCACATCTTGCAACAATAAACACTCTGCTATCTCTTCTTTAGATGATAGCCATGCTTTAAGGGGTAGTGTTGCCCTTAAAAAAATTCAAACTACAGCTCCGTTAGCGATAGATTCAGAAGTGAGCAGTGATTTTAAAAAAGCTAAGCGGTCTAACATACTTATTACGGGGGAAAGTGGCACGGGTAAAGAGGTGGTGGCAAGGTTTATTCACCAATTAAGTGCTTTAAAAGATAAACCCTTTGTAGCTGTTAATTGTGGAGCTATCCCCGATACACTTATTGAGTCGGAATTATTTGGTCATAAAAAAGGTTCTTTTACAGGTGCTATAGAAGAAAGAAAAGGCTTTTTTGAATTAGCCCATACAGGTACTTTATTTTTAGACGAGATAGGAGAGTTATCATTAGCTGTGCAACCTAAGTTACTTAGAGCCTTGCAAGAAAAAGTCATTCGCAAAGTAGGGGCTGTTAAAGATCAGCAAATAGATGTCAGACTCATTGCAGCCACTAATAGAGATTTAGAGTCTATGGTCAAAGAAGGGTTGTTTAGAGAGGATTTATTTTATCGTTTAAATGTGATGCGTTTTCATGTGCCTCCTTTAAGACAGAGGAAACAAGATATACTACCATTAGTTAAACATTTTTTAAAACAGTACAAAAAAGGCTACCATGATAATGATGGTTTTTTATCTCCCTCTGTGGTACAAGCTTTTGAGGATTATAACTACCCGGGCAATGTGCGAGAATTAGAAAATGCTGTGGAACGGATGTTGGTTTTAGGAAAAGACAATTTGCAAAACCCAAATGATATAGCTTGCATGCTCCGGTCAGGAGGAATAAAAGGCACTATTCAAGATAGTGAAAAGATAAAAGATAATACATGTCAATCAGGACTTATGCAAATACCTTTACCAGAAGAAGGCATTAACTTAGAGAAAGTGTTAAATAACTTAGAAAAAGATGTGTTAGAAAGAGCCTTAAAACGAGTGCAGGGGAGAAGGTTAGAAGCTTGTTCGCTCTTAGGCTTAAGTACTAGAGCGTTAAGATACCGTTTACAAAAATATAAATTAGAACAATAAAAGGTCAGACTTTTTCAAATACTTGCCCTCTATCGTGATTCTATATAGTTGCCCTATAGGGTTATTCTATATGGTCATTTTATGGTTATTTTAAAAAATTTTAAAATTTAGGTTAGTATCTGTAGCTATCTGGTTTAAAAGGTCCGTCCGGGGGGATATCTAAATAACTAGCTTGTGTATCAGTTAAACGGGTGAGTTTGGCATTTAGAGAGGGTAGGTGCAAGCTTGCGACTTTTTCGTCTAACTTTTTAGGTAGTGTGTACACTCCTTTTTTATAATGCCCTTTTTTTTGCCATAATTCTATTTGTGCTAAAACTTGGTTAGAAAAAGAATTACTCATCACAAAAGAAGGATGCCCTGTAGCACATCCCAGATTAACAAGTCTGCCTTCAGCTAAAACGATAATTTCTCTACCGTCAGAAAATTGGAAAAGATCTACCTGTGGTTTAATAGATACCTTCTTCGTATTTTTATTAAGCCATGCCATATCCACCTCAAGGTCAAAATGACCAATGTTGCAGACAATAGCACCTGACTTCATTTTTAAAAAATGCTCTTTAGTAATAATATCGCGACAACCTGTGGCTGTTACAAATATATCTACCTTATCTACTACATCCTCTATCCGGACAACTGAATAGCCCTCCATACTGGCTTGTAAAGCACAAATAGGGTCTATTTCTGAAATCAACACCTGTGTCCCATAAGGACGCAGACTCTGAGCAGAACCTTTACCCACATCGCCAAACCCAGCCACTAGTGCTGTTTTGCCCGCTAACATAATGTCAGTTGCTCTTTTAATGCCATCCACTAAGGATTCGCGACAACCATATAAATTGTCGAATTTAGACTTCGTAACAGAATCATTGACATTAAAGGCAGGTATTTTTAACAAGTTTTTTTTGTGTAGTTGGTAAAGTTGCCTTACCCCTGTGGTGGTTTCTTCCGAAAGACCAACAATGTTTTTTAATAGATGAGCTTGTTCTGGCTGATGCATAAAACTTGTAAGATCGCCTCCGTCATCTAGTATTAAGTCAAAACCACTCTTCCCCCAACCAGTGAGTGATTTTTTGATACATTGCCAATACTCTTTTTGCGTCTCCCCCTTCCACGCAAATACCGGAACACCTTTTGTGGCTAAAGCTACAGCTGCATGGTCTTGAGTAGAATAAATGTTGCAAGAACTCCACCTAACCTTTGCCCCTAAGGCTATAAGTGTTTCTATCAATACCGCCGTTTGAATAGTGACATGCAAACACCCCGTGATACGAGCATTTTTTAACGGCTGAGTGGTGGCATACTCTTTTCTTAAAGCCATAAGACCGGGCATCTCCCGTTCGGCAAGCCTTATCTCCTCCCTCCCCCAACTCGCAAGCTTTTGCTTATGTTTTGGGTTATTCATAGCCAGAGAACACACCTGATAATCAGGCGTGTTGACAGATGTATTCGTAGCTAAAGGTTTGTTTATTGCCATAGACATAATAGATACTTATTGTGGTTTAAAAAAGCCTTTAAGTCAACACTTTGTTGGATGGTGTATTTGTAGAGGTATGAGAAGTGGTATTTGTACTAGGAGAATTACTTTTATGAGTATCACTGGCAGAGTGCTTGATTTTTTCTGCATCCAGATAGTGAAAGTAAAAATTAAGCTCTCTAATACTTTCGCGAATATCATCTAAAGCACGGTGTTTATTTTCTTTCTTAAAGATGATGTTTTTAGCAGCAAAAATAATCTTCCAAGCTGATACATCTAACATACGATAATGAAAATGCGTTTCTAAATTAATAAGATGTTTTTTAATAAAGATTCTGTCTTGATAGATGGAATTGCCAGCTAGCACGATTTTTTGCTCCCCAAAGTGCTTATCAGCAAAAGCTATGAGCTCGTTTTCTGCTTGGTATTGAGAAATACCAGTAGGGACTAAATCATACAAACCAGACTTTTTATGCTGTTTGGTGTTCCATTTGTCCATTTTTTCTAAATATCGTCCGTCTTGCTTAATGATCTTGTGATAATGGTCCAACTCTTCGTGCTGGCTGTTGGTAACAATGGCAGCAACCTCTATGATTCTGTCTCTATCTGGGTCTAAACCAGTCATTTCCATATCTAACCATAAAAATGTGGGAGCATTTTTATCCGGTTTTATTTGCAGTACTTGTGTATTCATGATAAAACAACACTATATATTAGTTTAATAACTAATGCAAGTAAATATGTAACAGAGGATGCAACAACAGAGGATAAAAGGGGGGGTGGTAGTTAAGTTGGTTATAACGCCGGCTTGTCACGCCGGAGGCCGCGGGTTCGAGTCCCGTCTACCCCGCCACTTTCTTAAAAAACCTGCAAAAACTTAAAACTCAAACGCCTCTCCCTTTTTAGGTATGGTTTCTTCACCTCTAAAGTGGCATTTATTAGTATATGGCTTGGATTAAGGTAAGAATGTGTACCCAGTAGCATCAAAAGCGACCCCCTTTGGTGGTGAATGAGGTTTTTTTCACTGAAAGTAGGGTGTGAAGACAGGCATTGGGTAAGGTGTTCAAGCAGATACATCAAAAAACACATACAAAGGGTTTTGGTTTTTTGTAGCTTTAAGATTTTAAAGCTTCCACTTTAGTTTTTTAAATGTAGCAAGAGAGTTGTTAGAATTAAATAAATCATCTCTTGATTCTATAATATTTCTATAAGTTGTATATAAGTGTCCATCAAATATTTTATTTGCTATTCTTATGTGGTTATGAGTACCTATCCAATTTTGTGGATAATGTTTTTTAAAATCTTCCACCAGAATTTTAAACTGTTCTGTGCTACCAAAAAATCTTTTCCAGTTAAGTTGCTCTATATGCTCTTTGCTTAAAAAATACTGTACACTTTGTATTGCTAAACGCATATTACCTCCATGGTATTTATCAGAATAAGCGATGTGTCCGTTCACACCACTATACTGTGTAATAAATTGATGGATACTTTGTTCATCTTTAAATAACTTTTGTTGTATTCTAAAGTTTTTTGTTGTATTGCCTCGGTATTCCTTCCACTGAAGTTGCCCTTCTACAGCTTGACGACTACCTAAAATATTATAAGCAATAACAAATGCTCTCACCATATAGCCATTTGTATGTAAATCTGAAAAAACAACATATCCTTCACTTCCAATATATTCTTCCCTAAGATGACCATTTTCATCAAAAAACTTTGTTCGCATAGTGTGCCATTTTTCAACATTGTCTTTAAAGTAGATCCATCCTAATTTTTTAAATTTTTTTAGTCCAAGTATTGCAGATATAACTTCATAAGCACTATTCATACTGCCATTAGTTAATTGGTCAGCAATACGAATATGCCCTTGTGTACCTGTATACTCTTGAATAAATTTATTTTTAGAAGAAAAACTATTAATTAAAGCATTGGTTGCTTTGTATACTTTTATATGCACATTAAAAGACCTCCACTTTAATTTGCGGAAAGTATGTTTATCTAACACAGCATTAATATTGCTATAGGCTGTTTTTGCACTACCACTAAAGTGTTCTTTAGCTATATAGACTAAGCCATTATGACCAATAAAGATTTTTCGTACATTACCAGTTTCATCTATTACTAAGTTATAGGTAGTATCAAAATCTTTTGTGGTACCAATAAAATTTTTCCAGTGTAGCTTTTTAAATTTATTTTTATCTATTACTACCTTGACATTTCTAAAAGCTTTAGCTATATCATGATCAAAATAAAATTCTGCATATAAGGCTAAACCCTGCATGCCACTATAATCTTTATTAATATTACCATTTGTATCTAATATTGTGTGTCTAATGTTTTCTATATCTTTTGTTGTACCAAGAAAGTATTTCCAACCCATTTCTTTTATTTTTTTTATTCCCACAACAGTGGATACATTGGTAAAAGTTTTAAGCATATATCCATCAAAGTATTTTTCTGCAAAATATACTTGCCCATTAAAACCTACAAACTCTTTTCTTATTTCACCGTTTTCATCAACTAGATTGTTTTGTATTTTATAAAAATCTTCTACTGTGCCGTAAAAGGTTTTCCATTGTAGTTTTTTAAATTTTGTAGGTCCTAAAATAGAAGATACAAAAATAAAAGTTCGCCTTAAGTTACCATTAAAATAGGTATTAGCTATATACAGATACCCTTTTTGGTTTTGATATTCTTCAATGTTACTTTCTAAAATTCCGCGTAATTGTTTAGATAACTCTTGGTTTTTTATAGAAGCCTTGTTTTTTATAGAAGCTTTGTGGTGTGCCGTGCTGTTATGTTTTTCGTGTTTGGTTAGTGCTTGAGTGTTTTGAGCTTCTGGTGTGGCAAGCGTTGGTGTAAAAGTTAAGCTGCATGCATCTTGAGCTATAGAAGATAGAGGCATAAACAAACTATAGCAAACCATACCATATAAGCCACAGTATAGACTTAGATAACGGACTTTTAATAACATATTTGCATTCATTGTTTTGTACTTATTGTTTTGTACTTATTGATGTTTCAGTATTACTTATTTTTAAGCACTCAATGTATAAGATTTTTGCCTTTTAAAGGAACAAAAATCATACTATATTGTAAATATTACACAATATATATTTATAAATTTATACAAATTACATTTTAGAGTTACATTTTTTCGCCAGCTGTCACTTCTGCGTCAACTGTTACTTTCATGTCAACTGTTATTTCTGCCTCTGCCGTCATTCCTGCCTCCGCAGGAATGACCACTGAACGAAAAAATATTACTTTAAATTAAAGAGCGGGAGGGGGATATTTTTTTAAGCCCCAAGCGAAGTGTGGCACAAAAATCTTCCCATGCTACTCTAAAATAAGCAGTGTTATCGCAAATCATAAGCTCTGGAGTGAGGTTTTTTCCACTGAAAGTAGGGTGGGTGGGTAAACATTGGATAGAGCATGCAAGTAGTAGCATCAAAAGTGACACCCTTTTTGGGGGTGTGGATGGGGTGGCAGGATTCGAACCTGCGAATGACAGAACCAAAATCTGTTAGCTTACCACTTGCCGACACCCCAATTATTGTTAAATTATTGAATATTTTTTCATTAAAAGTCAAGTGTGTAAAAAAATAGCTGTTTTATAGTGTGTGGATTGGATGAAGGTAGGGTGTGCTAAGAGTGCATATTAGGGCAGAGAATGATTGGTGGGCATTGCCCATGAAGCAACTGATAGGCACAGTTATCCGTTCGTTACCTCCGATGGCGGATGTATAACTGCTTATTGCCCATGAAGCAACTGATAGGCACTAGTTATCCCCCTTTGGTGGTGGGGCGATCGACGGGTTTTGAACCCGCGACTTCCAGATCCACAATCTGGTGCTCTACCAGCTGAGCTACGACCGCCGTATACTAGTAGTTTATGCATATAAGGTGTATACAAATCAAGCTATTCTTGCGTGGGTGGTTATGGTGTGATATGGGATATGGTTATGATTATGATGGTATATGGGGTGGGTTATGGTGAGGTATTGTAGTTTATTAGTTATCAGTGTGTTTCATTTTAGTTCTTTAGCGGTATTACCTGTGGTGGATACGGGGAGCTTACAAAGGGGTGGGAAGTATTCTTTTTTTACTTATGGGCATTTAGCTTATCAGAAGGATAGTTTTAGGAAGAAAGCCATGTTGGGTGGGGATGTAGTGGCTCGTTTGGATCAGGGTTTATTATTTTATAGAGACATTAATGTTCGGTATTTTATAGCTATGGGGAGGTCGGGTGTACAGGGTGGTAGTTTTTTAAAGTGGGTACCATTTCCGGACTATCGTTATCAGCCAGCTGTGGGTATGAGTGCGGGTTTTGGTTATAGGGCGGCTAATTTTTGGGACAAGGATAAGGTTATGAGTTTAGCTTCTCATTTTATAGAGTTATATTTTCATCCTTTAGTGAGTAAGGAGTGGGGGACAGTTAAGGGGTTAATTGTGCCTTATGTAGCTTTGCCGTTGGTGTTACAGGCTAGTTTGGATGGAGAGGTGATGAGGGTGTTATGGCAATTAGTGTTAGGTATGCGTGGGGAATTATTTTTTATTCACTTTCACAAATTTGAGTTAAATATGGAATTAAGTGTGGGTTTTGCGAAGGCAAGGTCTAATTATTTTAGTGTAGGTGTTATAACACAGTTATAATTTTACAAGCTATTAACAAGAAGTATATTTTGGGTGTGGATTGGATGAAGCTAGAGTATGCACAGGGTGCATCAAAAGCAACCCGCAAATCGTGCGGACCGTGGCGCAGTTTGGTAGCGTACCACCTTGGGGTGGTGGAGGTCGCTGGTTCAAATCCAGTCGGTCCGACCATTTTGTGTTTGTTGTTTTCACTTAACGCAAAGCATTAAAGAGTATAATGGTATGTGGTATTGATTTATCTCGTCATATAGGGTAATGATGTATAATAATTAAAGAAGCAATCAAAGATGTGTGATAATGAAAAATGTATATATAGAAGGATTAGAAAGTGCCAATTTTAGATTTTGAAGGGAAAAGTGTTATTATTTCTTATCACTTAAGAGTGCCTTTTCGCTCTTTACAGGTGGATAAGAAAAAATCTTTTTCTTCTAAGGGTAGCAAAAAACTACTTGCTTCTTTAGATGATAATTTGATTATCCATGGGGATAACCTTCATGCTTTAAAATCTTTACTACCAAGGTATGCTGGTAAAGTTAAGTGTATTTACATTGATCCTCCTTATAATACAGGGAATGAGTCTTGGGTTTTTAATGATAATGTTAATAGCCCTATGATGCAAGAATGGTTTAAAAAAGAAGTTGGCATTGATGATTTAGAAAAGCATGATAAGTGGCTTTGTATGATGTGGCCAAGGCTTCAGTTATTAAAAGAGCTGTTGAGTGAGGATGGGGTTTTAATATGTGCCATTGATCATAACGAACAAGAGCATCTTGGTTTAATATTGAAAGAAATTTTTTCTGAAAAAAAACTGTCTTGTGTAACTATTGTACACAACCCTAGGGGAATACAAGGGGATAATTTTTCTTATACTCATGAGTATGCTTATTTTGTGTTACCAAATCACAAGGCAATAGGATTAGAAGTATTAGGTAAGAAAGATACTAGCAATTTTAGAAATTGGGGAGCTGAGTCAAAAAGAACAGACGCCAAAAATTGTTTTTACCCTATTATAGTAAAGGGCGACAAAGTGATTGGTTTTGGAGATGTTTTGGCAGAAGATAAGCATCCGAAAAATCAAACAATCAAAAAAGACAAAGATAAGTATGAAATATGGCCTATTGACAAAAATGGTGTAGAGAGAAAATGGAGATATGCAAGGCAAAGTGTGGAAGCTATAAAGCATTTGTTGAAAGTTAAAGTAAAAAACGGCACTAATAATATAGAAATTGAAATAGGAAAAGATTTTGGCTCTTATAAAACAGTTTGGACTGGAAGTCAGTATGATTCCAATAAGTATGGTACACAATTATTAAAAACAATAATACCTAATTGTGCATTTAATTTTCCAAAGTCTTTTTATAATGTTTCAGATTGTATAAAAGCCATTGTTGGAAATGATAAAGATGCTATTGTTTTAGATTCATTTGCGGGTTCTGGCACAACAGCTCATGCGGTGCTTGATTTAAACAAAGAAGATGGTGGCAACCGCAAGTTTATTTTAGTAGAGTGTGAAGATTATGCTGATAACATTACAGCCCAGCGTGTCCGAAGAGTTATGAAAGGTGTACCCATTGCTAAAAACGAAAGGCTTAAGAAAGGCTTAGGTGGTTCTTTTACTTATTGCACTCTTGGAGAAGAAATTAGTACTATTAACTTATTAAGAGGCAAAAATATGCCGAGTTACAAACAGTTAGCTGAGTATGTGTTTTACACAGCTACAGGAAGAAGTTTAAACAAGACTGTAAAGATAAATCCTGCATGGTTTATTGGTGAGACAGATTTTGGCACTTTTTATTTAATTTATAAACCTGATCTTCCATTTTTGAGAAGTAAAAAAGGTGCTTTAAACTTAGAAATGGCTGAAAAAATAAAACAGTTTAATACTTCATCTAAAAAGACTATTTTTGTTTATGCTCCAGAAGCATATATGGAACATAAAGAGCTTAAGAAAAATTATAACATTGTATTTTGCCATCTTCCTTATGCTATTCACAAAATTATGGGGTTTTAACAATATATCAGGAGAACAAATTGGAATTAAAAAGTTATCAAGAAGGTGTTTTAGAAAGATTATCTATTTATCTAAATACATTAAAAGAAAAGAGTCATGATATTTTAGATTTAGCTGAAATTAAGAAGAAAAACAATCGCCCTATAAATTGGGATTCTGAAGATTTTAATTTTTGTGAAAAGGCATGGAACGCTCTTAACAGGCAAAAACTTCTTCCTCTTATATCTACGAAACAAGGAGAAAGTACAGCTCCTTATAAAAATCGCATTAGTGGTTTGCATCGTCCTATCCCCAATATATGCCTCAAAGTTCCAACAGGTGGAGGAAAAACTTTGCTTGGAGCTACCGGGATAGAAAGAATTAACACTGACTTTTTTGAGAGAAATACAGGGTTTGTTTTATGGGTAGTTCCGAGTGATGCTATTTATAAACAAACTTTAAAATTACTTTCTAATAGAGAAAGCCTTTATAGACAAGTATTAGATCGAGCCAGTTGTGGTAGAGTTAAAATTTTACAAAAAATAGATAGTTTTACCCCGCAAGATGTGGAAAACCATTTATGTGTGATGTTATTGATGCTTCAATCAGCAGGGCGTCAGTCTAAAGAAACCTTACGAATATTTAAAAATTCTGGTAAGTTTCCATATTTTTTTCCATCAGCTGATAATCGCTATAAAAATCAAAAATTACTTCAAGCGTGTAGTAATTTACAAACTTACGAGGAGCATAAAGGTTGTGTAAAACATAGCTTAGGAAATGTTTTAAAATTAGTTCAGCCAATAATTGTTATTGATGAAGGTCACAGAGCTTATACGGATAAAGCAAAAGAATCCTTAATGGATTTTAATCCTAGGTTTATTTTAGAGTTGTCAGCTACACCTAACAAGAAGGAGCATCATAGTAATGTATTAGTTTCTGTATCAGGTGAGGAGCTTAAAAAAGAAGAAATGATTAAACTACCCATTAATATTTTTAATCTAGATAGCAAGGATTGGAAAAAAGCTTTATCTAAAAGTTATGAGATTTTAGAAAAGTTGACAAAAGACTCAGTAAAGCTTAAGCAAAAAGACAAATGCTATGTGCGTCCTATTATGTTGGTGCGGGTAGAGAGAACAGGAAAAGATCAAAGAGATAAAAAATTTATCCACTCTGAAGATGTAAGAGAGTATTTAATCAAAAATTTTGATATTCCTTCAGAGGAAATTAAAGTAAAGTCTGCTTCTAAAGATGAGCTGGGAGGTGAAAATTTACTTTCTGAGTATTCTAGAGTGAAGTATATTATTACTAAAGAAGCTTTGAAAGAAGGTTGGGATTGCCCTTTTGCCTATGTCTTAACCATTTTATCTAAGACAAAAGCTCCTGTAGCTATTGAGCAAATGATTGGCAGAGTTTTGAGACAGCCTTATACGCAAAGAACAAGTATAGAGTCACTTAATCAATGTTATGTTGTGTGTTTGGATCAAGAGGTGAAAGACGCTGTGGAGGGTGTTAGAAAAGGTCTTCAAAATGAGGGCATGGATGGTCTTGCAGGAGACATCAAAACTTTGACAGACAGGCATAAGACAATAAAAAACATTCAAGTCAAAAGAAGAAAACCTTTTAGAGGTATAAAAATCTTTTTACCAAAAGTTTTGCACAGGTCAGGCAAACAGTTAAGAGAATTAAGTTATGTTAGAGATTTAATTTCTTGTATTGATTGGTCTCAATTAAAAATGAAAAATAGTCTTAATTTAGATAAAAAAGTGTTGGATATATCACATACACAATTAGATATTAAAAAGCAGATGGAACTTATTTCTTCTTATCAAGGGAGTTTAGAAGACACTTTTGAGAATACTTCTTTAGATGTAGGTTTTATGTGTCAAAGAATTTCTGACATTATTCCTAATTCTTGGCAGGCTTATGTTATTTTAGATAAAATTTTATCTTCTTTGAGAAAAAAATATGGAAAAGAAAAAGTTTATGCAAATAAGTTTTTTATTTTAGATCACATAAGGCGTGATTTTCAAGAACAAATCAGTCAAAAAACAGAAGATATTTTTAGAAAAAAGTTAAAAAACAATGAAATATTATTTAAATTAATAAGTGCTGGTGATCCGGACCTCAACTGGGAAATGGCTGAAACTTTAAACCTATCTGTATCTGAAGATAGCAAAATTTTAAGAAAAAGAAATAACAAAAATTTACAGCTTTCTTTATTTGAAGATGTTTATGAGGAAGAGCTTAAGTTTAACAATTTAGAAAAAAACATAGCATGGTATTTAGACGATAAAAATTCTGTTATAAAATGGTGGCATAGGATTATAGAGAGGCATGATTGGCATTTACAAGGTTGGCAAAAGCAAAAAATTTATCCTGACTTTTTAGTTTGTGTAAAATCTTCTAAAAAGGGGCATGCTTGTTTTTCTATTTTAGAAACAAAAGGACAGCACTTATTAGGAAACCCCGATACAAGTTATAAAAAGAAATTATTTGATTTATTTACTAAATATTCTAAAAAATCCATAAATGCTGGTACTGTTGAAATTCAAGATCAAAAAATGACCTTTGATTTAATTCTTGAAGATAAGTGGCAAAACACTTTAAATAGTATTTTGAGAGAAAATAAATCTTCATGAAACAAAATTTATATACTAATCTTGGTTCAAGGCAACTTAAGCGGGTTATTTTTAAAGCATTTTAAATGGGTAATAAACTTAAAACTCTATATGAAAGTCTAGTTTTTGCTTATTTTTAAAAAATAAAGCTTGCAATTATAGAATTTAAAATAAATAATTTTAATATTAAAATTAAATGGAGGAGTGTATTATGAAACACATTATTTTATTTTTAGCAATTTTAGCTTTACCAAGCCTAAGTTTTGGGCATGAAGGTCATAGTTTTAGGTCATTAAAAAAGAGGCAAGAAAATGCTTTTTCTAAAATGAAAAAAATAAAAAGCAAATATCGAGTTATTTGTAAAGTTGTTTCTCATGTTAATGTTATGTCAGATAATAACAAATCATTATTTAAACTACATATAAACCCAACAAAGCAGGAAAGGCTATTTAATGTATGGTTTTCAGCATGTCGTCAATCAAAAAATCCTTCTATAGCATCAGTTTATAAAGCTTATAGGGAAATTGATAATGAAATTAGAAGATTAGAAAGGAGCACTACTATTGGCAGGAAATACAGGAAAGCTAGAGGGGAATTTTACTCTGATCATTTGCAGGTTAAAAAGGAAGATAATAAATTAGAATATTTTAGGGAACAATGGGAGAATTTAACACAAGCACAAAGAGAAAGGAAGGGTGATTTATGGAAAAAACTATATGATTCTCATAATGGAGTTTGTGGTGCAAAAACACCAGACCCTAATGTTTATAAGGCTTTTAAAGAACTAAAAGATACGGAAACAAAATGTCAAAAAATTGAAAAAAAATTCTTAAAAAGTTTGCATGAATATAGACAAGCTGATTTTGAACTTTATGATCTTAAAGTTGGTTTAAATAAGGAACAAAGCCACTATGAAAGAGAATTAGATAAACCTACAGGCTCTGTAAAATAAACTAGATAAATTTCTGTGTGGGATTTATCTTTCAAAACGGAGTATTGCCGTTCAAAGGTGCTTTTTTGGATTTTTGCACCACATACAACATTGACTAATATAAGGTAGAGTATGCAAGGGGTGCATCAAAAATAAACACGCTCTATGCAGGCGGGCTGTGTGGTGCAGTTATAATATGTAGTAACATTGACTGATATAAGGTAGAGTATGCAAGGGGTGCATCAAAAGCAACACCCTTTGGGTGGGGCTGTAGTTGACGGACAATAATTACATAGTATATGGATTGGTATTAGGTGTTGGGGGCAAGCAGTCGCATCAAAAGCAACCCGCAAATCGTGCGGACCGTGGCGCAGTTTGGTAGCGTACCACCTTGGGGTGGTGGAGGTCGCTGGTTCAAATCCAGTCGGTCCGACCATTTTGTGTTATTTAAGGATTTTGGTCTGTTTTTTCTTGGTTTTGGCAGAATGATTGTGGTAGGGCAAATTTAATCACTCCGTTTTCGGGGAAGGTGTCGTTAGCTTCGTAAATTTCTTTTGATTCTACATTAGCTTGGGGTGTTTCTACGCATCTAAAGAGGGGTTGTTTGAGGTCGTCTTCTATAAAGTACACATTATTTTTACAATGGCAGGTATGGGCTATATGACATTTGACCAAAGCAAAAGAGGAAAATCCTACAAAGCTTTTTACAACGGGAAAAACCAAGTATCTTGTAAAAAAGCCAAATTGAGCTTCAAAAAACTTGCCATATTCTTTACAAGTTTTATAGCGTCCGAGGTAAATACCAGAATCTTTACCCGGTTCGGCTGCACGCCCTGGTGGTGGGTCGGAGGCGGAGGCTAAGGGAAAGTTACTCCACTTTGTTGTTTGTTGTGTGACAGAATTACAACGACTAGTTGAAACGAATAAAAAGGCTAATAAAAAGTATTTTATTGTTATGGCACGCATTGTTATATGCAATTATGACACATTGTTGCAAAGAGCTAAAGTCTAGATTGACACATATAGTCATAATTTTTATAAAAAATATTTGATATATTTTAAAAATTGGTATAAAACTTGAGCTTGTAGTATTGTAAAAATTTACTATAACTGGGTTTTTATTCAGTTATATCTTCATAAGAGGAGGTAGTTTATTATGGCAAAAAGAAAAAAATCTAAAAAACAAGGCAGAAAAAAGCTTAAGAAGGTAAGTAAAGTCAGAAAAAAAGCAGGTAAAAAAAGAAGATCTAGTAAGGTCAGAAAGTCTAAGAAAAGGGTTGTGGGGCGTCGTAGATCAAAAAAGGTCAAAAAAACCAAAAAAAGTGGCAGAAAGAGTGAAAAACACTGGACCAATGCTGATCTTAGGCAGTTAAAAAAGCTCGCAAAACAAAGGATTTCTGTTCGGGAGATTAGTGTCAAATTAGGTCGGTCGTTGCCATCTATTTACATTAAAGCTTCTAGAGAGAATATTTCTTTACGGCTAAAGAGTGGCAGACCTTATAGGGGTTGATTTTTTTTTGAAAAGGTGAGTATTTTAAAACTTTGTTTCTTACTTGACTAATCAATAAGTAAGTGATTATGTTATAGATAAGAATAAAAACAACAGTACTTTAACATTTTTTGAAGGAGGTAACATATTATGTCAAAAAAATCTAGAAAAAACGATGGCAAAAGTTGGACATCGAAGGATATTAAACAACTTAAGCAGTTAGCTAAGCAGGGTTATCCTACTTCTTCTATTAGCGTTAAGTTAGGTAGAACTTTATTATCTGTTTATAAGAAGGCTTCTCGTGAGGGTATTCCCATAAGCCCATCGAACAGGCACACAGCTAGTAGTGGTAAGAAGAGGAAAGTGCGTTCGGTTAGGAGAAAGAAGTCAGGTAGAGGAAGAAGACGGTAGTCGTTTCCATTTTTAAATTATCATTTATTGTATCAGCTGTCATTTCTGCCTCTGTCGCTATTTCTGCCTCTGTCGCTATTTCTACCTCTGTAGCTATTTCTGCCTCTGCCGCTATTTCTACCTCTGTAGCTATTTCTGCCTCTGCCGTCATTCCTGCGGAGGCAGGAATCCAGAAAGTACCTTTTGACAAAAAAAGTGGCATTAAAACACCACCTTTTGTAAGTGAGAAAACCATGCTCAAAACGAGTTCGGATTTGATACAATGCGGTAAGCTGAAAGCTTAACGCTTTGTAGAAAAACGCGGAGTCCTAAGCTTTTGAGTATGGTTTTCTCACCTAGAAGTAGTATATGGATTGGATGGAGGTAGAGTATGCAAGTAGTGCATCAAAATAAACACACTTTGTGTGTGGAGGGGTTGACGAAGAGTTTTGTTCTGGCTCGTTCGTTATGGTCTTATTGTAGGGGTGGCAAGCTTTCAGGTGGTAGTAGGAGGGTGGTGTTAGATGGTTTAAGTTTTTCAATAGGGGCAGGCAGGGTTGTAGCCTTATGTGGTGAGAATGGTGTGGGCAAAAGTACGACTTTCAAGTGTTTATTAAATTTCATGCGTTTTGATAGTGGGAGGGTATTATTTTTTAATCAAAATTTATCGCCTGTTGTTTTAAAAATGGTTGGTTTTTTACCGGAAAATCCTTATTTTTACGAGTATTTAACGGGGGAGGAGTTATTGTTATTTTATGGTCGTTTGCATGGCATGTCTCCTTTAGCGGAGCTTCAGTCTAAGGCTCGTAGTTTATTAAAGAAGTTAGATTTATATAAAATGCGGGATCAATTAATCGGAAGCTATTCTAGGGGTATGGTGCAAAGGTTAGGTATTGCTCAAGCACTTCTTCACGAGCCTTTATTGTTATTATTAGATGAGCCTTTTTCTGGTTTAGATAAGAAAAGTCATTTGCGTGTAGCCGAGCTTTTAGAAGAGAGGGTAACAGAGCATCATGCGAGTGTACTTTTTAGCTGTCATAATTTAGAAGAGTGTGAGTTAAAATATCATCATCGTATTGTGCTAAAAAAACTATCAGCTGATGGCTCTTTAGCTTTGAAGCAGAAGAAAGATGTAGGGTAGCACAGATGTGGTGGATTATTTGTCATACGCACAAGGAGTTATTTCATCAGAGGGTTTTTTACATTTTAATAGCCAGTGTGGTTATGATACTTTTTGCAGGGTTTGTGTTAGGTCCTTTAAGTGTGAACGAGCAGGTAAGGCTTAGCATTAATTTTTCTTTAAGTGCTTGTCATTTAGCTATGGTGCTTACGAGTATATATTTTGGCAGTTTATTATTATCTTCAGAAATCAGGCAAAAAACAGCCCTTGTTTTATTTACCAAACCACTTTCATATAGCACTTATATTGCGGGCAAATTTTTAAGCCTTAGCATGGTATTAGGTTATATTTTAGTTTGTTTAGTGGCAGTGGCAATGGCTGTGCATTGGTTTTATAGTTACCAAATAGTGGGTTTTACATTATTTATAGCTTTTTATGGTATATGGTTAGAATGTTTGGTATTAGTAGCCATAGCTTTTTATTTAAGTGGAGTAACCTCGCCCTTTTTAACAATGGTGTATTCGTTTTTGATTTTTATGATAGGTCATAGTGTAAGTAGTATGGTATTTTTTATAGAGTATATGGAAAAAGGTTTTTTAAAAACGGTGACTTTGATGATAACTTATTTATTACCTAATTTTGAAAAACTTAACTGGAGAAGTCAGGCTTTGTATCAAGATTTTGTATCGGTTACAGATGTGTTAACGGCAAGTGTTTATTCTTTTGCCTATATGGTGTTTGTGTTATGTTGTGTGTATATAGTGTTTAGGAGAACAGATATTGCTTGATTTTTTTACGCAACATTCTATATATGGTGCTTTGTTATTTTTAGTGTTGGGGTTAGTGGCAGGTCGTGTAGGGTCTGTGTTGGTGTATGCTGTGCAAGACGATAGTGGGCAGATTAAAGTAAATTTTGTGTCTTTTTTTATAAAGTGTCAAAAAGCTTGGGGTTACTTACCGGTATTTTATTTTTTAAAAAAGTTAAAACATGCTCATCTACCCGTACGTCCTTTGCTTATAGAGTTGATTATGGCTTTTTTATTTGTGGCTTTGTTTTACAAGATAGGTTGGCACTATGTGTTATTGGAATATAGTGTTTTTATTTTCGGTTTAGTGGTGGCAAGTACGATTGATTTAGAGCGTATGATTTTGCCAGATTTTTTAACATTATCGGGTATTGTTTTAGCTTTAGCGGGGGCAGTTATCAATCCAGAAAGCACTAGAGTTTTTTGGTCTTCTTTTTTTGGGATGCTTATGGGCGGGGGTTTTTTGTGGCTCATTGCCGTATGTTATTATAGTGTGCGTGGCAAAGATGGTATAGGTGGTGGGGATATTAAACTATTAGCTTGGATTGGGGCTATGCTTACATGGCAAGCTATTCCTATTGTGATTTTACTATCTTGTTTTTTTGGGATGTGTGTATCTTTAACTTTACTTTTGAAAGTGCGAAAACATATAGAAAAAGCTACCAATAATCAAATGGAAGAAGACACAGAGCATCTGAAGGGGCAACCCCTTCCAGAAGATAACACAGAAGATAACAGTTGGTTTAATGTGAGCATCCCCTTTGGCCCTTACTTATCTTTATCGGCATTAATATATATATTTTTCGGCTCTCAACTATCTACATGGTACTTATCAGCTTTTATCCACCCAGTATTTTTATAATTATTTTGACTTTTCACCCAACATCCCCTTTAATAACACTTAATAGCTATATAAAGAACTTAAAGCAGTGCGTAAAGGGGGAAGAAGAAAACAGAAGGGGCTAAAGAGACAGAAGTAAATAAAAGAGAACAGAAGGGGCTAAAAAGAGACAGAAGAAAATAAAAGAAAACAGAAGAAAACAAAACAGAAGGGGATAACACAGAAAGGGAGAATTATTTAAGGCATGCCATTTTTTAGCTTTAAAAAAAAGAACATTGTTACATTAGACATAGGTAGCAATACGATTAAGCTTGCGGATTTTTCTATTCAAAAGAAAAAGCCTGTTTTAGAGAATTTTGCTCATTTTGCCATACCAGAGGATCACATGACCATTGAGGGCATTGTGGAATCAGATGCTTTGCAAGAGTCTTTTTCTCAATTTATCAAAAAAAACACCAGTGATGCTTTTCGTTTATGTTTAGCCATTACAGGGCGGGCGGTGATTGTGAAAAAAATAGAAATCGCCACAGTAGACAAGCAAATGCAAGATGAGCTTGTAGAGTCGGAAGCTCGTCACATTTTACCTTTTAACATGGAGGACATTAATTACACTTATGAGCCGATGGATTTTTTACCTACGGAGCAAAAAGAAAGGCAAAACATTTTACTCATAGCTGCTAAAAAGAAAGTTGTGAACAATTACAATCGTTTAGTGAGTTCTGCAGGTTACGAGTGTGATAGGGTAGATATGGGAGGCTTTGCGATAGCGGATTGTATATCTATGGCTCACCCTCACATTAAAGAAAAGGGGAAAAATGTACTCGTTTTAGATATTGGTAAAATCGGCACTCATTTTATTGTATTACATGGGGGGCATTTAATTTTTTGTCATTTTGTTGTTATGGGGAGTTCTAGTTATAATGATTATTTAATGAAGGATATGAATTTAGATTATCAGTCTGCAGAGTCTTTAAAGCAAGGTGTGTGTTCTGGTGAGGAGGTACCGGAGGAGGTGCTTTCCATTATGCGGTCTAACAACACTGTTTTGTGTGACGAGATGATTGTAGGCAATGAGTATTTTAAAAACCAGTTCCCAGGTATGAAGCTATCAGAGTGTTATATTACAGGAGGAGGGTGCCAAGCTCCGGACCTTACCAAAGATTTAGAAGAAAGGTTTAAAGTGCCGGTTAATATTTTAGACCCTTTGCAATTTATAAAGTGCAATACTGTTATGGAGGATGTAAAAGTTCATATTAAGAATTTTTCTGCCATATCGGTAGGTTTATGTTTAAGGGGGATACAATGAAGGGGTTAGATTTACGAAAAACCAAAGCTCAAACTGTGGTAGCCGACACAGTAGACCCTGGTGAGTTAGAGTTTGATGAAGTTGGCAAGCCCTGGGTAGATAAGTTAGGTTTAGACCTTACAGCAGCACAGTGGGTGCGGTTAGGAGTGCGGGCAGTGTTAATTACATGTGGCGTTATTGGGCTTAAGATTTACGAAAAGCATAATTTAAAAACCCTCAACAAACAACAAACTACTGCAGAGGGGATATTAGCTAATTTAAAAACGCAAAAACAAGCGTTAGAAAAAGATATAAAAGGTTTTAAAAGCTCATCAGAGCAATCGGATCAATTAGGTGGGAGGATGGATATTATTGAGCGTATTGTTACTGATCGTTCTTTAGCGATTAAAGGTTTGGATCAAATACAAAACGCCATTCCAGAAAAAGTATGGCTTAATCGTATCCAATATGATAATAAGAAATTTAAGATTGAAGGCACTAGTGTGAGTGCTAAGGAAATTGAAATTTTTGTAGAGCAAATGGAAAAAAGACAGATATTTTCTACAGTCACTTTAAACGAGGTTAAAGAGCAGCAAGCTAGTGCAAAAAACACTTTTAAAAAGAAAACTTTTTCTGTAGAAACAACATTTAGTGTTAAAGATAAAAAAGGAGCGATCAACTAATGTGGCTTAAAATAATGTCAGACATGCCAGTAGGCTCTATTATTTTATTTAGTTTATTTTTAGCGGGCGGGTATTATTTTTGGAAATTTGATAGTGGCCAAAGTATTAAGTCTAACATTAAGCAGTTAGAAGATGATGTTAATCAAACCCAAAATGACATAGCCAGGTTAAAAACCACTAAGGCTAATTTACAAGACTTAGACAAAGTGATGAACGATACCGCCAACGAGGTTGAGCAACTTTACAACTACATACCTAACGAGCTTACTTCATCAAAAGTGTTAAAGTATTTAAATAGCCTCACCAAACAATCAGGTGTGAACTTAGAAGATGTTAAAAACCATGGGGTGATGACAAAAAAGAAATTTTATGAGAAATTAAAAATCCACATGGTTATTAGGGGGTTTTTTACAGAAATTTTAATGTTCTTATCTAAACTTACTGAATTAAAAATTATTATTACGGTGGAAAAATTCACGATTGAAAACACCCATTCGCAAAACCTACACGGTAGTTTTTTGAACGAATTAAAAATGACTATGGATATTTACAGTTATAGATATGTAACACAAAAACAAGATATTTTATAAATCTTTAAAGAGGGGGAAGTGAAAAAATGAAAAAACTTATTTTTAGTCTATTGTATGTAGTTTGTGGTGGTTGTTCTTTATTTTTTACGGTGTGGTTGTTATCGCATTTATCCTTTATGGTAACTCCCGCTGTGGCAAAAGAAGAGGCTTCTTTAGAAAAAGTGGAAAAAAAGTCTACCGTACCTACTCCTGTTGTATCTCATGCTGTGTTACCACCTAAAGCAGCACCTGTTACAACACCTGTTGCAACTCCTAGGAGCAAGCAACATACAAGTATATCATCTGCAAAAAAAAGTGATAATACTATTATTACAACAAATCCAAAAGAAGGTGGTATATCGCTTGCAAAAAAAGTGGATGTATCAGTTGTAAAAGAAAGTGGGAAGTCACCTGTAAAAGAGGGTGTATCACCCGTAAAAGAGAAGGGAGTGTCAGTTCCACCTCCAGTTCTTGGTAAGGAGGAGAAGGTAGCAGGGGCATTGTCGCAACAACCGCAACCTGCTATAGACCAACCATCAACAAAAAAAGCTCAAACATTAAGCCAGAAGGACACACCAGATAATGCGGTTAAAGTAAGTAAGCCTGATAATCAAAATAGTCAAAATAAGCAGACCTTAGAGCTTACAAAAAAAGATGATGACAATTTTCACAATAACTCTACAAAAGAGCCACCTCCTAAAAGGATACCTGCCTCAGCCACCAGTGCACAAGCCGTAAAAAATGGCACCTCTGTACCAGAAAATGAAGCTACATCAGTGCCTTCACCACCACCTGTTGTGGAACTGCCTTCCAGCAGAAGTGTTGATAGTGACAGTAATACTACGGGTAGTGCAAGGCATATCACTAGTGATGAGAATGCATTAGAAGAAAGTGATGAAGACAGTGATACGGAAGATACAGCTCAAAAACTTCGCAAAAGGGTGGTGAATATTCACAATGAGCTTAATTCTGTCTATAACATTGACCAACATGGGAGAAACCCTTTTAAATCTTTTTACAATAAAAAGTCAGTTAGGAAAAAAATTTCTTTAACTCCGGCAGAACAATATTCTTTAAAAAACATGAAGCTCATAGGTATCACTTGGGGTTCGGGTATTATTACACCAACGGCACTTTTTAAAGCTCCTGACGGAAAGATGTTTTATCTTCAAAAAAACGACCGCATTGGTAAACGAAGAAGTATTGTGTATGTTATTAGAGAAGACGAAGTCATTGTTGTGCAACCGGAAAGTAGCAGTACTAGTGTGCAAGCGCAAAATATAAAATACACTCCTATTATTATTTCTCTTAGTAGAGTAGCTAAAGCTCCTTCTGCGTTATAAATCATTACATAAACATATACTGTTAAGAGTTATTTTATTATTACCTGTTCTTACAATCTTAAAAAAGATAGATAACATAAAAAGGTAAAAAAAACTATGAAGCCCCCTTTAAAGCCAAAAAACACTTTTAAAAACAGCATTGATGAACAAAAATATCAAGACTTATGGGAGAAATTATCTGTCTATAAATACTCTGCTACTTCTAAAGCCCCCGTGTTTGTAATTGACACACCACCCCCTACAGTATCTGGTTTTTTACATATCGGGCATTTATTTAGTTATACGCAAACGGATATTATTGCTCGTTATCAAAGGATGAGGGGGAAAAATGTGTTTTACCCTATGGGGTGGGACAACAATGGCTTACCTACGGAAAAGCGTGTGCAAAGTGTACATAAAGTGGTGTGCGATCCGTTATTAACATCCAGTAGTCAACAACCAGATTCAAATGATAAACAAAATCAAGATTCTGCACAGTACCTTAGTGTTTCTAGGTCAGAGTTTATTCGCCTTTGTGAAAAGCAAACTAAAGAAGACCAATTACTTTACGAAAAACTCTGGCGAAAGCTCGCACTGTCAGTAGATTGGACTTTAGAATACGAAACAATTTCGGCTTTTTGCCGTGGTATTTCGCAAAAATCTTTTTTAGATTTATATAAAAAAGGTTTTATTGAAAGTCGTTTTTCCCCTGTGTTTTGGGATACACAATTTCAAACAGCAGTGGCTCAAGCTGATATAGAAGATAGACAAAAACAAACTTTTTACTATCAAATTAAGTTTAAAGTCAGTCACGATAAAAAAACATTATCTGATAAAGAGTTTGTGATTGCCACTACTAGACCCGAGTTATTACCGGCTTGTGTGGCAGTAGCAGCTCACCCTGAAGATCATCGTTACAAACATTTATTTGGCAAGTTTGCTGTAACGGCGTTGTTTTCTGCCCCTGTGCCTATTGTGCCGTCTGCTCATGCAGACCCTAAAAAAGGGACAGGTATTTTAATGGTATGTACTTTTGGCGATAAAGAAGATGTGCGTTTTTGGGAGCAACATAAAAAAAACCACATACTCCCTTTAAGGCAAATTATTGCCAAAAACGGACAGTTAATGAATGTTGTGTTTGATAGTGTTTTATCTTCTTTGTTTGTTAGTTTAAACCCGGAATTAGCTAATAAATATTATGCTGATTTATGTGGTTTGTATGTTAAGCCTGCTCGTAAAAAGATAATAAATTTATTAGCTCAATCAGGAGCATTGGTAGGGGAGAGGAAAGCAACAGAGCATTTTGTAAAGTTTTATGAAAAAGGAGAGCATCCTTTGGAGCTTATACCTACTCGCCAGTGGTATGTAAAGATATTAGAACATAAAAAAACTTTATTAAAACAAGGTGAAAAAATTAAATGGCACCCTGAGAGCATGCAAAAAAGATATAGGGGGTGGGTAGAGGGTTTAAATCAGGATTGGTGTATTTCGCGTCAGCGGTATTTTGGAGTGCCTTTTCCCGTGTGGTATGTATTAGATAGTGATAAAAAACCAAACTATGATAAACCCCTACTGGCACCTATAAGTTGTTGTCCTGTAGATCCTGTAATGTCAGCCCCGGCAGATTATTATAAAAATTTTACCGATAGTAATAACAGTACACATTCCATGGATATTATTAAAAATTTAACAGAATCCAAAAGAGGAAGGGCTTATGGCTTTATAGCAGATGAGGCGGTTATGGACACTTGGGCTACTTCTTCTTTATCGCCACAAATTAACAGTCATTGGGGAAGTGACGAATTTCGGCATCAGAAGTTATTTCCGGCGGATTTACGCCCCCAAGCTCACGAGATTATTCGCACTTGGGCTTTTTACACTATTGTAAAGTCATATTTCCATCACAAGTGTGTGCCGTGGAAAAACATTGCTGTCAGTGGTTGGGTTATGGACCCCCACCGTGCTAAAATGAGTAAATCTAAAGGTAATACTTATAAACCCGAAGAGTTAATGAACCAATACGGAGTGGACTCTGTGCGGTATTGGGCAGGTAAAGCAAGGCTTGGGCAAGACACCGTATTTGACGAAAACATGGTAAAAACAGGTCAAAGGTTAGTGGTAAAATTATGTAATGCCTTTCGGTTTATGACAATTCAAGTAGAGGGCAAGCCGTGGCAGGGGGTATCTTTTAGTAAAGTTACTGATGATGTAGATAAAGCATGGGTAGGGCATATCTACCATAAGTGGCAAATAGTAAGTCAGTATATGGAGCAATTTTGTTACGCACAAGCTTTAGAAGAGATAGAAAAAACTTTTTGGCTTTTTTGCGATAATTATTTGGAATTAGTAAAAGCCAGGGCTTACCAGTTAAAAGATAAACAAGAGGGGCAGTCAGCCATTTTTTGTTTAGATTTTAGTATGTATATGTTTATAAAGTTATTAGCCCCTTTTATGCCTTATGTGACAGAAGAGTTATGGCTTAAAAGGTACGGTGAAGAAAGTGCCTCTGTACATTCGTCTGATTGGGATATTTTTAAAACCTGCGATTTTGATAAAAGCAAATTAGCTTTAGATAAAAAAAAGGGTGATGTATTACAATTTGCTTTTAATGTGTTAGAACAAGTGCGATCTCAAAAAACATCTTACAAAAAAAGTTTATCCACACCGGTAAAGCTTTTAAGTATGCAGTTAAGCGAGCAGGGTAAGAGCTTGTGGGATATGGCGAGTGACGATATATTGCGAGCTACAGGCGTTAAAGATCCATTAGCTGTGCGTATATCAGTGAGTGATGATTTAAGTCAAACTGATGTGAAACTCACATCCATCACTTTTTAACTTACTTTCCACTTGTTTTCGCAGGTGAGCAAACCTCACTCCAGAGTTCAATACTTTGCAATAACACTGCTTATTTTAGAGTAGCATGGGAAGATTTTTGCAAAACGAATTTTGCATCTTTTACGGGTGAGCAAACTTAAAGCTCAAAAGCTTAAAACTCTGCGGTTTGCCACAACGCATTAGCCAAAGGCTACTGCATTGTATCAAATCCGAACTCGTTTTGAATTGAGTTTGCTCCCCTCTAAAGCATATATTTCTTCGTCAGCCGTTATTTTTGTCGTCAGCCGTCATTCTAAGCTTTCGCACAATGAGTGTATTTGTGCAAAATTTCAAGCCTTAGGGCTTGTTACTATTGACAAAGCTTATGGTGGTGGTTTTTACTATTTAGGATATGTGGGCAATGAGGTATTCGCAGTTAGTTTTTATTTTTTGTGTGGTGTTTTTAACCAGTGGTTGTGGTTTAACCGGTGTGCAAATTAGTGCCAGCACTGAGGGTGCTAGGAGTGGTCGTGTGCCTACTTCTGATTTGGTGTTAATAGAGATAGCTCCTACAGGGGAATCTCCTGAAGTATTTTTACATGCTAAAGAAAATGCTGTTTGTAGAAGAGGTCAGCCTTCTGCTTTAGATTATGGCTTAGATGCAGATACTGACGCTACTGAAGGGGACGAGGACACCTCATCAGATGAAGACAGCACAGAAGAATCGGAAAACTCTGATAATAATACAGCACAAGATGGGATATCTTCTCAAAACAAAATTCATTATGAAAATGTAGGTGATAATTGGTTTTCCATAGGGCTTAATTTTGCTAATTTATCTAAGTATCATTTAGTTATAAAACAATTAGTTTTTATTATGAAAGCTCAATGGGGCAATCAAGTGTTAACAGGTCGCAAAGAGATTGGTTCTGGTTATTGCGAAGGTACCGACCCTTTGTATATTATTGTGCCGGAAAAGCGAATACATTTTGAACCTTATGTAAGAAGCCACTTAGGTAATTTAATTTTATATGTAGATGGTGTGCCCATACCCACAGGTCCTCCTGTAACAGAAGAAGCAGGTAGCACTGCTACGGCAGACGATAACACGAATACAGGAACAGGAGCAGGAGCAAGGGCTGCAACTGCAAGAGCAGCTGCTATCCGGGCTCAAGAAGCCGTACAACAAGATGAGTATATTTTAGATCGCTTGCCTTCTTATCGTGTGCAATTGATTTTTCACGGCTACTTTATCAATAAAAAAAGGGCTTATGTAGCTAATTTTAAGAAAGATATTGTATTTCACACAACCAGTACCTTTTTGCAATAAAAGTGACTTTAGGTTTAAGCTATAGACAAAAAATTATAATAGTGATAACATAAAGCTTGCGATGTTAGAAAAGCTTAAAAACTTTCTTTTTGGAAAATTCCCCCCTATTTTTAATAAAAAGGGTGAGGTAGAGCATCAATTAGCCACAAAGCGTTGGTCTGAGTGGAATAACAGGTACCAGCACGGTGCAGAATACGACTGGAGGCAACATGATGGCATGGTCTTTCATAAAAACAAAAAACCACCAGAAAACTCTCCAGCAAAAAACTAAACTAAAAACTGAACTAAAAATTACAATAAAAAATTACAATAAAAAACAGCAGATAAATAGGTAAAAATCATAACTGCACAATGTATATGAAAGAAGTGAGCCGGTGTTATTGGCTATAAAACTGGTGCCTCGGGGGAGACTCGAACTCCCATGCTCTGTAAGAACACATGATTTTGAGTCATGCGCGTCTACCAATTCCGCCACCAAGGCTTCTGTTATAATATGTTCTCTTCAGGTAATATATCTTCTTCAGGTCATAGATGCAACCATTAAAACCACGATGAAAATAATTATTAAAACCGCTATTAAATCTGTAAATTGCACCATAATTAACAGATTAATTTACACCACAATTAACAGATTAAATCAGACATTAAGAAAAACATAATGGCTCGTTTTGATGTAAAAAGTTTGTGTCAGGTTGTGCAAGGTCAGTGGGCAAACCCACCCCTTAATGACAAAGAGCAAAGTAGGTGCTATCTTTCTTCCCTTAAGAGCAGTATTGATTCTAGGGAGGAGGATCTTAAAGGTAAAATATTTTTTGCCATTAAAGGTTCTCGTTTTGACGGGCATAATTTTTTAAAAGAAGTGATTGTAAAAAAAGCCTCTGCATTAGTGCTTTGTGCCACTACTTGGCAAAAAATAAAACACACTTTGGCATTTTCACATAACAGCAAAACACAAAGTATAGCACAAAGCGGAGCAAACCCTACCCCTCCGGTTATTTTAGTTAAAGATACTTTAAAGGCTTTGCAGGCTTTAGCCAGTTATTGGAGAGAGCAAAACCACTGGAAGCTTATTGGCATTACGGGCTCTGTAGGAAAAACCACCACAAAGCACTTTTGTTTGCAACTTTTGCAAAGGCATTTTAAGACCCTTGCCAGTGTGAAAAGTTTCAACAATTACTATGGTGTGCCACTTAGTTTATTATCAGCACCTAAGGATTTAGATTTTTTTATTCAAGAAATAGGTATGAATCGTCAAGGTGAAATAGCTTTTTTAACTAAAATAGCCAAGCCAGACATAGCCCTTGTCACACAAGTAGGCACTTCGCATATTGGTATGTTGGGGCAAAAAAAAGATATCGCTTACGAAAAAGCACAAATCTATCGGCACGCTCACGATGATGCTACTTTAGTGTTTAATAAAGACAATGTTTATACCCGCAAAATGTACGAAAAGTTTAAAAAACAAGCCAAGCGAGCAGTAGGGTTTTCTTGTCAAGACAAAACAGCAGATGTTTTTTTGCAAGTAAAAACAGTAGGGTTAGATTATTTAGTACTGACAGGGCATATCCAAGGTGTGTCAAAACAGGTGCGAGTGCCTGTTACAGGTAAGGCTCATTTAAACAACCTGTTATCGGCTGTGGCTGTGGCAGTAGCAGCAGGGGTTTCGCCTTCTCAGTTATGGGAGGGGTTAGCCCACTGCACAATGCCTATGGGTAGAAATCAGTGGGTGAATTTACATTGTGGGGCGAGGGCTTTGTTTGATGGTTACAATGCCTCGCCAGAGAGTGTAATGGGTATGTTAGAGCATTTTTTATCCCCTGTGGTCCGGGGTAAAAAGGTGCTTATTTTAGGAGATTTTTTAGAGCTTGGTTCTTTTTTACAAAAATGGCATCAGGATTTAGCCAAAGTGCTTTGTCAATTTCAAAGCCAAGCAGATGAAGCTTGTGGCTTACATCTTGTATGGTTTATAGGCTCTCAAGCAGAGTTATTTGCCAAAGCTTTAGCTAAAGCAGGCTGGCAAAAGGTGTGTGAATCTTCTTTCCTACCAAAAGACTTATCAAAGGCTTTGCTAAAAAGTAAAACGGGTTTTGTGCCAGATGCAAGTATGCCCGATGCAGATATGTCAGGTAGGGGCAAAGCAGAGGCTTATGTGTTGGCGTTACCTAGGGTGTATTTATCTAAAAAAGCAGATATAGAGCTTGCCGATAAAATTCATTCTATGTTAGATAAGTCTTTTGTGTTGGCTTTTAAGGCTTCGCGAAAGGTGCAAATGGAAAATGTATTGCAATTATTTCAACCGGTGAATTTTCATGCTTTATAAGTGGCTTTTTCAGTTAGCAGATAGTGTATCGGGCTTTAATGTTTTTCGTTACATTACTTTTCGTGCTTTTTTATCTTTTTTAACAGCTTTTTTGGTTTGTTGGATTTTTGCTCCTTTTTTTATTGATAAATTAAATAAGAAAAACATTAAGGAGGAGGTGAATACAGATGGTCCCGGTTCGCATCAGAAAAAAAAAGGCACTCCCACAATGGGGGGCGGGCTTATTTTACTCTCTTTGTTACTTAGTTGCGTGTTATGGGTGGACATGTCAGAGCCATTGGTATGGGGGGTGTTGTTACTGTTATTAAGTTTTGGAGCGATAGGTTTTTGGGACGATTTGTTAAAAAGCCGGTGGAGGGATTTTCGTGGGATTCCACCTAGGTGGCGGTTGTTTTATGAGTTTTTAATTTCAGGTGCTTTATTATCTATGTTTATTGTATTTGGTTATATAGAGCCGGTGTTGTATGTGCCTTTTTTTAAGAATCTTTCTTTTAACTTATCTTGGTTTTATGTTTTATTTGGAGCTTTTGTGATCACAGGTTGTGCCAATGCGGTTAATTTAACAGACGGGTTGGATGGTTTAGCCATTGTGCCAGTTATGGTATGTGCAGGGGCTTTGGGTTTATTTAGTTACATTGCAGGGCATTTTAGTGTGGCGGGTTATTTAGGTATACCTTATATAGAGGGGGCAGGGGAGATCACTCCGTTAGCTATGGCAGTATCAGCTGGAGGTTTGGGTTTTTTGTGGTATAACTCACATCCAGCACAAATTTTTATGGGAGATGTGGGCAGTTTAAGTTTAGGGGCTTTTTTAGGGGCAGTAGCGGTTTTTACAAAAAATGAACTATTATTGATTATATTAGGAGGGGTATTTGTGGCAGAAGCGTTGTCTGTTATTTTACAAGTGTTGAGCTTTAAACTCACAAGGAGGAGGATTTTTGCCATGGCACCACTGCACCATCATTTTGAATTGAAAGGTATGGATGAGTCTAAAATTATTATTCGTTTTTGGATTATGTCTTGTCTACTAGCGGTTATTAGTTTAGCTACTTTAAAGTTAAGATGATAAAGATGTACATTGAGGTGATAAAATTGCATAATAACATTCACAATTACTTATAGAGTAAGGGGAGGAGTTTGTTTTGGAGCTACATGAAATAAAAGGCAAAAAGATAGTTATAGTGGGGTTAGCTAAAACAGGTATTTCTTTAGCTAAGTTTTTAGTGACTTATGGTGCAGAGGTTACAATTAGCGACCATAAATCACAAGCAGAGTTAGAAGATTATTTAAGTGAGGTGTCGGATTTATCTGTGCATTTAGAGTTAGAAGGGCACACTCCTAAAACTTTTGTAAATAAGGATTATATTATTTTAAGTCCGGGGGTTTCTTCTTATTTAAAGTTATTTGATTATGCCAGGTCTCAAGGGGTGGAGGTGACAGGGGAGTTTGAATTTTGTTCTCGCTTTGTGAAAGAGCCTTTGTTGGTTGTCACCGGCACAAATGGTAAAACCACCACAGCGGATTTAATTTATCAATCGTTAAAAGAAGCGGGTTGCAATCCTTGGGCTGGGGGTAATTTTGGAGACCCGTTAAGTGATTATTTATACCGTGGTAAAAGGGCAGGCTTATTGGTGATAGAAGCATCTAGTTTTATGCTAGAGCATGTACAAAAAATGACCCCTAAAAACATTGTATTTACTAATTTAGCAGAAGACCATTTAGACCGCTATCGTAGCATGGAAGATTATGTGAGTGCCAAACGGCAGGTATTTAAAAACACATCAGTCAGCACAACTAGTATTTTAAATGCTGATGATAAAGGTATTTTAGAATTAGCAAAAGACCCTGTGGTACAAAGAGGCAGGCTATGTTATTTTTCTAGAAAAAAAGCTTTGGAATCTCAGGTTATGAAAATTGGTGGTGCTGTTTTAATTGACAATAAAATACATGTGCGCACGGGTCCGGATATAGAGTACTATTCTATGGATAACGATAGTTTATTAGGCGGGCATTCTTATGAGAATGTGATGGCAGCTATTTTAGCAGCTAGAGAAAACGGTGCTCAAGTAACTCATATCCAGAAAGTGATTAATAATTACAAGGGGCGAGCCCACAGGTTAAGTTATGTGCGAAAAGTAGGTGGGGTTAAGTTTTACAACGACTCTAAGGCGACCAATGCCCATGCTGTGCAAAGGGCTTTAGATGTTTTTGAGGAAAATGTTATTTTAATCATGGGTGGCAAGGATACAGACATTAACTACACAATGCTACAAGACAACATTAAACGGAAGGTAAAAAACCTCATTATCATTGGGGAGGCGAAAGAAAAAATCAATCGTCAGATTGGGGATTATTCAGAAACTTTTCTTTTAGGCACTTTTGAAGAAGCGATACTAGTGGCTTATCAAAAATCTCGTATTGGTGATACAGTACTCTTATCCCCCGGGTGTCCTAGTTTTGACATATTTAATTCTTATGAAGAGCGTGGTCAAGCGTTTGAGAAATTAGTCAACAAATTCTCTTAAAAATCATATAGTAGTGTAAATATTACATAGCTCTTGCGACTTAAGTTTATAAAAAGAGTATTTACAGTTATATTGTCTACAGTTTTTTTAATGTTTATTCTTGTTTGAGTAAGAAATTACTGGTAAATAAGTTCAGGATGGAGGGCTGATAAACTTACAGCTTTCATCTAAAACATATATAAGGAGTTTTTTCATGCCGTTTGTAGTAAGTGTGGCTTTTACATTTTTTATGGTTATGAGCTTTTATGCTTCAGGGGATGAGTGTCATCAAAAATTTATGCTATCCTCAAAAGATAAAGCTTTTTCAGACCAGGGTGTTTTAAACATAGATAATGGTCATAGTAGTTTAAAAGCAGATAACACATCTATGGTTGCACAAAAACCAAAAGCAAAGCCCATCGGGAGGGAAGGGGAAGAAGGGGAAGAAGGGTTAAAACCCACACACAAAACCACTTATTCAAAAGATCGCATAGGTCATGCAACAGGTTATGTGGATACACTATGGTTAGAGACACACAACAAGCTATTGCAAGATTTAAAACAATTTACACAAAAAAAAGACCATTATTTTAAACAAGAAAGTGTCAAGCTTGTCCAAGTGGTGTTAAAAATGACACCTTTTGCTCAAAATCAAATCAGAAGGATATTTAAGGTGGTAAGTATTATTAAAAACGACATAGATATTTTAAATATCAGAGATAAGTTACAACCTTATATCAGTGAAAGGGATTCTCAAATATGGGTAGAAACACTTATTAACGAGCCAATATACACTAAAATGTTACTGTCAATAATAGAGGCGATGCCCTATCAAAATCCAAAAGACTTACAAAGTAAGCTCGCAAGTTTTGTGCAAAAAAGACTTAAAACCTCATCTCGCGATATCATAAAATACGACCAATCTATTATTGAGCAATTTGTTGACAAAACACATATAGAAAATAACACTCAAACCAAAACAGATTTAATAAATTTTACAACAATGTTTAATAAGTTACTTGATGAACACCGCACTTGGTCAGAAGAGGAGTCACATAGAAAATTACTCATTCAATCTCATAAATTAAAATCTGAAACAGGAAAAAAAATCACTGAGATCATTGATCAACAAACATCTCGTATAAAAGCTGCTTTCATACAATCTTATGATTATATTACTTTTCACACTCATCAAACAGATTACACAGGAATCAATAAGTCGCAATTTAGACAAGTTTTACAGCTTGCTTTACCTAGTATAAAACAAGAAATTTTATTAGCTTGGAGTATGGAAAATAATAAAGAACCTATTTATCCAGACACTTATCTATTAAAAGTCCAGTTGCAGTTAAAGTATGCTATAAGACATTCTAAAGACAAAATCGTCCACATCATCGTCACTCATTTAAATAACATAGAGCATCAAAGTTTTTATTTTAAAAACACTCCCATTATCCCTCAAACAGTGCAAAAAACAATACCAGCTATACAATCTGTATTAGCATCAGCTTGGAGGCAGTTGATATTGTGATTTTGGCTTTCCATACACTGAAATAAATTTAGGGTATTTGATTTATTTAGTGTATATTATAAATAATATGATAATTTTACTAAGACAAAGGTCTGTTTTTAAAAAATATTTAAAGTATCCTAAAAAAGCTAAAGTTTTAATTTAATCTGCCGATACTTGCTATATATGTTCAGATTTAAAAAAAGTAGTAAAGGCTTTTCTGTACCTGAGGGTTTAATAGTAATAGGGGTTATTGGAGTAATAACTTTTATAGCTATACGGAATCCGTCCACAGGGATAAAAAGCTGGTTTCAACCCTCTGCAAAAAGGGATGTATCATCAGAAGCTGAAAAACCACAAAAAAAAGGGGTTTTAATACCAAAAGATATAAAAAACTTGCCAAAATATGACCTTAAAAACCCTCAATCAAACGGGATATTTGTGTTTTTTAAGCAGTTCCCTTTAATGAAAAAACAAAGAGATATACTTTTACAAAAGGCTGAAGAAGAAGGTTTTAAAACTAAAGAGAGGGTTAAAGAGATAAAAGCATGGATGTTTTTTTGGGATAAGTGGTATCCAGCTGTAAAAGCAAAAACAGCATGTGATAATTTTAAAAAAATCCCCTTTGTAACAGATTGTGATATTAACGAAATATTAAAACTACATTCCAATACACAAAAAAGTATTTTAGTAGCTGATAATTCTGCTTCAATTAGGAGAGAGGGTGGGGGGTCAAATACTACAAACTTTCGTAACTGTGGAGTCATTTCTGAAGAATTAGATCTTAAAGGTGGGGGATTATCAGACTATTGGGCTCAAAGAATGATAGGTGCAGATTTATCCAAAGAGTTATTGTTATTTACCCTGCCTGTTAAAGACCATCTCATAGCAGTTTTTGACGCTCCACCAATAAATTATAGCTTTGGGTCTATGTCCCACGGGGCAGCAGTAAGGAGTCTAATATCAGATAAAGGCAAACAAGCTGTCATGCCAAATTTAGGGGAGCATATAACTTTTTACGGCACACCCACAATAAAACACTTGGTAGACAGTTATAAAAGTATTGAGACAAACGGTAACAACCACTGCTACTGGGAAAAAGGTGAAGATTATAAAGGGCTTTGTCCACCGGGTTTTTATATAGATTACAGTTCCAATTCTTTTATGAGAAAGATGGAATTAGGTCTTGATATTTCGGTTGATTCTGAATCTGAAAGTGATGTTAGGCAATGTTGTAGAGATTACCCTAACCCAATGTGTATGGACTTACAATGTCCTACTGGGAAGTCTTATCATAAAGTAGGGATAGGTCAATGTATATAATTAAACCCATAGCTAAAAATAGTTTTAAGGGGTTAAACAAAATAAAAACTATTGGTTTATTATTGGTAATATTAACTTGTTTTACAGTTTATCCTTGGACACTGCTTGACTTTTTACCTTTTAAAAGTAGACCAACAAAAAAATTACCTAAACCAACTATACCAAATAGTATTAAAACCCCTATTGTGGCAAATGGTAATCGTATTCAGAAATGTAAAGCTCAAAAATACCCTTCTTACATTAATTTCTCAATGGGAGGCAGTAACAGTGCAACAAAGCATTATGTGTTCAGAAAATTATCCCCTCCTTCTGTAGTAGTGATGTCCTCTGGGAATGAACATCCTCACCCTCTAGAACCTATAAATGTAAAAAGCTCCAAAGAGCTTGATGTAATTTTAGTTGGCAGTTTAGCCCCTAATGGGGATAAAAGTGATTTTTCTAGTCAAGGGTCTGAAGTTTTTATAACAGCACCTTCTGACAGTTATATTACTGCTTTAGACTATGATGGTGACAAAACAGATTTTAGCGGAACAAGTGGAGCAGCCCCTTTAGTAACAGGCAGTTTAGGCACTTTTGAAACCTTAGCAGGTTACCACCCCACAGCAAAAGAAGCTAAAACACTTTTAAAAAATACAGCAATCCCTGTGCCATCTTCTGTGGAAAGAGGACCTGGATATGGGCAAAACGGGCATGGCATGGTGAACGCTTATAAATTAGCTATGGTGGGCAAAAAATTAAAAAAACAATGTGGTCAAAGTGCCTCTTGTTTTAGCCAAGGGATAAATAACCCTAACACTTATAAATTTCCCCCTCCCGATAAGTTTTTATTATTAGAAATAAGGAGGAGTTTTCCCGAATGTGATAGTCAGTGTAATAAAATAAAAAAGTCTTCTAATAAATGGCAACCCGGGTGTGATAGAAAAGCTAAGGTTTTTGAAGAGTTAAGAAAACAAGCTTTTCTCAACCCGCACAATGCAGATTTATGGCGAAACATAGCTTGTATTTATAGGTCAGCTGGTTTTTACGAGGATGCAAAAGGAGCATTAGCCACTTATAAAGCTATAAACTATAAATATAATAGAGATGGCAACCATTTGTACTGTAAGTCTGATGCGGATTGTACTTTAGTTCCTAATAAAAGCTGTGGTAATGATGGTTTTTTTGAGTTGATTGGTAATACTTTTAGTAGTGAAAAATTTAAACCATATAATAAACATGCAGCTGAATTGTGTTATTTAAAATGGTCGTGGGACGGAAATTCTCCTCCTGCTTGTAATGAGGCGTGTCGGTGTGGTAATACGGAAACTGTACCTGTAGAAGAGGGAGAAAACCCTCCGAAAAAAAGGTATGAATCTCGCTGTGTGAATCATATATGCGAAATAAGTGTACATGAAATACCAGCTAAAAAAATACCAAAGGCAACCACTAACCCAACATCAATAGGAGGGGCTTCTACTCCAGATCGCATTCCAGCTCACGGAAGTAGCAGTGTTAAATAATTGCCCTCGCGACACTTCTTCTACTACTAAACAGGCTACAAAAAAGCTTATGACACGAAAAACACTTATGCGTCAATTTAGCTTCTCCATTATACCGCCTAACGCTTACTCTATTAATTTGTTAAAAAACAACACTCTCGCACATAAAAAAAACTTTTATTTAGGGGGTCGCCTTAAAGCCCCTATTTCTGCTAGTCAATTTACTTTAAGCACCAGTAATTACCAAGTACAAGTTAAATTAAACCCAGATTGTCAGGTTTTTTTAGATTTTCAAAAACAAAAAAGTTTTAAATGGCAAAAAATCTTTTCTCTACTAAAACCAAATGATAGTGTGTTTATCTACCAACATACTTTAAAAAAAAATCATTCTCGTTACAAACTAAAAAGTGCTATCGTCATCTTAAGTGCCTTAGTGGAAAGTGACAATATATCTCCTTTACCTCTTAATATAAAGTGGCAAAAAAAGTGGTTTTTGTTTATTCAAAAAGTGCATCAAATACTTTTAAAAAAAGCTTTGCAACCAGTAGAAACACCCTCTTTAGTAACATGCCCTGGTGTAGAGGCTGATTTAGAAGTTTTTAAAACCACTCAATACCATGCAGGTAAAAAACAATCTTTATTTCTGCCTACTAGTCCTGAAATCAGTTTAAAAAAACTTTTATGCCAAGGATTTACAGATTTTTACGAAATTAAAAAATGCTTTAGAAATAACGAATTAGGACCTTTAAATACTAACGAATTTTATTTGTTAGAATGGTATCGCTCACATACCAACTGGTTAAGTGTTATGGAAGATATAGAACACTTGTTGCATTCTTTAGCAAAATGGTACCAATTTACACTCCCTCGGTTGCAAAAAATAACTATGGAGCAGCTGTTTAAAAAATACTTAAACTTTAATTTAACACCTGCATCTTCTAAACAAGATTTTGCTCGGCAGTTAAAAAAAATGTCTATTCCTTTACCCTCTAAAGCCTCTATTGATGATTTATTTTATTTATTGTTTTTAAATGGAATAGAAAAACACTTAAAAACCCCAACCATTGTTTATAACTATCCTCCCTTTCAAAGAGCTTATGCACGCTTAGACCCCCGCACCGGCTGGGCAAGACGCTTTGAGCTGTATTGGAAAACAATAGAACTCGCTAACGGCTTTGATGAAATTACCTGCCATCATATACAAAAAAAGCAATTTCAAATACAACTACTTAAACGCAAACAAAAGCAAAAAACCCCTATCCCTATGGATAAACAACTGTTACAAAATATGAAACAACTATCTATGCCCCCAAGTGTTGGTGTGGCTTTAGGTTTGGAGCGTTTATTTATGATATTTAATAAATTAAAGGATATTCAACAGATAAGATGTGTTTTTTAAAGTAATTTTTTAATTATTGCTTTTAGAGTTTTATAAAATACAAATTCTATAAAGGCAGTTATGAGGCAATAAAAGATATAGGGCAAAATAATACTATAGGGCAAAAGTACTTATGGCGGGCAGAAAAATATTATGAGGAAAAAGGTCAAACAAAAGTCGGGGCATTTTTTGTTTCATTTTTTATTAAATCTATTGAGGCAAAAAGCTTTAAAGAAAAAGTGTTTAGTGGTAGGGGTATCGGGTGGGGTGGACTCTATGGTTTTACTCAGTTTGTTATTGGAGCTCAAGAGTGTGTTTAATTGGCAGTTATATGTGGTGCATGTGAACCATGGGACACTTAGTAAAAAACAAAGGATGTTTCAAGAAAAGGCTCAAAAGTTAGTGGGTAGTGTGTGCGATAAAAAAGGTGTTGAGTTTTATAGTTCAAAAGTGTTATCTCAAGAGTTTGTGAAAAAACATCTTATGACAGAAGAAGGTATGAGAAAGTATCGTTACCGTGTTTTTAATAGTTATTTAAAAAAATTAAAGGCGAATTATTTAGTTTTAGCTCATACAGAAAGTGATTTATTAGAAACACGGATTTTACGACTTATCCGAGGTACGGGCAAGCAAGGCTTAAGTGCTATGTTTGTTAAAGGCAAAAATATTTTAAGACCTTTATTGCAAATTAGTCGCACTCAAATTGAAGCTTACGCTAAAAAACAAAATATAACTTGGTGTGAAGATCCTAGCAACAGCAACCCTAAAGTGAGTTTAAGAAATTGGATACGATTAAAATGGTTACCTGATTTAGAAAAAAGGCACTCTGGGGCTACTCAGTCGCTTGCTCGCTCTTTACACCTTATTGTTCAAAAAGTAGAAAATAAACAGTTAGAAGATTGGTTTTATCAATATATTGCTTATCAATCCAATACTTTTCAGAGGAAGGCTTTATTGACATTGCCTCTCATTTATCAACAAAGTGTATTAGCTGGGATTTTTCGTCAATCAGGGTTTTTGCATTATCAACAAACACATGTGCTAGAACTTATAAAAAGACTTAAAAATAAAAGAAAAAAATTCACATTCTCTTTATTAGGTAAAACCTGGACTGTAAGTAACAATATCGTATCTTTCCCCTCCCCCCCAAAAAAAGAGATGTAAAACTCGTGCCTATCAGTTGTTTTATGGGCAATGCCTCCCAACCATTCTCTACCCTAATGCTATTACTTGCATGCATCACCCAATTACCAAATTAATTACTTACAAAGCCAAAGGGGCAATTTTTTTGTGCCACACTTCGCTTGGACTCAAAAAAAATCCCCTTTGTCTTTTTGTATAATATAATAAATATATTTATGTTAATTTAAGAATCATTGGTTATCTTAACAAGATATACATATTCTAGGGGAGAAAACCATGCTCAAAACGAGTTCGGATTTGATACAATGCGTTAAGCTTTCAGCTTACCGCATTGTGGCAAACTGCAGAGTTTTAAGCTCTGGAGTGAGGTTTGCTCACCTGTAAAGTATATATTTTCATTAGCCTGTTACTCTCTTCGTCAGCTGTTATTTCTATCTCTATTGTCATTTCTTCGTCAGCCGTCATTCCTGCGAAGGCAGGAATCCAAAATGTACCTTTTACGCGTACAAGCCTGGATTCCCGCTTTCGCGGGAATGACTATGGAGGAAAATATGTCATTTAATTTAACAAAAACCTATATATTAAAATAAAAATGCAATTAATTAAAAAATAAAAATAGGGTAATAAGAAATGAATAGGAAAATTATATTTATCACTTATCTTAGGTTTAACAGCTTGTGATAGTAAGAAAACAGAAACTAAGCCAACAAAACTAACTACTATGTGTAATAGTGGTGTAGAGACTTATCTTACCTGTATTGAAGAAGAAACTCAAAAGCACTCTTGTCAGAGCATAGATATTGATACCCAGTTAGTAGAAAAAATAAAACTTACATGTAATAAAGCATTTTTTTTGCAATTAGGTAAGCTACAAAAAGCGACTGTAGGTGAAATAAACCCAAAAGAACTGAATAAAGAATGTGCTAAAATCCAAGCTGAAAGATTCCCCGAAGTTTTAAAAAGAATGCAAAAAAGATGTGATTCTAAAACCCCTCAAGCCCCCGTACCACCACCTACAAGCCCTGTAAAACAACCCGTAAGCACTCCTACTCCGTCAACCACACAGCCACCCGCACCTACTACCCAACCACCGACAGCACCACCGCCACAACCTAAAAAACATTTCTATCCACATCCATCCCATTAAAAAACTTTAATAAACAGTTTCACAGATTGAAATAAAAAATCTCACTTAAAACTTTTTTAAAATATTATTGTATTATGCAGTTATTTTGTGTTACATTATATGTAGTATATAGGTTTAAAGTTAAAAAAAGGAGAGAATTAAATTATGAACAAATCAGAATCAGCACCTAATTTTGCAGAGATTTGGGCTATTTTAAAAGAAACTGCTATTAGCCAAAAGGATACTGATCGTAAATTAAAGGCATTTATGCAAGAAACCGATCGCCGGAGGCAAGACACCGATCGCCGGATACAGGAAAATGATCGTCGCATGCAGGAAAATGATCGTCTAATAAAATCCTTAGCTAAGGAGGACAAGAAATTAAAACATCTTTTCACTAATGGTTGGGGTGCTTTAGTAGAAAGTTTAGTTTCTGGTTGTTTGATAAGGCTTCTTAGAAAAAGGGGTATAGAGGTTACAGCTTTATTTTCTAATGTGAGCAATGCCACACATTCTACACAACCAGATAAGCGATGTGAGATTGATATTTTAGCTCGTAATGGCAATGAGTTAGTAGCAACCGAGGTTAAGTCCACTTTAGGGAAAAAAGATGTGGATCATTATTTAGAGGTATTAAAAGATTTTTTTTCGTTTTTCCCAGAGTATAAGGGTAGGAAGGTATATGGGGCAACAGCCTATTTGAAGGTACAACATGGGGCTGACATATATGCAGAAAGAAAAGGGCTTTTTGTGATAAAGGCTACGGGAGATAGTGCTTGCATTACAAATAATAAAAACTTTAAACCCAAAGATTTTGCTTAAATACTCTTTCAGCTTATGAATTCAATCCATATCTAAAAATCCAGAAAGCACCTTTTATGAAGTGAGAAAATCAAGTTCAAAAACTTATGCCTGCGATAACACTTCTTATGTTAGAGCGGAAGGGGAAGATTTTTGCGGGACGCCTGCAACTCCCTTTGGGGGCTTGGACCCTTAAAAAATTCCCCTTTGTCTTTTTATATTTTAAAAATTACTATTAATGATAAGTATTAGTTTTATTCACAAAATATGTATTTTAGGTGAGAAAACCATGCTCAAAACGAGTTCACCCCCAAAGGGGGTTGCTTTTGATGCACTGCATGCCCTAACCTCATCCAATCCATATACTAATAAATGCAAATTAAAAGTAAAGGGCGGGAGGGGAGGTCCGTAAGAGTCCAAGCGAAGTGTGTCTTTAAGGACCTGCCCCTCCCGACCTGTAAATAAATAAGAACTAATGTATTGTGGTGGCAAACTGCAGAGTTTTAAGCTCCCCACTTGGTTTTCTCACTTCATAAGTTTGGATGAAAAGTATGGTTGCAAAATAGGGGGTATTATATTATAATTTAACTAATGGGTTTTATAACCCGATAAGTGTATCAACCTGTTCAAAAAAAAGCTAAAAAAGAAGGTGAAGATGAGAAAGAAAGTGTAAGATAGGAGTATAAGGTGTGTGGGGATAAGGGGATAATGAGGCAAACTTTTAAGTAAGGAGTAAAAAAATGAGACTTATAAAACGGCGAAATAGTAAAAAAGTGTTTTTGTTATGGTTGTGTTTTCTTGTCATTGGTTTGGTGTTTTTTCAATCTTACGAGTATCAAAAAAGGCATTACGCCACAGATTTTAACTACCCTAAATTTGTGCAAGCTTTAGCTGATGGGGACATTCAAAAAGATAGTGTGGTATTTGATACTAATAAGGAGAGAATTTCGGGTAAGCTCACTGAAAAAGGAGCTTTAAAGTATAATGGTAAAAAATTTCGCATTCAGGGCAATGTAACTGATAAGGGTTTTGAGATTTTAGATAAGCATGGCATAACTCCTTCTTACATCAACACGGACAATACTTTTTGGGCTTCTTTGTTTTTAAGTTGGGTGCCTATTTTATTATTAGTGGGGGTGTTTTTTTTCTTTATTCGCCAGTTACAAATTGGGGGTGGCAAGGCTTTATCTTTTGGTAAAAGTCGTGCTCGTTTAATAGCAGACAGGAAAAAGGTTTCTTTTAAAGATGTAGCGGGTGTGGAAGAAGCTAAAGACGAATTACGAGAGATTGTAGATTTTTTAAAAGACCCAAAAAAGTTCACACGGTTAGGGGGGCGTATCCCTAAAGGGGTGTTATTGATAGGCGAGCCTGGCACGGGTAAGACATTACTGGCGAAGGCTGTAGCGGGTGAGGCAAAAGTACCTTTTTTTACTGTTTCTGGTTCTGATTTTGTAGAGATGTTTGTAGGGGTGGGGGCTTCTAGGATTAGGGATTTATTTTTGCAAGGTAAGAGGAATGCACCTTGTGTGATTTTTGTAGATGAGATTGATGCAGTGGGAAGACACCGTGGCTCTGGCATGGGCGGGGGGCATGATGAAAGGGAACAAACTCTTAATCAGCTATTAGTAGAAATGGACGGCTTTGAAAGCACAACCAATATTATTTTAATTGCAGCTACTAACAGACCTGATGTATTAGACCCTGCGTTATTAAGACCTGGGCGATTTGATAGAAGGGTTGTGGTGAACATTCCGGATTTAAATGGTCGGCATGAGATTTTAAAAGTACACACGAAGAAAGTGCCTTTATCTAAAGGGGTGGAGTTAGAGACCATTGCCAGAGGTACACCTGGATTTTCGGGAGCGGATTTAGAAAATTTGGTTAACGAATCAGCTTTAATGGCTGCCAGATCTGACAAACAACAGATTGAGATGTCTGACATTGAAAAAGCAAAAGATAAGGTGCTTATGGGTAGAGAAAGAAAATCTATGGTTATTAGTGAACAAGACCGTCGTATTACGGCTTATCATGAGGCGGGGCATACTATTGTAGGTAAATTGCTTCCTAATTTAGACCCTGTGCATAAGGTTACTATTATACCAAGGGGTATGGCGTTAGGTTTAACACAAACCTTACCTAAGGAGGAGCGGTTGAATTTAACCAAAAGCAAGGCAGAAAACACTTTGGCTTTTTTATTTGGGGGCAGGGCTGCAGAGGAGCTTATATTTAAGGACTACACCACGGGGGCAGGCAATGACATTGAGCGGGCAACAGCTTTAGCTCGCCGTATGGTCTGTGAGTGGGGTATGAGTGAGAAGTTAGGCCCTCTTACTTTGGGCAAAAAAGATACTCCTGTTTATTTAGGTATTCAGTATACAAAGGGGAGGGATTATTCCGAAGCTAAGGCGGAAGAGGTGGATAAAGAAGTGTATCGTTTAATTTCCACGGCTCACAAGATAGCTCTTAATCTTTTAAAGAAGAATAAGAAGACATTAGAGATAATGGCACAAGCTTTATTAAAGTATGAAACCATTACAGGTAATGAGGTAGATATGATGATGGATGGTAGTCAATTAGATGATTTAGAAAGTAACAGGAAGAAGGATGCCCTTAAGATAGAAGAAGAAAGAAAGCAAGTAGCTGAAGAAAAACAAAAAAAAGTAAGTGATAAAAAAGAGGACACTTCTTCTAGTGGTGATGTGAAACCTGTAGGAGATCCCACTCCTGCTCTTAATTGATGAAAATTGCTAAGGTTGATAAGTGGCAACTGTACCGGAAAGAAGTAACTAAGTGATAGACAAAAGTAGCTATTTTAATAGGTATAAGTGAGAAAACTTAAAATTCAAAAGCTTGGGACTATAGCTTTTAAAGTGAGAAAACCAAGGGGGAAGCTTTTTGCTTTTTGAGGCACGAAGTGAGAGGGGGAAGATTTTTGTGAGATAGTTAAACTTCTTTCGGGGAAAAACCGAGCTCAAAAGCTCAAACATGCGGTTTACCGCAAAGTGTTAGCCTACGGCTACTACTTTGCGTTAAATCCGAACTCGTTTTGAGCATGGTTTTTCCCCTTTAAAGCATGTAATTATCACTTTGAGAAATTATATAGTAGTATTATGATAATAATGAACACCCTTTGGGTGCGATACTCGTTTTGAGCATGTTTTTTCACTTGTGTACATAGAAAGAGTTTATTGTTGAATTAAAAAAGCTACGAGTGGTAAGGTTGATAAGTGGTAACTGTACCGGGGGAAAGTAACTAAATGAAACACAAGGGTAACTATACCGAAGTAAAAAAACTGTTTGGGACTATAGCTTTTAAAGTGAGAAAACCAAGTCAAAAGCTCGGACATGCGGTTTACCGCAAAGTGTTAGCCTACGGCTACTACTTTGCGTTAAATCCGAACTCGTTTTGAATTGGTTTTCTCACTATTTAAATAGTTACATTTTATTGAATGGCATTGATTGGTATAATTTGAATTAAAAGAGTGACTAATTTGAAGATACAAATTACTTTATTGAATTAAAAAGTAACAAGTGTTAAGGTTGATAAGTGGTAACTATACCGGAGGATGTAACTAAGTGATGAACACAAATTACTTTATTGAATTAAAAAGTAACGAGCGTTAGGGTTGATACGATGCAACTGTACCGGGGGGATGTAACTAAATGAAACACAAGGGTAACTATACCGAATCAAATCTATTTGGGACGGATGGGATCAGGGGTATTTCTAATGAATTTCCTGTGCGGGTGGATATTATATTAAGGGTAGGGCAGGCTCTTGGGTATTTATTAAAGCAGAGTGTTCAAGCTAAAGGGGCATTGACAGATGGTGGGTGGAGCGTGCAAGGAGTGGGTCAAAAAAAGCCCCCTTTGGGGGATAGTAAGTTACCTCAGATAAGTACAACTTCAGCATCATTGACAAGTGATAGGTGGGGTGAGCAAGGAGTGGGTCAAAAAAAGCCCCCTATGGGGGTGGTGTTGATTGGGAAGGACACTAGGCTTTCTGGTTATATGTTAGAGCAAGCATTAGCGAGCGGTTTAAATTCTATGGGGGTATGGGTGCAGTTGACGGGACCGTTGCCAACTCCTGGTATTGGTTTTTTAGCTCGTAATATGAGGGCATTAGCTGGTATTGTAATTTCTGCTTCTCACAATTTATATCCTGACAATGGCATAAAGATTTTTGACAAAGATGGTTTTAAGATATCGCATCGGATGGAGGAGGAGATAGAGCGTTTAGTATTTTCTAAGGAGTTAGATAGTTTGATTGCGTCTTCGCATCGGGTAGGGCGTAGCCGTAGGATTGACGATTCTGCTGGCAGGTATATTGTGCATGTGAAGAACACTTTTGAGCTGAAGCAAGATTTAGAGGGGATGCGTATTGTTTTAGATTGTGCCAATGGGGCTTGTTACAAGGTAGCTCCTAAGATTTTTGAAGAGTTAGGGGCAGAGCTTATTGTATTGGGAAAAGAGCCTGATGGTTACAATATTAATCGTCAGTCGGGGGCATTGTGTGTGGAGAAGACAAAGCAGGCGGTGATAAAGCACAAGGCGGATGTGGGCATTAGTTTAGATGGGGATGGGGATCGTGTATTGATGGTAGATGAGAGGGGCGAGTTAGTAACAGGCGATCACATTTTAGGTATATGTGCTTTTAATTTACAAAAAAGGGGGGAATTAGATGAGGGCAAGGTGGTAGCGACATATATGTCTAACAAGGGTTTAGAGGATATGTTAAGAAAAAAGGGCATTGAGTTATTGCGTACGGAGGTAGGGGATAGGAATGTGGTAGAGTATATGAAAGAGCGTGATATTTGTTTAGGGGGGGAATCTTCAGGTCACATTATTTTTTTAAAGCATAGTACGACGGGGGATGGGTGTGTAGCAGCTTTGAATGTGTTAGCTGTTATGCGTGATACAAATAAAACTTTATCTAGTTTAAGAAAAACTTTAGTGGAGGTGCCACAAGTGCATTGTACGGTCAAGATTCAAAAAACAAAATTGAGTAAGTTATCTGAAATATCTGGGTATGAAAACTTTATGGAAGGCATGACAAAGCGGTTAAAAGATAAAGCTCGGTTGTATGTCAGGCTTTCGGGGACGGAGCCTGTGATTAGGGTTATGGTGGAAGGCAGTGACAATAGTTTAATTAAGAAAGTAGCAGATGATATTGTGCGTTTTTTGCAAAAAAAACTTTAGAGACACAAGTGAGAAAACCCAGCAGAAAGAGGAAGTAAAATCTCACCTTAAGGAGGGCAAGGGTAATTTTTTAGAGGGACGCTTCGCTTGGACCCTTAAAAAATCACCTTTTTCCTCCTTCTTCAAGTTATTTCTGCATTTATCGTCATTCCTGCGTAGGCAGGAATCTCGCCCCACACTAGATTCTAAGTTTTCACGGTAATGACAGAGTATGGTTATTCCTGCGGAAGCTTAGAATCCAGCATGTATTTTGTACCATTGACAGATATTAGCTGGAGACTACTTGAAGTCACATTAAAAAAGGACTGGTCAAAGTCTTGGGGTATTAATCAGACAACCAGCTATTAAATATTACAGCTATGCTCCTTTAATCATCACACAGCATTACCAGGCTCTTTAAAGCTTATTTGACAACTATTTCGTTTTTTACTTATAGCAGTTTTAGCTGTTTCAGATACTAAATTCACTATCTTTTTGTATTGTTTTTCTGTAATACGCTCAGTGTCTAAAAAATATCGAAGTTTTGTACTAATTAAGAGTTTTGCCATTAGTGCATGATAAGCTATATTCTTTAATACATCCCGCGAAGAAGAATCACTAGCTGTTTGTATAGAAGAATAACTAGCCGTTTGTATAATAGGTGGTAAAGTTTCTTTGATATGTTTTTCTATTTTTTCTAAGTTACCTGTTGTTGTATAGATTCTGCGAATCTCTAAAGATAAGTTTGATAATTCTACATAGTTTTGTAATTTGCCCTCGTTGTTTAAGGCTATAGCTGACTTTTCAGCAAAGGAAGGCTCTTTTTTTACTAAATCAAACACTTCCTTCTCAAGCAGGCTTTCATAATGCTCCATCAGGCTTGCATAATCCTCCGTTCCAGAAACTTCACCTCCAAGTATCCTAGTACCGGGACCGGCTTGTACAATAACAGGTAAGATTAACATTGATATTAATAAGCTTATTCTTAGTTTTTTTTCTGTCATTTTTTACTCCTTCTAATTTTATTTGGTTAAAATTAAAAATATTGTTAATGAGCATTATTTTTAGCATCAAATCACTTAAAAAGAAAGAATATTTGATATTAATTTTAAACATGTGTAAATATTACAAATATTACTATAGATCGGAAGCTAAAAAATGCTAGTTCAAGTCTTTTACAAACATAAGCACTATTAAATAAAAGCCGGGAGGGGAATTTTTTTTGAGTCCAAGCGTAGCGTCTCACAAAAAAATTGCCCCTCCCGGTTTATTAAATACTAATATATTGTGGCAAAATGTTGAGTTTTAAGCTCTGGAGTGAGGTTTTTCCCTCTACGATGAAGCTCTTTTTACAAGTAAATCTGATACAGGTTTTGAACTTAAGTTTTTTCCCTTACATAAAGAAGATTTTTATTATATAGTGACATTATATTGATGGTAATAGATAAAAAAATGGGAGTGGAAAATAATAAATTAATTTCTGAATCGGGTTTGTTGTTACAGGGTGTAGCTCATGCTCAAACCAGTGCTACGATAGATTGTATTGCACAAGAAAAATACAATTTATCGGCTGAAGTTTTAATGGAGCTTGCAGGGGCAAAATCGGCAGATAGTATTTTGCAGTATTTTAGCACCCTTATTGCAGGCAAAAAAAGTGTGGTACTTCTTTGTGGTCCGGGGCATAACGGGGGGGATGGGTTGGTGGTAGCAAGGCACCTGCATTCTCAAGGTATTAAGGTTCAAGTATTTGTAGCTGATGATATCAAATCTAACTTAGTAAAAAAGCAAAAAAACAGGCTGTTGTTGCAAAATATACCTACTTATAATTTAAGTGATTTTAATAAGATAAAAAAAGAAATTAAAGAAACTTCTTTAATAATAGACGCCTTATTTGGAGTGGGCTTAAAGGGTGAGGTAAGGGGAGGCTATGTTGATTTAATAAACTATGTTAATAGTTTATCAAGTTATGTTGTTTCTTTAGATGTGCCATCGGGTTTAAATGTGGACACAGGCTTATGTGTGGGGGTTGGTATTTGTGCCAATATGACTTTAACTTATGGTTTGACAAAGCTTGGGTTTTATTTGCAAGAGGGTCCGAAGCACACGGGTTTTGTAAAAGTGTTATCTATTGGCTACCCTTTTAACTTAGTAACTCAAAAAAATGTTGTTAACTCATGTGTGGTAACAAAAAAATGGGTATCTTCGCGAATGCCAAAGCGAAAGATTGCCAGTCACAAAGCACAGCAGGGGCATGTGTTGGTAATTGCGGGCTCTTGTGGTTATGAGGGGGCAGGGCAGTTATGTAGTGAGGCAGCTTTGCGTATGGGCTGTGGTTATGTGACTTTAGCCACATCATCATCTTTGCAAAAACAAAAAATGCTTAATAGTGAGAAAACCAAGTCAAAAGCTCGGACATGCGGTTTGCCACAAAGCGTTAAGCCTTTGGGCTTTCCGCATTGTGGTCAAATCCGAACTCGTTTTGAATTGGTTTTCTCACTATTTAAGATGCTATTAACAAAAAAGATAACGCAACAGAATCTCTTTTCATGGGTAAAAAAGCAGGATTTTAGGGGTGAGAGGATAGCACCGGATATATTGACACAAGATATAGACGACTCTGACTTATTTAAAAACAAAACTGCTGTGGCTATTGGTCCGGGTTTAGAAGTAGGGGAGTCCACAAAACAGCTGTTACTTAAATTAAAAAAATTAGATTTACCGGTGGTAGTAGATGCTTCAGCCTTTAGGGTTTGTGTAAAAGAAAAACTTTATCCTTTACCTTCCCACTGGGTAGTAACCCCGCATAGTGGGGAGCTGGCTTACTTATTTAAACTAAAGGGAAGTGAAATAGATAAAAATAAAGCTTATTATGCCACTCAAGCTATGCAAAAATTAAATTGCACTCTTTTATTAAAAGGCTTTCATTCTGTAATAGCCATACCGAGTACGCAAACGAGCGAGCATTTTCCTTACTCGTTAGGGGTTATTCCCACAGGTAACAGTGCATTAGCCAAAGCTGGCACTGGGGATGTACTTACAGGTTTCATAGCCTCTTTAATGGCACGAAAAGTATCCCCCGTAGAGGCTTTGGCTATGGGGGCTTTTATCCATGGGGCATTAGCTGACGAGCATTTAAGAACAAAAGGTGTGGCAGATACCCTCATGGCTCAAGACTTAAAAGACTTACTCCCTATCGTTTTAAACAACACTCTTTAATCTACTTTTTTAAAGCTTAAAACACAACATAACGCATGGCATAATAACTATGTTTGCGTTAAATCTTAGATTTAGTTTATTGTGGTTTTGTATCGGTATTTTGTGAAAATATAACTACAATTTAGAGTGCAACAAAATAAATTAATAAACTTATTTTCTAATATATCAGAAATAAAGCTATAATAAGGTGATATATTATGTATGAGGTATGCCCTAACAAAACTTACGATTTTAAAGATGAGACTTATGCAAGTCATGTTCCTAATCTACATAAATATCCAGCAACCATGCTTCCAAAAATTGGTATTGAGCTTTTTAAAGAATTAAAACTAACTCGTCACCGTCTATTAGACCCTTATTGTGGAACAGGTTCTTCTGCTTTAGCAGGTATAGCATCTGGTTTTTCAGAATTTACTGGATTTGACATTAACCCTTTAGCCATTTTAATAGCTAAAGCTAGATACAAAAAATTAAATACAATTAAACTGTTAGAATACAAAAAAAACATAGAATATGTAGTTTATCATCACAATAAAGAAGTAGCACCTCCTGTTATTACTAATATTGGGTTTTGGTTTTCTAAGAAAGTTATTAAAGAGTTAGCTGTTATTAGGAAAACCATTATAGAAGAAGTTAGTATTAAAAAATATCAAGCTTTGTTTTGGGTAGCTTTTTCTGAAACAGTAAGGTTTGTGTCTTATACTAGAAACAATGAATTTAAGCTTTATAAAATGCCACAAGAAAAAAATGCATCATTTAAACCTAATGTAAAAAGTATTTACTTTAAAACTTTAAATAAAGTATTGCAAACATACATAAGTTTTTATTTACCTTTGTTGAAACATCAAAAATTTTACTTTTATAATCATGCATTTACATATCATAAGAGTCAATACGATGCGGTGTTAACTAGCCCACCTTATGGCGATAGTCGAACGACAGTGGCTTATGGGCAATTTTCTACTCTTTCTAATGAGTGGATGGGGTTTTCTCGTGCTAGAAAAATAGATTCTCTGCTTATGGGTGGTAAAAAATCTAGTATTTTATATGATAAAGGGATTGTAGCTCCATTCATTATAAACATTAGTACAGTAAGCTTAAAAAGAGCTTTAGAAGTATCTGCTTTTTACATAGATTTAGCACATTCTATTAAGGAAGTAGCTAAAGCTATTGTACCTGGAGGTTTTGCTATATATGTTGTAGGCAATAGAACTGTTAAAAATATCACTTTACCGACAGATCAATTTATTGCAGAACAATTTGAAAAATTTGGGTTTCAGCATGTTTTAACATATAGACGTACTATTTCTTCAAAAACGATGCCATTAAAAAATTCTCCTACTAATGTTACAGGTAAAAAAGTACCTACAATGCTTTATGAATATATTATTGTTTGTCAAAAAAACACTCCATTCGTATTAAGACTAAAGACTAATTTATCTATAAAAATAGCAAATTTAATAAAAAAATGATAAAAAAAAATAGAATCAAATAATAAAAGAATACTTTAAAATTGTTTATCAAAAAGGAGGATATTATGAAACATATTATTTACTTGTTATTATTTTTAAGCCTTGTAGCTTGTACTACTACTAAACTAAGCAAGCAATCCTCAATGGGGGATAAAATGGAGGATAAACCTTCAGAAGTTAAAATTACCAGAAAAGTAGCTTATAAGAATAAGAAGAATAAGACTAAGAATAAGAATAAAGTTGAATGTAATATAAGAACTTTGAGAAAGTTTTTTAAAGCTATTGATAACAAAGAGGTTTTGTTGGGGAGATACGATTTATCTGGCTGTCCTTTAAGTAAGAGAAATTTAAGCGAGTTGAATCTAACAGGTTCATTGTTTATTGGAGCAAGCCTCATTGAGGCAAATCTAACAGAGGCAGATTTAACAAAAGCGGGTTTAGTCTCTGCAAAATTATATAAAGCAAATCTCACAAGGGCAAATCTCACAGAAGCAGTTTTATTTAGAGCAGATCTCACAGAAGCAAATCTCACAGAAGCAAATCTAACAAAAGCTGATTTAATAGAAGTGAAATTTACAGGTACGAACTTTAAAGATGCAATCTTTAAAGATACGATAGTTAGTGAGTCATTAGCAAATTACTTAAAAACACAGGGTATAGAAAGTGGCTATAAAGTAGAAGATTAAAAGCTGTTTAGTAATTATATTATTAAATTAATAGGTGGTGTTAAAAAGCATCACCTTTTTTATTTTTTTAACTAGTGTCATTCAGCTATTTTTATGGCAAAAACTGAGTAGGAAACTTTTTCACAAAGGCACGAAGCAAGCGGGAAGGGGAAGATTTTTGTAGAACACCTATAACCCCCTTTGTGGGGGCTTGGACCCTTAAAATATTCCCTTCCCTGCTTTTTTGAGTATAAAAACACTACATGCTTCCCGCTTGGTTTTCCCCCAAAAAGTTGCATCTGGCATTAATTATCTTTAGCTCCATATTTTTTTAATAATGTTATTGTCCCTATATCATTTTTTAAAGATGCGTACACTAAAACTGTGTCTTCACCATTATCTTTAGCATTGGGATTTGCTCCATTTTCTAATAATGATTTTACTGTCTCTGTATGACCATTATGAGATGCGTACATTAAAGCTGTTTTTCCATCATTATCTTTAGCATTGACATCCGCTCCTTTTTCTAATAATAATTTTACTATCCATGCAGTATCATTCTTATAAGATGCTATCATTAAAGCTGTTCTTCCTTTATCATCTTTAGCATTGGGATTTACTCCATTTTCTAGTAATGATTTTACTGTTTTTGTATGACCATTATAAGATGCGTGCATTAAAGCTGTTTTTCCATTATCGTCTTTAGCATTGGGATCTGCTTCAGTTTCTAATAATAATTTTACTATATCCGACTGACCATTATTAGATGCGTACATTAAAGCTGTTTGTCCATCATTGTCTTTAGCATTGGGATCTGCTTCAGTTTCTAATAATAATTTTACTATATCCGACTGACCATTATTAGATGCGTACATTAAAGCTGTTTTTCCATCATTGTTTTTAGCATTCCATCATCGGATCCGCCCCCTTTTCTAAATCGGCTTGATAATTTTATTATCCATGCAGTATCATTCTTATAAGATGCTATCATTAAAGCTGTTTTTCCATTATTATCTTTAGCATTGGGATCTGCTTCAGTTTCTAATAATAATTTTACTATCCTTGAACTACCATCATAAGATGCGTACATTAAAGCTGTTTGTCCATCATTGTCTTTAGCATTGGGATCTGCTTCAGTTTCTAATAATAATTTTACTATATCCGACTGACCATTATTAGATGCGTACATTAAAGCTGTTTTTCCATCATTGTTTTTAGCATTGACATCAGCTCCCTTTTCTAATAATGATTTTACTGTCTTTGTATGACCATTGCCAGATGCGTACATTAAAGCTGTTTTTCCATCATTGTTTTTAGCATTGGGATCCGCCCCCTTTTCTAACAATAATTTTACTGTCTCTGTATCATTTTTTGTAGATATGTACATTAAAGCTGTTACTCCATCATCGTCTTTAGCATTGGGATCCGCTCCTTTTTCTAATAATGATTTTACTTTCTCTAGTTGTCCGTTTTTAATCGCTATAAGTAAGGATGTTCTATATTTATTTGAAAAGCTACTAGAGCAAGTATCGGCTTGAGCAAGACTTGTAAAGTTAAATAACAAACAAAGTGAGATTGCAGTAAATAACATTTTCATAATAAATTCCTCCTTTTTGTTTATAGTTTATTTTTAGACGATTTGTTATTATGTTTTTGTCTCATAAAAACAAAAAAGACACAAGCTTTTTAAGCTTTTTTTATCCACCTTGTAAATTTTACAAGCTCTTAAAAAAACCTTTGTTTTGTGCTTTTTCTAAGACACAAAAGGCTTAAAATATACAATATTTTTTAAGTTGTGTATTTTTTACATGCATACAGATTTAAATTAAAAAAAACCTTGCATCCATACCAAAATATGATATACGAAAATTCAGGAAATTGTATTAAACTGAATGTTTTAAATAAAAGGGGGCAAATTATGAAAAAATCACTTATTAGTATTTGTTTGTTATTTAGTTTATTTAGTACAGCTCAAAATGAAGATAATTGGGATGTACATAGCCTATTACCCAGTATGGGTGCGGTTGTAGCTTTTAAGCAATTATCAGACGGGACTTATTGTCAAATTGATGTTAGAGGGAATAATAAGCTCACACCTGATTTTATAAAACCTTCAGGTGGTAGCGACCCGCTTACCTCAAGTGATATACCCGTTTGTAACTTAAGAGAGCAAAAAGACTTTCAGAAACAAGCTGAAAACTCTTATCTTATCAATGGGCATGCACAAAAAACAGCAGGTGCTGTAGCACTTATAGCAGGAGGGTTTGCTTATGGCTGTTTCTTCGGTGTATTTATTTCTAGTGTATATGGTTATCTCAGTACACTTTTTTTCCCTATATCACGCTGTAATACTAATGACTGTAGAAAACATAGAGCCGACATACAATCCGATGAAGACGGAGTAAAGAACTATCTATCTGTATTTGCTGGATTCCCAAGTGGTCTGGTTTTTTCACCAGTTCTTGCCAAAGAACTAAGTATGAGTATAGTAGCAAGGAAACACCCAGAGCTTTATGCAAAACCACCCAGAAGTATACCCCTTTTATCTTTTTATGGACTAACTGGTGGAATATCAGGAGCTATTTTGTGCGAAAAAGGTACAACTTATTTACTTACCGACAACCCAAAAACCAACCTTTAATAAAAAAGAACTTTTGGTATTAAGGCATGGGATTATGCAGTATCGTGAAAACCCCCTTAAGCCTTAAAATATTGTTGTATTATATAGTTATTGTGTGCTACATTAGTTTATGTAGTAAAAAAATAAAAAGAGCTGGTAGCTTTTCGAGGTGAAAAAGACTTGCTACCTTTTAATATACAAGGCTTTTTGGTACATCTCAACCTCCTTTGTGGGGAGCATGGTTTTCTCACCTAGAAATGGTGTGTGTGGATTGGATGAAGGGTAGGGCGTGCAAGCAGTAGCATCAAAAGCGTCCCCTTTTGGGGGTTGAATTTTTTACTTTTTTAAAAAAACTGTTTTATATATGGATTAGTTTATGTTATACTTAGTAAGGTATGGATAGAAGAGATTTATTTACAGCAGGTATTTTTTTAATAGGTTTTTTAAGCTTATTGTTGGTGTCGTTTAATGCCATGTTAGATGCACGTATTACACCCATTAAAGAAGATATTCATCGGGTAGAAACTCGCATGGATCATTTAGATAGCAAATTAGATAAGTTAATCTTCCTTACGGTTCAGCATCAGTCCTATAAGCCACATTTTGTGCCAAAAAAAGCACGAAAAACTAAGTCTTCTACCTCTCGTACAACTTCTTCTGCTAAAAACTAGCTGTCTCTTTGGGAGGGACATCAACATAAAACACGCCCTGCATGCGGTTTGGTTTGGAAATATTTTGTATTTTTTTAGTCAGTATTTCTTTCAAGCCGTTTACTCTGTTTTTCTCGTTCCTGATCTTCATCATTAAAATATACAGTACAAGTTTTGAAAAAATAATCATAAGGCTTTTCTGTATTTTTCTCATAAGCACAAATTTTTGTCCCTTGTTTTTCAAACCACTCGCCATCTACTTGATAATGTACTTTAACATCTTCGTATACCATAACCATATTGTCATCCACATCCCTTGCCAAAGCTAATAAGGGTAAAAACATAGCTGTTAAAATTAAATATCGGATAATTGGTTTCATTTTTTTTGCCTCCTTTTATTAAAAAAATTGATTTTCAGTAAAAGTCATACATGAGCCAGCCCTTTTTTGCAAAATATTTTTAGCTGTGGGTAAATTTTACACGCAAAGCTTAAGTTATTTTTTATACTTTATTTATTGCTATAGCTGTTTTTGCTTTAAGCAGGAATATCAGGTGCAGTTTTGTGCGACACTGGTACAACTTATTTACTTAGTGACAACCCAAAAACCGACCTTTAAAAAAAGAGTAAGTAACTTTTTTCGAGATATTAAGAAAGAGCTCAAAAGCTTGGGAATCTAACTTTTATAGTGAGAAAAGCAAGTCAAAAGCTTAGGACTCCATACTTTTCTGTGCGACACACCGCTTCACATCAACTTTAGTAAAAAGCCTTGTGCTTTGAGGACTATTTACCCCATACCAACTCATATTTTATAAAAAAGTGTATAAAGTGTGCATTATATGCACATAATTTTGTCCAAAAAGTGGACACTTTTATTATCAGCATTGTTGTTATAGCTATTTTTGCTTCAAACCGTAGCATCAAAAGCTTATGTTTGCACGGTTTGCCATGCCCCGGAGGTTTAGTAACAGCATGCTTGTTTAAGGGAAAAACCTCACTCAAAAGCTCAAACATGCGGTTTGCCACAACGCATTAGCCGTTGGCTACTGCATTGTGGTCAAATCCGAACTCGTTTTGAGCATGGTTTTTCCCTTCTAAAGCGTACATTTATTAGTCTATGGATTAGGTGAAGGTAGGGGGGTATTGTAAGGATTGCATCAAATAAAACACATTATGCGTGCTTGGACCTGCAAAATATCCTCTTTGCTACTCTTTAATTTAAAGTGGGAATCGATTTTGCATGTAGTTTATGCAGGTGCATCTTTTTAAGATGTACTATGGGTAACATTATGAAACACAAAGGGGAGGAATAAGTTATGAGGAATAAACAAGCTGTAAGTAAAGACACAGCTAAAAAACCATCTCCAAAGCAGGGCAAGAAAAGCAAAGCTTTTTTGCATGATATTTTCTTTAAAGAAATCTACACTCAAACTAAGCACTGCTTAGATCTTTTCCATTTATTATTTACTCCACAAGAAATGGCTCTTTTTGATTGGAACACTCTTAAATCAGAAGTTACTACTTTTATAGACCAAGATTCTAAAGAAAAACGCACAGACTTACTTCTTTCTGCAAGGTTAAAAGAAGCTCAAAACCAAACAGTAGGCATGCTTTTTCTGGTTGAGCATAAAAGCTCACCTGCACCGAATATTCATCAACAGTTACTGGAGTATCAAGTATCTATTTACAAGCAAACGAAACTACCTATTATCCCTATTGTTATCTACCATGGCAGGCAAAAGCACTGGAAAGAGCCTTTAGCCTTTCAAGATAGCTTACAAGGCTTTCAAAGTAGTTTAAAACAGCACTTTGGTAATAATGTACTTAATTTTAGCTACAGGTTACTCAACATAAGTAAGCTTAATGTAAGGGATGCCAAGACAGAAAGCTTGCTTTCTCGCCCGGTACTGTTTATACTACAAAATATATGGAATTTAGAGTATAACACGATAAGAGATTTATTTATATTAAGCCAGGTTATAAGTATAGGTAAGAGAAGGAAGTTAATAGGTAAGGTTGCAGATTATATAAGCAGATATGATCCACACTTTAGTTGGACGGTCGTTCGAGAAATAGAGGCTAAAACAATAACAGATAAGGAGGAAAGAGTTATGGCACCATTACAATACTCATTAGATGAGGCTATGGCAAAAGGTATAAAGAAGGGTATGTTGCAAAGCAAACAAAAGTACCTGCAACAGGGTATGCAACAGGGTATGCAACAGGGTATTTTACAAGGCGAGCTAAAAGGCAGGGAAGAAGAAAGACGACAAGTGATTGCGAATATGTTTCAAGAAAATGCAGATATTCCGTTTATTGCGAAGGTGATGGGGCTTTCAGAAGAAGACATTAAAAAGCTACAAAAAAAGCATCACTCAAGATAAAAAAAAATATCTTAAATTGCATATAAAAGTCTAGGTTTTTTTTAAAAAAATAGTTGTAATTTATGAAAAAATATTTATAATTGCTAATATGAGTAGTTTAAGTCTTATCAAGTCTTATCAAGTCTTATCAAGTCTTATCAAGTCTTATCAAGTCTTATCAAGTCTTATCAAGTCTTATCAAGTCTTATCAAGTCAGGTATAGTACATAGTTTTTCACAAAATCAGACTTTCAAAAAATATCCACATCATGTGTGGCAAGTGAAAAAACCGAGTTCAAAAGCTTAGGACTCCGCGGTTTGCCACAACGCATTAGCCGTTGGCTACTGCATTGTGGTCAAATCCGAACTCGTTTTGAGCATGGTTTTTTCATTCATAACCGCAAAGAAAGTATTTATTGAGTGGTATTCTATTTAAAAGTGATGTTTATTATTGAAAGGTTGATAAGAGGTAACTATACTGGGTAAAAGTAGCTAAGTGATGCACACAAGCTACTATACCGAATTAAGAATATGGGGATTAGTAAGGATATAAAGAGGGTTGTTGTATTAGGCAGTGGTCCTATAGTGATAGGTCAGGCTTGTGAATTTGATTATTCTGGCACACAGGCTTGCAAGGCTTTAATGCAAAGGGGTTTAGAGGTGATATTGATCAACTCTAATCCGGCGACTATTATGACGGATCCGGAGACAGCCACTCGCGTTTATATTGAGCCACTAACAAGTGTTTTTGTAGAGGGCATTTTAAGAAAAGAACGCCCGTCGCATTTAATACCTACATTAGGTGGTCAGACAGCTTTAAATTTAGCTTTAGAGTTAGACAAAAAAGGTGTGTTAAGGGAGTTAGGCATAGGGTTATTGGGGGCAAAGCCTGAGGTTATTAGGAAGGCTGAAAACAGGGAGGAGTTTAGGCAGTTATTAGAGAGTATAGGGGCGGGCTATCCGGAAAGTGAGTTAGTGAGGAGCTTTAAGCAGGGTATGGAGGTGGCAAGTGGTATGACATTTCCCTTAGTACTTCGTCCTAATTACACTTTAGGTGGTGGGGGCAGTGGGGTAGCACATTCTATTGAGGAGTATGAGAGGAAGTTAGTACAGGCGTTAAGGGAGTCGCCTACAAGTGAGGTATTAGTGGAGAGGAGTTTATTAGGTTGGTGTGAGTTTGAGTTAGAGGTTATGCGTGATAGTAAAGGGACTTTTGTAGTGGTATGTTCGGTGGAGAATATGGACCCTTGTGGTGTGCATACGGGGGATAGTTGTTCTGTTTCTCCACAGCAGACATTATCGGATGTGGAGTATCAGGCTATGCGTGATGAGGCAGGGCGTATTATTTCAGCTGTGGGGGTAGAAACAGGGGGTGCCAACATTCAGTTTGCCGTACATCCCAAAACACGAAAGCGGTTAGTGATAGAGATGAATCCGCGTGTCAGTCGTTCTTCAGCTTTAGCCAGTAAGGCAACAGGGTTTCCGATTGCGAAGGTGGCAGCATTGGTAGCTGTGGGTTTGACTATGGACGAGATTCGAAATGATATAACAGGTGGGGCTACTCCTTCTTGTTACGAGCCTGCTTTGGATTATGTGGTGTTTAAAATCCCTCGTTTTGACTTTGAGAAATTTGAAGGTTCTAAGGATGTATTAAACACACAGATGAAAAGTGTGGGTGAGGTTATGGGTATAGGGAGAGTGTTTTTAGAGGCTTGTATGAAGGCTGTTGTATCGTTAGAAAAGCACGATGACTTATTGGTAGGGGTTGATGATTTTGCTTTAAAGAATTTAACTTACCCTAATAGTCGCAGGTTGTATAGTATTTTAGAGGCTTTTAGAAGGGGGCATTCGGTTCAGCAAGTGCAGGAGTGGACACAAATCCACCCTTGGTTTTTAGAGCAATTTTATAAACTTATTGTGTTAGAAAAACAGATTAAAGCACAGGCTGGAAAATTACCCTTTAAAGATACACAAAAAAGCAAAAAAGTTTGTGATATAACACAAAACATACAAAAAAAAGATATAAAAGAATCTATACAAGATGATATAACAGGTGAAACAAAAGAGGGTGTTAAAGAATCTATAAGGCAGGCTAAGCGTTTTGGGGTTTCGGATTTTATGTTAGCTCACTGGTGTAATAAGTCTGAAGAGCAAATACGAAGTTTCAGGCATAGCTATAGTATTGTACCTGCTTTTTATCAGGTGGACACTTGTGCCGGCGAGTTTGCCTCTTCAACGCCTTATTATTATTCCACTTATTGGCATAGTGGAATTATCGATGGAGCTATCGGTAAATCTGCAGATAAATCTACAGATGAAGCTCTAGGGAATACTACAACAGATATAAACACTACGAGTGGTAGTCAGGAGGGTCAGGTTAAGAGTGGTAATTTTATATTGATTTTAGGTAGTGGTCCGAACAGGATAGGGCAGGGCATTGAGTTTGATTATTCTTGTGTTCGCAGTGTGCGTTCTATAAAGCGTGCAGGTTACAGGGCGGTTATGGTGAATTCCAATCCGGAGACAGTTTCTACCGATTATGACACAGCGGATGTGTTATTTTTTGAGCCTTTAACCAAAGAGCATGTGATAGAGGTATTAAGGTTTATATCACCCATTGGTTTTGTGGCTCAAGTAGGGGGGCAAACCCCTATTGGTTTAGCAAAACCTTTGGTGAAGGAGGGTTTTAAGTTAATCGGCACGAAGGTTCGTGATATTGACAGGGCAGAGGATAGAGGGCAGTTTGTATCTTTATGTACTGATTTAGGTTTAAGGGTACCTAAGGCGGGGGTGGCGACTGATATATCGTCTGCCATTACAGTCAGCAAGTATGTAGGCTACCCTTTACTTTGTCGCCCGAGTTATGTTTTAGGTGGGAGACGCATGGAGTTGATAGAAAATGAATCGGAGTTAAGGAGTTATTTTTCTCGCTATCAGCATTTTATATCTCAAGAAAATCCGTGTTTAATGGATCAATTTTTAGAAGGGTTAGAGGTGGATGTGGATTTAGTGTGTGGTGTTGACTGGGTAGTAATAGGGGGTATTGTGGAGCATATTGAGGGTACAGGTGTACATAGTGGGGATAGTATGGGGGTGTTACCTCCGCAGAGGTTAAAGCAAGTGATATGGGAAAAGATTGAAAAGTGTTCGGCTTTACTTGCTCGTAATTTAAACATTTTAGGGTTTTTAAATTTACAGTTAGCTATTAAGGATGACTGCATTTATGTATTGGAGGCTAATCCGCGGAGTTCTCGTAGTATGCCTTATGTTTCTAAGGCGACAGGCATTCCCTTAGCAGATTTAGCGGTCAAAGCTATGTTAAAGTTTAAGGCAAAAGATATAACTCCTAGTCAGTATAATTGGCAAGCTTGCGAGCAGGTATGTGTTAAGGGGGTGGTATTTCCGTTTAAGAAGTTTGAGGATGTGGATTCTATTTTAGGTCCGGAGATGAAGTCTATTGGTGAGGTTATGGGTAGAAGCAAGAGCTATCCTGTGGCATTATTAAAGGCGTTAGCGGGCATGGGTTTGAGTGTGCCTAAAAGTGGCGAGGTGTTTTTATCTTTGCGGGATAAGGACAAAAAATTATTATTACCTGTGGCTCGTCAGTTAGTGGATATGGGTTATAGTTTATCGGCAACGGGTGGTACTTTTAGGTGTTTGACGGATGCAGGTATTGCTTGTTTGAGGGTTAAGAAGGTGCATGAGGGGCGTCCGCATTGTGTGGATCGCATTCGCTCTGGCAAGGTGGCATTTGTGATTAACACCACATCGGGCAGAAGGTCTATTGAGATTAGTTTTAGCATTAGGCGGAGTTGTTTGGATCAGGGTGTGCCGTGCATTACGCAAAGGGATGCAGCAGTGGCTGTTGTGTCAGCCCTTTACGAATCCAGCAAAAGTTTAAGTTTATAAATTACGACTTAGGGCTAAATAAAATAAATCTTCTTGTTCGTATTAGCATCTTATAACAGAATAAAGTAACTATGATTCAGCAATTTATCAACAATATTTTCAGCCAAGTGAATGCGGTTATAACCAAGGTTTTTTTCTTTGATGTATTGTTTTTTGTAGATGGTATTAAATGTCCCCTCATAGTGTTTGTTATTTTTACAGCGAGTGTGATTTTCACTATTAAAATGAGGTTTGTCAATTTTCGTTTATTTTTTCACGCTATTAAATTAGTTGTGCAATCTATAAAAGCTACTTCAACAGAGAAATTAGGTGAGATCAGTCATTTTAAAGCTTTAAGCACGGCTTTATCGGCCACCGTTGGTTTAGGTAATATTGCGGGGGTTGCGGTAGCGATTATTGTTGGTGGTCCGGGGGCTACTTTTTGGATGATTGTTATGGGTTTATTGGGTATGAATGTGAAATTTACAGAATGCACTTTAGGGGTTATGTATCGAGAAAAGAGGTTAGACGGAAAGCTTATGGGTGGTCCTATGGTTTATTTGCAGAAAGGTTTATCAGAGATAGGGTTTAGTGGTTTAGGCAGGTTACTTGCTATTGCATTTTGTTTAATGTGTATAGGTGGGTCTTTTGGAGGTGGCACGGCTTTTCAGGTTAATCAGTCGATGCATGCTGTGGCACAAATTATACCAGCTATGGATAAGCATGGGTGGATATATGGTATTATTATGACTTTATTAGTATCCAGTGTGATATTGAAGGGTATTAAGAGTATAGCGGTAACGGCTAGTCGAATTGTGCCTTTTATGTGTGGCATGTATATTTTAATGTCATTATTTATTTTAATTGCTCATTACGATCATATTCCACAAGCGTTATGGTCTATTATTGAAGGGGCTTTTTATTCTCCTGTTAATAGTGCTTATGGTGGTTTTATTGGTGTGTTGGTTACAGGAGTGCAGAGGGCGGCTTTTTCTAACGAGGCGGGTTTAGGTTCTGCTGCTATTGCTCATTCCGTAGCTAAGGTAAAGCACCCGGTGGAGGAGGGGAGTGTCGCCTTATTAGAGCCTTTTATTGACACCGTATGTATATGCACAATGACAGCTTTAGTGATTATTATTACGGGTGTGGTTGGTAATCCGGATTATGCTGATTTAGTGAGTCATCAAAAGGGTGCGGCTTTAACTTCTCAAGCTATGGGTGAGGTGGTTAGTTGGTTCCCTATATTATTAAGTGTGGCAGTGTTTTTGTTTGCTTTTTCTACTATTATATCTTGGGCATATTATGGGGAAAGGTGTTTTGTGTTTTTATTTAGTGATTCTAAGTCTTTTATTTACAAGATAATATTGTTAGTGATTGTGTTTATGAGTTCTATTGCTACTTCTAAAAATGCCATTCAATTTAGTGATCTTATGATATTAAGTATGGCTTTACCTAATTTAATTGGGGTTTTACTGCTGAGTGGAAAAGTCAAGGAGGCTTTAAGGTATTATTTACAGAAGATAAAAAAATAGTTCAAAAGCTTGGGACGACAAAAAGTGTCTTGTATGTAATTAATCACGGCGAGAAAGGGCGATTTTTTTGTGGGTTGTATGAATAAAAAAACCGAGCTCAAAATCTTTGGACTGCGGTTTACCGCAAAAGTGTTAAGCTTTCAGCTTACTACTTTGTATCAAATCCGAACTCGTTTTGAGCATGGTTTTTCCCCTTCTACTCAAAAGAAGTATTTATTTTTGAAGCAAAAAAGTATCGAGCGTAAGGGTTGATACTGAGTAACTGTATTGGGGGGAAGCAACTAAGTGATAGAAAAAGTAACTATATTGAATTTACAAAATAAAGCAAAAAAGTATCGAGCATAAGGGTTGATACTGAGTAACTGTATTGGGAGGAAGTAACTAAGTGATAAAAAAAGTAACTATACCGAATTTAAAAACCGAATTAAAAGTACATGTTGTGAGTTTATTTCCGGATTATTTTCGCTCGCCGTTGGGGGTGGGTGTAGTGGGGAGGGCTATTCGTTCGGGGTTATTGGAGGTAGATTTTACTAATCCTAGGGATTTTACGGATGACAAGTATCGGAGGGTAGATGACAGACCTTTTAGTGGTGGGGATGGGATGTTACTTAGGTATGAGCCTTTGAAGAGGGCTATTAGTGCACTACCTTCTAAAGGTTTGGTATGTTATTTAAGTCCGCAGGGGAGGTTATGGGATCACAGTTTAGCTCGCCAGTGGGCGAGGGAGGGTAAGGAGTATACATTGATATGTGGTCGTTATGGGGGCATTGATCAGAGGGTTATAAACGAGTTAGTGGATGAGGAGGTATCCATTGGTAATTACATTTTAACAGGTGGTGAGGGGGCGGTTTTAGTGATATTAGATTCGCTTTGTCGTTTTGTGAAGGGGGTTTTGGGTAATGAGTTATCTAGCACTTATGAAAGTTTTGAAAATCAGAATTTATTAGAGTGTCCGCAGTGGACAAGACCTTGGCACATTGAAGGGCATGTTGTGCCGGAGCTTTTGCGTTCAGGTCATGATGGGGACATTAAGCGGTTTCAGTATTTTGTATCTATTTTATTAACGGCAAAGAGGCGTCCTGACCTATTGGAGTTAAGTGATGCGAAGAAGGATTTAGAGCAAGCAAAGCAATATGCTAGTACATTATCTAACGAAGAGTTAAGGGCATGTGGTTTATTGCCGTAAGCTTAAAGTTATTTTTCTTATTGTAGTATAAGTAAAAAACAGATAGAAAGTCTAGTTATATTGTAGTTTTTTAAACAAAAGCTTGCAATTTATGAAAAAATATTTATAATTGCTAATATGAGTAGTTTAAGTCTTATCAAGTCTTATCAAGTCTTATCAAGTCTTATCAAGTCTTATCAAGTCTTATCAAGTCTTATCAAGTCAGTATAATATACAGTTTGTAAAAGCGTACAATTCAAAACATATAAAATTAAACCAAACACAAAGCGAGAGGGGAAGATTTTATAGGGACGCCTGCAACCCCCTTTGGGGGCTTGGACCCTTAAAATATTCCCCTCCCGCTCTTTAATTTAAAGTGATATTTTTTCGTCAGTGGTCATTCCTGCGAAGGCAGGAATCCAGGATTGTACGCGTAAAAGGTACATTTTGGATTCCCTTTTCCAAAGGAATGACTATGGAGAGAAATATATCATTTAATTTAACAAAAAACCATTAATTATAATATACAAGGCTGTTCGGCAAACCTTACAAATTACGCCATAAAATACATTCTTTTAACATTTTTGTAATAAATTAAGTAACTTAGTATTAACATAATAGCTTTTTCGTCCTATATTTTGTTTTTTTAAAACACCATCTTGTGCCAATAAATCTAAATAACGAGTAGCTGTTGCTCGTGATACTTTTATTTCTTTCTCTAAAAGCTTAACTTTTGTATAAGGATAAGTAAATATATTATTAATTAAATCATGAGAATAAAATTTATGATTTTTACGAATACTATATTTATAATCTTTAAATAAAGAATTAATTTGTTTAATTAATTGTATAGTGTCTTTTGCTGTATGAGAAACTGATCGTAATATATATATAATCCAATTAGTCCAATATTCTTTTTTTCTTACTTCTTGTAAAAGCTTATAATAATTAGATCGATATTTTAAAATATATTTACTAAGATATAATACAGGGCTGTCTAAAAGATTGTTTTGGATTAAATAAAGAATATTGATAATACGACCTGTTCTACCATTGCCATCATAAAAAGGATGAATGCTCTCAAAATAATGATGAATGATAGCCATTTTTATAATAGGGTCTATAGAATTTGTATTATGAATAAATTTTTCTAATTGATCCATAAGAGATGGTATTTTTTCAGGTGATGGAGGAGTATAAATAACTTGATTGGTAGCAGTGTTTTTAATAACCGTCCCAGGGACTTTACGAAAACCCGAACGCTTTGGTTCTATAATGCTTTGAATGTGTAAAATAGTATTGCGAGATAAACCCCCTTGTTTTTTAATTTGTCCATAAGCTAATTTTAAAGCTTTTTTATAACAATACACTTCTTTATCAGCTGTAGGTTTAGAGTCCATATTCAGTTGATATTTATATAAACTATCTTGAGTGGTTACAATATTTTCAATAGCGGAGCTATCTTGTGCTTCTTTTAAAACTAAATTAGAAAGTAAAATATCTTCATTGGGTAAAATAGGAATAATCCCTTTAAGCTCTGCTAAGTAGCGATGAGCTAATATTAGCTCTTTTACAATACTATGAGCTTCTAATTGAACTCTTGTAGGTAAAGGTATTAAAACTTTCATATAAAATAACTCTCATAAAGTTAATTCTTAAACAAGGCTACTTCAAACCTGCTCAAAAATCACTCTTTTTGAGAATATACTACAGAACCTGCTCAAAAATCAACTTTTTTGAGAAGATACTACAGAACCTGCTCAAAAATCACTCTTTTTGAGAAGATACTACAGAACCTGCTCAAAAATCAACTTTTTTGAGAAGATACTACAGAACCTGCTCAAAAATGAGTATTTTTGAGCAGAAATTGAGATTTTTAAGCCTTATAGTAAAAAAATGCAATTTATTTCTCAAAACAAAAGAATCTTTGTCCAGGAAAAGAAAACAAATATAGACGCCTGTCTGTTAGAGAATGTGCAAGAATTCAAACATTCCCAGATGATTTTATCTTTAAATATGTACATATAGCCCACGGATATAAAATAATAGGTAATGCTGTGCCTGTTAATTTTGCAAAACATATAGCACAAAAAATAAAAAAAGACATAACCACATAACATTCTTTAATTTATTGCTCTGAAGATACTTTCGTGGCAATGCCTTCCAATCATATTCTCTTACCTTTTTTTGTGTTACATTTTTTGGTAGTTAGGACCTGTGCCACCTTCTTTGGGTGTCCAACGAGGACCTAAAATATCTGTCGCTTTACAGTCAACACAATTTGGAGCATTGATAATAAATTGCTCGTCTTTTTGCTCATACACCCCCGCCGGACACATAGAAGTATAAAACTTTTGCACCTCTTTAGGCACAATAGACTTGCTTTTTAAATGCATCGGAATATCATCACGAGTTTTATTACCCGATAAATATACAGCTGTTGTTTTGTTAATCGTAGTGCTTGCACTATTTACACTACTTTGACTGTCAGAAGTGTTAATTGTTTGTGTGTGACGGGTTTTATATGCATCCTCTGTTTTGTTATCTTCTTTTTTACTAAAGAGTGCTTTTCTGTCAGGAGGGAACATGCCTTTGGTTAAAAACATCATTCCAGATTGCACAAGCCCCAAAAAAAGATTTTTACGAAAAGCCTGACGCACATTGCGTACGGGGTACAGCTCTTTTCCAATGCAACTTTTGTGTCGTACTTTGTGTTCATATTCTTTCAGTACAGAATAAGAAAAGTCATTAGCTTTTAAAGCAGAAAGTGCAGTTTGAGCTGTCAGCATACCAGCTGTTATCGCATAATGAATACCTTTTAAAGCAGGTACATTAACCATATTGGCACTGTCGCCTGCTATTAAAAGACCATCATCACATAACCTTTGAGGTATACTATGGTAACCTCCTTCAGGTATGGTTTTTGCCCCCCACTCTATACATTTGCCATTTTTTAAAATATCTGCAAACAAAGGGTGAGTTTTTAATTGTTGCAATTTTAAATGCACATCTAAATTTTGAAGAGAGGAATCCAACCCTGCCACCATACCTAAAGAAAGTGTTTTGCTATCTAAAGGATAAAGCCATGCACCACCAAAACAATTTGATGGCAAGGGCCAACCCATTGTGTGATAAATAGTGTGTTTATTGTGCAAGGGATGAGCTAACTCCCATATTTCTTTTACCCCTAATGCATAAGTTGCAGGGTAGTGGGAAGGAATGTTTTTCCACTCCCTCCAAGCTTGAGATAAATGCCCACGGCAACCGTCTGCTAAAATCAATAATTTTGTTTGCACACTCACAGGTTTTTGATAAGAGCTTGAAGGAGTAGCATCTTTATTTAAACCAGACGGATAAGTGCTAATGCCTTTGACTTTGTTGTCTTGTACTAATAGCTTGTGTGCCGTAAAAGCAGGCATAAGAGTAATATCTAATTGAGTGGCTTTTTTTGCCATCCAACGGATAACTTCACAAAGAGAGGCTGTGTAAAAGTTCTTGTTTTTCATGGTAGGAGGAAGTGGTAAAGGTATTTTCTTATTCTTTGTGAGAAAAAATAGCTTTTCTTTTTTCACCTTTTGGCGAAAAGGTAAATCCTTCACATCTGGAAACAAGCTGTGAAAAGCCACAGGGTTGATAACCGCCCCTGATAAAATATGCCCCCCGAATTGAGCCGACTTTTCCATTACCCCCACTTGAATATTAGATAAATTATGCTTTTGGCATAATTGCTTTAACCGAATAGCACCACTTAACCCCGCAGGTCCCCCTCCAATAAATAACACATCTAGCTCTAAATCTGGTTTTTGAGGGGAGGATTGTAAAAAATCTTTACCCTTAAATGGCACCTGATACTGACTAGGTTTAAAAACAAACATAAAGAATACTTTACTATATATAACTTTTATTACAAAATAACATTATGCAAAATTTGTTTGTGCCAGCCCCCCCTCAACATATCAAAAAACAAAGGGCAAAAGCTCAAAAACTAAAAAAAACTAAATGGTGGCAAACTAAACTGCAAGCCCAAGTGTGCTACTATTGCCAAAAAACATTTTGTAAAAAAATGCTTAGTATGGACCATGTTATCCCACTAGTGCGTGGAGGGCATAGTACGAAAAACAATATCGTTGTAGCTTGTAAGGCGTGCAATGCACAAAAAAAACACAAAACTATTGTGGATATTCAAAGCCACCACTCCTAGCTTCGGTGTTTATGGAAAATTCTGATGAAAGCAATTTATGGTGTCCGGCTGGTTATCTCCCTTACAAAGATTGATGTTATAGATAAACCGTGCCTCGCAAAATATTTGATCGTAAATTTTTGAACTACATATTACAGAAGGAGAATATATATAAGTTTTACCACGACACTGCACTCGCCTTGGTCCTACAAAACCCCAATTACAACTAGGGTCGGGTATTTCTGATACCTCTGGTTGATTGCCACCTGATGAGGAACTACCACTTCTTACCCCCCTTGTTTGTTGCTCGCAAGTTAAAGTGTTGGGTGCATTGTCTGCAATGCAAAGTCGGATATCAGTGGTAAATTGCTCTTGGCAAAATACTTTGTGAGAATCTATGCCACATATAACAGAACCATAAACATAAGTGTTGTTTAAACAATGTATTTTTTTAGGTCCTACAAAACCCCAAGAACAATGAGGACTGCTAATCACCCGACGACGATTGCCACCACCCGAACCATTTGCCACAGTAGATGGCACATTCCCTCCACCCTGTGCATTTTGGTTGGACTGAGCAAGCCTGTTGTTAGCTGGCACTTGCCCTGCTTGAGTTTGCCCTGAAGGTCTGTTTTGAGAGTTGTTGTTATTATTTCGCCTTCCCACTAAATGACAAGCCGACATCAGTACTACAAGTAGTAAAATAATAATGTTTCTTATTTTTTTATTTATTGCCCTAAAGTTACTTAATTGCATATTCTACCAACCATTCTCTTACCTCTTTTTTGTTTATTGCCTTTTAATTAATTAATTAATCAGCACCATCAAGCATTTTTTTGATTAGAACACTTTTGAGTGAGAAAAGCAAGCAGAAAGCAAGAATCCAGTCTAGTTTATTATTCAAAAAGCTCTTTTGCAGAAAGAAAAACCTCACTCCAGATCTTTGGACTGCGGTTTACCGCAAAAGCGTTAAGCTTTTAGCTTATCACTTTGCGTCAAATCCGAACTCGTTTTGAGCATGGTTTTTCCTTCTGCGATGAGATTTTTTTACAAGTAAATTCGGTACACTGATTTTGACTTACTTTTTTTACTTTAAAAATGACTTTCTAGAGTCCTGCTCATAAGCAGGAATAATTACCATGTTGCATGTAGTCATTGTATGTTGCTATTTTTTTATAAAAATCCTATACAAAAGTCCATGCTACACAATGTTAAATATCGTGCATTTTTATTAGTAGGGGTTTTGATAATGATGTTACTAAGTGGTCATTATTCTTACTCATTGGCGTTAAAAACATCTTACGGGGCATTCAAACAAAACAGGGCTGATATTAAAATGATTTTAAACCTTCCTTTAGAAAATCGCACACATGTTTTTTTAAAGTATGATACTAATTTATTATTCTATCTACTTAAAAAGATTGCACTTTCTGATAGAGAAAGTATGCACACTCGTTGGAATGCATTAATCAGTTTAGCTCATAGTGTGGAGCCTTATAGAGCAAGGGCTGTGTTACGCTCGTTATTTAGTCATCCAGTGTGGTTTGTCCGCAATGCCACTTTGTTGGCTATGGAAGTAGTAGACACTCGTTTAGCTCTTCAGTACGCCGATAAACTACTAGATGACCCATCCTTAGTAGTACGCACAGCTGCAGTGGACTTGATTCGCAGACAAAAAGCCTCCCGCTATAAACTGCGATTGATAGAAAAACTTAACGCTAAAGATAGTTTTTATAAAAACTCCTCCCTTTGGATTAGGCACCATATCGCATCCGCACTAGCCGATTTTGCCATATCTGGTGACAAAGCACTATTTGTCTCTTTACTTAAAGATCCTGACCCTAGATTACACTCCATAGCCTTATCTGCTTTAAAGAAAATTAACACCCAAAAAGGTGAGGGTTTGTGATGCACCACTAGCATGATGCTCTACCTTCATGTGGGCGATAATGAGCAAGACCGAGGTATTGTGTGAAAATCTTACAGAATTTTTAAGAAATTTTAAAAAAACCTATTGTTTTTTATGGTTTTATAGTTTATCCGAAAAATAAAGAGGAGGTTCAAATTAATGACGACAGTAGGTTTATTAAGTTTATTTCAGCAATCCGTGCCGATAGGTATAGTAGTTGTAATCGTATTGCTTTTAAGGGTATCATGGGATATTAAGGCTATAAACGAGAAAATTCAGGGTGTGGAAAACAAGTCCCATGGTATGGAAAACAAGTCCCATGGTATGGAAAACAAGTTTCAGGGTATGGAAAACAAGTTTCAGGGTATGGAAAACAAGTTTCAGGGTATGGAAAACAAGTTTCAGGGTATGGAAAACAAGTTTCAGGGTATGGAAAACAAGTTTCAGGGTATGGCAAGCAGTATAAAAAAGATAGATGAAAAACTAAGTAACCATATTACAGATACTACCAAAGAAATAAGTGATCTAAAAAAAGAGGTGCATAACGGTCACAAAGAAATATATAAGCTACTAATAGATATTTTAAGAAAAAATAATAAAAATTAAAGGCTTTTTAAACTTTTAAGGGTAGTTTAAAAACCTCACCACATACTTTCTATGATCTAACAGAGAAAGCCCATAAGAATATCCAGAGATATTGTAAAAAAACCAAAGCTACAAAAAGATAAATAGCCTCAAAGCCTGTATCTTCTGCTAAGCTTTAAAGCTTAAAGCTATATGAACATAAAGCAAGGAGTGTATCATTTTGAGACACTTTAGAAAAAAAACAAACAGGGCGGTTGGAATGTGTAAAACCTATGAAAGATAGTTGTAAGGCACAAGGAGGCACTTGGTATAAAGACAAATGCATTGGAGGAAAACCAGATGAGTATGTTACTTTAAAAGATAGTTGTAAGGCACAAGGAGGTACACTTTCTCAAGGGAAACATCCAATGTGTGTATTACCCCCACAAGATGATGCAGATACTAGTCCAGTAGTAGGTCCAGAAGTATCAGACCCCCCTCCCAACCTTGCTAATGTACCAAAAGAAGCGGATGGTTCAAGCCAATATCAGTTTGATCAAAGTAAAAGTAGTGCTGAAAACTTTCGGCTTAAAACGGCAGCAAACTTAAAACGCATAAAAGCCAGGTTAAAAGCTAACCCCACACCGCCGGCGAATTAAAACTATGTAATATTTACACGCAATTAAAAAAAAATAAAAAAAAGCTTGTGCGGTGAATCTTATTAAATTAAAAAGGCATGAGTTTTCCACTCAAGGTGTCTTTTGAACCTAAAAATAAAGGGGAAAGAGAGTGTTATTTGCGGTTGGCTACAATCATTTTGTTAATGTTTATTTCGCGTAAAATGCGATACAAAATAAACTTTTCCTCTAACCCGTTAGATGCTACACGATGATAACTATCTATAAAACCTTTTCTAGAAAGTAGCTTTTTTGTAATGCTCACCTGCGTTGCAGGTTTTTCCCTCGCACTACCTTTTACCACCTGCACATAAAGCGAATACCGCAGACCATGTACGGTATTTGTCTGGAAAGGTAATTGCCAAAGAGTTTCGCCTTTTATGGTTTCTGTTTTTACATAACCTGTTTCTTTATCTTCTTCAGCAAGAGGGTAGTTTTCTAAAGCTAGCATTAACGCTTGCCATGTGTTTTTGTAATCGGTGTAAAATACCTTGGATATAGGTCCGATAATATCTCGAGGAGGTTGTGTAGAAACACACCCACTAAAGAATAAACTGAAGAATAAAAATATCAATAACCATCTTTTCATGCTATTATATAAATAACTATAACAACCAATGATTAAAAATACAATAAAACAAAATAATGAGTATGTTTTGTAAAACTCATAAAATATTGTGAAGTGGCTGTTGTAATAAATATGGTAAATACGCCATTTTATAAGGCGGGGTAGCTCAGGTGGTTAGAGCAGCGGAATCATAATCCGCGTGTCGGGGGTTCAAGTCCCTCCCTCGCTACTTTCTTAAAAAAAACTCAATCTTACATGTAAAAAAGTATATGTAAAAGTATATGTAAAAGTATATGTAAAAGTCTTATAAAAAAGCCTTATATGGAGAAAAAGCTTACATGTAGAAACCTATGCCGAGCAAAAGCCCCACATAGAGTGGTTTAAATTCTTTAGAACCTTCTTTAACAGGGTTGAAGGATATAAGCACAGGGTTAATCCAGCCCATTTCTAGCTGAATGGGGAAGTAAATTGTTTTGAGTTGAATATCCACACCTATAGCACCAAGTAAAGAGCCGTGAAAGCCGTTAAAGCTTTTTTCATCTAAGCCTAAATCGTATTGTTTATTGACGATGGGCCAAAATAATTGCCCTCCCACACCTACCCAAGGCTGAAACAAAGTATTTTTTAAAAAACTCACCCGGAGAAGCAAACCTGCACCAGGATAATGCAACACTAATTTACAATTAGTGATATTGTCGCAATCCTGACCTTCTACTTTCAGAGTTTGATAACCAGCATTTAACCTCACAGATAAGTATTGGTTAAAAATAAGGTCAAAAGTGCCACTTGTTTTCCAGCTGAAGCCAGACGCACTAGTGCTAGAAGAAAGTCGCACCCAGTTTAAATAAGGCCCTATAAATAAGCCTAACGCTTTATGAGATTGGCGATCATAAAAAGTGTGTTTTGTTTCTGTAAGAGTGGGTGATAATGGTAAGGATGCCGTTGATTGGCTTTTAGCACTGGCTTGAGAGCTGGGAGCTTTAAAATCACTGGGAGATTCCTCTTTAAAAGAGCTTTGGCTATCATCCGATGGGTCTAGTATCCAATTAACTTCCATTTTGCCTTTAATTAAGACAGCAATGGCTTTATCCCGTTTTACTTTTCTAATTTCCAATAGCCCTAAAGGTTTTCCGTAAAGGTTAAGAGCATCAAACCGGTCGCCCTTTTCAGCGGTAGCTCCTTCTAATTTTATAAGAGCTTTGCGACCTTTGATTTTTATGATAACCGCTGATTCGGCTGAAAAAGCCATAACACTTATTAAAAACAAGAGAAATGTTAATCGTTTCATATAATTATAGTCTCAAAAGTTACAGTTTCATAAATGAGCTTCATAAAATTGCACTCAACTCATAAATTGTACTATACCTTATGTATTATACCCAAATACAATATATTTTACTATCAATAGCTTAATGCTCTGTGTTAAAAGCTTCTCCTTCCGCGATTTATCCTAAAGTAGCAGTAAATAGACACTTGTTTTTAAGGGAAAAAACCTCACTCAAAAGCATTTTTTACAATTTAACACTTATAAAGCCAAAGGGGTAATTTTTTTGGTTGATTGGATGAAGGTAGACAGGGGAGGGGAGGGAGGAGGGTCGGGGAAACCTAGGGCATGTCCTAACTCATGCATCACTATTTTTACAATTTAGGCTTGGCAAAAAAATTAAAATAGTGTATGAAGGTAAAACTTTAAAATTTTTAAGCAGGATAAGTTAAAACGGAGAGTGGGCAAAATGAGCTTTAAAAAGCAACCCTTTGAAGCGTCTGAAAAAAAGCTGGAGATTATTTTAGCTCCTCAGGCTCTTTCTTTGCGTGATTACGATGATGGCTTTTATCGTAAGTTGTGTCGCAAAGCCGGGGCTAGGATTTTATCTACTTACTCACATTCTTTTTGCAACTCTTATGTGCTATCGGAATCCAGTTTATTTGTGTGGGATCATCGTTTGTTATTGCTTACTTGCGGTCACACTTCTCTCATTAATGCATTGCTTAGTTTGCTTAAAAAACTTCGCCCGGAAGATGTGCAAGTACTTTTTTATCAAAGAAAAAACGAGCTTTTCCCCCGCCACCAAAAAACTTCTTTTGGAGAGGATTTTCATAAAATAAGAACAAAAATCCCTGGTAAGGCTTTTTGTTTTGGTAGCCCGGATGAGCATCATTTTTATTTATTTCATTCTTTAGCTCCTTATTTACCGCAAAAAAACGATCGCACGGTCGAGATATTAATGTATGATTTAGATGATTCTATAAAAGATATTTTTTTTAACAGTGCTTCGGCAAATACTATTAGAACGCAATTACCTATAGATAAGATTTTTAACAATGTTCAAATAGATGATTATAAATTTCATCCTCAAGGGTATTCTTTAAACGGTATAGGGATAAATAACGATTATTACACCATTCATGTTACGCCACAAAACCCAGGGTTTTATGTCAGTTTTGAGACGAACATTATGCAATTTTCTTTAGAAGAGACTATCCACAAAGTGGTATCTCTTTTTAAACCAGTGAGTGTGGATGTGGTGGTTTTTTCTTCTCAAAAATTAGTATCTTATAGTGCACCTGATTTTTTTATTCGCTCTTCATTTTTTGGTCAGCACTTAGAGTGTGGATACCATGTGCAATTTTCTAGTTTTTTTAGACCTTACAAGTACCCTCGCCCGCCTTTTCAAGTCACTACCACTTCAGCCATACTTTAAAAAAAGGAATTTTTTATGTCTGACAATAATATTACCACTAACAACAACAACAATTTAAAAGAGTTTGCCAACACTTTAGCAAGTCAAGGGCAAAACAACATGAACTTATGGGTAGAAGAGCAACATGGCAAAAATTTTGCCACTCGCTTTAGGTGCAAAAAAGTTTTATGTTCTATTAAAAGCTCTTATCAAAACATAGATGTTGTGGAAACTGCAGGTCAAGGGCGGTTATTATTAAATGATGGCATTGTGATGATTAGTGAGAAAGATGAGGCTGTGTATCACGAGATGATAGCACATGTGCCGTTATTTACGCACCCTAAACCTTGCTCCGTGTTGATTATAGGTGGTGGTGACGGGGGTAGTGCAAAAGAAGTGTTACGGCACAGCAATGTTGCTGGCATTGTTAATGTGGAAATAGATAAAATGGTGGTGGAAGTAAGTAAAAAGTATTTTCCTAGGTTGGCAGGGGCGTTTAAAGATCCACGGGTAGAGTTATTATTTGAGGATGGGGCAGAGTTTGTCAAACGAAGTACAAAAAAGTATGATGTTGTGTTAGTGGATTCGACTGACCCTTTAGGACCTGCGTGTTCTTTATTTACTCCCGAGTTTTACAAAAATGTGTTTCGTATATTGACAAAAGATGGAGTGTTGGTGGTGCAAGCGGAATCTCCTCTTTTTGCTCGTGAGCAGAAAGCACAAAAGTTTATTTTACAATCTCTTAAGTCGGCTTTTCCTATAGTTAGTTTGTATCATTATTCTAATGTGGTGTATCCTGGGGGGCTTTGGTCTTTTGCATGGGCTTCAAAAAAGTACCATCCTGTTAAAGATTTTCAAAAATCTCAAACGGAGCAATGTATTAAGGATTGGGGCTTGCATTATTATAATGCGGACATTCATTTATCTGCTTTTGCTCAAGCAGAATATATAAAAAGAAATTTAAACTCTTTGCTCACTCCTTAATAATCTATTGTTATATAAAAGTGAGATTATAGAATGTAAATTTTACAAAAAAATATATAAAATATTTGACAAAAAATATTATGTAATCTATAAAGGGTTTTTTATTGTAAAAAAGCGTAAAATGAATACTATTAGTTTTATTATTATTGTTTTAGTTACACTCATTGGCTGTAGCAAGATTCATAAGGGCGGGGATTCTGAAAAAAGAACAACATCTCCACCTCAAGGTAAATTGCCTACCACTGAAGCTTTGGGTGAAAAACCATCCACCCCTGCTCCTACTTCTGATGCTAAAGCGTTTTATAAAGATAAAATAGAGCTTGATTTAAAAGCTCTGCAATTAAACCAAGATTTACAAGCTTTAAATAAAGCACTTAAACACACTGTGCAATCAACAGAAGACATGAATGTAGAGCCTTTGTTGAAATCTCAAGCCCATAAGCTTTATGAAGAAAACATTATGGAGGCTGTAAAAAACAAATTAAAAGCTAAGTATAATAGAGGGGAGCTGGCATTTTTAGAAGATAAAAGTTTAACCACCCCCTCAAGTAGTGCTACTGGCGGTGGTGCAGGTGGTGATGGTGGTGATGCTGATGCTGATGCTGATACTGGTGATGATGAAAAACCTTACTCATTTCAATCTCCAAAGGGTGAGTTTTTAGATAAAGTGCAAGGGCTTTATCACAAGCTCTATGAAGCTAATCCTTATCATCCGCAGGGGATGAAAGCTCGAGTGTGTGGTTTATCTATGTTAAAGGTTGCTGATAAGGAGTATAAAAAAAGTAAGGTTAAGGCTCAAATAGCACTCATTATGGCAGAGCATATCATAAGTATCGTATCGGGCAGTGTAATACCTTCAGACTTTAAAAAATCAGGGGTTGAAACTTCGGCTATTTATGAGTTATGTACGGGTACAACACTACTAACAGGGCAAGAGATAAAAAACACTGCCGTTTTAATGTCGGTTACATTATCTTATTTTGTTCATCAAGGGTTAATTTTAAGTGAATCTGACTATAAAGCACTATGGGATAGTATTAATGCGACATAATTTTTTTATTTATTTTTTATTAGCTGTGTTTTGTTGTTTCGGGGTGGAAGCTAAAATATTTGGTGATACATGTCACAACAACAAGCATATCATATATTACAATGCACAAACCCATTTATCAACAGCAAACATTGTGTGGTTTGTTAAAAAAAAGTATGCAATATGTGGTTATGATAGTATTTCGCCTCATGTGGATGTGTTTGTATGGGATTGCAAGCAAAAAATAAGAAGTGTGGATTGGTATTGGCACTCTCAAGAGGAAAAACAAAATGTTTTACATCAATGTCAAAAGCATGTTAAGCACATAAGGCTTGCTATGCAGGAGTTGCAACGGGTCTTACACGAGCATCGTCGCTTAAAACCTCAAATACAACAAATAGTGGGATGGTCGCAGGACACTACACGTACTTACAATAATAACCTCTATAACATAAAGCATGAACAATCCGTGCTTAATAACCTTCAACAGTTAAATGAGTTATTTGCGGTTTTTTCAAATCATTATGATGAGTTTCAGAAATTTTTTAAACAAGTATTAAAGCATTTATCTAACGATTTAAACTATGTAGGCACAAAAGATAATATAAAAGCAAAAAACCTTATTTTGCTTATAAAAAACCAAATTAAAGATATAGAAGTTCATGCTGAATTTTCTGTATATAAAGATATTTTACCAAGTATGAAAAAACTTTTACAGAGTATAGAATTTTTATCTTCTTCTCAAGATGAAAATCACAAGCTCCTTTTAGCACAAATTATGACTTTATTGCAATACAATTATAAAAGTAGTGATAAAGGCTATTTTAAATCTTTTTTAAATCTTATCAGTAAAATGCAAACAGATTCTACTAATAGATTACAAGGGTTAAAGAATTTTGAAAAGAGTACCCTTACAAACTACCAGCAACAAACACATACAATAAGCACTCTACAAAATGACTGGTTAAAAATGTGGTCACTGTTTGTAGGTGTAAATTACACTAAAGAGCATTTATCGTTTATAGAGAGTATTCCTGATTTTTCACTTTCTTTTGATATAAAAAAGTGGAGTTCTAAAATAAAGAATTAAAAAGGAGGATTATGATGATAAAAAACATATTTTTTAAACGCTACTTAATGGTGATTTTAAGTGTTTTAATGCCAAATATTTTATTAGCTAATCAGTATATGTCAACCATCCAGCAGAATAGGCAAAACCACCAGTCAGAGTTTGTAAAACAAGCTCGTACCATTAAAACTTGTGAAGAGATGTTGACTAACTTATCTGTTAAGGCAAAAAACATAACAGATACAGCACTCAAGCGTACTGATACTTGTAAAAGCCCTGTTACCACACGGGACAGATATTACCAGTGTGTTGATTTAACAAAAAAGATTATTGCTAACACAAACACATTGCATAAAGAAGTGATGGATGCAAAAAATGTTTGTTCTGGTTTTACATTTTCTAATGTGGTGGCAGATCGTATCACTCAATCTGTATCTATTGTGAAAAGCAACCTTCAGTTTATGGGGGATGAGGGTTTAGGGTTTTGGGTTAATTCCTTCAAAAAATCAGAAAAAAATATTTACGATAAATATAAACCTTTAGATTGTAGTATGGATATTGGCCGTGTGAGTCCTTATATAGCTTTTTCTATGGGGATGGCAAGTGTGGCTTATTCTTATGGAGATATTTACAATTTAAATAAATCTTTATCAGAGTTAAACATTGCAAGGGATTATGTATCTACTATAGCTGATGTTTGTACAGCAGAGGGTTTTAATTTCCCAAAAAATGATAAAAATGCTAAAAAGTGGATGGAAGATGGAGTAAAAAACATCCACACTCAAGTAACAAGGGCAAAAAAAGAAATAGATGATGTTGTGAGTGAATATAGTAATAGCAGTTTTGAAGAACTATCTAAAAAAGCTTGCACCCGGTTACAAGTGCAAAATAAAAACACTTATGGTTTGTGTGAAGCACCAGTGAACACACCCGAGTGGGCGTACTCTATACATTCTATCATAATGGGTGATATAAATGCCGAAATGAATGCCATAAATAAAGAATAACTGTTTATTTTAAAAAAAAATATTATCTATACAATGTAGATGACAGGTAGTGATAATGGCAGGTGTAAAAAAAAAGTAGATTTAAGGGTAGGTTTGAGGATAGACTTGTGAGGATAATAGGTAAAAATATTTCTTTTACTTTTTTGCAAAGCTTTTTATTTTGCGGGTTAGTTTTTTGGCATTTTTCTATTGTGTCTGAAGAATATCCTGAATCTATAGAATCTATAGAGCCTATGCAACCTATGCAGCCTATGCAGCCTATAGAATCTGACAAGCAATCTGCCAATTATCCTGCTAATTATCCTCCTCCGGAGCCTTCTTTTTTATGTATAGACACTCCCTTTAATATGGAAACAGGGGAGTTTGATCCGGCTAATCCTGCTTTATGCCCTACAGGTGATAGACACGTGAATAAGACACTACCTGCTGGTTTTCAAAATAAAGAGGGGAGCTTGGTTGACGGAAAAGGCAAAGGTCGAGGAACTGGCAGTAGCGATGATGATGGTTATGGTGGTGAAACACAAAGCCCCGGGGGTGAATCACTTAGTGATTGGGTAGAAAGGCAGAGGCAGGAGAGGGAATTTAATGACAACATGTATCGTCAATTAGAGCAGGATTATAGAAACTATCAAAGGTATCTATATGAAAAACATCTACGTGAAAGATATCTATTTGATGTTATAACTCAAGTAATTAAAACAGTAAAATACAGTGTGGGAGCTCCTTTTATCGATGAGTTACACCAAGAGTTTTTTACTTCTGATGCAGAGATAAACCAAGAGTGGTTAAATAAGATTAATATCAAGGCAAAACAGATTTATCCACAGGTGTACCAGATTATGATGGATAAATATAAAGAAGTGGGTGATTTAATTGAAGGCATTTCTTTAGCAGATATTATTCAAGACGCAACAACAGTTATAAAGTATCAAGTAGCAACAAAGGTTGTGGACTTTAAAATAAAGTATTTAACAAAGCAAAAAATGCGAGAGCTTGGGCGGTTATTTGTAGCTCAAGGTAGTGGTACAAAAATTCATCAAACAAGTTGGATAGAGCAGGCAAACACTATTATCAACCAAGTAGAAGATATATTAAACACGGATTTATATAAAAAGTTACATTTAGATGACAAAGAGTATGTTGCAAAAGATATAAAAATATTAGAGCATGCCAAAGAGATAGAAGAGATTTTACATAATGCAGCTTACAAATTAGCTGTAAAGCATGTGTTTAACCCTACACAAAATAAATTAGATAAAGATGTAAAAGTTTTAAGCAAAAACATTCAGCATAGTACAGATTCTACCGAGCGTATTGATTTAGAGCCTTTGTTAAAATCACAAGCTCACGAGCTTTATGAAGAAAACATTATGGGGGCTGTAAAAAACAAATTAAAAACAAAGTATAGTAGGGGGGAGCTGGCGTTTTTAGAAGATAAAAGTTTAACCACATCATTAAATAGTGATGATGAAAAACCTTACTCATTTCAATCTCCAAAGGGTGAGTTTTTAGATAAAGTGCAAGGGCTTTATAATAAACTCTATGAGGTTCATCCTTACCACCAGCAGGGGATGGATGCTCGGGCTATAGGGTTAGCAGCAGTAGAGGTGGCAGACCAAGAGTTTGTAGCAGGTAAAAAGCAAGAGGCGGAAATCGCCTATCATGTAGGAGAGACCATGTCAGACATAGCCTTAGGGGTAATGCCATATATAGGGGTAGGTAAAGACATTTACGAGGCACTAACTGGCAAGCACCTTTTGACAGGTAGGAGGCTCACACATTTTGAAAGGTCTTTTTCGGTTATAGGGATAGCTTTATCGGGTATAAGTGGAGGCGTATTAAGTTCTGGGGTGATAAAAACATCTATTAATCAATCAAGTAAAGTTTTAAATAAAATAATTAACAAAGTGCTTTATACAAAAACCACTTTTATACAATCTCATTTTGCAAAAGTTATTGATAAAGCCCATAGTGTTTTAAGCGTATTACAAGATATAGGTTTTAAAACTAAAAGGGGAGTAAGATCTACTACCCATTTTTTAAAAAGAGCTTTTGTGAGAGAAAACCCTAGCATAAGGGAAGTGAGAGGGACTCTTCATTATATAAAAAAAGCAGGTATTGAGGATTACACTAAGGCATTAGAAGAGCTAGATGCAAGCAGTATGCGTTTACCCTTTGTGGGAAAAGAGTTTTTAGCTCGCCAGATGCGCTTTAGTAAGATGCTAAAAGGCAGGGCTTTTAATAAGAAAGAATTAGTGGATTTAGGCAATACTTACTCTGTACTTTATAAAAACATAGATAGTGCAAAACTTGTGAAGCTTAATCAAAATTTGTGGCGAGCTGTAGGAAGGAGAGGGTACACACCAACTGGTATGCCTTATCGTAACATGCAGGAAGATTTATTTCGCTTTAAGTATAGCACAAAGCATGTGAATAATAGATATTCTATGCCGGGGGAAAGAGCGATGTATACTTCTCTTACTCGTAAAACGGCTATTAAAGAGATAAGAGAAAAGTATATACAAAGTGGTAAGCAGTTAACTAATCAGCAGATAAAATATTGGTATCATATTGGCTCTAAAAATATAGAGTTAGACCAAGTGTTAGATTTAACTGATGCTAATACTTTAAAAAATTTAAGTAAAAATTTAGATAGTCCATTAACACAAAAAACTATCGCTAAAAAAGAAAAAACATACAAAGAGGCATATAAGTTCACACACATTATAGGGCATATTGCCAAAAGGAAAGGTATTAGGGGGATTAAAGCTCCATCTGCTTATGGTGGTAATAATGTTGTTATTTTTAGAGGTTTAAATAAATGAAGTTACAAAAATTTATTGATGTTTTAGATAACAAAGATGATAAAATAGCTGTAAGATTTTTCAAAAGAAATGGCAAAGATATTTTTGCAAGTACTGATTTATTAATGGCACTTATTAGTCAAAAATGGAGCAAAAAAAAATGGTATAGGTTATATTTATTATCATGGGTTTTAATGTATGATATGAGATGTAGTAATTTTAGTACAAAAAAAATATATAATGATATATTGCCTGTCTATAGATATTTTGCAGATTATATGTGTGATGCATGTGTACTATTTAAAGGTAAAGGTATCCCTTTTAAAGAATGGAAAGATTTAGCAAAAGAGGAAACTGAAATGCTTAACATATTTATTCAAAAAAACCAATTAAAAGAGTTTAGAAAAACTACAATTTGTAAAAAATTTGTAAATAAATTTTTTAAACATATTAAATTGCTAGTAAAAAAAGGTTTGTACAAACCTGATGAAGAATGGGAGATTGATCCTCTTGGATATTAAAAGTGTTAAAAATTTTAAAGTTACTTTATAGATTTTAAGCAAGTGCTAAAATGATCACTATTATAGGGATAACGGTCGGTATAGAGTATATTAATGGCTAGTGTGGGAATACAAGGGTTTAATCAGTCACATTACTTCTAAAAGGAGGAGAGTTACTTGCGAGTATAACAGGAGGGCGATTACCATGGGCTGGAGGTGGGTTGTTAAGAGCTAAGTAAATATCTTGTTGGTGCATGCCTGGTCTTATGCGTGGGTCGTATAAAAGCCTTATAATTTTTTTATCTATAGGGGCATATTGTGTGGGAGTGTATTCAGTATGTGTTTGAAATATACTGTTCGGATACCAATCAGCGTCATTTAATAACCCTAAAGAGCCAGTTAATTCCTCACGCAAAATGTGACGCCTCTCTACCCCTTGTAATATAGTGTCAACACCAATCGTAGCTTTATAAATGATATAATTACTAGGATTCCAGTCGCAATAAAATATTCCCATTTGGTTATTATTTGTGTCATACCCAGGTATATGTTGTGCAAAATTATCTTCTGGTACAAAATAAATATTTATGTTAGCCGGACCATTATGTACTCTGGTTATAGATAAACCAGTAAGACTTCTTAATTCATTTATAATAATATTTAATTCTTGCTCATCAGTTGCTGTGTATTGACCATGCATTTGGATACGAATATCAGATTGCCATTTTTTAACCACTAGTGGATTATTTCTACCAATATTTAATGCTAGTTCAACCTCTAGTGCTATTTTTAGAAAATACTCTATATCTTGTTGACTGTACTGGCTTATAGTCGTATTCACATTAACAGGACCATTGTTGGGGACAGCACACCCGATAGATAAAACTAGACCGCAAAAAACAAATAAAAGCTGAATTTTTCTCATAACTTATTTTATAATCTTTATAATTATAATTTCGGTTATTTTTACATTATTTTTAAATTTATTTTAGCTCATAGCATAAAGATAATGTAAAGATAATGTAAAGATAATGTAAAAATAATGGTAAATATAACGATAATATAAAGATAATGGTAAATTTAACCCATACAAATTGAGGTAACAAAAAACACTATGAGTAACATTACAACCAGTAGTACGGCAGAGTATTTTGCCAAAAACTTGCAACAAGTAGGCTTTTCTTCTCCTGTAAAGGCAGTGCTTACAACGCTGAAAGAATCTGTGGATAATGCCCTAGACGCTTGTGAAGAAGCTCAAATCGCACCATTTATTACAGTGGAGATTAAAAGGCTAGGTGCTATTTCTTCTACTCGTCAAACAGAGTTAATAGAAATTACTATTGAGGACAATGGTCCAGGCTTAAAGATAGAAGATTTACCAAAAGTATTTGGCGAATACTTAGCTTCCAGTAAATTCGGCAGAGGGCGTTGCTCTAGAGGGCAGCAAGGTATTGGTATTTCAGCTGCTGTTACTTGGGCACAGTTGACTAATGCTGTGGGAGTGGAGGTGATTAGTAAAACAAAAAACCAGCCTCAAGCCTTGCAAACTGTTATTGATGTAGATATTAAAAAAAACAAAGGCATTATGCGAAAAAAAACTTACATTAATTGGAAAAGTCATGGGTTAAAAGTAAAATTTCGAATTAGTGGTCGTATTCAAATAAAAGGTGATGGAGGTTTGACTTCTTATTTAGAAGGTACGGCTTTAGTCAACCCTCATTTAACTCTGCACTACAAATTATTGGACCACCCATGGCGACGGATTGAAAAAGTGAGTGACACAACCCCTCGCATCCCCCCTGCTACTTTACCCCACCCTCATACTATGAAGTTAGGGGAGCTTATTTCTTACGCTCATCTATATGGGAGATCTAATTTAGCCTCTTTTTTAAAAAAAGCTTTTTCTAAAGTAACAGCTAATACTTTAGAGGTTTTTACAAAAAATGGTTTGCCTGCTCATTGGTTAAAAAGAAGTTTGCCGTCTTTTTCTAAAATAGAGTATAAAAAAATCTTTCATTCTCTGCAGCATTCTAAAATGATAAATCCATCTACTAGCTCTGTGTTAACAGTTGGGGAAGAGGCTTTATCGCAATCCATTCAGCGTATAGGTGCCGTAGATTTTTTTAGTGTCATAGCCAGAAAACCTAAAATTTGCGACCACAAACCAGTGGTGGTAGAAGTCGCTATTGCCCGCTGGGCAGATAAACCAGACAGTACAGATGGTGAATCCACTCCTGTACGCTTAATGCGGTTTGCTAATCGTGTGCCTTTGCAATTTGACAAGTCAGCTTGTGCTATTACAAAAGCTGTGGAATCGGTCAATTGGAGAGCTTATGGTTTAGCTCAACAAAAAAACAATTTACCGTTAGGACCGTACATATTTGCTGTGTCAGTAACCTCGCCTTTTATCACCTTTAAAAATGCTTCTAAAGAGACTATTGATGCTAGCGAAGAATTGGTGGAAGAAATTCGCCGTACTCTTATGCAAACAGGACACAAGCTATCGCGTCATATTAAGAAAGAAAAAAGGGAACAAGATTTAAAAAAGAAAACACAGTACATTAAACAATTTGTACCTATTTTAGTTAAAAAATTAGCTGATATTACAAAGGCTAATAAACAACAAATAGAAAAAGCTCGTCAAGGTATTATGAAAATACTAGGGCAAGATACTGAAGAGGCTGAACAAGCCTTACAATCGGCAAAAACCAAATTGGAGCAATTAAAAAATGTCCAAAACAACTAATTCTTATTTTACCAGATCACCATCGAGTAAAAAAAACAGTAAAAAAAACATTAAAGAGATGGTGATTAAAATATGCAATAAGATGTTAAAAGACTTAACACGATCTAAACGCCCTGTACTCTCTGCTATTAAATGTTCTTTAGATAATAGTGCTTATGACGCTACAAAAGGTTATTTAGTACCTAAGGGGAAAAAAGTGCAATCAGAGCTTAATGTATCATCAGTGCAGAAAATGTCGCGAGCGGTGTTTTTATTAGAGATTTTATTAAACAATATTAAAACAGGTTCTGTCAACACAAAAAGAGAATTATATTATATATGCAAAGGTCTTATTAAGTCCGACACACTTTATAAACCGTTAGATTTTGAAAGTCAAAATGAAAGTGACTCTGTTGTGGATTTTATTTGCGATATGTTAGAGGTTTATAGGGAAGAGATGAATTGTTTTGCCAATGACAGAGGAGGGCAGACCTACTCTAAACACTTAGTGGTAACAGAAACTCTACCTGATAAAACAAAAGCGGTGGTGGATTTAAGCACATTAGGTACCACCCCTTTTCAACCTAAAAATAAGCCACAGCTTTTTTCTTTAAAAAAGAAAGGGCGTTTGGATTTTTGCCTCGTGGTGGAATCAGAAGGTACGGCTAATACTTTAGTTTCTAATGGTATTACTAAAAGGCAAAATTGCATTGTTATTGGTGCTCAAGGGGTGCCAAGCAATGCAGTACGAGGTTGGTGCCGTACGATACAAAATCAATTAAAAGTCCCACTATTTTTTTACGGAGATTTAGATGCTTATACTTTACAAAATATCTATCGTACTTTAAAAGCAGGTTCTGCTTCTAGCCTTATACGCAACGCTGACTTTAGTGCCCCTAATGTGCATTTTTTAGGACTCCTCCCTGAAGATATTAAACAATATGATTTACATTGTTATGAAGTTTCTACTAAAGATGCTGTGGAAATGCGCTCTATTAAAAAAGCAAAAGATGCGTTGAATAATGACCCATTTTTTCAAGATAAAAAGAATAAAAAATTAGCTCAAATCTTAAAGTGGCTTATTAAAGAAAAAAAGCGTTGCGAACAGCAATCAGTGTTTTCTGTTGACCCGAAAAACCCACAAGTGTTAGAAGAATTTATTGTCAATAAAATTAAAACAAAATCCTATTGTTAACTGTTATGATTCTTGTATGAGTATGAATAAAACAAACTTTTTACGGTTAACTATACTAGGCTTAAGTCTGTTTCTTACAGCTTGCGTAACTGCTGAGTCCAATCAGTCAATACAGCCTCTTCAAGTCATTCAGCTTACTCGCAGTTTTAATACCCCTCACATAATTCAAGCACTAAACTCAACTCCAGCATTAAAACCTACACGGATCTTAGCTAAGGCTAAGGGGGTTAGGTGCGATAGCACCAATTTTAGAAAGTATATATACAAAAACATTTTGTATATGTGCGATTTTGAGGGTGCAGATTTATCAGGCATTAAGTTAAGGAGCATGCATTTTTTTCGGGTGAATTTTATTGGTGCAAACCTGACAGGTGCGGATCTGTCGTGGTTGCATTGCACTCAGTGCAATTTTTTTGGAGCAAATCTAACAAGAGCGAAACTTAAGGGTGCGACTTTTATCGGATCAGACTTTTCACTTGCTGATTTAAGCGAGGTGGACTTGTTTGGTGCAAAGTTATTTTCTGTAGAATTACGAAGAGCCAATCTCACAAAAGCCAACTTAACCGAGGCTGATCTATATGCTGTCACCATTGAAAGAGCAAAGATTGAGGGTGCTATCTTTTCTGGCACAGTGTTGGTAAATGTATTGATGGATAAGGAACAAGAAGAATACATCCAATCAATGTTAAAAAAGATTTTCTAACCCCTTTTTACGCATTAAAAATAACATGCTTTAGGGGTTGTGATAGGGGTTAGTTTATGTTATACTTAGTAAAGTATGGATAGAAGAGACTTATTTACAGCTGGTATTTTTCTTATAGGTTTTTTAAGCCTATTGTTAGTGTCGTTTAATGCTATGTTGGCACCCATTAAAAAAGACATTCATCGGGTAGAAAATCGTATGGATCGTTTGGATAGTAAATTAGATAAGTTAATCTTCCTTATAGTTCAGCATCAGTCCTATAAGCCACATTTTGTGCCAAAAAAGGTACGAAAAGCTAAATCTTCTGCCTCACGTACGACTTCTTCTGCTAAAAACTAGCTATCTCCTTTTTTTTAAGGGCATCAGTAGCCTTTGGGGGTATCAAAAGCAACCCGCTTTTGCAGATGAGCATGGTTTTTCCCCTTACATCGTCAGAAAATATTTGTTATTTATAGAATTATAATACTATGTTAGTTCATTTAAGAGAAATACCTAATTTTTGCCACAAACTAAAGGTTAGTTTTAAGAACTATCAGGTACTTTTACTTTGTGGTCCTCTGGGAGTGGGCAAAACAACTTTAGTACGAGCTTTATTAGAATCTGAAGGGTGCCGTGTGATGTCTCCTGCTTTTACAGTATGCAATAGCTATGTAGCAGGTAACAAGCATATCTACCATGTGGATTTATATCGTTTAAAAAACAGTGAGGATTTAGAATCCACAGGGTTTTGGGACATATTTCAAAAAAAAACCCCAAAAAAGGGTGCAAGGGAAGAGGTAAAGTGGTTATTTATTGAATGGGCCGATCGCTTGCCTTTTCAACAACTACCCCATAATTGGAATTGTATTAAAATCGACTTAAAATTCGCTAAAGCCACAAACCTTAGGCAAATAAATGTAAGCCAAAAGCCACCTTTTTAAAGCAAGCAAAAAATGTAACATAATATAACTTATCGGGGATTTTAATAAGCTAAGCATCAGCTTTTAGGGAAACTTATTATGGTAATTTGTGGGGTTTTTTAAATAATTTTTAAGATTTTTAAAGCTTTTTTGGTACTGTGTATTATGAAAAACATTTTTTTACGCGGTGCAAAAAAAATTAAGTTTTGTTATTATAAGTCTTATTTTTAGGCTTTAGCCTAGGATATAGTCTCTATAAACAGCACTATATTGGAATTTAAGCGATGCTTCTTAAAAAAAAAATAGCTTTGTTAATTTTCTACATATAGTATAAAAGAATGATTACTTTTATTTATGGAAAATAATGTGAAAATATTTTATGCATGTAACGAAACTCATAAAATATACGCAAAACACCGAATAAACACCGAATAAACACCGAATAAACAAGGATAAGATAAGGATAAGCAAAAAGAAACATAAGAATAAACAACAGACCAGCAACAGGGTACAATAAGAAACAAACAAAATAAGGAACAAACAAAATAGCAAAAACAAAAAGAACAAACAAAAAACAAGGAACTAAAAAATAAAGCACAAAAAACAACAGGAAAACTAAAAATAACTAAAGCTAAAAATAAACAGAGTAAGGAAATTAAGAAACTTAAATTTTTAAGAAAAATAAGGTGAACATGGATTTAAACCCCGTAGAAAGCATTAAAGAAACCACTAAAGCTAAACAAGCATTAAAACCAAAGCCTAATGCCTCAGCTTTTCAAGCAAGCAAAAACATTGAGCCCCATAAAGCTCATCATCCTCAGATAAATAAAGCTACTATACCCGTATCGCATGTAGCCACATCACCGGAGGAGCAAGAAAGCACAGGTCCTAAAATCATGCGAGTGCGCAAACGAAATGGCGATTTAGAACCAGTAGATGTCAATAAAATCATTAATGTAGTCATAGCTTGTGCGGATCATATAAAAGAGGTAGACCCTATGCGGGTTGCCACCAAGGTTATTAGTGGGCTTTACGATGGTGCTAACACTAAGGAGCTAGATAAGTTATGTATTCAAACGGCTTCTTTACTTATTGCAGAAGACCCTAATTATTCACAACTAGCTTCTCGTTTAATGAGTCGCTATATTGATGAGGAAATACACAACCAAAATATTAGAAATTTTTTTGAATCTATCAAAATGGGCTGGAAAAATGGGCTTATTTCTAAAAACAGCTACCGGTTTGTAAAAGAACATAAAGAAGCACTCAATATTATTATAGAAAAAAGCCGTTCTCGAAAATTAGAATATTTTGGTATTCGTACCTTATACGATCGTTATTTATTAAAGCACCCCCAAACCAGAGAAGTTATTGAAACACCGCAGTACTTTTTTCTGCGAGTGTCTTGCGGATTAGCTAAAACCTTTCAAGAAGCCAAAGAGTTCTACGACCTTATCTCGCAATTAGATTACATGCCAAGCTCCCCTACTCTATTTAACTCTGCCACTATTTTACCTCAACTATCTTCTTGTTACTTGTTAGACTCCCCTCATGATGATTTGTCAGCCATTTACGATAAATATAAAGATATTGCTTTACTTTCTAAATTTGCTGGAGGTATTGGGGTTTCTTTTAGTCGTATTAGGTCGCGAGGCTCTCTCATTAAGGGTACGAATGGGCATTCAAAAGGTGTTGTACCATTTTTAAAAACAATGGATTCCTCTGTAGCGGCCGTGAATCAAGGAGGACGCAGAAAAGGTGCTGCTTGCATTTACTTAGAAACATGGCATTCTGATATCGAAGAATTTTTAGAATTAAGAAATAACACAGGGGATGAAAACCAAAGAACCCATAATTTAAACCTTGCTAACTGGATACCTGATTTATTTATGCAAAGAGTGAAAGAAAATAAAATGTGGTCTTTATTTGACCCTAAAAAAGTGCCTCAATTAACAGATACTTTTGGCAAGCAATTTGAAACTTTGTATAAAGAAGCTGAACTTAAAGGCTTGGCACAGCGGCAAATACCTGCTCGTGCTTTATACTCTCGTATGATGAAAACCCTTGCCGAAACAGGTAACGGCTGGATGACCTTCAAAGACCATAGCAACAAAAAAAGCAATCAAACTCTGCGAGAAGAAAATGTGATCCATCTATCTAACCTCTGTACAGAGATTTTAGAAATCACATCCCATAAAGAAACAGCTGTGTGCAACTTAGGCTCTGTCAACATTAGCAACCACTATCACCCTGAAACTCAAGTAGATTGGAATAAGTTGCAAAAAACTGTAGAAAAGGCAGTCATCTTTTTAGATAGAGTAATTGACATTAACTTTTACCCCATATCCCCTTCTTCTAAATCAAATCAAAAGTGGCGTCCCATTGGCTTAGGACTTATGGGGCTACAAGACTTATTTTTTAAACTTAATTGGGCTTATGATTCACCCAAAGCGTTAACACTATCTAACCGTATTCAAGAAGAGATATATTACCATGCGGTAAACACTTCTTGTAATTTAAGTAAAAAACATGGGGCACACCCTGCTTTTAAAGACACCAGAGCAAGCCAAGGGCAATTACAATTTGATTTGTGGGGTGTTACTCCCTCTCAATTAAATCGCTGGCAAGAATTAAAAAAGAAAGTTAAAAAATACGGATTAAGAAACTCGTTACTCACTGCTATAGCTCCTACAGCTACCATTGCTTCTATCACAGGAGTATATGAATCGATTGAGCCACAAATATCCAACATGTTTAAAAGGGAAACACTATCAGGAGAATTTATCCAAGTCAATAAATACTTAGTGAACAAACTAAGAGAAAAATCTTTATGGACAGACAAGCTTCGCTCGCAAATCAAAGCTCATGAGGGTTCTATTCAGAATATTGACATCATTCCTGAAGATATTAAACACATTTATCGTACAGCTTGGGAGCTGTCGCAAAAATCACTAATTGACTTGTGCCAAGGTAGAGGTGCTTATGTCGACCAAAGTCAATCTCTTAATTTATTTATGGCAACCCCCTCTATCGGTAAATTATCTAGTATGTACATGTATGCATGGCAAAAAGGTATTAAAACAACTTATTATTTACGCTCTCGCCCTGCCACTAGTATTGCTAAAGTAACCATTAGTGAACATAATGACTCACAATCACCCACTTCTACTGATAGTACTGACTTAGAAAACCCTACAATATGCGAGGCTTGTCAATGATTTTAGACCCTGGTTTTGAACTCACTTTACGCCCTATGAAATATCCCATTTTTTACGAAATGTACAAAAATGCCATTAAAAACACCTGGACTGTGGACGAAGTAGATTTTAGCCCTGACATCGTAGACCTTAATCAAAAACTAAGCTCTAACGAAAAGTTTTTGATCCAACGGCTGGTGGCTTTTTTTGCCACAGGCGATACTATTGTAGGTAATAATTTAGTACTCAACCTGTATAAACATATCAATTCGCCAGAAGCACGTATGTACTTAGGCAGGCAACTTTACGAAGAAATGCTCCATGTGCAATTCTACCTTACTTTATTAGATTCTTATGTCCCCGACCACACACAGCGTGCTAAAGCATTCTCCGCTATTAACGAAATACCCTCTATTAAGAAAAAAGCTGACTTTAGTTTTAAGTGGATGGATTCCGTTGACAAATTAAACCAATTAGACACCCTAGAAAATAAACGCAGGTTTTTAATGAACTTAATATGCTTTGCAGGAGCTATTGAAGGCTTGTTCTTTTTTGCAGCTTTCGCTTATGTGTATTTTTTACGATCCAAAGGACTGCTCAACGGACTTGCCACCGGCACAAACTGGGTGTTTAGAGATGAAAGTTGCCACATTAATTTTGCTTTTAAAGTTATTGAAACCGCCCGCAAAGAACAACCAGATATCTTTCATCCCGGGATGAAAAGTATGATCGTCACCATGTTTCACGAAGCTATCGATTGCGAACTATCCTTTGCTAAAGAAATTTTAGATAAAGGGGTTGCAGGGCTTAGCTTAAAAGATATGAAAACTTACCTGCAATACATCACCAATATCCGATTAGAACAATTAGGCATTGCCCGTGTTTTTAATGTCCGAAACCCCTTCTCCTTTATGGACCTGCAAGATACACAAGAACTCACTAACTTCTTTGAACGCAAACCCTCTGCCTACCAAGTAGGAATTAAAGGTGAAGTCTCCTTCGAAGAAAATTTTTAATTCGGTATAGAAGCTTGTTAATATTATTACAGTTACTTTTACCCGGTACAGATACACCGCATCAACCCTTACGATTGCTACTTACTTGATTAAATATAGTAACTTGTTATATAGTAATTGGCATAATTATGAACACTCAAAAACAAAATCATATCACACCCTCCTACTTGGACTATGCCAAAAATGTACTAGGTATTAACACAATTATAACCCCACCACAGCTTCGCTACTATAAACTACATCAACAAAATAGCTCAAAACCATCACTTTTGTTTTTTTATTCTACACAAAATAACCTTCATACATACTCCATAAATAAAACTTTAATCAATAAAATAAGTTCTGCCCTATCTTTAGAAAAAAGCTTCATTGTAGAAATAACAGATATAAAAAACAAACACATCACACAATTATTAGCTAATTTGTGTACACGTTTTACCCCACTAAAAGGAATTGTTATTTGTGGTACCACCTTAGCTCAACACCTTATGCCACAAAATTATAACTTAGGTGATGTCAATAGCTTAAAAATAAATACACAAACTATTACAACATGTGTGATACACCCATTAGAAGAACTGATAGAATCAACTGCTATAACAAAAAACCAAATGACAAAAAACAAAGCACAAACTTGGTCCATCCTCACTCGCATAATGGGATAATTCTGATATGACTTTAAATTAAAGGAGGTAAAGGTGATTTTTTAAGGGTCCAAGCCCCCAAAGGGGATTGCAGGCGTCCCTATAAAAAATTACCTTTGCCTCCATAAGTTAAAACATTGACTATTTACTGCTACTTTGTAGCAAACCGCGGAGTTTTAAGCTTTTGACTTACTTTTCTCACCTGTAAAAAAGGTGTTTTTTCACTTATCATCTTAAAAAAGTGTTACTTATGAAATCTGATTGTACATTTCTAATAATGGCACCATGACAGAAAAAATAATTAAAGCCACCACACCCCCCATAATAATAATCATCGCAGGTCCTAAAATAGAAGTTAAAGTGTTCACCTCTGTACGTACTTGAAAATCATAAGCTTCACTAATTTTTAACAACATATCCTCTAACTGACCTGTTTTTTCTCCTACTTTAATCATCTGAATTGTCATAGGCGGAAATTGTTCCGATTCCTGCAAAGGGCGAGCAATGGATTCCCCTTCCCTAATATTAGCACTAGCATTTTGAATAGCCTGCTTCAATATCACATTGTTAACAACATTCTGTACAATACTTAAAGCAGATAACATAGGCACACCCCCATTTAATAACACAGCTAATGTTCTGCTAAAACGCGAAATAGCCGTAGAACGCACTAAAGGTCCTATAATAGGAAACTTAAGCGACACTCTGTCTATTGTCCACTGCCCATGCTTAGTATTTACCCACCTCACACATAAAAAAATAATCAACCCCGTACAAAGCAATAAAGTCGGCCAAGATTCTATCATCAACTTACTGCCCGACATCACCAATGCCGTATGCCATGGAATGAGGGTTTCTTCCTCCTCTAACAAAGTAGTAATTTTAGGAATAATGTAAGTAAAAAGAAATATCATCACAGCAAAAGTGAAAAAAGTAATCAACGCTGGATAAGCTAAAGTAGACCTAATCTTGTTAGTAAGCTCAGCTTGATCTTCAGTAAATTCAGCAAGTTTTAATAACACAATATCTAAAGTGCCAGAACTTTCCCCTGCTTCACACATAGATAAATAAGTGCTGTTAAAAATAAACGGATACTGACTTAACGCTTTATGAAAAGACTGCCCTTCATTAATCTTATCGCGAATTTGCACCAAAGCAGGACCTAATACAGGATGCGATATTTGTTGTGTCAGTGCTGTCAACGATTCCACTAAAGGCACATTAGATTTTAATAAAGTCGCAAGTAACCTCGTCATATTACAAAGGGTTTTAATATCTACCCGTTTGCCACCAAATAACCGTACTGCTTGTTTGCTTCCTTTTTGCCGACTTTTAATAGAAAATATATAGATATTGTCTTTTTTTAATTGCACCCTTGCTTGCTTCTCACTATCTACTTGTAACACTCCTTTTACATTTTGACCTTGTGCATTGGCTCCCTTATATTCAAAAATAGGCATTTTGAAATATCCTTAAACATCTAACTGAGTGTTGTACAATACCTCTTCCATAGTGGTAATACCATCAGATACTTTTTGCACACCATTGCACCTAAAACTCATCATCCCTTTTTCCATAGCTACTTTTTTAATAGTGTAACTGTCTTTATGTTGTAGCACTAAAGATCTAATGTCTTCGTCCACAACTAATATCTCTTGAATCATGGTTCTACCAATATACCCTTTAAAATTGCATTTTTTACACCCCTTTGCTTTAAAGATTTTTTTTGGCACAGTTTGCTTAAAATCTTCTTCTGTAAAAAATTTCATATCCTGTTTAGAGATTTTGCTAGATAACCTACAATGTGGACACAACACCCGCACTAACCTTTGCGATACCACACCTAAAATAGAAGTAGCAATTAAAAATGGCTCCCCTCCCATATCAATTAACCGAGGAAATACCGATGCCGAATCATTCGTATGCAAAGTAGAAAGCACTAAATGCCCTGTTAAAGAAGCATTGATGGCAATCTTCATTGTTTCTACATCCCTAATCTCCCCTATCATAATAGTATCTGGATCTTGACGCAAAATAGATCGCAAACCACTGGCAAAAGTCAAACCAATACGAGGGTTGACTTGAATCTGTCCAATACCTTTTATACGCCTTTCTACTGGATCCTCCACAGTAATGATGTTGTGATCTTCTGCATTAATATGGTTAAGGGCTGCATATAAAGTGGTGGACTTCCCACTACCTGTAGGCCCCGTGATTAAAATAATACCATAACTTTTACTAAGCAAACCTTTAAAATGTGTTAAATTATTTGTAGAAAAACCAAGCTCCTCTAATGAAAGTATGAGCTGGGTACGATCTTGCAGTCGTAACACTAACCGCTCACCAAAAGAAGTGGGTACACAACTTAAACGGATGTCAATGTCTTTGCCCGCTAACCGCAAATGAATACGACCATCTTGTGGCAATCTTTTTTCGGCAATATTTAAGTTGCCCATAATTTTTATCCTAGAAACAATAGCATTTTGTAATGTCTTCGGTGGCTTAAAAACAGAATACATCGTGCCATCTACACGAAAACGAATCACTAGTTCTTTTTCGTAAGGTTCTATGTGAATGTCAGAAGCTCTTTCTTTAACAGCACGAAATAATAAAGTGTTAACTAACTTTATAACAGGGGCTGAATCGTTGGCATCTAATAAATCAATAACAGTGCTTTCTAAATCTTGGTTAGCATCCGTATCAGCAATATGAGCAAACTCATCTAGCTCACCAGAACTTCTTTCATACACACTGTTAATGGCAGCACGAATTTTATCGCTCACACCCACCACAGGCTGAATAGGCTTTTTAAATTGTAGCTTTATGTCAGAAAATACCTCAAAATGAAATGGGTTAGCTGTTAACACATAAAGCTTGTTTTTTTCTTCTTTAAACGGCAACACCATGTGCGACTTAGCATAACTAATAGGAAAATGTTGAATGAGATCATCTGAAATATTTTGTACGGGTATATCTTCTATAAACGGCACTTGTAAGTGATCGCATAGGAGTAGCAAAGCCTCTTCTGCCGATAAAAGTTTTTTCTTTTTTTCTACAATTTGTAATAAACTTAAACCCCCATGATTTTTAAAACATAAAATAGACCTTAACTGTTTAGATGTTAAAGTGGTGGACTTAAGAATAAGCGATTCGTAATTGTTAGCTTTCATATACTTTCATCATAACACCACTCATAAGCTTATAACAAGCTGGACCAAAGACCTTTTATCCCCCTCAAAGAGGGTAGCTTTTGATACTCTCCCCTTCACCTCTTCTCCTCTCCTCTTCTCTTCTCTCTCTCCCCCCCCTTTTATCCAATACCTATATCCTACCCCTCTACCTCTTTGTAAGTAACAAATTTTATTATAGTCTTGAGCTTGGTTTTTTCACTTGCAAAGTGGGAGGCTTCCCATTGGGGATAACGATAGTGCCTTGAAGAGTTTTACTTTGATCTGATTTTTTTTATGTTGAACATAGGGATTGCACCACCCGTGACTTCTGGTAATTTACCGTCCCATTTCTCCATTCTTTTATATTCTATTAAAAGAGGATTTTCTCTAAGTGCTTTTGCCTGTCTCCTAATGGCGTTAGCTGTAGCAATGCTTTCAATTTTAATTTTTTCTGCAACAGCTTCTGCATCCGTGATTTTTTTAATTTTTTCGTTTTTTGCCTGCAGTGCTTGTTGTTCGGCACGTACCTTCATCTCAATAGACCTATTAAATTCTTCAGAAAAATTAAAATCCGTAATAGCTACATTGGCAATGTGTATGGCATGAATGTTAAGACCTTTTTGTTTTAAAGTGTCTTTTATGTATAAAGATATAGCAGTGTTAATGCCTGTTTTAACAAGAGGGCGATTGGTGATAAGTTCTTCTGCCGTGTATCTGGCTGTAACCGCTTTTACACTTTCTTCCACAGCAGGATTAAACAAAACATGCATTATTTGTCTCTCATTTCCAATTTGTTGAAACAAATGTGTGGCATCTTTTAAAGAAAACTGCACAGATACCACGGTGGATACCACTTGTAAGTCTTTCGAACTGGCAGATACGGAGCTGTTAAATTTTAAAAGCTTTATGTTCATATCATGCACTGTGGTAACCAGTGGGAAAATAATATGCAACCCCTCGTTTAAAGACCGATGCGTCACCTTGCCCCAATGCTTAACAATTCCGACATGCCCTACCGGCACACACTTTGTGGCAAATACTGATAATAGAAAAAGTACCGTTACTAATACAGGACCTGTTGTTTGCTTGATCATGTTCTTTTACCCTCCCCTTTTACTTTTTTAAGCTGTTTTTACCGTGTAATAGCTCATTATGCAACAACAAATAAACATTAGTTTTAAAAAAACCTACTTTTCATGGGTGAGAGAATCCAAGTGGGGAACCTCCCTCTTTGCGGGACGCTTTGCTGGGACTCGAAAAATCTTCCCCTTCCGCTCTAAAATAAGCAATGTTATCGCAAGATATAGGCTTCCCACTTGGGTTTGCTCACCTGCAAAAAGGTGTAAAACTTGTAAGTCATTAACTTATGCTGTATAAAAAACACTTATGTCTGATTCGTTTTTTACTATTGGTTCGCGGTTTTTTATATTTTATGTACCCCTATTGTTTGCACTATGTGTACACGAGTGGGCACACGCACGAGTAGCCCTTATGAAAGGAGACACTTTAGCACAAAGCATGGGTCGCTTAAGCCTTAACCCTTTAGTACACGCCGATGTGGTAGGCACTGTAATACTACCTTTATTATCTATTTTCACAGGGTTACCTGTATTTGGCTGGGCAAAACCCGTACCCGTGGATGAAACCGTACTTAAACACCCAAAGGAAGATATGTTTTGGATAGCTCTTGCAGGTCCTCTATCTAATTTTTGCTTAGCCCTAGTTAGTAGTGTGTTATTGATAATACTATACAGTATCAACAAAACCATCACCACTCTTAGTGGGGAAGTACTTATCACTGTAACAGAATTTTTTATTTATCTTAATCTCCTATTATGTTTTTTTAATTTGATACCTTTACACCCTTTAGACGGAGGCAAAATCTTAGCCCGTTTTTTACCCCATCAGTGGAACGAAGTATTAGAACAACAACAACTCTACTTAAGTTTTGCTCTTATTGGCTTATTTATGCTAGGTGGTTTTCATATTTTAAGTGTACCCTTACAAGCATTAGCTGGTTTTTTTATTTTTGTAGCTAAAACTATCGCTTACATGGTATGAATGATCTATGCTAACTAACCACTGCTTAACACAAATACACTTAAAAATAACACACTTTAAATAAGGAGTGGCACAATGTCTCTACCTGTTATACATAGCATGCACCATAACATAGTTCGCACTAAGGTTCATAAAAGCTACCACTACGGGCATAAGCTTCATCACGGAGTTATAACTATTGGTAATTTTGATGGAGTGCATATCGGTCATCAACATATTATTCACCATGTGTTAAAAACAGCACAAATGTTGCACACCCATTCTGTGTTATTTACTTTTGACCCTCACCCTTTAGAAGTATTAAAAACTAAAAAAAATTTTAAGTACTTATGCACACTTTCGCAAAAAATAAAACTATTACAACACACAAACTTAAACCATATTATTGTAAAGGTTTTTAATAAATCTTTTGCAAAAATATCGCCTATTGATTTTATTAAAAACCATATTGTGCAACCCCTCAAACCCGCTGTGATTATAGTAGGCAGTAATTTTCGTTTTGGCAATAAAGGGGCAGGTAACATACAGCTATTAAAAAAATTAGGCGATAAATACCACTTTAAAGTCAAAACTGTAGCCAAGGTTAAACAAAAAGGGTTTGTTGTATCTAGCTCTTGTGTACGAAAACTCGTTACCAGTGGCAAATGGCACAAAGTGCGTGCTATGTTGGGTAGAGCTTTTGTTATTAAAGCTCAAGTGGTTAAGGGTGAAGGTAGAGGCAAAAAATTAGGTATTCCCACTATTAATTGTCAACCAGAAAAAAACCAGCTCATACCCTCTCAGGGTGTGTATGTGGCACAAATAAAAGAAGGTAGAAAAACACTTCCTGCTGCTGTCAATATAGGAGTTTGCCCTACTTTTAAAAAAGCCCACCATCTAACAACAGCCAGTGCAAAAAAAAACCAAATAGAAAAGCAGATCACAAAGCAGATAAAAATAGAGGTGCATTTAATAGGAATAAAAAAGCTATGGTCAAAACAAACTTGCGAAATAGAAATTATAAAGTACCTAAGAAAAGAAAAAACTTTTGCTACTCCCCAGCAACTAGTAACGCAAATAAAAAAAGATATCCGTAAAGCCGAGCAGTATTTTTAATACACATTTTTAATACAAAGGGTAGCTTTATGTTTTTGAGTGTTAAAACAAAGCTTGTTTTTTGTGTTAAACGGCAAGGCGTGTTTTTTTTTGCCATGCCCACAAGGCACACCTGTTATAACAGGAAAAGTGCATTGCAAAGCAAAAGCTTTAAATACACAGAGGGTAGATGCTGTTTTTGGTAAAAAACTTCCCAGTACTAAAGCTTTTATCCCCTTAAAAATTTTGGCGTTTTGCATCTGCCACAAAGCTCTATCTATTTTGTAGGGAGCCTCGTTCACATCTTCTAAAAAAAGTATTTTATTTTTAAACACACCTTGCCATGGAGTGCCAATAGAACTTTGAATAAGAGTCATATTCCCCCCCGTTAAATAAGAATAAATATTGCCAGACACAACTTTTGGATTTAACACTTTTAAATTGTTAAAAATTTGGCAATAAGCGTTTTTATCTTGACCTCTTATTATTTTTAAAAATGTTTTTGTATAAATAGAGTTAAGAGGTGGAAGGTCTTTTAATACCGGAAAATGCAAAGTGGCAAGATTCCACTTGGTATTAAAAAAAATGTGTAGCACTGTGGCATCACTATAACCAATAAAAAGTTTTTGTAAAGATGGCTTTGCTTTAATCCGCAACAGATAAGGCAAAAGTTTTTGGCAACCATACCCCCCACGCACACACCATATCGCTTGAGAATCTTTGGCATACAAAGCTTTTTGAAAAGCTTCAAATTTTTGTTGCACAGTAGCCTTGCTATGCGATAACACCCGAGCCTTAAAACCTAAAGCTCTTACTTGCTTAACCGCCTTTTGAATATCTAACTTTGAAATATCAACCCCGGGAGCTACTAAATCAACCAAAAAACGACCCTCTAAGCTTGCTAAACCCATATTTTTTTTTATACACCCTAATTTTTATCTTGACTAATATTATTTAATACCTATACTTCATAATTATGACAACTCACCCTAAAAATTATAAAAAAGAACACGAGCCACACGATCCAGCAGAACACAAACCAGCAGAACACAAACCCACTGAAAAAGGCTTACAAAGCCCTGTGTTTGCAACCCTTATCCACTCTTTAGCCTCTTCTGCCCTTATTGCTATGGGACTTGTGCCAGAAATGAAGGACAAAAAAAACCGCCTTATGGCACAATTTAACATTGATTTACTCATTCTTCTTAAAGAAAAAACCTTAGGCAACCTCAACACAGACGAACAACTTTTGTTGGATAATTGCATTAGAGACTTGCAAGTTTATTTTTCTCAAATGCCTGTAGATAATAAAGCTACTTCTGATAAAGCTACTGATAAAGCTACCGATAAAACACCTGCTGATACACCCACCGCCACCACCACTAAAGCGACTGATACTACTACCAATACTACCAACCCTCATCCATCCTCTTAAGATTCAGCAAAAACTTTAAAAAAAGGAGAAAGTGACTTTGTATTTTACTCGTTATTTGTTTTTCATATATGTTATGAGTGCTTTAGTGCTTTCATCAGTGCCATCATTTGTGGCTGATGCACGCCCTTTATTACCAAAGCTTAAAAGTTCCGACCCCCTCCCCGCTAATTTATTTATTAAGCTTGCTAAAATCATCAACCCTTCGGTAGTGAATATTTTTACTTCTCAGTTTATTCAAAGTGCCTCGTTTAACGATCCTTTGTTTAATTTCTTCTTCCCCCCCTCCCCTATTGATTCTTTTCGTTCGCGACCCATGCAATCGTTAGGTACAGGGTTTGTTATTCACCCTGACGGTTTAATTCTCACCAACAGACATGTGGTAAAAAGAGCTGACATTATTAAAGTGCAATTTATGAACAACAAGAAACACTACACAGCTCGTCTTATTGGGCAAGATGAACCCACTGATGTTGCCTTATTAAAAGTCACCACTAAAAAACCATTACCTGCTACCCATTTAGGAAATAGTAGTGAATTGCAAGTGGGAGAGTGGGTAGCCGCTTTTGGTAACCCTTATGGTCAAGGGCATACAGTCACAAAAGGCATTATATCTGCTATTAACAGAGAGCTTGATGAAACAAAACTATTTCCGTTTTTACAAACAGATGCTAGTATTAACCCAGGTAATTCTGGGGGTCCCTTAGTCAACACAGCAGGAGAAGTAATTGGCATTAACACGGCTATGATTACCCATGGCATTGGTTTTGCTATTCCTATTGATAACATTAAAGTTATATTAAAAGATTTAAAAACACACGGCAGAGTACGAAGAGGGCTTATTGGTGTGAGGATTGCCAAACACTCTCAAAAAAAAGGAGCTTTTATTGTAGATGTCATACCCAATATGTCTGCTGAACAAGCTGGCATTAAAAAATACGATATTATTACAAACTTTAATCACAAAAAAATTACGACCCCTATGGACTTATTCAACACAGTAGCCTCTACCCCTGTTAACAAACCAGTACCTATTACTGTGTTAAGAAACAACAAACAATTACAATTTCAAATCACAGTACGAGAAAACATATATCGTAGTAATAAAAATGTTAGTTACAAAAAAGATGTATCAAAGTTAGGGCTTGTACTCGCTGACGGTACAAAAAAATTGTTTAAAGCTTTAAACTTACCTTTACTTAATAGTGAGCATCCTGTGATTACAAAAGTGATAAAAGGTAAATGGGCTGATAAAGTGGGGTTTCAAGCTAATGATATTATTTTAAAAATCAATGGCTACGATGTGCATACAGCACAGGTTGCTAAAAAAATGATTGTATCTAACCGCACTGTGCGTTTTAATATTTTACGCTACAGGCAGAGTTCTAAACAGTACATCACCCTTATTATATCCATTAAATAATCCCTTCCCTCTTTAGACTGTACTTTAGAGGTAAGCAAACCCAAGTCAAAAGCTTATGCTTGTGGTTCACTATTTGCTTTACGGGGAAAAACCTCACTCCAGAGCTTAGAACTCTGCGGTTTACCGCAAAGCTGTTAAGCCTTATTGGCTTTCCGCATTATATCACATCCGAACTCGTTTTGAGCATGGTTTTTCCCCGTATATCGAAAGAACACCCTTTGGGTGCAAACTCGTTTTGAGCATGGTTTTCTCATCTCTAAAGCATACATTTTTTTATCAGTCGTTATTCTTTGTATCCTCAGTTGTCATTCCCGTGCAGACGGGAATCCAGGTTTGTACGGCGTAAAAGGTACATTCTGGATTCCTGCCTTCGCAGGAATGACCACGGACGAATAAATGTAACTTTAAATTAAAAAGAGGGAGGGGGATATTTTTCGGGTCCAAGCCCCCCAAAGGGGGTTGCAGGCGTCCCGCAAAAATCTTCCCCTCCCTCTTTGTATAAGTAACAAAGCTCTGGAGTGAGGTTTTTTCACTTACATCAAAATAGGTGTTATCTGTTCACCTAAACTAATGGTATTTTTTGATCTATGTCTTTGTCGTTATGCTTTTGAGCTTTGCCCAACTCTTCTGAAGAAGCTACTTTTTTGCCTTCCAGTGTTTCTCCCCCTTTATCGTCGGATAACTTATGACTTACTGGCACACTTGTAGGTGAACTTGTGGGTGGATTTATTGGTGGACTCATGGGCGGATTTATTGGCGGATTGACAGATGGATTGACAGTTGGACTAATAGGTGGTGGATTGATAGGTGGATTAACAGGTGGGTTGATATTCACTGGATTTATGTTGACATTACTCATACCCATGTTACTCATATTCATTGGTGTATTCATCGGTTCATTCATCGGTTCATTCATCGGTACATTCATCGGTACATTCATTTGTGCATGTAGGTTACTCATATCCGTACTCATACCTTGATGAGCTGTAGGTGGTACCTCTTGGTTGGTATGGTCTATATCGCTTGCTTTATTTTCTATGTTGTCCAATATATTAAGCTTGTTTTGTGATACATCTATTAAAGAATCTAAATGCTTTTGATACTCCTGTTTGCTGATGGTGTTTTTTTTTAACTTCATTGCTATTAACCGTTTGTCAAATTTAAAATCTTTGTTGATTAAATTAGTTAGTTTCATAATACATATCCTCCTCTTGTTACTGTTAATAAATGGTTTTTATAAGATACAATTTTTATTTACCTTTTATTTTACCTTTTTTATCCCTCTTATTCCTCTTTTTATTTTTTTGTAAAACCAAAAATAATTTAGCTTATTACTTAAAGTTTTTGGTAGAAAGGGGCTTAAGGTATAGGCTCTTCGTATATATAAAAACAAAAAGCCAGAAAGTAAGCCTCCTAAATGGGCTAAATTAGCCACAGGTCCACCTAAACCAGAGCTTACTATTGTTAATAGAGTAACGCAAGCTATTAGTAGAGTAAAAGTTCTAGCTTTCATGGGGAAAATAAACATAAATAGTACCCACCTTTCACCAAAAATCCAGCCATAAGCAAGCAATAGACCAAATATAGCTCCTGAAGCACCCACCATGGGTGTATGAGCTATAGTTTCTAACTCCCCTCCCAATAATAAATATAATTTAACAGATACAAAATACACTAAAGCTGAACCCACTCCACATACTAAATAAAAGGTAAGAAAAAACCTAGATCGCCACAATTGCTCTAGCTCTGAGCCGAACATCCAAAGCATCAGCATATTAAACAAAAGGTGAAACACCCCTGAACTGTGAATAAACATATAAGTAAAAAATTGCCAAATAAAAAAATGATCACTCACCCTAACTGGTACAAAACCCAACCACTCATATACCAATAAATTACCTAAAATATACTGTTGAAAAATAACAACTAAAAAAAACCAACAAACAACATTAGCAATAATTAAAGTCTTTACACAAGAGCAAGGGCCAGGAATCATCATATTGAAATTACTACCTTGATAAATGTGCATTATCAGTGCTTAATCTTTTGTGCCTTAAAGCGACACATTACCTTAAAGTTACACATTAACTTATTATTGTAAAATACCGATAGCAGGTGGAAAAATATAAAGAGGTTGTGCTTGCAACAATAAAGACCCTAGAGGAGAAAAATTCATAAGCCTTTTAAAATACAACGCCAAGCTACTCACACTGTCTCCAAACCGCCCACTTAAAATTTGATCCCAGTATTTAGGTTGTGGAGTAAATAAATGAGGCTGTTTGCCTAAACTGGTAAGACGTCCTATTTCTTCTATAGCATCAGAATAAGTTCCTATCTTGTCGGCAAAACCCACTGACACAGCTGTTTCTCCTGTAAAAACACGAGCATCTGTGTAAGGCTCTAAATCTTCTTCAGACATATTACGCCCTTCTTTCAAATGTTTTTTAAATTGCTCTAATAAATTATTGGTTAGATCTTGAAACAGTACTCGCTCATTAGAAGTCATAGGTCGATAGGGAGAGCCAATATCCTTAAACTCACCTGTTTTAATAGAATAAGGCTCAAGCTTTGCCCAATCATATAACCTCTCCATATTCATAAGTGGCACAATCACTCCAATAGAACCTACTAAAGTGCCTGACTGCACAACAATAAAGTCAGCAGCGGCTGCAGCATATAAAGCACCACTTGCCATAATAGACCCTACAGAGACCACAACAGGCTTTTTTAATTGCTCTCTAATACGCTTAAATTCCATATAAATTTCTTGGCTTAAAGCCACCGACCCGCCAGGAGAATCTAGGCGAATAAGAATACCCTTAATGCTTTTGATTTTAGAGTAATCTCGCAGGTGCTCTAAAAATTTATCTTTATCCAATAACACTCCCTTTAATTTTAAGGCTAAAATAGAACCACTGCCCTTCCCCGTTACACGGCTTGTGCTTAAACTGGGTATGAGATTAGCTATACCAATAAATAAAAATAACACCCCTAAAATAATAATTGCTTTAAATAAAAAAGACTTTTTGCCTGCGTCCATTGTGGTTACCCTCCCCTTCCTAAAATAAAAATACAATAAATTGCCATTTTTTAAGCTTTTGCCCCTTCATTAGTACTATCTTTAGTAGATGGATTTTTCGTGCTGTCTTTTGTATCACGATCTTTGATGCTGTCTTTATTGCTATCTTCTGTGTCATTATTTTGTGTTTTTTGTGGTGCAGTGTAAAGTTGTTGTTCTGTGCTTTTTGTGCTTTCTGTGCTTTCGCCACCATCTTGGTTGGGTTTTGTTTTAGACCAAGCTAAAGATGCTTTCAGGGCTCTACCGAAAAAACTTTCTGTCTTATTAAAAGCTTTTTTATTTGAGGGAGCTTTTTTCGAAGAGAGTGTTGCACCACTAGTCGCTGCTTTCTCATGCAAAGCCACTTGCTTAACACTTAAACCAATTTTACGAGCGTCTAAATCAATGCTTAACACTTCTGCTTTTAACTTATCTCCTAACTTGGTAACCGATTCAGGCTTGTTCACCCTTTGAGTACTTAATTCGCTAATATGAATGAGACCCTCCACCCCCGGCTCTAACTCTACAAATACACCAAAATCCATAATTTTTACCACTTGCACCTCATGACGCGACCCCGGTGGATACTGACTTTTTGCATTAAGCCATGGGTCCCCCGATAAACTCTTTAAGCTTAAATTAAATTTTTCTTCTTCTACATTGATGTTTTTAACAAAAGCCTGCAACTTATCGCCCTCTTTGTACTCTTTTTTAGGGTCAATGTGCTTTTTAGTCCAAGATAAATCTGATACATGGATAAAGCCATCCATTATGATATCCGGAGCCCCTACAAATAAACAAAAATCTGTCACTGACTTAACTGTCACACTTAATTCCGTACCTACTGGGTATTTCTCTTTTAAATCCACCCAAGGGTTTTTTTGTAGCTGCCTAATACCTAAACTAATACGGTGACCTGCTTGATCCATAGCCAGCACTTTAACCTTTATGTCTTCACCCACTTTTAATATTTCAGATGGGTGTTTAAGCTTCTTACCCCAAGTCATCTCACTCACATGCACTAAGCCCTCTACACCATCTTTGATTTTCATAAAAGCCCCGTAATCAGTTAAACTCACTACAGAAGCTGTTACTGTATCCCCTATTTTGACCTCTTGGCTAATTTTAGTCCAAGGGTCTTCTTCCATTTGTTTGAGACCTAAGCTCACACGGTTTTTTTCTTGATCGAATTTTAATATCTTTACATCTTTTTCTTCACCTAGTTTAATAAGTTCAGAGGGATGCTTAATGCGACCCCAACACATATCCGTAATATGTAGCAAGCCATCAATACCCCCTAAGTCTAAAAAAGCCCCGTAATCGGTAATGTTTTTAACAACCCCTTTGACAATAGCCCCTTCTTTAATTTCTGATAACACACGAGTACGCTGGTTTTTACGCTCTTGTGTGAGTAGCACACGGCGAGAGAGTACAATGTTCCCTCTTTTTTGGTTGAATTTAATCACCTTGAATTGCATTTTTTTGCCAATGTAATTGCTTAAATTATGCACAGACCTTAACTCAATTTGTGAACCCGGTAAAAAAGCCTTAACCCCAATGTCTACACTTAAGCCCCCTTTGACCTTGGCAATAATGGTGCCATCAATAATCTCTTCTTTTTCAGCTACTTGAGAAATATATTTCCATACTCGAATAATGTCTGCCCTGTCTTTAGATAAAACCATCATGCCGTTGTCATCTTCTATGCGATCAATGTACACATCTAACTCTTGTCCCACTTTCATCTGACTTTCCCCATCGCTAATGCGAAATTCAGATTTGGGTATGATACCCTCACTCTTATAACAAACATCTACTAAAATATAATCGTCCTCAATGGCAATAATACGACCCTTTACCACATCCCCTACATTGAATTGAGCGTTTTTAGTGGATTCTTTATACAAATCTTTAAAAGATTCTGTGTGGTCATCAATAGAAGGAGCCTCTTTTTTATCAGATTGTGAAAACACCTCTTTATCAGCTGAAGCTAAGAGGGCTACGAGCTTTTCTTTTCGAATTTGCTTTTTTGTTTTGCTTGCCTGCGTTAAGTTGTTTTCCATTTTTATTGTCCCACCTTTATTGTTAAAATTTTATGTTTGTTTATTATAGCTTATTTATCTACAAGTTTATTCTACAGTTTATTCTACAATTTATTCTACAATTTATTCTACAAGTTTATGTATCACAGCTTATTTTGTTGTGCAAATAGTTTTAGAGAGTGATTATATACTGTATCTACTATTTCTTGCAAACTGTGTTTATCTGAATCAATAACGAAAGCACCTTTTGGGGGTTTGAGGGGACTATGGGTGCGGTGGGTGTCTTGTTCGTCACGCTTTTTTTGAAGCAAGCTTACTCTGCTTACATCTTGAAACCCTCTTTGAGAAGCCCTGCGTAATGCTCTTACATCCTCTTTAGCTTGCAAATAAATTTTTAAACCAGCTTTAGGGAACACCACCGTACCACAATCTCTTCCTTCTGCAATAAGCCCTTGTGGATTATCGATAAAACATTTTTGTTGGGCTGGTAAAAGGCTTTTACGCACTGTGGAGAGGCTGGCTAAAAAGGAGGCGAATTTATCTACCTCTTCTGTATAAATCTGCGGTGTTTTATCCTGCCCTTTGTACACGAACATTGTTTGGTCACTGGCGAGTTGAATGTACTGATCTATAGAACCCGCAAGAGGCACGATATCACCTTGCTTTCTATAGCCTTTTTTGAGTGCCACCCAAGCTAAGGCACGATAAAACACTCCTGTGGATAACCACTTCCAAGATAGTTTTTGAGCAAGCTGGCTACTTAAAGAGCTTTTACCGGAAGCTGCTGGTCCATCAATTGTAATTAAATAGTTTAACATAGCAAAAACTCTTACCCTCATTACTTCTTTATGGTTTGCAAGATAGTATTTATAGTTTGTATGGTTTTGTGGTTTTCTTCTTTAAGACCCACACTCATCCTTAAGTGGTTTGTTAAAGTGCCACTTTGAGTGCGTAAAATAATACCTTTTTTTAACAGCTTTGTGAATAGCTCTTGTGCTGTTATGATTTTCTTAGGGGAAAATAATACAAAGTTAGCTTGGGATGGAAAAAAGCTAAAGCCCAGTTTATCCAGCTCTTGGTAAAAGTAGTCCAACCCCTCCCATACCAGTTTTTGGGATTGTTGGATGTAGTGCTTAAAAGCAGGGTCGTAAGAGCAGTATTTTATAGCCTCTAAAGCTAAGGCATTAACATGAAAAGGGTACAAAGCTTGTTTTATTCTCATGGTTATTTGAGGGTGGCTTATTAAAACACCCGCTCTAAGCCCCGCTAAACCCATAACCTTGCTTAAAGACCTTAGGATAATGAGGTTATGAGGGTATTTTTGCAATAGCTTATGGGTGTTTGGGTAGTTAGTCATTCTATGGTATTCGTAATAAGCCTCGTCTAGCACTAATAAAGTTTTTGTGTTTTTTATGACTTGTAAGAGGCTTTCTACTTCTAAGTGATTAAGACAAGTGCCAATGGGGTTATTGGGGTTGCTGATAAATATTAAAGATATATTTTGGTGCTTTTTTAAACAATTTAATATATCAGACACATTTATCTGTAGTGAGTGAGGTGAAGGTACAAATACGGATTTTTTATTATGCATTTTTGCAATAGCTGGATACAAAGGAAAGCTATTTTCCAACATCAACACAAAGTGGTCTGAACTACTATACACTTGCATGATTTTATCGATAAGCTCGCTAGAGCCATTACCAATAGCTACTTGGTCAGTAGGCACTTGATAGTACTTAGCTATAGCCTTGCTGGCTTCGTTATGAGGGGGTGGGTAGCGGTGGATACTTTGCAAAGCTTTATTTAAATGCTCCACAAGCCCTTTGGGAGGTCCTAAAGGGTTTTCATTACTGGCTAATTTGTAAACAGTTTTTAACTGGTATGTTTCTTTAATCTCTTTAATAGATAGCCCTGGTTGATAACCACTCATTATTTAAAAACCTCTTTAAAATTCTGTAAAATACTTTTTAATCACTTGAGCTAACATATTTAAATCCACATTACCACCAGAAAGGAGAGCCACACATTTTTTACCTAATTTCCAATTAGTTTGAGCTTTGCTTAAAGCTGCTATGGTAACAGCCCCTGAGCCTTCCACTAAAGTTTTACCTCTTTCAAGCAAAAATAGCATAGCTTGTGCTATTTCGTTTTCTGTAACACACACAATATCGTCTATGTAAGGAGCAAGGTAGGTGTCAAACATTTTTTTGTCAGGTTGTTTAACACTAATGCCATCAGCTAAACCCGGACCTTTAAAGTGCCTTTCAGGTTGGTAAGATCTATGGTGGAATCTGTATTCCATAACAGGAGCTAGGGAAGATACCACTCCATAAACTTTGCACTGAGGGCGTCGTTGTTTGATAACTCCTGCAATGCCTCCAATCAACCCACCCCCTCCAATAGGTACAATAACAGAGTCCATATCTGGCAATTCAGATAATAGCTCTAAACCAATACTCCCCTGCCCTGCTATAACAAAGGGGTCATGATAGGCTGGGATAAACACTCCCGATTTTTCTTCGCACAAGGCTTGAGCCTGCACATAACTTTCATCATACACCTGACCATGCTTTAACACCTCTGCCCCATAAGCCCGAATAGCCTTTTGTTTGACTAAAGGTGTGTTGACAGGGACAACAATCACAGCCCTACCCCCTAAACAACGAGCCACATAAGCCACCCCCTGTGCATGGTTGCCAGCAGAACAAGAAACAAAAAGCTTTTTTTTTGTTAGTGGAGGTAAGTTTAAAATCTTATTTAACGCCCCCCTTACTTTAAAACTACCCGTTACCTGTTTATTCTCCATTTTTAAATACACACTCACACTTTTTTTTTGCACTTTACTGACTACTTTACTAATAGTGCGAGAAAGCCGTAAAATGGTTGGGCGAATCCAAGGCTGAATGTTTTTTTGTGCCCTTTTAAACTGCTCTAAAGAAAGTGGATGCTTTACCATAGTTATTGTAATAAAGAAAATAAACGAACAAACAGTTTTGGATCTAAACTAGCCCCTCCCACTAAAAAACCATCCACCCCTGTTTTGGTGTATAATGTGCGAATGTTGCTCTCATTTACACTGCCACCATATAAAACTATCAGCTGGTTTTGTAACTTTTTGCATAAACCCCGGATGGTGCTTACCATCTCTTTAATGTAAGAAGGCTCGGCACTTTGCCCACTGCCAATAGCCCAAACTGGCTCGTAACTAATACATAATTTTAACGAAGAATTATTGTAATTTTGAGTAATTACACTAATTTGTTCTTTTATTACTTTAAAAGATAAACCTTGGTCTTTTTGCACTTGTGTTTCCCCAACACATACAATGGGTTGAATGTGGTGTTTGAGCAGGGCTTGCAGTTTTTTTTGAACTATAGTGTTGTTTTCAAAAAAAAGCCTTCTTCTTTCGCTATGACCAATAAGGCAGTGGGTAGTGCCAATTTGTTTAAGTGCCAGTGGAGAGGTTTCCCCTGTAAAAGCCCCTTGATCTTCATAGTGACAATTTTGTGCTCCCCACTTAAAGCCCGTGTTTTTAAGTTCTGCTTTAAGAGTAGTAAGAGTAAGGGCGGGACTTAGCAACACAAAATGATGTTGATGTTTTTTAGCTATTAAGGATTTTATTTGGCTCACATAATCCTTAACCATAGCGGGGTTTTTGTGCATTTTCCAGTTAGCACATAAAAGAAAGTTATTCTGCATCGTTTATGATATTAGCAACACAAGAAGGGGTTGTCATTAAACTTTTTAAACCCGGTAAAGTGCCTGTTTCTAAGTATTTTAAAGCAGCCCCTCCTCCGGTAGATATGTAATCAAAGTTATTGCTACAGTTAAATTGAACAATGGCTGCAATGGAATCCCCACCCCCTGCTACACGAAAAGCTTGTGTACACTCCCCAAAGCTATGGCATAACCCTTGAGTGCCAGTGCTTGCAAAATCTTGTTCAAATTTTCCCATGGGACCATTCCAAAAAATGGTTTTGGCTTTTTGCAAGTTTTTAGCAAAAAGGGCCATGGTTTTAGGACCTATATCCACAGGGGTGGTACCTTGTGGCACTCTATTAGTTGTGGTTGTCATCACTTTTTTACCTGAATGGTTGGTGTTATTTGACACAACAATATGGTCAATAGGTAAAAGCAGTTGTTTTTCTTTAGCGTTTAAACGGTGAATAATCTCTGTTATAAGAGGAAGGTCCGCCTTAGATACCAAAGCTAAACCCACACTAGCACCTAAAGCTTTTAAAAACGAATAAGCCATAGCTCCACCTACCATTAAAATATCTATACGATCCATTAAACGAGAAATGATTTTTATTTTATCACTTATTTTTGAAGGTCCACCTCCTATCACTAAAGCTAAAGGGGAAGAGGCATGATCTCGAATATTATCTAGCACTTGTTTTTCTTTTTTGAAAGATAGACCCTCCCCTTTGTGTTTGAGCATATTGGCTAAAGTGCATATACTAGTGTGCGGGCGGTGCGATACACTAAAAGCCTCGTTAATGTAAATATCTATATAAGAGGCAATGGTTTTAGCGAGCCCCACACCTCCTTGTACTTCGTCAGGATGAAAACGCATGTTTTCTAAAAGCATGATTTGTGTTTCATCTAAAGATCTAATTAACATTTGAGGCACAGGTTGAGCGATATCTTCAATAAATATCACTTCGCAATTTAAAACCTCGCTTAAATAATGACCAAAAGGGGCAAGAGTGAAGTTTTTTTTATCTTGAATGCTAGTTTGTCGGTTTTGAGGTCTGCCACGGTGGCTGGCGATAATAACATGTGCTTTTTGTTTTAAGGCGTAACGGATAGTTTGTAAAGAAGATTGCAAACGGATATGATCCGATACAACATTGTTTTTAACAGGCACATTAAAGTCTGTTCTGATAAATACATTTTTATCTTTTAAATTAAAATCTGAGATAGAGTACAATACTTTTTTAGGCATTTATAGTTTAAATAGGGTTTAATAAGTTTTAAGTCAAGCGTTATTTTTTTGGGGAGAAGAGAGTAGTGCGTGTACAAGGTGCATCAAAAGCAACCCCCTTTGGGGGGGGGAGAAGAGAAAGAGCCAGCTTTTACACTGACTCTTACCACACAGGAGGGATGCACAAAAAGTGCTTTTTAAATCCTCTTTAACTTGTTTTTAAATTCTTATATTCTTGCTGAACATAAGCCGTAGACCTTTTAACAAGCTTTTTAAAAGCTTTTAACTCTTTAGCTGCTTTACTTTTAAAACCTTGCTTAACCAATAAGTTGATGTAAGCACGCATCACACTGACTTGCACAATTTTTTTATCAGCTGATAAAGCATACTTATAGTATTTAAGAGCATGTTTATTGTGTCCTAATTTCTCTAAAATACGAGCATAATTGTAAGCGGGTTTTACACCACGCCCTTCTTTATTAAAATACATCTTATAGGTATCACCTGCTTTATTAAACGCCCCTCTTCTATATTGAAGTTCCCCAAGGCTATGCAATGCCTGTAAATCCTTTGAAGAGCGAAAATAAGAATAATGCACACTTTCTACGCAATTATACTTTTTTAACTGCATGCAAATACTTTGTAACTTCTTATAAGAATCCTGATTCAATAAACCAGTCCACTGGCGAGCCTTTAAAGGCATAATGGATAAAGAATGGCTCCCCCACTGGTTAACATAAAACACCACACCCATAAGCATAAAACCTGCTATAAATAAATTTTTCACCACCTTACTTTGCAAACGGCTAGAATGCACCTTGTTAAACGACTTATACCAACCACATTGGCAAGAAACCGTATCACCTACTCGCTTTAAAGCTTGTGATGCACATATTGGACAAATAGTTTTCATTTTCCTCTCCTCCTTGTTGTTTGTTATAGTTTTTAAACTCCTTACCCTAATATATGCAAAATCGCGACCTCTGCTAAAGTATTACCTCACTATTATTTTGTAAGTATTTAAAATTATTGAATTTTTATTTTTTAAAAATTTTTTTAAAGGTAGTTTTGGAGCAAAAAGTGTCTCATTTTGAGACACTTCAATAGAATTTTTTTAAACAATACAAGCAAAAAAGGTCATAAGTTAAAAAGCAAAGGGCAAAAGGTAAGCAAAGTTTGTTTTTAAGCATAGTTTTTTAAAATTTTAGTGTATATTTTTTAGCCATTAGCCCTTTTTGGAGTAAAAGAGCAAAAAACACATAAGAAAAATCCAAAACATTTGCATAAAAATACCAATCTGTTATTGATTAACTGCCTTTTTTTTGTAAATCTTATAGACAGTAAAATGATGAAAAACCAGTTTGATTTAGTAATAAAAGAAGCACATGCTTTGCTTTCTCACCCTCAAAACCCATGGCAACTAGTAGAAGAAAGTGTGGATATTGGCATTTTAGATGGGCATATTGCACAAATTGGTAGCATCAATAGTAGCCATGCTGAAAGCACTTTTAATGCAAAAGGGCTTGTGGTGTTACCGGGGCTTATTGATACACAAGTGCATTTTAGAGAGCCGGGTTGGGAGCATAAAGAAGATATAGAAACAGGTAGCAAGGCAGCACTTAAAGGAGGTATTACCGGGTTTTTAGAAATGCCAAACACCCACCCCCCTACCCTTACAAAAAAGCTGTTACAAGATAAAATACAAATAGCCACAAAAAGGGCATGGTGCGATTTTGCTTTTTTCATAGGAGCAGGTGTTAGTAATATTTCTCAACTACCTATACTGGAGCAAGAAAAGGGTTGTTGTGGTATTAAGATATTTATGGGGCAATCCACAGGCTCACTTCTTTTAAGTAACACCACTGATCTTAAACAGGTTTTAGAAAGCACAATAGGACCTATTGCCATTCATAGTGAAGATCAAGATCGCTTGATGGAGAGAAAAACGCAAATCCTGCAAAAAAGCTTACCTGTTAGTGTTTCGCACCACCCTGTATGGCGGGATGAAGATACAGCCTTTATTGCTACAAAAAAAATTGTAGCTCTTGCTAAGCAATGTAATAGGAAAGTGCATATCCTCCATGTTACTACAAAACAAGAAGCCTTATTTTTAGCACAAAATAAAGAAAATGCCACAATGGAGGTGACCCCTCAGCACTTAACACTCCACGCCCCTGACTGTTACGAACAATTAGGCACTTTAGCACAAATGAACCCTCCTATAAGAAGCCTCCAGCACCAAAAAGCCCTTTGGGAGGCAGTACTTAATAACACCGTTACTATGATAGGTTCTGACCACGCCCCTCACACTTTGAGAGAAAAAAACCAAACCTACCCCAAATCCCCAGCGGGTATGCCCGGCACACAAACCATGCTCCCTCTTATGTTAGACCATGTCCATAACAAACGCTTAAGTTTAAAAAAGCTCGTAGAATTATTAGCCGTGAACCCCTGTCGTCATTATGGCTTTCACAAACAAGGGCTTATAAAACTTGGGTTTAAAGCAAACTTAACTTTTGTTGACTTAAAAAAAACTAACACTATTAGTAAAAACTGGCTTGCTTCTAAATGCGATTGGTCTCCGTTTGAAAATAAAAAAACTACTGGTTGGCCAGTGCATGTGTTACTTAAAGGCAAGTGGGCTGTTAAAGAAGGCAATATTATCCCCCCAGCTAAAGGCGAAATAATAACCTTTACTAAAGATTTGCACCCTCTCCCACACTAAATAAACAGCAACATTATTAACAAGTAAAACTAATAATAAAATGAATACACAAAAAACAAGTGATATAAAAAAAATTTTTATTGCAAGTGACCATGCGGGTTTGCCATTAAAAAAGCATCTTATACAAAAGCACTCCCACTACCCGTGGGAAGATTTAGGCGTTCATAATGAGCAAAAAAGTGATTACCCACAAACGGCACAATTATTATGCAAGCAACTTATTGCAACAAGTGTGAAGGATGACGAATCGTACCGCGGGGTATTAGTGTGTGCCAGTGGGCAAGGTATGGCCATGGTGGCTAATCGTTTTAAGGGTGTCAGAGCTGCCCTTGTTTGGAGTAAAAAAAGTGCTTTATTAGCAAGAGAGCATAACAAAGCCAATGTATTGTGTTTAGGGGCAAGGTTACTCCCTTTTGAAGTAGCCGATAAAATGCTTTCTATTTTTATCAACACCCCTTTTGCTAAAGACCGCCATATAAAAAGAGTAGAAATGATTGACCAAGTACTATCACAATAAAAAACATAAAAGAAAAGGTTACTTTTGAAAACGCCATTAAATAACACTCACACCCAAAAAAGCTTAAAGCCATTAGAGCAAAGTGATAAAGCTATTTACTCTGCTATCGAGCAAGAAAAGCAAAGGCAAAAAAACGGCTTAGAGCTTATTGCATCAGAAAATTACACATCCCCTGCAGTACTGCAAGCACAAGGCTCTATTCTGACCAACAAATATGCAGAAGGCTACCCCGGTAAAAGGTATTACGGGGGGTGCGAGTTTGTAGATGTATGCGAAAGCTTAGCAATTAAAAGGGCGAAAGAGTTATTTCATGTAAGTCATGCTAATGTGCAACCACATTCCGGCTCACAAGCCAATATGGCAGTTTATTTTGCTGTAGCTAAACCAGGAGATGCTATTATGGGGATGGGTTTATCTTATGGAGGGCATCTGACCCATGGGGCAAAAGTGAACTTTAGTGGCTCCCTATTTGATGCCACATTTTACGAAACAGACCCACAAACAGGCTTGATTGACTACAACCAATTAGAAGATAAAGTTAAAAAACAAAAACCCAAAATACTCATCGCTGGCTTTAGTGCTTACCCTCGGGTATTAGATTTTAAAGTTTTTAAAAGTATTGCTCAAAAGGTGCAAGCTACTTTAGTAGTAGATATGGCACATTTTGCAGGTTTGGTAGCTGGTGGAGTGTATCCTTCGCCTGTGGGCTATGCTGACTTTATCACTTCTACCACGCATAAAACTTTAAGAGGGCCACGAGGGGGCTTGATTTTATGTTCTGAAGAAAATGCTCAAAAATTAAATAAGGCTATTTTCCCCGGTATTCAAGGGGGACCTTTAATGCATAGTATTGCTGGCAAGGCTGTAGCTTTTAAAGAGGCTTTGCAAAGTTCGTTCAAACAGTATGCTAAAAACATTGTTACTAATGCCAAAGCATTAGGTCAGGCTTTATTAGAAAAAGATTTTACCCTAGTTACAGGTGGTACGGATAACCATTTACTTCTTATTGATCTTTCCAATAAAGGTATTACTGGCAAAAGGGCTGAAAAAGTATTAGAGCAAGCAGGTATTACAGTGAACAAAAATACTATACCGGGGGAAACACTATCCCCTTTTGTTACCAGTGGTATTCGTATTGGCACTCCTGCTGTTACCACTCGGGGTATGGGGGTAAGTGAAATGAAACAAATTGCCCATTGGATAGAAAGGGCTGTGCGTTATGCTGATAGCCCCGAGCAATTAACTAAAATCTCTAAAGAGGTAAGCCTTTTATGCTCAAAATTTTATTATCCTTGTTAATGTTTTATGTTTTGATGTTCACTGCATCTTGTGTGCATCAAAATAAAGTGCCTGCTTTTAGTTGGCCTTTAAAAAACCCTGTGCCTATATCTAGAAGGTTTTCTATTTATCATGATGGCTTAGATTTTCCGAAAAAAAGGGGTTACCCGGTGTTGGCAGTGCATGATGGTCAAGTGGTGTATGCAGGGTCGCAATTTTCAGGCTATGGCAAACTGATAGTGATTAAGCACCCAAAGATGTGGGCAAGCTTGTATGCTCATTTACATCGTATTGATGTCAAAAAAGGTGATAAAGTCACAAAAGGCTCACAAATTGGCTTAGTTGGTAATACGGGAAGGTCTTCTGGTCCGCATCTACATTTTGAACTATTATATAACAAACAACCTATGAACCCCATAACCTATATGCCTTTAAAATAAATCCCCTTATGAATCTACTCCTATTAAAACAATAGGAACAGCAGGAACTCCCCTACCTTGACGAACAACATTATATAACTCCCCTTCATAGTATGCCACACCCGAACTCATATTTTTTTGTAAAGATTTCATAGGTAATATTTCTACTCCAACATCAATAGTATCACCTATATAAAAAGCTAAGTGTTTTACAAATAAATCATAAGCAACAAAAGAGTATTTTCCAAATTGAATTTCCACAGCTACACGATCTTTTACAAAATCTGTTTGATTATAACTCATAATAGGGCTACCACCAGCTGATTCTATTTCTTTTTTTTGTTGATCTACAGACATTGTTAATGTTTTTCTAATTAACTTTACATCTTTAGTTACCCAATAATTGACACGACTTTCTTTCCAATTTTTATTAGAAAATAACTGTTTAAACTCCTGATTCATTGCAACAGGACTATATAATAATTTCCCAGATTTAGTTTTTTCTGATGAAATTTTTGTTTTACATTGATTTGCATTAACTGAAGAAATAACATTTTTTAATTCCTGCCATAGTTTCTTCTTATGAACTAACAAATATTCTAAACCGTTGAGATGAGAATAAATTTCAGATACTTTCATTTTATCTTTCTTTAAAACCTATATTTGAAAATCTTTAAATAACTTTGGCTGACTAATAGAAATTTTATTATGATTATATACTCCAGAAGCTAAACGATGATTCTTAGAGTTATAAATAGGTGTGTGCATCGGACGAGTTTTTAAAGAGCCATTTTTAAATTGCTCAACCCTACGATAGGCAATTTTTAGGTATTTCTTATTAGTTTCTGCCCCTGCTCCTTTTCTGCTATGCTTTAAAGCTGCTATAATACTAGTACCCGATCCTACAAAAGGATCTAACACCCAATCATCCTTATTAGTCATAGAAAGCACAAATCTTTCTACTAATTCAACGGGAAACTGACAAGGATGTTCTGTTTTTTCAACATGATTATGTTTAACATTAGGTATGCTCCATACATCCCCTGGGTTTTTCCCCAAAGGGTGACATGAGTATTGACCTGCTTTTTTGCCCTTAAAGTGTTTTTTCCCAGGATATTTTTGAGGAACTCTCACTGGATCTAAATTAAACACATAATCATTAGATTTAGTGAACCACATAATAGTTTCATACCGACCAGAAAACCTTTTAGTACAATGCAAACCATGTTCAAAATGCCATATAACTCTGTTTCTCATTTTTAAGTTAAAAGATAAAAATATAGGGTTTAAAACCACATCTAACGGAATAATAGAACTATTATTTACATAATTACCTACTTGCCAACATATACTCCCTTGCTTAGATAAAACTCTCACACATTCTTTAATTACTTGGCTTTGTTGATGAACATAATGCTCTAATTGTAGCTTACTTTCATACTCTTTTCCAATATTATAAGGAGGAGAAGTAATGATAAGCTGAATAGATTCATCAGGAATCTTTTTTAAAAAAGACAAACAATCACCAGGATGAATCACCACCTTACATGTCTTACGAAAAGAACAAGAGATTTTTTGTTTCTGAAAATTCATAATACCCTAACTAATAATAAAACTTTTTATAATGTAAGTCTATAACTATAACAACACTAAAAAGCTAAACCCCTTAAGAATTATTACTTAATCTCATTAAAAACAAGATTCTTTTTATAAATTCTACAAATTCTATAAAGATAATGCATAGTGTAAAAATGACTTTTTAGAAACGCAGGCGGTGGTTTTAAAGGGCATCGGCGAGGGTAAAATGGTTGTTTTGGCTTTGCAGGTTGCTTGGGAATTGTCATCAAAAAAGTAAATGTAGGGCAATAAAGAAAAAAGATTAAGAACATGGGTGAGCAGCACTACAGTTCAACAGTGCTTTAAAGTGCAATAAATGAACATAAAAAAAAGGTAGTAGAATAAATCTACTACCTTCTTTTTATTTAAAATAAGTAAATTATTAATTAAGCTGCTTTTTTGCAACCTCTTTCTATTTCTCTTAACCTTTCTACTTGATCTTTAAGACTTTTAAATCCTCTTTCGTTTAAAGTGGCAGTCACTGCACCCGCTGAACCCTTAATCACAGAAAAATTCTTCATGTATGTAGTCATAAAACCCATTACACTAGCTTTTTCTGAACCAGACCAATTTTTTACAATTTCGTCCACTCTGCTACTAATAGCCAGTAAAACAGCCTCTCCAGAACCTACAACATTCGCACCAACCGGATTAACCTTGTTCATGTGAGATACAAATTGTAACGCCACACGCACATCACCTTTGTTCACAGATGCTGAGTTTTTAGCTAAATTCACTACTGCACTGGCAATGCCTTTATGATTGTTAATGGCTTGTTGTAAATTTCGCACTGATTTTTCATCCATTTGTGCCACCTTGTTAAGCTTTTTTACAGCTTCGCTAATGTCTTGGCTAGATACACGCTTAACACCACTTACAGGCTGGATTACAGCTTTCATAGCATTCTCAAATTTAGTTTGAGCATCTCTAGCTTGATCTTCTTGCAACCTTTCTAAAAAACCTTCTGAATTATTAGATGGTGCTTTTTTATTCCCTACTGAATTCACTACAGTTCTTTTTGCACGAAATTGCTTGCCTTGTTGCTTTGCCACACCACCAGATCGTGCCACCCCAGGGCGTGCATAAGATATTGGTAATAAAGCTAACGACATGCAAATAGCTATCATTACTTTGTAAATTGAGTTCATTTTTATCTCCTTTCTTACTTATTAATGGTTAAAGTTTTAAAATTGACCCTTACAATAATACAATAAGCAATAAAAAACATTATTTTTTTTATATGATGTAAAATTTACAAGCTTTTACCTATTTTTGCAATGTTTTTTAACATTTTTTGAAAAAACCACTAAAAAATCAACTGTTTAAACTATATTAAGTATTGTAAAAATTACACACCACCTAAAACTTTATGTTTTATTCACTCCTTATGCCTTAAATATATAAAATACATATATAAGGAATACAACATTAATATAAGGATTTATTTAACTATGCCTATCAATATAGCTAAAATATCATATAAGCACCTATTTCTAATAGGGCTTACAACAGCAAGCTTTAGTTTTGCCACACCAAAGCCTAAACCTCAAGCTGATCTAGAAGTACAAGTAACACCTAGCACTATAGAAGAATTAGAGCAAAATAAGCCCAGCTGGGTTACAAAACAACAAGCTCAAGCTCTAAAAGATATGTATTTTATGGATAATATCAAAAATTTAGACCTACAAGATCAAATGATTGTAAAACAGCAAGCCCTTGGTACCCCTGGTAAAAGGCTTATGCAACAATTAAAAGGCTTTGCTCCAGAAGCACTAGTATTCTACACAGCTATTGGAGCTACTATGGTGAGAAAAGCCTACACCGACCAGCTCATCAGTGGACGCCGAGACCCCTTATGGTTAGAAAACCTCTCTCACGAAATAAGCTCTCCACTGGGCGTGTTTAGCTTTTTTTGCTTCCTTATAGCTAGTGGGCAAAGTAACTATTGGCTGTCTCAAATACTAAAGCCCTGGAGTAAAAAATTATCTCAACAACTGCAAGCACAAAAAATAAATAAAATACGCTACAAACGAGAAAAAAAATTAGCCCGCAAAAATCACCTCCCGCCACCTAAACAAAAGTCTAGCTTTTATAAAGTGTCTCGTATTGGTTTCCAACAAAGTGCAGGTCTTATTAACCAAGCAGGTTTAGCTGTTGGTATTATTGCCTCTAATATTGTAACAGAACTAGGAATGCTTATGACTAACCCTGCCGTTCATTACTGTGCTCGCCACCTGTTACCTCAACAATTTTCAGATGACAAACAAAAATTATCACCTCAAAATGCCGAACTTATCTGTAACGATGCTTTTGAAACCTCTATGTCTACCTTTAAATCATGGGGACCTGAAATTTTATCTGTCATTTTGGCTTCTATTATTAACCACGGCTTAACCCAAGGCTTGTTCACTTTAAAAAAAGGAGCTAGGGCAAGCTTCCATTTGCTAAAAAATGTTACAGTTAAAGCAAATTCTACGGCTTCCATAAAAAAACTCATTGGCACTATGGCATGGCTTACACCCGGAATAGGTCAAATGGGTAAAGTAGTGTCAGTAGCAGGGCATTGGACTTTTCGCCTTTTTAACCTTTACTCTTTTATGGAAATAGCAGAATTCACAGGTCATTACCTATTTCATGGTTGGCATGAAAGTCAAAAAGCAAACGATTTAAAAGATAGCTTAATCAATGCCACATACCACTTAAACCCTCAATCTCAAAAACAAGGTTTAAATTGTCAGCAGGCAAGCTCTCAAGAAGATTGCTCATACCACCCTAGTATCCAAACAGCATTAAGTGCTAGTAACCATTTTATCAGATGGCGAGGGCTGCAGTCTATGCCTATAGATATGGTACAGTACAGTTGGTTAAATTATGTGTCACGCACTCTATCTTACTTTGATACAACTTATCAGCTATACAAAAGTTTTATTATGTCAAAACACACAAACTCTCACTTTAACCAAACATACTACTTAGGGTCTTTACTGGCTCACACACAGCAAAATAAACTTATGACAGAGCCATTACAAAAAGACCTACCTCAACCAGTGCAAGATATTTTTCAAACAATGATGAGCAAAATTAAAAGACATATTGAAAACCCTACAAACACACCTCACGATATACCTTATTTTGTTACTTCTATTTTTTCAACACCAAAAGTGCCTTCTTTAGCCCAAATTGAAATCCCTACCCTTAAACTCACAGCTTCCATATCAGACACACATTTTGCAAAACCCAACATACAGCTACACCGTGTCAGCAAACCTTTTGATGTGGGAACGCAGTGGTTGAAGTCTCACCCTAAAGCACATCCTATTGAGTTATATGAAACACACACCCAATTAAAATCATTGTATGAGTTATTTTCTGTAGCACAAGATCATGCTCCTTTATTCCTTTTTTATGATGATTTTAAAAGTGAAATAGAAAAAGCAAAAAATAAAGTATTCACTACAGACGCACATCAGTTAAGAAGTGTTTGTAACCAAGCCTTTAAAACTGTAAAAACTATACAAGAGCTTAAGGTAGAACACCCTCAAGACTTTAATAACCTACCAAGTGAACTATCAAACATCATAGAAAGCCAAACACAAACTTTTAAGCACTGTGCTAATATAAAGTCAAAAAACTTTACAACTTATAACGAAACAAAGCAACACATAGATATAGAAACGCTTTTAACACAATCTAAAACAACACAACAGTTTTTTACCAAAAGCACTGCTGAACGGTTGGTAGAGCATTACTACAACTTGCATCCTGATAAATGGACTAAAAAAGCCCGTAACCTACTTAAGAAAAAAGTACTGGCTGCGGGTACAGATTTATTAACCCAAATTGTAAATAAAAACCTCCAATCAGTGAATACTTTTGTAAAAACCACCCAGTTATCTGATGCAGAACAACAAGCAATAGAGCAATTAAAAAACCAAGGCTACCCTAAAGATTTAACTCAAGTGTTAACTCAATTAGGACCTCATAATATTTTTGCTAGTCTGTTTAAAGAATTATATCGAGCAGATAAAACAGGGAGCTATGTAGCCCACATTAAACCAACAGCTAGAGGTATGTCTGTGGTTAAAAAAGTCAACAATTATTTTAAAACTCAAGAGGAATATGATGAAACCTCTTATCATCCCAAAAAGCTTGCGAGATTTCACACTCCCGGTATGATGGACTTTTTAATAGCTTCTTCTTTATGTGGACCTGACTTATTTAATGATGTTAATCATTCTAAAATGATCGATAAGATTAAACACATTACCTCTGGTGAAAGTACAATAGAAGAAGTATTCCCTAACCAAAACATGGACGAAATAACTGAACAACTACCTATTTTTAAACGATCACTTACAGGTTTGCCGTTTTATTTACTACCTCCTCAATTACCAAAATCCGCCAAAACTCATTATGATATTAAAAAACTGTGCGAAAATGTGACACTAACTAAAGTCATACAACAAACAACAGGTGTAGAAATAACAAAAGTCACACATAACGATATTTACAACAGTCAGTTTAATATAAAAGGCAAACACTATAGTAGTTTATTAGAAGTAGCTTTAGATTATGTGCCAGTAAAAAACTTTTCTAATGTTAGCGAATTTGATTTGTGGTGGAACAACCAAGTAGCACCTTACCGAGATTTATTTACCATGTTAGCAGATAGAGAGTACAATAAATTAATTATAACAACATTTATGCCATTGTTATTTCAAAATGAAAGAACTGATGTAGATCACAGCCTAAACTTTAAGCAAACACAAGTGCTTAATAATACCATAGATACTGTGTTTAGTAAGTCACATCAAGAAGGGTTGTTTAAAGAAAAACCAGATACTTCTTTTACGAGAAGATTTCCCCAAACAAAGTACCAATTTTATTTTTCAAAAGGTATTATACAAAGCATTCATCAAGAAATGCGTTATTGGGCAGATATTGTGATAGCACTTTCTAAGCAGACATCATCACCAGATACGCAATATCAAGTTAAAGAAGACTTAAATCACTTTGTTAATTTATTTAAAGTGCCTGTAGAGTATTGGGAAACTAAAGAATCAGATTCTTTATATCAATCTATGTTATCGTTTATTACATTACAACCTACTCAAATTACTAAAGCATCTAGAAAAGACTATTACAACTGGGTGGGTGGTTTTTTATCAGAAAATGATAGGGATGTTTCTTACTTACAAGATTCGACTAATATATGTCATTTTGATGGTGACATGCAAGATTTAAATAAACTACAACAAGCCTATATCGATTTACATTTAACAGCTTGTGCTGTGGATGTAAATATTTCTGTATTAGAAGAAAGAAGAAAAGCCCCTATGACTATAGCTCAAAATGGCACAGCACAAAAGGAAGATAGTGAAGAGCAATTTACATGGGCTACCGACAAACAAATTGGCTTTTTCTATAATGAAAAAGGGCAATATGTTAATAAACAGTTATTAAATTATGCCTTAATCAAGCTAAAAGATTTAATGTTAGAATCAGCAAACTATATGAACTTAGTTTATTCTTTTTCTAACAACCCAAACTTTAAGTCTGCTATTCAACAAGCTCCAATGCCGAGTGATATATAAAAAACTCTCTATACATATTAATCTTGTATAATGTAAGCCACTGCAGAGCTACATAGCAAAGCACTTGATGTTCCAGCTATACCACCTAAAACACTACCCATTGTCAGTTCATAAAAAGTAATGGATCCCAAAGCTTGTTTTAAAATATTAATCCCTGACATAGCACCTACAAATGAACCAGTACCCACTACTGTAGTCACTTCAAGACCACTTAATACTTTATCAATCTCTATGTCTTGAGGTTGTTCATTATGTGTTGTTCTTTTTGGTGGGGTATTTTTTTTTGGAGTAAGTAGATAAGCTGCTATCCCTAACATACAAGATCCTACTACACCTGTAATAATAGGGTCCCAAACAATAGGTTGTGCTAAAGAGGGGGTGGTGTTTTGAAAAAAGGTATTTTGCGTTACTGTCTGTGCAAGTTGCCTTATGTGTTGCTCGTCTTCTTTTTGGCAGGGCGAGATATTTGTGGGTAACTCTGAAGAAGATGTTGTGAAAGCAAAAGAAGGTACTAATTCTGGTTTGTTATTCACTTTTGACAGGCAAACACTCCCATCTTCTCTAATATGCAAAACAGCTGAAATATTTATTTGTTTATCCTGAAGGTAAGATGGTGCTTGAAACACCCCTCCTGCTTGCACTTGCAAAGAGATGAGAAAAAGCAATGTACACAAAAAATGATGTACTTTCATTGTTTTGGTTGTTTTCATGTGAGCCTCCTATAAATAAAAATATTATTTTGTTAATTTTTAGTTTGTTTAATGTTATTTTGCAAGTGTTTTTTTACCCCAAGGAAGACTAAAAACAAATAGTTTTTTAATAATATAAGAATTAACTTAACGACACTAAGTGAGAAAATCAATTCAAAACGAGTTCGCACCCAAAGGGCTGGTAGTATGTACTCCAAAACTTTTACCCCAGTCCTTTTTTTTAGTGGACACTACCAGAGCCACCTCGCCGAACATGCTTTGATGGTGTACCAATACTAGAGGTAGATTCGCCAATAGCAGGTGAGGACAAACTTCGCCCAATAGCTTGATTAGATGGTATTTGTTAGTATGGATAGGGGTTTTGACCAAGTAAGTATCTTATTTCCCTGTCTATTTGATTCCTCCATCTATTCCCATAAGTTATATGAAACCCATCAGATGGAGGTGGTTCTGGTATTTTTCCGTAGTTAGCAATAATAGGTATTTCAGAAATTTTCTCTATTTTAGCATTTAGTTCTTGTATCTTAGTATTCAATTCTTTTATAGATTGAGAATCGTCTCTACACTCACCATAGCTTTGTGCCATAAAACACAGACCTATAATTAAGTGTTTCATAATGCACCTCCCTAATAGTAGAAAAAGTTAAAATTTTGCACTTTCTTAAAAATTTAAGTAACTGTTTAATAACTTTACACGACTAGGGGGGGTGCAAGCCTTTTTTTAAACTTTTTTTACTTTTTTTTGGCTTAAATCTTAAAAAACCCCAAAAAAAGGGGGTATTTCTGATGCACGGCCCCTATAGCACACACCACCCAATTACCAATCCATAAACTAATAAATGGTGCTTGATTGTGTACTTCCAAAGTAGTATTTATGATAGTGTGGATGGAATGAAGGCAGAACAACACACACACCTTGCTTTAAAAAAAAACCTCTTTGAGGGCAAAAATCATTCCCTTTGGGGAGGGTGTTTAGAGGTTAATCTTTGTACATTGAGTCATAATGTAAGGCTTTTATCTCGGTTAGTAAAAGAAGGAGGGGGCGGTTTTTTTTGCCCTGTTATTAAATCTAATGGTTATGGTCATGGGATGATAGAGGTTGCTCAAACTCTTTACCAAGCAGGTGTTAAAAAATTAGCCGTTAGTTCTTTTGAAGAGGCTTTGCAGTTAAAAAAAATATCTAAAAATGTGGAGATATATATTTTTGGTCCTTATAGAAAAGAGCAAGTATCTTTTGTGCATTCTCACAATTTCATACCGGTGGTTAGCAACTGGGATAATTTAAATTTTTTAATAGCACGAGTTTTGACAAATAAAAAGCCTATTCGTTTTCATTTAAAATTTAATACTGGTATGAATCGTTTAGGTTTTCACCCTCATGAGGTGTCTCAAGTAGTAGATGTTATTAAAAAGCATCCTTTGCTTAAATTAGAAGGGTTGGCATCGCACCTAAGTTGTGGCGAATCTTTAATGATACAGAATGATTTAAGTCAGAAAGCACCACAACCTATTGTTATTTTTAAAAAGCTTATATTATATGTGCAGAAAAAATATCCCCAGCAAAAGCTACATACTCATTTACTAAACAGTGCAGGGTGGTTTGCGTTATGGAGTCATGGTCAGTTAGACCCAGTACTGGGTTTTAGACCTGGGATATCTTTATATGGTATAAAGCCTGCTATAAAGTGTGTGGATAAAAAAGCTACAAAGAAGTATCACACACTTTCTTTACAGGCTGTTAGTTGTTTAAAGGCTTTTGTGGTGCATTCTTTAAATGTGGCTACTGGTGAGAGTGTGTCTTATGAAGGTCAATGGGTAGCTTGCAGGGATAGTGTGATAGCCGTGGTAGCTATGGGTTATGCGGATGGGGTGCCTTTTAGGTTGTTTCCTGCAGAGGTATTATTGCGTGGGCAAAGGGTAGCTATTGCAGGGCGTATTTGTATGAATTTTTTTATGATAGATGTAACAGATGTGTTGCATAAAACCTTTAAAGAACAAGGTGATATTAAACAGGGTGAAGAGGTGGTGATTTTTGGCTCACAAAAAAAGGCTGTCATTTCTCTATTAGAGCAAGCAAAAAAAGCAGGCACTATTTGTTATGACCTACTCACTCAATTAAATAATAGGGTTAACACACATTATGTAAAAGATTAGCTCATGCTTAAGAAGCAAAAAACTTAAGATAAATTACATAAAAAATGATAATTTATCAAATTTTAATAGTTCTTTAATAATTGTATTATGTTATTAAACAAGATATAATCATATAATGAAGATAACAAGTTATCATTTTATACCTTTTGTTTTACCCACGGTAAAGCCTATAGTTTTAAGCCGTCATATATTAAAGGCAAAAAAAGGTTTTTTTGTAACAATTATTAGTTCTGACAATCAAAAAGTAACAGCAGAACTTCCTGTAATACCTGGGGTGCATCCTTTAAACCGCCAGCAAGCAAAAAGTTTATTAGAGGCTTTTTTAAAAAAGCTTATGAAAAAGCCGTTACCTGAAAAAATGAAATGGCATCAAACGGGTTTTGGCTTGAGCCACACATTTAGAATCCCGCAATTGCTTTTCACTTTAGAAAGTCTTTTAATAGGGCTTTACCGCAAACAATTTTTAAAAGATTTTAATATATCCACTCCATTGCAAGTGCCGATAAATCATTTATTTATGCCTTCTTTTAAAAAATTACCTTTAAGTGTAAAGGTGCTGAAGGTAAAGATAGATAACTTAAAAAACCCGCAAAAAACCATACATAAGTTATTAGCTCTTTATCCAGCATTGCAATTACGGTTAGATGCTAACGGGGCTTTAACACCTAAAAAACTACAACAATTATTAGCTTGTATCCTTAAAAAAAACTTAAACTATGTGGAAGACCCTTATATTGATTTAGCACGAGGGCTTAAGGATTTTAGTGATTTTCCGTTAGCTTTGGACAAACAAGTAGGATATTTTTTACATAGTGTTAAAGCTTTACCGAAAAATACGAAAGCTTTGGTGATAAAGCCCAGTCGGGATTTAGCACTTTCTGGTACATTGGCACTTATCAAAAAGTATGCAAAAACGGGGGTGAACATTGTTATCAGCAGTGCTTATGAGACATCGGTGGGTTTGTGGTCGTTATCGCATATAGCTAAAGTAGCAGGGGGGTTTTCAGGTTTAGATGTGGAGAAAGTTTTTGCAACGCACAGTGTATGTCGCTTGCACAAGCAAAGAGGTGGCAATTTAGTTATTGCGGACGATTATCAAGAGGAGGTCTTTTTGCACTGATGCCCTTGTTGGTAGTGGTAAGTGCAATTTTTAGAGCATGTTTGTAAAAACTTGAGCTTTTTTTGGAGGCATCTTTGACAAATTTTGAAGGTTTTTTTGCAATGCAGGCAAGTTTTTGCTTGGTTGGCAGCTTGTCCACAGTGAGGGCAGAGAGTGTATTTTTGGGAGGGTTGCCCTTGTTGGTTGATGGCTACTCGTTTATCAAACACGAAGCACTCCCCTTCAAAGTTTTTGTTTGGGAATTCTTTTAAATAGTTTAAAATCCCACCTTTTAGCAAGTGAACATCTTTAAAGCCTTGTTTTTGCATTTCTTTCAGGGCTTTTTCGCAACGGATACCGCCTGTGCAGTAAATAAGTGTTTTTTGGTTTTTATTGAGGGGGGTGTGTTTTAATTTTTGGGGGAATTCGCTAAATTCTTTCATATCTTTTAGGTACTTAGCATTTTTAAAACGACCGATATCTACTTCGTAGTAGTTGCGTATATCTAGGATGGCAATATTTTTATTTTGCAAGAGTTTTTGGCTTTCTGTTGGTGAGAGGGCTTGAGGGTGTGGTGGTGTGGATGGTGGTGAGGGTTTAGGGTGAGCTTCGGATTTGTTAGGTGTGTTTTTGCTTGCTGTCATTTTTTTTTCCATATCTTTTCCCATTTTTTTTTCCATAGTTATGATACTTTGTTTTATTTTTATTCTCAAGTTTTTAAAGCTCCAAGTGTGGGAGGTGGATTGTTTATAAAGCACATTTTTAATACCTGTTAGTTGTTCAATGTGTTTGAGGTAGTTTTTTTTTTCGCCCTGCCAGGTGAGGGTCGCGTTAATGCCATCGGCACTTAAGAGGATAAGTCCGCGGATGGCTTTTTTTTGCCCTTGTTGAAGGAGCTTTTGTTTAATAGAGGGTAATTGTTGTATGGGGATGGGTGTAAATTGGTAAAAGCTTACAATATTAAATTTTAAGGCTTGGTTTTGACTCATAGTGAGCTATATTGTATCTTATATTTTTAGCAAGATAAAATTTTATTAAGAAGTAACAAAATTTTAGGAAGTAACAAAAAAGGTGGCAACAACTGTTTTAAAAATTGATAGTCTTTCAAAACATTATGGTAATTTAAAGGCGGTGGACGATGTATCTTTTGAGGTGCATGCAGGCGAGGTGTTTGGCTTATTAGGTCCTAATGGTGCGGGGAAGACGACGATTATATCTGCCATTTCTTCTGTAGAGCCTCCGACGAGTGGGGCTATTCAGGTTATGGGTAAGGACATCAATCAACATGAGATAGAAACAAAGTCAATTATGGGGCTTGTGCAACAGGAGGTGATCTCTCCTGGGTATTTTAACATTGAGGAGTTGCTTGGTTTTCAATCTGCTTATTATGGTTTGTTAAATAACAAAGCTCATTTGCAGGATTTATTAAAGCGGTTTAATTTATGGGAGCATCGGTATAAAAAAGTGCGAATGCTAAGTGGGGGGATGAGAAGACGCTTGATGATTGCCAAGGCTTTGGTGCATTCGCCTAGGCTTTTGTTATTAGATGAGCCTACAGCGGGTGTGGATGTGGAGTTAAGGTATTCTATTTGGAATGAGGTGCGAAAACTTAAAAGCCTGGGGGTTGGTATTTTATTTACCACCCATTATTTAGAAGAGGCAGAAAAATTATGCGACAGAGTGGCTATTATCCACAAAGGCAAGCTCAAAAAGCAAGATAAAACAAAGCAATTTATTCAACAATTAACTTCTCGCCATTTAACTATTATATTAAACAAAACTATAACTTGTTCGCATTCTGCTTTAGTGCATCAGGCTAACAATACTTATGAGTTTCGCATTCCTTATTCTATGGAGATTGGACAATTTTTATCTGAGCTGAATTGGGATAATAATATGATACAAGATTTAAAAATTAGAGAAGGCACTTTAGAAGATGCTTTTAAATATGTATTAGGTAATGATAAAGGTAATAAATAAAAAGATGAAAGCACAAAATTTAAGATGGGACCCATTTTTTGGGTTATTTTTAAGAGAGGTTAAGCGGTTCTCTAAGGTTCTGGCTCAAACCATTGTTATTCCTATTATTACTTCTTTTATTTATTTACTTATTTTTGGGGTAAGTTTAGGTAAAAATATTCATATTTTAGAAAGTATTTCTTATTTAGAGTTTTTGATCCCTGGTTTAGTGATGATGGGGTGTTTAAACAATAGTTACCAAAATAGTTCTAGTTCTGTGTTGGGGTTAAAGTTTAGTGGAGAGATTGTAGACTTAAAGGTAGCCCCTCTTAGGGTGCAACAGATTGTATGGGCTATGGCTTTAGGGGGGTTGTGCCGTGGTTTGATAGTGGGGATGGTGATTTTTATTTTTGGGGAGTGTTTTTATTTTTTTTACATGGGTTATTTTTTAATACCAGCACATAGTTTATATGCTTTGTTATTTTGTATTATTGGAGGGTTAGCTTTTAGTAAGTTAGGTATTTCCGTATCGTTTAGAGCTAAAAGTTTTGACCATTTAAGTGCGGTAGGGGGTTTTATTATTACACCGCTTATTTATTTAGGTGGGGTGTTTTTTTCGTTAGATACTTTAAGTCCTTTTTGGGCGAAGGTGTCTTATTTTAATCCTTTGTTGTATTTTATCAATGGTGTACGCTACGGGATATTGGATAGTGCTGACATTTCAGTAGGTGTGGCATTAGGGGTATCGTTAGTTGGGTTATTGTTATTTCACTTAATAGCAGTATGGACGCTTAAGACTTGTTCTTATCAGAGATGGTAGTGGTGGTAGAAAACTTGCGAATTCTATCTACAGAGGCTTTTAAGTCTTTTACAAAAGATTTTAACTCTGATTTTTTTGTATGAATCCCTAAGCTTATTCGGAAGGTGGAGCGTGCGACATTTTCGCTAAAGCCCATAGAAAGTAGTGTTTCGCTTGGGTTTAAACTGCCAGAATGACAGGCTGAGCCTACACTAAATGCATAGCCTTTAAGGTCCATGTTCATAAGCACTGTTTCTCCTTCTACATGGGGGATGTAGATGGCAGAGGTATTGTGTAATCTTTTATTTGTAGCACCGATGATTTGTGCTTCAGGTAGGAGGGTGGTAATATCTTTTTCCATTGTGTCGCGAAGTTTTTTAATGGTTTGAAAGTTTTTTAAAATATCTGCTCCTTTTTCGGCAACCCTTGCAAAACATGTGATGCCCAGTACATTTTCTGTGCCGGCTCGTCGCCTTCGTTCTTGTGGGCCACCGTGGACTAAGCTTTCGGGTAGCAGACCTTTTCGGCAATAAAGCACTCCACTGCCTTTAAGAGCGTAGAATTTGTGTGCAGAAAAAGAAGCTGTATCTACTGGTAGGGTTTGCAGATTGATAGGTATTTTCCCTAGGGCTTGTACCATATCGCAGTGGAAAAAAGCACCTTTGGCATGTGCATGTTTTGCCATATCGGCAATGGGGAAAATATGTCCTGTTTCGTTATTGGCGTACATAACAGACACTAAAAATGTTTTATCACTTAAAGCTTGCTGGTAAAAGTTTTTATCTATTGTGCCTTGGGGGGATACGGGTATGTATCGCACTGTCATGCCTATTTTTTTTAAAAGTTCAATGGGGGCTTTTACACTAGGGTGTTCTACAGATGATACAAGGATTTCTGTTTTATTTGGATATTGGTGAGCGTATTTAGCCACCAAGCCTTTAATGGCCATGTTGTTGGCTTCACTCCCCCCACTAGTGGCAATAAGCTCTAAGGGTTTGCAATTAATAAATTGAGCTATTTTTTGCTTACTAGACCAAAATAAGTAGCGAGCTGATTGCCCTACCTGATGCACAGAGCTAGGATTACCCCATAAGTCTAGGTGTTTTTGCCATGATGTTTGCAAAAAATCAGCAGGAGGAGTAGTGGCATTATAGTCTAGGTAAATGCTTTTTTTTGTTGGTTTTTTCATTGTTTAAAGTATTCTATTGGTTTTTTTGACTGCTTAGGTTTTTACCACCTTTTTACTACTTAAGTATTATATATTTTAATTTTTAGCCATTTAGACCTTTAGCTTAAAAGCATTATATATTTTGTGCAAATTTCTTTCAAGGATGAAGCTTATTATGCCGAAAAAAATATTATAAAGATGACACAAGTAAAACCATGGCTTAAAGCTTTTAATATTTCTTTAGCTCACTTTCAAGAATGGGAGAAGCAAACTCCTAAGGAAGAATCCACTACCATGTGGGCTTTAAAAAACAAAAAAATAGACACTCAAGAATACTTAAAATGGGCTTCAAACCACTATGGCATACCTATTTTAGACCCAGCTTTTATCCACAATATTAGTATCAGCTTTGAATTTTGGAACGAAGTAAAGGATAAGGCCACTTGGAACGAGGCTTTTTTACCTGTTTTTAAATGGGAAGAAAGTATTTTTTCAGCTTGTATAGAGAAAAGCTCACATCATAACACTGCCATTCAGCCACTACTGCTCGCACCCGATGCTTTAAAAACTTGTTGGCAAAAAATACAAAGCTTTAACACAAAAATAACTTCACCCTCATTAATTGCATCAGATTCAGATTCCACATCAGATTCTATATCAGCTTCAGTATCAGATTTAACAAGAGATAGCCATCAAAAGCCCGCTCAAGATTTAGAAAATGAAAGTGGCGATAAAGACACAACAACGCAAGTCACACTTCTTACTAAAATAAAAAACATTTTTCACAAAACCAATCTTTATAAAGAAAACGACACTCGCAATAAATCATCTGACCTTTACTTAGAAGTTATAGAAAAATCCACACCGCTTTACACATCAGCTATTATTTTTTCTTATCAAAACAAACAATTTACTCCTATTAAATGGAGTAGTCATTTTACAAATAAAAAGTCAGAAAAAATTGACACTCATCAGCCCTCTATTTTTAGAATAGTGAGAAAATCTTTACGCCCTTATCATGGCTTTGTGGTGCCAAACACCATACATAGAGATTTTTTTTCTCATTGGGGATTTAGCAATATGCCAGCTCATGTTACTTTACTGCCTATTTTTTCATCTTATTCTAACAAAAAACTCATAGGTGCTTTTATGGGGATTGCTGATGTATCTATTCATCCTGCTAAACTCACTCGGGCTATGACTTGGTGCAAACCATTAAGCAAACCGCTTTCAAAACTTTTTAAAAAAGCCAGCTAACCTCCAAAAGGAGTCCTTTTGATGCCCCCAAAGGGGGATGCAGGTGTCCCTATAAAATCTTCCCCTCCCGCTTCCGTGCCTCTCAAACAATTTTTTTCCCACTTGGGTTTTTCACCATCTAAAGTCTAGTTTTTTAACACTTTTTTTGATAGATTTAAAAAAAAGTTGACATATTTTGACATGCGTATATTATAAAGATCGTTCTATTTGTAATAAATAACCTTAAACAATTTAGCTAAAAAGGAGAATTAAAAATGAAAATATTATTAGCTTTAAGTCTTACGGCTTTATTTTTAACAGGGTGTAGCAAAAAAGCCCCTTGTTTTCACGATACGATGCAGTATTCTCGCACTTGTGTTGAAAAGAAATTAAGTACCACTAGCTGTGATAATATACCAGCTGTTACACAAGCTTGTATGAAAGAAGCCGAGCAAAAAGTAGAGAAAAAATCATCATGTCCAGATCAAGTAAAAAATCTAAATAAGGAAACAACAGCACAAACACAACACTTGCAAAAGCTTCAACAAAAGTGTCCTTCAGTTTATAAAGCACCCACCCCTCAAACACCAGCTCCCGCTTCAACTACACCACCGCCAGCTCCAACTCCAACTACACCTCAAACACCACCAACACCAGCACAATAAGGTTTTTTTAAAAATTAAAAAACATAACTTTGACAAAAAATCGCACCTTCAAGGTGCGGTTTTTTGTTTTTCGCACAATGACCATAAAGCAATAGTTGATGCCACAAAACCTTAAAGTACTACTTCAAAATAAATCTTTATTTTGAAGTAGTACTTTAAAATATCTGATTTTATCTTTGCCTTTTATAGCACTAACAGACTATAATAATTGCTATGGTATATAAAAGGATAGTTAATTTACGCTTTTCAAGTTTCAGTAGCTGGGAAATATGTTATACTATTGAGACATATACCTAAAAGCTCAAAAAAAATGAGTTTTATTACTCCTTAGTATCCTCTGCTAATTTATAACAAACCAAAGCACTTGCTAGACCACTCGCCATTCCTAAAAATGGACCTGCTGCTACTGGAAAATTCTTAAAACTTACAAAACCTTCAAATATACTCACAGCTATTAAACCCACTAATGTACCCCCCATGCTACCTACACCTACAGCAATAGGAAGATAGCTAAAGCTAAAGGGGTAGTCAGGAAGATTATCATCCCTAATATGAGCTTCATTACCTAGTACACACCCTAAAAGACTAGAAACTACCACTCCCCCTACTACTAACCCCGGAGCTGCTATGGCTGGCAATGCTACTTTTGTTGCCTTAAAAGAATTACTGTCATTATGAAAGTACTGATCAATAGTAGTGTTTATTTTTTGTATATCTTCGCTACTACACTCCACAATGGTATCATCAAAATCTTTAATTTGCTCTAATAAATTAGTTTGTGCTTCAAAATTAGTTTGACCTGTAAAATTTGCTACACAAACCGTACCATCTGCTTTTTTATAAAGTGCATTAGATATGGGTAAAAATGAGCTTTCGCCTTTCATATATTGATACGCCCCACCCCAGTTTGCAAAACTAAAGCTTGAAAATAAAGCCATTACTACCCAAGCCAGTAATTTTAAAATAATTGTTTTCATTAAAAACCTCCCTTTTTAGATTTTTTAGGTAGAATAATTACTTCCCCCTTATTTGTCAATAAAATAAACAATATTTTTTTGCTTTTGTAATTTTTTCACACATTTTTCAGTGCATAAGTTTTAATATTTTCAACATTGTATGATACCACTTAGAAAGTTGTGGTGCAGTTAAAACGCTATAAACTGTTGTATGTGTTGTATAAGCTTAAATACACTTAAAACTGTTATATTGTTTTTAATTTGAAACTCACTCTCACCACTGTACACAATATACCTTCTATCAGCTTTTATATCCTCACAAGCTTGATAAAAACCTTTTTGAACCGTAGGGGATAACCCTCTTTTTATTTCTACCGCCCATATACTATCAGAAAACTTAATCACTAAGTCCACTTCAGCACCTGCCAGTGTCCGGTAAAAATACACCTCCACGCCCTTAGGTAAAATAGCTATAATGTTTTCAATAACGAACCCTTCCCAACTTGCCCCCACAATGGGATGAGATAAAAGTTGTTCTTCACTATGAATGCCTAATAACTTGTGAAGCAAACCACTATCACGAATATACACACGAGGTGACTTAACAAGCCGTTTTTTTACATTCACATGCCAAGGTTTTAAACAACGCACCAGCAATAACTCTGTTAAAATATCTACATAATACTTTATAGTTTTGCTATTTAAGTCTAAATTACTAGCTAAAGTAGACATATTTAATGTCTGCCCATGATAATGAGCTAACATCGTCCATAAACGACGCATTCTATCAGTAGGAATGCGAAAACCAAATTGCGGAATATCCCGCTCTAAATAAGTTCGTATAAAATCCTCTCTCCAATCTACACTTACTCGTAAATGACGAGCTAAAAAACTCTCCGGAAAACCACCCCTAAGCCATAAACACCTTACTTTATTCTTAGGAATTTCTAATAAATGAAAGCCAGTCAACTCAAAATAACTAATGCGACCTGCTAAACTCTCCGACGATTGCCTTAATAAATCTTGGCTGGCAGAACCTAAAATCAAAAACTGGGATGTTTTCTTGCCTTCCCTTCTTCTTTTATCAACCACACCTCGTAAAACCATAAACAAATCTGGCTTTCTATGAATTTCATCCAATACAATAAGCCTACCTGCATGTTGAGAAAAAAATAACAATGGATCATCTAACTTTAATAAATCCGCGGGCGATTCTAAATCCAAATAAATAGATCGTGCCTTTTTGGCAATAACATGGGCTAAAGTTGTCTTGCCAGATTGACGAGGTCCTAATAAAGCAATAACCGCCTGCTGTTTTAAAGCCCGTTTTAAATAACTGGTGATCCACCGCTTAATCATCCTTGTATTTTCGTATATTACCTCCAAATTTACAAGGATAAATTCACAAAAACCTACTTTTTTAAAGATTCATAAATAGCTTTACCCTAGATCACTAGACTAAAGTTTTTTAATGCTTTCGTCTATTTTATGTAGCTTTTTTACAACAAACCAGGTTTTTTAATAATACAGCACTTGTATTATGGTAAAATTCAAGTATACTTAAATGAGGTTTGAGCAAAAAAAGTTAAAACCTTAGAATAAACTGCTTTTTTATAGCCTAGGCTTTGAAAAACTGCTTTTTCTAAAAAGCCTATATATGGTAAAAAAATTATGATCCAAAAAAAACCACAATACAAAAACCCTCATATAAAAGAGGCAGTATTTGATATTCAAATTAGAGGTGGGTCACCTTTGAATATAACTCTTTATGATAAATTTTTAGCCCTAAACAAAAACTATAAACCAAATGGAAAAATACAAAATATAACAATTGATACAAAAACCAATAAACACACGATTGATACTGTAGGCTATAAATGCAAATCATCAGATCAAAAACAAATTGCTGTACTCAAAAAAGATGGTTTTAGTTTCAGCCGACTAGCTATTTATAATGGCTGGGAAAAAAATTACAAACAAGCTCTTAATTTATGGGAAAACTATTGCGATATTATGCAACCAGAAATGATAACAAGGGTAGCTACCCGCTTTATCAGCCAGTTTTTAATCCCACAGGTTTTTAAACACCCTAAAGAGTATTTTAGCACCTATCTTCAATATGATAAAAGTATTTCACTATCTTGGGATCAAACATCTTTTAAAACAGTACTCGCCCATAAGGATGGCATAAGATCTTTATTTTCTTTTAATAGCCAAGTGAAACCAGAAAATCAAGGAGTAAATGTAACTTTAGATATAGATGTATTTGCAAATAACTTAACTTTGCCCTATAACAAAACTTTTGAAATCAAAAAAATTTTTACTAATTTAAGAAAGATTAAGAATAATATTTTTGAACAAAGTATAACAGATAAAATAAGAGATTTAATGACATGAGTATTCTTTTACAAAGCGCTTCTAGCAGTCAAAACAAAAAATTTTCTATTGAAAATGTAACACATTTTGTACAAGTCGACAATGATCCTCTTCTAGCCAGCTCTTCACTATTAAATATGCTAAATGAGTATCCTAAAAGATTTGATATTCAAAATGAAACAAACACTTCCCAGTCATATTCTGAATTAGAAAGCCCTTTTCCAAAAGGAACAGCACATATTTTACTAACAAGTCACCCTACATTATCTACAAAACAAAATAAAGAAGCACTTAAAAATTTGAAAAATAAAATTCAAAAAGTATATAATAAACACCAAATAAAAAATTGGGATGGTTATAACGCCCAACCTCTAAAGTGGTTACCAAAGGCTTTACAATTTGCTGATATATTATTTCAAAACTCCTATGATTTAATAGAATCTGTAGATATTATTCCAGAAAACGATGGTTGCCTTTGTTTTGAATGGTTTAAATCTAATAACTGTCTTATCAGTATTTCAATTAAAGATGATATAATTATTTACAATTACAAAATAGAATCTACAAAAGGTTGTGGGGAAGTAACTTTATCCGGTAGTTATATTTTAATAGATCAGATAAAAAAAGTAGTAAGAGGTGACTTTTGAAATTAAAAGATTTACCGTCTAAAATCACAGATGATGAGCCTTTGGCACGGTATATTTTTTCCAGCCAACATTTTTCAAAAACAAACAATAGAATAAAGCGTCAAGCTTTTATGCCTCCTGTTGGTCAGGATACAATCTCTGTAATAAGGCATAAAGATTTTCCAAAGCCACAGCTTGTCACACACGGTCAATCTCTAGAAACTCAAAGAAAGTTATCTTTAAAAGCTATTGCTTCTATTATAACTCAAGATGTCCGATCTATCCCTCCGTTAGATGTGGAAACAGATCAAAGTCAAGGTCAACATCCTCGCCATGCCCATATCACTCATTTTAAAGCGGATTACTCTGAGGCTAAACGCCGTACACTGGCTCAAGATTTAGCTTCAAAAGCTAAGGTTTTATAGTCCCATTCTAAAAAAAATTATAGATGAAAACTAAGCCTGCCCTAATAGTTAAACTATAAAGAAAACGCTTTGATAAATCCACTTCATCTCGTAGACACTCAAGAGTTTCAGTAGCTGGGAAATATGTTATACTATTGAGGTCCCCATTCCTAAAAGCTCAAAAAAAATAAGTTTTATTACTCCTTAGTATCCTCTATTAATTTATAACATCCTCTGCTAATTTATAACAAACCAAAGTGCTTGTTATGCCACTCGCCATTCCCAAACCTGGTGACCAAAGAGTAATAATAGTAGCCCCTGCTACTTCAATTAGAGGGAAAGCAGCCAATAAACCCACAAATACCCCCCCCACACTACTGAAAGCTAAACTACCAATAAGAGTGCCGTCTGCACTAGTAGCTTCATTACCTACTGCACACCCTACAAGACTAGAAACTGCCATGCCCCCTATTACTAACCCCGGAGCTATGGCTGGCAATGCTACTTTTGTTGCCTTAAAAGAATTGCCGTCATTATGAAAGTATTGATCAATAGTAGTGTTTATTTTTTGTATATCTTCGCTACTACATTCTAAAATTGTATCATCAAAGTCTTTGATTTGCTCTAATAAATTACTTTGTGCTTCAAAATTAGTTTGACCTGTAAAATTTGCTACACAAACCGTACCATCTGCTTTTTTATAAAGTGCATTAGATATTGGCAAGTATGAGCTTTCGCCGTTCATATATTGATACGCCCCACCCCAATTTGCAAAACTAAAGCTTGAAAATAAAGCCGTTACTGCTAAAACCAGCACTCTTAAAGTAATTGTTTTCATTAAAAACCTCCTTTTTTAGATTTTTAGGTAGAATAATTACTTCCCCCTTATTTGTCAATAAAATAAACACAATATATACAGTGCGTTATAAGTGATAATGAGCTTTGTTTAAATTATCTGTAACCTGATTGGTTTTTAAGCCCATTACTACTAAAGTAGTCTTTTGTTTTTTTTAGTGCTCTTTACAAGGAGGGCTTCAATATTTTGTATACTTTTTTCTAGTTTTTTTACACTTTCTTTTATTATCTTAGGGTCATGACAACTTAAGCGGGTTATTTTTAATAAAAATTCTTCTTGGTGTTGTGGTGGCAGTGCTTTTCGGACTATAGTATTCTAAAGCCGATTATCAAAAAACTACTGTGATGAATAAAAAAACTACTGCTTTTTTGAATGCTTTTTTTGTAGCTTTTTTAGCTCTGCTTTTGATAACCCTGTTACTTCTGCAATCAACGGCACATCTAAGTTTTTCTGAAACATCTTCAAAATCACCTGTTGCTTGCCTTTCTGCATACCTTGTTGCATACCCTGTTGCATACCCTGTTGCAGGTACTTTTGTTTGCTTTGCAACATACCCTTCTTTATACCTTTTGCCATAGCCTCATCTAATGAGTATTGTAATGGTGCCATAACTCTTTCCTCCTTATCTGTTATTGTTTTAGCCTCTATTTCTCGAACGACCGTCCAACTAAAGTTTGGATCATATCTGCTTATATAATCTGCAACCTTACCTATTAACTTCCTTCTCTTACCTATACTTATAACCTGGCTTAATATAAATAAATCTCTTATCGTGTTATACTCTAAATTCCATATATTTTGTAGTATAAACAGTACCGGGCGAGAAAGCAAGCTTTCTGTCTTGGCATCCCTTACATTAAGCTTACTTATGTTGAGTAACCTGTAGCTAAAATTAAGTACATTATTACCAAAGTGCTGTTTTAAACTACTTTGAAAGCCTTGTAAGCTATCTTGAAAGGCTAAAGGCTCTTTCCAGTGCTTTTGCCTGCCATGGTAGATAACAATAGGGATAATAGGTAGTTTCGTTTGCTTGTAAATAGATACTTGATACTCCAGTAACTGTTGATGAATATTCGGTGCAGGTGAGCTTTTATGCTCAACCAGAAAAAGCATGCCTACTGTTTGGTTTTGAGCTTCTTTTAACCTTGCAGAAAGAAGTAAGTCTGTGCGTTTTTCTTTAGAATCTTGGTCTATAAAAGTAGTAACTTCTGATTTAAGAGTGTTCCAATCAAAAAGAGCCATTTCTTGTGGAGTAAATAATAAATGGAAAAGATCTAAGCAGTGCTTAGTTTGAGTGTAGATTTCTTTAAAGAAAATATCATGCAAAAAAGCTTTGCTTTTCTTGCCCTGCTTTGGAGCTTGTTTATCAGCTTGAGCTGTGTCTTTACTTACAGCTTGTTTATTCCTCATAACTTATTCCTCCCCTTTGTGTTTCATAATGTTACCCATAGTACATCTTAAAAAGATGCACCTGCATAAACTACATGCAAAATCGAGTCCACTTTTCCAAAAAAAGCCTCAAGCCTTTAAAAAAAAGCCTCAAGACTGCAAAATATTGCACCCGTAACCCATATTTTTAAAAAATATGTGGTTATATTTCATAATTTTTCGCAAGCTTTTAGTTTTTTATAATACTTTCTACCGCCCATACAGGGGCGTAACATTAATTTGTCATAAGCTAAATTTATTTAAAAAGTACAAAAAACAGGCGAGCAAGCTCGCCAGACTGGTGCGGATACTCCACTTGTTATTCAGAGTACCACAATTCCCTAAATGATACACTCATGGCATATAATCATATTTTTATAAACAAATCAAGCTTTTTTTAATTTTAAATGTTATTTTTTATCAAATAAATTTATTATTGTCTCATTATGAGACACTTTTTATGATTTTAATTATAAATTAACTAAAGTAATTAATTGTTTGATCCGAAAAGGAATATAAATTATGCTAAAACCAGCACTCAAACATTCTAAATTACATAAGCTTAGATTAGCTTTAGATATAGGCACTAATTCTATTGGTTGGGCTATGTATGGCATAGATCAAAATAAAAAACCTTGTCGTATTATTGGTGCTGGTGTGCGAGTATTTTCTTCTGGCAGAGAAGATAAAAACTACACCACACTAAATGCAGGTCGTAGGCAAGCTAGACTCCAAAGAAGACAAAGGGATCGTTATTTACAACGCAAGCATAACTTGTTGCACTTGCTAAAAAACAATGGCTTACTTCCAAAAGATACACTATTAGCTAAAAAACTAGAAAGTTTAAACCCTTATGAATTAAGAGCTAAAGGATTGGACAAAAAATTAGATATTCATCATTTTGGAAGAGTATTATTCCATTTAAATCAAAGAAGAGGCTTTAAAAGTAACAGAAAATCAGCAAATGACGAAGAAAGTGGCGTAATTGCACGATCTATAAACATCTCACAAAAGGAAATGCAAAAACTAAAAATCAGAACCTACGGTGAATTTTTGTGGAAAAAATTTCAAAAAATGGAAAAAAGCAGAAAAACCTCAAATTCACAAGAAAATAATTGGATACTTGCTCGTCGTCCAGTAGGTCATACCACTAAAGATAATTATGTAGTATATGCCCAAAGAAAGATGATGGAAGATGAATTTAATAAATTATGGGAGCATCAAGCAAAGCACCATAAATTACTAAATAAAAGCTTGAAAGAAAAAATTCATAAAGCTATTTTTGATCAAAGACCTTTAAAAAAACCTATTGTAGGAATTTGTGAGTTAACGGATGAAAAAAGAATACCTAAAGCTTTACCTTCTTTTCAACAATTTAGAATCTTAAAAGAATTAAATAATTTATCTTATATTACAAATAGTGGTGATGTAATTCCTATAAATTCAATAAAACAAGGTATTGATTTTAGAAATAAGATAATAAAAGATTTATTTTCTAAAAAATCAAAAATTAATTTTTCTGCTTTAGAAAAAGAATTTTTAAAATTCTTTCCCAACATAACAGATTTTAATAGTTTTAATTTAGATACAGACAATAGAGATTTTTTAGAAGGTAATAAAACAAGTATAATATTAAGAAAAGTAATACCAAATTGGGATACATGGAAGCTAGCAATACAAGATCGTTTTATAGAATTATTAGAGGGTGAAAATAAAGAAGGCTTATTTATGAAAGAAGATGAAGAAGTACTAGAAGATTTACAAAAATTTAATAAAGATAAAAATCTTAAGCTCTCTAATAACCAATTAAATAAATGTTTAAAATTATTAGTGAAACTTCCAAAAGATCACGGGCAATATAGTAAAAAAGCTATTAGTAAAATCTTACCCTTACTTGATAAAGGACAATTAGAGTATCAAGCTATTGCCAAAATTTATGGACATCATTCTGATAGAAGATATAAAGGAGAGTTAAAAAATAAACTTCCTGCTTATCAAGAAGTATTAAAAAGCCACTGTGTAGAAATGCGTCCTACACCACCTAACTCACAAACAAATAAGCCCAAAAATAAAAAAGAAAAGTATAAAACTTTTAGAATCCCTAACCCAACTGTTCATATTGCTTTTAACCAATTAAGACTAGTAGTAAATGATATTATTACACACTACAGAAAACCTTCAGAAATCGTAATAGAAACAGCTAGAGACTTGCCAATAGGACCAAAAACCAAACAAGAAAATAATAAAAACCAGAAACAAAACAAAGAAAAAAATGAAGAAGCACAAAAAATGATATTAGAATTTAAACAAAAAAATACCAGAGACAATAGAATAAGGTGCCAATTATGGAAAGAACAAAAAGAGTATTGTATTTATTCTGGCAAAAAAATACCTAAAAGTAAGCTTTTTACTTCAGAAATAGAAGTGGACCATATACTACCTTGGTCTCGCACTTTAGATGATGCATTTTCTAACAAAATATTAGTTTATAAAATTACTAATCAACATAAAGGTAGCCAAACACCTTACGAATATTTTGCATCTAATAAAAGTAGATGGCAAAGTATTCTACAAAGAGTAAAAGAATTACCAAAAAATAAGAGTTGGCGATTTAATAAAACTGCTATGGACAAATTTAAAGAAGTAGGTGGTTTTTTAGCAAGGCAATTAAATGATACTCGTTATATTTCTCGCCATGCGAAAGAATATTTGGAAAGAATTTGCCAAAATGTATGGACTGTGAGAGGTCAAACAACAGCTATTTTAAGGCATTTATTACAACATAAAAACAAAAGCAGAGATGACCACAGAAACCATGCAGAAGATGCTCTAGTTATTGGTTTAATTGATAGAGGTTTTGTTAAAAAAGTTAGTGCTATTGCTAAAAACATAGAAGGTAAAAACAAACAAAGATTAGAAAATATCGGAAAAGCTATTAAAAGTGACATTACCCCTTGGTCTAATTTTAAAGACGATGCAAAGCAGATAATAAATAAAGTTATTGTTTCTCACAGAAGAAGAACAAAAAAAGAAGGGCAACTGCATAACGAAACTGCTTACGGATTTGTACCAGAAACAACAAATTTTTCTAAAGCTATAAATGTATTTCACTATATAGATATTGGTAATCTAGTAACAGCTAATAAAACAAAATTAGAAAAAATTATAAGCCCAAAAATAAAAAATATATTTTTAAAAGAATTTGAGCAAAATAATAAGTTATCTAAAGAATTTTTGATTAACTACCACAAAAAAACAGGTATTCGGAGAGTGAAAATAACAGAAAAGCAAACAGTAATACCTATTAAAAATAAACAAGGACAAATCTATAAATCTTTTAAAACAGGTGGTAATTATGCTGTAAAATTATTTGTAAAATCTAATAATAAATGGGATGCTGAAATTATTACTACTTTTACAGCTAATCAAAAAGGGTTTAAAGATATTCCTAAAAATCAAAAACTAATGAAAGGGGATATGCTCTTTTTTGAACATAAATTTTGGAGGCTAGTAAAATTTGATCAAAATAAAGTTTTGATTTTTATAGAACACTATGTACAAGGTAACCCAAATATTGTTCGTAAAAACCCAGAAACAAAAGAGCAAGTGAGTCAAAAAACATGCAACTCTTTACAAGAATCCAACCCTAAACGAGTCAATATCAGCCCTTGTGGTATGGTTAAACTAACATCATTTAATTTAAAAACTAAATAATATTATTAGGAATATAAAAATGTCAAATAATAGTTTTGGTCAGTTTATTGAAATATCAAAACCTAATATTCATTTAAGTTTATATCGTGGTTTTTTAAAAATTAGTAAAAACAATAATTTGTTAGCTCATATCCCATTAGATGATATTTTAGGAATGGTAGTAACAGGTTATGGATGTACACATTCATCCAATATTTTAGCTGAATTGGCAGATAGAGGCATCCCTATTTCTATCTGCGGATCTAATTTTTCACCAAAAGCTTTAATTTTACCAATAGAGGGCAATTGTCGACAAAGTTTGCGTATTCGTAGTCAGGTTGAAATGTCTAAACCTCTTAAAAAGAGGTTATGGATGCAAATTGTGCAGTGGAAGCTACAAAATCAAGCTGAAGTATTAAAACAATGTGGATTATCTTATCAAGGGTTAATAAGTATGTCAAAAATGGTTCAATCTGGTGATCCGGTGAATTTAGAAGCTCAAGGAGCTAGAAGGTATTGGACTATTTTATTTTCTAAAAATTTTAAAAGAGATAAAAATGCAGATGGTATAAATGCTATGCTTAATTATGCCTATGCAATTGTGCGTTCTTGTGTAGCTAGGGGGGTTGTAGCATCTGGTCTGCACCCTAGCATTGGTATTCATCATAGAAACACTTACAATTCTATGTGCCTAGTAGATGATTTAATGGAGCCATTTCGCCCTATGGCAGATTATGTTGTAAAACAATTATCTTCTAAAGGATATGATGAAGTAGACAAAGAAGTTAAACAAATATTATCAGGTATTGCTGTTGCAAATGTCTTAAATCAATCAAAAATTACTCCATTATTTCAAATAATAGCTAGTTTTGCCACCTCATTAGCTTTAGTATTATCTGGAGAAAAACAAAAATGGAGCATGAATTTACACATTAACTGGAACAGTTTTAAATTAGATGCTTTAAAAATTGAAAAATTACAAACTTCAGCATGAACTACTTAAATCATTATCGTATTATGTGGTTATTTGCTTTATTTGATTTGCCTGTTACTACAAAAAAACAAAGAGATATGGCAACTAGATTTCGTAAACATCTACTAGATTTAGGCTTTAATATGGTGCAATTTTCTGTTTATTCTAGAGTTTGCCCCGGAAAGGAAAAAGTACATACTCTGATTAACCAAGTATCTAGAAAACTACCACAAAATGGAAAAGTTGATCTTTTAACTATTACAGACAAGCAATTTGGCAATATTGTAAGCTTTCGGGGCAAAAACGACGAAAATTTGCCAAAAAAACTCCCTCAATTCATACTTTTTTAGCTATTTAAAACACATAACCCCTGTAATTTTCAGGGGTTATCTATTAACTATGATACCACTTAGGGAATTGTGGTGCAATCAAAACCATGTCGCTAAGTTTTAATTGTTTATCATCATGATACCACTTAGGGAATTGTGGTGCAATCAAAACGAGTATGGGGGGAACAAAATAACAATGCAAATGATACCACTTAGGGAATTGTGGTGCAATCAAAACCAGCTGATATAAATATATTAAAGATGATAAATGATACCACTTAGGGAATTGTGGTGCAATCAAAACATATTGACTTAAAGGTGATGATGCAAATGTATGATACCACTTAGGGAATTGTGGTGCAATCAAAACGAAGCCTCACATTAGCATCATAACTCACATATGATACCACTTAGGGAATTGTGGTGCAATCAAAACACAACCGCATTCGGCTCAACACTCCAACAAATGATACCACTTAGGGAATTGTGGTGCAATCAAAACTTACACAAGTCATTTAATGCATTTAATGAATGATACCACTTAGGGAATTGTGGTGCAATCAAAACTAAGCCCTACCACGAATTTATTCCAATAATATGATACCACTTAGGGAATTGTGGTGCAATCAAAACCCAAACGATAATTTCAATGGATTATTAAGTATGATACCACTTAGGGAATTGTGGTGCAATCAAAACAAGAACAAGCGACACACGAAGCTACTATGAATGATACCACTTAGGGAATTGTGGTGCAATCAAAACAGATTTGAATACTTTGCTTTATCAAAATTGATGATACCACTTAGGGAATTGTGGTGCAATCAAAACTGATTATTATGGGTATTGACGGGCAGTTTAATGATACCACTTAGGGAATTGTGGTGCAATCAAAACGCACCGAGGGAGCTACAGCCTTTAATACGCATGATACCACTTAGGGAATTGTGGTGCAATCAAAACCGTAGATATGGCTCTGGAGGGTTTGAATAATATGATACCACTTAGGGAATTGTGGTGCAATCAAAACATTGCAATAGCTACAGAATAGTCGCCTCCGATGATACCACTTAGGGAATTGTGGTGCAATCAAAACCTTTATCCATAGCTTGAACCATATTTTTAATGATACCACTTAGGGAATTGTGGTGCAATCAAAACCGTGGCAAGCTTATAAAGCGGGGTCGGAGGATGATACCACTTAGGGAATTGTGGTGCAATCAAAACTAAAATCAACATTCTGTTTATACGCACTGCATGATACCACTTAGGGAATTGTGGTGCAATCAAAACTAAATAAAGTTTATAATAAAAATTGCATTTATGATACCACTTAGGGAATTGTGGTGCAATCAAAACTTTAACATGAGCCGCTCCTTTTTTAACTCCATGATACCACTTAGGGAATTGTGGTGCAATCAAAACACATCTATTGATCTGGATTTACGACCCTCTATGATACCACTTAGGGAATTGTGGTGCAATCAAAACAAAAAAAAATTACTACTTGGTACTGTATAAATGATACCACTTAGGGAATTGTGGTGCAATCAAAACTGATTATGGTATTGGTGCTTTTTATATCAAATGATACCACTTAGGGAATTGTGGTGCAATCAAAACAGCATTTTTATTGTAAATACATACATAATTATGATACCACTTAGGGAATTGTGGTGCAATCAAAACAAAATTATAAGACCTGTTTTTGTTCCGAAAATGATACCACTTAGGGAATTGTGGTGCAATCAAAACGGGTTTCTATCTTTGTTAAAAGTGATGATTATGATACCACTTAGGGAATTGTGGTGCAATCAAAACGGTAGCGGTCACCCAGAATACATCCCTTACATGATACCACTTAGGGAATTGTGGTGCAATCAAAACTAAGGTTAAACACTGCATTAGTAGAAGATGATGATACCACTTAGGGAATTGTGGTGCAATCAAAACTTTTAATAATAGCTAGACTTAAGTATAACTATGATACCACTTAGGGAATTGTGGTGCAATCAAAACTATGATATTAACAGGTGACCGCCACGAATAATGATACCACTTAGGGAATTGTGGTGCAATCAAAACTATGATATTAACAGGTGACCGCCACGAATAATGATACCACTTAGGGAATTGTGGTGCAATCAAAACTCCACAGTTACATCACTTGTATTTTTAACAATGATACCACTTAGGGAATTGTGGTGCAATCAAAATTAACTATTGAAAATTATTATAAAAATTATGTTTGCTTTTTGTAACTATTATTAAAAAAGTGTATCAAAATGATACACTTTTTATATAAAAATTATAGATGAAAATCTAAGCCTGCCCTAATAGTTAAACTATAAAGAAAACGCTTTTGTAAATCCACTTCAAATAAATTATACCTCCACCTGACAGGCACCCCCCATTGTAAATAAAACCGAATGGGAAAATCCGAAGGACTTATAATATGAGTAAATAATAACCTTAACTCTAATGGCATGTCAGAAAAAGAAAAATCACGCAAGCTTCCCGATACACCTAATAAAAAATCCACATAAAACCTCCTTAAATCAGAACTGGAAGGGTAACGAATACCCGTCAATAACGATAAACGATGACGACTATCACCTACTAAATTATCTAATAAATCATCACCAACATCTTCTTCTTCGCCCTTATTTGTTATTAAATCTTCTTTTATTAAATCATCTTCTGAAGTAAAATCTGGCTGATACTCTAAAGATAAAAAAATAAAAGATAACTTTTTAAACCGCTGACTGCGAGTGCGATAATTTAAATAAAACAACAAACTATGTTTTAAATTAAAAATGTGAGGTGGGTAATAAAAAGCTATCGGAGTAACCCCTACACCACTATCTAAAAAATGCCGAGGTGGGCGTACCCTTTGTTGAAAATACTGAGCCGCCTCCTTATACCCACTTTGCAAAAGCTCCTTACCACTACGGCTTGCTAACTGACGGCGATTTTTAATCCCCCCCCTTACACTCACAAAGTGAGCTGTGGCTGAATCTTTGTCACTACAACTGCCCTTTACTTTTTGCACCTGCACCTCTTGCTTTTGTGTTACTTCTTTTTTGACAAAGTGGGTTTTGCTGGATTCCCGCCTTCGCGGGAATGACAGTGGAGATGGGAGTGACGATGAAGGCAGGAGTGACGAATGAGTAGACAGGAATGACAGTGGAGGTGGGAGTGACGATGAGGGCGGAAGTAACGACTGAAACAAAATATAACTATTTGAATAGTGAGAAAACCAATTCAAAACGAGTTCGGATTTAACGCAAAGTGGTAGCCATTGGCTAACGCTTTGCGGTAAACCGCATGTTTGAGCTTTTGACTTGGTTTTCTCACTTACAAAAATTGCCTTACTGGATTCCCGCCTTCGCGGGAATGACGGGCTAGATTCCTGCTTTCGCAGGAATGACGGCTGACGCGGGAATGACAGTGGAGGCGGGAATGACGGCTGACGCGAGAATGACGATGGAGGCGGAAATGACGAATGAGTAGACAGGAATGACGGGCTAGATTCCTGCTTTCGCAGGAATGACGGCTGACGCGGGAATGACGATGGGTGCGGGAATGACGATGATGACATAGCACTAACATTGATAGCCATACAGCACAGCACACAAACTGATATTATGAAAAAAACAAATCGCATACCCTTAACCATCATACCCTCCTTAACTAGTCTTAAACCATTTTCTTATAAAAATTAACAAATTTAAGAGCTTTATAGTGAATTTTATTACTAAACCAGCTATTTTTGTGCTTTTTTAGAGCTTTTTTTACTTTTTGGTCTAGTTTTTGCTAGTTTTTATACATCATTTTTGCTATAGTTACAAATATGGACTTATCAACAGCATCAAAATTTTTTGAAAAACACACCCCATTAGTTTTTGGGTTCTACTAATCTACCTCATTATGATGAATGCAGATATTAAACAAATACATGCAGATATGAAACGGATGAACACAGACATCCAGCTTATTAAAACAAATGATATAAAACATATTCATCATAAAATAGATACCAGCATTACTGCACTAAACCGTAAAATAGATACCAATATCGCTACACTAAACCGTAAAATCGACACAAGCACTGCTACACTAAACCGTAAAATAGATCAACTAAACATTCAGTTCAATAGTCGATTTGATAAATTATATGAACTACTTATGAAAGAAAGAAGAAAAAAATGAACAAAAACCCCTTTATTCATACCTTTTAAAAATAAGACTCACATTCGTGCCACCAAAACCAAAACTATTATTTAAAACAGTATTAATCACTCTTTCTTTTGCTTGATGAGGCACAAAATCTAACTTAGGGCATTTTTCATCCAAACAATCTAAGTTAATAGTAGGAGGTACCACCCCCTCCTTAATACTCATGATAGAAAACACACTTTCCACCGCACCCGCAGCCCCTAAAGTATGACCTGTCATACTCTTTGTACTGCTAACCAAAAGCCTCTTACTATGCTCCTTAAACACATCTTCTATCGCTTGTGCTTCTGCTAAATCACCAAGTGGAGTGCTAGTGCCATGAGCGTTAATGTAATCAACCCCCTCTAACGACATTTTAGCAGAATCCAAAGCCCCTTGCATCGCCTTTTTAGCACCACTGCCATCTGGATGCGGAGCTGCAATATGATAACTGTCAGAAGAACTACCATACCCCACTAACTCTGCATAAATATTAGCACCTCTTTTTTTAGCATGCTCTTCTTCCTCCAATACCAACACTGCTGCCCCCTCGCTTAATATAAAACCATCTCTATCTTTATCCCAAGGTCTAGAGGCTTTTTGTGGCTCGTCATTACGAGTAGACAAAGCTCGCATCGCATGGAAGCCATAAATCCCCAAAGGTGATAAAGTCGACTCTGCCCCTCCTGTTATCACCACCGGACACCGACCATGCCTAATGTAATTCCAGCTCTCACCAATAGCATGAGCACCTGAGGCACATGCCGATACAGTAGCAAAATTAAAACCCCTTAACCCCCATTTAATAGACACATAACCAGAAGCAGAGTTCGCAATCAAAGATGGTATAAAAAAAGGCGACAGCCGTGGTGTGTCAGTGGCAATACGCCTAACCCCCCCCTCAATAATAGGTAAAGCCCCAATGCCAACCCCTATCAATACACCCGTGCTATCTCTTAAACCCTCATTCTCTTCAAAATTGAGATGCGAATCACGAATAGCCTGAACACTGCTTGCCAGTGCTAAGTGGATAAATCGCCCCATTTTTTTCTGATCTTTTTTCGGAACCCAATCGTCCACCACAAAATCTTTGGCTTGCCCTGCAATACGCACAGGTATTTTACTTACATCCTCTGTAAAAGATAAATTCTCAATAGACGATACACCCGATACGGCTGATAAAACTTTACTCCAACTTTTTTGAACACAAGAAGCTAAAGGTGTAACAGCCCCTAAACCTGTTACGACAACCCGTTTCATCATCATGTGGTTTTTTGATGTTCCTTAATGTAATCAACGGCATCCTGTACCGTGCGTATCTTCTCCGCATCTTGATCAGGAATAGATACCGAAAAACCATCCTCAAATGCCATAACCATCTCCACCACATCCATACTGTCTGCTTTGAGATCGTCTGTAAAAGATGATTCCGGCTTAATAGTGCCTTTATCAATACCTAATTGATCCGCAATAATGGAAATAACTTTTTCTTCAATGTTCATTGTTACCTTCCCTCCTTAAAACTCCCATATAATTGTTAATTCAATCCGCTTTAATCTGCTTTAACCTGCCTTAATACACCACCATACACACTGGCTTAACCTATACACTTGTTTAATCTGCTAAAATACTAGCAAAGTCCAGTACTTTTTGTAATTCACTTTCTTCCACTACCGTGGAAAGCTCATCAAATAGCATCTTACACACCGTAAGCATAAGGTTTTTTTCGTAAAAACTTAAACCCTTAGATTTATCAATATCCAACAGCTCTCGCAAAATACGAGCTGTATCAAAAATATCTCCTGTTTTAAGTAACTTCATGTATTGTTGGTATCGCTTGCTCCAGTTTTTTGTTCCATCCACCATATAACGCCCTATCTTAGGTGTTTCCCTTAATAAGGTTAATACCTTCTTAGCCTCTTCAGACGATATAATCGGACGCACAGAAGCCATACGATGCTCAGGCACCATAATCCGTGTTTCAGAGCTCACCATTAACATGCAGTAAAACCTCTGCCTCAACCCAGAAATCTCTTTTGTGTCTATAGATACAATCCTCCCTAAACCATATCCCGGATAAATACCCTGATCACCTACCTTATAATCCATCGTGCCTCCCTTTTTGCCCTGTTTGCATTTTGCTTTGTTTTCATCTTGCCTGTTTATTTTGCTTTTTATTTTGCTTTTTATTTTGCCTTGTTTACATGTTTAAAAATACAGATTATCCATAATATGCAAAAAAACTTCATAAATCAAACTTTATTATTATTTTTATGGGTTTTTTATAGATATTTTTAAAGAATAGCTTAATTGTGCCGATAATAAGGTTATGGATAACAACCAAACAAGCGGAGTATTTGAATCTGCTATCAAAAATTTTTTAGAGCCGATATGGCCTTTATTAAAAGACGAAAAAGTAACAGAGGTTATGATCAACTCTCATACAGAAATATGGGTGGAGATGAAAGGTAAAGTGCAAAAGTCGCAAGCTCAATTCCCCGATGAAGATTCTCTAAGAGCTGCCGCCAATAACATCGCCCAAAGTGTGGGACGAAAAATAGACGACGACAATCCCCGCCTAGATGCAAGACTTCCCAATGGCTACCGTATCCACATTGTTATCCCCCCCTGTGCTAGAAAAGGCACTACAATGGCTATCCGTAAATTCTCTGCTGTGCAATTTACTTTTGAAGATTACATTCGCCTTGGAGTGTTTAGCCTAGATGTAGCTAAATTCCTCAACATCTGTATGAAATTAGGAAAAAACATCCTAGTCAGTGGAGGCACAGGCTCTGGTAAAACCACCTTACTATCCGTACTATGCGACCACATCCCCAAAGGACAAAGAATTATCGTTATCGAAGATGTAAGTGAGCTACAAATTGAATACGACCATGTGGTGTTTTTTGAAACACGCATGGGAGATGAAACAGGTAAAGGAGCTGTAGGCATACAAGACCTATTAAAAAGTGCCCTAAGGCTCCGACCTGATAGAATTGTGGTAGGAGAAGTGCGAGGGGGCGAAGCCTTAGAACTCGTACAAGCTATGAACACAGGGCATAAGGGTTGCCTTGGCACAGTACACGCCAACTCCCCTCACGATGCCATTGTGCGGTTAGAGGCTTTAGCCCAAGGGGCTGATTCCCAACTTAGTGAAAAAGCTCTGCAACACCAAATTGGCTCTGCTGTAGACATTATTCTGCAAGTGTCTCGTTACCCAGACGGATCGCGACGCGTAGGCTCTGTAGCAGAAGTCCTAGGTGTGGACCCTAATGGTATTTATAAAGTAAAAACTTTGTTTTCTCTAGATCGCTTAATAAAAAAACCTGATGGCAATCTCTCTGGTATGATACAACCCGTGGGTGTAGAACCTAGCTTTATGAAAGAGATTGAAGATAACCAGTTTAACTTCCCTCAAGCAAAATTCCACCCCCCAGCCCCCCGCAAAGCGGGCTAACTATTGCCCTAAAGTTACTTGATTGCCAATACCACCCAATCATTCTCTGAAAATTTTAATTGTCTGTAGCGACTCCCATACCCGCAAGGCGGGCTAACTATTGCCCCACAGTTTTTAATTTACTGCCTTACAACATCTTCCAAAATCAATCAATGTAGTTTTGTTCAAGGGATGATTGTATGCCTTATGCAGGGCAGCCGTCCATGGCTTCAGCCGAACTGTTCCGTCCGTGGGTCGGAGCCTGCACCGGCACACAATCATCCCTTGAGAGAACAAATACTCTTTTGGATGTAAGTAAAAGATATTTTTTACCACTCAATAACACATGTAACTATTTAAATAGCGAGAAAACCAATTCAAAACCAATTATCGGATTTAACGCAAAGTGGTAGCAGTAGGCTAACGCTTTGCGGTAAAACCGCAGAGTTTTAAGCTTTTGACTTGGTTTTTCCCCTCACACGAGCAAGAAGTATTTATTATTAGTTTTAATAATTAACGAATAAATTTCGTTAATAAAACTAATGATTTTTAACAAAAACAAAGGAGGGAAAGGGTGATTTTTTAAGGGTCCAAGCCCCCAAAGGGGGTTGCAGGCGTCCCTATAAAAAATTACCACTTTGGCTTTGTAAAGAGTGAATTTATGTACAAGTTACTGGTTTTCTCACTTTAAAAGTTGGAGTCCCAAGCTTTTGAGCTAACTGAAAAGGGGTGTAAAATGTACACGCTCCATAACACAATTGAATGTAAAATTTATCATAACTAAAAAAAATACAAAAATAATGTTTAAAACCAAACTTTTTTCTTGACATAAACCCCACCAGTAAGGCAAAATAGCTTAAATATAAACACCTTAAAAACTAAGGTAAAAAAAACAACAAACAGCAGAAAAAAACAGCGAAAAAATAACAGCATAAAAAAAGTAAAAAAAGTAAAACAAAAACAGTAACAAAATTTTATAAGGAGTAAAAGAAAATGAAAAAAATGAGCATTATTATCTGTCTATTATTTTTTAGTCTCCAAGCTTTTGGACATGGCTGTAACCTTGTTCAAGATCAACACACAGAAGATCTCATCACCTTAAAAACATTAGAAATGATAGCTTTAGACTTTTTAGCATCCGAGTATGAAGATCTAGTACCTGACACAGTATCTCAAACTGACCCAGAGCTTATTGAACAACTTAAAAACGCTAAAAACGACTTACACCGTGCAATTAGAAAAAGCCCTAACCATCACAAAGCATCTGTCAAAAAAGCCAAACAACATAAAAGTCAAATAGAGCATCAATTAGAAAATCTTTTAACCAAAGCCGTAACAATACGCACACAGCTTCTGCTTTTAACAGATGACTTCTTAAAACTACAAAAAGAATGGGACGCAGCCCGCATCGCTTACTTTTTTGAACTCCACCCTGAGGTAACATGGGCTTTTATTTACGAAAGGCGTGCTCATGTAAGATGGGCTAAAAATATAGAAAGTTTGCCGTACCTATCCCCTAAAGTTAAAAATAGTGTTTATGCTAGAAAACTAGATGCTAAGATTGTTCAAAACAAAAAAGAAACAGCAACTCAACTATCAAAGGCTTTAAAAAAACACGATAAAACCGAAAGTTTTGAATCAGAAGTGTGTCGCATAAAAAAAGAAGAAATAGAAAACCAAATACTAGAGTGGAACGATAAATGGAATGAGCTTTTTTATAACGAATTTCGCAATGTGAAGCTTCAAATTCAAAGCTTAGGTTTAGAGTGGCAAAATGCCAAAGCAAACTATTACAAACACTTAGGAGATAAGGTAGTATCTAAAGAAGACCAAGTGAACAAAATATTAGCAAAAATTAAACAACAAGAAGCTCCCTTTAAACTCTATAACAAAGACCTCTTATTTGGTAGGGACACTAACTAACTATTAGCTTTTTTAAAATGAAGGTGATACTATGTAAGGTTATTTATTATACACTAAATAACCGTCTGCTATAGTCACTGACGATTCAAAAAACGGTTCAAAAAAGGAGGCACATTATGCCATCCGCCATAACCATCGTCTTCATAATAATCATCATAAGACGGTCTATATATATAAGTATCGGTGTTATTTAACATCACAATGTTTTTAGAATCTTTAGTCTTATCTTGTTGTAATAGCGATTTTTTTTGCAACAACTCAAATAATTTAGAAAGATATTTGTAACTGTTAGGTTTAAAATGAGGGTTAGAAGTGTTACTAGACACCCCTCTAACTTTTGTGGTACCATAAGGGCAAGAGCCATTCTTTTGTCTTACAAGTGTTCGGGGTAGTTTAGTACTGTTATCTACACATAAAGTATAATATTTGTATTTATTTCTCAAGTGTGTATAAGGGTGTGTCAGCCTACCTTTACCGTCAATACCTCTTACCAACACACCTTTTTGACGATACTGCGATGGCAATGGCGTTTTTTCAAAAATCGAATCTTTATCAAAACCCGGTGCATAAAAGCTCACATCCAAAGCTTCTGTGTTAGAATCTGCTCTATCAACATTTCCCCTTAAAGCTACCCATGCTTTAGGGTTTGGTACTGCTTGAGAGATCATAAAATGTGCAGTATTTCCAAAATTTAAACTTCTACCTACCCCGGAACTCCCATGAAAAGGATCAGGAAAAGGATACTTCCTATCATTTTTATTAAGTTGTAACATTAGTTTTACCCAATCACCAGAGCTTGTAGGTGGCATAAAAACACCTCCCTTATTTTTACAAAGCTTAACTGCATCTGATAAAGGTCCCAATTTCTTATTAATAAAATAGTTTTTTTTATGAGAATTATAACACACAAACCACGCTTTAGTCTTAGGGTCTAAAGGCACTAACCCCTTCCACCTAATATTATAAGTCAGTGCTAAGTGATTAGAAGATGTGTTAAAAGAAGTAGTATCTCTTAACAACACCGGTCGTGAATTTGCAGGACTTACCTCCTTATGATAAAATAGAGAGTAAGGATCGTTTTTAGCCACTAAAGCCCGTGGTGCTTTAGCCACTGGTAAGCCTCCTTTATCAAACTCTATGGCTGTCCACATTTGCACAACACTTTTAGTTTTAAATAAGGAATCAAATAAAGATCTCATCCACCTACTACCCGGTAAATTATCGTACCTCTTATTAACAGGAGCTAAAAACATACCCCGTGTAGTATTGTTAATAAAATTATATTTTAAATTAGGGTCAATCTCTGACGCTGCCGAGGCCCCACCTATAGACCCTAAATTATTAACTGTCTGTGCGGCTTGTACAAAAGAGCTTTGGTGATTGCTTTTATAAGACTCAGCAAACATCAAAGCTAACGACATTAAACTCCCTACCTCACGACCCATCTCATAACAAGCCTTTTCAGCATCTTTATAACGCTTTTTTACAGGTTGCAGTGGCTGATGGATATTATTAACATTCAATTCAACAGCTGGTAAATAATGCCCGTTAATAAAACAAAGCACTGGTAACTCTACCCCCTTTTGCATCTTAGTGTATGTTGCCTTATACAAGTTTTTAAAATCCGCTTTGCGAGTAACTGTGACAACCACTGCCTCAGAGCCACTACCTGTAAGACCCCTAGCACTATTAGGTAATTGTTGCCTTTTATAACCTTCAGCAGAATCTTTATAACACTCTGGTAATTGAGAATCTAATGCCTCATCAGGTAAGCCATGGTACACTAAATCTGCAGGGGATAGATGTGGTACTGACCTAATTTCTGACTTAAGAATACCATTTAAAGGTCCAAATGTTCCCAAACCCACACGATGGCAAGCCCTCATATAACACACAGTGCATCTTACTTTATTAGCCTCTTCGTTACTAAAATCTTTTCTAAAACATGCTTTATTTGTGTCGCCCACTAAGTCAACATCAATAACAGGATATATGCTTATGTTGTTTCTACATAAATTTCTACAATGAGCTTTCATTTGACTGGTATCGGTGGTGACTGTAACCTTTCTTTCCCCTCGTAAAATAATGTTTTGATTTGCTACATTTGCTTGCTTTCTGGTTGATGGGTTTAAAGCTGATTGCAAATCGTCCCCTAAATACATTGGCACATTGTCTAATTGTTTGTTGCTAGTTCCATCTATTTCAGTTCCATCTGATTTTTTAAAAGTAATGTTTATTGTGTCAATGGCAATATTATTAGACCCTGTATGCCCTTGAAATAAATTAAAAGAAAACTGAAAACGGTCAATATCATGTTCTGAAATATTGGCTATCTTATGCTTACAACGAAACCTATTAGTCGTACAACTAAGCTTTGTATTAAGTGCTAAAATAGAGGCTAAACTTAAATTGTTTTGCCCTCTTAACCGTCCTACTTGCACAATATCTTTGTTAATATCCCCAATCTTAATCTGTTCGCATGCTTTTTGATTGTTAAATAGAGAATCATTGATGACAAGATGAGAAGCACTAGTCCCCGTCCCCGTACCTACAAATTTTACAGTAACCCAATTACCCCCTACTTGCACCTGACACTCACCAGCTGCCCCCGCCCAAACCATACCCGTTGAGCGATGGAAATAACTCACATCTTGCTGATGAGAAGCACCACCTCCCCCTCCACCACTGCCCGCCTGAGGCGGGTTTTGATGATGGTAAGTGCCAACCTTCGCTAATAAATAAAATATCACTTCTTTTGGGTCTTTTGCGGTGGTGGTAAGTGGTATAACCTGACTTCCCCCTGACAAAAAATCCCTAGGGCTAATAGTGGCAATTACAAAAGTGCGATCGGCAGAATCCCCTCCCCTAGGAGTATACTCCAAACATCTACTAAGAGGTGATGCCTGAAAACCAGAATCTAACCTCTTACAAGCTGATACATTATTTAAAATCTTCCACTCCGTAGGTGGGAAAAAATACTGCCAACGAGCCTTCCCCCAATTATAAGACCTACTACCTATATAAGAAAAATTAAAACTTAAAGGCTGTGTACCCTGAATACCAGCGGGTGGGGTTAATAACGAACATATCCCATACTCATTCCTATTACCAGATACACGCCCCGTACTATTAACATTAGTGGCAATAAGTAACGCCTTTAAATTACTGACAACTAATCTGCTGATGAGTCTTTCGTTTTCTCTACTTTCTAAATTACTTTGAACATTCTGTTCAAAATTAACCATATAATGAAAAAGCCCCGCCGTGCTAATACCTAAAATAGATACAGCTATCAAGTTATTTAATATAGAACCCCTACAATTATTAAAAAATTTTAACTTATTATTCACAAAATAACTCCTTTTAAAATATATCACCTAATGTGGTATAATCTCTTCCACAGTAACAGCTAATATAATGGCTGACCTAGAGCTGAAAGTTTGCCCCACACACGCCCCCTGACATATAGGATGACCTGACAACACTCGCCGTGGCTCTATATGAGAATACATACACATACCTTTGCCTTTATTACCCTGACACACCTTTCCCCTACCCTGAAAATAATCATTAGGGCAACTTGCACCCTCTACAACACTAGTCCCAGACATACATACCCCTCTGGTGTTTTCTAAAGTAGCAGTGGATGTCATTAAAAAATAACTTGCCGTTATAAAAGGTTGTGGATGTTGAGTGATAACAGGCGATTCAACAGTAACGACAGAAGTTCCACCTCCACCAGTACCCCACCTTGCTCGTGTCCGCAAAGTTTGCACGCGAGTGTTGTATATGGTTTCTTGTTTGCAATCCACCTCATCGTCAAACTCTAAAATCCCACCCGGAAATAACACACTCTTACCACTTGCCTTTACTAACTCTGCCGTGACTTTATAACTACAAGACGACGGTTTTTTGTCACAATCTGCATAAGTGGGCCTATCCTCTCGTAACAAAGATAAAGCATATATCACCCCCGGACCCTTATTAGTCACCTGAATGGTCATAGGAGATTTCCCCACAGCATTAGAACGAATGTCACTCCGACAAGCCGGAAATAAAAAACCACTAACACTAGTCGTACACGCTAACTCACACTTTGGCGAACTTTTTACAGAAAGTGAAATGTTAGCTAAAGGTCTCCTAATAGCTGCATAAAAAGGGTTACTATTTAACTTTTGTTTTTTATTGTTGATATGCACTACATTGTCTACTTTGATTAACACCACTGCATCATCCTGATCTAAAGGAGCAATGGATTCGCAAAAACTGCCAGCAATTTTTTTATTTTTAAAATCTTTACAAGGCATACCTGCCATTTTAGCAGTACAGCTACCAGCTATCACCTCCTTAGTGGTGCGTTTACGACACAAAAACTTAGGTATCTCTCCTATTAAACTCTGTATGCTAGTATCTTTAAAATGCATTAAGTCAAAAGTGATTTTATACTCATAAGTTTTATCTTCAACATTGTGCGAGCCTGTAAATTGTAACGCCTTCCTCGGTAAATCTTGTATCTTACGACCTGCCACTAATACCTCTTTTTGAGATTTTAAACTAAATACACTGGAACTTTTATGCTTTTTCGCATGCGTCCACTTACATAAAGCCCCACCTTCAAGCCAAGGGTAATTCTCCCTACATAATAATAAATTGTTGGCTACTAAATAAGCCCCTAAATTTAAACCATACTGTGCTACAACTGTTGCTTGCCAACCCGATGTACTACGAGATTTAGCAGACATAAATTGCACCACCGTGTTCTGACTAACATAAATAGTAGTCGCCACTACCCCCGATACAATAAGAGATAATAAAATAGCTGCAGAACCCCTGTTCTGACCAATAAGCCTAAAAAACATATAACACTCTCACTTTCGGCTTAACTTTTGTAAATACTATTACTAATATCATTACTAATATCATTATTATAAACATTATTCCTTTATTATATTATTCTTCTTCTATTATATTACTTTCTATTATATTACTCCCCTATTTTTACTTCTTTATCATCACTTTCTTAAAACACGACCAAAGTCCTTATTTAATATATCTATTTATGTAAATTATTGATGATTTTATAGAGATTATCAAATTATTTTAATCAGTTTTTTTGTTTTTTAAACTAAAATCTTAAAATGAGACACTTAGTTGACTAAATTATAAACTATATCGTCCAATATTCATACACACGCAAGGCGTGTTTTTTTTGATGCACTTCTAATATGCCCTACCTTCATCCAATCCATACACACCATTAGCTAAGTGAGAAAACCTCACTCCAGAGCTTTGGACTGCAGTTTATCGCAAAATAACAGTGAATAGATATTAGCTCCATTATCACTTGCTAACTCCATTATCACTTGCTAACTCCATTGTCACTTGCTAACTCCATTGTCACTTGCTAGCTCCATTGTCACTTGCTAGCTCCATTGTCATTCCCGCGAAAGCGGGAATCCAGAATGTATCTTTTACGCGTACAAGCCTGGATTCCTGCCTCCGCAGGAATGACGGTTGACGAAAAAATGTAACTGTAAATTAAAGAGCGGGAGGGGGATATTTTTCGGGTCCAAGCCCCCAAAGGGGGTTGCAGGCATCCCGCAAAAATCTTCCCCTTCCGCTCTATCAAGTGTTAAATTGTAAAAAATACTTCATGCTTGGTTTTCTTACTTTAAAAGTTGTATTCCTAAGCTTACTGTTCAGGGGTTTCCCAAAAAAAAAGTGTGAAACTTGCTTTAAAGATGTAAATTTTACAAAATACAAAAAAAATATTGTCCTACCCCTAACTCTTAAAATATATAAAACAAATGAATAAAATAAATTATCAAATTACTATAGTAGCTAAAACTATCCTCCCATATAGTGTAGTGAATCTATTAGTGTTTTCTGGCTTAGTGTTTTTTGCCTCACATGCCATAGCTCAAAAATTATGTGCTTCAGTTTTTGCACAAAATCCACCTTCCACACAACATGAAGCTACCCATCCTATAGAGCAAAAATTAAACCACAATAACGACTTTGGTATGACATATCATAAAGCTACTAAAAAAAGTTATATTTTATCTCAAGAATTAAGTATTGTTTTACAAGATAATATTGAAAACTACCAATACCAAAAAGGGTATATCACTATAGCCGATATATATTTTGAAGGCAACTTAACAAAAACTTTTCGCATTGTATCCTCCATTTTAGGACCTATTCAATTTAAAAAATTAAGGTGGAAGGAGTTTCACGGTACAACAAAAGATTTTGATAATATACAAAAAAACTTTTTAGATGAATATGGTATGGTCAGAAAAGAATTTATAGGTTTAAATGGGCAAATACATTGTGCTGATAAATATTTTAACGGATATATGATTAAAACTTTTATAAATATATCAGCTGTTTTTGGAGCAAAAAAAGTAAAAGAAATTGGCTGGAAATTTTTTAATGGCACAACAAAAGATGTAAGGCATATTCAAAACACACTACTAGATACAAACGGTCATATTGTTAAAGACTATATTGGCATGTCAGGTTTTGCATTATTTGCAGAATTTTATTTTAACAATAATATGTCTAAAACTTTTAGAAATGTCAAAGTTGTAATAGGTGTTAATAAATTTAAAGACCTTAAATGGAAAATCTTTATGGGAACAACAAAAGATTTTGACACTACCTATAACATAGTAGTAGATAACGATGGCAATATTAAAAAAGAAGCTATTGGCTCTGATGGTTTAGCACACATAGCTAAAGAACATTTTAGTGGTAGCATTGGTGCTACCTACACTAACATTTCAGCTGTATTAGATAAGCATATTTTCCATCAATTAAAATGGACTGCTGTTAATGGGCATACCAAAAATTATCAAATTATAAAAAATGTTATTAACAGTTTTAACTCTGTCAGCATGTTTATTAAAAAATATAAAGACATGGATGGTTTTGTACATCTTGCCAATCAATACTTTAATGGTAATTTAAATATAACATATAATATGGTGTTTCTAATATTGCAAAAAAAGCAATTTAAAAAATTAGCTTGGCAGTATAATAGAGCAAATATCAAGAATCATAACTTAATACGAGAAAATATTTTTGATAAAAATGGTCATATTAGAGAAGAATTTATAGGTTCAAAGGGGTACAGTGCTTTTGCTGATTTATACACAAACGGATATATGATAAGAGCATTTATTGTGCTTACTAATATATTAGGTAGTCGTAAAGCAGTAGAAGAGCAACTTAAGTGGAAAGAATATTTAGGCAACACAACACATAAATTTAAAATACAACAAAAGTTATTTAAAGATGAAACACATATCCTCCAATTTATAAAACAATATGCTGGTAGGGAGGGGCATATTGCTTATGCTGATAAATACCATGAAGGTAATTTACGAAGAGCTAAAGAGAGTGTGCAGTATTTTTTAAACAAAGAGCATATACAACAACTTAAGTGGAAAAAGTTTCTGGGTAACACTGAGCAATTAAAAAGTTTAATTAACGACTTTAAACAATATTACCCTCACAGGTGGCAAGGTATTAGTAATCAAAAAAGAATAGCAGATAAAATATTTAATGGGTATTTACACACAACTTATAGGAGTGTTTTAAGTGCTCGAGAATATTTATTTGATTCTGATACAAATACATTTATTAACTTTAAAGCCCTCAACTGGAGTCCTACAAAAAAATAGTTATGTAAAACATGCTTTTTAAAAATAAGCAAAAACAAGACTTTTGTGTGTGTTCACCTATACTACCCCTTTTAACCTATTATTTTTTAAAAGAATCGTTTTGGGGGGTTGCTGATTCCTCTTGCTCTGATTCCTCTTCCTTCAAAAGTTGTGCTAACTTTTTTTCTACCATCTTCTTAGCAATCTCTGGCACCACCTGCCATACAACTTTTTCCGTCATTTTTTGCATAATGTCTTGCCCCTTACTTTCTAAAAATTTCCGGTACATCTCTTCCATAGATTGAATAGACTTCTTTTCCCCTTCATTTTCTTTCGGTAAAATATCACTCATAGCCCCTTCACCCTCTTTAACTACATCCTCCTTACTAAAGTTACCCTCTACTTCTTTGGGATTTGTTACTAATGAGGGTTTTTGCTTCGTCTTTAACGAAGCAGATTGCGTGTCAGACCATATCTTCATAGTAATAGGAGAATGAGCCGATTTATTAGCTGATTTACTGGCTGATTTACTGACCGACTGATTAGCTAACCTGTCCGCTAATTTATCAATTGATAAATTATCTGACTTTTTAGCCAACTTGTCCGCTAATCGCTTAGGAGAAGGAGGTGCAATAGAAACACCACCACCTAATGCACTATCAAGGGAGGAGTCAAATAACGGAGGCTTTTTTTGATTTTTGCTTTGATCCCCTTTTTCCATAGACTCTACAAGCACACTTTTAGTCAGTGATTCTGTGTCTTCTGGTGTGTCTTCTGGTGTGTCTTCTGGTGGAGTATCTTTGGGGGGGGTATCTTGTATGTTTTCTTTTATATCATTTTCTGTCTCTGGCACAACCTCAATGCCCTCTTGCTTGCTCTTCGCTTTATCTTTTTGCGGTCCAGGCTTACTCTCTGATAAAGCTTGCTCTGATAAAACATCTTCATCGTCAGACACCACTTCTACACCATCCTCACCCGCCGATAACACCTTGCGAGTTTTACCTTCCACAGAAGATGAAGCAACAGGAGGTGGAGTAACAAGAGGAGACACAGAAGACGAAACCTGCTTCCTCCTACCTTCACCCATATCACCCGCTGAACTTATATCACTTGCCCTACTGATGTTATTTTCTGCCACCCCTCCTTCCGATTGCCTTCCTTGTTTTTCCTCTGCAAAGTCAGGCATAGGGGGAAATTGTAAATAATCTTTTAATAAGTTTGTTTTTGTTTTCGGAACAAAACGCAAAACCAACTGTCGTAATTTGTCAGCCGAAATAGGCTTTTTTAATACCTCTTGCACACTATAAGATTCCAAATCCTTAACAGTGCAATCTTCTTTCGTCATAAGAATAATAGGTATTTTTTTTATGACTTGATCCTGTAAAAGATAAGGGCTACTACCCGGTGGATGAATAATGGCTTGATCCATAAACACAATATCAGGCTTTTGTGCTTTGATTTTTTCTAAAAGCTCGCCAGGCTTATCAATACGACTTATCACAGGAGCATAATGATACAATACATGAGAAAAGATTTTCTGCACCACAGGCGAATGATCACATAAAATGATTTCTAACGACATACTCTAAATATTATAAAGATTTTTATAAAACAAACAAGCCCCCAATTTTACTAAACCTGCTAAATAATACTTCAAACCCCAATAGTGCACCCTACACACCTTTACAACAATGGAGCAATAATCATAGCCACAATGGATATAAGCTTAATTAAAATGTTCATAGAAGGACCTGTGGTGTCTTTAAACGGATCTCCTACCGTATCGCCAATGACAGACGCCGCATGCACAGCAGAACCCTTGCCCGCACCCTCAATACCCCCTTGCTCAATAAACTTTTTCGCATTGTCCCAAACACCACCCGCATTTGCCATAAATAAAGCAATAACTACACCCGTAAGCAACGCCCCTGCTAAAGTGCCACTCAAAGCCTCCGGACCAATACCAAAACCTATAACAACAGGAGCTACTACCACAATCACCCCCGGTAAAATCATCTCCTTTAAAGCACTGTGAGTTGCCATACTGACACATTTTTTCGTATCCGGACGAGCCTCACCCTTTAAAAGACCAGGAATCTCCTTAAACTGTCTGCGAATCTCATCCACCATTTTAGCTGCTGTCCTACCCACCGACTTAAGTGTTAAACTCGCCGATATTACCACAATAGCCGCACCTAAAAATAAACCTACCACCACACGCGGATTGCTTAAACTCATTGTAAGGTCCAAACCCACTGTTTCTCTTACCGTCTCTTTAAAAGCAACAAATAAAGCTAAAGCCGTTAAAGCTGCAGAACCTATAGCAAAACCCTTACCAATAGCTGCCGTTGTGTTACCTAAAGAATCTAACTCGTCAGTGATTTTTCTAACCTCCGGACCTAAACCAGACATCTCAGCAATACCCCCAGCATTGTCTGCCACCGGACCATAAGCGTCAATCGTCATCGTAATACCTACTGTCGCAAGCATTCCTACCGCACAAAGTGCTATACCAAATAAACCCGCCGATAAATAAGATGCTAAAATAGCAAATGCTATAAATAATAACGGCACACTCGCTGACTCTAAACCTACAGCAAAACCCGATATAATATTAGTCGCAGGACCCGTTTTAGAAGCGTGAGCGACATCCCTGACAGGCTTTGCAGAAGTGTAATATTCCGTAACCTTACCAATAATTAAACCCACAACCTGACCCACCATAACAGCCGTAAATAAATGCCAACTCTTCTCCATACTCACCAACACAATGCCAATAAGCATAATAAATAAAATGCCAGCAATGAGTTGCGATAATAATAACGCTGTAGAAGATGCCATGTTCTTCAACATCCTCATACTGCCAATGCCTATAACAGAACATAAAAGACCCACCATACATATCACCATAGGTAAAGTAACTAAAATCTCCCTCGAAAGACCAGGACCAAAATACCTAACAATCAACCCAGTATCCATAGTCAGTGCAATTGCAATAGAGGCTACCATTGCCCCTACATAAGATTCAAAAATGTCAGCCCCCATGCCAGCCACATCACCTACATTGTCGCCCACATTGTCTGCAATCACACCCGGGTTGCGTGGATCATCCTCAGGAATGCCTGCCTCCACTTTACCCACTAAATCAGCACCCACATCAGCTGCCTTTGTAAATATGCCACCACCAATACGAGCAAATAAAGCAATAGAAGACGCCCCCATAGAAAAACCAGATATAATGCCAGTTAAACCCTGACCCTTACCAGAAAATAAAAAATACACCACACCCAAACCTAATAACCCTAAACTAGCAACCGATAAACCCATAACCGACCCACCATTAAAAGCTACCAATAACGCCGAAGCACGACTCCCACGCTTTGCACATTCAGCCGTACGTACATTGCTCTTAACCGCTGCCCTCATACCAATAAAACCCGCCAATGCCGAACAACAACTGCCAAATACAAACGCTAAAGCCGTACGCCAACCTAAAAAACCCAATATCACGATAGCCACTAATACAACAAATATCGCTAACTTAGAATACTCAGACTTTAAAAAAGCCATTGCCCCCTTTTCAATCTCTAAAGCAATGGAACGCATTTTGTCTGTGCCAGAATCTTGCCGAAGAATACCCTTATACACCAATAAGGCCAACACCAAGCCTAAAGCCCCTGTAAGAGGGATAATAAAACCAATATCTAACATAAATATTTAAATAATATAAAACTGAAAAAAAAACAATAGATATTTTGATGAACTCATAATCACATAATAATCTTTATTGTTTTCTGGTAACAAGCATAAAATTTTGTTACGATTAATTATATGAGCTATGAATTTTACCTTTTTTGCCACCTAGGAGCTGTTTTAACCCTGTTTTTAACAACAGGAGCTTTGTTGTTTATCCCAACTTCTACGAGTAAAAAACAAAAAATGGGATTTATGAGCCTCCACGGCTTAAGCATACTCGTTATATTTATTACAGGCTTTGGTCTTATGGCTAAGCTCCATATACTTCATTTTCCATCTTGGATCATCGCAAAACTCATTATCTGGACCGTACTGGGCGTCGTACTACCTATCTTTATAGCAAAAAAACGCTACCCAAAACTATTGTTCACTATAACATGGGCTTTAGGAATAATAGCTGTCTACCTAGTAGTCCACCAATTGTCCTTTTTTGATTCAGTATGAATGAATGACTTACATACCTCAACTCAAAACCACTCCTCCCCCCCAATACAATCACCACTTTTTACTAGTCTGCATCACTATTTGTTGCATACTCCTTAACAGCCGAAGCACACACAATACTACTAATAGCCCCAGCACCTAAACTATAATACCAAAAATGAGTGGGTTGAGAAACAAACGGAGCCATTAACGCCGACGGTAACGAAGCACCAACCACTCCATTTAAACCAATCTCTATCAATGGATCTAAACGAGTCTGCCTCTTGTTTTTTTTATTCTTCTTAGATGATTGAGTAGCAGACCAGTTTTCAGCCGAATATTTTGCTAACTCAAAAAAAGCACCTAAACTACAACCAATAATAGCAAATACCCCTACAACAACAGGCTCTGCAATAACGACATTAGAAACATGTACTACATGAGAAAAGCTCTGAGTTTGTAAAAAACTAAGTCCTTTTCGAAGCTCCTCCACCTCATCACATCTATCATAAGAAGATAAAATCCCCTCCTCATCAGAATAACCATTATTCACAACACAAAACCCAGCACCATAAGCTTGTCTTTTAAAAGCTACAAACGGCACCTGCTTTGTGTCTGAAAACACAGAATGGTAATGCCCCATATTAGCACTCGCTACATAATTAAACATAACTAATAAAGCTATCACCAATAAACTGATAGTTTGAAAATAACTACTAACTCGCTTCATCATAAAACTCCTAAAAAAAACCAATACGCACAATATATTATAAACTAAACCCTTTAAATATATACCCCCTTCACCCTCATAATGAAAATTTTACACCCCCAAAGGGGGTTATTTCTGATGTCACTACTTGCATGCTCTACCTAATGCCTATCCACAACACACCCGACTTTCAGTGGAAAAAACCATGCTCACCCCCAAAGGGAGTTATTTCTGATGTTACTGCTTGCATGCTCTACCTAATGCCTATCCACAACACACCTGACTTTCAGTGGAAAAATCCATGCTCACCCCCAAAGGGAGTTATTTCTGATGTTACTGCTTGCATGCTCTACCTAATGCCTATCCACAACACACCTGACTTTCAGTGGAAAAAACCATGCTCACCCCCAAAGGGGGTTATTTCTGATGTTACTGCTTGCATGCTCTACCTAATGCCTATCCACAACACACCTGACTTTCAGTGGAAAAATCCAGGTTAAATGGAAGATAAAGGGATTTGTATAATGTTTTTCGTAAGCATTTTTACCTCCTTAGAGTTGCTAATCACTACTCCATAAGGTAAAGAATGCTCCTCTATAAAAGCCTTAAGTGATGTTAAAGACTTATGCTTTATCATAGACGAAAATTTAATCTCTATAGGAAGTATGCCAAAATCCCCCTTGAGTATTAAATCCACCTCCGCTCCATTCCTAGTGCGATAATAAAAATAATTCCACTGACCTAAAAAACTACTGTTTAAACCTTTAATGGTTTCTTCTATAGCGTACGATTCAAAAATTTGACCTAACTTAGGCGATCTCATAAGTGCTTTTTTACTTTCTATGTTCATTAAATAGTTAATAAGCCCACTGTCACGCAAAAAACCTTTTGGCATTTTTAAAATAGATTTTCTTTTAGAATAAGAAAAAGCCGGCACCTGCCTCCAAATAAAAGTCTTATCTACTATATCTAAATAATCTTTAATAGATACCTCACTTAAATCCAAAGCCCTGCCCACTTGAGCTTTGTTGATTAAAGTGCCAGAAAGCTCCGAAAGCATAGCAATAAACCTTTGAAAACGATGAATATCAAGCCGAGGGTATAATTTTCGTATATCTCGATTAATATAAGAGTCAAAGTAATTTTGCATCCATAATTTAAAGTAATCTTTTTTACGAGACAAACATGGGTCCGGATAACCGCCCTTTTGTATTAAAGATAAAATGTCGAAATTTTTGTTTTCTTTTAAATTGTTTAATAAAAAATTTAAATCTTTCTTTTGTAGGCGAGTGTTGAAAATTTTAAAAAAAGAAGAAAGATTTTGCTTTTTAATCTCACTCATTTTAAAAGTGCCAAGCTCTACTATACCTACCCGACCAGCTAAAGAATTACTAACATGAGCTATCAATTCAGGAGAGCTAGAACCTGTTATTAAAAACCTGTTATTTAATTTTCTGTTTTTATCAATCACTCCACGCAGGTTTTTAAACATTTCTGGCACTTCTTGAGCTTCATCTAAAATAATATGCTTAGGATACTCTTGAAAGAAAAAATCAAAATCCCTTGTGATAAAATCTTTATCTTTTGAGTTTTCTAAATCAAAATATTGCCACGATGGGCGAAGTTTTTTTGCAAGATATGTTTTACCGCACTGGCGTACACCTAAAACCACTACCGCTGGGAAATGTTGTAGCAACTTCTTAATTCGTACTTCAATGTGCCGTTTAATACCAACCATATCCTAACTCTACCATAAGATTTTACTGATTACAATATTTTAATTTATTGCCCTGAAGCCCTTTTATGTAATTAAGCACGGCGAGAAAGGGCAATTTTTTTGTTACACACTTCGCTTGGACTCAAAAAATCTTCCCCTCCCTCTCTGTAAGTAATAAATTTTATTATACTTCCCGTGTGGCTTGGCTCACCTGCAAAAGGTGTGAAATGTATTATTAAGATAAGATAAGTAACGATAGTTGGGATAAGCGGACTCGAACCGCTGACCTTTGCCATGTCAAGGCAACACTCTAACCAACTGAGCTATATCCCAATAATATCTTTTATAAAAACTTAGTATTTTGCACCTCTTTTAACTGCTTCCTTAATGTTGCCACATCCTGTGCGGGGAATTGGCAAGCCCCCTTTTCACAAATATACACAGTACTTTTGCCTTCTATAGCTTTTTTACCTTCCAGTGTGAGCAGAGTATTTGCATAAGCTTTAACATCTTTGTTACGAGCAATAACCAACACAGCATGCGGTAAATACCATTTTCTGATTTCTTGAAACAGCACATCTTCATATATAGATTTCTTACTATCACTTGTTACTTTGTCTGGCACCACTAATACCACTTCAAACACCCTGCTATGATAATAGTCCAAAGCAAGCATCCACTCTGAAAATGACATGGGGTTATCATATAACACCGGACCTAAAGCCTTTAACACTTTGACTGCCCGTTGACGATACGAGTCTTTACCAGTCAACACACTTAATCGCAACAAATTCCACACGGCAATACTACTGCCAGATGGTAATGCTCCGTCGTAAATGGGTTTTTCTCTTGCCATAAGTGCCTCATGATAAGGGCTTGTCATAAAAAACCCAGTTTCTTTTTTATCTTCAAAGTCTTGTTCTAAAACCCTATCCAACTGCAAAGCTTTTTTGAGCCAAGTAACATCACCTGTAACTTGAAATAAATCCAACAAGGCAGTGGTAAAAAACACATAATCATCTAAATAACCTAAGATGTATGCTTTGCCTTTTTTCCAACTATGGTACAAGTGGTTTTTATTGTACATGTTGTGCCACAAAAAATGGGCTGACTTTTGAGCTTGTTTTAGGTATTGCGGATCATTTAAGCTTAAAAAAGCTTGCACAAAGGCTGAAATCATTAAGCCGTTCCAAGAGGTTAAAACTTTTTCGTCTCTTAGGGGCTTAGGTCTTTTATTTCGCACAATCAATAGTTTATTTTTTGCCTCTTGTAGCCATTTTGTTGCTTCGGGTAAAGAAATATTTAAAAGTCTCGCCACTTCAGACAAGGGTTTTGTAACATGTAAAATACTACGCCCATCTAAGTGACCGGTATTTGTTACCCCATAATAAGCTTTAACTAATTGTGCTTGCGATGGAGGTAAAGCTTTGTCTATTTCAGGCAAGGTCCATGTGAAATAATACCCCTCTTCACGCTTTTTTGTCTGTGGCACAATACTATCAGCATCGGTGGCAGAGTAAAAACCTCCACCGGGTGATTGCATATCTTGCATCACATAATTTAAAAGCTCAATGGCTGTTTGTTTATAACTGTTATTGCCAAGCAAGTGGTAGGCTTCTAAATAAGACATAGCAAGGAGGGCTTGATCGTAGAGCATCTTTTCAAAATGAGGGACAAGCCATTTTGCATCCGTAGAGTAACGATGAAAACCCCCGCCAATATGATCTCTGATACCTCCTTTTAACATGCCAAAAAAGCTCGTGTTGACTTTTTCTAAAACATCAGGGTTTTTTGTTTTTAAATAATATCTTAACAAAAGTCGTAAGGGAAAAGAGCTTTGAAATTTAGGCTCGCCCTTTATCCCGCCATTTATAGCATCAAAGCGAATGGTGATGTGCTTGTAGAGATCGTCAAAAACATCGGGAGAGGGTATCCACTGCATCTTTTTTTCGGGTATTTGAGGGGTAAGCATTTTTTGCACCATAAGATGGATTTTACCTGCCTCTTTGCTTACAACAGCAGGCTCGTTATGGTACATGTTATGTAATTGTTTTAACAAAGGTAAAAAGCCTATGGAGCTACCTCTATCCCCTGCTCGTGGTGGAAAATAAGTGCCTCCGTAAAAAGCTTTTTTATCTGGAGTAAGCCATACAGTCATAGGCCAGCCTCCACGCCCTGTTATAAGGTTCACCGCTCCCATGTAGACAGCATCAATGTCCGGACGCTCCTCTTTGTCTACTTTGATAGCAACATAGTGTTTGTTTAAAAAGCGTGCGATTTCTAAATCTTCAAAAGATTCTTCTTCCATCACATGGCACCAGTGGCAGGTAGAATAACCCACACTTAACAGCACAGGGCGATTGCTTTTACGAGCTACACGAAATGCCTCCTCCCCCCAAGGGTACCAATTAACGGGGTTATGGGCATGTTGCAACAGGTAAGGGCTATTTTCTAATAGTAGACGATTAGTGAACAAAGCCTTACCATTTTTCAAATGACGAGTGCGAGGGCTGTAGTGCTTTCCCTTTTTTTGCCTCTGCGTTTGAAGCTGTTTTAACAAATTAGCAGGATAAGAACATACCCCCGGTAAAAGCTCTTTCTTACAAATAGTGCTTGGCATAATTGACCCTAGTATAAAAGACCATTTCCAAATCAATATCAACATCATACCAGCTAAAAAAGCTGTGTAAATCGCTATTTTCCAATAAGACTTTATCTTAAAACTTTGTAACATTATCTGTATAACTTGTTTTTTGTATGATTACTCTTATGCTATAATAAAGCCTTTAAATAATAACACAAAACTTAAAAAAAGTGGAAAAATATCATGAAAAACGGGCAAAACAAACACCAAAACAACCACCAGAACAGTCACCAGCAAAACGAGCAAACAAAAAGCACAAAGGCAATAATATAACTACCTTATGAGCACAATAAACATAACAAAACACCGCTTTAAAGCCATTATAGGTATAACACTTATGGGAGTGTTTGTAGGGGTAGCACGAATGTCCCATGTATCAGATGCCACAGCTAAAAACTCAACGAAAAAAACACTTCAAAAACCGCTTCAAAAACTTAAAAGTATTATGGCAAACCATGCGTCTACTAAAAATAGCTTGTGTTTAGAAAAATCTACTCGTAAAGCTTTGCTGGCTGATAAAAAAACTATCCCTGTTTTTAAAAGGGACGGGAGCAAGCAATGCGAACCACTAACAGCCTCTCACTCTCCAAATAAAATGAAGAAAAACTTAGAAAAAAGTAATATTAAAGTTTTTAAATCTATTAAAGGATGGCTCCGTAACACAAGGGTACCATCTGTTTGTGGTGCTAAAACTGGCAATATCAATGTTTTTTATATCCCTGCAGGTAAAATAAAAAAAGCCATAAAAAAAGGCTTTAAAAAATGTATCCGCTACTCAAAAAATAATACAAAAATGTAAATTTTACAATTTTTAAAATAGGGTTCGCATTTTAGCTTAATACTGCTAACATATACTATGTTGAAACTAAACTGCTGAAAAACAAAAATATAAAACCAAGAGAAAGAAAAAGAAAAAAAGAAAAAGAAAGACAAACAAACAAACAAACAAATAAACAAATAAAAAAGGAGAACAAAACATGAAACTTTTACTACCTATTTTTTTATTACTGATGGTGTTACCTGCTACTAGTGAGCAACAAATAGACCCCAACAACCCGCGACCAACAGTTCCCACTTCTCAACCAGAAGGACAGGTGGTAAATCCTGTCACCGTCATAGATGCTCTAGCCAAAGATGTGATAAAGGCTGTGGACCCAGAAGACACAAGCACTACCAGCAACGAAAAACCAGAACAAGCACAAAATGACACACAAAACAACCAACAGCCAGAAACAAGCAATAAAAACAGCAGTGAAGAAAATATTTTTGCAGAAGAGCCTTTGCACAATGACACTCAAACCCCGCCCTCTAGTAAAGGAACAGTAACAAACAACTATTACCACAAATATCACGAAAACTTAGCTTATCAGTGTGAATGTATGGAGGTAGATTTAATTTTTAACGACAGAAGAGGAAAAGTGTGGGTTTTTGCTACTTCTTATAGAGAAGCAGAAATAAAAGCTTTAAGCTTATGTGCACGCAAGCAAAAAAGCTATGAAGACGATATGAGAGTACTTTATTGCAATAAACACAACAGGCATAAAGGCTTAAAACACAGTACAAACATAGAAAAACAAAAACCTTTTTAATCCAAGTCAGTATTAAAATAAGGTATTTACATTGTTTTTATTTATGATAAATAATGTAACATCATTTTTAACACTAAAAGATAACAATTCAAAAGTTAAAGGTGTTGGTGAACACTATTTATTAAATTGTCAAACTCTTCTTTATGAATAGCCAAAGAGCCTGTAGCAGGGGATGCCTTTTCCGGGCGACTTAAAGCTACCAGTGGCAAAGTATTTCTACCTAATGCTTCCATTAGATTTTGCACACGAGGCACAATGTAAGAATAAGCCCCCATGTTCACAGGTTCCTCTTGCACCCATATCACCTTCTTTAACCTAGGATACCCGTTCAACCAGGGTGTAAGTGGCACAGCGGGAAAAGGGTAAAGTTGCTCTACCCTCACTAAAGCCACATGCTTCCAATCAGATAAAGACTTTTTTCTTTCAGCATTCAAGTCAAAATAAATTTTACCACTGCATAACATAAGCACTTCTATATCTTTTGGTTTTTTTACTTGTGTGTCAGGTAAAACCTCCTGAAAACCATAAGATCGAATAAGCTCTTTCTTAGAAGATACCACCTCCGGATGTCTGAGAAGTGACTTAGGTGTCATCACTATTAAAGGCTTTCTAAAAGGTCTTTTCACCTGCCTTCTTAATAAGTGAAAGAAGTTAGCCGGTGTGGTAGGGTAACACACTTGCATATTGCCTTGTGCACAAAGTTGCAAATACCGCTCCATACGAGCACTAGAATGCTCCGGACCCTGCCCCTCATAACCGTGGGGAAGTAATAATACCAAACTGCACGATTGCATCCATTTTTCCTCTCCACTGCTGATAAATTGATCAATAATAATCTGAGCCCCGTTAGAAAAATCCCCAAACTGTGCCTCCCATAAAGTAAAAAAAGATGGATCCATGCAAGAGTTACCATACTCAAACCCCAATACTGCCATCTCCGATAAGGGAGAATTGTAAATGCAAAACTCACCCTTTTTAGGGTTTAACCCAGCTAAGGGGCTGTACCCCTTGCTACTCAAGGTATCAAAATACATCGCATGCCGATGCGAAAAAGTACCTCTAATGCAATCCTGACCAGAAATACGCACCGGATGATTTTCTAAACACAAAGTGCCATAAGCTAATAACTCACATAAAGCCCAATCTAAACTATCACTCTTAACCATATTTTGACGATTCTTAATTAACTTTTCTATCTTAGGATGCACATTAAAACCCTGAGGTTTATAAACCAAAATATCTAAAACTTTTTGTAAATCTTTGTCTAAAGGGCAAGTGTCTACAGGGGTAAAAAAATCCTCCTCCTTTACTTTTTTAGAATGGGACCATAACACCCCCTTTAAACTCTCTTTAGAAAATAACTTAACCCCCCCTGTCTTACTTTTCTGAACCCCCTTCTGACCCTCACTTTCAACCCGTGTACTATCTAATATAGTTTGTAATTTTTGAAAATAATTATTGTAAAAATTATTAGAGTATTCAGTAGTTACAATGTTTTCTTTAACTAAACTATTAAGGTATATGTCTTTGACCCTAGGGTGGTTTTTAATGGTGTTGTACATAAGAGGCTGGGTAAAAGCTGGCTCGTCAGATTCGTTATGTCCAAACCTGCGGTAACACACAAGCTCTATAAACACATCTTGCCCAAACTGCCCCCGAAAACGAATAGCCATATCCACAGCATGCAGGCAAGCTGGCACATCGTCGGCGTTGACTAAAATAATAGGAGCTTCTATGGACTTAGCTAAATCACTGGCGTGGATAGAAGACCTTGCATCTTTTGGGTCTGTCGTAAAACCTACTTGGTTGTTGAGGATAATGTGTAAAGTGCCACCCGTAGTGTAACCCTGTAAGTTAGATAGCTGCAGGGTTTCGCTCACCGAGCCTTGCCCGCAAAAAGCCCCGTCCCCATGGATAAGCACAGACATTACTTTTTGGCGATTTTGTTGATCGTTATACACCCTCTGACGAGCACGAGTTACCCCACACACAACAGAATTAACAGCCTCTAAATGGCTGGGGTTATAGGCTAATAATACATTACATGTTTTGCCGTTAGAAAATTTTTTAACCGCCGAATAACCCGCATGGTATTTCACATCCCCGTCAAAATCAAAAGCTTTAAGAAACCGACCCCCATCAAACTCCATAAACAAAATATCTACTGCTTGATTTAAAAAATTACATAATACATTGAGACGCCCCCTATGAGACATACCAATAACTAACTCTTCTACGGGAGGGACAGGTGTTTGAAATTGAGCTAAATAAGATAACATAGGGATAAGCACATCTGCCCCCTCTATGGAAAATCTTTTAGCCCCTACAAAACGAGAATGCAAAAACCGCTCTAAAGCTTCTGCTTGAATAAGGTCATGCAAAAAATCTTTTTTTTGTTCAAGCGATAATTTAAAAGTCGTACCACGCCCTTCAAATTCGTTAAAAAACCACTCTCTTACCTCAGGTCGACATGCTCCTACTTGTAGGCTTAAAGTTTTGCAATAAGTGTTTTCTAAAAAAGTGATAATGTCTTTTAATTTTTGCCCTGGAGCTTTTCCGATAATAGAGCTACTTTGAAAATGGGTGTTTAAATCATCAGGTGATAAACTAGCTGATAAATTTTGAGACTTCTTAAATTGTAAATGTTTGCCCAAGCTATTATTAAGTGCTTGTGGTTTTGGTGGGTTTTGTAACTTTAAAGGGTCTAGGTGGGCTTTGAGATGACCGTCTTCGCGGTAATCAGAAATAAGCTGAAACACCGCTAACTCTTTTTGATTAAAAGTGCGATGCGATGTTTTAGTGGCACTTGCAAGCTCCATACCTTGAAAAAACATTTGCCATTCTACGGAAACACTACCCGGATTTTGTAAATACCGCTGAAATAAAGCTTCCACATAACCCTTGTTGCTCTGTATATAATCTAACGAAACCATAGTCTTTTTTATAATAATTCTTAGCTAATAGTGCAACTGTTAAAAATAGGGAAAGAAAAGAGGGAAGATTGTGACGCACAATGCAAAAATCTTGACCTTTTGCTAATATGCTATCACTATTGAGAGTATTATGTGGAAAGCTTTATGGTATCAAATCAAATCAACCACTCACAGTTTGTTGGGCGACAAGATCCCTGCCATTTTAGGGTGGCATATTTTCACAATAGACAAAAACCCCATTACTTTAGGGCAACTTATTGCAGGCTGTATTCTTATTATTTTAGGTTACTTTAGCTTACGCAAGCTCACCTACCATTTGGAAAAATACATCCTCAAGCAGTTGGATGTGCAAGAATCTATAGGTCATGCCATATCCACTTTGGTATTCTATGTATTGCTTATTATTTTGCTTCTGTTCACTTTAAGGTTACTTAACATCCCCATTACTATATTCACTCTTATTTTAGGTGCTTTTGCTGTTGGTATTGGTTTGGGTTCACAAAATATCGTCAATAATTTTATTAGTGGCTTGATTATTTTATTAGAACAGCCTATACGCCCAGGTGACATTGTAGAGATAGAAGGGCTTACTGGTAAGGTAGAGCGAGTAAGGGCAAGGGCCACCCGAGTAAAATCCATTGATAATACGCAAATAGTGGTTCCTAACAGCTCTTTTTTAGAAAAAAACATCATTAACTGGACCCTATCTGATTCCATAGTGCGTCGTATTGTCAATGTAGGGGTGATTTATGGTTCTCCCACACTCACGGTTAAAAAGTTACTTTTACAAGCAGCTGAGGAGCATAAAAAAACTCTCAAATCACCAAAACCTTTAGTATTATTTGATGAGTTTGGCAATCATTCTTTAAACTTTTCATTATCGTTTTGGTTTAAAGCCAACACGGTTATTGAGCTAAGGCAAATCCCAAGTGACATCCGCTACCGTATTGATGAGCTATTTCGGCAAAATAAAATTGTGATTGCATTCCCTCAACAAGACACTCATTTCCGAACTCCTCTTTATGTTAAGCTCAGCCAATCTTCTTCTCAAGAAAGTAGCACTCCGAAAAATTATTATCATGATAGTGCATCTTCATCTGTTGCGTCATCCAGTAAAACTAACCAAAAAAAATAAGAAAGAATAGTTGAATAGCACTGATATGAAAATAAAAATTAAAAAACTAGAAGAAGATATTTCCAATCAAAAACCTGCCATTAGTGGGGCGATTGATCAGGTGGGTATTGAAGGGTTAGAGATGCCTATTCGCATTCCACACAATACTGCAAAAAAAACAAAAAAGTGTTTGTCTTTACCTGCGGTTATTAGTGCTATGGTATCTTTAGACACACCACACAAAAGGGGCATTCACATGTCTCGCATTTATTTAGCACTTCATAATTGTTTAGAGAAAACACCTCTTACTTTAAGCACTATAAAAACACTTTTAAAGCACTTAGTAAAATCCCAAAAAGGCTTATCTAAAAAAGCTTATTTAAAAATTAAATGGCAACATCCTGTAAAAAGAAAAGCGTTAAAGAGCGAGTTTTTAGAAGGGTGGCGTTGCTACCCTGTGTTTTACGAAGGCACATTAAAAGAAGGTGGCTTAATGGATTTAGCGATGGGCTTTGAGGTGACTTATAGTTCTACTTGCCCTTGTTCTGCTCGTTTAGCCCGAAGCCTCATTCAAGAAAAATTTAACAAAAGCTTTGCCAGTTCTTCTGTTAGTAAGCAACAAGTTACTGAGTGGTTGGGTAAAGAAAGTTCTATTTCTGCTACTCCTCATGCACAAAAAAGCCGGGCTATTATTACGATAAAAGTCACAAAAGAGAGGCAATCTTTATTAACATTGATTAACGAAGTAGAGCTTGCCTTGGGTACCCCTGTGCAAACGGCAGTTAAAAGGGTGGACGAACAAGAGTTTGCCAAACTTAATAGCGAAAATCTTATGTTTTCTGAAGACTCGGCTCGTCGTATTACATCTTTGTTAAACAAAAAGCCGTGGATTAGCAACTATCAGGTATATGTCAAACATTTTGAAAGTCTCCACCCCTTTGAGGTAGCTTGTAAAATCAATAAATGAAGCAGGCAATAAATGAAGCAGGGGTGTTTGTGTATGGAGCAAGAGAGCATAATTTAAAATCTCTTAATGTATTCATCCCGCACAATAAAATAACAGTGGTTACAGGGGTAAGTGGGAGTGGTAAATCCTCTTTAGTGTTTGACACTATTTTTGCAGAAGGTCAGAGGCGATATGTAGAAAGTTTATCTTCTTATGCTAAATATTTTATCGAGCAACTCAAACGACCTGACTTAGACTCTATTACAGGTTTATGCCCTGTAGTGGCTATTGAACAAAGTGTGTTAAACACCAACCCTCGTTCTACGGTAGGCACTCTGACAGAAAGCTACGACTATGTGCGTTTGTTATTTGCTAAATTAGGAACGGCACATTGCCCTCAACACAAAATCCCCCTGCGAGAAGAACACCTTGCTAACACCACAAAACTAGTGTGTGCTAAATGTGATAGGTTTTTTTCTCCTTTAGAGCCTAAGTTGTTTAGCTTTAACAGCCCGAAGGGGGCATGCCCTGTGTGCCGTGGCTTAGGGTATTTAACTCCGGATACAATAAATAATTTTACGGATACAGAAATAGAAATACCTGTGGATAATACCCCATGCCATGTTTGTTGTGGCTTAAGGTTAAAAGAACAAGCTTTGCAAGTTACCATAAAAGGCAAAAATATTAGTGAATGGAGCCATTTAACTATAGACCAATTAAGTAAGTTATGTGCCAACTTGCATTTTGACAAGCCGATAAAAATTGTCGCTGACAAAATATTAAAAAAAATACAAGAGCATATTCGTATTCTACAATCCATTGGTTTAGGGTATTTATCTTTAGGAAGGTCTATTTGCACTCTTTCAGGGGGAGAAGCACAAAGGGTGCGACTTGCCAGACAAACCAACTCTCCTTTGACAGGTGTGTTGTATATATTAGATGAACCCAGTATAGGTCTACATGCCAAAGACCAACACAAGCTACTAGACATTTTACGCTTATTAAAAAAAAGAGGTAACACTGTACTGTTGGTAGAGCATGACGAAACCACCATTCGCATGGCTGACTATATTATTGACTTAGGACCAGGGGGTGGTGCTCAAGGGGGGAAGTTGGTATGTTCTGGCTCTGTAAAAGATATTATGCAAAACCCTCGTTCTCTAACAGGGGTTTATTTATCTAAGCAAAAACAAATCACTATCCCTCAAAAACAAAATAAAGGAACAGGCAATATGTTAGAAATTAAAAAAGCAAGGGGTAGAAATTTAAAAAACATTACAGCATGTTTGCCTTTAGGTTGTTTAATAGGTGTTACGGGTGTGTCAGGTAGTGGAAAAAGCACTCTTATTATAGATACTCTTTATAAAGCACTTTTAAGGCATTTATATAACAACCAATCGGTTAAACCTGCTTCTTATCAAGAAATAAAGGGTTTGCAACATATAGATAAAGCCATAGCAGTAAGCCAAAAACCTATTGGCAAAACATCCCGGTCGGTGCCTGCCACTTACATTGGCGTTATGTCAGCCATCCGTAATTTATTTTCTTACACACCAATGGCAAAGGCTAGTGGTGCAAGTGCAAAAGATTTTAGCTTTAATATCCCAGGGGGTAGATGCGAAAAATGCAAAGGCACAGGGCAGATAAAACAAACTATGCTGTTCTTACCTTCTACCCTGATACCTTGTGATGAGTGTTATGGTGCCAGATATTCAAACGATATTTTAAACATCCGATATAAGGGTAAAAACATCTATGATGTGTTAAATATGAATATCACAACTGCCTGTAAGTTTTTTGCTAACCATTACAACATAATAAAACAATTAACATTTATGGAACAAGTAGGTTTAGGGTATTTAACTTTAGGGCAAAGTTCAGCTACTTTATCTGGAGGGGAAGCACAACGGATAAAAATCACACGCGAATTATCTAAACAAAATACAGGTAAAACTTTGTATATATTAGACGAGCCCACCACAGGGCTACATTTTGATGATATTAGTAGATTGATTTTTATTTTAAAAAAACTCACCTTAAAAAACAGTACTGTTATTATTATTGAACACCATATTGATGTTATTAAAGCTTGCGACTGGTTGATTGACTTAGGACCAGAAGGTGGTAGTAAAGGAGGGCAAATTATGGCACAGGGTACACCAGAGCAAGTAGCAGGCATGGCACACAGTATAACAGCCCCTTACCTTAAGGCGACACTTACTTTTTAGAGTAAGCCAGGCTAAGCAAGAAAGCTCTTTCTTTATAGGTGAGAAAACCTCACTCCAGAGCTTTGGACTGCGTTTTGCTACAAAGCGTTAAGCTTTCAGCTTACCGCATTGTATCAAATCCGATACTGGTTTTGAGCTTGGTTTTCTTAACTATAAAGTTGTATTCCTAAGCTCTAGAGTGAGGTTTTTTCACCTTGTAGAAACAAAAAGTTGTTATTATATAGTTGCATTAATTGATGTTATTATTTAGTACATACATTAGATCAGAGAATGGTTGGCAGGCACTGCCACAAAAGATGCTAAAGGGCAATAAATAAAAAAGTAATAGATAAAAGAATGGATAATTTTGTAGATAGGCACATTGGTCTTAGTGCTAGTGACATACAAGAAATGTTATCAGCATTAGGTTATAGCTCTTTAGAGGGGCTTATTAGTGATGCCACTCCGGAGGAGATTAGAGCAAAAAAGCTTGGGGCTTCGTTTAAAGCTAAAACGGAGGCAGAGTGGTTAAACTATATCTGGAAAATAGCCTGCAAGAATAAAGTCACTAAATCTTACATAGGGCGGGGCTATTATGGCACAGAGTTACCCACGGTTATTCAGAGAAACATATTAGAAAATCCTGTTTGGCTTACTTCGTACACGCCTTATCAGCCAGAGATTGCTCAAGGGAGGCTTACGGCTTTATTGAATTTTCAAACAGCCATTATGGAAATAACAGAGCATGACATAGCCAATGCGTCTTTATTGGATGAGGGGACGGCTTGTGCAGAGGCTGTGGCTATGGCTTACAACAATCGTGCAAGTCAGACAGCCAATAAGATTTTTATGGATCAGTATGTTTTCCCCCAAACAAAAGAAGTAGTTTATACTCGTGCCAAGGCTTGTGGTTTAGAGATTGTAGAGGGTTTAGCACAAGAGGCTGATTTCGATAAAGACATTTTTTGTGTGTTAGTGCAAACTCCCAGTTCACAGGGGAGGGTATTAGATTGGGGGGGTATGTGCCAACTTGCTCAATCAAAAAAAATTATCACTATTTTTAGTGCTGACCTTTTAAGTTTATGTTTATTTAAAACACCTGCAAGTCAGGGAGCTGATATAACGGTAGGTTCGTGTCAGAGGTTAGGGCTACCGATGATGTTTGGTGGTCCTCATTGTGCTTATATTGCCACAAAAACACAATACGCAAGGTCTTTACCGGGGAGGATTGTGGGGCTATCTAAAGATAGACATGGCATATCTGCTAAGAGGTTAGCCCTTCAAACCAGAGAGCAACATATTAGACGCGAAAGGGCAACCAGTAATATTTGCACTGCACAAGCCCTACTGGCAACAGTGGTGGGTATGGTTGCCATATACCACGGTCCAAAAAGGCTTTTAAAAATTGCTTTACATGTTCATACTTTAGCTTTGTATTTTGCTAAAATTTTAAAAGAAGGGGGGTGGGATGTTCGCCATTTAGATGTTTTCGACACCGTACAAATCACTGTGGATAAAAACTATAAATTGCAAAAAGGGTTAGGGTATGAATATTTAGAAAACGATAAAACTAAAATACTGTCATTTTCTATCAATCAAACCACCACGAAAAAAGATGTGGACCAACTCATCAGCACCTTAAATTGTTATAAAAACCAATCTTTGACAAATGCGAAGCCTTATCAAACCGGGGGTAAACCCACATCTAGTAACAAGCATTTATCAGTGATAAACAAAAAAATGTTTCGCTCATCACCTTGTTTAAAGCATCCTGTGTTTAGCATGTACCATTCAGAAACTCAAATACTAAGATATATTCATTATTTACAAAATCAGGATTTATCTTTAGCTCATTCGATGATTCCTTTAGGCTCTTGCACAATGAAGTTAAATAGTACAACAGAGTTATTGCCTATGACATGGTCTGCTTTTTCTAACATACATCCTTTTGCTCCTGAAGAGCATACAAGGGGGTTTAAAGAAGTTATTAACAAATTAGAACATTATTTGTGTGAAATAACAGGTTTTTCTGCTATATCGTTTCAGCCTAATGCTGGCTCTCAAGGGGAATTAGCAGGTTTATTAGCCATTAAAGCTTATCATCAATCAAAAGCCCGTGAGGGTGTTGACAGTGTTGACAATAATGCAAAAAAAACTATGAAAAAAGCATTGAGAAATATATGTCTTATACCTGTTTCAGCTCATGGCACCAATCCTGCCAGTGCAAAAATGGCAGGTTTAACTCCTGTGGCTGTTGCTTGCGACAAGCAAGGTAATATCTCTTTAGCAGATTTAAAGAAAAAAATTCAATTTTATAAAGACACACTCGCAGCTCTTATGATTACTTATCCTTCTACTTCTGGTGTGTTTGAAGAAAATATACTTTCTATCATTAAAGAAGTCAAAAAAGCCAAAGCTTTGGTGTATTTAGATGGGGCGAATATGAATGCTCTTATTGGTATTAGTCGCCCTGCGGAGTGGGGTATAGATGTGTGTCACCTTAATTTACACAAAACTTTTTGTATTCCTCATGGTGGGGGAGGGCCGGGGGTAGGCCCTGTGGCTGTCACAAACAAACTGAAAGCTTTTTTACCTCAGCATTTTATATTACGAAACACAAGTGATAAAACACGAACCTCCAATGCTGTTGAGGGTTATAAAAACACAATAGCCCCAGCCGTGAGTTCAGCCCCTTGGGGTAGTGCGGGTATTTTAATGATTTCTTTAGCCTACATAGAGCTTATGGGTTCAAAAGGATTAGCCAAGGCTACACAGGCAGCTATTTTAAATGCTAATTACATAGCTCGTAAATTAAGTAAGCATTTTAAAATTTTGTATACGGGTAAAAAAGGGTTAGTAGCCCATGAGTGTATTATAGATATTAGAAAATTTCGTAACACCGCAGAGGTGACAGTGGATGACATAGCAAAAAGATTAATAGATTATGGCTTTCATGCCCCCACTATGAGTTGGCCAGTACCTGGCACACTAATGATAGAACCTACAGAAAGCGAAGACAAACAAGAGATAGATAGATTTTGCTTAGCTCTTATTGAAATACGAAAAGAAATTAAAGAAATTGAAGATAAAAAATACTCTATTAAAAACAATGTGTTAAAAAATGCTCCTCATGTGTTTAAAGATGCTATGAGTGAAAAATGGCCTTTCCCCTATTCACCTCAAAAAGCTTTTTACCCTTTAGATTGGGTGAAAGAACATAAATTTTGGTCTCCTGTATCTAGGATAGAAAATGCTTATGGTGATATTAACTTGTTTTGCTCCTGCCCTCCCCTTTCTTCCACTGACTTAGATTCTTAACAACCCATACATTAAAAGATATATCATTTAATAAGTATCACTTTAAGACACACCTGTAGAGCCGAAACCCCCTTTTCCTCTAGCTGTTTGATTAAGTTTTACAGCACGCTCCCATTTTGCTTGCACTATGGGGCAGAGTACAATTTGAGCTATCCGTTGCCCGTGTTGAATAATGATATCTTCTTTAGATAAATTAATGACGATAATTTTTAGCTCACCTCTGTAATCAGCATCAATGGTGCCGGGGGAATTAATTAATGTCAGCCCTTTTTTTACAGCTAAACCGCTACGAGGGCGAACTTGTATTTCAAACCCTTTGGGTATTTCAAAAATTAAACCCGTAGGGATTAAAGCTCTTTCTAAAGAGCTAAGCACAATCTCTTTACTTAACACAGCCCGTATGTCAGCTCCACTGGCATGCAAACTTTCGTAAGCTGGTAGGTCACCACAAAAATGCGAAAGGGTTTTAATTTTAACTGGCACAGCTGATGTAGATGCCAATGCAGATGCTGGTGGTAAAGGTTGAGAACTCATAGCTTATTAACAATATTATTTTGTAGCTTCTTCATCTCTCACCCAACGAATATGCATGCCCTTATAGTTTAAAGACTGGGGTTTTCTATTTTTGTCTTTTTCAGAATGCCTTTTGACCCATTCTTTTTGAGAGGATTCTTCTTCTTTAGTGGAATCTTGCAAAATATCAGTTAAAGAAGATACTTTTCTTTTAATAGGTAAAATGGGCTTTTTTGAAGTAGGCTTTTTTGAAGTTTTTTTTGAGGGGTTTTTTAAAGCTTGTGTCTGTTTAGTATTAACAGCTTGCTTGCTAGAAGCAGGTAGCATAGTGCTTAAAAAAACAGCTATGGTGAGAAAGTATAAAACTTTATAACGCATCATATCAATAAGAATATGCTTAAAACTTAAAATAGTCAAGTTTTTTTAAAAAATCTTATGCCTTACACGGTTTGCCACCACAATACATTAGTTCTTATTATTTACAGGTTGGGAGGGATAGGTCCTTAAAGACACACTTCGCTTGGACTCTTACGAACATCCCCTCCTGCTCTTTAATTTAAAGTGACATTCTTGCGTCAGCCGTCATTCCTGCGGAGGCAGGAATCCAGAATGTACTTTTCACGCGTACAATCCTGGATTCCCGTCTGCACGGGAATGACAGCTAAGTAGCAATGACAGCTAATGAAAAAAAATTTTCATTTTAGAGGTGAGAAAACCATGCTCAAAACGAGTTCGGATTTGATACAATGTGGTAAGCTGAAAGCTTAACGCGTTGTGACAAACTGCATGTTTGAACTCTGGAGTGAGGTTTTCTCACCTAGCAATAGTGTATATAGACAGGATGAAGGTATGGCGTGCTAGGATTGTATCAAAAGCACCCCCTTGAAGGCGAAAATGTCCCCCTCCTGCTTTCTATTTAATAGTACATCTTTTTTTCCCCTCTAAAGTGTACATTTATTAAGTTTATGGATTGGACGAAGGTAGGAAGTGCAAGGAGAACATCAAAAAAACCTCCCTCTGGGGAGGAGTTTTTAAATTGCTTTTCTCACTAAAAAGTGTTCTAATCTAGAAAATGATTGAGGGACATTGCCGTAACAGTATCTTCAGAGCAATAAATAAAAAAGCACTAAATAAAAAAATTGTAACTGATTCTCGTAAAGTTATAGATGGTTGTGTGTTTGTTGCATTAAAGGGGCATAAAACTAACGGTCATTTGTACTTAAAAGAAGCCATTAACAAAGGGGCATCTGTTTTAGTAGTAGAAAACAAAAAAGCACTACATACAATAAAAGATATAAAATTCAAAGGCTTAGTGTATGTTACTCCCGATACTAGAAAAACTTTATCTTTATTGCTAAATAAGTTTTATAATTTTCCAAGTCAAAAAATGTTTTGTGTGGGTGTTACGGGTACTAATGGTAAAACAACCGTATCTCATATTGTAGCTTTTTTACTATCTGCTTTAGGTTGGAAGGTAGGGCTTATAGGCACTATTCATAACCGCCTCATACAACCTCACCTTTTTAATAAGGATTCTGATGTATTATCAGCAGAAAAAATAAATAACAAAACAACAAAACAACTGACAAACAATGTGATTATAAAAAGTAGTAATACCCTAACAACCCCTAGTGCAACAGAGCTTTATGCTTTGTTAAATTATTTTTATCAACAATCAGCACAAGCTATTGTTATGGAAGTATCCAGTATTGGCTTAGATCAACAAAGAACAGGGGGTGTGGATTTTAATTTAGGGGTGTTCACCAACCTGACACAAGACCATTTAGATTACCATAAAAACATGTCAAACTATTTTCAAGCAAAACAAAAATTATTTATCAACATGAAGCAAAATAAAATAGGGCAAAATAAAACAGATCACTTTTTATCTGTTTGTAATTTTGATGATTCTTATGGAGTAGCTTTAACTAGAAAAATCAATACTCCTTATATTTCTTATGGGGAAAGTAGTAGTCAATTTCAGTGGAAAATATTATCCAGCGATTTATCTGGCTCAGCATTTGAACTACTTGTTAAAGGTCGAAAAATAAAAATCTTCACGCCACTTATGGGTAAATATAATGTTTCTAATATTGTTGCAGCTATTTGTTGTGTACACTCTGCAGGCTTTGCTATGGACGATATAGTGGCAATACTACCCTTCTTTACAGGTGTAAAAGGCAGAATGGAAGCTCTTACTCCCCTCTCTCCTCATACACTCCCTTATAATGAACACTCAGCATCACCCTCAAAAGCACAAAAAACAACTAACAATAAGGTAAAAAAACCAAAGGTTTTTATAGACTATGCTCACACACCGGGTGCTTTACAAGTAGCCCTTAAATTTTTAAAACAACATAAAAACAAGGGACAGTTATTTTGTGTATTTGGCTGTGGCGGAGAAAGGGATAAAGATAAAAGAACAAAAATGGCTCAAGTAGCACAGCTTCTATCAGACAAAGTCATACTAACCTCTGATAACCCACGCCACGAAAATCCTCTATCTATTATTAACGACTCTTTAAAAGAAGTAAAAGATAAAAGCAAATTCATTATAGAACCAGATAGAAAAAAAGCCATACAATTTGCCTTAAAACTTGCTCAACCAAAAGATATTATACTTATCGCTGGTAAAGGGCATGAAACATACCAAATAATAGGTGATAAAAAATACCCCTTCGATGACAAAAAAATCGCAACGCTTTGTTAGTTAAAAGCTGTTCTACAAGAATCAATATTTGATACATTATCTGTTGATGTTGTGTTTAATGTTTTTTTACCTTCTATAGTTTGCATTGTTTTTATAATTTCAGGATCCGTAGGTTGTAATTTTTTTAATGTATCAAGTACCGTTTTTTGATGTGTTACATTAGAAGTATTTAAAAACTTTGCTAATGCTTTCCATACTTTAGGTTTTTGTACATTTAACTCACCCAGAGCTGATATAATAGCCTTCCACTCAATAATAAATAATACTTTATTTGTACCCGTGGTATTTTGTGTATCATTTCTAGATGAAAATATATCATTTATTTTTAAATCTGGCTTAGTAGATCCTATTATACCCAGAACAGGATTTTTAAGTAGACTAGTTAATACATCAACTACTGTATGGCGAAATTCTAATAAATGTTCTGAATGTTGCATGTCTCCCAGTATATAAATAGCATGTGTTCGCACGGCTTGAGAAGAATCAAACAAAGCGAAATGCAACATATTGCGTAATATAGATAAATCAGTAAATTTCTTGTTTCGTAACGAACGGATAATAAATGATCGCACAAACACACTAGAATCATTATCGTAAAGCTTTTTTATAAGTAACTTTTGTACATTAATATCTTCATTGATAAATGATAACTGCTCTATAGCTAATAAAGACATAAAATTTTTAAACGGAAATTTATCAAATAAAGAATCTAATAAGTACTCTTTAATTGCATCATAAGATACAGAATGTAACTCACTTAAAAGATACAACCCAGCCACCCTGTAACGAGAAGCAGAATGAAATAACAAATTTCTTAAATCAACATGTGTGGGGTCATTAGAATAAAAAATAGTTCTAATATGTTTTCGCACTTGAGGATTGTACCATAATATTTTTTGTAATACATAATAAGCTAAGTTTTGATGCCTTGTATCAAAATAAAGTACAATGTTTTTTATATTATGAAATATTTGTGCGTGCCATGACATGGGGGTTTTTTCAAGCATTCTTAAAATCTGCCAAAGTTTATTCATAGATTTATATCTCATAAAATGTAAAATAGGAGGAACCGTATCTGCATTAAATATTCTTAAAGCCTCAATGACTTCAATAAGTTTTGCAAATTGAAAACTAGATAACTCTTTAGTTAATAAACTAGCTAAAAATTGAGATACTTGTGTGTTACTCCGATCAATGTTGGATAATTGTGCCATAGCGTGCTTTACAAATGATGGAGATTCTTCTAACAAGTCAGATTTTAAAGACTGCATAACCTCTGGTTTTAATTCTATAACTTGTTTTAGATAATTTTCTTTTTCTACAGCTACATGTAGTTTAGATTTAACTGAAGGATCTATCTTCTTCTGACTAGATAAAATGTTAAATACTCTTTTCCGATAACCTACAAAGTTGCTTTTTAAAGCTAACACTAATATCTGTTGTACATGGAATGGAAAAGTTACTGAAGTAGCATGTTCTTCTAAAAGCCAAAGAGCTTCATTAGCCACTAAACTATTTTTACTAAATACAGCAAGCTGTGCAATTTTTTTATAAAACATTTTTGCAGGGAAAGTCCAATGTTTTAAAATATATAAAGCTTCTAATTGTATCAACGCACTTGGACTATATAGTGCTTGCTTAATCATTAAAAATATCTCTTTAGCTTGAGTAGAATTTACTTCATCACGACCTATCACATCTAAAACATATAAATATGTTAATTGCCTACCAATAAAATAAGCTTCTTGATAATCACGAGATATTTGATGTTCCTCTAACCACGAAGGTATATTAAAATGCTTATCTTTTTCTGGTTTTATTTCTGAAACAGAATTACTCATATTAGCATCCGCACTAAATGTTGTTCCAGTAAAACCAGCAGACGACACTCCGGTAGAATCTATAGCGAATGATGCTTTAACAAAACCCACACTAAGTAAAATAGCTAGTAATTTTTTCATCCTTATTATTTCCTTATTTTTTAGTATCTGCTTCAAATATATATACCCTTTATAAATGCAAAAAATCAAAAAAAAATTACCTCCAATGTAAATTTTTCACCCGCAAAGCATGTTTTTATAATGTCACTTTAAATTAAAGAGCGGGAGGGGGATATTTTTCGGGTCCAAGCGGAGGAGCCTGCAAAAATCTTCCCCTTCCTCTCTAACATAAGCAGTGTTATTGTAAAGCAAATAAGCTTTTGAGTATGGTTTTTCCCCGTAAAGTAAGTGACAAACTGCAGAGTTTTGAGCTAGTGAAAAGCTTTTTGGCAAGCAGTAACATCCTCACTTTCTGTTTGAATAAACTGACTATCTTCTGGTTTTATAAACGACCTTAAGTGTTGCAGCTTCTCTATAATAACAGGATCCGTAGGACCCATCCTTTGTAAAGCATGATACACAACTTTTTGACAATCCCTAACAGGAGTATCTAAAAACCGAGCAAGCATACGCCATATTTGTACATCCTGCACCTGCATTACCCCCAACACCCATACAATAGCCTTCCACTCAACAAGAGATAACGGATTTTTTGAATAAGCACCATCACCACCACCTTTGGTTTCAAATAAATCACCACCACCCTCTAACTTAAAATCAATACCAACTACAGGTTGCTTAAACCTGTTAACTAATGTGTTAATGACTTGATCGCGAAACTCCACTAACTGAGGCACATTACTTAGATGTTGTAATGCATGAATGGCATTCTTCCGCACTGTTTCTTCAGTGTCAAAAAGAGCTAAATATAATATATCCTGTAAAATAGATAAATCAACAACTCTAGCCTCGTGTAAAACACTTAAAATCGATGTACGTAAAAAAATATCCACCGTGGTATCATTAACTTTTTTTATAAGTAACTTTTGCACGCTAACATCTTTATTAATGACAGATAACTTATCTATCACTAATAAAGACATCATCCTTGTAAATTGAACATCGCTAGATAAAGAGTCTAATAAATACCTTTTAATTTCATTATGAGATACAGATTGCAGTTTCGATAACAGATAAAGCCCCGCTACTCTAAAACGATTCTGATTGTTAAATAACAGATTTCTTAACTCAATATGTATGGGTTCATAAGAATTAATAATGGTTTTAATATTTTTCCGTACCTGAGGATGTTGCCATAACATTTTTTGCATTAAATAATAACCTGTACTCTGATCTTTCATATTAAAATGAAGTACCATACCTTTTAAATGCTGGAATATTTTATTGTACCATGACACTGGGGCTTTATCAAGAATTCTTAAAATTTTTTGACGGCTTTTTGCCCTTGGCTGCGAAAGCACAGCCAACAAAGGAGGAATTGTATCTGCATTCAACACTCTTAATACAGTAACTATTTTAACTACATGTGCCACCTGTGCATCAGATAAATCCATATTTAATAAATCACCTAAAAACCGAGATAGCTGTGTATTATCCGAATTAACTGTCGATAATTTTATCACAGCTTGTTGATCAAAAAGTAATAATTTCTTTTGCGAAAATTTAGTATGTAAATCACTTATAACTTCCGGGTTTAATGTGCTTGCCTCTTTTAAAAAATGTTGCTTACTAACAGCTTCATGGAGTTTTTCAATAACGGACGGAGCTAACTCCTTTTGAGAAGATAAAATACGAAAAGCTTTTTTGCGATAATTTACAAAAGGGTCTGTTAAAGCTTGAGCTAATAATTTTTGCGTGCGAAATGTTAAAGCAACAGATTTAGCATAACTTTTTAAAGCAAAAAAAGCTTCAGTACGCACTAATAGCGTATCATCAAAAAGAGCTACCTCAACCAGCTTGTGATAAAATCTCTCTGGAAAAGCAGACCAATGCCTTAAAATATATATACCCTCTAATCGTAATAAAAAATTAGGATGATCCAACGCTTGCAAAATAGTGTTAAAAATCTCTGAATCCCTAACACCTGCCTCTCCTACTACCTCTGTGTCACGACCCATAACATCTAACATATATAAAAATGTTATTTTTTTACTAACATAAAATAATGGTTCACCTTCTCTTAATAATGTTTTGTCAGCCCACGTCCCATACTCTTTTAACCATGCAGGTATAACAAAAGGCTCTTCTGATGCAAAATCAGAATTGGCAGAATCTGCATGACCAACACTTGCACCAAACCATACCCCTATACAAAACACACTGAAAATAACTAATAAATTTTTCATCTTTTTATTTCTCCTTATATTACTAATTTCATATACATGTATTTTAAATATACTATCTAAATACCCCTTTACAAGTATCAACATCATCACCTCCTGTTTTAAACATTTGTGCTTCTGTTTGTTTTTGTTTTTGTATTTGTGCTTCCTCTGCTACTTCCAAATACGGTGCAAGTGTTTGCATCTTTTGCATAATCGCTATATCAGTAGGTTGCAAATCTTTTAAAACACTATACGCCACTATTTGATGTTCTATTTTTTCAGTATCTAAAAACTGAGCAATGGCTTGCCATACCTTAGGCTCTCGCACATCTAACTTACCAAGAGATAATACAAAAGCCTTCCACTCAAAACCAGATAACTCCTTCTTACTTCCCAGCTCTTGCCCAAGCCCTTGAGTACTTTGCACTTTACCTACATCTACTTGACTTAGATAGGCTTTTCCCCACTCCCTAATATCTGTCTTCCTTATACCTGTAAAATTGTTCTTAAGTAAATTAATAAATATATCAACCACTGAATGCCGAAACTCTAATAAATGCTTTGCATCTGCCATACGCCCTAAGGTATAAGTAGCACTCACCCTTACCGAAGGGTAAGTATCAAACAAAGCTAAATATAACACATCTTGCAATACAGATAAATCAACCATCTTACTATGCTCTATAACACGCATAATGAATGTACGAAATAAAACTTCCGTACTCTTATCAGTAACCTTTTTTATCAGTGACTTCTGCACATCACTATCTTGAATAATAGCAGGCAATTGCTCTATAGCTAATAAAGCCATAACATTTTTGAATTGAAACTTGTCATATACAGAATCTAATAAATATTCTTTAATTACATCATGAGATAAAAACTGCAGTTCCGATAACAGATAAAGCCCCGCTACTTTGTAACGATTCCTATGATGAAATAACAGATTTCTTAACTCAATATGTATGGGTTCATAAGACCTAATAATGGCTTTAATGTTTTGTCGCACCTGAGGATGTTGCCATAACATTTTTTGCATTAAATAATAAGTTGTACGCTGATCTTTTTCATTAAAACTAAGTATGATACCTTTTAAATGCTCAAATACACTATTGTACCAAGATACCGGACTATGCTCAATCACTCTTAAAATTCGCCAATGGTGTTTTCTTAAGTTTAAATCAGACAACATACCTAAAAGCAAAGGGATCGTGTGCGAATCTAATACCCTTAATGTATTCATTACTTCAATTAATTGTGATAACTGCACATGGGATAAATCTTCTTTCAACAAACTAGCTAAAAATGGAGATAATTGCTTGTTGCTTGATTCAATATTCGATAATACATTTAAAGTATTTCTCACAAAACTTGGAGATCCTTTTAATAACTGACTTTTTATAAAACGCATAATCTCTGGTGTTAATACTACGATGGGCTTTAAATAATGTTCTCTCACTATAGCATCATGTAAGTTTTTAGTAACCAAAGGTCCTAGTAACTCCTGAGCAGATAAAATACGATAGGCTTTTTTGCGATAACCTACAAAAGGATCTGTTAAAGCCTTGGCTAATATCCGTTGTACATAAAATTTAAAAGTAACCGAAGTAGAAAACTTTTCTAACGTTGCAAAAGCTTCAGTTTGTAATGTACTCGTATCACCAGATACAGCTAATTCAGCAAGCTTTTTGTACAACCTCTGTGGAAGAGCAGACCAATGCTTTAAAATATAAATACCCTCTAACTTTACCAAAGCATCCGGATGATCCAACACCTGCGAAATAATATCCAATACCACTGAATCGGCAACACCTGCCTCCTCTGCCTTATCACGACCCATAACATCCAACATATAATAAAATGCTGTTTGCCTACCAGGAAGATTAAAAGAGCGTTGATACTCCTTTAACCATTCCGGCACAATAACACGCCCCTTTGATACAGAATCAGCATTAGCAAAGTCCGCACCAAACAATACCCCTATACAAAACACACTGAAAATAACTAATAAATTTTTCATCTTTTTTCTTTTTTACTTATTGCTCTTCAAAATAAATATATACCGCTTATAAGTACAAAAAATCAAAAAAAAACTCAAACAATGTAACATTTACACCCGCAAAAGTGCCTTTTATGTAATTAATCACAGCGAGAAAGGGTTATTTTTACTTAGGGTTTTGAATTTCTTTTAAAGTAACTAACCGACTGGACTTTGTTAAATTAAAATAATTCACCTTGTTCCCCTTAATACGAGCTAAATAACGAGAACCCTGACTAGTCTTTGTCTCTACTGGAGATAAAAATAAATCTAAAAAATATAACTTAGACTTTAAATCCTCACTAGCTAAAATGTCTAACCCTAGATCATAATGTTGAAATCGCACCCCCGGATAACTAGAAAAAGACCTCTTGTAAATGCTTGCCGATAACAACCCCCTAGTCTTAATCTGAAAAGCATCCCTCCCCTTACCTAATAAAAAATCTGACATTAAAATAGTACCCTTCTTCATAGTACCCCTAGAATACACACGCCCCCAAGCAAAAGGTGGCAAACTAATAGTACCAATAGTCCCCGGAAAAGTGTAAGATAAAGCCTGCACCTTTAACCCCCTCCCCTCTAAATGCCAAAAACCAACCGGTAACTCTTGATAAGTCATATCCCACACCAACTGCCCTCTGATAGAAATAGCCCCAGAAAATTTAGACCATAAAGGCCAAGCAGAGCGTAAAACACTGGGCTTAAAATGATTAACATTTAAATCTAAAGCCCAAGCTTTAACTTTGCCTAACCGTGCCTGCCTAACAGTCACCAATACCTCCCCACTATCCTTCCAATGAAATACCAACCCCCCACCTAATTTAAAACTAACCAAAGCCTTATAAGAAGGCACAACTCTTAATTGATGAGCCTGAATATAACGCCCCGTAGAGCGAAACTGAATGTGAGGGTTTTTAAACACTAAAGCAGGCCCTAATGGGCTTAAATAAAACTTGTCATAATGAAACTCAATCGCAGACCCTCTTAATAACCTATTTAATGCATAAGAAACAGCTTCCTCATAAGGGAAACGAAATAAAAAAAACACCCCTGTTAAAAAAATAAATAAAAAAACTTTTACCTTATGTGACCTTAAAACCATAAAGATTTGAGCAAAAATTTTAAATACAAACATTATTTGTTGCCCCTGTTTTGATAAATTTTTCTGACAGGTTTTTTAATAGCCCTTTTTTTATGATTAAACTTTTTGTTAAATAGCTTTTGAGGGGTTTTACCACCAGCTTTATGAGGGGTTTTTAACTCTGAGCTTTGGTTGTCAAAAACAGCCAGAGCGTAAGAAACATCAAAATAGTTTTCCTTCGTTTTATCTTCTTCCATATTTAAACCCAATAGTTTAAAATGGGGAGAGAGTTGCTCTAGCTTCCGTCCGTAGCGTACCACTTCTTGAATGTTGAGGTTATCCATTTCTACACGCACCATCTGTTGTGGAGAAAGCACACTACCTGCTTTTTTTTGCCGGTCAGAAAACTCACCTCCTTTTTTTAAACTAGGTGATTTTACGGAACGGTAAGTTTTTTTCCAATTACCTCTCATGAGTTGCACTCTTACTAATTGGTTTTTAGCCCCGGACCAATACGATATTCTCCGTTTCACAAATGATGATAAATTCCCTTTGCGTGCAAGTATTGATGACTGACTTCTTTTCAACACCACTGACAAATTATTTAACTGCTCTACTAAATGTTTTTTATCCCTAAATTCTTTTATATACTGCTTGGAATGCCATAATAAACTTAACGGAAAATAAAACACACCTATCAACAAACCAAGTATTAACACACTGTGCAAAATTTTACGGTGCAAAAAACTTAAACATAAGTATTTTTCTTTCACATATTGCCATAAAAAACTAGACTCCCATACCGTGGTAATCTTTTTACACCAATCAAAAATAAACTCTTTTATTGCAATTAAAAAATTCATTGTTTTCTTAAAACCCTACCCTTTATTAAAAAAGAAGTTTAACATTTTTCTACTCCACATTCCTTATAAACGAATAAGCAAAAAACACCTGTACCACGGCAGTAGCACTTTTTGTGTTTTTTGTCGCCATATTGTGAGCGTTTTTAGTAGCAACTTTGCTTTTGATTACTGGTTTTTTATTTTTTTTCACCGCTACTTTACCAGCAACTACTTTACCTTTTTGTTTGTTATCCGTATTATGAGTTGTTTTGTCTGTATTTTTATCACTTTGTTTATTTTTAGAATCTAATGATAGTGGAGTTACAGATAAGGTTTTAAATGTACCTTTTAAGGCTATGGTGTTTAAGTTTTTTTCCAAGTACTTTAAATAAGGTTTTAAAATAACACCTTGTAGTTGGATAAATCTATCAGCAATGTCTAATTTGGTAATTTCTAATCGCCATTCTGGTTGTTTTCTAATAACAATGCTTAAGGCTTTCATACTGTCTAAAGCAGATGGTCTATCCAATAGCACTTCAGCTAATTTAACATTTTTAATTAAATGTTGCTTACTGTTAATAAAGTGTTTAACTTTTGACACACTTACTTGTTTGGGTCTTAAGTGAGCTACTCTTATCGCTCTTTGTTGAAATAAATTTTCAGTTTTTGATAATAAATGTTCTGATTGCTGATGCCTTAAATAAGCATAAACAAAAAACACCATAGAGCCTATAGCTACCATAACCACTTTTTGTCGCCTTTTAGGAGACCATAAGTCCATCCAATGCCACTTAACAGCAAATTCACCTTTTAAAAAATTAATGGGAGGAAGACGCACCCCTTTTAACCCTTCCATAGCAGTACCTAAAGCTGTCATTAAATTGTTTTGTTTGTCATCGTTATTTCTTAAATTCCATTGAGGGGCATTAATGGGTTTTTCTGCTCGCACCACAGGATAGTTCCACCGAGATGATAAAAACGCTTGTAAGTTTCTAATATGAGAACCTGCTCCGCAAATAATAATTTTAGAACACTGCTCACCTTGCTCGCTGTCCATTTCTAACAACAATAATTGCACTTTGTGGATTAAGAAATCCAACTCTTCTTGCAAAACAGCAGAAAATGCAATCTGACTGCCTGTGTAGCCTCTTTTACTGGTGAGTACAAATGCTTTTTCTAAAAATTGCTCCATAGCTGAAGATAAAGAAATCTCATACTTTGTAGCTATTTTTTTAATACAAGCAAACGCCCCCCATTCAAAATGATACACATCCCTTAGCTGACTGTTTTTTAATACCCATATTGTTGTGTGATGGTAATCTATCTTTATATATAAATCACACATTGATGTTTGGTGAGGCACTACCTTAGAGCTTGGGGATTGTTGGTGGTTGTGTTCTTCAACAACGACATTTTTTGGTGATATATCTTTTGTTTTTTTAGACGAAAATAAATTGATAAGCCGTGCTTTAGAAAAAAAAGATGCTTTTTTCTTATCACTACTTGTTAAATGTTCTTTGTTTTTAACACTTTGCTCATCACTTTTAGGTATAAATAAATTACAAATAGCTGACGACTCGCAAGTAAAAATAAAAGGATTAATACCTACCGATTTTAGTTGATGTAAAGCATTTTTTAATTGCTCTTTAAATACCACAAAAGCCATAACTTGCGTTTTTTGAGGGGTGGAAGATAAAATTTGAAAATCAGCCACTAACTGCGTACAATCAAATAAAGTTTTATCCTCCATTTCAAACAATAAACTTTTGCTAATTTTATACCTTTGGTTGAAAGGAAAGTACACACGCCTAGTACTTACCTCATTTTGAGGAAAACACACAATGTACTTTACATCTTGCTTTTTATATAGATCATAAAGAGTTTTTAAGTGAGTTATTTTTAATAGCTCTTGTTTTTCTGACTTTTCATCCAAGGGGATAGGAAAAAAGTGAGTGTTCACAATCACAAAACCCCCACGATCAGCCCTTTTAATAGCTACCGCTTTAACAGCCTCTGCACTATAATCAATACCAATAAAAATCAACACATACCTCCCATTCTTTGTTTATATTCTTATTGATTGCCTTTATTTTTACTTATCATTGCTATTTGTACACAATTCGGAAATGATGGTTGATGTAGAAATAACAATGGATGTAAAAATATATATACTTCATCGTAGAGGGGAAAACCATGCTCAAAACGAGTTCGGATTTAACGCAAAGTAGTAGCCTTTGGCTAACACTTTGCGGTAAACCGCAGTCCAAAGCTTTTGAGCTCGGTTTTCCCCTCTGCGAAAAAAGCTTTTGAATTTTAAGTTTTTTCACCTGTACCTCTAAAATTTTCACCTATTGCTCTCTAGACTACCCTCTTAAGAGCTAACTTTCCAGTAAATTATTGAAGGATTATTTAACTCTAAGGGAGGAGAACTGAAGTTACTACCCCTGCCCTTGCCCCTTTTGCTACTGCTACTTTTACTCAATATATTTGATAGCTTTTGAGTGTGCTTAAATAAACCCTTCCAGTCTATATATATAGCCGTAATCGTTTTCTGACTCCCACCAGCACGACCGATACTTACAATTTTAAAATTATACGGTGAGTTAAAATGTACAAAATTTTTCATAGTCCCAACTTTACCATCATCTCCAGTGGCTTCAAATATGAAGCGAGGGTTGTTTTGCCAGTCTTCCACAATATGACCTAAGCCTTCTGCTTTTATGCTTTGCGTAAATAAAGCCCAATTCAGCATGAGGGGGTTAAGTATTTTATGCGTTTTATCGGTAATACTTTGAGTAACTTGAGCATTTAAATCAGGGTGCAAGCTTTGCATCAGCAGTGCTGGTAGAGTATTCAGGTTGAGTGTGTTTTCTCCAAAAACTGTGATAAAAGGCTTTAGGGCTTGGTAGAGTTGATGTGTCATACCTTTAACAGGTAACAACTCTTGCATGTTAATCAGCTTGCGGTTGAGGGGGCGAGTGGGTAACTCGTACAAAATGTTTTCTGGCAAAGTGCTAATACCAGCTTCCGTTTGTTGCATCGAGTCTAAATCTATCCAATCGCTGATATTATTTAACAATTTAGAAATATCTGAATCCGTTAAAGCCTTAAGGGTGTTATTTTCATCTTGTAATTTTTTAATTAACGCAAACAGTATAAAATAAGTCCACTTTTTTAATTGAGGGATAGGGGAGCTTAAATTATTGACATCAATACGCCCACCTGTGGTTTGTAAAAAAGTGGTATAGCCACCCTTGTTAAAAAGGGATTTTTGCTTTGTGCTTGAATGTGAGTCATCTTCTGCCTGCTCCTCCTCTAGTGGTACTAACAAAGGGGGCCAGCCAAAGGGAAGTCGCCACATTAAGTCTAAATAAGGTCGCATAAATAATGCCTCTTTCATACCTGTTATTTTTTCAGCTAGTGTGTTGTAAGTTCGAATTCTTAACAAACTAAGTTCCATACCTGCTTTAGCCATATAGTAAGCTTGTAAATCGTGGAGCTCTTTACTGGATACAGCATGTTCTACTCGTGTTTCAAACACAGTTTCTTGAATCAGTAAAAACACAAACAACAAAGTAGAGAGTACCATAATAATAGCCATCCCTTTTTGGTTTTTCATATATCTATTGTTTATAATACAACTTTTAAACATGTAATTTTTACCTCAACATCCGTAAAGCAATGTAGTTCCTATGAATAGGTAGTATTAACTGCTTAGTAACAATCTGTTTTTTTTTGTTTTGAAAAACTAATACAATTTTTACCGCAACAGGTAACAAGTTACTGGATTGCACCCCCATGGGCCACTGGTTTTTCCACTCGTTATCTAAAATATTAAAGTAGGCTAACTTAATTTTGTTAACATTTTCTAACAACAAAAACTCTGTTCCATTTTCAGCCTTTTCAGGGTCAGCAGTTATATCCAAAAAACTTTTTCGCCATAAACAACGCTGGGCTTTGTTGGTGTCTTTATGAGGGCAAGCTTTTAAATAATAAAACACCAAAGTACTATCACTTTGAGGTGATAAAACACTCGTGTGTCCATGAGATAAAGTGGTAAAATATACCTGCTCATCAGTGCCTTTAAATTGCCCCACTAAAGGAGGTTTTGTAGGAGGTCTAGGTGATGATTCTTTAGGAACATTGCGACTTCGCCCATAATCATCTAAACCTTCAGGAGAGGGAACTCCTCTTCGTGAAAGGTTATTGTTTTTACGATCTGGAGCTAATCTCATAAGCTCACTATGGAGTAAAACATGTTTATTTTTTACTAAAAAAACATTATAAAAATCTTGTCTCAAAACTTGCCATACTGACCTGATACTTCGGATGTTTTTAACATTTTTTGTAATAATTTTTTGATACCTAACCCCTGAATCCGTAATACGCATTAAAAATAACGCCATAACAGAAAATAAAGTCATAGCTATCATCACTTCTAATAAAGTAAAAGCTTTTGACTTGTAAGTACTTTTAAAAAAAACCTTACTAATAGCCTGACAAATAATCTGGCAAATAATCTGACAAATAACCTTGCCTTTAAAAAAATAACAATACTTTTGTAACCTCATAAATAACCTATTATATAATCTATATATTAATTGCTGTTTTGTAATTGTAAAAGCAGTTGTGCAAATGGTATATTTTTACTGTAGTCCACAATGTAGGTGCTAAGAGAGTAAGAGCTTTTCTTTTTATGTTTATTATAATGCACGGTGACTTTCACCTCTTTAATAGAAGATGTTAAAAACTCTGAAGTGGTACGTATTATATAAAGCACAATATCACTATCAGCACCTAAGGATTTAAACATATCCTCCGCAGAAGGCATAGATAGAGGTTTTGTTTTCACACTCCATGAAAAATCCTTTTGCGTTGTAAATTGCCCTTTTTGTTCTGTTGGAATAGAGTCGAAACTCTGACTACTCCATTCTAACTCCAACTCTGTTATTTTTTGCTCTAGCAGTAACACAGCTTTGTGATAGTGATAGGATTTATCGATTCGGTTTTTATTGCCTGACTTCATGCGAGAAAGTAGTATAACAGAGCTAGATAGGATCATTAAAGCCACTATCATTTCAATCAAAGTAAAACCTTTCATCATACACTTTCCTTTATTTTGTTTTTAACATAAATTATTACTTAATATATGCTCTGTCTAATATTAATCACTGATAATTTTGTTATAGGCAAGGGTTGTATGTTTATCTATTGCTCTAACATTGTAGAGGGAAAAACCGAGCTCAAAAGCTCGGACATGCGTTTTGCCACAACGCGTAAAGCTCCTAGAGCTTTCCGCATTGTGTTCAAATCCGAACTCGTTTTGAGCATGGTTTTTCTCTCTACAAAAAAGAACATGTAATAAACCAGTGTAAATTTTATTTATCATTGTATGTTTCATGTTATACTAATTAATTTTACTAAAAAAATGTAACTCTTTAAATAGTGAGAAAACCAATTCAAAACGAGTTCGGATTTAACGCAAAGTAGTAGCCTTGGGCTTTCACTTTGCGGTAAACCGCAGTCCAAAGATTTTGACTTGGTTTTCTCACTTAAAAAGTTGCACTTACTGGATTCCTGCCTACGCAGGAATGACGACTGACGCAGGAATGACGACTGACGCAGAAATGATGATAGTAAAAAAATTAATTTAATGGTTACCATTGTTTGTTCTCCTGAAATATATCTAACTCCCCGTTTAAACGATTAAATAATAACGACCAATACCTGCTCCGCCCCTTTATTTTTAACAAAACTTTATTAAACTGCCCACCCGGAGTATAATAAATATAACTTAAACCCTGAGAAACAACATCTTTGCCTTTATTGAAAGATACACTTTCAAAAACCAAGCCCAAAGGTAAAGTTTGTGCTTTTTTTAAAATGCTTGTGTCTTTTTTAAAGATGCGAGCTTTAAGGTTACCTTCCAATAACTCTTGCCGAACTTGATCCATAGCAGAAGAGCTTGCTAACCGATCTAAATGGCGACTATCAGATGTATCTGATACATCATCTGTGGGACTTGTGTTATCGCTGGTATTATCACTTGTATTATCGCTGGTGTTATTATTTTCTGAAGAGATTTTTTTTTTAAGCTGGGGCGTCTGTTTTTTTTCTACCCACCAAGAACTATCCTTAGAATCTATAGAAAATACCAACCTGTAAGTTACTCCTTTCAGCCGAGCCTGACTGTCTAACTGCCGATTAATGGCTGTTATACGCCTTAACATTTGTTTAACCGCATTGTCTCGTTTTTTAATAAGAGGCACACCTACAATAAAAAAACCAGCCAGTAAGGTCATAACAACCACTATTTCTAACAAGGTCATAGCTTTGTTGTTCTTAATAAATCTATTAGAAAAAAAACACCACCTTTGAGAAAAACAGGTGGAGATATTATTATATCTCTTGCGAAGAAATATCAGCCGACACACCCTTACCACCTTCTACCCCTCCTTTGCCTAAACTCAGGATCTCAAAACGACCTGTAGTCGTGTCGTAACGGTAGATAAAGTCGTTTTTCCAAGGGTCTTTGGGGATTTTGCCGTTTTTTAAATAAGGCTCCGGGCCCCATGCCTCACCACAACGCTCCGGAGCTAGCACTAAAGCCGATAACCCTTCATCTGTAGAAGGATAATAAGAACAATCCATGTAAAAAGTCTCAAAAGCCTCGGCAATACGAGTGATTAAAATCTTCGCCTGCTTCACCTTAGCTTTATCTAACTGTGCCATATACTTCGTAATACCTAAAGAAGCAATACCTGCAATAATTGTTAAAACAACCAAAATCTCTACAAAAGTCATACCATTAACTTTTTTGACACGGCTTGGCAAAGCACCATGCAACAAAGCACAAAGCCTTTTTACCTTCAATAAAATTAGCTTAAATACCAGTTTAAATAGAGTAAATATTGTTTTAAAAATCATATCCCCCTTACTTTACTATAGTACAACACCTAAACCAAGTAAATTTTCTTATAACTACAAAAAAATATTTTTTTATTTAAGAGAAAACACCCTTTCACAAAGGGGTCTTACAGAAGAGCCACCAGTAAGCTGTATCAAAACTGTATCAGCCTGTTCTCTTATTTTTGGATCTATATCATAACGAGCTGTGTTAAGTAAATTATGGCGAACTGAGACATTTTGTGCAACATGAGCATTTTGCCCTAAACCTAAAATAGCTTGAAGACGCACCCCTTCATTCTTATCAGATAAAGCCTCTAATAAAGCACTTGTTTGCATGCTTTGTAACTTTTGAGTCTTAGGGCGAAAAGAGGCTATCCCTTGTACAGCAAGTGATCTTACACTACTATCCGCATCGCGAATGGCTTGCGTAGATAGTGTGTGTATAATATTTGTACTCGGTAATTTGTTGATGTGAGCTAAAAGGTAAAGTGCCACTTCTCGACGCAGTGGAGTAACACTATCTTCTGTTAAAATCTGAGCTAATATGTCTACATATTTTTTTTCTTTTAATTTAGATATAGGGAAAGAGCGAATAGTTTTTTTTCTTACATCTACATCAGAACTATATAACTCATTAACAAGCTTTGGTTGTCCTAGTCCTTTTGTTAGTTTTAAAGATAATTCTTTTGTTTTTTTATCCGTATTACGAGTGGCTGATTGAGCTATTATAGAAGATAACTCTTCTGTAATAGCTAGCTCGTTTATGTTATTTAAAAGGTAAAGTGCCATTTCTTGACGCACTTCAGCAACATTATCTTCTAATAAAATTTGAGCAAGTAAGGTTATATATTCTTTATTGTTTAATTTAGATAGGGGAAAAGAGCGAATGGCACTTTTTCTTACATCTATATCAAAGCTTTGTAATTCATCTAAAAGAATAGGGCGTGCCATTCCTTGTTGTGTTGTAGTTGTAGAACTAAGCCCTATTGATGGACCAAATAAAACTGCTAAGAAAAAAATACTCGTAAAAAATACTTGTAAAAAATACATTTTTATAGCCTCCTTTTTAAACATTTTAAATTTATTAATATATTTAACACCATTTATTAGCTAGAATACATAATGCATTATATTTCAAAAGCTCAAGGCTCAATACGCCTGCTTCGTTTAAAGCACTGGCTGCGGCTTTTCTTACTTCTGGGTTGGAGTCTTCTAATGCTTTAACTAATTCGTTTTTTATATCTTTTTTTTGTTCTTCTGTTGCTACTTCTTCACTTGTACTTTTATACCAGTCCATATTCTTTAAAGCCTTAAGGGCTTCTAATCTTATTTCATCAGGGTTTTGTTGTTGATCTTCTTTGTTAGATACTAATTGAGATAAAGCTGTCGTAATTTTTGTATTTTTCACCTTACTTCTTTGTAAAAACTGTAAAGTAGCTACCCGAATATATGGGTCTAATTGAGATAATTTATCAGCTAATTTATTATAAAACTTGTTACTTGTAGGGCGAATACTGTCAATAGCCCAAATAGTTGCCCATTGTATTTTTGGATCAGCATCCAATAGCCTATCAATTAATTTAATATGAATTTTAGAAGATTTTGGTTTAATTTTTTTATATGTTTTGACTGTCGCCATGCGTATTTCAGCTGATGCATCTTCTAAAAAAGTAAGTAGGTTATTATTAATCCAATTACTTTTAACTTGTAAATCACCTAAACTGGTAATAAATAATACTTTATTTTGTGTTGCATTGGTGGTTTGAAGTAGCTCTTTCATCACAGTACGAATGGTTTTTAGATCATTTAATTGTAGTTTTGAAACAGCAGACATAGCAATAGATTTAATACCTGTGTCAGAATCTTCTAAACTATCTATAATATAGGGTGTAATTTTTTTAACATCAAAATTAGGAATAATGTAATTTATTTTAATAAGGGCTTTAAGAGCCATTTTTCTGACACTTACTGTTGTGCTAGAAAGAGCTTTTATTATTTTCTGAAACACCCACTCATCTTTTGTATTCACATATACGCCAGCTAAAAGCTGGACAGTGTAAGTATTTACTAAATCAAACGGATCTGATAATCCCTTTTCTAACTTTTTGTAATATTTAGGATCATCTACATCTAAAAACCTTAAACTAGACATAGCAGAACTACGAACAGAAGCATTAGGGTTTTGTAAAGCTATTTTTATTAGCTGATTTATTACCTGCTCGTCATGCACGGGGGAAAAACCTAAAGCAAAAGCAGCACTTTTAGGAATCTCAACAGTGACTTTTTTTGTATATTCATTTTCATCTTTATATTCTAAAATAACATCTATTAATACATGTTGAATGTCCGGGTTAGGAGTTTTAAACCAAGTTAAAGCTAAAATAGCTAAATTGCGTATTATAAGCCCCTCAGAGCTTGAATCTCCTGACAAGGATTCAATAAATTCTGCTAATTGCACATGCCAACTAGGATCTTGTTTGTCAGAATAAACAATCACAGCTAATGCATCCATTTGTACATCTATTTTTTCAGAATAAAGAGCATTAAATGGATTTGCTAATACCTCTGGGGAAATGGTATCTAACCTTTCTTTCAATAGTTTTAAGTCATGTTTAAGTGCAGTAATTCTTTTTTCCCATTCTTTACGAAGATAGATTTTTTTTAAACCTTCAGTAGATGATGCAGAAAGAGTTTCGTCTAGTGAAGTAGAATCTTCTTGTACTTTTTCAGATACATCATCAGCTTGTTCAGAAAGCTCTCCTGCTTGTTTAGAAAGCTCTCCTGCTTCTTTAGCAGCATCATCAGCTGTGTCTGATACCTCCTTTGCCTTATTAGATGCCTCACTGACACTTTGAGCAGCATCATCAGCTGTGTCTGATGCCTCCTTCGCCTTCCTAGATGCCTCACTGACACTTTGAGCAGCATCATCAGCTGTGTCTGATGCCTCCTTCACCTTCCTAGATGCCTCACTGACACTTTGAGCAGCATCATCAGCTGTGTCTGATACCTCCTTTGCCTTCTTAGATACCTCCTTTGCTTGCTCTAAAACTTTTTTGATATTTTCATCAAGAGGCATTCCTTTGGCTTCTGCATCTTTTAAAATTTTTTGTGTTGCTTCAGAAAGATCTCTGGTACCCTGTGAGAGTTCTTTAGTCTTTTTAGTAAGATCGTCTTTTACTTGTTCCGTTTGCTCAGCCTCTTGTGAGAGCTCTTTAGCCTTTTTAGTAAGATCGTCTTTTACTTGTTCCGTTTGCTCAGCCTCTTGTGAGAGCTCTTTAGCCTTTTTAGTAAGATCATCTTTTGCTTGTTCCGTTTGCTCAGCCTCTTGTGAGAGCTCTTTAGCCTTTTTAGTAAGATCATCTTTTGCTTGTTCCGTTTGCTCAGCCTCTTGTGAGAGCTCTTTAGCCTTTTCAGAAAGTATTTCAGCATCTCGCTTAACATCCTCATCAACTACCTCAGTAGCTAATGTGTTCAAACCTTCTTGCTCTTTTGCTTTTTTTGCCCTTTCAATCTTTTGTGCATTAGTAAGCTCTGGTGGTTTGTTTTCACCAGTTGTAGCTTTTGGCTGTGCTGTTGCTACACAAATACCAGCTCCCCACAGTAACAATGTTAAGTATATTAAATGTAAATATTTCATTCTAATCTCCTTATTATTCTACCTTAATTATCCACTTTAAAAATAATAATTTCTTATTATTCTTAAAATTTTTAAAAGGTTTTTAAACTTTTTTAAAAATATTTATTCAAAATCAGCTTAAAAAGCAATACATAACCCTGCCTCCATGTAATATTTACACCCCCAAAGGGGGGGTTATTTATTGCTCTAAAGTGATTTTTACGGCAGTGCCAACCAACCATTCTCTTTTCTATTACTACCTATAATAAATACTTTCTGTTAATGTAAGTGAAAAAACCATGCTCAAAACCAGTATCGGCTTTGATACAATGCGGTAAGCCCACAAGGCTTAACGCTTTGTAGCAAAACGCGGAGTCCTAAGATTTTAAGCTCGGTTTTTCCCCGCAAAGCAAGTAACAAACCGCAGGTATAAGCTTTTGAGCTTTAAGTTTGTTCACCTAAAAAAAAGAAAGTTTTACTCTAAGCGGTAATTAGGAGCTTCCTTCGTAATGCTAATACCATGGATGTGCGATTCCAAATAACTCCTAGAACTTACTTTAATAAATTGTGCTTTCTCTTGAAAATCACTAATATTTTTTGCACCTATATAGCCCATACCGGCTTTGAGTCCGCCCAACATTTGATGCAAAATTTTATTAACCTGCCCTCTATAAGGCACACGACCTTCCACACCTTCTGGCACCATTTTATCGGTGAAAAAAACTCCTTCTTGGCGGTATCTGTCTTTAGAGCCTTTTTTCATAGCTCCGAGGCTTCCCATACCTCTATAGGCTTTATAGGTCCGCCCACGGTAGAGTATGGTTTCTCCGGGGCTTTCTTCCGAGCCAGCCAACATATTACCCACCATAACAGCACTAGCTCCTAAGGCAATGGCTTTGGCTATATCGCCAGAATGCCTTAACCCCCCATCAGCCACTATAGTTTGAGAGAGTTTGTTTTTTTCCAAAGCTTGCAAGCAATGTAAAATAGCACTTACTTGGGGTACTCCCACCCCTGATACCACCCTCGTAGTACAAATACTACCAGAGCCCATTCCCACCTTAATAATATCAGCCCCTGCCCTTGCCAGTGCCAAAGCCCCTTCAGCTGTTGCCACATTACCAGCCATAATAATCACATTAGGGTATGTCGCCTTTATAAAAGCCACCCTATCTAACACCCCCTTAGAATGCCCGTGAGCTGTATCTACACACAATAAATCCACTTGAGCACTTACTAGCTGATGCACTCTTGGTTTGTCTTTTTCTTGCACTCCGACAGCTGCACCTACAAATAAGCGTCCAAAAGCATCTTTTGTCGCATGGGGAAAGGCCGTGGATTTTTCAATATCCTTAATGGTAATAAGACCTTTTAAAGAGCCTTGGCTATCCACTACAGGTAATTTCTCAATACGGTATTTGTGTAAAATCTGCTTGGCAGATGTTAAACTCACACCCTCTTTAGCGGTCACAAGTTTATCTCGTGCAGTCATAATAGCCGATACGGGTTGGTTCATATTTGTTTCAAAGCGTAAGTCTCTGTGGGTTAAAATACCCTCTAACTTCCCATTTTTAGTAATAGGCACTCCGCTAATAAAATGTTGTTTCATCAATTCAACGGCTGAGTACACAGGGGTGTCAGGCTCTAAGGTAATAGGGTCTAAAATCATCCCACTTTCGTATTTTTTAACCTTTTGAACTTCATAGCATTGACTTTTAATGCTCATATTTTTGTGAATAATCCCCAAACCACCAACTTGTGCCATCACTTGAGCCATTTTATGCTCTGTCACCGTGTCCATAGCCGCTGACAAAATAGGTGTGTTAAGCACTAAGTTATTGGTTAAAGATACTTTTGTTGACACTTGAGAGGGTAGCACTTCAGAATAAGCAGGCAGTATCAACACATCATCAAAAGTAAGACCTTTTTCTTGTAAAAGCTCTAGCACGCCAGCTTTTGCTTTTCGCATTTTTGTTTGCCCATCTTTCATTATTTAAAAAAAAAAAAATTAATTTAAATAGAGAGGTTTTTTAGAAGGTAAATCTGATAAACGCACATCTATTTCTTGATCCAACATAGCTTTTATAAATTGTTTTGTGCAGTAAAAACTACAACCAATATACATAGCACATGGGATAATATCCCCGGCAGGTAATTGGAGTGATTGCACAACCGAATCGTTACTATCTTTAATAACCACTCTAGCAAGAATTTGCTTTTTTTCTTGTTGCAAATAACACTCATTAATTCGTAAATTTAACGCTCGTAATAGTTCTTTAATAAAACGAAAAGGATCACCTTTTTTTGAGCCTTGATTGATAATAATTTTTGCTTGCACTGAAGACATAGGTACCGCAAAACTATTAGAACTTGTTTTTTCTCTAAACACCATAATGCATATATTAGGGATCATACCACCTACTAAACCATGAGGGATAACCTCTAACCATGTAGCTTGTTTTTGTTTTTCAGCTTCTTGTTCCATTTTTTTTCTCAAAACTTTGCTCATCATAGAATGCGGTTGCTTAGTATGCTTACGCAAGCTGTCTGTTATGGAGGGATTGTCTATGGAGGTATTGTCAGGTAACTGTAGGGTATTTTTTGCTTTAAGCAAACTTGCAGAAGCACTATCTGCTGTACTATCTTTTGTACTATCTTTTGCACTAAAAGACACATCTTTTAAAGCTTTTCGCAAATATGTTTCTATAAAAATTTTTAATTGAGCCAGCTCTTTAGGGGTTAGCTCATCAATGGGTCTGCCCACTATGCAAGCCCTCCTGTTGCATTTGCCGTTACACCTTCTTTATGTACAGTACCATATAAAGTTAAAGGGTAAGCTTTAGTGATTTTTACAGGCACTATTTTACCTTTTAAAGCGTTAAATAATGTGTGAGAACCCGGAAAATACACCAACTTATTTTGTGCCGATCGCCCTACAATATGTTGTGTTTTTGTGTCTTTATTTTCTACTAATATGTCCACAGTTTTATCTTTATACCACTTAGATCGCAAAAAAGCAAGTTTATTGTGTTTTTTATTTAATATTTTTAAGCGGCGGGCTTTTTCTGGCTCTGGGATTTGGTTTTTAAACAGAGCGGCTTTTGTAAAGGGCCTTGGGGAGTATTTAAAAGAGTAGAGGTGTTCAAAAGGCACTTCATCTAACAGGCTTAATGTGTCTTCAAACTCTTTTTGCGTTTCTGACGGAAAGCCCACAATCATATCTGTAGAAAGCACCGAACCTTTAAAACCCTGTAAAATACTATGAGCTTTTTCTATATATTGTGTTCTGGTATAGCCTCTATTCATATCCTTTAAAATACGGGTGTTGCCCGATTGAGCGGGTAAATGCACTGCCGTCATAATTTTATCTCTATGTGTTTGCATAATATCAATCAACTCTTCGTTAAAATCTTTAGGGTGAGGAGAGGTAAAACGGATACGCTGAATAGAGGTCTTTTCGCACAAGGCAACCAGTAGCTGACCAAAATCCGCACCCCCTTGCGAGCGATAAGAGTTCACATTTTGCCCTAACAAAGTAACTTCACAAACACCCCTACGGGTAAGCTTACTCACATCTTCACAAATACTTTGCAAATCACGGCTTCTTTCTCGCCCTCTTGTAAAAGGCACCACACAAAAGGTGCAAAAATTATCACAACCCTTCATAATATTGACAAATGCCGACACCCCAGGGTTTCTGATTAAAGTTTGTATATGATAAGGCTTCGAATGGGTGAATTTTGTTTGATTAAATTGCTTTTCCCCTTGCTCTAAACGAGCCACAATATGAGGCAGGTCATCAATGGCGTCTGGCCCGAACACAAAATCCAATAAGGGGGTGGTTTTAAAAAGCTTTTGCTTTTCTTGTTGAGCCACACAGCCTGCCACTCCAATTTTTAAATGAGGTTTTTTTTCTTTTAGCGGGCGGTAGCGTCCTATTTCAGAGAGAACCTTATGCACAGGTTTTTCGCGAACGGAGCAAGAGTTGATAATGATAAGCTCTGCCTGGCTTGCATCCACCGCTGGAGCATAATTCAATTGTTCCAGTAAACTGTACATTCTTTCTGTATCATGCACATTCATCTGGCAACCGTAAGTAGAAATATAAACACTTTTTTGCAAATTTTCTAAACTCAACACTTGCACCTCTTGTTTTAAAGATGTATCTCAAAATAATAATGAAAACAAACAAATTCTGCAACATACTTTTTTGGTGTTGCAACATCCTTTTTTTGTGCTGTCTACCACTATCTTGTGCTACCACCCCATCCTTACCCCCCCCCCCACAACTCAAACATCAAAAGTTAGGGCTTACAACTTCGTTCACCCACCACGGTCATTATCTCTTACTGGGCTTAATTAAATTAGATAAAGCCGATTTACAAAAAGCTTGTATGGATGGGGTGGTGGTAAAAACAAAAAAAGTCTGGTTAGTAGAAAACTTATTGTTTGCCCTTTTCACACTGGGCATTTACACCCCCAAGAGTACAAAAATCTGGTGTCGCTCTAAAGTAAAGTTCTAGCAGAATAAGAAGTTGACATTTATTATTTACATTTATCGGTTTTTTTGCTCCCTCACTTTAGCTGTGTGTATTTTATCCACACTCATTATATTACTTGCTGTAGGTACTTTTTACGAATCCTTTTATGGCAGAGATATTGCACAAGAGGTTATTTACCAATCGGTTTGGATGGTGTGCCTGCTATTTCTTTTAGCCTTGAATATTGTAGCTGTGATGATCGATAGATTACCTTGGCGTAAAAAACATATTGCTTTTTTAACAGCCCATGTGGGGATTTTGCTCGTATGCACAGGGGCTTTGCTCACTAGATATTACGGCATCGATGGCAATGTACGCATAGCCTTAGGAGAAAGTGCAAGCACCATCACTACCTCCGAAGTGCACTTAGCCGTGTACTCTTCTTTTAACGGACAAAATCTCACCACCCTTTATCGCAAAAAAGCAAAGTTTTTTAGCCACCCTCCCTCACTCCATAAGCCTTATAAAATACCTTTAGGTTCATCTATTTTAAAAGTAACAGGTTACTATCCTTTTGCCACAACTCGCGAACATTACAAAAAAGCCCAGGGCAAAGGGGGAGGTGTTGCCGTACGCTTTCAAATAGAAGGGGTTAATGCTCACATTGTATCTTGGCTTTTTAAACCCCTAAGTCAGGTAGAAAGTAAGAAGGTTTTTGGTCCGGCATATATGGTTTTAACAAAAGATTTAAAAAACCACAAAGTTTTAAAAAAAACCCATGCTTTAATTATGGCACCTTTTGATAACCGGTATTTACATTATAAGCTTCATCATTCTTTGTCAGATAAACCCACCACTGGTAGGTTAAAGGTGGGTTCTGTACTGGCTACAGGTTGGATGGATTTACAATTTCGTGTTCTATCTTACTTGCCAAAGGCTGTGCCGGATATGGTTTTTACCCCACAAAAGCGTGTGAGCGAAAACACCACTTCTGCCATCCAAATAAACTTTAAAAACCAAAGCTCGTGGATGGGGCTTAACTCTCACTTATATTTTTTTGAAAAAGATAAAGTTTTTATCGTAGCTTATGTCAACGATAAAAAAAAGCTGGGCTTCAATATTCAGTTAAAAGAATTTAAAATTAAAAAATACCCTGCTAGTCAAAAAGCACTTTCTTATGAAAGCACGGTGGTGATTACAAACAATAGTGATAAAAACCAACACGATAAAAACCAACAGAGTAAAACACACACCATCTCTATGAATGAACCTTTAAAACAATCAGGCTACACCATTTATCAATCAGGTTTTGAAGAAGATAGCCATGGTTTGCCACAAGCTTCTATCTTAGCTATTAACAAAGATCCCGGGCGAGTATGGAAATACATAGGCTCAATATTAGTGGTGTTAGGATGCTTGTTGCTCTTTATGAAGAAAAAATCTCATCCTGAAGTTTCTCTTTGAGCTAATAATTCCTCTGCCCTTTTGACCACAGCAGTTGGCACACCAGCTTTTGCTGCCACATGCACCCCATAAGAACCTTGCCCTACCCCTGCTGTTAAAGTATAAAGAAAATCCACACTCCCTTTACTTTCTTTCACACTTAAATAAGCATTACGCACAGCCGACAGTTCGTTAGACATTACGGTCAATTCCCTATAATGAGTGGCAAAAAAAGTAAGGCATTTTTTTTCTGTCACTAAATGCTCTAATATGGCTTGGGCTAAACTCATCCCATCATAAGTCGAAGTCCCTCTACCTATTTCATCTAGCAGTACTAAAGAGTGTTCATCAGCATGTTGTAAAATGTGTGCTGATTCTTTCATTTCTACCATAAAAGTAGAAAGCCCAAGAGATAAAGAATCGTAAGCTCCAATCCGTGTAAATAACTGAGTAAAAATAGGTAGACATGCTTTTTGTGCTGGCACAAAACACCCCGCTTGTGCCATCACAACACTTAACGCCACCTGACGCATAAGGGTACTTTTACCTGCCATATTAGGACCCGTCAAAAGCAAACACTCACCCTTATTTAATTGTATGGTATTGGGTACAAAAGGGGTGGCTTGTTTTCTCTCAACCACAGGGTGACGATTGTTCACTAATAGTAATGTATTATCTTTTGAAAATTCTGGTTTTACATAAGACTTTTCAATAGCAAGCCATGCACAAGCTGTGGATACATCTATCTCGCATACAACCTGACACAAATAAAATAAATCGGGTAAGTGTTGCAATATATCCTCACATAGCTTTTCTAAAATGTGTTTTTCCATTTCTTTCAACCGAGCTCCAGCTGACAGCACCTGCCCTTCAATAACTTGTAATTTCTCTGTGGTGTACCGCTCTGCTTGTGTTAAGGTTTGTTTTCGAATGTAGCGGTCAGGAACTTTTTTAACATGCACTTTAGTGACTTCAATGTAATAGCCAAAAACATTATTGTACCTAATTTTTAAAGAAGAAATACCTGTTTCTTGTTGCTCCTGACTTTCTAACTGACGCAAAAGAGTGTGCTGACGATGAACTTCTTGAATAAGATCATCCAATGCAACCGATACACCTTCTTTAATAAACGACCCACCAGAAAGTGGACTAGCTATTGGCACATCTGAACGAATAGTGGAAGCTATACGATGAGCTAAATTGTAAGCTACAGTATGATCCTCAGTGGTTTTACCAAAAGTTTTTGCATATAAAGAAATAACTTCACACCCAGCTTTTAACGATTCAGCAAGTAATAATAAATCTTGAGCTAAAAATTGGTTGTGAGAGATCTTACCTAAACGTCTTTCTATATCCCCTACTTTAAAAAGCAAGGTGCGAATTTGCTTAAGCTCTCTTTCGTGTTTTATCCATTGTTGTACTTGGTGCCATCTATGTTCTATCTCTGCTTTATTTGTAGAAGGCTGACTTAACCGCGAGCGTAACATTCTTGCACCACAGGGAGTTTGTGTGCGATTAATGGTAAAAAATAAAGTATCTTTTGCCAAACCCTTGTGGTTTTTAAAAATCTCTAAATGCTCTAAAGTTTGAGGAGAAAAGATTAAAGTTTTTTCTAAAACTTTTTTTTGAAAAGGGCGAATAAGCTGTGCTACTTTCTGACCCTGACTTAAACCCACATAAGATAGTATCCGTTTAGCACTTAAAGGGGTGTCTGTTTTCACACAAGCAGTTGTATGCTGTAGATTGACACTATCGTGTACACTGATAGGCACACGACACTCCGCCTTGCGGTTAAAAGATTGTTCTTTCTGCACACTACTTAATACCAATTCTGCAGGATGCAATAAGTGGATAATTTGTTGTTGCTTTTTTGTATCTGATAGAGGATAAAAAAATGCTTCCCCTGTAGAAATATCCGCAAACGAAACATACTGCTTATCAAAAGCACACAAGTAATGTGCCTTTAAACTATCTAAACTTTCTGGGTCGTACACCATACCAGGGGTCAGCACGCGAGTAACTTTACGCTCCATAGGAGCTTTAGAAAGGGTCACAGACCCTATTTGGTCACATATTGCCACTTTTAACCCTGCTTGCAATAACTTACTTATAGGTCCAGCTATACTATGGTAGGGCAAGCCACACATTTTTACCGCTTTTTGTGATTTTTTGTTTCTACAAGTAAGAACGATATTTAAAATAGGGGCAGCAATTTCCGCATCTTTATCAAACATTTCGTAAAAATCTCCCATACGGAAAAACAAAATTTTATCCCGGTGTGAAGATTTAATGTGCCAATACTGCTTCATCATAGGTGTCATAGCTACAAGGTTATAACGATAAAGCAAAACGATGGTCAATGAAAAAAAACTATAATCTGCCTTCAGAATCACCGATAAAATAATCAGCGATGAATAAATATATAATACAGACTAAATACTGGTTTTTTATAGGAATTTTATCTATGGGTATGGTGTTGTGGTTCGTCTCTTGCAACAACCCTGCTCTTTTTAATGATGAGCTAGCTTATGACCCTTTAAAAAACTCTGAAGATTTTTCTGAAGAGGTGGTTTTCCACAATTTATTAGAACACACAGCTTGTGAGGATTTTTCTTACCATGTTTGGAGTTACATTTACAAAATTGTTTCTATAGAAAAAGGCAAACCTCCCCCCTACTATGTGGTGAAAGAAAAAATCATGCAACAAGTGCAAGCACAAATTGCAAGACCCAACATTTCTCAAGACATCATCAAACAATTTGCTATGCGGTTTGTAGAAATTTATGCCCATATTACGGAGTTTATGCAAAAAAAGAAAAAAAACACAGCGACAGAAATTTTAGTGCAATTAGAGCATGGAGTAATCCACCATGAACACAAAGCTTTTATCACCAAATTGCAACACACTTTTACAAAACTTAACCACTATGCAAAAAAGCTCAATCAAAATTGTTTAAGCCCTTCTGAACCAAAAATTTTGAGTGACCGGAACACAACACAAAACATGGCAAAAAATGCTAAAAAACTAACACCTTTTAAAAACACTTGGGGTATTCCTTTTTTCGACCACTTTCAACAACACTATCATCCTGTGGTGTATGGGGCTTTTAAAGTCATGGCTACGGCTTACCAAAGTTGCTCTGTATTGAATATAGATCACATGCCCACTCACCACCCCACAAAAGGAGTGCAAATACTAAGCCAACACCCTCTAGGTGGTTGGAGACGAAACATTGTGAACCTACCTGCCCTCAACCAATCACATTATTATATTAGTCAAAAAATAACTCCTAATTCTATGGCGTGCTTTAATATCTATGCCAGCCCCTTAATTTACGATTTTGGTGGCAAACCTGCTATTAGTGGTAAGTCCATCAATTTATTTAAAAATGCCGGCTCGGGGTCTTTGGATTTAGGGATAGATTGCTCTGGTTTTGTGGCAACAGCTTTAGCTACTTCAGGTTTGAAGCTTAAAAAAAATGTTTCTATTCGCCCTATTCATATAAAAGGTATCAATGTGGCTATGTTTAAAAAAGCAAACGAGTACAATTTATCTTGCTTGCGTACACAAACATTATCTTTAACTAACCCTTTAAAATCAGGCGATATTATTGCCTCTCACGAGCATATCGCTATTGTAGAAAAAGTAGGATCAGACCCTTTTAATTTGTCTACCATTCATCATTTTAATGAATGCCATGGGCATAAAATAGATCCTACAAAATTTAACTTTTCTATTATACAAAGTAGTGCACACAATGACATAGGTATCAATCGCATGCATTTTGCACAAGCTTTTGATGCCCACAGCCCTTTAGGGCAAGGCATGCAACAAGTAGCAACGAATTTATGTTATAAACAATTTGGTATGAATCAGCCTCCATATAGCCCGCAGATAAAAATTTTAAGACACCTTACCGGTGACCCTGCTTGCAGAGATAAAGAAATCCACCTGAAAAACCAAGAATGTCTACACTCCTGCTTACCCACATCTATCTAAAACTAGTTTGGCAAGCCTTGTTTCTCGCATTAAGTCTAGATTCTCACATAGTGTAAAAAAAATAAACAGTTAAGATAAACTTTACATCATATACTGTAAAATATAGCAAATTTTTTACTATTAAGGTATATTTTATGCAACTTTAACAATAAGGAGATTGTAAAAAATGCCTCATAAACCTTTTTCTGTTACATTTTTATTAAGCTGGTGCTTATTAGAAGCCTTTTTACTTATAGGGAGTGTAGGTTATAGCCTATTGCCCACAGTGGTAAAAGCTGGCACACACACTACCACTCCTAAACCCCGCATCCAACCTGAAATAGACATTAGTTCTGACAACCCACTAAATACCCGGACCCGTTATGAAATGTTGGACTGTTATCTATATATGGATACCGATCAGTATCATTATTTGAAAAACTACCATAGATTGTACCCGGAGCTACCCCAAGTACTATTAGACTTAGGGCAAGCTACTATTTGCCATGGTCAGTTGGAAGAAGGGTTAAACTACATTAAATCAGCTGTTGAAAAGGATCATATACCAGCTGTGTTCCTAATGGCACATGGTTATAAAACAAAATATACTTTTAAAAATCATTATGTAACAGATGATCCCGTAAGCCTAGGTCTTGCTATACAGCATTTTGAAAAACTATTAGAGCTTATGGTATCTTCTAACTATCCCAATACTTCAAATTATATTTATGAACAAAACTATTACATTAGTGTCCAAAGTATCGAAAATCTCATTAGTATGTATTACATAGCTTATGGCAATACTTTGTATAAAGTAGTTAAAAATAATGTCCATTCGCAAAATCAAACTTTACCTTTACTGCATAAAATGCTACACACAGCACGCATTTGTAAAACACTCCCTCCTATTAATATATGGGGAGAACACAAAACTTATGTCTACAATTACCAACAAGCTGTATGTGATACAGGTCTTAACCTTGCAGAAACTATCATACCTATAGAAACAAAACGGATAGAAAATATGAAACAATGCTTACTCAACCGTATAAATGACGATGAAAGAGCTGAACACTGTCGCCAACATAGAGATAAACTACAAACAATAGTGGACATTAGCCACGACCCTGCTTTTAATTTACGTACAAAATACAAAACTCTACCTTACAATAACCGTTCTTTTTATAATAATACAAACAACAACAAAGTATACGGGAAATAAGTTAATTTAACATTAAATAAACCATTTTAAAGGAGCATAAAAAAATGAAGATTATTTTATTTATTATTTTAAATGCGGTGGGATTTCTTAGTTATGCCCGTCCCATTTTAGTTAGTGAAAGTAGTACCACGGAGACTAAAGTGTGTGATCCGGATTTTACAGATTACCATTCGTGCCGGTTAGAAAGCACTATAGATATGGCAGAGAATATGCCAGACATTGTGGAAGAAACAAGGCTCATCTACACCTGCGAGCATCCTAATAAGAATACCAACATGAAATTTATCACCCTTTACGAGTTTCAGTATTCAGCAAACAAACAGCCTAAAAAACCTCTTAAGTGTGCGTTAGTTGTTAATGGTCGTATATTCAGTATTGCTTATCACACAAGCAGTTTTTGTAGAAGCAATAAAGATCAGGAAAAAATGGATAGTTTAAAAGAATCCCTTGCATTTTACAGAAAACACGGATATATGTGTGAGGTTTTTTTCCCCTTTTTCCCAAAAGAGCTATCTTCAAAAGACATCATGTAATCCACATGAGTTGAGAAAAATATGTTATAATGATGGAATCTATAAAGGTGGTGTGGCCGAGTGGTTAGGTGGCGGACTGCAAATCCGTTTACGTCGGTTCAATTCCGGCCACCACCTCCATTTTTTTACTTCTTAGAATGTTTTAAGCTATTGATTTATGGGATAAACAATTTATGAGATAAAAAATAATGGTGGTGGAGATGACAGGATTCGAACCTGCGACCTCTTGAATGCAAATCAAATGCTCTACCAACTGAGCTACATCCCCCCATAAATAACCCCCCTCTCGCTATTATACACAACTTGCTACCATATACAAAATCTTACTATTATGCACTAAAAATATACCATATAAAATATGCTATTAAAATCTGCCATTAAAAAAGCCATCACTTTACTTTTTTTGAAAACGGATAAAAAACTGCCTTAAAATCGCAGGAGGGATAAACACCACATAAGCACATAACATAAGTAACGATAAAAAATAAAGCCCTAAACCAAACGCCAATAATAAATGAAACAACACACCCAACACCATAACCACACCTCTTAATTTACCATGCCATATTAATACAGGAAAATACCACTCAAAAGCAATAATAAAACAAGTAAGCAAGCCTGATATAATAGGTATATGTAACCAAAAAGTGGGATCCACTATAGCCATATCATAAAAAAACGATACATCCACTAAAGCCGTACCATCTTGCCAAGATCGACTGCCTTCTAACTTCCTTAAACCTGAAAAAAAATAAAACACACAAAGTTGCACTTGTATCAATCGCATAGATACCGTATTCCACCACGACCCTGCAGGACGCCTATCTGACACCAAACCTCGCTTGCGAGAACTTATAAAAAAATCTACCCACCTCATCTCTTGTTTACCACTAGCTAGCACTAAATAAAACAACCAAAATGTTGCTACTGTGTCAGTGATATAAACAATACTGGGGTTTCTTTGTAAAAACACTAAGTGTAATATAAATGCCACCAAAGCTAATACACGTCCCCCTATACCTAAAGCTAATAACAACAACGCTAATAAAAATACTAAATAACACGCATAAAGCAAACCATCCGAAGATAATATAAAGTTTAACACATAACGACTTTCCATCACATGCAATATTTTAGCAAAAGGTGCTGTCATTAAACCTGTTTCGTAAAAAAATATCCGAATGTCAAAAAACCGAATAGAATAAAAAACAAACAAACAAAAGCACACAAAAGACCTAAAACAACTTAAAGGGAAAGCGTCAGATGGTTTAAACCAAAACTGATTCCATATATTTACTAAATTACGCACACTGGTTATTAAAAATTTCATCCGTTTATCCCCTTAGCTGTTGCTTTATTTTATCAATCACCTTATTATTTATTTTATAATTCATTTTCTAAATCGCTTTCTATATATGTTTCACTATCTGTTTCTTTAGTTTTTATCATTGTCCCTTCTATTAAATGAGATTCTATTAATTGATGAGATTTTATCAGTTGGCTATCTTCTAACCCTACCTCGTTACTTAAACCTACACTACTTAAAACCCGCTCTGTTTTGCCTCTCCAGCAACGACTGGAAACCATCAGTACCGGCGATTTTTTATACCGACGACGAATAAGTCTGCGAGGCTTATACACTCTTTCCTGCTTTTCTAAAACCACTTTTAAAGAAATACGCTTTGCTAAAGGATGCAAGCGACACAAATAAGGTAAAAAATACCGCCTAATCGACCTTTCCCTTACCACCATATTAATAAAAAACTGACTGTGTACCATTAAACGATTGTGGTTAAAAAACACCCTTCTAGATTCCTTTCGTGTGGGAGGCCAACGGTAAACCTCTGCAAAGTTTTTTTTGACACTTCTTTTGCGTCTTTTAGTTTTTCTTCTTTTTTTAGGGGGGGTGGTTTTTATCACTTTATATTGAAAGTAAAAACTATAATGTGATAAAAAAGAATTGTCGTTGTCATGGTCGCCTAAAGGGTCTAACATATAAGGCATGTGGTAATTATCCATTGATAAAGAATGAGCGTAAGAGTGAAAATAAGGCTTAAAAAAATCATACACCACAGAATGCCTGGGTGGTGTAAAAAATACCATTAACAAATGATACATAATAAAAACCGACACCAATACCTTTATAAAAGGCAGAATGAAAGTGTTGTCTTTAATAATGTTTTTTTTCTTTTTTTTCATTTATTTAGCTCTTTAATAACAGGAGTGGTGGTAGGTACTGATTGTATTTTTTCAGAAACAGTTTGCCACTCTTTGTCAATCACTCTTTTTTGCGATTCTAGATCACTCCAATTTTTTGCAACCTGTAAAGAAGATGTTAATGCCTCGTCGTTGTTTAATGCAAGATCCGTATCTGCCGAAGGCATTAAGTCTGCAATATCATCAGAAGAGGGAAGTTCTTTTAAACTTTTTAAGCCAAAAACTTCTAAAAATCGTGCAGTGGTTTTGTAGGTAGCAGGTTTTCCGGGTAAATCACTTTTAGGACCAAAACACACTAAGTCTTTTTCGATTAAGGTTCTTAATAAATGACCCGACTCCACACCTCTGACATTGTCAATGCTCATTTTAGAAACAGGCTGACGATAGGCTACAATAGATAATACCTCCATAGCTGGGTTGGATAAATAAAAACCCCGCCCCTTTACTAACCGCCGAATGTAGTGTTTGTTCTCCTCTTTAGTTCTGATTTGCCAAGCCCCTGCAACCTCTTGCAAAATAATACCACTACTATGAAGCTCATATCTCTTAGTTAAATCCCCTAAAGCTTTTTGAATATCTTTGACACTCACCTTTTCTCCATAAAAAAGACGAGAAAAATCCCTAAGCGACAAAGGTCTTTGCACCGCAAATAACACACTCTCTATAATAGACATCAAATCATTATGTGCTAACATGAGTACCTCCCCGATCTTGCTTAATGTGAGCTATAGGCTCTACTGGCTTTTGTGTAAATGATGCCTCTGCTCGCATAAAACGAAAGTCCAAATCTTTAACTGGCTTTACTACAGAAATCATTATATTTGAAAAATCCTTTTCTTGATGCAAACTAACCACCCCCAAACGTGTTAACTCTAACAAAGATAAAAAAAGCACAATGGCTTGCATAAAACCACGCCCCCCAATAATACCAGCTAAAGCACTGAAAGACAATACAGACCCTAAAGATAAATGAGGATGTAAAGTGGTAATGCAGTCCGACAAAAAAGGCTGTGCTTGCGGACTGGGTAGGATATGATTTTTAAGATTTTTCTGGGTAGTGTGATAATAAGCTTTTAATAAATTAAGCAAGGCTTGTGGCTTAATGCTTTCTTTATAATGAGAGGGGGAAGTGTGAGAAGAGGAGCTGTCTTTATTATTTTCTGCAGAGTTATTTTCTGTAGAGCTACTTTCTGCAAGACTATTGTCGTGTATTAACCCCGCCTTGTGGTTTGAGATGGTGTTAGTATTTTGCAAAAAGTAAGTGTTATTTTGAGGGACGAGGGTGTTTCTATTCCACACATCTCTTCCTAAAAGTGCGTAATGGTTGAGACGCTTAGATATATGTTGGATTTTTTGCAAACGGAGTAGTTTTTGAACCAACATTTTTTGTGGGTCAGCTTCTTCAATAGTTGTATCTTCTAAAGGGGTTTGCTCTTCAGAGCTAAGTTCCGTGACCGTTGCTACCAAATTTTTAGACTTAATATAGATTAAAGTCGCAGCCAAGCTAATAAATTGACCCGCACTATCTAATTCAGGTATAGAATGTTGTTCTATAAAACTTAAATACTGATGAGTGATTTTGTGAATATCTATGTCTAAGATATCCATTTCTTCTCTACGGATAAGCTTTAGTAACAGGTCTAAAGGACCTGTAAATTCTTTAATTTGAACCTGCATAATACTAAGCTCTAGTGTCTGTTTTTTAAAAATTTAAGTCAAGTGTTGATTGCTCATAAAACTTTTAAAAAAAGCCCCTCCCCTCATGGTGCTGAATGGATGTTTTTATTGCACTGTTTTTTGCATCATGTTATCTTAAACCATGCTATTTTAAGTGCTACAATGTACTTTATGCATTGCGGGTGTAGCTCAGTTGGCTAGAGTGCAACCTTGCCAAGGTTGAGGTCGTGGGTTCGAATCCCATTACCCGCTCCACTTATTTTGCTCCATATTGCTAAAACCCTGTATTGCTTAAAAATAAAGGCAGTGTTAAAGGTTTTTTTAAAAACCTCATGCCACTTTTAAGTAAGTTGTGACAAATCTAAAAGTAACAAATTATTTGATGTTAGCGGTTTTTCTCTTATAAAGCTTAAGCTTAGCCCCTTTTTTACCCTTTTTTTTACGGGTGGCATTCTGGGCTATTAAAATTCTATCTAATTTAGCTTCCATACGAACCATGTTAGATTCTAAGCGAGTCATCCTTTCTTTAAAGTTTTGTTGTTCTACCTCCATACGGTCTATGCGTTGTTCTACAAGGTTTATCCTTTGCTCTAAACTATCCATCCGTTGCTCTACACGACCTATACGCTGATCCATACGGTTTATGTTCTGTGCTAAAGGGTCAATTTTAGCACCTAACATCCAAGCAAAAACGGCAAAAACTAAACTAGTGTAAAAAGCTAAAAAAGTAACCGCAGACCATACTTCTTTTTTATACATAATACATTATTAGTAACATGTTGATACAATATGTCAAGGTTTTTTTTAAAAAAATAAAGCCTTTTTCTACAATACTACTTTTTTAAGGCTAAAGCTGGCTGTTTCTAATATGAGCTTTTTTTATAACAGATTCTACTGTTTGTACCCACTGCTCTAAAATAACATTGTTCTCTTGAGATAAATTATTATATCTTTCTAACACATTAGAAAAAGCAGTAGCTAATACAGTAATATCAGATATAAGTTTAAAATACTCTCTTATTTGTAAATCGTTATCTAAATACTTTGGAGATTTTTTTTGGATACTTCCATCGTCTTTTTTAAAATCACTCGAACCTGCCTGCAACTGACTATTAACTGCACTTAATTTTGATATAGTTTCCATCACTTTAGCCTGTAATTCCAGTTTTTGCTCTTCTAAACTAGCTTGCTCCTGCAGAATAAGTAGTTGCTTTTCCCCTAATAGCATATCTAAGTGATCTAAAAATTTATTTTCATCTATCACTAATAACCTTTGTTTTCGTAATTTACTTAACTCTATTGCTAACTTCCGCCACTTATTGGTAATCTCTTCTTTCTTAAGTATTAAACGATTAGAATGCTCTACTGAGTTTGACACCTTTAATCGTAAATCACTCATTTTTTGTTCTAAAGATAATTCCGATAAATTAGTAGTATTCGTATCAGTAGTCACTTTCCCACTTAAACCCCGCGAAAACTTTTTCACCCCAAAGCCTGAGAACGTCATATTCACCTGCTTTTTACTTATACGACCACCCCTTCCTGAATGAGACATATTTCTTAACTGATCTGTTAAATTTACTGCCACTTCCCCTTCAACACCCACACCCGTTGTAGTAGTTACACAACCAGAAAATACTAATAAAAAACTACTAAAAATTACACACGGCATAACGATAACCTCCTTTAAAAAATTTACAATTTCGCAAAAAAACATACTTTATAAACTATCCTCATCAAAAAGCAAGCCTAAAAAAAATCATAACACTTTGTGGCAATATTTTACTTTTTTTTACTATTCACCCTTGATCACCCTTGACAAAACCATAAACCCTTGATCATAATAACCCCATGAATGCCATAAATGCCATAAATGCCACAAACAAGCTTCAAACCCCATTTTTACCAATGTTCGCTAAAGCTTTATTTTTAAGCGGGTGGGCTATTTTATGTGCAGTATCTTGCACCACATTAGAAGAAACACCTCAAAAATCCAACCTCACCGTAGGTATTATCAAAACAGAGATACAAAAAGGGGTTACTTCTCAAGCTGAAATCGTACAATTACTAGGTTCGCCTAATATCATCACTAAAAACAAGCAAGGTAGAGAAATATGGACTTACAGCAAGCAGTCTTTTAAAACAGAAGCAAGCCGTGCAGGTGGGGGGCTTATTTTATTCGGTGGCTCGCAGGCTTTTTCTTCTGCAACTTCCTCAACATTTGATCTTATTATTGTATTTAACGACCAAGACATTGTGTTAGACTATTCTGTGGTAAGTGCTCAATTTTAAAAACATACATAAAATAATGAAAGGAATAAAATGCGACAATATTCACTATTTTTTATAACAACATTTTTTATCACTACCACAGCTTGTGTAACCACACAATTATCACCTCAACAACGAAGGTCGATGCAAGTAAAGCATTTTAACGCCAGCTATAACCATGTTTTTAGAGCTTTTAAAACAGTACTACAAGATGAAGGTTATATCATCAACAACCAAGATATGAGTGGTGGGCTTATTGTAGCACAAACATCTAAACCCGTAGGTGCTGGTATGACAACAATGGCCATCCTCAGTGGAGCAAAAATGTACCAAACAGATACAAAATACAGTATCTCTGTTAATTTAGAAGCTATTAGAAAAAACTATGTGGAATCCCGTATTATTATCCAACAAGTACAATCTTATAACACAGGTAGCACAAAAGGGCAAGAAATTGTCAACCCTCAAATGTACCAAAATATCTACTCAAAAGTATTTGTTGAAGTAGAAAGACGCAAAGCCCAAGGCAAGTAGAACGAATAGAGGGTGAACAAGGCAAAATAGGGCGAACGGGGTACGAGCAAAAAGACGAGCAGGACAGAGTAGGACGAACAAGGGTCTTTCTCTTATCATCAACACAAAAAGTAACAAAGGTATAGGTAGCAGTAATAACGAGGGCAATCACAGTGGGAAGCAAGTAAGGATGAAAATAGCAAGGGTGAAAATAGCAAAAGGGGAAATAGCGAGGGTGAAAATAACAAGGAGTAAAAAAGGCAGTTTTTTTTTCTTCATACTTTTTTGTTTTTCTCTATCAGCTGAAGGGAAAATTGCACAAAATAGTGTTACTTACCCTCTTTCTAAAAGCATTCATTCCATCCGCATCCAACTACACAACGCACAGTTAAAAGTGCAACCCTTAAAAATAAAACTTGTAAAAAAAAAATCTCAACCTACAACAGATATAAAAATGTTAGTTCTAAACGAACAAAAAACATGGTTTAGCTCTTTAAAACAAAGCACAAAAAACAATGTATTTATTTTATCCGATAAAAAATTTCCCTCTCCCCATCCGAACAATAAAAAATCCACAGCTATTACTTTATCCGTACCCCCTTTACCTCTACACATCTTAGCATTTAACGGGAACATCACAGTGCAAGGTTTAAAACCAACCAATTTACTTGTGTCTGTCCCGGGTAAAGGAGATGTCAACATATCTAACACACAAGGCAAGGTGCAGGTGTTTCAAGCAACAGGCAAAGTGCATATTGAATCACACCAAGGGCTACTGACAGTACAAGGCGAAAACATTCAACTCAATGTCCAATCCTGTAAAGGTACTATTAAGGTCCATCATTTTAAAGGTCAAACACATATTGAAAATTCTAGGGGAGAGATTTTTTTAAACACTTTTAAAGCTCACGACACAATTAAACACTTTACCGGAAAGCTACAATTTTATATCAACCAAGGTTTTTTACGACTTAAACCTTTTATTGGCTCTATCTCTGGCAAAACAAAGGCGGCACACATAACAGGGGGAGTGTATCCTAAAAAAGTTAATATAGAAACACAAACAGGGCGTATTTCTTTAGATATACCTTATTCTCAAGCATGGGTGACGGCAGAAAGCTGGGAAGGTAAAATCCACACCCCTCATTACTTTAACCGCATAAAAACAGGGGGAGTGGACCGCTCACAAGGTCGCCTAAAAAGCACTTTGGCAAAATACAAAGGGCATGTGTCTTTAAAAAGTCACTCAGGCTCTATCAGTGTTTATCAAAGTGCTAAATAACACAAGTACAATGAAATATTATGTTGTTTATTAGCTTATGGAGGGAAAGGGTAAATTTTTTATAGGGACGCTTCGCTTGGACCCTTAAAAAATCACCCTTTCCCTCTTTATAATTAAACAGTGATATTTATTATTAAGTGATATTGATCGGCAATGATGTAGAAGGTGCAAGCAGGAACATCAAAATAACACACCTACCTTGGATGTATTTAAAAGTATCTACAGGGATGGAATATGATAAAATTTGGTACAAAAATGGTTGGGGGGTGTAAAATTTACATCATTAAATAATAACTTATTGATTTTTATTTAAAATGTAATATTAAAGTCTTATTAAGAATAAGAAGTAAGCATTACTAAAACCAATAAAAATAAAATTTTACAAAAATATGAAAGCCATAATTAAAATTATTTTATTATTGTTTGTAATTATATTACATCATAATATTGTACAAGCAAAAAAAATGAGTACTGCTCAAGGTTTTTCTTCAGAAAAGCCAGTAACTACCAAATCTAAAAAGCAATTAATAAAGCAGTTATCATCTCGGCAATTAAAAAAGCGTATATCGGCAGTCAATGATTTAGCTAAAACCTACCCTAATGATGTGAAAGTGCAATTAAGTTTAATAACTGTGTTAAATGATTCTTATTTACCTGCAAGGAATGTCGCTACTGAAGCATTAAAAACCATCCACCCTACAGACAAATCTGTTATTAAAAAATTACACCAATGTTTATCTTACAAAAAGCATTATGCCAGGATGCACTGTGCATGGGTATTAAAAGTTATTAAACCCAAAGAACATGCCATTCATTTAACATTAGTAAAAAATATGACATCTCCTAACTGGCATGTCAGAGCAACAATGGCAGAGGCTTTAGCGGTAACGCAATCAAGCAATTTAACCGTACATACCACATTAGCTAAATACATATCTAACAAAAACAAGCATATTAGTTGGCTAGGGGCTTGGACTTTAGGGAAATTACAACCTAAAAATTTAAAGGTACATCAAATAGTAGTTAATGCTTTAAATCATAAAAAAAAACATGTACGAACTAATGCAGCCTGGGCTTTAGGGGTTATTAAACCAGACAATTTAGACATTTTGGTAAAACTCACAAAGTATTTAGATGATCCACACATACAACATGCTGTAATGATAGCTTTACAAAAAATACGTACCTATCATCCTGTTATTATTAACATGTTAGCGGATCTTATATCACACCAAAAAGCTCACGTACAAAGCATTACTATTGATTTATTAGGTTTTGGTCGTATTGATGCACCTTTAACTAATGCAAAATTAACAGAATGTTTAAATAATGCTCCTTACAAGAAAAAACAGGCTCGATGTGCCTGGGCTTTAGGAATGATTAAGCCAAATAACCCTCACATTCTTACAGCATTAACCAATAAGTTAAATGACCCTAATCCAGATGTACGCTTAGAGGTAGCCATAGCTATTAACAACATACAATCCTCTTATCAGCATTTTTACACACAAGATATTTACGCACTACTAGTAGAACAACAAGAAGTAGAAAAAAACCCTATTATTTTACAACACATCAACACCACTTTAACAAAAATACATCAGCATGAGCAAGAATTAGAAGAATCTTATCAAAACTGTAAAAAATTATTTAAATGGTGTTAATAATTTACATAACTAGTGCAAATTTTACACACCCAAATAAAAAATATTTTGATTTATAGTAAAAAAGTGCTAATATTTTTAAAAATTAAACATTAACTTAAATCTTTTTATAAGGAGGCAGTAAAATGAAACATCTTATCATCTATTTAATCAGTATGGGGCTTATTGTACCATCTATGGCTTTTGCTACAGATATTAGAAGTACAGGATGCAAGCTTAATTTCTGGTCATGCAGAAAAGGAAAGAGAAAAGTTCAAGACAGATACACTGATTGGACAGAGCTAAAAGGATCTAAAAAATATAAATATAATAAGGATCTTAACTCAGAGCAAGTGCAAAGTATTTTTCATACTTTAAAATATGATAGTAGCAACCGGGAGCGTAGCCATGCATTAGACACTTTAAGATATAGTACAGTGGATGACTCTCAAGTTATGCGTACATTATCGGAAGAGGTTTTACCTTACGAGACTGATGAATACCATGTAAGAGATATGATAAAGCTTTTAGGATCTAGGCAACCTAAAGACCATATCATACACGAAAGGTTAGCTTATATGGCAACAAATAAAAAGCTTGATTACTACGTACGAAGAGATGCTTTGAATGCTCTTGAGCGTATTCAACAAACACATAATCCCAACAGTTTGAAACCAGAAGATAACTTTAATGGCTATGTGATTCGTAAATTAGTAAAATATTTAGCAGATAACCCTGATGAAAGAAATGTTGCAAAGATATTAGACAATGTAGGTACTGCACAATTTGACGCCATGGTAGGTGAAATGCATCTTGTGGGATGGGAGTTATTTTGCAAGTATCGCAGTTGGGAGTCTTGCAACTTGGCACCTTCGGCATTCCCTAAAACTAAACAAGCAGATGCAAGAAAAGATGCTGAAAAAGTTACGCCTGCACCTTATGACCATTTCAGCAACCCTTATAAAGGGAATGAAGATGACTTATTCTCTGCTAGATTAAAACGACGATATGGTAGTTCTCAATAACAACACATACTATAACTTTTAAACAGTTAAGTTAAAGAAAGAAGGTTTTTTTTAAAGCCTTCTTTTTTTTTATATTTAATATCATTATGAGCTCTGGAGTGAGGTTTTTCCCCTCTAAAGTTATATTTATTTAGTCTATGGATTTGGATAAAGGTAGGGTGTTGCAAAAACACACAATGTGTGTATATTTTACACCCTAAAAGTTTTTTTATATACAATTATTACTATTTATAATAAATTTCTTAATAAATTGGCAAAAACTTTATAAAAAAGGAGATTTTATTATGAAACACATAGTTATTTTATTAAGCTGTTTAAGCTTTATTGCTTATGCACAAATACAACCAGCAGAACTAGCACCATTAGCAGGACCATCAGAAGCAGAAGTATTAGCAGATATAGACTCAGACTCAGAACCGACATATGACAGTATAGAGCCGACACTGAAAGATCTAGCAGTACTGGTTGGGGCTGTTGATGCTGATAATGTTGAGGAGGTTGCACTTAGAACACTTAGAAAAGAAAATAGCACACCACTATTTTTTAAAGCTATGGTACATGAGGATAGCAACTGGGGCTTAACAGTATTACGAGTAGCTAGTGTTAATGTGCATGCAAAAAACCATGCAGGCAGAACCCCTTTACATTTAGCAGCTCAACATGGTTACATGAAAATTGTTAAAGAACTTATTTATCAAAATGCTGATATGCATGCTGTAGACAATTATGATCAAACAGCTGTACACTATGCTGCAAAAAATGGGCATGCCAAAATTGTTAAAGAACTTATTGAAAGAGGCACTGAAGTAAATGTTACCAACAAACAAGGCAAAACAGCTTTACATTTAGCTTCTGAATATGGACAAACAGAAGCAGTAGTCATGCTTATAAACTATAGGGCATATATAAACGCTAAAGATAACAATGGTAAAACGCCTTTACACTTAGCGGCTGAGTATGGTTATGTGGATACCAGTATGATGCTTATTCATAAAGGAGCTAATGTAAATGCACAAAATAAAGATGGTAGAACGCCTTTACACTTAGCGGCTGGCAGTGGTTATAAAGAAATTGTTATAAAGTTAGTTAATGCAAGAGGGGCAGATGTGGATATAGAGGATAATGATAGATGGACCGCGTATTGCTCAGCTGGATATAAGAATTACCACAAGGTGATAAAAAATGAAAATTATGACATGTATGATGATAGTTATTATTACACTGGACAAACGGAGTATTTCTATAATGAAGTACTCGATACGACACATGTGTATAATACGAGACATACAGAGATTGTAGTGAACAAAAATATTGTTAATGATATTATGGAGCTTATTAAATCAAAATCTTCCTTATTACACCAATGGTGCGGATAAGTTAAATATAGATAGTGTGGTAGGGCATACAAGCCAGTAACATCAGAAGTGTCCTCCCTAATAAATAATGTTTTAACTTATGGAGGTAAAGGCAATTTTTTTGGGTCCAAGCGAAGTGTGGCACAAAAAAATTGCCACTTTGGCTTTATAAATGTTAAATTGTAAGCAGGTGAGATGTGGCACACAACAAGTTAAATCACAAGCTCTTCAGGCAAAGGGTGGGCATTATAAGTGCAAGCCATAACCCTCCCATAAGCCCCAGCATCCAACACAGCCATAAAATCCCCTTCTTTTAAATTGTAAAACACACGATCCCTACCTAACACATCAGACGATTCACATATAGGACCCACAACATCATACACCTTGCCCTCACCTTTTGTTGTATCACTTTCCAATAAAGGCACAATATGATGATAAGCCTGATACAAACAAGGTCGCATAAGATGATGTGTGCCCGTGTTTAAAATAACAAAGTTTTTTCTAGCATTGTACTTAATATACTGCACCTGCCCAATGAGACAACCAAAACGCCCCACAATAATCCGCCCCGGCTCTGTCAACACCTGCCCCTTAAAATCACAAGCTATTTGTTGTAAATACTGACCATACTCTTTAATTATTTTATTGTCTGATGCAATGTCAAAACTTTTTTTATAGTCAATACCCAAACCCCCACCCACATCAAAAGTTTGTAAATTAAAATCTTTTTGTAACTCTTGGTATAAGTATTTGACTTTTTGAATACTAACTTTAAGAGGCTCTAAATCCTGAGCTTGAGAGCCAATATGCAAAGCCAAACCACATAGAGAAACATAAGAGGTGTGCTTTAACAATATATCTCTTAAAACAGGTAAATGCTCTTCTTCTAAACCAAATTTATTTTCTTTCAAACCCGTGGTAATATAAGGATGTGTGTGAACATTAATATTAGGATTGATGCGAAAAGCAACCCTCGCTTGCTTGCCTGTTTGTTTCGCTAAATAAGCAATCCGCTTTAATTCTGACACACTTTCTACATTAAATTGTGAGATGTTTTCTTTTAAAGCTAATGTAATATCTTGTGTTGTTTTACCCACACCGGAAAACACAATGTCTGAAAACCCCATCTTCCGTGCCAATGCTATCTCCCCTCCTGACACCACATCAACCCCTATGTTTTGTGCATAAAGAGCTTTTAATATAGCAGGATGAGCATTAGCCTTCATAGCATAATACACACGAGCAGGAGCCACACATTTTTTAAAAAAAACTAACCTATCTAAAATACCATTTAAATCATACACATAAACCGGGCGATGGATCTTTTGTGCTAAAGAAAGTAACGACACTCTATCCGCTTTGTGAACAACGCAAAGCTTTCCACCCTGATACTCAAAAGGCACGAGGCACTCCACCTGAAGAAGAAGGCTCATCTGCCGACGAAGCAGAAGATGGAGTGGCACTTTTGTTTTCTGATTTCACATCAGAATCATCAGTACTACTACCTTTTAACTGAAACTCCGTATGCAAAGCCTGTACTACTTGTTTTAAATAAGCTCTATCAATAATAGCACTGACTTTAATTTCTGAAGTGGTTACTAAGTGCAAATGCAACCCTTTTTGATTAAGCACTTTAAAAAACCTGCTAGCCACACCTGGATGATGAGCCATCCCCACCCCTACAATAGATACTTTAGCCACATCTTCTTTCACAAAAACATTTTTTTTATCTATCACTTTGTGAAGAATGTCCGTTGTTTCTTTCAAATCTTCAGAAGAGATAGAAAACGCTAACCTTTGGCTCTTTTCTTGATCGCTTTGCGAAATAACATCAACAGATATGGCTTTTTGTGCCAATTTGTCAAACAACTGGCTAATAAACTGCACCCCCTTCGGCACAGATACCATTTTAATTAACACTGTCTGTAAATCATGGGTTACAGCCGATACAAGCGGGGTTTCCATTAGTTCCTCCTTTGGTACAATCCAAGTGCCTTCAGTGGTTTCATAAGAGGAGCGTACATGAAGACGCACATTATATTTAGCAGCCATCTCTACGGCTCGGTGATGCAACACACGGCTACCTAGAGAAGACATCTCCATCATTTCCTCAAAACTAAGTTTAGCAATTTTACAAGATTTAATCAACCGAGGATCCGCTGTATATACTTTAGAAACATCCGTAAAAATCTCGCAAGTGTTTTGCTGCAATGCCACGGCTACCCCCACAGCCGTCGTATCACTCCCCCCTCGCCCTAAAGTGGTGATTTTATTGTGCTTTGTTACCCCTTGAAAGCCGGCTATCAATGGCACATACCCTTCTTTCAAACACTTTAAAATAGGACCTGTGTTGATTTTTTGAATGCGAGCCTTAGAAAACAAAGAATCCGTATAAATACCCACCTGATGTGCAAGTAAAGGCACCACCTTTAACTTATACTTTTCCAACGCCAATGCCAAAAGGGCTACACTAATTTGCTCCCCCGCTGCTAACAACATATCATACGCAGAACCCTTACTGAAAGGAGCAAGCCCTCGTGCCAAACGCACCAATCTATCTGTTTCCCCCGACATAGCAGATACCACCACCACTGGTAACTCCCCCCTTGCTTTATCTTTCACAATACGCTCTGCCACTGTAAAAATACGCTCAATGGAACCCACAGAAGTGCCACCAAATTTTTTAACTGTAATATTCATTTTAATCTATCCTCACTTTAATACCCATTTTAATACCTGCCAGATAGCACTAATTCCGTGATTTTAAGAGGAGTGGGAGCATACTCTTTCATACGCATCGTAAAGTCAGCCCTGCCTTGGCTAAAAGACCTTAACTGTGTAGCGTAACCAAATAAAGCCATAAGAGGTGCCTGAGCTTTCACCACCTGTAAGTGATCTTTTGTTTCAACCCCTAATATCTTACCTCTCCTTGCATTTAAGTCACGAGTGACATCCCCTAAAAATTCTTCTGGAGTAATAACCTCTAAGTCAAATAGTGGCTCCAAAAGTTGGGCTTTAGCCTTTTCTACCGCTTTTCTAAAAGCAAGTACTGCTACTGTGTTTAAAGCTGATAATTGAGGTGCTTCACTTTTTAACTCCACAGCTAATAAAGAAACCTTCACCCCTAATAACCGGTACCCCGCGAGTGGTCCTACATACATCGCCGAACACACCCCCTCCTTCACCGCTGACACCCAGGGCTCATAAGCTTCTTCTACACAGCAACTAAACTCCACATTCTTTAATATATCCGTTGGCTCTACCTTTAACACCACCCGTGCCATCTGTGCTTGCCCACTAATTTCTTTGTCAAACACAGCTTCTGCTTGTGCGGTTTGAGAGATAGTTTCGCGAAACGATACCCGTGGAGGTCCCGTATTCACACGCACCTGATGCTCGTCCCTTAAACGGTGAATCATCACCTCTAAATGCAACTCCCCCATACCCATAAGCAAAGTCTGCCCCGTTTCTGTATCGGAAGATACAAAACAAGTGGGGTCTTCCCTTTGCAAGGCCTTAAGGGCTTGTAACATTTTTTTATGGTCCACAGAAGATTTAGCCTCAACTACCATAGAAATTACAGGCTCTGGGAAAACAATAGATTCTAAAGTGATAGAAAAAGCTTTGTCACACAAAGTATCCCCTGTTTTAGTGTATTTCAAACCTAACACCGCACCAATGTCTCCTGCTTTTAAACACTCTACATTTTGCCTAGTTTTAGAATGGATTTTGACTAATTGCAAAATACGCTCTTTTTTTTGTTCCCTCATATTCCATAACTGACAACCAGCTTTTAAAGTGCCTGAATACACCCGCAAGTAAGTTAAATAACCAGCAAAAGGGTCTTCCATAAGCTTAAAGGCTAAAGCCACAGGAGGAGTTTTAAAGTCCACCTCACAATGTTTTATTTTATGGTTAGAAGCTTTGCCCTCTATAGGAGGTCTGTCTAAAGGGCTAGGTAAATAATCCACCACAGAACTTAACACCTGTTGCACACCTTTGTTCTTAAAAGCCGAGCCACAAAATACAGGAGTGATTTTTAAATTTAAAGTAGCTGTTCTTAAAGCTTTTTTTAAATGCTCTGTTAAAATAGTTTCTTCAGATACATATTTTTGCATAATATGGTTATCCCATTCTGCTAATTGTTCTATGATAGCTTCTCGCATATTCTGCACACGAGTTTTGTAGGCATCCGGCACAGGGAGGGTAGAAAAATTTTCTCCCAGTGTATCCTGATTCCACACAAAAGCCTTTTGCTCTACTAAATCAATCACCCCTTCAAAAGATTCCGCACTCCCTAAAGGTATTTGTAAGGGCAAAGGGGTAGCATGGAGCCTATCTTTCATAGATTGTATGCTTGCCTCATAGTCAGCCCCTACACGATCCATTTTATTGATAAAAGCTATACGCGGAACTTGATATTTGTCAGCTTGCCTCCACACTGTTTCACTTTGAGATTCCACACCGCTGACACCGTCAAACACCACAATCGCCCCATCTAATACCCTTAGCGATCGCTCCACCTCTATCGTAAAGTCCACATGCCCCGGGGTGTCTATAATATTAATACGATGCCCGTTCCAAAAACAAGTCGTCGTAGCAGAGGTAATGGTAATGCCTCTTTCTTGCTCTTGCTTCATCCAGTCCATAACCGCACTACCCTCATGCACCTCCCCCATTTTGCGACTGAGCCCTGTGTAAAATAACACCCTCTCTGTTAAAGTGGTTTTGCCTGCATCAATATGAGCAATAATGCCAATATTGCGGGTTTGTACTAAGTCTTGCTTTGTGCGAATATGTAATGTGGACACCGAAAAGGCCCTTAAAAATTACCCAATGATAACTCTCTACCAATTGTAATGAGAAAAAGCTCTGTTAGATTCAGCCATACGATGCATGTCCTCTTTTTTCTTAATAGAATTGCCCTTGTGGTTAAAAGCATCTAAAAGCTCTGCCGCTAAACGAGAAGACATTGTTTTCTCTCGCCTAGATCGTGCATTTGTAATCAACCACCGCACCGCTAAGGTAGAACGCCTTACAGGACGCACATCCACCGGCACCTGATAAGTAGCACCCCCTACCCGCCTAGATCGTACCTCTAAGGAAGGCTTGCAATTGTCAATCGCTTTTTTAAATACCCCCACCGCATCCTCATTAGGATACTTCTTAGCCACTTTATCTAAAGCTTGATACACAATACGACGAGCCATCTCCTTTTTCCCATCCCACATGACTTTGTTAATAAAATAACTCACCACCTCGTCAGAATGCACAGGGTCTGGCTTAACATTTTTAGGACGAATTTTGCGACTTCTACGTGACATATTACTATTTTTGTTGTTTGGCTTTTTTCGTACCGTACCTAGAACGAGCCCTCTTCTTATCCTTTACACCTTGAGTGTCTAAATGCCCACGAATAATGTGGTACTTCACACCAGGTAAATCCTGCACACGCCCACCACGCACCAATACCACAGAATGCTCTTGCAGATTGTGCCCCTCACCAGGGATGTAAGCATTAACCTCAAACCCGTTAGAAAGCCTTACACGAGCTACCTTCCGAATGGCAGAATTGGGCTTTTTAGGCGACCTAGTAAATACACGAGTACATACACCCCGCCGTTGCGGACAAGCCATAAGAGCCGGCGATTGCGTGCGGTTTTTTTGCTTTTTTCTACCCTTTGCAATCAACTGATTTAATGTGGGCATACTACTTATTCACCTTTTTTTACTTTTTATAAATGTTAAATCAAACAATTAAGTTTAATACAATACCAGAACCTTAACTACAAATAAAGAGGTTTGTCAAATTTCTATGTTGATTTTTTTCTAATATTATCTCAAATTTATAAAATAGGCTTAAAAAATGGAAAGCATAACACAAAAAAGAAATCAAGAGGTTATTCAAGAATTCGCTCACACTACTTCTTGGCAAGAGCGGTACAAAAAAATTATCAATATCGGCAAAGCCTCTCCCCCTCTAGCCACCCAGTACAAAACACCAGACTGGTTGGTCAAAGGATGTCAATCTCAAGTATGGCTTTACGCCCAACTGCAAAATAAAAAAATAGTGCTTCAATCTGATAGCGATGCCCTCATCACTAAAGGGCTTGTAAGACTCTTAGTAAAATACTACTCCAACAGAGTACCTGACGATATATTAAAAGACCCACTACCCTCCTTCCTTAAAACCCTAGACCTGCAAAACCACCTTACCCCCACTAGAGCAAGCGGTCTGTTGCACATACTAAAACAAATTAGATACTATGCCCAAGCCTTCACCCACTACTCCCCCAAAGAAGGATAACTTTTGAGTTTTATTAACCTGGATGATTTAAACTTGCTGATTTATAAAAAAACTGTTAGTATGTTTTAATTGAGCTGTGTTACAAAAAAAGTATAACAAAAGGAGAGATATTATGAACTCTATTCATACAGAAGAACTATCTATCAAACAAACAAATCATGTATCAAAGTCTTATTTAGCTACCCCCGATGTCACACACCCTGTGCCAGGGACTTTGGTGATTCCTGAATTTTGGGGGCTTACAGAAGTTACACGCAACAGGGCTCGCAGGTTAGCTAAAGATGGCTACTGTGCCTTAGCCTTAGATATATACGGAGATGGCTATGTCGCCCCTACCGCTAAAGATGCTACAGAAAAAATGACCAAGCTTTTTTCCGATATGGAAACCACCTCAAAAAGATTAAAAAATCACTGGCTTTATTTAAAATCACTTAAACAAGTGGATGATAGCAAAACTGCCTCTATTGGCTATTGCTTAGGAGGGGCTTTATCCCTACATCTTGCCCGTATGGGAGCAGATGTAAAAGGTGTGGTGAGCTTCCACGGTAAATTAGACCTGTTAGACTCTATCCACAAAGCAAGCAATATCACAGCTAAAGTACTAGTGTGCCACGGAGAAGCAGACACTATGGTCACTAATCAGTCTGTGCAAAACTTTAAACAAAGTATGAACGATGCCCAAATAAACTACCGTTTTATCTCTTACCCCAACGCCCAACACGGCTGGACTAATCCACAAGCTACCGAAAAAGGACAAAAATTCAATATCCCCATCTCCTATAACGAAAGTGCTGATAAAAAATCCTACCAAGATATGCTACAATTTTTTACCCAAGTTTTTTAATCCATTACCTACCTGCATGCTCTACTTTCATCCAATCAATGCCTCTCAATAGCAAATGTAACTATTTAAATAGTAAGAAAACCAAAACGCCCACAAAGCGGGTCGCTTTTGATATAAGGGGAAAAACCATGCTCACACGCAAGGCGTGTTTTATTTGATGTAATCCTAGCATGCCCCAACCTCATCCAATCCATAGACTAATAAATACAACTTTAAATTAAAGAGCGGGAGAGGGATATTTTTCGGGTCCAAGCCCCAAAAGGGGGTTGCAGTTATCCCGCAAAACAAGTAGCAAAAAAAATACTAGTTACATTTGTCAAAAGAAAAAGAAGCTAAAAATGGGGGCTTTTCTTTTAATAACTTCATAAATACCTTATTATACTCATACTGCATCTGACAAAAAACCGTTTTACCTTTATTATTAACAATATCCTTATTAGCTCCACTTTCTATAAGTTGCATAATAATATCTTTACTACGACCATAATAAACAGCTAAATGTAGCGGTGTATCACCAAAATTATTTTGAGCATTGATATCAGCACCTTTTTCTAATAACAAAGTAACAATATCCGCAAAACCATGCCAAGTTGCAAGATGTAAAGCCGTTCTACCATACTCATCTTTAACTTCTATATCCGCACCTTTATTAAGCAAGTGTGTTACAATTTCACGATGTCCATGCCCTGTTGCAATATGAAGTAATGTCTCATCATCCTGATTTTTAATATTTATATCAGTACTTTTTTCTAATAATAAATCTAATGTGCTGACACTATGAGATTTTGCAGCAAAATGCAAAGCTAAATTGCCATACACAGAGTCTTTAAGTGTGGTATCTGCACCACGCTCTAGCAATAAACGAACAACATCTTTTTGCCCCTCTTCGGAAGCTAAATGTAAAGGAGTAGAATCATACACATTTCGCGAATTTATGTCAGCACCTTTTTCTAATAATAAATCCACTATATCAACAAACCCTTCGCGTGATGCAATATGAAGCGATGTGAATAAAATAGGTTTATCAAGTCCCTTAAATATCTTATGCTTATCGACAGTGTCAGACATATAAGCTGGGAGAACACTTTGAGAAGTTTTAGCCTCAATATCTGCACCATGCTCTAACAATAAAGCAACAGTTTGTTTTTGCCTATACTCAGTAGCAAGATGTAAAGCCGTTCTACCATGCTCATCTTTAACTTCCGTATCGGCATCATACTCTAATAACACACTTGCAATTTTTAAAAGCCCCTGCCTTGCTGCATAATGCAGTGCTGTTTCAATACTACTGCCACTTACCTTATCTTCTATTATAATATTAACATCTGCGTTGTTTTTAAGTAACTCCTCTGCAATATTTGGATAGTTAGCAAAAGTCGCAATATAAAGTGGGGTATAACCTTTTAAATTAACAAGATTGGTGTCAGGTTTGAATTTTAATAATTCCACTACCATGTCCTTATACCCATACATAACAGCCTTATGCAAAGCTGTGTCACCAAACTTATCTATTGTATTAACATCCACAGCACCATTTTTTAAAAACTGAGTGGCTTTTTCAACCTTGTTCCAATAAACTGCTGATAAAAAATCTGCATCATGGCTCGCACTTGCCATATAATGACACGCTAATAATAAAACAAAGCAAATGTATTTCATGATTATCTCCTTATTATCTTCTTTTGATTGTTATTGAATGATTATTGATATTTTTATAAGAAACATCAATACCAAGCCCTAGCTTTAAGTAAAAATTACACCCTTGTATAAAAACCAAGGGCATTTATTGATTTTGGGTGTGATTTTGGGTGATGTTGAGTGATTTTAAAAAGCTGTTTTACAATAAAACCTTGCGACTAAGGCGAATCTTGTCGTCTTTGGTGATTTCTACCACCTTGACTTTAACGGTGTCGCCTTCTTTTACATAGTCTGTTACTTGATTCACACGCTCATTAGCTATTTCTGAAATATGTAATAAACCTGTAACCCCTGGTAATATCTCTACAAAAGCTCCAAATAAAACCACTTTTACGACCTTACCTTCATACACCTTGCCCTCTTCAGCCTCTGACACAATGTCCTCAATCATTTTTTGAGCCTTTTTAGTAGACTCCATAGAGCTAGATGAAATACAAACTCTACCGTCGTCATTGATGGATACTTTTGCACCCGTTTCTTCTATAATGCGATTGATCATCTTTCCACTAGCACCAATGACTTCGCGGATTTTTTTTCTCTTAATATGCATAACTTCTATACGAGGGGCATAAGCTGATAAATTCTCACGACCCTTAGCAATGGTTTTTTCCATCTCATTTAAAATATGTAACCGACCCGCTTTTGCTTGTGCTAAAGCTTTTTCTATAACCTCAAAAGAAACACTCTTAGCCTTAATATCCATCTGTAATGCTGTAATACCATCACTCGTGCCAGCTACCTTAAAATCCATATCCCCTAAATGATCTTCGTCTCCTAAAATATCAGATAAAATAGCGACTTTGCCCTCTTCTTGAATAAGCCCCATAGCAATACCTGCAACACCTGACTTAAGCGGTACCCCCGCATCTAATAATGCCATACTCCCTGCACATACCGTACCCATAGAAGACGAACCATTAGACTCCAATACCTCACTTGCGAGCCTAATAGAATAAGGAAATACATCACCCTTAGGTAACACTACTTTTAATGCCTTCTCTGCTAAAAAACCATGCCCTATCTCACGGCGACTTTGACCCCCTAAACGACCTACCTCACCCACACAATAGGGAGGAAAGTTATAATGCAAGAAAAACTTTTTTTGCCCTACACCATTAATATCTTCTATAAGTTGACCGTCTTCATCTGTGCCTAAAGTAACAGCACCTAAAACTTGCGTTTCTCCTCTGGTAAAAAGAGACGAGCCATGCACTCTTTTTAATAAACCTACTTTTGAGGTAATAGGGCGTACTTCATCGTTTTTTCTGCCATCGATGCGTGAACCTTTTAAAATACCATTTCTTGCTTGGTTGTATTTTAACTCATCAAAAACCATGCCTAACACTCGCTTTTTTAAACTCACTGTGTTGGTGTCATCCTCTTCTTTTATAAAATGCTCCTCGGCTTTTTGCTTTAAGTCAGAAAAAGCATTTTGCCGACCGACTTTATCTTTCACCGCTAAACAAGCTTGCACTTTAGAGGTTAAAAAAGTTTCTAATTGCTGACGCCAGTCTTTATCAATCTCTAATGCCTCATACTCTCTTTTAGGAGTAGAGCCTGACTTCTTTCTTAAATCATCTTGCAGGTCTAATAAAGGCTGAATGTGTTTATGGGCTAGTGTCAACGCCTCTAAAGCCACTTTTTCTGAAACAACACCTAACTCACCCTCTACCATCAATAAACCTAACCGCCCACCGGATACAACCATGTTCAAATCAACACCAACGCTACCATCTGTATCCCCCTCATCTGCTTCTAAATCCTTTGAGCCAGGGTTGACTAACCACTTATCACCTTTTTTGGCTATCTGTACAGACGCCACCGGACCATTAAAAGGAATGTTACTCACATGTAAAGCTGATGATGCTGCTAAACACGATAGTGCATTTAAAGATACCTCCCCACTAGAGCTTAATACCGTTACCACTATCTGTATCTCATGAGCATAACCTTCCGGAAAACAAGGGCGAAGTGGCCTGTCAATCATTCTGCCCGACAGTACAGACGAATGCGTAGGACGACCTTCTCTTCGAAAATAATTGCCAGGGATTTTACCTATAGCATATAAGCGATCTTGACACTCCACCGTTAAAGGTAAAAAATCTAAATCAGATTTCTCCTTAGACGATACCACTGTGGCTAACACCTGATCGTCACCGCAAGAAACTAATACCGCTGCATCTGACTGACGAGCCAAAGCCCCTGTTTCAATCTGAATAGTTTTACCCTCTAACTTAATAGAAGATACATAAGGTGATAAAGACATAATAAACTTCCTTTCTATAAAACTCTTGATACCCTATAGTCAAAAAGACTCGTCAAAATTACCACAGAATACACAATAGATTTTTAATAATGGTTTTGGTTGAATAATAAAAAAATAATTACTTTCTTAAATTTAGCTCCTGTATGGTTTTTTGATATATATGAGGCTTGGTTCTTTTTATGTAACTCAATAGCTTTTTTCTGCGACTAATCATCCTCATCAAACCCCTTTGTGAATGAAAATCCTTTTTGTGAGTTTGAAAATGCTGGGTGAGAGATTTGATCCGCTCCGTTAATAAAGCAATCTGCACCATGGAACTGCCTGTATCTTTAGCATTTTTTGCAAATTTACTCATAATTTCTAACATAATAGCTCATAATAAAACTAAATATAAAAGAAGGTCAAGCTAAAACAGGAAAAACTCTTAAAATTTTTGGGGATTTAAAAACCCTTAACTGCAATAAAGCTAATAAACGATTTTTTTGAGCGTTCATCACACAAATCACCTGCTCGGTTTTTTCAATATTCACCCGCTTTTGCTGAGACTTTAAACTCATAAGCACATTCACCGGCACACGACCATATCGCATGCTCCGCTCATCCTGCCCAGATACCACCACCTGCTCAATATGAGGCAAGGCCTCAGCTAAGGGAATAAAAGCCGGCAAAAGCATCTGTTGTAATGTATCGGTTTGTAGCGATACATTATTGCTTTGGAGCTTACTTACGCGAGTTTGAATCTCCTTAACGCTTAGGGCGGGTTGTAAGCTGAAAGGCTTAGAACCTGTACGAGTTAAGCTTTTTAAACAAGCCCCTACCCCTAAAGCCTCCCCTACCGCCGCTACCCAAGACCTAATGTAACTACCCTTACTGCAAGAAAGCTCTACTGCTACAAGCTCATCCTTAATCCACTTCACCTGTAAGTTGTAAAAATGCATTTCACGCTTTGGGGCTGTGACCTGCAAACCCTCCCTCATATATTGATAAAGTTTTTTACCCTTTACCTTCACCGCTGAAAATAAAGGTACCGGTAAGTGCAACTTCCCCTCGTGCCTTTGTAAGTGCTGTTTAATAACACTATCTGATAAATGAACCTTTTTTTCAGATAACACCTTACCTGTTATATCTAAAGTGTCTGTTGCCAAACCTAAACGAAATACAAAACTATAGCTTTTATCACCGGTTAATAAATAGTCTGAAATTTTTGTGCCGTAACCTAGTAAAATCAACATCAAACCACAGGCAATAGGGTCTAAAGTGCCACTGTGACCTACCTCTTTTTGATTGAGGATTTTTCTAATGGAAGATACAATGTTGTGGCTAGTGCAACCTGCCTCTTTCCGGACCAATAAAACACCGTGTAGTTTGTGGGCTAGAGGTTTTGAACGCGAAGAAGAGGCTTTTTTAGCAGGCAAGGGTTTTGACACGGGGTTTGCCGTGCTTTGTGCTTCACCATCTACTTCACATTTAGCTTTACTTGTGGCTTCACTTGTGGCTTCAGCCTTAGCTGTGTTTTTTTCTGCTTCACCATCTACTTCACATTTAATTTTACTTGTGGCTTCACTTGTGGCTTCAGCCTTAGCTGTGTTTTTTTCTGCTTCACCATCTGCTTCACCTTTGGTTTCACCATCTGCTTTGTTTTTTTTTGTGTTTTCTGCTTGCAACATTTAAACTTAAACCTCTTTTTTATAGAGCCTTCTATAAAGAAGGCTGAAATGAAGGAGGAGGTGGTGGTGGCGGCGGATTATGCGTACAAATACTAACATGGTTGACAAAAAAATGCAGTCTAGGGCAAAACTTTATTCTCAAAGACCGAGTAACTGCTTTTTGTATAAAATACCTTTCTTGCTCTAAAATAGAATACATTTTTTCTGATTGGTCGGTCTCACTCATAACAGATAAATATACCTTAGCAGATTTTTTGTCCTGTGCTAATGATACCTCTTTGACTGATATAAAACCCACAGGTTTTCTTTTTATTTTTTGAATAAAATAATCCATAAGCACCCGCTGAAGGTTTTTATTTAACTTTAAGAGATGTCGGTTCATTTATTTGCTTTTTGTTATGTTGTTTTAGCTTAGTTGCTTGGTTGTTTAATGCTATTGAGCTTCGTTCTTTTAATATATGTTTTTTCAAACCCTTCTAATACATCCCCCGGTTGAAACTGATTAAACTGCATGACCCCAATGCCACACTCCCCTCCCTCTGCAACACTTTTTACCGCTTGTTTAAAATGTTTTAAACTATTAATTTTAGTTTCACATAGTAGCTCATTATCCCTCAAAACACGGATAAAATGATCTTTTTGAATCTGCCCCTTCATCACACGACAACCTGCTACCACCTGCGATTGCGATAAACGAAATACCTGTTTTACCTCCGCTTTGCCACCAAAAACCTCTTTCACCTCAGGATCTAATAAAGCTGCCATTAAAGCCTCTACCTCTGATAATAATTTGTAAATAACATCGTAAGATTTTAACACAATACCCTTTTGTGTGATGAGCTGACGAGCCTTAGAATCCACACCTACATTAAAACACAAAATAACAGCCTTGCCTGCTTCAGCTAATAAAACATCGTTCTCATTAACTGCTCCTAAATGAGCGTGAATAATTTTAGACTTAACCTCCTCCGTGTTGATTTGGTTAAGAGAATAAGTGATAGCCTCCGTAGAACCCGCGACATCTGTTTTTAATATGATAGGTAATGTTTTTGTTTTATCAACATGCGTTTGAAATAATAACTCTTCTGACGACGGTAGAGGAGCTTCCTCTTTACTCAATAGTTTTTTTTGCTGTAACCACCGCTTAGCGTCTTTTTCGCTTTTAACGACATAAAAATTATCACCAATGCCCGCAGGATGATGAAAACCAGAAATCTCAACCGGCTTGCCAGGGGGGGCAGTACTTATCACCTGACCTTGATCATCCGTCATACGTTTCACCCGCTCTACTTGATCCCCTATCAGTAATGTCTGACCTGTTTTTAAAGTACCATCTTGCACCAATACACTGATCACCTGACCCCTACCCTTACGAACACAGCTTTCTATGACAATACCTATCGCCGAACGCTTGGGGTTAGCCTTTAACTCATGCACATCAGCTAATAAATGAATATGCTCCAACAAACCCTGTACCCCTTTACCTGTTTTGGCCGATACGGAACAAAAAATAGTGTCCCCTCCCCACTCCTCCGGTGTTAAGTTTAATTCCATAAATTGCTTTTTGACTTTATCTAAATCAATACCCTCTAAATCTACCTTGTTCATAGCCACAATGATCGGCACCTTAGCATTTTGTGCGTGACGAACAGCCTCTATCGTTTGAGGTTGCACTCCATCGTCTGCTGCCACTACCACTACCACAATGTCCGTAAGCTTCACCCCTCGAGCCCTCATGTTCGTAAAAGCCGCATGCCCCGGGGTGTCTATAAAAGTAACAAAACTATTTTTAACAGGTACACTGACAGCACCAATATGCTGTGTGATACCCCCTGCCTCTTTATGCACAACACGACTTTTTCTGATAGTGTCTAATAAAGTGGTCTTACCATGATCCACATGACCCATCACAGTCACCACAGGAGCTTTAACCTCACTTTTAGCCTTTAAATCGCCAAAAGCCAAAGTTGTTAATAAATCCTCCTTTGTTTGAGAAAGATTTTTTATCTCAAAATTAAATAAGTCCGCAATCAACACAGCATCCTCATAAAGCAGTGCCTGCATAGTGGTTGGGTCTTGTAATAAACCCTCTTTTTTAATGCGATTCATAACAATATGCTTTTTAACCCCCATAAGATGAGATAGCTCGTCAATAGAAATGGTGCCATACATCTTTAATAACCTCTTGTGAGCCTTAGGCTGTGTGATGACAGTACTTTTACCGCCCGTTATGGTGGTCCTTTTCTTTTTAGGTTGAAAAATCATCTCCCTTTTTCTAAAATCCGTTGCACGAAATTGACGCACACCTTGCACTTTATCCGCGATTTTTTTAAGCTTTTTGTTTTCTACCTTGGCGTCTGGAACTAACTCTAACGATTCATTAATCTTTTTTAAAATGTCCGCACCAGTGCTTGCCACTAAACCAGGGCGAATGTGACGCTCACCCTCTTTAGATGGAACAGGAGTAGCACCACCCCCCCCTTGAGAAGATAAAGGCTTATTGGCAGACACACCCTGCCCCCCTATCTGTTGCGACTTCTCAATGGCAGGTAAAGGCTTAGTAGATACTTTTTTACGACGAATAATACCTGTCCTTAAAGCAGGTAAAGCCTCTAACTCCACACTATTTGGCGTTAACGGCACAGAAGCAACACTACTGTCTGCTAACTTTTTAACCTGACTTTTACTTTGCAATTTACCCTGCTTTTGAATAGGCTTTTGACCTTGCAGTTTACCCTGTGTTTTACCCTGTGTTTTACCTGTAACAAGTGCCGTAGTGGTGGCTTTTGCTTGTGCTTTTTTGATAGGTCTTTTAATAGGTAACTTGTGCCTGCGACCTGTGAGAAGAAAACGGATTTTTTCTATTTCCTTCTGACTTAAACTCTGCATGTGATTTTTTATAGGGATACGATGCTCTTTTCGTAATTTGTCCATTAACTCCACACTACGAAGTTTTAAATCTTTAGCTAATTCATAAACTTTCAAACTCTATGTCTCCTTTGGTGCTAATGGTTTTTTATTGTGACTTGTTTTGTGACTGATTGTGTGACTGATTTTGTGACTTGTTTTGTGACTTGTTTTGTGACTTGTTACCATGACTTTTGCTATGACCCTCCGAGATAGACCCTGAAGGTGAAACAGGTTCAGGAGTAGGAGCAGGTGTAGGTGGTGGTGTGGGTGCGGGTGTGGGTGTGGGTGTAGGTGGTGGTGTGGGTGCGGGTGTGGGTGTGGGTGTAGGTGGTGGTGTGGAAGCAGGTGTGGGTGTGGGTGGTGGTGTGGGTGCGGGTGTGGGTGTAGGTGGTGGGGGTGGTGTGGGAGCAGATGCAGATGTGGGTGTGGGAGCAGGTGTGGGAGTAGTAGGTGCGGGTGGTGTAGGTGCAGATGCAGATGTGGGTGTGGGAGTAACAGCTGGTTTATCTAATTGAGCAAGCTCTTCTTTTAACTTCTTATCAGCTTGAGCTTTAGCGGATTTAGAAGTAACCACCCGTGGAGTTACCTCTACTTCTGGAGCTTTCGGAATGGCTTGACCAGATTTTTTATACTGAGCCACTAATTGCTTTGCTTTATTAATGAGTTTAATGGCTTCTTCCTCTTTTTCATAACCCGGAATACCCATCACCTCTTTTACAGAAGTGGTAGATAATTCTTTAAAAGAACTCACCCCCGCTTGATAAATATTCTCTATGGCTAAGTCTGTCATATCAGGTAAAAGCTTTAAATTAAACATAATCTGTCTTTTTCTTTCTTCTAACTCGTTAAAAGAAAGAACATTTAAATTCCAACCTGTTAAATTAACAGCTAACCGAACATTTTGCCCTTTTTTACCAATTGCAAGAGATAGTTGATCGTCTTCTACCACAACATCCATTTCTTTATTAGCCTCGTCCACCAATACCTTAGAGATTTTTGCCGGAGCTAAAGCGTTGCACACAAATTGCACAGGGTCTTCATCCCAAGTGACAATGTCAATACGCTCGCCTTTAAGCTCTTGTGTTATATTTTGCACACGACTACCTTTCATACCTACACAAGCCCCCACAGGATGTACTGCTGAATCTGTACTGTAAACCGCAAGTTTTGCCCTTTGACCCGGCTCACGAGCGGCTGACACAATTTTGACAATGCCTTCATAAATCTCCGGCACCTCTATGGCAAAAAGTTTAATCATATAATTAGGATGAGCACGTGACATAATAATTTGAGGACCTCTGGTGGTTTGCCTGACCTCTAAAATGTAACCCTGAATGCGATCCCCAGATGCATACCTTTCACCATAAATCTGCTCTTTACGAGGAATGTAAGCCTCTATTTTTTCTAAATCCACAATGATCATGCCACGATCTACCCTACGCACCACCCCCGATACAATCTCTCCTTTTCGCTTTTCAAACTCGTTAAATACAACCTCATTTTCCGCATCACGCAAACCCTGTACCACAATTTGACGAGCCACATGGGCATCAATCCGACCTAAATCATCCGCCGATAAAGGCACACCAATTTGATCGTTTAACTGTGCGTCCGGATCCATCTTCAGTGCCTGCGTTAATGTGATTTCAATTTGCTCGTCTTCAAATTGATCGTCCTTTACAACCTCTTTAAACTCATATAACTCTAATTGACCCGTTTCCTCATTATACTTTACCTCAATGTCACGATAAGTACCATATTTTTTGCGAGCAGCAGAAAGCAAACCCTGCACAATAGCGTTAATCACTACCTGCTTATTAATGCCACGATCTTTACTCACTTGATCCACTAACCTGCCTAATTCAGAAAAAACATTTGTCGTTACAGTCGCCATTTTTTTTCTCCTTGTTAAATTGCTTAAAATAATACTTTTGCACCTTTTTGCAAATCTACTTTTTGTAACCTACTTTTTATGCCTAGGTTTTGCACCTTTTGCTTTTGCACCTTTTTTAGCACTAAAAAAGAGGCCTTTTTGCCTCTTATGCAGTAAAGAAGATAACGAAAAAAACTATAAAAGGCAAATAAAAAATAGCATTTAGGGTGTTATTTTTCTTAAAACCTTTTTTTTCAAAACTACCCTCCTCCCTTAAAGACACACCCTCAATGCCTCTCATTAAAATGCCAGCCTTTTTTCTTCAAAAAACCTCTGTTTAAAAAGCCTCCTTAAGAACTGCGATATTTTGCCTAGCACACCAGTTGATAAGTGCCTGCTTACAAGGCTTGTTTTTAACAAATACCAAAGCACAACCGCCACCCCCGGCACCACAAAGCTTTACAGCCTCTACCCCCTCCCTCTCCGCTAAAGCCTGACATATCACCTCCACTTGCTGGTTCATCCAAGCGGGAAAATACCTCTTCCGCACACGATACTCCTTATGTAAAATACTCCCCATCGCCGAAAAATCCCCCTTGTCACATATATCCACCATCCTTAAAGCATTGTCCCTTAATAACCTTACCCCTTCCAAAATAAAAGCATCTTTGTCAATAAACCGCTTTAATACCTCCCAATTGTTTTGACCTGAATGATGCGTTATTTTTGTGTCAATCAATAAAAAATGCTCCTTTAAAAACAGCTTCGGTACAGGTTTTGAACGCCAAGATACACCGCCACCACAGCTTAAAGAAATTATATATAACTGATAATAAGCATTGCTATACAAAGCTGGTATGTAATCCTGCACCCCAGCAGGAGTGCCTAAAACAAAAGTTTCCAAATCTCTGCATAAATGCACTCGCCTTTGAGCATGAGTAGCAACAGACAATGATGAAATGGTAGAAAATAACTTCAACAGTGACATAGCTAAACTAGAACTTGCCCCTAACCCTCCACCTATTGGAGATTCCGAACATAACTTAATTACACAACCAGATTGAAGTATTTTTTTTAAAGCAGGACTCCCGCTCACCCCATAATGTAAAAATTTTTGCAGTAAAAGCAATCTAGGATTTTTTTTCTCTAATAAAGATTCTAAATTAACAAAGGTATAAGAATATTCTTTTTTACCTACCACATAACTTTCCACCACAATACCACTATTTGTTTTATGTAACTCATACTCTATAGAAGCAGAAGTACTTACCGGAATAGAACAATTAACAGTCAAACAATCTTCAACCAAAGCATAAACAGGCCAGATATCTAAAAAACCACCCGCTAAATCAACACGAGTAGGGCTTGTAACTCTTACCTTCACAATTTTACTTTTTTAAATTGTCTGATGAAGCACCACCCACACCTAATGAAGCTTTACCATCTCCCTCCTTATCAGACGAAGATGGCTTAGGTGGCGGTGGGGGTAAAATAAGTTTTTCTTTATTTAATTTAAGAGCTTTCACCTGCTCCTGACTTAAAGTAAAAATGTAATCCCTGTCAGAAAGTAATACATAAAATAATTTACCTTTTTGAGATAACTTTGCTACCCAATCTTTTTTGTCAACGCCATCAAAACGCATGCGAATAACCATGTCAGGCTTTAATAAACCATACTTTTTTTTGTTCGTAAAACTTGCATCATACACATCCTTTTTGTTAAACTGCACATTGGCAAGCCCCGTAAAATAAGACTCCACCTTGTTTTGAGATAATGTAAAATCCCATAGCTTTTTACCCTTACCTTGACCTTCTTTTAACCACTGCCACTCATAATCACCACCTCTTTGAAAAGCAAAATAATCCCCCCCCTTAAAACGATACTCCAAAACCATAGGTCGCTTGCCTGTATGGTGAAAAAAACTATAGTCCCTAAAATAACTAACAGGCTTCCCCGTAAGTTGTGCCCAAACCACACCTCCTAATAACAACCGAGCAAGCTTTAAGTCATCCGTGGCTCGTAAAAAAAAACTACCGTCATAAGCACTATAATTGCTAATAAAAAATTGTAGTTTAGTGTTATCACTCGTAACTAATGTAATAACCCGTACTGTGCTATCCTTAACACCTAAACCATACTTAGACCAATTGACAGATTCTACATCACCACCACTACTACCCTGATTAAGATCTGACTTACCAGTAATTGACTTGTCAGAAGATGAATGAGAAGATTCATCTGTCGTGTTTAATACAGTAACTTTTTCAGATAAAACACTGTCTAAGTAGTTTAATACAGCACCTTTATTAGCTAGATCTTTTATTGGTGATTTTAAGTGCCAATCTAATGCCAGCTTTTCTAATAAAATTACTTCTTTATCTTTTTGAATGCGAATGCTTTTAATGTCAGTGTTTTTCCAATGAGGAAAAATCAACCCTTTTGTTTTAGCAAGTTGTTGATCCTGTATCTGTTGCTGATACTGATACCAAGCAAACATTGCTATACTTACTACAATAGCAACAAAAATAATATTTTTAATATAGTGCATATTCTACCTCCTTGCTCATTCCACCAACCCTGTACACATAAAAGTTAGCTCTTCTGGATTCCCGCCTTCGCGGGAATGACGGCTGACGCGGGAATGACAACGGACGCAGGAATAACAACGGACGCAGAAATGACAACGGACGCGAGAATGACAACGGACGCAGGAATGACAACAGTGAATGTGTCCCCACCACCTATGCTCCTCTTCTACGAAACCATATAACAGCACTCATAATGAAAAACACACAAGGTAAAATAATCGAATAAAACACCACCAATTGCTTGTCAAAATACTTTAATACCAATTGCGTAGACTTTAATTTCTTAGGGCGAATACCAATTAACTCCTGATCATCCACCAACCACGAAAGAGTGTTCATAATTAAATCCCTGTTCCACCCCACCGAAGTGTGAAAAAACTCATTCGCCATAAAATGACTGTCACCAAAAATAGCCAAAGCACCCTGCCCTTTGCTACTTTGATCTACCACATCATCCTTTGCTTTATCACCACCACCCTTTGCTTTATCCTCCTTATTAACCTGAACCAATAAACCAATAATGTAAGGTCCAGCCGTACCACTCACCTTCGCATCTTTCGTTAAAGACGATACCGATACCGTCTTCACATCTGTTTTCACTAACTCCGTTATAGAATACTTTTCACCAACACCTACTACCTCCAACGGCGATACCCCATGAAAAATAACATAAGAATTCGTGTCAAATGACCTCGTAATAGCATGCTGATAATCAAAATTCATAGCCAACATAGCTAAAGGACCTAAACCAATAACAGCAGGCTTTTTACTTAAAGCGTAATACCCCGTATACTTAACACCAAAAGCTAAACTCAAATCACTAAATGAAACATGTTCTTTCGCCCCTGCTTGAACGGAACCACCCCGATTCACACTCTCTGCCGGATCCAAAGCTAAAAAAACCCTACCCCCTCCACTAATATAATCCTTTAATAACTCTAACTCTTTTTTTAACACTAACTTGCGAGGTCCCACTACCACTACAACAGATGCATCCTTAGGCACAGCAAAACCATCCTTTACAAAACTCCATGTCTTAACCTGAAAAGACGATTGCTCCAAAGCCTCCTGTAAAGCACTTAAAGATGTGTCAATCTCCTTTTCCCCATGACCTGTTAAAAAATACACTACACGCTCCCCTCGTCTGGTTACCTGAATAATGGCACTATTAAGCTTCTCTTCATCATAAGGAGCTTCCACCTGTACCCTCTTACCCTTGTACTCCATAAATACAAAAATAGTATCTCTGCTGACATTTGATAAATTGCTTAAATACTCCTGAGCTAAAACATTCCTCAAATGAGCATTGTAATAATGATCCTTCACCCTAAAACTCGCCCGCTTAAATAAACTTAACACCTGCTTGACACTAGCCTTGCCCGCAAGCCCCGCACCCCCTTTGTAAAATACCCGTACATCTAAATCGCCCTCCAACTTGCCTAATAACTGCACAGTTTGAGGGGCTAATGAATTAATCTTCTCCTCCGTAATGTCAAAAGATTTTTCAAACCTGACACTTAAATAAGCCAAAGACACACACAACACTAATGTTAATAAAATAGATGCACCCATTGACATACCCTTTGCCGTCGTCCGCATAGTCAAAAAACCTAAATAAAATCGCCAGTCCATAATAATAGCCATGGCTAAACCAATAAAACATAAAGCTAAAAAAATATATAAAAAAGCATACCACTCAGCTAAAATCCATCCCGATACCGCCATCACAATAAAACTAAAGCCACTTAAGGATAACCACAACTTACCTGCTAAACTCATCTAGACCTCCAACGAGATGATTCTATCACCCTGTGTGTTAAAAAAATAAAAAAACCTGCCACTAATACAAAAAATACCAAACTGCTAGTCACAATGTTACCACGAAAAAACACTTCTAAATGATTAGAAACTGATAGATAATCCATAACACTCGCATATATACCACTGTCAGCAAACTGTGCCCTTGAACTCACAAAATGCAATGCCACATTAAACGATACCCCCATAAATACACTCAACATCGTCGACTCCGTTAAAGAAGAACTAAATAAACCAATAGCCGTATACACCCCTACCAATAAACAAATAGCCCCATAACCACTCAATAATAACGGGATGCTGAATTCTGCAAAACTGACTGTCAAAAGAGGAAATGATAAAGATAATAACATCAGTAAAAGCACACAACAATAACCTGCTAAAAATTTGCTCAATACAATTTTTGTAGAAGTAATAGGAGCAGACATGAGTAAATCGAAAGTGCGAAGCTTTTTCTCCTCCGCTAAGAGTCGCATTGTTACCGTAGGCACAATAAATAATAATAGCAAATGCGTTATCGATAAATGACTGATAAATACCGTCTCGTAAATATTGTAGCCACCTATACCCCCCCTAGATAACGGACTAATACCTACCTTAGCTGCAAACTCAAATAACCTCCTAGGAAATACAAAACCCCAAATAGCCATACATAAAGCCATCATTAAAAAAAATACAGGACTCCATACCGTTTGACGAAAATCCTTTAACCACTGATTGTAAAATTGCCTCACGATGCCCCTTGCTCCTTTGTTAATTGTAAAAATACATCCTCTAAATTAAAAGATTCACTTAATTCCATAAACCCCGCACCACTATCTATCACCTTCTTAGCTATAACCTCATTAAGCTCTGCCCCTGCCTGACCACTCACACAAATATTCAGCACCTTACTCTCCGATACATAAGTAGACGATACCACACCATCTAAACTATTTAATATTGGTAAAATGTTTTCAGAATAATTTCTGACACGAACTTTAATCTCCCTTCGACCCTGATACTGCTTGTCTCTTAAGGAAGATAACGACTCCTGTGCAATCATACGCCCCTGTTTAATGATTAACACACGATCGCAACTAGCCTGTACCTCCGATAAAATGTGAGTCGATAAAATAATCGTGTGATGCTCCCTTAACTTGGCGATTAAATTACGCACCTCTATCATCTGGCTGGGATCTAAACCAATAGTGGGCTCATCTAAAATCAATATCTCAGGCTCCGATACTAAAGCCTGTGCTAAACCTACCCTCTGCTTATACCCCTTAGATAAATTCTGAATAAGCCTGCCTCTGACATCTTTTAAACCTGTTTTTTCTATAGACCGATCCACTAAACCAGGTACCTTCTCTTTTTTGCAATTCTTCAAAAACGCCGTGTAATAAAGATAAGCCTCTACACGCATGTCACCATAAATAGGAGGTACCTCCGGTAAATAACCTATCTTCCTCTTAACTAATATCGGATGCTCCATAATGTCCATGCCATCAATCGCCACACTCCCAGATGTAGGTGCCATACACATAGTTAAAATCTTCATCGTAGTGGTTTTGCCCGCTCCATTCGGACCTAAAAAACCTACCACCTCACCCTTCCTCACAGTGAAGTTTAAGCCCCTCACCGCCCAGCGAGTGCCATACTGCTTACTTAAATCCCTAACCTCTATCATATTTTTACTTCGGTACAGTTGCCTCAAAGTTATACTTAGTTACTTTTACCCGATATAGTTACCACTTATCAACCCTCACGATTGTAACTTTTAGCATATAATACCAGCATTTGCCAATATAAATCAACGCTACTTTATCCCCCTCTTACTACTCCCACTACCACTACCACCTTTCTTAGGGATAATAATCCGCCTACCCACCGTTAAAATAGATTTAAAATTTAATGCGTTTAATTTCATCAAAGTCGGTAAGGCTACATTATACTCCTTAGCAATGCCAATCAAAGTCTCCCCCCTTTTAACCACATGCCATAACTGATTTTTAGCTAACTTAACCCCCTTATCCACTAACCGCAACCTCTGACCAGGATGAATAACCGCACCAGATAAACCATTGATCTTCCGTAAACCACTTATACTCACCTTATATCGTCTAGCTATAGAATTTAAACTCTCACCCCTTCGTACAATATGACTTTGAGCTAATACATAAGACCCTTTCTTCCTCTTTCCCCTCCCACTACGACTATAATAAGGAAGCTTAATCCGCCTGCCAGCCCGTAACATCGTACGCGATTTCATACGATTCATACGCCTAATAATAGATACCTTAGTACGGTTACGCCTTGCTAACCTATATAAGCTATCCCCCCTTCGCACACGATACCAATAATAATCAGCTACATATTTGGGCTTCTTCATCCGACACTGAGCTATCACACTATCTACCTGTACCTTCAAACCCACCGGCACACGAATGTAACTACCCTCCCCGCTCTTGTTGACAGGCACATACTCACCCCTATAACGAGGGTTGAGATTCTGTAAATCACTATACTCTATGCTTAACCGCTTAGATAACTTCTTTAAACTAATAGGAAACACTAAAGGTACAGTGTCATACTCCATTTGCTTTTCATACTCAATGCTAGAAAAACCGTACTTAGCAGGATTAGTCGCAATCCGAAAAGCAGCAATGAATTTAGGCACATAATTCCTCGTCTCTGACGGAAAAGCCCTGCGAGCAGATAAATACCAAAAATCCCTCGTGTAATGCCGCATCACAAAACGATTTACACGATACTCACCCGCATTATAAGAAGCTAATGCTAAATGCCAAGAACCAAAAATACCATACAAGTCCTTAAAATACTCCGCCGCTGCCCTCGTAGAAAGTACCGGATCACGCCTCTCATCAATGTAACTATTAACCTTTAAACCATAACGTCTAGCAGTCGCCTCAATAAATTGCCAATACCCCACCGCCCCCGCAAAACTGCGAGCCTTAGGGTTAAAACCCGATTCAATCATCACTACATAAACTAAATTCTCCGGTAGACGATACTCCCGCAAAACTTGCTTCATCATAGGAATGTAACGAGTAGAACGGCTTAAATACTTTTCCATATACTCCCGCCCCTTAGTCTGAAAATAAGTAATCCACTTTTCCACATTCTTATGATCGTCCATGGCTATCACACCATAAGAACTAATATACGGACGAGAAACCTCCTGCTTAACTAACTCTGAAGAAGACTCATGACGCGAAATATGCACCACCTTCTTCTCGCTCGTGTCTAAACTGCGACACGATACCAATAACCCCATAAAAATAATTAAAATTAACTTATTACCCATTTTAGCTCCTTAACCTTCCCCAATGACTGGTATTAACCAATGCCACTGATAATAAATGTAACTATTAAAAATAATAGGTAACAAAAAATTGAAGATCAAGTGCTTTGCCGACTTGCGTCTGTAATTTGCACCCGCAAACGAGCAGACCGCCCCGTGCGTTTTCGCAGATAAAATAACCTAGCCCTTCGCACCTTGGCACGAGATATGACTTCCACCTTGGCTAAAGCTGGGCTAGCTAGAGGAAAAGTACGCTCTACACCCACTCCGCCAGATATTTTTCTCACTGTGAAAGATCTTGTGCTTTTACTGCCTTGAATTTTTAACACAACGCCACTAAAAATTTGCACTCGCTCTTTGTTGCCTTCTTTAAGGCGAACATGCACATTTAAGCTATCCCCTACTTGAGCTGGAAAGCTTTTTTGAGTGCTTTTTTGCACCCCTTTTTGCTCCGCCTTTTGCTCCGCTTGCCTCGTTTGCCCTTTTTGAAGAACAAATTGTTCTATGATATCCATTGTTTTTTACTCCCTCATGTTATTATGTTATACTTTTTATTCTTGTACTCTTATTACTCTTCTTATTTTTTACTCTTTTTACTTTTATTTACCTTATTTACTCTTATTATGATTTAAAATCAAGAAAGAAAAAGAGTTTCAAACCCTAACAAAATAGTTAATCAGTAGCAGAAGAAGGTGTGCGAGAGGCAGGACGAGTAGTAGCAGAAGATTTAACACTTGGCTTGTTTTTACGATTTATAGGCAAGGTACGCTGATTGTTAGCATTTTGCTGAACTTGTAATAATAATAGCTTATCTAATTTGTCGTTCATCCGATCCATCTGAGTTTTTATACGAGATTCTACTTGATCGATGCGAGAATCTAAACGATCAATGCGAGAATCTAAACGATCAATGCGAGAATCTATCCTATGAATATCTTCCTTAATAGGTGTAATACGTGAAGCGAGCATTGCATTAAACGATACCAACAATAAGCTTAAAAAGCCTATAAGAAAAATACCAGCTGTAAATAAGTCTGTTCTGTCCATAACCTTCATCACTATAACACAAGTCCCACTAAAATACACCCCCCATATGGGATTCTTTTGATGCGACTACTTGCATGCTCTACTTTCATCCAAAAAAAATAATATTTTCATTTTCTGCTCTTTTTGTTAAGAAAAAGTTAATCTTGACAAAAACCCTATATGATCTAATGCTTTTTTGTAAAATGGGTTTTTACCTCTGTCGCTATTTCTGCCTCCGCTGTTATTTCCGTCGTCCACCACCGTTATTTCCGTCGTCCGCCGTTAATCCTGCGAAGGCTTAGAATCCAGAAAAGCCTCTTTGAACTGCAATCCCCTAGAAACGACCTGTCTTACGAGATTTTTCTCTTTTCACTTTGTCAATTTCATACTCATACATATCATCTACCATATTGCTAGTAGTTCGTAATAAATCATATATTCTCTGGTTAATTACAAGATTTTTAGAGCAAGCATCTAGGTCAGAGCTTACCTTTTCAGAATTCGCCCCATAAACCTGTGCTGTAAAAACCAGCCCAATTATTAAAATTAGTTTTTTCATTTTTTATTCCTCCTTTTATATTTGTTTAATGGTTGAATTAAAAAAAATAACTTACTAAATAAATAAAAAAACCAAGCTGTAACAGATGAAAGTGACTTTCTGGATTCTAAGCCTCCGCGGGAATGACAGCGGAAGCGGGAATGACGACTGAGAAAAAATGTAACTATTAGCAGAGGGGAAAACCATGCTCAAAACGAGTATCACACCTAAAGCGTGTTTTATTTGATGTTACTGCTTATATGTACTATCTTACATCAATCAATG
>OZ251448.1:0-145000 GCA_965242515.1 Bdellovibrionales bacterium | reverse complement strand
CTAATCGGACGCGGACTCTTCCTTAGACGATAAATCTTTAACCACTTTTTCCGCAGAAATAGTGGTGTTATGTGGTATTAACCCATTTTTCAACAGGGTATTCCTCATCTAAGGGTAGATTATCCACGCGTTACTCACCCGTTTGCCACTTTAATCACCCCCGAAGGGGCTTTCTCGTTCGACTTGCATGTATTAGGCACATCGCCAGCGTTCGTCCTGAGCCAGAATCAAACTCTCCACTTATAAATTACAAAACATATATAAAAATCCGTTGGAATAATATTCCTTAACGGACCCCAAAACAAGCATAAAAGACTATTCATTTTTCAAAGAGCAAATTACAAATTAGCATCTTTTTACCTTTTGTCAACATTATAAATCACTTAATTTTAGTTATTTTAAAAAAGAAAGTTCTCAGCAAGTGGAGGAGGATCCCCGCACAATGTATAAGTACAATGTATAGACACAACGCACCATGGACATACCATGGACACATTTTGGACACTTTATGTGTCCAAAAAATGGACAAAAAGTGTGCATATAATGGATTTTTTGTTGTTTGCTATCGTTTTTGTAAGGTTTTAAGGAGTTTTCAGAGATTTTTAGAGGTTCATGGATTTTGCATAAAGAAAAAGTATGAAGATTTTTTCTTTTACTCAAGATGGTGGTCGTATGGTGCCGGTAGAGGTGGAGTTAAGTTTAGTGCCGGGTTTACCACAAGTGCAATTTACGGGCTTGCCGGATACTGCCATTAAAGAAAGTGTGATGCGGATTAAGTCTGCCATTCGACACGAGGGTTTTGAGTGGCCCCGTACAAGGCAAATCATCATTAACCTCCGCCCTCCTCATTTAAAAAAAAGCTCTCAAGGTGTAGAACTTGCCATTGCTTGTGCTTTGCTTTGGAAAACGGGGCAATTACCCAAGCCTGAAAACATGCACCCTCCTTTTTATATATATGGTGAGTTATTGTTAGATGGCAGTATTTCTTTACCAGAAAACTGGGAAAGCCTGCCTTCACAAAAAGAAGGTATTTTAACGGGTATGGTAGAAGGGGATAATTATCTATGCCCTTTATTTCAAGCCAGTAGATTAAAAGAAGTAGCTCGCCCTGTTTTATTAGCCTCTAAGCCGTTAGAGCAATTACTAAAGCCTCCAAAAGTGCCGAGGATGTTTTTTTCTCAAGGAGCGTCTGATTTACTATGCCTTGTAGGGGCGGGGGAGCATTCCATATTACTGGCAGGTTCTGCAGGTTCTGGCAAAAGCACTTTAATAGACCATTTAAAATATATTTTACCAGCTCCTGATATGGAGTTGTTTGCACAATCTCGCCGTATATGGTCGCAAGCAGGAGATACACTTTATTGGCGTCCTTTTGTTAGCCCTCACCATAGCACCACTGCTTTATCAATGATTGGCGGGGGGCATCCTTTATTTATAGGGGAGATCACCAAAGCCCACGGTGGGGTGTTGTTTATGGACGAGTATTTGGAATTTCACACACGGGTGCAAGAAGGCTTAAGAGAACCTATGGAAAAGGGGGAAATACGAGTGGTAAGATACGGGGTCAGCGAGCTTTTTCCGGCAGAGTTTTTATTAGCTGGAGCTACCAACTTATGCCCTTGTGGAGATTTAGAGCCGGGGCGTGCCATTAACTGCTCTTACTCCTTAAGGCGGTGTATGTCTTATATGAACCGGCTAAGTGGTCCTATGTTAGACAGGTTTGACATATTATCGTTTTCACATCAATGGAAGGGTAAGCTCACGGTACCTCTGCAAAGCATTGCCTCTAATGTGCAAAAAGCTTATCAATTTCGACTAAAAAGAAGGCAGAAAAAAGCTAACGCTAAGTTATCTTTAATGGAGCTTACAGATTCTTTAAATGGTTTTTTAAAAGACACTCAAATAAACAATTATCTTTCTTCTAAAAGAAGGAGGAGGGCACTATTAAGAACAGCTCGCACTTTTGCTGACTTAGATGAAAGCTTAGAGATTAAAGCACACCATATTGAAAAAGCAAAGCAGATGAGTTTAGCACCTTTTGTTCAATTAAAAGCCCGTGGCTTTTTACCTTGAGCTAGCCCTCTCTTTAATTTTAAGTGATATTTTTTCAGTGGTTATTCCTGCGAAGGCTTAGAATCCAGAATGCTACTTGTACATAATAAAGTCCACTCTTTACAAAGACAAAGGGGCTTAGTAAAAAATCGGATGTCTTCTTTTAATACTTTATCAATCAAATCCTCTAAGCTGTTTGAATTATAAGAAACAGCAAACCTCCAGATTCCGTTTTCTTCGTTTTGGTTAACTGTGTCTATCCAATAGTTCATATACTCCCATTTTGGATTTTATTAAAAAGAACCTTTTCAATTCTTTTTGTATTATCTCTTATATCTATTCTATTATGCCTTATATCTTCTTTATTAGACCTTATATCCGTTTTGTTATACTTTATATTATCAGCTTGTTCTTTTAATTGAGCTTGGTTATAAGTTAAACCACTTTCTAAGACTTGCCAATTAGTTAAGTCTGGGTGCCTACGCCTCCATTCTTATTTTCGCCTACCCACATCTGAAGTTATACCAACTCTTTTTACCATAATTAAACCCCTTCTTATTTGTTTATTAAAGCCTTGTCTATAAAAAATTTAAAAACAACCCTAAAGCTATGTTTTCATGCAGTTTTGAAGCACTAATGCAACTTTTACAATGACTTTTTACTTGAGGTGTGCTTTTTTTGTAGCTTTTTTAGCTCAGCTTCCGAAAGCCCAGTCACCTTTGCAATAAAAGGCATATCTGCATTAAACTACATGCAAAATTGAGTCCACCCTTAAAAAAGAGCTTTTGATGCCCCTAAAGGGGGTACTTTTGATATAATCCTAGCACACTCTATTATTCATCCAATCCACCACCCACTTCTAGGTGAGAAAACCATACTCAAAAGCTCAAACATGCGGTTTGCTACAAAGTGTTAAGCCGAAGGCTTCCGCATTGTAGTCAAATCCGATACTGGTTTTGAGCATGGTTTTATCACCTAGAATGTATGCTTAATATATGTTTGTTTATAATGTAAATAATGATTCTTAAAATTAATGTAACTATTAAGAAAGCAGGGGAGGATTGTTTGCCGGTGCAGGATCCGACCCACGGACGAAACAGTTCGGCCAAAGCCCAAGGACGGCTGTCCTGCACAAGGCGAATAATCCTCCCTGCGGGGCTTATCGGTTTTTTCCACTGAAAGTATGTTGATTAGTATTGTGGATTGGATGAAGGTAGGGTGTCGCTGGAAGTAGCATTAAAAAAAGAGGATTGTCAGATGTTCTTACTAAGATGTGTTGGTATATAAAAAATATAAAGGTGTTGCTCCTAACTTATTAAATTGCTAAGGTTTAAATAATGAAAAAGTATATTAATAAAATTATTCATAATGACATTTTAAAATTTTTACCAAAGTTAAAAGATCATTCTATAGATATTGTTTTAACAGACCCTCCTTATTTTTTAGATAAAATGGACCAACATTGGAGTATGGATAAAGTACGAGAACCTAAGAGACCTTATGCTATAAAACATCTTCCAGCAGGGATGAAATTCACTAAAGAACAAGGGAAGCGATTTTATTCATGGTATTTAACAGTATCAACTGAACTATTTAGAGTGTTAAAACCTGGGGGGTTTTTCTTTTCTTTCTCCAGCCCTAGACTTTACCATAGAATGGCAACGGCGATAGATGATGCTGGTTTTGAAATGAGAGATTGTTTTATATGGCTTTATACACAAAACCAACCAAAGGCTATGAGTCTGCATCATTTTATTAATAAAAGCAATAAATCTCAAAAAGAAAAACACCACCTTAACAAAGTCCTTAGAGGGTGGAAAACCCCTCAAGTTAAATCTTGTTACGAACCTATAGCTATGGCTCAAAAGCCTTTAGAAGGAACTTACTTGGAAAATTCCATTAAATACGATATCTCACTTATCAACACTAAGATTAAACAAGGCTTAAATTGTGATATGTTTGCATCTAATATTATGACTCATCAACTAATCCATCCTAAAATGGACAAAGTGTTTTTAGTAGATAAACCAAAAACAGCTGAAAAAGGTTCTTTTAATCATCATAAAACTGTCAAACCATTATCTTTATTAAAGTATTTAATTCGTTTAACAGCTAAAAATACCAATATCGTATTAGATCCTTTTATAGGAAGTGGTACAACCGCTGTGGCATGTAAAGAATTAGGGGTAAAATTTATAGGTGTAGAAATTAATAAACAATATGTTGATATTGCTAATAAGCGGTTAAACAATACTTATTATGGGGATGTAAAGTCTTTTGCCCAATCAGTACTGCAACCTTTATGAGATTTGCGACCCCAAAGTAAGTTAGGGGCAGTACCTATCTTCCAAGTAGTAGTATCTGTGGCAGCACATGTAGTGTCAGTTAAATCAGTATAAGAAGTTACTTTTGGCTTGCACGCAAAACGGTAATGATTGCGATTATCTTTTTCAACAGTAATCAGTAATTGGTAGTTTTTACCACGGATGGTTTTTCGCATATCTAAACAAATATGGCTGGCATCTTTTTTAGTCGCATTATCTAAAACGACTTTACATGTCACATCTGGAGGGCAGGTAAAGCCAATAATCTCTAATGTTTCCCGGATAAAATCAGCGTCATTAGTCGTGTCCTTATAACAAGCAGCTAGAGGAGTGCCATCCACTTTTTTTACACTCCAACCACTAGTGCTAATGCAGTTATTTAATTTCGCAACAAATACTTCCCCTGCTGTTACTAAAGACCTAAGTTCTACCAATTTCGTATAGCCTGTGTAGTTCACTACAGCGATACTGCTTAATATAGCAATGAGGCTTAATGTTACTAATATCTCGATTAAAGAAAAACCTTTATTTTTTTTAATCATATTTTTTATCTCTTTTATTTTCATCCCCTATCATACTATTATAAATTAAAGATTAAAAAATACTATTAGTTTTTGCAAATTTTTTATTTTTAAATATAATTTTACAGCTTGAGTTTTTATTCAAAGAGTGTGTCTGAATATTACGAGCCTGATTATCAGAATCGTATTCTCCTCTTAGAGCAAATATGGCTTTAGGAGGTAATAAACGCAAGTTATTTAATACGACTAAGGCTTGCCCTCTTACACGCTCTGATGGGTCGTATAAAGATTGCATCAAATTTTGCACCATCCAAGCATCTGCTGGCTTATTAAAATCAAACATTTGTCCTAACATCCATACAGAAATTACTCTAAACACTTCAAATAATTCTTCCACTTGTAAATCAAGATCATTATCAGAATCATTTGTAATATAGTGCTTTTTTTTATAAGCAGATACAGATTCTAATTGTTGGATACGCTTTTCTAAATTAAACAAGGTATCCATCCATGCTTGTTTTGCATTATTATCAAATTGTTTTACACCTAAAGAAAGTAAAGCTTCTAGCCTTAAATAAGGTGTGGGGTCTGTCATAGCTACTTTAAACAAAAGCTCTTGCACTGCTGAATCGTGGATATACAAAGTTTTTAATGCCCAAACGGAAAGTAACCGCACGGAATCATCTTGCATAACAGGTTGAGAATTTATAGAAACTGGCATCACGATTTTTGATAATTGATTACGAAACTCACTATGGTTTAGTATTAAAGAAGGGTACTGCACCAAAAGACGGATGGCATCTCTTTTCACAATTGGAAAAGAGCGATTAACCGATTCTATTAAATTCTTTGCGATATAAGAATCCAACACCACATGGGATTGCAACACTTCTATAGCTGTTTTTTGTACCTGTACATGAGGGTCTAAAATAAAATCAGATATAGTATGGTAAATATGATGAGCAAGCATTTTATCAATTATAACTAAATTCTTAATAGCATATTGGCGTACAGAAAAAACACGATCTTGCAAAGCTTTTAACATAGTATTTTTAGCCATACTGATATTTACATTGTGGTGTACAGCCACGGCATGCAAAGCGAGCAAGCGTACCATTAACGACGCAGATGGAGAAGATATTAACCTATTTAGTAATTGAAAAACCACAGGATGCACCGATGACATCGTGAGGATAGTCGATACCGCATCTAACTGCTCATTAGAATCCGATGACTGTAATTTATGTACTAAATCGTGATAATAATAGGGTACATTATTTTTAATAAAATAATTATCTAATTTATAGTTTAAAAAACCTTCTTGAGTACTTGGTTGTGCTAATTGTGCATCTTCATCTTTAACATCACCTGTAGTTCCTGTAAAAGGGAAAAAGATAAGTAAGATAGAAAATGTAAAAATCCCCTTCACAAGGTTTTTTCTCCGGGTTTCCAGTTACAGGGGCATAGCTCACCTGTTTGCAGGGCGGATAGTACTCTTAAAACTTCTTGGGGGCTTCTACCCACACTAAGATCGGTAACATACACAAAACGGATAATGCCTTCGGGGTCCACGATGTAGACTGCTCTTTGGGCTACCCCTTCGTTAGGATCTAGGATACCCAGTGCAGATGTAAGCTCACGCTTTACATCGGCGAGCATGGGAAAGGGCAAGTTATTGAGGTCTTTTTCGTGTTTTCGCCAAGCGTGGTGTACGAATTCTGAATCGGTAGAGCCAGCTAACACTTGTGCCGATAATTTTTGAAACTCGGCATTGGCATCTGCAAAGCCTTTAATTTCGGTTGGGCATACGAAGGTAAAGTCTTTTGGGTAGAAGAAAAACACCAACCACTTACCTTTATAGGTTAAATTATCTACATCTTTAAAAGCCGACCCCACATCACCAGTTGATACTGTGGCTTTTACTTTAAATGAGGGGAATAAATCTCCAACTCCTAACATAACAACCTCCTTTTTTAGGTTTTATAATAAATTCGGGTTTTACCATAAGGCTTAATGGGTAAAATATCAACTACTGTGCGTAAAAAAATGTTATAAAGTGTAAAAATGTTACTAGAAAATAAATATTGGGAGGCTTTGGCACCATCTAATATTGCCCTCATCAAGTATGTGGGCAAAAAAACTACCGATAACCAACCCATAAGCCATTTTTTGCCACGGCTTTTTACAAAATAAGCTATAATTAGTATGAATATAATATGTAGATAAATAAATTTAAGATGAAATTTATTTTAAGAAAACACTTTGAGAGAGAAAATTTATGAAATTCATTGATTTTTGTGCAGGTTGTGGTGGTGGTAGGTTAGGGCTAGAGCAGTTAGGAATGGAGTGTGTTGGCTTTTCAGAAATTGATAAGCATGCTGAAAACACATACCGGTATTTTTTTGGAAGTAAGGAAGCTAATTATGGGGATTTAATGAAAATCCAACCTTTTGATTTGCCAGATTTTGATTTATTGGTGGCGGGTTTCCCGTGCCAAGCTTTTTCTATTGTAGGTCAGCGGAAAGGTTTAACTGACGAAAGAGGGCAAATTATCTTTGGACTTTTAAAAATTATAAAAGCTAAAAAAGTCAAATACTTTATTTTAGAAAATGTTAAAGGGCTTTTAAATCATAAGCAAGGGCAAACTTTTAAAACTATATTAGAGCTTTTAGAGTGGGAAGGGTACAGAGTTGTAGCTAAAAAAATGGACAGTTCTCATTATGGCTTGCCTCATAAGAGAGAAAGAGTGTATTTTATAGGGATTAGAAAAGACTTAGTAAAAAATGTTAGTAATTTTTACAGTTACTTTCACCAATACCCTAAGCGAGTAAAAATGAATAACATCAGACAATACTTAATTGATACAGATAATGTAGTATTTACTAAAAATCAAAAAAAATCGTATCAAACTTTTTTAAACTATTTAAAAAACAAATATAACAAAGGGAGATTTTCTGCAAGTGATTTATTAAAAGAAGATTTTTTAATCATTGATACCAGACAATCGGACTTACGATTATATAGAGAGAAGATACCCACTTTAAGAACAGGTAGACATGGTATTTTATATGTAAGAGAAAAAACCCTAAGAAAATTATCTGGGTATGAGTCTTTACTTTTACAGGGGTTTCCTAAAAAATTAGCTATAAAGGCTAAAAATAAAACTTGTGAAAATCAATTATTAAGTCAAGCTGGTAATGCTATGACTGTTAGTGTGATTAAAGCATGTGGAAAGAGTTTAGCTGATTTTATTAAAAGATATAGTAGGTATGATATAGTTGCACCTTCAGCAATGGATTCAAGTCAAACAACTGATTTAACAATATAAAATAATTATGAAACAAGCAGATTTAAAACTCATTGGCTCATATACTGCAAAAGGTGGTTTTAAAAATGAGGAGATGCGGGGAGGAAAACTGCAAAAATGCTTCAATTTAAAATCAACCCTATTAAATTATTTAATAATAAAACATAAATTAGGTTAAAAAAATGTTACTAGAAAATAAATATTGGGAGGCTTTGGCACCATCTAATATTGCCCTTATCAAGTATGTGGGCAAAAAAAGTGCCGATAACCAACCCATAAGCCCCTCTTTGTCTTACACTCTAGACCACTTAGTAAGTGTGGTGCGAATCCAAGCTCTTAGCCCAAGAGAAAAAAAAGATGGCTTTCAAGCTTTGGAAGATTTTAACATAACAGAGCTTAAAAAGTGCTTTCGCAAGCAACCGGCAATACCAATGAGGCAAAACTCAATACAAGTTTTATCAAAACACACTTTAAAACACACTTCAAAGCAAACTATAGACAAGCAGAATGTTAATAAGGAAAAGGTTACAAAAATTTTTCCTTATCGTGGTTCAAAAGAAAGTATAAACCGGTTTTTAATTTTTTTTAGCTTTTTAAAAAAGGCATTTTATTTACCGGGGTTTTATCTTATTCAATCGGGGAATAATTTTCCAGCAGGGGTGGGCTGTGCCAGCTCAGCATCCAGCTTTTGTGCTTTAACTTTAGCCACTCACAAAGTAGCTTTAGATTGCTCTTTACAAAAACAAAAAGTAAAAAACATGTCTTTAGAAGATCTATCAGCTTTAAGCCGGGTGGGGTCGGGGTCGGCGTGTCGGTCTATGTTTCGCCCTTGGGCTTTATGGGAACAAAAACATGCCACATCTATTGACATACCTTTTTTGCATCTCACACACCAGTTAATACTTACAAGTGATAAAGAAAAACCCGTTTCTTCTTCTATAGCACATAAGAGAGTTAGAACAAGCCCCTTTTTTAAAGGTCGCATTGAGAGAGCAGAAACGAGATTAAAAAACTTGATTGTAGCTTTACGCAATAAAAACTGGAGGCAGTGCTTTGACATTTGTTGGGACGAGTTTCAAGATTTACACCAGCTGTATGAAACTTCTACTCCCCCTATTTACTATCGAAATGAAACAAGCCTTGCTATCATAAAAAAAATAAAAGATATATGGGATACCACACACGATGGTCCGTTAATCACAATGGATGCAGGCAGTGCTGTACATCTGCTTTACCGCCCCAGTCAAAAGCTTATTCGTTTAAACGATATTTCTTAATAAGCTTAGCTTAAACCTTATTTCACTCTACGCTGATAATAATACTAAGCTTAAAAAACCTTACACCTCAAACCTCATAACACCCTACCTGCTTTTTGTAATAGTATAGCAATGTCAGTGTGTTTTTCTTGCAAAGCCCAATCTAAAGCAGACCTTTTATGATAATCTGTGATATGTACATCAGCACCTTTTTCTATCAAAAAATGTACAATCTTTAAGTGTCCCTGTTGTGTGGCATGTATTAAAGGGGTCCCACCGTTAATAGAGTTTTTGCTATTAATATCAGCACCTTTTTCTAATATCTCTTGCATTATAGATAATGCCCCTTCTTTAGCAGAGGCTAATAAAATGTCATTTACATCTAAAATCATACCCCATGGAGAGTGTATAATGAATTTTATTTTCTCTAAATCAAAAGAGCTAATGGATTCTTTTGTCAAGTACTTGATAAAAGTTTTTCTGTAATCAGTGGTGTTTTTCCAATTACTCATTTCCCCCACTAGTGTTTTAACTTCTTCCGCAGAAAAAAATGAAATATTTTTTATTACAGAAAATAAGCGTGAGGGGTAATAGTACTCCTGTACTTCTTCTAATGCGAGTTGAAGGAGATTAAAAAAAGCTTGCTTTCTCACACGGAAAGAAAAACTTTTATCTTGCAACACAGAATGTAAATGATGATGAGCATCCTCTGTTGAAATATTAAGACCTCTAATGTTTAACATCTTAAGCAAGTGGCTTAAAAATTGCATCTGATCTTCTTCGTTTTTAGAATGTCTTAAAAGTAAAATAGGCTTATACAAAGACACCACACTTAATGCTTTATGAGCATATTGGATAGGAGAAATTTCCCCCTTCTGCACTGTGGCACCATGTAAATCCATACCCTCTACTTCTAAAAGATCCAAGTTGTCATTAACCCTTGAATAACCAATGCGAGCTACATACCCGCTGTGAAAAGCACGAAAATGAACAAGCTTGTTTTTTAAATGAGATAGTATTTCATGTTCCATATAACTTCTTATGTGTGCTTCACTAGAAATACCAGTCCCACTGCCCACCTGCACAGGTAAAGCTAACTTGTAACCTTTTTCCTTCAAACTTAAACGGATACCCTCTAAAATAACTGGTATATAATGCATCTCAAAACCTTGAATTTTATCAACAAAAGCTGTACGCACACTGGTAAATATATTTTTTTTCGTCGTACCTAATACAACCGCTACATGACCCGCCGATTTGTGCTTTTTATCTGTTAAAGTGAAATATAAATAGTTCGGATCTAAAGCTTTTTCAAAATAAAAATGACTAGCACAATCCCCAGATAAACAAGACCTAAAAGGTGATTCTTGAACGGAAAGGGGTCGTAACCTAAAAGTCTCTACCCTCTCATGAGAATAAAAATCTTGATTCATTATATTATCTAATGTGTTGCCTATGTCAGGCATCCTAACATCTAAATGCCTCGTGAGTTTTAAAAAATCTTTAAAACCTAATTTATGTGCCATAACCTCCCTTTCATACAACATCTTCTGCATAACCTGTATACTGTTTAAAGGGTCTTTATTGTTTAACATGCTACTTAAGTGCTTATTGCCAAAACCCACTGTGTGAACAAGCTCTGCCATAACCTTTCCAATTTTGTTAGCTGTGCGTAAAGACCGAAAACTAGCATGCGGAGAAAAAAAAGACCTTCTTATCTCATCTAAAGCTCTATATAATATTATAGTTTGTTTTTTATAATCATAGTCAGGGTTTTTAATCTTATCTCTGGTGGCTCTGTCTAACGCCGTAGTGTTTAAGTATTTTATAAAACTATCTTTTATTTTGTTGCTTTTACCTTTTTGTTTGTCGTTTTTATTGGCAGAAGAAGCTTCCTCCTTTACACTAATGACAGAAAAATCTAATAACTTCACCCAAAAGCCATAATTAGCCTCTATTTGAAAAAAGCTACTCCTTACTTGATGAGATGTTTTTTTAAACGATCTAATAAAATCTGTTAATTGTTTCGGCACTAAATACTCCCTTACAGGAAGATGAATAATCTGCTCCCTTACCTCTAACTTAGATAATCTAGGATGTTTTTCTAAAATATCTAACACCGATTGTAAAGAATAATCCACCGCCCGGGAATAAGGAAAAGAATAAGTTATGTAAAGATCAAATAAATCACTCTGCTGTTTGCTTAATAGTAAATTGTGAGTCATAGCTTCTGTAAAAGATTCTATGTCAACAAAAGATGCAACTTTTTTAGAAACACCCACCTCCACAGTTTTTTGTAAAAATGAAGGCTTTAAACGAAAAAGACTTTCACAAACACCACCCCTTGCTACAAAACACAAGCCCATAGTACCTAGCACACAAGCATATACTAAACTAAAAAAAACGAATGCCTTAAACCGCTTCATAATCCCAACACATTTTTTTTCTAAAACCCAATATACAAAAAACTAAAGCCCTATTATACCTAAAAAATCACCCCTTTCTATAACTAAAAATAAACCTATATGTAAAAACTACACACGCAAAGCGTGCTTTTTTTGATGTTACTACAAGTACCCTCTACCTTCATCCAATCCATAAACTACTTTACATCAAACATTCGCTCACACACGCAAAGCGTGCTTTTTTTGATGTTACTGGCTTGCACCCCCCACCTTCATCCAATCCATAAACTACTTTACATCAAACATTCGCTCACACACGCAAAGCGTGCTTTTTTTGATGTTACTGGCTTGCACCCCCCACCTTCATCCAATCCATAAACTACTTTACATCAAACATTCGCTCACACACGCAAAAGCGTGCTTTTTTTTGATGTTACTGGCTTGCACCCCCCACCTTCATCCAATCCATAAACTAAATAAATGTAATTTTAGAGAGGAAAAAAGTTTTTGATTTGATTTTCTCGCTTTAAAAGTTAAAGTCCTAAGCTCTGGAGTGAGGTTTTTTCACCTGCAAAGAAAAATACTTCCCACTTAACTTTTCTCACCCCCAATGAGGAACAATGAGTGCATGTCAGTGCCCCTCATAAAGAAGATTTCTCTAACGAAAGTAAAAAACCACTAACTAACCCATACACCATTAACAAATGCACTAACTTTAAAAAAACAGGTGATAAAAATAACAAATTAACTACACCAGAAAGTAAAACTATCCCTATTAAAACTTGTGGATTAAAAAATATACTTTTTATCTTAACACTTTTTTTTAAATTAAATTGTGGTATTTGAAAAGGGCTTTTCCAAATCCAAATACTAGCTATCATTAAGGCAAGTAAGGGGTGCATTATTCTCCATTTCAGCAACCAAGGGCTTGCTTTATTTAAATCTAACATCAGCCCCTCCCACAAAGAAGGTGACGGAAATAAACTCACCGCTAATGACGATACAGATCCTGAAAAAGCAAGTATCAAAAATAACATCACAAATAGTATTTGCTTTTTGCCGAACAATTTTTTTATGTCAAAAATTTTTCCTAAAGATACACGCCAACATATAAACAAAGAACTTACTAATGCTAAAGAATTGAGCAAATGAGCATGCATAGTGATCACACGAGCCATTGTTGTGTTAGCTCCTGTTAAACCTGATAGTACTAACCTGGCACCTATTAATGCTTCACTCACAGTGAATAACAAAACCCATATACTACATTTACGAACACTATGCCCCGGGGGAAAACATTTAAAAGCAAGCCCTAATAACACTAAAACAACAATACCGAATAAGCCTGAGCCTGCTCTATGAATCCACTCAATCCACACTCCTGTACTATCAGTTGGGGAAATAAAAAACACTCCATTGCAATCAGGCCAGTTAGTGCCACAAGAATCCCCCGAATGCGAAACCCGGACCCACACACCCCACAATATAACTAACAAACAAAAAACCCAAGTGCTAAAACAAAGCCCGCTAAAAAATGCATGGGATTTTTTGACAGTCATTTAGATTTGACGAGCTTTGCTGTACACATTGAGGGCAGCTTCTCTCATAGCTTCTGACAAAGTAGGATGGGCATGCATCGTACGTGCTAAGTCTTCGCTACTACCCCCAAACTCCATAGCTGTAACGGCTTCTGCAATCATGTCAGAGGCTCTGGGACCAATAATATGCACTCCCACAATACGATCCGATTCTTTTAAAGCTAATATTTTTACAAACCCTTGAGTGCAAGCTAAAGCCTTAGCCCGCCCGTTCGCCGTGAAAGGAAAACGACCCGCACGATAATCCACCCCTCGAGCTTTTAATTGCTCCTCTGTCTCTCCCACACTGGCAAGCTCCGGCCAAGTGTATATAACAGAAGGTATTGTGCCATAGTTCACATGCCCTGCCTTGCCTGCAATGGTTTCAGCAACAAACACCCCCTCTTCTTCTGCTTTGTGTGCTAACATCATACCTCCTATTAAATCTCCAATAGCAAAAATATGTGGTTGCTGGATGGTTCTTAAACCCGCATCTACTGGCACAAAACCTTTGGAATCTAATGTAATGCCAACATTTTCTAAACCAAGCCCTTGAGAATAAGGCTTGCGTCCCACTGACACTAATACCACATCCCCTTCTAAATGTTCTGTCTGACCTTTGCTATCTTGATAAACTAACTGCACTCCCGATTTTGTTTTTTCTACTGTTTGTACGGCACTGTTAAATAGAAATGTCATCCCTTGTTGTTGCAGCATTTTTAACAAAGCCCGCGATAACTCTTTATCCACAGCAGGGCAAAGCCGTTCGGCATATTCCACCACTGTCACCTCAGAGCCTAAACGAGACCACACCGAACCTAACTCCAATCCAATATACCCTCCCCCTACAACTAATAGTTTTTTAGGTACTTTTGGCAAACTTAATGCCTCTGTAGATGAAATAACTGTTTTGCCGTCAAAAGGCACATCTTTTAATTCACTGGGCGCGCTACCAGTGGCTAGCATAATATTTTTAGCTGTCAAAACTTGTAAATTATCTTCTGTTTTAATTTGTACTTTGTATGGGGATATTAAAGAGGCCACCCCTTTAAACCTATCAATTTTATTTTTATTAAATAAATATTTTATTCCACCTGTAAGTTCTTTTACAATAGTGGTTTTTCTATTTAGTAATTGAGGCAAGTCTAATTTGATAGAAGTAGCTGTTACTCCGTGATGAGCCATCTCATTTTTGGCAAAATAATAGTGTTCTGAAGAATCTAATAAAGCTTTAGACGGAATACATCCTACATTTAAACAAACACCCCCTAAATTAGTGTGCTTTTCTACAACAGCGGTTTTAAGTCCTAATTGAGAGGCACGGATAGCCCCAGTGTATCCTCCAGGTCCCGCTCCTATAACCACTAAATCGTATTGCTTGTTTGACATTTACTTTACACATCCACTAGTAAGCGTATAGGGTCTTCTACAAATTCTTTTACTTTATATAAGAAGCTGACAGATTCTTTGCCGTCTACCATACGGTGATCGTAAGATAAAGCTACATACATCATAGGTTTAATTTGTATCTGCCCATCAACAGCTATAGGTCTTGGCGTTATTTTATGCAAACCTAAAATTCCACTTTGTGGTGGGTTTAAAATAGGTGTGGACATTAAAGAGCCAAACACCCCACCATTGCTAATAGTGAATGTGCCTCCCATTAAGTCATCGGGGCTAATGTTACCATCTCTTGCTTTTTCAGCATAAAATAATACGGCTTTTTCACATTCGGCTAAGTTCAAGTTTTGTGCATGTTTAATAACAGGCACTACTAAGCCTTTGTCTGTACTGACTGCTACTCCAATATGGCACGAATGATTGTACACTACTTCATCGTTGTCAATAAAGGCATTCACCCGTGGAAACATTTGTAAAGCTTGTACAACTGCTTTAATAAAAAAACCCATAAACCCTAATTTAATTTGATGTTTTTTTTGAAATAACTCTTTATATTGTTTTCGCAAGCTTATTGTTTTAGACATATCAATTTCGTTAAAAGTCGTAAGGGTGGCAGTGTTTTGTTGTGAGGCAACTAACCTCTCGGCAATACGCTTTCTAATGGTGGTCATCCGTTTTCTGGTTTGCTCTGATAGGGGTTTTTGCTGCATGCTACTTTCTTTTTGAGACTGGTTGTCACTAACAGGTGCTTTTTTTAAATAAGATAAAACATCTTCTTTAGTAATGCGACCTTTCGGACCTGTACCTTCTATGTGTTGAGCAACAAGTTTGTTTTCCGCTATCAACCTTCTAACAGCAGGAGAAAGCTGACTTTTGGCTGTATCTAAGGGTGGTAATATAGATAAACTTGCAGAATCGGGTGTTGAAGAAGGGGCTTGTGCGACTTTTTGTGTATCAAAAGCAGAAAGTTCTGGTGCCACTTTTGGAGCTGGTTGTTGTGCCACAATAGAAGAGGGTGTGGGAGATGGTGTGTTGCTACTGTTTGTATTAGTGGCAAGGGAGGTGGTTTTAGAAGGTCCAGGGGCTTTAGCTGAAGTATCTAGTTCGGCAATTACTTCTCCGATTTTAACTGTGGTACCGTTTGGTTTAAGGATGTTTAGCTTGCCACTATGTTCTGCTACTAAGTCCATGGAGGCTTTGTCGGTTTCCATTATTACTAAAACTTCGTTCTGAGCCACATAATCGCCTGTTTGCTTTTGCCACTCGCCAACGGTGGCTTGCGTTACCGATTCCCCAGCAGAAGGTACTTTAATAGGTTTTTTCATTTTTTTTGCCTTTTTTATTCTCCTTATTTTATAACATCATTATTATGTATTATTTATAAATAAATATGGTGCGTCTTGCAATTTTCTTATCTAATCTTTATATTTTTGTAACTATATGCGGTATTTTTGCTTAAATTTTTGTTTTATTATGCTTATTTTTACAACAGCTAGCTATTCTGCGTGGGCTGATAAAGGTTTAGTATGCCAAATTTGGTTTGAAGCTCAAGATTTTGGGGCTACTGATAATTGTGCTTTAGAGTGTGTTACAGCTGAAGTGAGTAATACTTATTGTGTGGATTCGTGTGTTTCGTTATGTTGCAAGGCTGAGCAAATGCAGTCTTTATTAAAATTGGATGGTTCTTTTAAAAACCAGTCTCAAGAGGATTGTTTGGAAGATGAATCACAGCCTGTTTATTACAGTGGTTATGAGTTGTCTAGTGCTATTGTTTCTCCCCAAAAAACAATCAACAAGCATGAGTTGTGGTTAATGATTCGGCATCCTTTTAAGATGTTTCGGGTGTATATGTTAGGTCAGAAAGCGTTAGAAGTGTGTCAAACTTTTTATCCTTTAAATAAAAAGCCAGTAAGTAGTGCATTAGAGGGTAGTGTGCAAAATGCTTGTGACCATTTTATTTGGTCTGCTTTGTTGTACAAGCAGTTTGGTTTGCACTTTAGTAAGAAAGTGTTATCTGCTCATGAGGAAAACCCAGAACAATTATTTAGCCATAAATTAATGGATATGAACAGGTTCAACAATTATTTAGCCATAAATTAATGGATATGAACAACAATCAATTAGAATGGATGTGGCTAAGAAGTTATTGCAGAAAAATCAGTTTTCGATTGTTAATTTAATAAGAGACTTTCATCATTTATATGAAACTAACGAAATCACCTCCCTCCCTAAATAACCCTTTAAATCTTGGTTCAAAATCACTTAATCGGGTGGTTTTTTAAGATTTAAGTAAAAAAAATTGCAAAAAAAGTTAAAAAAAAGCTTGCACCCCCCCCAAGTCGTGTAAAGTAATTAAACAGTTACTTAAATTTTTAAGTAAATGTAAAATTTTAACTTTTTAACAAAGGAGGAAAATGATGAAATACTTAATTTTAATCGTAGGGCTGGTTTTTACAGCACAGGTTTATGGGGTGGAAAAGTGTAATGCTAATCACAAACGCCTTACAAACCTTAGAGATGTTAATACTTGTTTCTTAATACAAGAATGGCAGGGGCAAGTAACAGATGAGATAAGAAAAGCGACAGATAAATATGATAATCTTCATTTAAACTTTGATGGTGAGATTGGAGATGAGATTTATAAAGAAGTTAGTCATATAAAGAATGTTTATCAAGAGGGTGTGACGATAAGATCTACTCATCTCATCAAATTACAAAAGCTTTTTAAGAAGTTAGAATGTAATAAAAGATTAAACGAAAAAATATAATAATAAAAAAGAGGCTGGTAAATCTTTAGGTAAAAAGATTACCAGCCCTTTTTAAACTTTAACCCAAAGCAAGGTGTTTAAAATGAAGGTATTACTTTTTATAATTAGTTTTTTTATCTTAATAGGATGCGATAAAAGGGAAAATGAAGATACACCCTTTCGCCCTTGTCATACAGAGAGTTATCGTCGTTGTGTTGAAGCCCATATAACCTTCTCTAACTTTCACTGTAATAATATAGATGCAATCAATTTAGAATGTTTAAAAAGAGCCGAAGATACTGTTAAGTCATTTCAATCCCATAACTATTGCCCAGAAAAATCAATGACACCAGCAGAAATTGCATCAGCACATAAACAAATAAAAGAAATACTTTTAAAAAAATGCTCTGCACCAACTGCTCCGTCAATTACACAGCCAGCCACCCAGCCAGCCACACCTTCTACCCCTATCCCAACAAAAACATCTGCACCAACTACAAAGCCAAAACAGCCATTTTACCCGCACCCCGCCCTTTAAAAACTATGAAAAAAAGGGGAGAGTATAGCCCCCAGCTTGTTTTTAGTCGGTTATGGGTAAGTTAAAAAAAGCAAACAACACAGATGCCTATTACATAAAACATGATGCTACGCATACCGTGTCCACTTCTCGGGTTAAAAAAGTGGCACAATAAATGGCTTTAGATTTGTTTTAAAAAATTTAGTAGGGGTGTTAATTTTTCAGAATCCCAGTTCCAATAATCTTTTTGTGCAGCAATACCTAATGAAGGTGTATCATCTTCCATAGCTGATAAAAAAGCACGAAGGCGAGCTTTGTGAATATTTTTTGGTTTATTATATTGAACATTTTGGTTGGTTGTAGCTTGTTTTATACACTCTATAAAAGCATCGATGCATTTTATAATAGCTTTAGTAGCTGGATCTGATTTTATCGTAGATAAGCATAAAGATTCTAACATTCCATTTTTGTTATTGCCGGGTATAAGAAATACACCTATTTTAGGAGTGCTTTTAGTAAATACAGCAATTTGTGTAGGTATTGTTAATTGCAAGTCTTTTTCTAGCTCTTCGTTTGCTCTCTTAAAGACAGAACATATAGACTTAAATCGATCTTGGTAGTTAATGTCTGCGTCTTGTATAATGGCTAATGATTTTAGAGTATTAAAATTTGGTGTGTTCATAATAGTTAGTAACCGTTTAGGTGTAAAATTGTATCGTCCTGCTAAATCTGAAATTTGAATACCTGAAATGGTTTTTCTTACCATAAATTCTTTTAAAAAACTTACTTCATCTTTGCCTTCTACTAAAAGCAATTTTTTTTGTTCAATAGTTATTATAGACTCATTAGACATTATATAAAAATTAACGAATAGCCAAATTACTATCTAAAGCAATGCTTAATATTTCTTTATCATATTGCTTTGTTTTAAATATGTTATTATTTCTTTCAATTCTTACATATTGAAATTTGTCTTTTAAATCCTTTGGAATACCTTGCAAAGCACTTTGTATAAGCTCCCTACTATGTGTGGTAGCCATAATTTGAGTATTATTGGCTTTAGCATGGGTCGCTACTACTTTCCATATTTTTGGCATAATAGAATGATGAAAACCGTTTTCAAACTCATCTACTAGAACTACACCATTTTTTACTCTAGAAATAGCTAATAAAATAGATGTTAACCGTGCAATACCTTGCCCCATAAGTTGCAAAGGTATTTTTCTTCCAATACCAATATCGCCATATATAGTGGGTTGATTACCTAAAGGTATTATACTTAAATCTCGCAATCTTGGTTCTAAAATCTGCAAAGCTGTTACAATGCCTTTTGTTTTGTTGACTCTATCTAATTCCCCATACCTACGTGCATCTTCCCCTTTTGAAGTTCCAAAAAAAGTTGATGGTAAAAAAATCGCTGACATTTCTAAAGTATTATTTTGACGAACTAAATCCATTCCATCCCTTCTACATTTTAATAAATCTTTGTAGGGTTTTGTTTGTTCTTCGTTTAACCAATACGATATTTCCATACCACCTAAAGAGCCTAACTTTTTTGACATATCAATACTCTTAGTTTCTTTATCAATAATAAAAGGCACTGTTTTTTCTGGCACAAATTTATATTCCCTTTTTCTTTTTAAAGAGTTAATAGTATATTCCATTTTAATGGGCTGATTAAGATCAAAATTATGATAAGCAAATTCAAATAAGGAAGAAGGTTGAGTGGAAAACTGATCCATCCCTCTCCATAATGCAGATTTTAAAAACATAGTAGGATCACTATTATCTAACAGCAAAAATATAGCCTCTAGTAAGCTGGTTTTACCACAGTTATTTTTGCCTCCAATCAGTAAAAATTGAGGTATATTTTCAAGTGTGAAATCTTGAAAAAGCTTATAGTTTTTTATATTTATTCTTGTAAGCATTGTAATCTTTAAATTTTTAAGGTTGAACTTATAATCATAATCGGTCTTAAGTGTTCATGTAATCAAGGTAAAAATACATAAAATACATAATTTTTATGTATTTTATAAAAAATAATTGACAAATATTACATAAAATACATAAAATGATGTAAAAAAGGAGTGATTTTTGAAAGCTAAGCATCCTTTATTACAAGTGGCTCGCAATCAATCGGGGTTATTTACTGCTCAACAAGCAGTAGTGGCTGGTATTGATCGTAGAAACCACTCTTATTATTTAAAATCTGGCGATTGGTCTAGAATAGGTAGAGGAATATACCAGCTAAATATTATTCCAACAGGAGCTATGGGGCAGTTTTTTTATCTTCAATTTTGGACTAAGAATCGATCAGGTGAACCCCTTGGTGTGTTTTCTTATGAAACAGCTTTATATTTAACACAGATAGATAGTAGTAGTGTATTGCCAACAAAATTTCATATAACTGTACCTGTTGATTTTCGTCGTAATACATCACTCCCTGATAAACTAATTTTACATTATGAGGATTTAAAAAAATCAGATAAAATACAATCTCAAAATCTTTATAGAACGACTATTAGCAAAACTTTTTGTGATTTAATTGTATCTGGTGCTTATGCTCCTGAATGGATTAAACAACAAATGCAAAAAGCTATTGATTTAAAACTGATTTCTTTTAAAGAATTACAAAAAATACCTGTTTCAAGTAGTGTAAAGTCCACTTTTAATGCTATTTTATTTGAACTATCTGACTAATGTTTTTAGCTATTCTTTGTGATTTGTTCATTATGTGATTTGTTCATTATATAACCTCTCAAAATCTGTAGATTATGGAAGCTCAATGGTGTTAACTAGCACTTTTGGAAGTTGCAAGCCTTAAAAAAATATAACCCTTGTTGATGGATGAGAGCTATTTTTAAACAAAAATATCAATAATTTTAAGTATTTATGAGACAAATAAAAAAAATCTAAATAATTCTAAAGTCCTGCAAAATTTTACCCGATATGTAGATTATATATCATTCAAACATATAAAAAAAGGAGAAAAAAATGAAATCAACTGCTAAAAAACTAAAACCTTTAAGATTTTCTGTTGCACCGCCAGCTACTTTAAAATTGCACTCTCAGCCCTCTCTTAAACAAAGCACAAAAGATAGTGAGTGGGAAGAGCATCTATTGGTCCAAAGAAATGTGAGTAATTTTGTAGATCAAAGGCTCATTTTAATTGATAGTGATTATCTGCGTTCTAAAAAAGTGCTGGACTTAGGTTGTGGTTACGGGCATCAAACACAAGATTTAGCCAGTCATAGCCCTAATAAGACATTTTTAGGTATCGATAATGATAAAAAAGCTATAGCCCAAGCTTTGCTTGCAAAATCAGAAAGTGTAAATTATAAAGTATCTGATATTAACAAAAAAGAAAAATTAGGTTTGTTTGATTGTATTATTACTAAATTGGTACTACAACACCTGCCTAGTTTAGAAAATTACTTAAAATTTTGTTCAAAAAACCTAAAAAAACAAGGCTGTGTGTTTATTATTGATACTTATGATGCCCTTAGACGCATAAGCAGTGGTTTAGAAGATGAATTAAAAGTTATTTACCGTAAATTAACCGAAGCACAAAAAGATAAAGGCTCTAACCGGCATGCATTAAAAAAACTCCCCAATTTACTATATAAGTTTGGTTTTGTTTTAGAACAAGAGCAGGTTAGTGTGGGCTTAACAGATAGGGAGATTAAAAAAGAAGATTTAGCTAAGCTTTATCAACTAAACCTTTCTATTATTTATCATCAATATAAAGTTAAGTTTGATTTAAATAAAATAAAAAGGAAATTGCAAAAATGGTTAAAAAATCCTAACTCTTTTGGATCTATTAGTTGCCATTTTTTAAAAATCCGAAAAATCAAATGATTAAAACATAGTGTGAATTAAACATGAATTAAACATGAATTAAACAGCAGATAAATAAACTATGGGTCATGACCCATAGTTATAATAAGTCTAATTCGGTAAGCTCTAACCTTTTTATCTGATCTCTTAATATAACCGCTTTTTCAAAATCTAACTCATCCGAGGCTTTGCGCATCTGCTGTTTTAACTGAGTAATCACCTTTTTTAAATGTAAAGACATGTTACGACCTTTGCCTTTGCCTTTGCCTTTGCCTTTGCCTTTGCCCTTGCCTTTACCTTTGCCTTTACCTTTGCCACTTACCGATAGCGATAGTTCTTGAATGATATTGCTTTCACACCTACTGGGATTGCCATAACCATATATCTCCATAAGCCCTTTGGGTGCTGACTTTTTTATACTACGAGGCTGTAATTTATGGCACTTGTTAAACTTTTGTTGTAACACTCGCCTTCTGTTGGTTTCCATTATTGCTTGCTCAATAGATCTTGTTTTTTTGTCTGCATATAAAATCACCTTCCCTCTCACATGCCGAGCTGACCTTCCCATAACTTGAATAAGAGACCTCTTAGACCTTAAAAAACCTTCCTTATCTGCTGACATAACTGCCACTAAACTCACCTCGGGTAAATCCAACCCCTCCCTTAATAAATTAATCCCCACTAATACTTGAAACACCCCTAGCCGTAAATCTTTAATAAGCTCCATACGCTCAATGGTTTTAATGTCACTGTGCAAGTACCTAACCCCTACCCCTTGATCTTGATAGTACGCGGTAAGATCCTCTGCCCCTTTTTTGGTTAATGTAACAACTAATACTCGCTCCTTCCTTTGTGCACACTTTCTTACTTCCTCTAATAAATCTTTCACTTGGTTTTTAGTAGGGCGAATAACAACCTCCGGATCTAGTAGCCCTGTGGGTCTTACAATCTGCTCTACCACACTCTTACCACTTTTTTCTAATTCGTAATCACCGGGAGTAGCTGACACATAAAGAACTTGCGATATAAATGTTTCAAACTCTTTAAAATTTAAAGGGCGATTGTCTAACGCCGAAGGCAAGCGAAACCCATGCTTTACTAAGGTCTCCTTACGATTCCTATCTCCTAAATACATACCCCCCACCTGTGGCACACTGATGTGGCTTTCATCTATAAATAATAAATAATCTTTTGGAAAATACTCCAACAAAGTAGGTGGTGGTTGACCCACACTCCTACCTGTAAAATGACGAGAGTAATTTTCAATCCCCGAGCACATGCCCATCTCCTCTATCATTTCTAAGTCATAGAGTGTCCGCCTTCTTAGTCTATCATGTTCATCTTGCTTACCTTGACTAGATAATTCCCCTAACCGCTCCATAAGTTCTTTTTGGATAGACTGAATGGCTATTTGGTTTTTTTCTACCGTACTGACATAATGACTGCTAGGGTATATAGCAAGCTCTGTTAGTTTTTTTATCTCTACACCAGAAAGCGAATCCACATGTGCCATAGAATGGATGTAATCGCCAAAAAACTCTATACGAAACACCACCTCTTCCTCATAAGAAGGAAACACTTCCACAACATCTCCCCGCACACGAAAAGTGCCACGATGAAAGTCAAAATCCTTTCTCTGATACTGAATACCTACCAATAAATTAATAAGCTCATCTCTCGTCAACTGCTGATTGACACTTAAGTTAATCTTTAGCCCCTGGTACACCTCTGGGCTACCTAACCCATAAATACACGACACACTACTGACAATAACCACATCTTTTCTCTCTAATAAAGCTCTAGTGGCTGAATGGCGTAAACGGTCAATTTGATCGTTAATAGAGGAATCCTTTTCAATATAAGTATCTGTTGAGGGAATGTACGCCTCTGGCTGATAGTAATCATAATAGCTTACAAAATATTCCACAGCATTTAAGGGAAAAAGTTCTTTAAACTCCGCAAATAATTGTGCTGCCAGTGTCTTATTAGGTGCTAGTACCAAAGTGGGTTTTTGTAAATTCTGAATAACACAAGCCATAGTGAAAGTCTTACCCGAGCCCGTCACTCCTAATAGTGTTTGATGCTTTTTGTTTGTTCGAAACCCTTTACATAAAGATTGAATAGCCCGAGGTTGATCACCTGCCGGCTTATAAGATGCTTTTAACTGAAAAACCTTACCATCTAATTTTTTTATTTAATTAACTCCCTTAAGTCTGCAATAATCTCTCTCATACTCTCTAAATCTTTTAACACCTTTGTTTGCTTGGTAGATTGCTTCTGATGTGTTCTGCTTTCTTTTTTTAACTCGCTCAATACTTTTTTAGCACCTCTTACAGAAAATTTATCCCGATACAATAACTTCTTAATTAATAAAGCCATGGCTACATCCTTTTTAAAATATAAACGCTGACCATTAGACATCTTTTTGGGATGTAATGAGCTAAACTCCATCTCCCAATACCTTAACACATGTGGCTTGATACCTAATAAATCCGATACCTCACTAATTTTAAAAGAAAGCTTATGAGGAATGTTTTGAATCTCCTGTTGCAAACTCTGATCCAAACCACCAGGAGTTTCCTTTTGTAATTCAATAGACCAATCCCAAATCACTTTTACCACAACCTTCGCCGTTTTTTGTTCACCATATTTTTTAAAACAGGGCTAGGGTGAAATGTCACCACACGCCTTTTTTTAATGGTGATCTCCTCCCCTGTTTGAGGGTCTCGCCCACGCCGTGCCTTCTTATCCTTTAAAATAAAATTACCAAACTTAGATAACTTTAGCTGATTTCCCGAACGAAGTTGAGCCCTCATAATGTTAAACATCATGTCAACATACTTAGCACAACGCCTTTTAGAATAACCCAAAAACTGAAACAATTTATCACTAATATCTGATTTAGTTAATGTCTTTATCTTACTTTTTTTTGCCATATTAACACCTCTTTTTTATAAGTTCATTTATATGTTATTATTTAACCGTAACTCATGCTTAGTGTCAAATATTATTTTCTTAAAGTAAAAAGTTTTTCTTACAATAATAACAAAAATAATCAACCACCATTTTCCTCACCCCTTAATTTAATAGACCATTTGTCTTGTGCTGCTTTAATAAGCCGTGCCTGTAATGTCTGAATGGTTTTATCGTCTAAAGTTTTTTTCTCCGACTGCCAAACGAGACGAAAAGCAACCGATCGCTTGCCTTTACCCTCCTTATCACCACCACCCTTAGCACCACTAGAACCTGTACTGCTTTTTTCTTCCTGATAGACATCAAACACTTGCACCATGCGACAAAGTGGACCTGCTAATACTTTGAGATCCTTAGCTAATGCCCCGGCTGGTGTATCCTGATCTAGCCAAAAAGCCACATCCCTTTCTACCTGTGGATAGCGAGATAAAAACTTAAACTTCTTGCGCCTCTTACTTTGAAAAACCGATAAATCAAACTCACCCATAGCCATATCTACCCGAATTTTATGCTTTGCCATAAACGCAGGATGTATAGAACCCACATACCCCACAACCTGGTCTTTGACCTTTAAAAGCACAAACTGACCAGGATGCATAAAATCCAAAACCCCTTTGGATAGTGGGTGCCACTCAAAATCTGTCATCATTAAATCGCCCAGCATACACTCTACCACCGATTTTAAATCATACACACACGGATAAGGCTTGCCACTATGCCATAAATCACTCTCACTACCCCAGGCTACTAAAGCTAAACAATCTTGCTCCTTATAAGTAGAAGAGGTGTTACTCACACTTTGAGAAAACACACTACCTAATTCAAATAACCGCCCCTTTAAACAAGCACGATGAATGCTCTGCTCAGCATTTCTAAACAAACCCGGAATAAGGCTTACTCGCATCATGCCATACTCTGCACTTAAAGGGTTTTGAATGTGAACAGGCTTAAGATTATTATTTTTATCCCAAAGCGGATGATAATTTTTTAAATCTTTATTATTAAAAAAAGTATGAGAAAAATCTTGTGATATAAAATCGTGGTTAATAGCCTCATAAAAGCCCTCCTTAGATAATAAATCAGCCACCCTATCGCGATATATATAATCTTTCGAAAAAGGCTTAGGCTCACAAGATAAAGAAATAATTTGCTCTGGGATTTTATCATACCCCTCAAGCCGTGCATACTCCTCTATCAAATCCTCTTTTAAACATAAATCCTCTCTAAACCCCGGAGGGGTAACCACCACCACATCATTATAACTATCACTAGTACTTTCTTTTGTTCCTAATTCTTCTTTCAGCATACTGTCTTTAGTCACATAACAGGCTAAGGCTTTCATTTTGCTAATGAATTGTTTAAAATCTATGGTTTTTCCTAACCTTCTTTCTATATCATTTTTACTTATTCTGATTTTGTTACTAGATTCCTGCCTCCGCAGGAATGACGATTGACGCAGGAATGACGATTGACGCGGGAATGACGATTGACGCAGGAATGACGATTGACGCGGGAATGACAACGATTGCGGGAATTTTGACTTGGTTTTCTCACTAGAAAATTTTGTTATAAAAGATACGGCACGATACAATACCTCTTCAGTCAACCCAGCCCATACCCCACGGCTAAAACGATACGAAGATTCTGTTTCTAAAGCTAAAGCTTTAGAGCCTTTGCGAATAACCTCCGCCTCAAAACAAGCAGATTCTATAAAAACATTTTTCGTATCCTCTTGAATGCCAGACTTAAGCCCACCCATAACACCAGCTAAAGCTATCACCTTATGACCATTCACACCACTTCGAATGCACAGCTCACCCCCTGTCAGCGTTTGCTTTTCATTATCTAAAGTGATAAAACTTTCACCCTTTTTAGATAAATCCACAATAATCTTAACCGCACCTTTATTATCTTTAGTATCTTTAGTATCTTTAGTATCTTTAGTATCTTTAGTATCTTTATTACTATCTGACAAACTCTGTACATAATCCCAATCAAAAGCATGCAAGGGTTGCCCCCACTGAACCATTAAATAATTAGTAACATCCACAATATTGTTAATAGGTCTAAAGCCTAAATAAATTAAACACACCCTTAGCCAAGGGTCAGAAGGTTGAACCTTAACCCCTTTCAATAAAGCCCCCATATAAACAGGGCATAGTTTCGGACACTTAACTTCAATATCCACCTCATGACTATCGCTTTTCTGTCCTATTAAATCTGATATATCTGGTTTTTTTATATCTTTTAGTTTTTTATTCAACAGGCAAGATAACTCCCTTGCACAACCAAAATGACTTAAACAATCTGCCCTGTTAGGTGTGATATTGATTTTAAAAATAATATCATCTAAGCCTAAATAAGGGGCAAAAGCCTTGCCCACAATGGCTTTTGGCGATAAAATAATAATGTTACCTTTATCGGCATCCACCAAAGCATGACTAGCTAAATCTAAATGCGACACTGCTTCTGAAAAAGAAAGTAGCATCCCACAACTTTCCTCACCTCTGATACGACGCTTGGTAATGGGTACTGCATTTTTTTTATAAGCCTCGAGGGTGGGGGGTTCTGGTAAATCCTCTAAAGCCAGTGCCACTGCCACTTTATCTCCACCTTTAAAGTTATCAGCACCACAAACGATAGAAAAAGGTTTTGTACCCTCAAACACCTGCACTTCGCAGAGTTGCAAACGGTCCGCATGTGGGTGCTTGGTTTTTTGTTTCACCTCCCCAACAAATACATTAGAAAAATGGTGAGAGTAATCTTCCCATTCTTCTACCTCTAGACCACCCATAGAGAGTATATGAGCTAATTTATCCGGTTGATGAAAAAACTCTTTTAAATCAACAAACTCATTTAAACGATATAACGAAACTTTCATCAAAAAAACCCAAAACTTAAAAAACCTTTTGCTTTAAAGCACTCCCTCTTTGGGTACTTTTTTATCCATAGAACCTTTATACTCACACAAAGGGCGAATAATACGGTTGTGAGCTTGTTGTTCCATAATATGTGCCATCCAACCTGAAATTCTACTCATAACAAACAAAGGGGTAAAAACGCCAATTTCAAAACCCATCATATAGTAAGCAGGTCCTGCCGGAAAATCTAAATTAGGATAAATACCTTTTTGCTCTAACATTGTGTCTCGCAAAATATGGTACATCTTCATCCATTTGTGGTTACCTGTCACATCAGCCATAGCTTGTGCACTAGCTAACATTTGACGCACTCTGGAATCGCCCTTCTTATACACTCTGTGACCAAAGCCCATAATTTTTCTTTTTTGCTTTAACGCATTTAATAGCCAGTCTTTAGCTTTTTCGGGGTCTCCTATTTCTAACATCATGTGCATGACTTGTTCATTAGCCCCCCCATGTAAAGGTCCTTTTAACGAGCCAATAGCCCCTGCTAAGCTAGAATAAATGTCTGACATAGTAGAAGTCACCACCCGTGCGGTAAAAGTAGACGCGTTAAAACCATGCTCTGCATAAAGCACCATCGACGATTCAAAAGCTGATAAAGTTTCTTTTTCAGGCACTTTATTAAAAAAAATGTAAAAAAAGTTTTCTATAAAACTTTTATCTTCGCTGTGCTGGATAACATCTTGCCCTTTACTAAAACGACTGTGAGCGGCAATCCACAAAGGAATGTTAGCCAATAAATACATCGCCTTTTGCTTTAGCTGTTTCGGTGTGAGTTCTTTATCTGCCTCTGGGTCTAAAGCCCCTGCCATAGATACAGCTGTTCTTAAAGCAGACATAGGATGAGCCTTGGCACATGCCTTTAAAACATTTAAAATCCTAGGGTCGTTTTTTCGAAATTGTTTTTCTTCTTTTTGAAATTGCACTAACTCCTCTTTCCTTGGCAATTCTCCATTCCATAACAAAAATACCGTGGCTAAAAAAGAAGACTTTTGTGCCAAATCTTCAGCAGAATAACCACGATAAATAAGTGAGCTGGTTTCAGGTATGACTTTAGAAATCATACTTTCATCAGCAATAACACCTTCTAAACCTTTTTTTGCTCTCATAACTATAGCTCCTTATGTTTTGTTTAAAATTATTTATTTTTATTTCTATAGGTTATTTAGTCAAGTGCTTTTTCGTATTCCGAGTATTTTAAAAGTTCATACAGTTTTTTTCTGGTAAGCATTTTATGTAAGAGGTTTTTTTGGTGTCCAGTTTTGTTCAACTCACTTAAACCATCTGATACAGCTTTTAAAGCCAACCTCCATACTGATACAGGGTATAAAACCATGTTATAGCCTAATTGTTCTAATTCTTGCACGGATAAAAGAGTGGTTTTTCCAAATTCCGTCATATTAGCAATTAAAGGCAGAGGGATAGCTTTTCTGAATTGTTCTAACTCTTTTTTATCTGACAAAGCTTCTGGGAAAATAGCTTCTGCCCCGGCATCTTGGTAAGCTTTAGCCCTATCAATAGAAGCATTTAAGCCTTCAACCCCTCTGGCATCTGTTCGGATGGCAATAAGAAAAGCTGGATCTTGCCTTGCTTTTAAAGCCGTGGTAATTTTACTTTGCATTTGTTTGACACTAATAAGCTCTTTATTATCTAAATGACCACATTTTTTAGGGCTTTTTTGATCTTCTAAATGCAAACCACAAAAACCAGCCATTTCTAACTCTGCTGTTGTACGAGCCACATTCAACAAAGAACCACCAAAACCTGTATCGGCATCCACCAAAGCTGGGAGTGTGCTACCACCTGCAATACTCCCCCCTCTATCTACCACTTCGGATAAAGTATTTAACTCCAAGTCAGGTAAATTTAAATCACTTGAAAGTACAGCTCCTGAAACATACACTCCTTCAAAACCTCGCTCTTCAATTAACCGCGACACTAAAGGGGAAAACGAACCCACAAAACGCAAGCAACGCCCTTGTTTTAATTGCTGTTTAAAATGTTTCCTTTTATCACTTATTTGAGACATGTTACACCTGTTTTAAAGAAATACTGACTTTGTAAAGCCACCCATAATTAGAAATAAAATACAAAGCCTTATCTGCTAAAGACACAAGTGGCTTAGCCGATAACCCCTTACCAAAGAAAAAAGCCCCCTGCAATGCACCATCTTTTTTAGACAACAGTCGCAACGCACCTGAAAACTCCCCATACACTAAATAATGTTTATAAAGAGATAAATCCGTAGCAATGGAATGGGGTACTTGATGTTCCCAAATTTTCTTACCTGATTTTTGGTCTAAAGCTAACACTTTCCCATTGGAAGTAGGATAAAATAAACGGTTACCGTCTAATACCACATCACCGTGAGAACCCATAGTGGTTTTCCATATCACAGCCCCTGTGTTTTTGTTTAAACAGTAAAGCCCTGATTCAAAACCTGCAGAATACAAGCATAATTTACCCATAACGGGTGCCGATAAAGCGGATGTGAATCTATCTTCTTTGCGAGATAACGACACTTTCCACCTTCTTCGCCCCTTGTGGTTCAGTGCCGATAACACACCATCCCCACTTTTAAAATAAATCCACTGAGGAGTGACTAAAGGAGTAGCTATCCCCTCTACAATAAACTCTGGTTTTTTGAGACGAACCCTATAAGTCCATACCACTTCCCCCGTACGGGCTTTTAAACAGTACAATTTACCGACTTGTGCAATATAGATTCTATTTTTGTGTAAAACAGGCTGACTAAACATTGCAGAACCAATAAACTGCTTCCAAAAAACCTGCCCTGTTTGTGCAAAAACGGCGTAAATAAAACCATCCGCTCCACCAAAAATTAAATACCCGCGATACTTCTTATTTTCTTTTTTTGACTTTGCACTTTTTTTACGCTCCCCACTTATGTCAGAAGGAACAAATAGTAAATCACCTGCTACCCCTCCTTTAACCCATAAGCTCCACCGCTTTTTACCCCACTTCCTTGTGTAAGCATGCACTCCGTTAATTCTGTTACCTTGTACAACCAAATCGCGACCCACAAATACCGCACGCACTGGTTGCAATGCACTCACCAAAGGACCATTTTTACGAAAAGTCTGGCGTACCCATACTTTATCAATACTCACTTTATTAACGGCTATTTTATTAACACCCACTATATTAACACTCGCTTTACGCCCACGGGCATAGCTTAAAGGCACAAAACACGCCATACAAAAAGCCACCATTGCCACACAATACACTAAGTGTTTTAGTAAATGAGTAAGTGATGTCATAATTTGTTATCTAATCTGTTATCTAACATGTTATCTAATATCTTTTTTCTGAATGGGTTTTGGGGTTTTTGATTCTAGTGCCAATTTCACTTGTAGTAAGTTTAAATATTGCAAAGCCCTTTTGCTGGCACCAGATTGTGCAAAGTTTGTTTTAATACGGTGGTAAGTAGACTTGGCTTTTGCTATTTGTTTTGTGGCTTCGTATATTAAACCCATTTTTAACAGTGCATCGGCATGCAAATATTTTGCCTGCTCACATACTTCTATCCACTGAAACTTCTCTAAAGCCTGTGTGTAATGACCTTGGTCCATGAGTACCACCCCTGTTTGAAAAGCTAACAAAAAACCCACTATTGTTTTTTGCTTAAAATGTTTTGACACCGTTTGTAACAATTTTAGTGCTTGGTCTGGTTGATCGTAGGTGTTTAGAAAATAAGCCATTTCTACACTCGCTACAGCCCCTGCAGGTACATGTTTGTACTTTAAAATAGCTGATACATATTGTTGGGCTTTATCTTTCATTTCTGAAGTGTATGTTTTTGCTTTTTGTGCTGGTTTAAAAAAACCCTTACCTTGTTTGTCAAAACTTAATACATTACCTCCCTCTTTTTTTTCTACCTCTATTAAAGCTTGCTTAACATTATATAGTGCATCTTCTGCTTTTTGGTTTTGCCTCTGAGTCCAATAATTCCAAAATAATACGATACCAAACACCACCAATGCCAGCACAATTAAAACTAAAATATAATGAAAATATCCGACCACCCATTTATGAGACCAAGCAATAAAACGAGACAAAGGGTCTTTATCTTTAGGTGCTAATTTAGTAGATGTAGTATGAGGTAGGTTGCTATGAGACACTTTCTTTTTTCCTTATTAAATCAGCATACCCCCCTTGCAGACGGCTGTTAGCAATGCTAATGGCGACATCCGTTGGGAGATTGTTGGTTTTTACTGACTGGTTTAAAATCTCTGTTAATACATCAGAAATGTTTTCAATTTTTTTTAAAACCACTTCTTCTGAATAACAACCTGTGGTTTCTACAAACACATTAATAAGCCCTCCAGCATTGATGACAAAATCCGGCACATAAAGAATACCCTTTTGTTGAATTTGTATCTCTGTTTCTAAAGTGTCTAATTGATTGTTAGCAGCCCCTGCTATGATAGAACATTTGAGTTTGCTTACTACTTGAGGGGTAATCACTCCTCCTAATGCACAAGGTGAGAAAATATCACACGCTACATCATACACATCATCTGTAGATACAATTTTTACTTCGGGGTATTTTTGTTTAAAAGCTAATGTTTTTTTAGAAGAAATATCACACACACTTACCTTGCACCCTTCTTGTAAAAGCAATGTGGCTAAATACCAACCCACATGCCCTACACCCTGTACCACAACATGCAAACCATTTAAAGAGGCTTTGTTGAGCTTATGAAGAACTGCCACTTTCATGCCTATTAAAGTGCTACGAGCTGTGAAAGGGCTCGGGTCCCCCGAACCTCTTAAATAATGAGGCAAGCCTGTTACAAAACGGGTTTCTTGACGAATATAACGCATATCGTCTACGCTAGTGCCTACATCTTCTGCTGTAATGTAATTACCATTTAACGAATCCACAAAACGACCAAAAGATTGAAAAAGCTGAGGTGTTTTAATCTGGGGTTCGCCAATAATGATAGATTTACCTCCCCCTAGCTCTAACCCTGCCACAGCGGCTTTATAGGTCATACCACGCGATAGTTTGAGTACATCCTCTAGGGCTTCGTTTTCTGAAGCGTAAGACCACATGCGACATCCCCCTAAAGCGGGACCAAGACGAGTGCTGTGGATAGCGATAATGCCTTTTAAGTTCACTGAAAGATCTTGAAAAAACACCACTTGCTCGTGCTCTCCAAAACGACCCATTTGCTCAAAAATCATAGAGTTAATCCTCTGCTGTGTTTTCTTTATGTTTTTTCTTTTTATTCTGTATGCTTTCTGTATTTATGCTTTAATTTACTATTTATGCTTATATAAGCTCATAATATTATGAACTTTATAAAGTTTTCAAAATTAAGAGTATAAAATAAATTACTTTTTTACAACTCTTTGTAAGATAAATGCAAAAAAGTAGCTCGTCTGGCACAGTATCGGATGTTTCGAGGTTTTTGCACTTGATATTTACGATTTTGTTGAATGAGTATATCTTCTAATGTGTGCCCCGGGTGGGTAGAAAACTCTTTTCTTAGGCTGATTCTCGCCCATTCTTTAAAACCGGGTCTCCATATAAAATCTTTGTCGGAACATAAGCCTGTTTTTAAAAAACCTTTTACTTGTGTGAGGGAAAAAGGACCTTGTTTTTTCCACACTTTAGAGCTTTTTTGCCTCAAAAGCCATATATTGGCAATGTCTTCTAACGGATGAGAGGATGGATTAAGTGATGGATTTTGCGATGGATTTTGTAACGATGTGTCATTTTTTAGTGCGTTATTTTTTAGTGTGTTATTTATAGTTTTCAGTTAAAGCCTCCTATATTATCCTTTTTTCCTATATTTCCTGTTGCTCTATCTTTCCTTCTGATATTATCCTTATATTTCCTTCTGCCCTATATTCCCCTTTTATTGACATCCTAAAAAAATATAACATATAATATGTTTTTTTGTAAAGTGATGATGATAATTGATGATGATAAAAATTCAAAAAAAGTTATTTATTATTTGCCTGTGTGCTTTATTTTCTGTGGCGTTTCATGCTTATTTAAGTATGCGGGGGCAGTCTTTATTTAAGGGGGACAGGTTTGCTTCTTCTATTTGCCGTGTGAGTAGTGCTTTTAATTGCGACAATACATTAGTGTCTGAGTATGCTCATTTTGCAGGTTTGCCCTTATCGGATTGGGGGTTGTCTCTCAACATCGTTATTGCTTTTTTAGCTTTTGTATTATTTGCGGGGTTAGCAGAGAATGTATTTACTATAGGGGTGATGTTAGCTTTATTGGTATCTGTGTCGGTAGGGGCATCTTTAGTGCTTTTGGGGCTATCGTATTTTGTGTTGGATATGTTTTGTCCGTTTTGCATTATTTTATATATTTTATCTTTTGTAATGGGGGTAGTTTATTACAAAGTGGGGAGGGTGATTTTTACTAAAAGGGCATTTTCTCTATCGCAATTAAGTAAAAGTTGGGGTCAATTAAACGGGGCGATGATGGTAGGAGTACTTATAGCTTGGGTAGGGATGGCTTTTTTAAGTGATAAGGTATTTGCACAGGTGAGTGGCAATAACATATCTCAGAAAAAAACACCTTATTTGTTATTAGATTGGCAGTCTGCCCCTGTGAAGGAGATAACACAAGCCCCTTTATTAACAAAGGGTGCTAAAAAGGGGGAGGCTGTTATTACCATTACAGAGTTTGCTGATTTTTTATGTCCTCATTGTAAAGATAGTTATTATTTATTAAAGATGTTTCAAAAATCGCATCCTGATGTGCGGCTCAATTTCTTTTCTTTTTCTTTAGACCGTTGCGAGGTAAAGGGGGGTATTTCGTGTTTTTTAACTCGGGTGGTCTGGTGTGCTAAAAAGCAAGATAAAGCTTGGCAAGTGCATGATTTTATTTTTGAAAATCAAAAGCTATTTATGCAATCTCAAAGCACAAAGCTCGCTTTACAAACACTAAAAAATAACTTAAAATTGGGGTTTAACTGGCAGCAATTAGAAAAATGTGTTGCAGGCAATTTCAGCCTAGAAATGGCAAAAAAGCAAATAGAAGCAGGTTTGCAAATTTATATTACAGGCACCCCTTCAATATTAGTGAACGCAAAAAAAATCAACCCGCAGTACTTGATTCAAACCATAAAGGCTATTCGTAAAACCTTGCTCTAACCTTTTTGAGTTGTATGTTTTGGTTAAAGAAGGGCATTATAGGGTAGACAGATTATAAATTATTGGTTATATTTATTACAGTAGGGTGCAATAATACTTATTTTCGTGACTTTAATAAAGTGAGACACAAACAACAGAGACACAAGCAACAGAGGCACAAACAACAAATGTAAAAACAACAGAGGTAAAAACAACAGAGGCACAAACAACAGAGGTATAAACAAGTGAGACACAAGCAACAGAGGTATAAACAAGTAAGGATAATCAACAAATGGCAGTATTAGAGATTTTAAAATTCCCCGACCCACGGTTAAGAAAAAAGTGTACTCCTATTACTACTGTCACCCCTGATCTACAAACTTTAGCAGACAATATGTTACACACTATGCGTGCAACCTCTGGTTTAGGTTTATCGGCTATACAGGTTGGAGTGTTTGTCCGTTTATTTATAGCTGACACTCGTCCTCTTTTACAAGGGGATAATAAGCGGTATGAGCAGTCCTCTCCTGGGGAATACGAAAAAACTGTACAACAACCTGTAATATTATTTAACCCAGAGATTACAAAAGCCACAGGGCATACAACTTTTTTAGAGGGTTGTTTGAGTTTTCCTTCTTATTATGCGGAGGTAAAAAGGTCTTCTCTCATAGAGGTTGAAGGGTTAGACTTATCAGGTCAAAAACGGCACATAAAAACAGACGGGGTACTCGCTATTTGCATGCAACATGAGATAGACCATTTAAACGGCAAGTTATTTATTGATCATCTAAGCCCTGTAAAGGCACAAGCTTTAAAGGCTCAAATTAAAAAGCATGGTTACCCTCAACCGGAAAGTCAGACCACGGCTTCGTGACGGCTCAAAAGGTTATTTTTTTAGGTACTAATGAAATAGCTCGCCATGCTCTGAATGTTTGTTTGAATAACCCTTTACAAATAAAGCTATGTGGTGTGATTACACAAGAGCCTAAAATAGCCGGCAGGGGGCAAAAAGCAAAACTTTATTCTCCGGTAGCTGGGCTTGCTTTAGAAAAGTCAGTACCGCTACTTATGCCTAGTGATTTAAAAGACTTAAAATTTTTATCTACTGTTAAGGCTTGGAATGCCAAGTGGGCTATTGTGTTAGCTTATGGCAAAATATTGCCAAGGGAGTTTTTAAACTTATTTCCTCAAAGGGTGGTGAATTTTCATGCCAGCATTTTACCTCGCTGGAGGGGGGCAGCCCCCGTACAAAGGGCCATTATGGCAGACGATAAACAAATAGGCATGACTTTACAAATTGTAAAGCCTCGTTTAGACACAGGTGCCATTATCAAAGTAAAAACTTTTACTCTCACAGACGATATGGACTCTGTAACTGTTTTTGCAAGGCTTAAGTTATTAGTGCAAAGTATGTTGACAAAAGACTTATTATCATTTATGCATAAACCGTGGGAGGGGGCTTTGCAAAATGAAAGTCAAGCCACTTATGCACATAAAATCCAAAAAAAAGAATGTCTTATTATGTGGTCTAAGCCTGCCAGAGTAATTTTCAACCAAATACGAGCACTTGCTATAGGACCTCAAGCTTATACTTTTTACAAAAAAAAGCGTATAAAGATTTATAAAGCCAAACTGGCAGAAGAAAATAACACATCACACTTCCAACCCGGGCAGGTAGTAAGTGTTAATCAGGATTATTTTACTATTATGTGTGGTAACGGGCTATTAAATATTTTACAATTACAACCAGAGTCTAAAAAGTGCATGCAGGCAGGGGCTTATTTAAGAGGAACTCAACTTAAAAAAGGAGATTATTTTGGCAACACACATGGTTGCACCTAGTATTTTATCGGCTGATTTTACTCAGCTTCTAGAGGAGGTGCGATTGATAGAAAAAGCAGGAGCTAACCGTTTACACCTAGACATTATGGACGGGCATTTTACTCCACAAATTACTTTTGGAGCAGGCATTGTTCAGGCTATTAGCAATATCACTTCTTTACCTTTAGACGCCCATTTAATGGTAACCTACCCCCAGCATCATATTAGTGCTTTGGCAAAAAGTGGTGTGTGTTCTATAACCGTTCATATTGAATCACAAGGTGATATAAAAAAAACTTTGCAACAAATACGGGATGCAAAAGTACAAGCAGGTATTACTTTAAAGCCGGACACCCCTGTGGAGAGTATTTTCCCTTTTTTAAATATGGTGGATATAGTGTTAATTATGACGGTCAACCCAGGGGCAAGCGGTCAGAAGTTTTTACCGGGGCAGGTGGATAAGATTTATACGGTAAAAAAAGAAATAAAAAGGCTGGGGCTTAACAATATTTCTATTCAAGTTGACGGGGGGATTAATAGCAACTTGTTGCCTGTATTAGAACAAGCTGATGTATTAATATCTGGGGATTTTATTTTTAAACATAAAGATTACAAAACAGCTATATCTTTGTTACAAAACAAAGAGGGTGTAATGTAACCTAAAAGAAGGGAGGGAATAGGTATGGATTATATGAACCATTTTTTTAAAAATCTTTTTACAGTATTTTTAATATTGTGTGGGGGGTTGCGGTTTATAGATCATCGTAAGTGTCAGCAAAAAGGAGGCATTATGGTAGAGTATGCTTTATTGTTAATTGTTTGTGTTGGGATGGCTCTAGCATTAGGAGGATTTATCAAGTTTGGTGGAGATGAGAGTAGTCGTAGCACTCTTATTAACAAATGGATAAAGATTTTAGAGATAATCGCCCAAGAAGTGTGAACCCACTCCTGCTTGTTAATTCAAAATGACATCCACTCTTTAATTTAAAGTGATATTATTACGTCAGTCGTCATTCCTGCGGAGGCAGGAATCCAGGCTTACACGGCAAGCAGTAACATCAAAGCATCTCCTTTTGCAAATGTATTTCATTTGCCACCTCCTTTACTTTTATCTGTTAAGCAGTTTGTTTTAATTAATTGCATTATTTCTTTATGACGACGTTCTGCGTTTTGATCATGTCGGTCTCTTTGTTTTCTATCTAGTTCTCTATTAAATCTATTATTTTCAAAAATTATTTTCTCTGTTTTAAAATCTAATGTCCAACTTTTTGTTTGATAATGGTTGTTTATAAATTGAACCACTATCCATGCTAAAAAAAGACAGAAAATAAGGATGTTGAATTGTCTGTTAGTAAGAGGTTTGTCCTCACCCAAAGAAAACCATTTTGAAAATCTATTTTTCTTATCCATGCAAATCTCCGTAAATTCTTTATCGGATTTTCCACAAATCCGACTTGTAGAGCTTTTTATCCTAAAATTACGCACTGCATAATCTTTTTTTGGGAGTTTGTAAAAATTACAGATCAAAACAACCGAGCTTGCGGATTTACCATGTCCGCCAGCCATTGCACTTAGTGCTTTTTTTCAAAAGGTTCGGAAAATATTTCCGAGCCACTATTTTTTAAAGTAGGCGTGTTGAGGCTATGCCCTCATCTTTCCCATAGCTTTTAATGGGAAGGGTGCGGGTAAAATGAAGGAGGTGTTGGTTTAGGACCTTCAATTTTATTTGCTATATTTGCGGTTTATGTAGTAAAAGAATTGATAGACTATAAAAGATGCCTTAAAAGAATAGAAAAGCACCTCGACATTAAAGCCGATGAGAAAAATAAACAATAACTTATTAATTACATAATGACTACAGAAATAGTACTGACTATCAAAGATAATAATGTCACTATTTAAATAGTGAGCAAATTAAATTCAAAACGAGTTCGGATTTGACGCAAAGTAGTAGCCTTGGGCTTTCACTTTGCGGTAAACCGCAGGCATAAGCTTTTGACTTGGGTTTGCTCACTTTAAAAGTTGTATTCCTAAGCTCTGGAGTGAGGTTTTTTCCACTGAAAGTAGGGGGTATGGATTAGATGAAGGTAGAACGTTCTTAGCAGAGTAGCATCAAAATTATCCCCCTTTGGGGGTGATGTGTTTTATACCATGTATGGTAATATTTTTTAGTTCTTTAGATGTGAGGTGCAGGTTTTTTTTATTACTTAGGGGGATGTAGATATGTTGAAAACCCAGTTTGACAGCTTCTTTAATACGCTCTTCGCAAAAAGCCCCTGCTCTAGTTTCGCCTGTTAGTCCCAGCTCTCCAAAAAAGCAACTAGTATGGTCCACAGCCTTTCCTGTTTTAGCTGACAGTAGGGCTTTTGCCACAGCCAGGTCGATAGCAGGTTCTGTTATTTTTAGCCCGCCTGCCACATTAACAAATATATCGTATTGAGAAAGCTTTGTATTCAGGTAGCGATCTAAAATAGCGATAATCATATTTAATCTGTTAACATCAATACCTATAGCTGTACGGCGAGGCATAGGCAGGTAGCTTTTAAGGGCTAAGGCTTGCACTTCGCAAAGGAGGGGGCGAGAGCCTTTCATAGCGGTGAACACAGCAGAGCCGATGCACTCAGCCCCTCCTCTTTCTTCTAAAAAAAATTGAGAAGGGTTAGCCACACCCACAAGCCCCATTGACGACATTTGAAACACGCCTACTTCGTTTGTAGGTCCAAAACGATTTTTCAACACTCTTAAGAGGCGAAAATTATAATGAGGGTCGCCTTCAAAAGATAGTACGGTATCTACTGTGTGTTCTAACAAACGGGGACCTGCTAATTGACCGTCTTTGGTAATATGCCCGATAATAAACACTGTGGTTTGCGTGTTTTTAGCAAAAGTAAGTAATTGGTTAGCACATTCTCTTAATTGAGACATAGAACCTGCTGGGGACGACAAAGCCGATAGCTGCACTGTTTGTATCGAATCCACAATTAACACTTTAGGTTTGATTTTTTCCACATGGTGAAAGATACGATCTAAGGAGGTTTCGTTCAGTATAAAAATAGATGGTGTTTTTTTAAGAGCTAACCGTGAGGCTCGCATAATTGTTTGATTAGTGCTTTCTTCTGCTGACACATAAAACACCGTTTGATTTTTTTGATTATTTTTTTTAGCAGTTGATGTTTGAGACAAACCTTCTGCCATTTGCAAAAGCAAAGTGCTTTTACCAATACCGGGGGCTCCGCCTAAGAGAATGTAGGAGCCGGGGACTAAGCCCCCTCCTAAGGCACGGTCTAATTCCGGCATGTTAGTAGGTGTTCGATATTCGGTGGAGTGCGATAGTTTATCACTAAGAAGAACAGGCTGCTTACCAGAAGAAGCAAGGGTTTTTTGTGAGCCGGCAAAAGGCGATACGGCGGGGGATAACAGCTCTTCTGTAAGACAGTTCCACTTTTTACATTGAGGGCATTGCCCTTGCCACTTGAGGCATTCTGCACCACATTCTTGGCACACAAAGCGTGTTTTTTTTTCTGTTGATTTCACAAGCTATGGTTTATTACATTATCGCTCATTTATCAAGCAAGCTTTTTTCACTCTTTGTAGCAATATATCACGAGTAAGAAGGGGTACTATGGTTTTTAGTTCAGCCCCTTCTGGGTATCCCATAACAGCTACACGAAGAGGCATAAACAAAAACTTACCCTTTACTTTTACCTTGGTTTGAATAAGTTTCACAAAAGATAAAAAATCTTTACTTTCTACTATAGTATCTTTATGGGATTTTAAACATTCCTCCCAGGCTTTTAAAACATCCATTGTGGACGACCATTGATATATCACTTTAGCTGACGGATAAATCTTAAACTCGTTTAACGATAGAGCTTGAAATAACTCTGCCCCTTCTAACAAAGTGGTAAAAGAAGTTTTAAGTGTTTGCACAGCTTTTTTACGCCACTCATTAGAGTTTGGAAACTCTAAGCCTTTTTGGCGAAAAAATATATTTAATTTGCTCCATAAAAGTAAGTCGTCTGATTGTTTAATATGTTGGCTGTTTAACCACTTAAGTTTTTTTTCATCAAACACGGCAGGGGCAGTATGGAGACCTTTAAGAGAAAATAGTTTTATTAATTCTGGTAGCAAAAAAAACTCTTGAGTTGTTTTAGGGTTCCAACCTAAAAGGGCTAAAAAGTTGACCAAGGCCTCTGGTAAATAGCCTTGTTTTTTGTACTCTTTGCAAGACACAGCTCCATGCCTTTTGCTTAATTTTTTACGATCACTGCCTTGTATAATAGACAGGTGTCCGAATAAAGGTCTTTTCCACAAAAGAGCGTCAAAAATCATTAACTGCCTTAGGGTGTTGGGTAGATGTTCTTCTGAACGGAGTACATGGGAAATATGCATAAGGTGATCGTCCACCGCACAAGAAAAATTATAAACCGGCATACCATTTGCCCTTATCAGTATAAAATCCCCCACCATGTCAGAGGGAAAAGATATATCACCCCGTACAATATCTGTGAAAGAATACTGTTTGACAGTGTGGGTAGAAGCTTTAAAACGAATAGTGGCTTTTTCACCTGCTTGTATTTTAGCTTCCGCTGTTTGCAAGCTTTCGTCCCTATAGGGGCTTTTAATACGAAAAGGGGTGTTTTGGATAGATTGTTTTTTTTGTGCCTCACACTCTGCTTCACTTAAAAAACAGTAGTAGGCATGCCCTTTTTTTATTAACTGATAAGCCCAATGACGGTAAATGTGTAACCTTTCACTTTGCCTGTAAGGACCATCGTCCCAATTAAGACCCAGCCATTTTAAATTTTCTAGTTGTTCTGTTAAGTAAGAATCGTTGCTACGAGTGGTATCGGTATCTTCCACTCGTAAAATAAAACTACCTTGGTGTTTTTTAGCAAATAAGTAATTAAATAAAGCAGTACGCACACCCCCTACATGTAAAACACCTGTAGGGCTGGGTGCAAAACGCACCCTTACTAAAGAGTTCCCCTTCACTAAACTAAAGTGCTATTAAAAGTGCCACCGCAACATAAGGTGAATGTAAGCTGAAGAATCTTTAAAGTCAAAGTTGGAAAGAGATTGGTTGTTTTCATGCACTACACCAGTACGCAAAAATATAGCATGCACTTTAGTAATAAAAGTTTTTAAATAAAAACCAAATTCAAAACCGAACCCTAAAGAAGGTTGAGATTTAACATTATTATTACCTTGTCCACTATCAACCGGTTTAGGGCTAGACCATGTTCTGCCAATTAAAACAGATGCATCTAAACCAGGTACCCAACTCCAATTTCTGGTAAAATCCATCCCGTATCTAAAAACTAAGGCTACCTCATGATGCCCCCTTACACCTGCAGAAAAAAAGCTTTTTCTGCCAAAATGGCGACCATACTGCAAATCTACCAACATATTCTTATACTCTAGGTCATTAAAAGGATCAAACTCCAGCCCGTAACTAATAGTGACAAAACCTTTGTCATATACACTACTATGCGACATACTGTGCGTGTGGTGCGACAATAGCTCCCGCTTAGTATGGCTTTTTTTAGCCTTATGGTGTGTAGCAGTTGCCGTTATGGCATACATGGTAAGTAATAGTACGGATAAAAAATGAATGATTATTGTTTTCATAACATAGCCTCCTTTTTATAAAATTGTTAATTCTTTTTTAAATTTGTTAATTTGTTAATAAAATTTTAAACCCTAAAGCTTAAATCACTTTAAAACCCTTCAGCTTTTAAAAGTGTGTACTAATAAAAAATAAAAAACAAGTAAAAAATCCTACAAAAACTGCTCAAAAATCCATTTTTTTCATACAAAACTTAAGATTTCTTGCTTTTTCAACCACTTTTGGCTTTTTTTAGCAGAATTTCAGCAAATTTGTTGTTTTTGTTTATCCCCTTGATTTCTAGACTTTAGTTTTAATGTTTATGATGAAAAGCCTTTTTTACTCCTACTTAAGAGTAGGTCTATTTTTGTATGTACTTGTTTAAGCTCTGATTGCACTTGCTTAAGCTCTGATTCCATATCTTTTTGGTTTTTCCTTAGGTCGTCCTGGGCTACTTTTAGCTGTTCTTGGATCACACTAAAGCGTTCTTGAGCGATTCTGGAACGCTCTTGGGCATCTCTAGCATATTTTTGAGAAATCCTAGATTCTTCTTGAGAAGCCTTAACTGGTCCTAAAAGTAAGTTAAACACAAAACCTAAGCCTGTAAGTACGGCTACAAATGCTATAATTGCTTGAAATAAAGGTGTAAATTGTTTCATAGCTTATAATAGGATACTAAATAATCTATAAAAAATCAAGATTTTTGTTACTTTTGCCGATAATAAAAGAGCTATGCTTTTAAAAACTAAAATTTTGTCTTATTTTACAACTATATGTAGAGTAATATGCAGAGTAATTTGCCATAAGTACACAATGGCTTTTGTGATAACTGTTAGTATGGTAACAATGGTTAAAGCTAAAAGCCCTCAATCTGCCACAGCTCCTGTACCCTTATCAAAACAGTTGCAAAAAAACTCTACTCCTTCAGGTAATGAAGAGCAACCAAAAGCTCGTTTTGCTCATTTCGGTCCATCATCAAGTGATATGTCTTCAAAAGATGGTTGGATTCCCGTCCCACCACCCCCTCCACCCATACCCGGAAAAAGCTCCACAAAACAAACACAAGCTACATTTGTCGATGGATGTACAGGGAATTGTAAATCCTACAAATCACAAGTTATCAACTACCAAACTTGCTTAAAAACAGAAAAACAATCTCAAAAAGATAAATGTCAATCACTGATTCGAAAACACATTACCACCAATTGCAACAGACAAATCCCCCTAGACCACTACCAAACAACCGAACAAATTAGACTGCCAGGCTGTAACGATAATACCTTGCAAAATACACAAATGGCATTCGTTATAGAAATCCTCTCCACATTCTAACCATCAAAGGGAGGGGCTTTTGGGCTAGTATTTGTTCTTATGATAGAGCTTGAGCGAAAGTCCTAAGACTAAAAAGTTAAGTAATTTTAATTAGTTATGAGATGAAAAAAAAGCATTTTTTATCCTCTCTTAAATTGTGGTAAAAGTGACAACTGACGCAGAAATAACAACAATGGACGAAAGAAATAGTAACTAATGTATTCTTTTAATTGTGTTCTTCAGCACAATATTTCATCAACAATGTACCAACACTAACTCCTAATTTAAGCACCCTATACACCCAAGGTCCTATATAAGCTTGTTGACCTTCAACTGGTTCATTAGAATAAACAAAAGGTGTTTGTAGTGTAAAGATAAACACTATTAAGTATTTTATAAATTGTTTCACTTTTTACCGCCTTTACAAGTTTGAAGATTTGAAAGCCCCGCCACCGTATGGGTTATAAGAGAAAAGATAAATTCTTTTAGTGTTTTTGTAACACCAAGTGTTTTCATAACACCTCCTTAAATTCTTTTATCGAACTTTCCATCCGGACTTTCCACGGGTCCGATTTGTAAATGCTTTTTATCTTAAAATTACGCACTGCATAAGCTTTTTTGGCAAAATTAAAAAACTGACCTGCTTTTTTGACTAACTTGACGGAAAAACCAAGGACCCTCAAACACCAAAGCTGAATACACTTGCACCAAGTCGGCTCCCATAGCCAAGCGTTGAAAAACATCCTCCGCACTCATCACCCCACCCACTGAAACCAATAACTGCCCTATTCTATCAACCCCTAAATGCTTCTGCACTAAAACCAACTGATGTTTAGCCCTGCGTGCCAGTGGCATGCCAGATACTCCGCCATGTAGTGGAAACACCTTTGCTTCTCCCGCACCCTCATTTCTAAAAGTCGTACTATTACATAAAATATGCCCACTCACCCCACACTCCATAGCCACATCCACCCCGTGCAAAAAATCCTTCTCCGATAAGTCCGGACTCCACTTAACCAAAAAGGGTAAATTAACCTCTGGCAAATGAGCTATCTTATCTCTAACTTTTGTCAATAACTTCTTTAAAGCAGTTGGGCGAGCAAGCCCCCTTAACCCCTTCGTATTGGGGCTACTAATGTTAATCACAAAACCTGATACATAAGGGTGCAAAATATCTATGCATTTTAAATAGTCTTTTTCAGCCTCGCTATTTGGTGTACTTGCATTTCTCCCAATATTAGCAAAAATAGGAGTCCACTTTCTATCCGATACTTTCTTTAACCTCTTAGCTACAGCACCTGCCCCCATGTTCGGAAAACCTAAATAATTCCACAATGCCTGTGTGGCAATATCTCTTTTCAACACGACACCTGTATTTTTAGTTTGTGGCTCTGGAGTGATAGTACCTATTTCTAAAAAACCCGCCCCTAAAGCCCACCAAGCCTTAATATGACACGCTGATTTATCCACCCCCCCAGCTGGGGCTAAAGGGTTGGGGAAATATAAATCCCTCCACCTAACAGACCGCCACACAGGAGGCGATACACTACACTTCCCCTTTGATACAAAAGCAGAATACATCGATAGTAAATAATTACCTAAACAATACGACCACGATGCTGGTAGCCAAACCCAAGGTTTTAACATTTTTTGCTTCAAAATAAAGCCCTACCCCTCTTCATAACTTATATGTTGAGATTACTTAAAAATATCTCTACTTAAGAAGGTAAAACACCCTTCCTATAACCCGTAAAACAATAAATATGACCTTTGTCTTTATCCGTCCAAGGTAGATAAGCACCTGTGCGTTGTTTTTGTATGTCATATTGCGAAAATAATTGAATACCACTAAAACCCATAAGCTGTAAGTGTTTTTGTATAGCCTCTGTTGTATAAGAGTAATAAGGCACATCACACTCTGTTTGTATCATGTTAAATATATCTGTACTCATTCTCAAACTAACGGGGGAGTTTTTTATCTGACTGTTATCTATTAAAAAATCACCGGCAATAAATATATCAGATTGCATACTACTAACTAATTGACTTACAGTGTGCCAAAAAACAGATTCCGTAATGTAACAGCTAATACCTTCTGTTACAATGTATGTGGGTGTGCTATGGCTTAAACCTTTGGCTTTTAGTTTTGTTAAAAGCTTCAGAGGATGTGTAATATCTTCTTGTATATACACAATGCGAGCCTTAGGCACTATTTTTTGCACAAGGCTATGTTGGTTATTTACCGATTCATTATCCACACCAAAAAAAGTAGCCCTAGGGAATTCCTCATAAAGCTTTACCAATATGGCATCCCACCCACAAGCTAATACCAACACTTGCACCTCTTGCTGGCGGTATTTTGTAAAGGCTTGTTGAATAGATTGGTGGATGAGGAATTTACGATTGGGGATAATCTCATCAACATGGGGTTTTAGATGCTGCACTTTATCATACATCTTACGCCCTGCTGAACAATCTAAGTGCGACAAAAATTGTCGGGTTTTAACACTCTGATAACTCACCTTATCGCACACTAACACAAAAGCAGAAGTTTCCGATAAAGGGATAGACATAAAACTATCATAATAACAAAATCATTAAAAAACAAGACAGATATGCAGTGTTTGGTATGGGACACCTCATAATAACACTATCATAATAACAAAACAATTAAAAAACAAGCACTGGGCAAGAGCTTTTTGCCATATCACTGGCAAACGAAATTATAAAAACATTACGCAGTGTGTTTAATAACCTTACGAAACAGCATAAAATTTGTGTATCATACAAAAAATAATGGCAGTAAAAAGGCAGTTATTACTTTTACTATTGGTTTTATGCAGTTGTTCTGATGATGAGGGGCAACATGTCTATTCGTTTAGGTCATTATCCACAAATAAGTTAATAAATTTAAAAAAAATATCAGAAAAAATAGAAGGCTTGTATCTCACCACAAAATTAAGTGATATGTCATCATCATCTAGGTCTGATTCCCCCATATATGTATGCATACGGTTTTTGAACGATAAAAGGGTTAATGCTAGGCTTAAAAAATCTGCCATTCCTTTATTAATACAAATAAGTCGCAATAACATCACTCCTCAAGCAGAAGCTGTGATGTTACTACACCCTCACACCAAAGGGGTGCTTTATTATGAAGAAAACCAAGCCTTTCACCTACCCTCTCAGCCTTTTATTTTCCACAACAGAGAATACGATATTTTGGATCTCCACTTTAACAAAGATGGTAAATTAACAGACCTATACCTTAAAGAACAAAGTGTGGCTATAGAAGACTTAAATCATCTTGTAAGTAACACCCCGCCATCGGCAAATAAGCACCAAAACACCCACCCTGCCAGTATCCGTTACCCTATATTAAATCTTAACTCTTTTGTTAAAATCCCTATTTCTGATTGCTATAATTGGTCCTCTTTACGCTACAAGTTATCAGACAATATGCCCGAATATTTAAAAACTCTGAACAAAACAAAAGCCAAAAACACTGTGATTCCTCATGACTCTTCTCTACCTCCTGTTACCCCACCCCCTTTAATTGAAGAAACCGAGCCTTTTAAACCTGTGCCTAAAATTTAAAAAAGCTTTTTGGTCTCCCACAAAGTGCCAGAAGGGGTATCTTGCACTTCAATCCCCATATCAAACAACTTTTTTCTGATACTATCTGCTTGTTTAAAATCTTTATTTTTACGAGCAAGAGTGCGTTGAGACACTAATTGGTCAATATCCTCTCTTTTAAGCTTATTTTTTTCTAAAAACAAGTTATCTAATTGTGTTAAAAATGCTAAAGGGGGTTCTTCAAACAAACTCATTATTTTACCTAACCTGTAAATAAGCTGTTTAGTTAATTGAGCTTGCGTTTTTAAAGCAGTGGGGTTGTTTTTACTTTTGAGTTCATTAAATTTCCGAATATGAGTGAACAATACAGCTAAAGCTTCAGAAGTGTTTAAATCATTATCTAAGGCACAAGTAATGCTTGTCCAACTTGAGTTATTTAAAGGGGCTTTGTTAATGTCTATATCTTTAGTAGCTTTTAAAAAAGTGTATATTCTAGAAAGAGCCTGCACACACTGAAAGATTTTTTTCTCCGACACCTCTATTGTAGAACGATAATGAGAGGCAAGTACCAAGTATTTAAAAATCTCTCCACCATATTTTTGCAGAAAAGACCGCATAATGGTTTGATTGCCAGTGGATTTTGCCATTTTCTCTCCGCCAAAAGTGAACATATTATTATGCACCCAGTATTTAACAAATACTTGTTTGTTACCACTTAAGCCTCCTGCTTGAGCTATTTCATTTTCATGATGCGGAAAAATTAAGTCCGTACCTCCACCGTGAATATCTATAGGAGACCCTAATAAAGAATCAATCATCGTGGTGCATTCAATATGCCACCCAGGTCGCCCCCTGCCCCAAGGGGAGTTCCAACCCGGCTCACTCGGTAATACCTTTTTCCACAAAGCAAAATCTTTTGAGTCTTTTTTTCTGCTATCCACTTCAATCCGCACACCACTGATAAGCTCCTCCCCTTTTTTGTTACTTAGTTTCCCATAGCGAGAAAAAGAAGGCACATGGTAAAACACATCCCCATCTACCTCATAAGCCATCTTCTTTGTTACTAGTGTTTGTATGATTTTTAGCATATCAGCAATATAATGTGTCGCCTGCGGATTGTGAGTGTGAGGTGTTAACTTTAAGCACTTAAAGTCTTTTTTAAATTCTAAAATGTAGCAATCAGCTATTTGCTTCATAGATTTATTTTCTTTTTTTGCCCTTTGTAAAATTTTATCATCCACATCAGTAAAATTATACGCATAAGTCACCTTAAAACCCTTATGCTCTAACCAATGACGAAAAAAATTGTAAAACACCGCCCCTCGAAAGTTACCAATATGCAATAAATCATAAACAGTAGGACCACAACAGTACATTTTTACATGCGGGGGATGAAAGGGTGTAAAAAGTTCCTTCTTACGAGAAAAAGTATTGTATATTGTAAGGCGAGAAGACACTCTATTTATCCCCCACCCCACTTGTTTTTGTTATGGGTTTGTGGTGAATGGCCTCTACAGGGCAGGCTTCTAATGCCTCTTGGCACAAGGCTACTTCTTTAGAGTTTTGAGGTTGACGCAAAATAATGGCACGATCCAACTTTTCGTCTATAGCAAAATGCTTATCAGCTACCAAAACACAAGCATCACAAGCAATACACTCATCACTCACATACCAATGCGAACAAACAGCCTTATCCGTCACACCACCAACAGGCTTCTTACTTGTAGAATCCATAACCCCCATACTCCCATAAAGCACAACAAAAGCCAACACAAAAAAGCCAGCACAAGGTAGTAAAAAAGCAAACAAAAAACACTTGCTTTTTTAAAAAAAAATGCTAAAAGTAAAAAAGCTTTAAGAATTTGTTAAGATTTTTATTAAACAAGATTTTATTACAAATTTTTATTACACTTGGAGAAGGAGAATTAAAGAAGGGTAATGAGACACGAAGAAATAAATAAGGATAAACAGATACGAAGAATAAGAAGAATTAAATAAAGATAAACAAATAAGGAGAATGAGATGTTGTTTGATAAATTTTATAAGTATTTTGATATACATTTTTACTTATGTTTGTATATATTAAGCTTTGCTTTTACGGGTTTTGCAAGCCCTGCACTATGTTCAAATAAAATAGCATCTGCCATAAAGTTTATCAGCAATACTGAAATAGATATTTACCACAGAGAGCAAAGATTAGAAAAAATCACAAGCCACTGTCAAGTAAATAAAGTTGCACCAAGTTTAGTGCCAGCAGTCACTAATTTTAACAATGATATGGAGTGGTTTTTAAGAGAAAAAATTATTACCTGGGTTACTAAAAACAATCGTCAGTGCTCAAAAGATATAGTAGATTACCTCCTATCTGCTATTTTTAAGAAAAATGAAGATTACTACATTCGCGAAGCTATGATATGGGCTGTGGCTGACACCACACATGCTAAGGGTCAATCCATAAAGCTATGTGACGGCAAAGTTATATCTGTTTTTTCAAACTTTATACAAACAGAACAACACAAATTAAATGATTTAGAGTTAGCAGATTTTCGAACCCGAATGATTATGCCACTGCTTTTATCCATGGTACGGTTAGGGATTAGAAATCACACAGACACCCCAGCTGATGCACTCAAAACTATTGCTTTAAACCATAGCGTGAACACTTATTTTCGTATTATAGCACTAGAAGCACTACAAGGCTTTAGTGTTTATAGAAAGTCTGGCGTTCAATACCTAAAAAATATTATTAAAGAAATTGATAAACGACACATTAAAAAACCCACAGCACTCATTAATGATGACGAATTAGAACTTAACAATAACGATAGCAATGTGAAACAACATGCTATACTTTTATTAAATGATTTACAATTTAGACCTCAGTTAAATTTTTTAACACTTATGTCAGATAGTCAAGAAAGATTAAATAAACACACCCATCAATTTGAATGGCAGAAGGCTTTACGCCACCTGCCCAAGCCCCCTTTACAATAAAAAAATTGTCCTCCTTAATTAAAGATAGTTATGAAATTAGTTAGCTATTTTATTCACTATTACAAACTAACCTTTATGATTATCATTGGTGGCTTCCTATTAGGAGTGATAGGGCTATCTACCCTCCGAAAAGAAACTTACCCCCCTGTAGACTATGCTATCGTTAATGTGACAACACATCACCCAGGCAGTAGTGCAAAAGAGATAGAAGAAAACATCACAAACAAATTAGAACAAAAATTTAAAGACATCCCTTCTATCAGAAAAAGCCATTCCATCTCCAAACCTAACACTAGCTCCATACGACTTTATTTAGACTTAAACACAGACACTGCTAAAACCATTACAGCTATCCACAGGGCTATCCAAAACACTAAACTACCGAAAGCGTTACTGAGCCCTCCTCAAGTACGCCATTACACAGCTAACGACACACCTATTATCAAAATAGCTGTTATAGATAAGCAAAAAAACCCTTCCACCTCGTATCAAAACAAAAGATTGATACACAAAAAAGCTTATGAGTTAAAATCTATTTTAGAAAATCTACCTGATGTTTCTTATATCACTCTCAAAGGCTTTCATAAAAGAGAGTTTCAGGTACTGCTTGACCCTTATGAAATCAACAAAAAGTCTATTGATTTTCAAGAAGTTATTAGTGCCATTAAAAAGCACCACAACACTTCAGCAGGGCGTATCCTATCCCCTACACAACACTATTGGACTTATGTTATAGGTAAAATAGATGATATAGAAGATTTAAAAAACATTGTTATCCGTTCTAATTTTTCAGGGAAACAAATCTTTCTCAAAGACATAGCCCTTGTTAAAGATGCCAAAGCAGATTTTACCACATCTGTTTTTGTTAATGGTAAAAATGCCGTGCAACTCAATGTAGTGAAAAAACAAAATACTGATTCTATAAAAACTATACGACAAATTAAAAATAAAATTACAGAGTATAAAAAAAATATTAACAACCAAGTGCAAATACAATCACTGTTTGATGAATCCACTGTCTCAAAAAAAAGGCTCAGTATTGTTACCAATAACGCTATAATAGGCTTTTTATTGGTTGTATTGATTTTATTAATATCTCTACCAACTTATCTTGGCTTTGTAAGTGCTTTAAGCTTACCTTTTTGTATATTAGCAACAGTAGCCGTTATATCTACCATGGGTATTACTTTTAATGCTATCAGTATGTGTGCTTTTATTATTTGTTTAGGGATGATTGTGGATAACTCTATTGTTATTAGCGAAAATTATGTGCAATATAGGTCACAACTGCATCCCCCTATAAAATCAGCGGTCTTTGCTGTGCAAGAAATGGCAAAGCCTATGTTAGCTGCTACCATTACCACTATTTTAGCTTTTTTCCCTATGCTTATTACTAAAGGTGTTATGGGGCAGTTTATTAAATGCATACCTATTATTGTAAGTATTGCTCTGGTTATTAGTCTTATAGAAGCTATTTTTTTATTACCCGCGAGATTGCGTTTCACGATGTTATTACCTGTATCTTACAAAAAAAACACTTTTTTTGACTTTGAAAAATGGAAGGGAATAATCACAATAATTATTCAAAAAAAATATTTATCATGTGTGGTTTTATTAAGTGTTTTAATTATCAGCCTTTATGTGGGTTTTACTAAAAATAAATTTGTTATGTTTGACCATAAAGTGAAATCTATTTACACAGCTTATTTTAATATGAACAAAGGCACTCCCTTTACTTTATTAAAACAAAAAGCTTTAGCCTTGGAGACACAAGTTCGCCCCATTTTAGGAGAGTCCAACATCCAGTACACAAACATCCAACTGAACAGTATAAAAAGTAGTGGGCAATTAGTAGTAAAAATAAAGCCCAATAAAGTGCAACAATTAAATTACAAATACAAACTAAAACAGCTACATCGTATTAAAGCTTTTAAAGTTTTGCGATTTAGCACGGGGCAAAGCCATGGTCCTAAAATAGGACATGCTGTGGAGTTTGTACTATCTTCTCAAAGTCAGAAACAATTATCCTCCGCTGTTAAAAAAATAAAAAGTAAGCTTCAAACTGTTAACGGATTGATACATACAAGAGATAACAGCTCTTATACTGGTCCGGAATATGTTATACAATCTAACAATAAAGTACTATCTCGCATGGGGCTTAGCACACAATCTATTGGCTTAGCTTTGCAAACAGCACTGACAGGGCATATTGCAGGAGAAGTGACACAAAACGGAGAGCAATTTTATATACGAGTTAAATACAATAATGAAGGACGCTCTAATATGGAATTATTAAAACAAATTGCTATCCCCTCCTCTAACGGACCTCTCATACCTCTTAAACATATCACACAATGGGTGCCAAATAAAAAAGGTACAGAAATAAAAAACCACTATAACTTTAAACCATCTTTAAGTTTTAAGGCTAATATTGACCCTCTTAAAACCACAAGCATGCAAGCTAATCTACAGATACAAAAAATCCTTCAAAATATAAAAAAACAATACCCTGCTTTATCTTATAAATTAACAGGAGAACATGAAACCTCTAAAGAATCTATTAGCTCTCTGATGAAAGCTATGTTACTAACCGCCCTTGCGATATTTATTGTTTTACTTATTATGTTTAATAGCTTTAGTGTGTCTTTTTTAATACTTAGTAATGTGCTTTTTGGGTGGATTGGTATTAGCTGGATTTTTTTACTCATGGGTAAGCCTTTATCTTTTCCCGCCCTTATTGGATCTATAGGGCTATCAGGTGTGGTTATTAATTCTTCTATCATTCTCATTAGCTGCATAGAAAATTTAAAAAAACAATACCCTGATAAAACTTTATTGGACATTTTAGTGTTAGCCAGTATGAGACGGCTTCGCCCTATTTTAATGACGACAGCTACCACTGTTTTTGGCTTACTGCCTACAGCTTATGGCGGGTACGATTCCACACTCATTGCTATTACTTTATCTCTCACTTGGGGGCTTATTAGTGGCACTTTACTTACACTAATATGGACACCCTGTGTGTATGCTATTATTCAAGAATGCACTCATAAATTATCTGATAAACTATCTCATAAACTACCAAAAAACTATAAAAAATCTTTATAGTTTTTAATCATCAGCGGTTGATAGTCTTGTAGTTGTTGCTCTACTTCGTTCTTACGAGAAAACACTAAAATTTTCATCTTATCAGTATGTAAATGTTGACGCACAGCTTTGTTCACTTTTTTAACATTTAAAGAGTTGATATTGTATAAATATTCTTCTGCAAAACGATAACTTAAATTTTGACTATTTAAGTACATTAAATAATGTGTAAAGTTTTCTACATCAGCAGTACGTCTAATAAAGCGAGTAGTTAATTGCACTTGAGCTTCCTTTAGTTCATTTTTAGTAATACCACTTTTATAAAAAGCATCTAGTACGGATTGAATTTCCAACAAAGCATAACCAACACGGGTATTACGAGTTGCCATACTAATTAAAAACAAGCCTGATATTTGTTTAGCATCAAAATACGACATCACACCATAAGTTAAGCCTTTCTGCACACGCACCCGTTGCATTAAATGAGAAGTCATACCAGACCCTCCTAAAATCACATTAGCCGTTTTTAAAGCTAAATAATCTGGATGAGATGAAGGCACACTAATATGCCCCATTCTAAGTTCTGACTGAACGGCTGATGGATGATCCACTAACAGTAATTTTTTTTCTTCATGAGTAACATTTTTAGTGGTACTGATATTTTTATTTAAAGTAGTATTTTTTTTTGCTTGAGAGTCCCCTTGTCCCCAAGTACCAAAAGCTTTTTCTAACTGCTCTACAATGTTTTTAGGAAGTCTGCCACTCACACCTAACACTGCTTTACTCGGATTAAAAGCTTGCTTGTACATCTGTTTAACATCCTCTAATGTAATACTTTTGAGACTTTTTAAATCCCCATGAGGGTAAAAACTATAAGGATGGTTGCCAAACACATACTTATTAAAAACACGATGTGTGTAATAAGAAAAATTTTCGCTACTTCGCTTCACATTGCCAATAGCTTTTTTTCTGGAGCGTTCAAATTCTTGCTCTTTAAATACCACTTGAGTCATCATTTCAGAAAATACTTTTAAAACCTGCTCACTTAACCAAGATAAAGACGATACAGAAAAAGACACATAATCCTCATCTAATTCTACAGATAAAGAGCTACCCATAAGCTCTAAACCCTCTGCTAATTCAACAGCCGTACGATGTTTAGTGCCTTTGTCCATAGAAGCAGTCAGCAAGCTCATTACACCTTCTTTACCTTCAGGGTCTTGTTTAGTGCCACCTTTAAACAACACTTCATAAGTGATATAAGGTAAAGTGGGGTCAGATACCAATAATAATTCTAAACCATTAGAAAGAGTTTGTGATGTAAAAGGATGTGGACGATATGTTTTTGCTTTAGTGGTTGTCATCCATCCTCCATTTATTACCATTAAAGTAATCACAATTAATATAAGACATATAATAATAACCCATTTTTTTAGTTGTTTCATAATGCTTTTTTAGAAGGTATAAGATCCACAGTAAAAACCTCTTTTTGAGATAAATGTTCTAAAGCAGCTTTTTTAATATCATTTACTTTTATAGCATGGTACCTTTGTAGGTCTTTTAAAAACCTAGTGTAATCTCCATACAACATTTCTGTCTCACCTAATGCATGAGCTTTACCTTCTAAGCTTTTTACGAGAGAAATAAAGTGATGCATAATGGCCCGTTTGCTTTTTAAAAGCTCTTTATCACTAACTGGTAAAGACCGTATTTTTTTTATCTCATTTAAAACTAAACTCTTAACTTTTGATACAGAAGCCCTTGGAGCAAGCCGTACGATAATAAAAAATACTGATTTTTCTTTAAGATCGTAATAAAAACTACTAACAGATAACGCTATACGCTTTTGATACACTAGCAGTTGTTGCAGGCGACCAGACTTACCTCCCGCTAAAATAAGACTGATAATATCTAAGTTATATGAATGAGGGGAACCCGCTGGAGGAGCTCTCCAAGCAAAAGCAACAGTAGGAGCTTGCACCGCCCTTTTATGTGTTACTGTCCGTTTATTAGCAGGGGGTAAGGGGTTTTTTTTAGGTTTTGGTCTGGCTTTTTTTAAAGTAAAAGGTTTAAGTGGACCATAGTATTTTTGAATAAGTTTTTTAGCTGTCTTAGAGTTAAAATCACCTGCTAAAACTAATATAGCATTATTAGGTGCATAATGAGTTTTATAAAATTTTTGTAAAGTTGGTACTTTCATTTTTTCTAAATCCTGCATCCACCCTAAGATAGGTCTACTATAAGCATGTTTGGGATAGACTAATTTCATCATGGGTTCAAAAACATCGCCCGGGTCATTGTCTGTTCGCATACGCCTTTCTTCTTTAACCACCTCTAATTCTTTTTCAAAAGTAGCTTTATCAATAATAAGATTGTGTAGCCTGTCTGATTCCATATCCAATACCATTTCTAAATGTTTTTTTGGTAAATCTACTAAATAAGCTGTCATATCTCGAGATGTAAAGGCATTGTTTCTAGCTCCTACAACACTGAGTTTGCGTTCATATTCGTCGTCAGAAAACTTTCGAGTTCCACGAAACATAATATGCTCAAACAAATGTGCTAAACCTGTTTTGCCCTCTTGCTCGTTAACAGAACCTACTTTAACAACTAATAAATGATAAATATGTGGAATACGATGATCAGGGTTTAATAACACTGTTAAACCATTTTTTAACTGATACTTTTCCACAGGTAACGAAATATCCATCCCCTCTAACCCCATAGAAACACTTTGACGAACTTTGTTATTTGTTGGGTTTTTTAAAGAAACTACTTTCGGATCAGCCATACTAACCACACAATTTACCAATAAAAAAAGATTAAATAGACCAAGACGATAAATCACAAAAAATTGTCTTTTTATAGGTAACTGGTATCACGGATAATATCTTCATACTCTTGAGAACAAGGCGAAACAGGGTTTATTTCCACAGTCATTAAACCCCCAATGCCAGCAAGCCCATAGTGTTGAGGCAAGACTATCTCTGCTAAAGGTTCGCGACTCATAGTATCACACTTTTGAGCACTATTAGAAGTACCATCCGGTAAACATATATATACCGATACAGGAAAAGCCTTTTCCGGCACATCTATACAACCAGAAACAACTTTGTAATCCCTCATAACCATATCATCTAAGATCAAGTCCCCATACCGTGCTGGCGGTATAATGTAAGAACCCATATCCTTCTTATTTGAAACTAAACGAATGTAAATAGGCTCGCCATTAAAACCCGGATGAAAATTGTTCAAAATAGTAAAAACTTTAGTATAAGAAGATTTGTTTTTCTGATGTTTAGTCTGTTTCTGGTTATTCTGCTTATTATTCTGCTTATTATTCTGTCCTCTTTTGCTTTGAGGGAATTTAACAGAACGAGCTTTGCCTAAAACAGAAGCCTGAGTTTGAGTGTTCACCTGTTCGCCAGGGACTATCCCATCATTCTGACAAGCACATAATACAAACAATAATGGTAAAAATTTTATAATTTTCATCTTATGAAGCTTAAATCTACAACAAAACTTCTCAATCACCAAAACTTTTTTTAACTTACTGCATAAAAATTGAATAAAACACCTTATTTTCTACAAAATAGCCCATGGTTTTTTAAAATAGCTGGACTTAAGTTTGTTTTTGTAAGTAAAAAAGCCTCAAACTCTTAAAATTAATACATAGCGTTAGTTTAACACATAGCGTTAATTTAACGCATAGAATGAGCAGATGTTAATGTTTCAACTTATGGGGCAAAGAGCAGTTTTTAAAAGGTGGAAGGGGGCATTTTTGCAGGTTTTTTTGCACGCATTTTTGGTGCCGAATCATATTTTGTTGATTATAAGCCATACATTGCACTTGCCATTGTACCTGATGAAGCATTTTATGAGGCTGCTTATGACGATGAGTATTAGTCATAGCTAAAGTCGTTAATAGTATTAAAAAAAATAACATAGCAAAGATGATGTTGTTTTTAAACCACCACCAAGCTTCATCTGCTCTCCACCACTCAATCATCTTAACACCTCCTCATAGTACATATATCCTTTAAGCATCCTTTTAAACATTCAGGCTTTTAAACATTCAGGCGATAATTAACGATGACGACTACCACGACGATTACGGTCTATACGATGAGAAGATGACCTTCTGGATGCACGACGGTACCTACTCCCTCTATCACCACCATCACCACTAGATCTGCTACTACCCCTTCTTCTTTTTTTCTTTCTTTTTAATATAAATAAACCACCACCTAAAGCCACTAATACCAGTAGACCCACAATCCCCTTCGGTGTTTTTAATAAAGATAAAATGGAAGATAGTAAATCATCACCACTGGCAGAATCACCAAACTGACCTGCACCTAACTCACCCTCTGCGTCAATTAAACCCTGCATATAGCCCTGAGCCGTACCCACACCTAGCTGACCAGATCGCCCCCTGCCACCTGCACCTAAACTACCAGCAACATCCTTGACCCTTAAACTATCAATGGATCTGGCAAAATCAGCTGCATACTCCTTATAATGCTTTTTATGCACACTGTATGTTACCAATACAGCTGTTTGACCCTTCAGTGTGACGACATAACGAGTGAAATAATCAGGCACCTCAGAACTCTCATGTTGACTATCTATCCACTGATGATTGTTAATCTGCCTCTGCTTAGTATGATAAATCTTAGATTTTACCTGTTGCTTGCCACGCACACCCTTTATCTGCCTTACCTGCTTTAAATGCTTAATGTACTGATCTAAACTATCCATAGGACCTTTTTGCTTGGCTACTAAAATAATCATCGCCTCGGAAGCTTTTTTTGGCTGTAACTTGTTGACACATATCCAATCATGACTTTCCGGATAACAATACCAATTATTTAATAAATCAAAACTGACATAATCAGTAGCAAACTTTTTGCCAAAAGCAAAAAAACTAAAAAATAAGACAATATATAAAAAATATTTTTTTAACATAAGCTAAAAATGTTATCGGCAAAAAAAACGGGATTTTTAAAGTTTTTTTAGTTTTTCTTAAGTTTTCTGTGAGCTTTCTTTAAAAAAACCATAAATTTTCACTACAAAGCACCTTTTTTTACTGAAATTTTTACTTAAAATCCACTTTTTGAACCCCTTATTGTTCTTAAAAACTTAAAAACAAGCACTAAAAACACCTATTAAACTACCTATTACCCCCCCCCTCTCAAACCACACTCATCGCAGAGCTACCAAACCCCCCTCCTCATCTTAAGTGCGACACCCCGACCTAGAACACCTACCATATAGCTCAAAAATATGATGTTCCATTAAAAAGTTCTTCTCCTTACTGATTTTTACAATTTGCTCTTCTATTAAATCGCTTTGAAATTCAATAATCTTACCACATCGAGTGCATATAATGTGATGATGGTGCTGTTTGGTTTTTAACTCATAACGAGCAGGTGCTCTGGCAATCCGTAACTCCGATGTAACACCAAATTGAGCGGTTACCTTTAAAAACCGATACACTGTGGCAAAACCTAAGTTAGTATAACGAGTACGCACCCTCTCAAATAACTCTTTCGCCGTCACATGTGTTTTAGGTCCCTTACTTAAGGCTTTTAAAATAAATAACCTCTGTGCAGTTACCTTTAAATTCATACTCCTTAATAAAGACTTTAAGTTATCTTCTGTTAATTTGGCTTGCGGTACAAGTAACTGCTCATTGACTTTCCCTCTGGGTAATTCTTCCACTTTCATAAAACTTGCTCCTTTTTTACTTTTTACAAAAATAAGTTATTTCTTTTAATAACATATAGGTGCGATTTTTTAACTGTGTCACACTTTTTTTGTTCCTAAGAGATGCCCCCGTTTCAACAGGTGCAAAACTAAGCCGATCCAAATACGCACTTAACTCCCTAATAGCTAACTCATATTTGCCCCTAACCCTAGGAGGCAGATCTTGCAATAAAATATCTAAATTTTTAATTGCTTTATCCCGCTTCACTATAGTTGATAAAAATGCATACACTAAATCTAATAACAAAGCACCTGCTTTTTGCCAATCTTGTGCATCACTTGCCTTGTCTATGCTCTTTTGAAAATCCTGCATAGTATAAACCCACGGCGTTTTACCCCTCATAAGTAAAAACCTTCTACCCATAAGCCATAAAAAACTAAAAAATAATAGAGAAAAAGCCACAAACCAAAACACCCCCCTATAACGATGATACACCATAGCCCCTAACTGAGCTTCCCCCTCGTCTAAAGTCCTAGGTGATAATAAAATATCACTATGAGTTTCACGAGTACTATGGAGTTCATTTTGGCTATGAGTTTTATTTGTATGAAGCTCATCTCTACCACGACCTTTATTTGCAAGTATCCCTTTTTTTACAGCTAATAAAAAAGAAGGTACAATATGCACCTTATACACACCTAATTGTGGATCAAAAGTGCTTAACTCAAAAGATGGTACCTTTAACCTGCCTGCCTTTTGAGGGATAATAATCATCTCATACTCCTTAACACTACGAGCAAGTGAAAATTTTTGAGACTCCGTTCTATCATACATCTTTAAAGAAGAACCAAAATCCAATGACGGCAAATTAATAAACCGAGGATGCCCCTGACCCTTCAACACAAGCTTGTAAATAAAAGAATCGCCTGCCGACATAGCAGATCTGCTGACATTAGCCGATAAAGAAAAATCCCCTACAGCCCCTGTGAACATACTACCCTGTGCCACCTTCGGTAAGGATACCACTTTGACCTCTAACTCTTGAGATTTTTTTTGAATACTCCTTGTGCGATTAAAAAACCCCCCTCCACCTAATACCAATTGCACTGTCATCTGTGCAGACCCTATCTTTAAAACCCCTGCATGCAAAGGGGCTAAAGCAACACTCGCTAATAAATATCTTCTATAATCTACCCCCTGCAAACGCTTAGTACCCCGCATACTCTTTAACGCCCCAGTACTCTGAAACAACGACTCTACCCAAAAACCACTCACCTCCGAAGGCTCCGATAAAACAGCACTAATAGGATTTAAACGATTTTCCCTTACATATAATACCCAATGAGCAACCACTAACTCCCCTATATACCACCTATGACGATCTAGATTTTTTTCTAACTCTAAACGAAATAAAATATCCCTCTTCTCTAAACTATTACCCCTATCCGAACCTGAATCCGGATCTAAAAAAGGATTCCAAAAATGACGAGGCATGTTGAAAAAGGGGCTAAGGCTTTTTCTTTTAGCTTGAGGTGCTACTTTAGACGATACCTCCACTGACACTGCCTTTGTGGTATGCACTTTGCCTGCAACTATTACCTCTATAGGTCCAATAGTAAAACGCCCCTCATGCCGTGGTTGTAATGTGTAATGATACCTCTTTTCCCTCGTAGTTTGGCCAAAAGTAAAACTCACACTCTGAGAAGTGCTACGCCCTGTTATCTCAAAATCCTTAAAATCTGGTATTTGCACCTCCACATCAGCCGAGGCTTCCTGCTGAACCAATACCGTTAAAGTGATAGAATTTTGAGGATGCACACTCTTAGGCTCCACAAAAGCCTTAACCTCAATAGCCTTTGCCACCACTCCATGAGTTACTAACACCCACACTATGACAAACAGTGCCTTATTTAATAAAACTGCCTTGCTCATTACCAGTCCTTCCCGCTGTCCGTGCGGGTGGGGGCTTGCCTTCTTGCTTTATCCCGCTTTTGCTTAATACGCTTTTCTTGCTCTTGAATGGACTTTAACACAGCCTCCACTTGCCCCGACCCCCAATTCTCACGATTTTTTAAATCGTCACTTAAGTTTTGCTCCCCCTTTTGTGGGTTTTGTTTTTGACCATCCCCCATAGCAGACTTGTTACCCCCTTTTTTATTTTGCTCTTTTTGGGATTTGTCTTTATCTGATTTTTTGCTTTGAGAAGAAGATTTTTGAGTAAGTAACTCTATATTAGTTTTGACCTCCTTAGAATGAGGATGATAAACCAACGCCTGCTGATAAAAAGCTAAGGCACGGTCTATTTCACCTTTAAAAGTAGCAGTTACCGCTGAATTAAAATACCCTGCAAATAATGCCTTATGCATAGCTTCTGACATGTCAGCAGTAACTAACAACTGTGGTTTTTTTTTCGCTAACCCCGGACGATTATTTTTCTTTTGACTTTTGTTTTGTTGGCTATTGTTTTTTGTTTGCAAACCCTTTGCCACCATCTGAACGCTGGTTTGATACTCTTTAATAGAATGCTCATACTCTTTTTGTAAAAAATAATTAAGCCCTAAATTCATACGATGCATATAAGAAAAAGCATTGCGAGATAAGGCTTGCAATAATAACTCCTGTGCTTTTTGGTAATTCTTAAACCTCATATAATACACACTACGACGATTAAAATCTAATAAAAAGTACGCAATAAGCCCTCCACCTAATAACAACAACAAAATAAATAAACTCACACTAAAATAAGAAAATAAATGATTTTTTGCTTTCATATTAAACTCTTTACCATATAATTAAACTGATATTTTATCATTTTTTGACGATGTTTGTAAATAACGATTGCCATGTTTTACTTAACTTCACCCTCTCTCCTATTAAAAAATACAAAGCACCAAATAATAAAGATAATATCACAAAAGGAGTATGCCACTTTTGATAAACAGTGTGCGAACCATAATTTACTTTCCCTTCTCCAAAAGCTTGAATGTCAGAGTGTATTTTGCTTACTGAATGATCCCCCACAGATAAATGATAAAAAGCTCCCCTTGTAATTTGTGCTATTTTTTTTAAAACCAACTCGTTAAAATGTGAAATAACTAAATGCCCTTTACTATTTTTTTTGTAGCCGATTTTATTGCCCATTTTGTCATACATAGGGATAGGTGCTCCTTTTTTCGTGCCGAAACCTATGGAAAATACCCTCACCCCCTCCATCACTAACTTTTTTGCTACCATTTTACCCTGCCTCTCATTATCCTCACCATCTGAGGCAACCACTATTACACGAGTAGCTTGCGACCCTTCAGAAACACCTCCCCTCCTTAACGCATGCCAAGCCTTATGCAAAGCTGAACCAAAATCAGTCCCCTGTGCATACAAACTACGCGGAGACAAAGTCTCTATATGTAAAAGCAAAGCAGAATGATCTAATGTCAAAGGAGAAAGTAAAATAGAAGACCCCGCAAAGGCTATAAGCCCCACCCTCTGACCTGATAACTTATGCACTAACCTTGCTAACTCCTTCTTCATCACACTTAAACGAGAAACCCCACCCATATCTGCCACTAACATACTCTTAGATACATCTGCTAAAATCATAACCTCTGCACCCTCTACCACTGTTTTCTTTTTAACCGGACTACCCTGTGGACCCGCCAGGGCAATCACTAAAAATAAAAACATTAACAATAAACATATATACCGACTAACCCGCTTAACCTCAAAACCCGCCCCTACTACCACACTTAAACAAGCTTTATGCATATAACGCAATAAAATGCCTCGCCCTATTTTTTGCCTCTGTATAAAAATAAACACAAAAATAGGCAATAGTAATAAAATATATAAATACTCAGGACGCTCAAAATGCCACATAACCCTAAAACCCATGTTTTTTAATAGATCAAATTTGTATCATTAAATAATACTAAAAAAATGCGCACCCGGAAGGATTCGAACCTCCGACCCCCTGATCCGTAGTCAGGTACTCTATCCAGACTAAGCTACGGGTGCCATACACTTATCATATACCCTTTAAAACCTTTAATAAAGCTAATTTTCCCCCAAAGGGGGATTATTATTGCCCTGCAGTTACTTGATTGCCAATGTCGCCCAACTATTCTCTCACCCAAAGGGGGTTGCTTTTGATGCCCCCAAAGGGGGATTATTATTGCCCTGCAGTTACTTGATTGCCAATATCGCCCAACTATTCTCTCACCCAAAGGGGGTTGCTTTTGATGCTACTGCTAGCACACTCTACCTTCATTTAATCCACTATCTTGAAAAAGTAAAAAAAATTACTTTATTATAGAAACATTGTGTGCTACCTTAAATAAAGGAGTTTAAATAATGGCTAATAATAAAGAACCAGTACCTACTTTTGCAGAAATTAAACAGATTTTAAAAGAATCAGCACTCGCTCGTAAAAAAAGTGAGGAAGAATCAGCACTCGCTCGTAAAAAACATGAGGAAGAATCAGCACTCGCTCGTAAAAAACATGAGGAAGAATCAGCACTCGCTCGTAAAAAACATGAGGAAGAATCAGCACTCGCTCGTAAAAAACGTGAGGAAGAATCAGCACTCGCTCGTAAAAAACATGAGGAAGAATCAGCACTCGCTCGTAAAAAACATGAGAAAGAATCAGCACTCGCTCGTAAAAAACATGAGGAAGAAATGCGAGAATTTCGTAAGAAACATGAAGCAAAAATGGCTAAATGGGACGAAAAACGCAAAAAAATTGAAGCAGAAATACGAGAATTGGAAAAAAAGGAGAAAAAAGATGTTCAAGAACTTCGCGATAACCTCAATAAAACAGAACAACTGCTTAATAAAACAATTGGTGATGCTGGCAACAATTGGGGTGACCTGAGCGAACAACTGGTTAAAGGTAATTTAGCTAAACACTTAAACCAGTGGAATATTAAAGTAGACGAAGTGATACAAAATTTAAAAAGCCCTTCATCAGAAGTGGATATTGTAGCAGTTAATGGGAAAGAAGTTGTAGTTGTAGAAGTTAAATTAACTTTAAAGCCCTCTGATGTAAAAAAGTTTTCGCATACTATAAAACAGTTCACCACACTGTGGCCTCATTTTAAAGGTAAAAAAGTATACGGAGCTTTAGCATTCTTAATGAAAGCTCATAAAAGAGCTGATGATTTAGCAAAAAATCAAGGTTTTTTTGTCATCGAAGCTACAGGAGATGTGATGATTAAAAATAAAGCTAGCTTCAAACCTCAAACCTTCTCTTAACCCCACCCCCAAAGGGGGTTTTTCTGATGCTACTGTGTACCCCGCAAAAATCTTCCCCTTCCGCTCTAACATAAGAAGTGTTACCGTAAGTTACAAGGTGTTGAACTTAAGAAAAAGCATATAAATTTGATTCCTCTACCAGATTGTGACATTTTAATCACTGATACTAAAAAAAAGGAGAGATGGGTGAGTGGCTGAAACCAGTTGTTTGCTAAACAACCGTGCGAAGATAATTCGCACCGAGGGTTCGAATCCCTCTCTCTCCGCCACCCCCAAAAAGTAGGTTACTTTTGATGCCCCCAAAGGGGGTTGCTTTTGATGTACTTTGTGCATACTCTGCCTTATGCCAATCAATGACACTCACAATTTTATCTGTACCAATACTCCATCACCCGCATAGCAGGCTACTTTTGATGCCCCCAAAGGGGGTTGCTTTTGATGTACTTTGTGCATACTCTGCCTTATGCCAATCAATGCTACTCAATAATAAATGTAGTTGTTTTAATAGTAAGAAAACCAATTCAAAACGAGTTCGGATTTGAACACAATGCAGTAGCCAAAGGCTAATGCATTGTGGCAAACCGCGGAGTTTTAAGCTTTTGACTTGGTTTTCTTACTATATAAAAGGTACTTTCTGGATTCCCGCCTCCGCGGGAATGACAATGAACGCAGGAATGATAACTGATGCAAGAATGATTTAAAAATAAGTGCTGGCTGTATCACGCCAGCTAAAACATAATTCACGCAAAGCCACATTAACGCCTCTGTTTTTTAAACTATCATGCACACGACCCTTAACACCACAACTGCGAATAATACGAAATAAACTTAAATCATTGGCAACATTAATAGCTAAACCATGCTGACTAACCCCTTCAGAAATATGCACTCCGAAAAAAACAATCTTACCTATGTCAGTAAATAACCCTGCTGATTTTTCTTTTTTTCTCACTTGTACACCATAACCGTTTAACACATCTATTGTAATGTGTTCTAAAAAAGATAAAAAATCTCTAGGTCTTAGCTTCCACTGTCGCAAATCTATAATAGGGTACATCACTAACTGCCCAGGCGAGTGCAAAGTCGCCTGCCCTCCTCGCTTGACACTTACAACATCCACCCCCTGCCTATTGCACTCCTCATCCGAACAATTTAAATCCACATCCTTACTCCCTCTTAAGCCTAAGGTTACACATGGCAGGCACTCAAACCCAAATAAAAATGCCTTTTTACACCCTTTTACCTGATGTTTTAAACTTTCTTGCACATCTAAGCTTTGCTGGTAACTAATTTTTTGTTTCCACACTACTTCCATCACAGCTTTTTCCCATAACATATTTTTACATTATATTTTTGAACGAGGAGTAGCCCTTATCACTATTTCTCGCCTGTTGTTAGACACAGTAGTGGAAAACCCCGTAAAATGACTTTTTTTCACTTCCTTTGCTACCTCTTCTAATGTTTTAGTTGTTTGAGCTTGAAAAGTAATAGATTTATTGCGTATTAAGCTTTCTTGTAACTTCTGCACAGAGCGAACATTCAACACAATTTGTTTTTTTAAATCTTGAAATTGTTGATAAGTCAAATACCCTTGCACTTTAATGCTCACCACTTGTGAAGAAAGCTGACCTGTATCATAAATAGATCGTAGTTGCAAGCCTAAGCCTTTAGCAAAATGCTTGTTCTTTTTTAAAAAAGTAGGTAGTGTCCATAAAGCTGATTTATGTTTATGATTGTGTACGATAGGAAGTTTTTCAAGCCTTTCTATCTCTGCCAATAAACGACCACTTTTTGCGTGATACACCCCTAGCTCTACTTTTAAATCTAAAAGCGTGTTCGTATCCAACTCTTTGACTTTCACCTGACCTATCAACACCAATGGAGCTTTAAAAAATTTGGCTAACTGATACACAGAGCTTTGCCGACGCTTGTTAAAACGTAACTCTTGCGGAATAAAATGCACAGCTCCTACGAATTCTGTATTAACTAAATAAAACCCATAAAATAACAATTCTTTTTGGATATTATCGTAAAATTGCTGTATCGATTGTTTAATTAGGCGGGAGGGGGTTTTGCGTTTTTTGCTTTTTTTGCTCCACCATGCGTAAGAATGGTGCTGAACTTGATCTTTAAAAAATACTAAAGGCAAAATCCGTTGATTAAACTCCCCAGAATAAAAAAGATCCTCAGATAATAAAATTTTCTTTAGATTTTCTTCAGAAAAGCCGATTGTAATAGGGATAACAAAATGCGTATCGTTTTGCTGATTGGTTTTCTGGTTGGTAGATGCAACACATTGTGTAGATGATGAGTTATTTTTTATACAATTTTGCTCATCAGGCAATGTGGTTTCCAACTTGGCAGGACTCGCCACTTTTGTGTAAAGAATGTAGCGGTTGTATCGTGTTGATATTATTTGTTGTATTTGTTTTTTTTGTGCCACTAATTTTGTTGGCTCAATAAGCTTTTCCATAAGCTCCATAGAAAGAGTTTGAATGGCTTGTTTGACTGCTTGACCCATGTTGGGCTTTGGTGGAATAATATTGCTTGCCTCGGCATTTGCCATCTTCGATGTGTTATTGTCCAGTGCTTTATTGCCTGATGTGTTATTGCCTAACGCCTTATTGTTTAATACCACAGCTTGCTTGACTTCAATGGTGACTTCTTGCTTTGCAAAGCTTGTAAAACACATACTACACAATAAAGTACAAATAAATAAGTTTGCACTTTTTTGCCATAAAAGGTGCTTTCTGGATTCCCGCCTCCGCGGGAATGACAACGAACGCAGGAATGACAATGAACGCAGGAATGACAATGAACGCGGGAATGACAATGAACGCAGGAATGACAATGAACGCAGGAATGACAATGAACGCAGGAATGACAATGAACGCAGGAATGACAAAAAAATAGTATTACTTACAAAGGGAAAAACCATGCTCAAAACGAGTTCGCCCGCATAGCGGGTGGCTTTTGATGCACTTTGTGCATACTCTGCCTTATGCCAATCAATGCTACTCAATAATAAATGTAATTGTTTTAATAGTAAGAAAACCAATTCAAAACGAGTTCGGATTTGAACACAATGCAGTAGCCAAAGGCTAATGCATTGTGGCAAACCGCAGTCCAAAGCTTTTGACTTGGTTTTCTTACTATATAAAAGGTGCTTTCTGGATTCCCGCCTCCGCGGGAATGACAATGAACGCGGGAATGACGACTGACTAGACATGGACGGTATCTCCCTTTGATATGGTTTTTTTGTGTAAATGAGTTTTTACATACTCCCAAGTGTGCATAATCACCCGCACACTTCTACTGTCTTTTTGCAAAACACCCTTAACTAAAATAGGCATACCCTTTGCTTCACCCTTTACACCACCTGCCCCTTTGCTTTCCCCAAAAAGCATCCTCTGCCCATGCTTTAAATATATGTCAGAAAAAATCACTAACTCCACCGCCCCCGTATTATCTTCTAACCTGACAAAAGCCATAGGTAAGCCTTTGCGCGTTTTAATCTCACGAAACTCACTCACCATACCCCAAACACACACCATAGATTTATTTTCCCTATTCGCTAACTTATTTAAAGCAATGCACCCATAATAAGACCTAAACGAATCTAAATAATCCATAGGATGCCCACTTAAATAAAATCCAATAACAGACCTCTCATTTTCTAACTTTTCAGGCATCAACCAGTCAGCACAAGGTGAAAACATAAAACTTTTATCCTTCTGGCTCACTGGGCTCTTACCTGCTGTGTTTTCTGCAAATAAGTTCATCTGACCTGATAGTTGATCTTCCTTCTGACGCTCCACCTGCGATAACACACTTTCGTAATTATCTAAAATTTCTTTTCTGTTCATACTTAAGCCATCCAATGCACCGGCTTTAACTAATGCTTCTATCGTTTTTTTGTTGACCTTTTTTAAATCTACCGTCTCAAAAAATTGCCGTACAGAAATAAACCTCTTACCTTCTAAAGACTTTCTAATAGCTACAATGTCTTCCACTACCGTTTTGCCCACACCTTTAATCGCCTCTAATGAAAAATAAATTTGACGATCCTTAACAATAAAAAAATTGTCAGAATAATTTACATGAGGAGGTAGCACCTTAATACCTTGCCCTCGGGCTGCCCGCACATACTGCACTAACTTGTCCGTATTATTAGTCTCTGTTGTTAAAAGAGAGGCAAAAAACTCTACCGGATAATAGTATTTAAGCCATGCTGTTTGTGCAGCCAATACACAATAAGCCACTGCATGCGATTTGTTAAAACCATAATTGGCAAACTCTGCCATTAAATTAAATAACTTCTCTGCCTTCTTTAAACCATAATTGTTTTTTTGAGCCCCTGATAAAAACCGGCTTTTTTGTTTCTTCATAACAGAAGGGGTTTTCTCTCCCATAGCTCTTCGTAAAATATCCGCCTCCCCATAACTGTAACCTGCAATTTTTGCCGCAATCAATAACACTTGCTCCTGATAAACAATAACCCCATAAGTTTCTTTCAAAATCGGTTCTAACTCTGGAAATAAATACTCCACACGGACCTTCCCCTTCTTACGCTTTAAATAAGAAGGAATCATGTCCATAGGACCAGGGCGAAATAATGCATTAATAGCTACAATGTCCTCAAAACAAGAAGGCTTGGCTTTGACAATCAAATCCGTAATGCCATCCCCTTCAAACTGAAATACACCCTTCGTATTGCCCTGACGCATGACTTTGTAAATACCATCATCTTCTAAAGAAATACTTTGTGCCGAAAGCCTTTTACCTGTCGTGTACTTAATCATGTCAAAAGTGCCGTGGATTTGAGTAAGAGTTTTTAACCCTAAAAAATCAAACTTAACTAAACCAATTTTTTTAGCATGGTTTAAATCACATTGAATAACATTTTCACCCTCAGCCCCTCGGTACAAAGGTGCGTAATTAACAATAGGATGATCCGCAATAATCACACCCGCGGCATGGATGCTGACATGCCGAATAAGCCCCTCAATGCAACAGGCCAGTTGCATTAAATTAGCAACCCTTGGGTCTGTCTCCATTAACGCCCGTAACCGAGCACTGTCTTTAATCGCCTCCTCTAATTTAATACCTAACCTATCAGGGATTAGTTTTGCTATCTGATCCACTTCCGGATAGCTCATACCTAACACACGCCCAACATCTCGCACCGCAGCCCTAGCCTGCAAGCGACCATAAGTTATCACCTGTGCTACATAATCCTTACCATATTTCTGACTAACATATTCTATCACTTTGTTTCTATTTTCTTGACAAAAGTCCACATCAAAATCAGGTAGAGAAATACGAGCAGGGTTTAAAAACCTCTCAAATAATAACCGATGAGGCATAGGGTCTAAATCAGTAATTTGTAGACAATAGGCTACTAAAGAGCTTGCCCCTGACCCTCGCCCCGGACCTACAGGAATGCCCCGCTCCCTAGCCCAATGCACAAAATCATACACAATTAAAAAATAACCTGTAAAACCCATGTTAATGATGATTTTAAGCTCCTCTGCTAATCGTTGTTGATACTTTGTTCGAACATCAGAAGCTAACTCATGACCCTTCACAAGCAAAGTCGCTAACCTTTTTTCTAAACCTTGCTGACTTAACGATTTTAACTTTTGCGTTTCTGCTCCCTCCCCTGCTAACTGCAAACGAGGTAAGTGATAAACTGGGCGACCATCTTTTTTTAAATGAAAGTTGATATGACACCTCTCACTAATCTCTAAAGTTGTGTCGCACGCCTCGGGTGTATCTTGAAATAACTCTCGCATCTGTTGAGAGCTTTTAAAATAAAACTCACGAGAAGGAAGTTTTAACCGATCAGGATCCCGTAAAGTCCTGTTAGCACCAATGCACATTAATACATCTTGTACTACATGGTCTCTTTGATTTAAATAATGCACATCCCCACCTGCAACAAGCGATACCCCTGTAATACGATGAGCCTCTTTTAAAAAAGCATTAACCTCATCCCACTCACTGACATCATTGTTATTTAATTGCAAATATAATCTATCTGAATAAATATCCTTTAACCTCTTAATTAAAGCTAAAGCTTGATCTGCACCCTTTTTTAAATAAGTTTGTGCCACATCCGAATTTAGCCCCCCTGTTAAAGCAATAATATGAGCATTGTGCTTTTTTAATGTGTTGTAACTTACACGTGGTACATAATAAAATCCCTCTAAGAAAGCCGTCGTGTTAATGCGACATAAATGACGATAGCCCTCTACATTTTGAGCGAGTAGCACAATAGAAGAACAAAGTGAGCCTCCCCTGCCTACCACATTCCGCACAGGTACACCATCTAATAAATAAATCTCTAACCCCAATAAGGGTTTTATACCCTTACTCCGAGCAGAAAAATATAAATCCAACGCCCCAAACATATTGCCATAATCCGTAATCGCAACAGCTGGCTGACTATACTCCACACACTTTGCCACTAACCCCTTCACCGTACAAGATGACTTCAATAACGAATAATGCGTATGCGTATGTAAATGTACAAAACTATTTTTCATCTTTTTTACCTATTGCCCTATAGTTACTTTAAAGGCAATGCCTCCCAACCATTTTCTTATTTAGAACATTTTTAAGTGAGAAAAGCAAGCGGGAAGCTTAAAACTCCGCGGTTTGCTACTTGCTTTGCGGGGAAAAACCATGCTCAAAAGCTTAGGACTCCGCGTTTTGCCACAAAGTGTTATCTAGTAGATACCACTTTGTGTCAAATCCGAACTCGTTTTGAGCATGGTTTTTCCCCTCCAAAGAGAGTGAATATTTTTTGTAAAGCTTCTTTAACTTACAAAAACAAAGGGGAATTTTTAAGAATCCACCCCAAATAAAGGAGTTATTATATGTCACTTTTTTATAGTCAAAGAAGCGGGAGGGGAGGTCCGTAAGAGTCCAAGCGAAGCGTCTCTTTAAGGACCTACCCCTCCCCGCTTCGTGCTTCTGTAAAAAAAGAAATTTCTTAATTATCAGACTAATGTTTTTCAAAATATTTTATTAACTATTGCATATATAATTTAAGCATTAATGAACAAAAAATTACATCCACTCAATGGTCCCCGGTGGCTTAGATGTAATATCATAAAGCACCCTGTTTATACCCTTTACCTCATTAGTAATTCTATCAGAAATATCATGCAACACTTGCTGTGGAAATACAAACCAATCTGCTGTCATACCATCAGACGATACCACAGCCCTAAGTACCACCGTCTCCTCATAAGTCCTACTATCCCCTTGCACACCTACTGATTTAACATCCAACAACACACAAAAAGCCTGCCATATCTTGTTATATAACCCCGCTCGCCTTAACTCCTCTATATAAATAGCGTCCGCAAGCCTTAATTTATCTAAACGAGCCTTTGTCACTACCCCCGTTATACGAATGGCTAAACCCGGACCCGGAAAAGGATGCCTCTTTAACAATAACTCCGAAACCCCTAAATGCCTGCCTACTAACCTCACCTCATCTTTAAATAAATACCTCAACGGCTCCACTAAGCTAAAAGGCATTTCCTTAGGTAAACCCCCTACATTATGATGCGATTTAATAGTAGCACTCGGACCCTTAGAAAAACTCTCAATCACATCTGGATACAAAGTGCCTTGTGCTAAATAAGCCAAACAATAAGGCTTTTCATAGTATTTTTTAAATACATCAATAAATAATTTGCCAATGATTTTTCGCTTTCTCTCAGGCTCTCGTACACCCTCTAACGCCTTTAAAAAAAGCTCCCCAGCCTTTACCCCCTCTACATTTAACCCCAAACTCTTATAAGAAGATAACACCTCTTTATACTCACCCTTTCTTAATAAACCCGTATCCACAAACACACATAACACCCTATCCTTACCTAATAATTTTGTTAATAAACACGCAACAACCGTCGAGTCCACCCCCCCACTAAGAGCACATAATACCTTATCTTTCGCTGACTTAATTTGCTTTTCTACCTCTAACTTAACTAAATCTAATATAGAACTCGCCTTCCAACCCCCATTAGAAGAAATGCCCGCAAGCTCCCTCGCAAAATATAATAATAACTCCTTACCACCTACTGTGTGCGATACCTCCGGATGAAACTGCAAAGCTAATATCGGATACGCAACACGATTATCAGTTTTTTTAAGTTTTACTTTAACTTGTTTTTGTAAGTTTTTATTATTATTATATTTTTTAATATTTATAGAGGTTTTTTTTGTGCCAGCATGAAATAAAATTGCAGGAGTGCTTTGTTTTGTTTTAGCTAACACATCAAAGCCTTGAGGTACTTTAGATATAATATCCCCATGACTCATCCACACAGCCAAAGGCTGTTGCTTTTGATGCACTCCTTGCATGCTCACTCCGTTATCTGTCAATGGCACTTTAGTTGTAATTGTCTGCGATAACTTAGCTCCACGCATAGCGTGTTTTTTTTGATGCTCTCCTTGCATGCTTCCCCTATCACCATTCCCTCCCCTATTGTCATTCCCTCCCCTATTGTCATTCCCTCCCCCATTGTCATTCCCTCCCCCATTGTCATTCCCTCCCCCATTGTCATTCCCTCCCCCATTGTCATTCCCGCGAAGGCGGGAATCCAGGCTTGTACGCACTAAAGGTGCTTTCTGGATTCCTGCCTCCGAAGGAATGACGGCAGAAGCAGGAATGACGGCTGACGAAGGAATGACGGCTGACATAAACTTATCGGCAATAGGTGTAGACCAGTAAATAAACTTCTTCCCATAAGAACGCTTACTAAAATCACCTTTACCAGTTTTACTTCCTGTAGCAGAAACTACCTCCCCTCCCCATTGCTTACATATTAACTGCAAACCATAACAAATCCCCAATACAGGGGCTATATATTGTAACTGCTTTAAATCCCTAATTGGAGCTGAAGAATCTAATACCGAATCCGGACCACCACTTAAAATAATACCTGCAGGTTGTAGCTCTTTTATCTTCTCTAAAGAAAAATCAAAAGCCTCTACCTGCGAGTAAAAACCCAACTCCCTAAAACTACGAGCAATAAGCCATGTATACTGAGAACCAAAATCTAAAATTAAAAAATGAACAAGCTTTTTCACAAATCCTCAAAACAATATCAACACTTTTATTAGTATTCAAGTACCTTAACATATACCTTAATAGAATCTCTTAAGTTGTTATTATTACCATTACTTAAGTTGTTATTATTACCATTACTCATTTTTAGTGATAAACTTGTTAGCGACAGCGACAGGGTTATGCCCTTCTCTTTTTTTCTTCTGTTGTTGGCATTTTTACCTCCCTTTTTTAAAATTTAAGTTTTTCAGCTATGTTGCAATGTGTCTTATACTAGTTTGTAATATTAAACAAGGTTTAACAATACAAACTAGTATAAGATGAAAATTCAGAATAAATCAAGAAAAAAACAAACTAAAAGATAGATAAAATTCCCTATTGTCTAGAATTTCTGGGCTAGCGATATGGTTTAATTAGTGGCAAAAAAAATAACTTTTTGGTGGCTTTAAATTTACCTCTGGGGTAATAATTTTTACTCCGTTAGGTACATAACACAGCACTTTGTGGGAGTTGGTGCTTACAATTACTTCACAGGTTCAATTCCCCCAGCAGATTTAATTGCTTCACAGGTTTAATTCCCCCACAGGTGAGCTAGATATGTGAGCTAGATAAATTCCAGCGTAGAATTTATCTCACCCCCTTACCTGTCATAAGCTCTTAGAGTATTTTTTTTACGAAGCTTGAGCTTTTGTATGTTCAAAAATATATGTTTCTGGTTGTAGTGAGGTTTCTTCTTGAAGTCTAAACTCTCTAACAATACGGTTAAGGGAGTCTCTATTTATAAAACCTTTGTTACATAATTCTGAAAAATCGTCTTTACTTATGCCTGTAACAATTTTAAAAAATTTAGAGTCTTTTGTTTCAATAACATGTGTAATCTTATACTCCCTTCATAAAATTGTTTTATATCTAAAGTTTCACAAAGCCCATCAACTACTTTTTTTAAGTTATCTTTATCATGTTTTTTGTGTTGGCTATCTTGCTGATCTAACTGATCCGTTAAAGCATCTGCATAATCATAAGTAGTGCGTAAGCAACGAGAAATGGCAAAATCAAATACAAACCCAGTGGGTTTTAATACTTTATTATTTTTATACCATGCTGATTGAATTCTAAAAATAGCTTGAAAATAACTTTCTGCCGATTCAGTATTATTTAATATTAAAATAGAATTCCATTGTTTTATAGTAACGCCTGTTAAAAACTTACGACAAGTAAGAGTGATTGTGCCTGCTTTATTGATTTTACCATTATTAACTTTTTTAATCTTATTTATTATATCTTGTTTATTTTTTGCAAAAATATTATCAGATAAAACTTCATCAGATAGGTCGTCACCTGCTTTTCCACCAGATGCATTGATAATCTCATATTGAGAAAATATACAATCTTTAAACTGGTATAGCTTTTTAAACGATTTGGTATAAGTATTTGTGATTTTTTTCTCTAGAGTCATTCCTGCATCAGTTGTTATTTCAGCCTCTGTTGTCATTTCTGCGTCAGCCGTTATTCCTAGCGAAAGCTTAGGATACCAAAAAGCCTTTTTGAACGGCAATACCCCAAAAAGCCCCCCCCCACTTTTTATTTATTGCCCTAAAAAAAGATTAAAGTTTTTTTCGGAGTTTTGATTTACCTTTTTGTTTTGATTTTTCTTGAGTTACAATATCTTGGCGAAATTGGTTCATCATTTTTCTATCAAAACTCAGAGCATAAACTTTCTGACCTGATCTCAATTTACCAAAACTAATAGGAATACTCCCTCGTGGCACTTTTATTTTATTGCCATTTTTTTGTTTTAACAGGACAGTATGTGTGTTGTATTTTACAATTTCGCCGTTGATTTTAATGTGCGATACCGTAGCCTTCGAACTAAAAACTATACCTAATATCATAAAAATAACTATTGCTTTCATAACCTTCCTCCTGTAATTGATAGTTGTTACTTAGTACTGCCTGACCCTCTCCATCTTCCTAATTCTGATTCTAATCCGCCCCAAGCACTTCTTGCACGATCTTTTACAGCTTCTTTTTTCCAATAATCGCATGTTATTCCTTCTTTTTTCAATTCGTGACATTTCCTTACTTCTTTAATATGGTTTTGAGAGTTAGTTGCCTGATTGTTTAAAGCTTGTTGTGTAGTGTTTGCTGGTCTTGAAGAAGGCTGTTCCTCACTTGAAGTAGCTTCTGGGGGAGGTGAATTTATTAAAACACAATCTCTTACTGAAGGGCATGTACCATTTCGTTTAGCACTACATATATGGTTAAATTCATACTGATTTTTCTTATCTGCACAATCAGCGATTACACCACATTGTATGACTAAACCATCCTCATTTTTTACTATAGGTACTATTTTCCTCTTAGTGCATTTATTTTGTGAAGAGGGGTTTGGTTGGTTTGCGGGTTTGCGAGATTTCTTGCCACTTTTGCGACTTATACTGACTTCCTTGCTACCTTTGCTTACGAACATACCTTTTTTAATACAATCTGAGCTGGAAGGACACTCGTTATTTTGATTAAAATGACATACATATAGTTCTGTATGTACAATGTTATCTTTTTGACACAAACCTATAGCTTCACAAACTGTGTCCAATTTCTTAGTTTGGTATTTGAATTCACATGTACTACGAGATTGATGTGATTTTTCTGTTGCTGCGTTTAATTCATCAAACCCACTGTGTGCACTATCTCGTACATCTTTTTTACTTCGTGCAGAAACATTAAAGCTTGGTAAAGCCAAAATTGCTAAAAATATAATAGTATGTTTCATAATACACTCCTCCTTTTAATATTAAGTTAATGATTTATTTTAAATTCTATAAGAACTAACTTAAACAAAGAGAGGGAGGGGAGGTCTGTAAGAGTCCAAGCGTAGCGTCTCTTTAAAGACCTACCCCTCCCTCTCTGTAGTTGATGATATTTTTTGAAAGTCTGAGTTTTTACAAACTGTACATTATACTGACTTGATAAGACTTGATAAGACTTGATAAGACTTGATAAGACTTGATAAGACTTGATAAGACTTGATAAGACTTGATAAGACTTGATAAGACTTGATAAGACTTGATAAGACTTGAACTACTCATATTAGCAACTATAAATATTTTTTTCATAAATTACAATCATTTTTTTTAAAACTAGACTTTTTTATAAATACTTTAGTCCTAATCCCAAGGTTTTTCCCTCTAAAGTATTTAATCTAGCTAATACTGGACGCGACGACTCTTAACCCTTACCCCTCGCATCAAGTTGTCATATCTTGCTGTTAATAAATGAGATTGAATCTGTTGTGTCGTATCTAAAGCAACACCCACTAAAATTAATAAACTGGTACCACCGAAATAAAAAGGCATACTCATCTTGTCAGCTAAAATGGTAGGGATAATACATATCACACTTAAATAAATAGAGCCTGCAACTGTCAACCTGTCTAATACCCTCTTAATGTAATCTGCCGTACTCCTGCCTGCACGAATACCCGGAATAAACCCTCCATATTTTTTTAAATTGTCCGACACTTCCATAGGCTGAAACACCGCCTCTGTATAAAAGAAACAAAAGAAGATAATCATTGCTACAAAAAAAATGTTAAATAACGAACTCTGCGGAGTGAGTGTATCACGCAAATTCTGTGCCCAAGGTTGGTTGACATACTGTGCGAGCGTTGTAGGAAATAATAACAAACTGGAGGCAAAAATAGGTGGAATAACACCTGCAAAATTAATCTTCAAAGGTAAATGCGAGCTCTGTGTGGAAGGTTGCTTGCCCATTGACCTTTGAGAATACTGAATGGGAATACGCCTTTGCCCAACTTCAATAAAAATAATCACACCTACAACCACTATCATAAATAATAACACTATTAACAATAAACCACCGCTGATTTGATCGCGACCCACCATTCTAAATAAATTCATCGTACCCGAAGGAATACCCGCTGCAATACCTGCAAAAATAATGAGCGAAGCCCCGTTACCTATACCATGCTCATTTATTTGCTCCCCTAACCACATAATGAGACAAGCCCCCGCTGTTAAAGTAATAATCGTAAATACCTCAAAAGGCATAAAACCTATCATTTGAGCTGTAACCAGTGTCCTGCCATCCGCAGGCGTTTGTAACAATAACATCTTCGCAATACCATAGCCCTGCACAATAGAAAATAACACAGTAGAATATCGCGTGTATTGATTGATCTTGCGTCTCCCCGACTCTCCCTCCTTCTTTAACTGCTCTAAATAAGGCACACCCGTTTGTAATAACTGAAAAATAATGGACGCCGTAATATAAGGCAAAATACCTAAAGCAAAAATACTAAACCGCTCTAATGCCCCACCTGTAAAAGTGTTGAGCATATTTAATACCCCACCCCCTTGACCTGCAAAAAAGTCCATTAAAGCCTCTCTGTCTACACCCGGTGTTGGCACCTGCACCCCTACCCGATAAATAATGAGCACAGATAAAGTAAATATTATTTTTTGCTTTAAATCTTTAGGGAAAGAAATATTAGGTATCATTTTAAGTTCTTAACCTCCATAGCCACACCTCCGGCTTTTTCAATAGCCAGACGAGCAGAATGACTAAATTTTTGCACCTCCACACGAAAAGCACCTTTAACCGCATCCTTCCCTAATACTTTGACTAAAGCCTTCTTACTGACATAGCCTTTGCGATAAAGCACATCCTTATTGATGACTATTTTTTTACCAGCTTCTTTATTTAACTCGTTATTTTTATCAGATAAAGATGCATATAAATCATTAAGCTGTTTAGTACTGACAATATCATACACACATTTAAACCTTTTGTTAGTAAAACCAAATTTTGGCAAACGACGAGCTAAAGACATCTGCCCTCCTTCAAACCCGTGCGGAATACGACACCCAGAACGTGCCTTCTGACCCTTATGCCCTTTGGTAGAAGTGCCTCCACAACCACTAGACCTACCCCTACCAAGCCTTTTCCTCTTATGCGACTTACCTGCCTTTGGCAACTGCCCTAATGAGTACCATATATGCCCACCAGGAGGTTTGTTTTGGAGCTTACTTGATTTTGATAATTGATTTGATGTGCTACTCATATCCCTTCCACCTTTACCTCTTCTACGGATACCAAATGCCCTACCTTGTTTAACTGCCCCCTTATGACTGGGGTAAGCTCTAACTTTTTTACTTGCCCTACTTTTTTTAACCCTAAACTATATACCGCACCCTTCTGACTTGCAGATGTTCCAATAACACTTCGCCGTAAAGTCACTGTGATTTTTTTATTACTTTGTTGCATCTTGACTTTCCTTCTGACTTTCCTTTTGACTTTCTATTTGACTTTCCTTCTGACTTTCTGTTTGACTTTGAACTTTATTGTCATTATTATTATTGTTGGTGTTGTTATTTAATCTTTTATTATCAGCAGAGGTGGTTTTGTTATCTGCACCACCTAATGAAATTAACTGCGATAAACCGTTTAAACAAGCATGCACAACATTGTGAGGGTTTCTGCTACCTAAACGTTTTGTTAAAATATCTTTTACCCCTACACACTCTAAAACAGCTCTGACAGGTCCACCTGCAATAACCCCTGTTCCACCAGATGCAGGTTTTAATACCACGAGAGATGCCCCAAATTTGCCAACAATATCATGGGCAATGGTGCGATCCTCTTTTAAAGGCACTTGCATAAAAGATTTTTTGGCAATACGAGTGGCCTTGCTAATAGACTCTGGCACCTCATTAGCCTTGCCAGTGCCAATGCCCACACGACCTTTACCATCACCTGCTACCACTAGAGCAGAAAATGAAAATCGCCTTCCACCTTTTACCACTTTGGTGACCCGATTGATGGCAACAACTCGCTCTATAAATTCTTGATCCGATGTGGTGTTATCTACTACGACATCAGCCATTTTCTAACCCCCATTTTCATCTCCTTTTGCATCTCCATATTCATCTCCAGTTAATATCATTTTTTGTTTGTTTGTTTATCACTTTTTTAGCCTTTTTTATCACTTTTTATTATTAAAAAACTAGTCCGCCAGCACGTGCACCTTGTGCCAAAGCCTTCACCCTACCATGATAGATAAAACCATTACGGTCAAACACTACTTTTTTAATATGATTTTTAAGTGCTATTTCTGCAATTTTTTGCCCTATCACTTTAGCTTGTTCGCATTTTTTGCCCTCTATCTTTTGCTTTTTAGACACAGTATTGGCACTTGCCATAACTGCCCTAGATATATCATCCACTATTTGAGCGTAAATGTGTTTTTGAGAACGAAACACCACTAGCCGTGGTCGCTCTTTGGTACCCATGAGCTTTTTTCTTAACCGGGCTTTGTTCCTAAGCCGTTTTCTTACTTTTAAAGGTGTTTTTTTAGTTATTCGCAGACGGATCATTTTGATTTTTCACCTCCTGATTTGCCAGCTTTACGACGAATAACTTCGTCAATGTAACGAATACCCTTACCTAAATAAGGCTCAGGCTCTCTGAATTTACGCACTTTTGCACAAAACTCACCCACTAAGGCTCTGTCAGCACCTGATACTGTAATGTTGGTTTTGGCTACCTTAACACTCAAACCTTGAGGGATGGTCATTTTAATAGGATGAGAATAACCTAAACTAAGCTCTAATAAATCACCTTTTACCTGTGCTTTGTAACCTACACCTTTCATCACTAAAGTTTTACTCCAGCCAGAAGATACCCCTACCACAGCATTGCGAATAAGCACACGATACAAGCCATGCCAAGCCCGCGTTTGTGGCTCATTGTTAGCTCGTGTCAGTACCACCTGCCCGTCTTTAACTGCCACACTAATAACTGGTTGTACGGGGATTTTTAATACACCGTTTTTAGAACTTACTTGCACCTCGTTATGAGTGTTCACTTGTACCTGCACACCTTCTGTAATAGGTACTGGTAGCTTACCTATCCGCGACATAATAGTAACCCCTTCCCTCCCTGCCTCCGCAGGAATGACCATACTCTGTCATTCCCGTGAAAACGGGAATATAGTGTGAAGCGAGATTCCTGCCTTCGCAGGAATGACAACGGATGCAGGAATGACAACGGATGCAGGAATGACAACGGATGCAGGAATGACAACAACGACAAAAAATAATTACACTCTTTAGAGGGGAAAAACCAATTCAAAACGAGTTCGGATTTGATACAATGCGGAAGCTGAAAGCTTACGCTTTGTAGCAAAACGCGGAGTCCTAAGCTTTTGAGCATGGTTTTTCCCCGAAAAGTAGCTTGTAATTGCCTCAATAGGAGTTTTACCATACGCGACATAATAACTCCCCACCACAGTTTCGTTTTTTTGCCTCTTTACCACTTAACACACCTTGATTAGTGCTTAAAATCAAAAGCCCCCTACCTGATAACACATCAGGAATCTTAGTAGCCCTAACATAACTTCTGCAAGAAGGCTTGCTAAGCCTTTCAATTTGTGTAATCACAGATTCGCCTTTGACTTTGTATTTTAAATAAATTCTGATAATGCCTTGCCGACCATCGTCCACTACCCTGTAATCCCGAATGTACCCGCCTGACTTTAACTGCCTTGCGATACTTTCTTGAATGCGAGAGCTGGGTATGTCTACCTTCTTGTGCTTGACCCGCACAGCGTTTCGAATCCTCGTGCAAAATTGACTAATTGTGTCCATAAAATTTTTTACCTTTCATTAAAAAAATAAGCTTAAGTTTTTTATTTATCATCTTTTTTATCATTTTGTTTATCACTTCTTTCATTACTTTTTTAGCTCTTTTTTTTTACTGTGTTCTAAAAGGCATGCCTAAAACTTTTAATAAAGCTAAAGCATGCTGATTGTTTTTAGCCTTTGTGCAAATAGAGATGTTGAGCCCTCTAATGGTATCTACTTTGTCATAATCAATTTCTGGGAAAATAATTTGCTCTTTAATACCCATATTGTAATTACCATGCCCGTCAAAGCTCTTTGGCGAAAGCCCCCTAAAATCCCTCACCCTCGGAAGAGAAAAATGAATAAGCCTTTGTAAAAACACCCACATCTTCTCTCTGCGTAAAGTCACACAAGCTCCTAAAGGCACTCCTTTTTTAATCTTAAAATTAGACACAGCCTTTTTAGCCTTTGTCACTATCGCCTTCTGACCCGATATTAAAGATAAATCCTGCACCACAAACTTAGCTATCTTAGGGTTTTTTATCATTTGCGATACACACATGCTTAACACGACTTTTTTTACACATGGCACTTCCATAATGTTTTTAAGCGATAACTCCTTTTTTAAAACAACACGATTTTTGTTGTAATGTTGTTGCAAAGCATTCATCTATAATACCTCCGGTGCCATGGAAATAATTTTAATAAAATTCTTAGACCTTAACTCTCTGGCTACAGGACCAAAAATCCTAGTACCTACAGGCTCTTTGTTGTTGTTGATTAACACAGCAGAGTTTTCGTCAAAACGAATAGAAGTGCCATCGGTGCGTTGTATCTTATGCACAGTACGCACAATAACTGCACGAGCTTTGTCGCCCTTTTTGACCTTAGAACGAGGTAAAGCTTGCTTCACAGAAACCACAATAATATCACCAATGCCCGCGTAACCCCTCCGCGAGCCACCTAATACCTTAATACACTGCACTTGCCTAGCACCAGAGTTGTCAGCCACATTGAGACGAGATTGCATCTGAATCATCTTCACTTAACCCCTGACATCCGTTGTGGCTGGTGGTTTTTCCAAAGCTATATCCTTCTTTATTACCGAGGTATCACTTTTTTTGACACTCTCTACAATTTTAAATAACTTCCACCTCTTAGTCTTACTTAAAGGGCGCGTTTCGTAAATAGAAACAATATCACCTAACTTGGCTTTGCCCTTTTCATCGTGAGCTTTAAAAACAGATTTTTTGCGAATATACTTCTTGTATTTCGGATGCTTCATTAAATAATAAATTAAAACAGAAATGGTTTTGTGTGCTTTGTTAGAAATAACACGACCTTTGACAATGTTCATCCTCCCGCGAGATAAAGACCCACGCGTAGAAACCCCACCACTTAAAGATACTCCCACCTTCTTACTATTGGTTTTTATATCACTGATGACTTTTGTGTTTTCATTTGCGTTCATTTTCTTACCCCTGTTTATTTAGTTTTTCTGTAGTTGATTCATCAGTTAATTCGTCTGTTAATTCATTAGTGGTGAGTTTGTCTGTAGTTAAAGAAGCAGGTTTTAGTTTTTTACGACCCCGTAGCCAACCCCATATTCTGCTACTTTTTGTTTGAACTAACACCTCCTTACCCTTCGTAGAGCTTTTTTGTTTTGCATCAGGAGCAGATGTTTGACTACCTTTGACAAAAGAGTCTGCTTTACTTCGTGCTTTACCTACTTTACTTGCTTTACTTGTTTTATTCTGACTTTTTAATTTGCTTATTTTTTGAACCTGACTAGAAGAGGTATGAGAAATATCATCACTAGTTTGTAGCTTTTGGTGAGCTCGTTTTTTGTAAGCTACTTTTTGAGTTTGTTTTTTAATCTGCTGTTTTTTACTGTGCTTATTTTTATTCTGCTGGTTTTTAATCTGCTGGTTTTGACTGTGCTTTGCAATGGGCTTTAGAGCCTCACTATGAGACGATACAGAAGAACCAGAAGATGCGAGAGCTGGGGTATGTGCTTTTTTTAAAGCTAAAGCCATACTTAAACGAGCAATGTCTCGCCTCATATACCTTAACTGCACAGGATGAGCTAATTTTTTAATCTTGTTTTGTGCTTTTTTTTGAAACAAACCCTGACGCACCTGCACTAAACGCTTTTGCAACTCTGATACCTCTAAGTTTTTTATTTCTTTATATTTTATTGCTTCATATTTCATAAATCATAACACCTTGTTATACTCTAGATAAAAATTTTGTTTTAAAAGGTAATTTATAACTAGCTAAACGAAAAGCTTTACGAGCAAGGTCTGCACTCACTCCTTCTAACTCAAATAAAATACGACCCGGCTTGATTTTAGCAATCCAAAACTCTAAAGCCCCTTTGCCAGAACCCATCCGCACACCAATAGGTTTTTTAGAAATAGGATTGTCCGGAAAAACCCTAATCCATACCTTACCACCCCTCTTAATAGAACGAGAAATAGCAATCCGACTGGCTTCAATTTGACGGTCTGTCAGACGCCCCGCTGTCATACTCATTAAACCAAAATCCCCAAAAGATAACATAGAACCCCTTTTAGCATAACCTCTTAAACGCCCTCTATGAACTTTTCGCCACTTGACTTTTTTCGGACTAAGCATAACTACCACTACCTCCTACCCCTATAGAAGACACTTCTCTCTTAGAGTACACATCCCCATAATACATCCATACCTTAACCCCTATCAGCCCGTAAGTCGTGATAGCTTCTGCAAAACCATAGTCAATGTTGGCCCTTAAAGTGTGCAGTGGAATGCTTTTTTCATTATACCACTCTGAACGAGCAATGTCCGCACCATCTAACCTGCCTGATACACGAATCTTAACCCCCCTTACACCTTGCCTAACAGCTGACGCAATAGCTTTTTTTAAAGCCCTTCTCCAAGAAACTCTCTTTTGTAATTGCAAAGCAATATTTTCTGCTACTAATTGGCTGTCTAAATCAGGCTTTCTTACCTCCTGAATGCTGACTGATAGTTTATTTTTAGTTCGTTTTTGAATATCCGCTTCTAAAGAATCAATGCCTACACCTTTTTTGCCAATAACCACCCCCGGACGAGCTGTAAAAATAACTAATTTAATTTGCTCACCTTTTCGCTCAATCTCAACCTTTGACACACCAGAGTTTTTAAGCTTTTGCTTGATATAACGACGCAAACAGTAATCCTCATGAATATGGCTTGCAAATTTTTTCTTGTCAGCATACCAACGCGAATTCCAGTTACGAATAACGCCTACCCTTAAACCAATTGGACTAACCTTCTGACCCATAATAATTCCCTTTTACCTTTCCCTCAAAACCACATGAATGTGACTTTGCTTTTTATTTCTATGAGACGGATGCCCCCTAGACCCTGCACGAAAACGCTTTAAATGTGCTGCCTGATTAACATAAATCGACTGAACATACAACTTGTCCACATTCATCGCCTTCTTAGTAGCCCCCGCTACAGCAGACTGAATAAGCTTGTAAATTAAACTAGCTGATTTCTTTTTTGAAAAAGCCAGCACATTAATAGCTCTATTAATATCACTGCCCCTTACACTATCAGCTACGATGCGAGTACGCTGAACACCTATTCTTGCATATTTTAACGATGCTTTTAATTCCATAATTTGTTACCCTTTTATTTTTTCTTTACCGGGGTGGTTTTTTTGCCCTTAGCATGGCTACTAAAAACCCTCGTAGGAGCAAACTCACCTAATTTATGTCCTATCATACTTTCCGACACAAAAACAGGAATAAATTTTTTGCCATTATGAACAGCAAAAGTTAAACCCACCGCCGCTGGTATGATGACCGACCTCCTAGACCAAGTCTTAATCACCTTCTTATCACCCGTTTTTTTAGCCCGCTCAATCTTCTCCATCAAGTGATAGTCTATAAACGGTCCTTTTTTTACCGATCGCCCCATAATTCCTTTTTATTTATTACCTTTCTTGTTACTTTTATTGTTAAAAAAATAATTACACCCTATTAAGAGGAGAAAAACCATGCTCAAAACGAGTTCGGATTTGATACAATGCGGAAAGCCCAAAGGCTTACGCTTTGTAGCAAAACGCATGTCCGAGATCTGGAGTGAGGTTTTTCCCCGTAAAGCATTTATTATTGCCTTTTTATACTGTTTAATTAAAAAAATCAAGTACTAGCTCCTTTGTCATAGCGTCTGCGAATAATCATTTTCCCTGTGCGTTTGTTGCCTCGAGTGCGATAGCCTTTACAGGATTTGCCCCACGGAGTCATAGGGTGATTACCTTTACCCACACCTTCGCCACCACCCATAGGGTGGTCAATGGGGTTCATAGCCATACCACGCACCTTAGGGCGATACCCCTTCCAACGAGTGCGACCAGCCTTGCCCCAACGAATATTTTCATTATCCGTATTGCCTAATTGCCCAATAGATGCCCTGCAAACAGATAACATTCGACGCACCTCCCCAGAAGGCATTTTTACCTGACAGTACTTCTTCTCCTTAGCCACCAAAACAGCACCTGAACCTGCACTACGCACCATCTGCCCTCCCTTTCCCGGATAGAGTTCAATATTATGAATAACCGTCCCAGTAGGAATACACCCCAAAGGTAGATTATTGCCCGGCTTAATATCTGCCGTCCTTGCCGATAACACCTCTTGACCTAACTTTAAATCATTTGGTGCTAAAATATAGGATTTTACCCCATCCTTATAATGCAATAAAGCAATGCGACAAGTACGATTAGGATCATACTCAATAGCCTCTACTTTTGCCATAATGTCTGTCTTCAATCTCTTAAAATCAATAACACGATAACGACGCTTACACCCTGCCCCCCGGGCCCTGACCGTTATACGCCCACGATTGTTACGCCCACCCCCGGAATGCAAAGACCTTAATAAAGACTTCTCCGGATGATTTTTACTAATCTCCTTAAAGTCCGATACCGATCTCTTGCGACTGCCCGGAGTACATGGCTTAAATACCTTAATACCCATAATAACTTTCCTTACCTATAATGTGAGTGTTTGTTATAATACTTATTATCATTTAATTGCCCTCAAATAAACTCATTTTTTCGCCCTTCTTAAGACGAACAATAGCTTTTTTCCAATATTTCACCTTAGAAGAAGATGTGCGACGATTGCCTTTTTTTGCCCTGTTTCTGCATATTGCCGTTCTGATAGAATGCACTTTAACATCAAAATACCTCTCTATATGTTCCTTAATATCCGTTTTATTAGCTGAACGCACCACCTCAAAAACATAAGTGTTTTGAATAGCTAAGTTGTTGTTTTTTTCCGTCAACAGTGGTTTTTTTATCACTTTGCTCATGATCAACCTCTTTCTTTTTGTAAGCCTGTTTGTTTGTTGTTAGATACACTACTTAATGAAGACACTAACTCCTCCATACTTTGCTTGCTGATGACTAAACAATGATACTTTAATAAATCATATACATTTAACGCTTTAACCGGTAAAAACTTAAAAAATGGTAAATTACGAAGGGCCCTTTTAAACAATACATCCCCTTTTGTATCCACCAGTAAAGCCTTAGAGATTCCCATTTTTTTTAAACGCGTGCTTAGCTCTTTCGTTTTACCCTCAACAGAATGCATATCTTCTACGATAAATACATGCTCTTTGTGATGTAAATAAGATAAAGCCTGCTTTAACCCTAACGCCCTTACTTTATGTGGTAAAGAATACGCCCAACTTTTAGGACGAGGACCAAAAGTCACCCCCCCTGCTTCGTTTAAAGGAGACCTAATAGAACCCTGACGAGCATTACCCGTTCCCTTTTGACGAAAAGGCTTTTTGCCACCCCCACGCACCTCACCTCGCGTTTTAGCTTTGTGAGTGCCAGCCCTCTTAGCTGCCCTCTGCCAACGCACAACCTCTGATAACACACCGCCCTTATTACTGGGTAGTGTGCCAAATAACTTAACAGGTAAATCCATACTCCCCAAAACTTCTTTGTTCCAATTTAATATATTTGCTTTCATATCACCCATAAACCTCTTAACTTTTAAGAGCTGGTTTTTCCCCTGTTTTTCTTAAATAAACTAACGAATTTCTACTGCCCGGGACAACACCTTTGACAATAACTAAGTTTTTTTCCGGCACCACATCCCATACCCTCACATTACGGATACTAACCTTTTTGTGACCATAATGACCTGCCATTTTTTTACCCGGCATCACACGACCTGGCTCCGTACGATTGCCCACAGACCCACTGCGACGATGCATTTTAGCCCCATGAGAGGCAGGACCCCCTTTAAAACCCCAACGCTTAACAACCCCTGCAAAACCATGCCCCTTAGAAACAGCACTCAAAGTAACAATGTCCCCTTTTTGCAACGACTCTATAGATAAAACCTGCCCAATAGTGGCTTTTTCTGATAACGATGAAACATTTTGCCGTATCTCCCTTATATACTTGGCACCACCCTTAAAACCAGCAGGTACTAAATGCTTGATGATAGCACGCGAGCAACGATTGTTTTTTTGCCCCTCGCACGCTAATTGTAGACTCTCATAACCATCTTTTTTAGAAGTTTTTACCTGCGATACCACCCAAGGGCGAAATTGTAAAAAAGTCACCGGAGTAAATACACCCTTGTCATCATACAAACTCGACATGCCTAACTTAAAAGCATATAAACTATCTAACTTCAATGGCTTAAGAGGAGGAGAGCTTGCTGGTTTTTCCGATAAAGCGGGTTTTGCCACTTTTTGCTTGGTATTTACAGAAGGGGTATTTTTTTGAGGTTGCTGGGGGTTATTTTTTGTCATTTTGGCTACCCGTAAAGATGATAACATCTACACCAGCTGGTAAATCAAGCTTCATTAACTGATTGATGGTTTGAGGTGTGGATTCAGAGATTTCTAACAAACGCTTGTAACAACGAATTTCAAACTGCTCCCGGGATTTTTTATTAACATGCGGAGACCTTAATACAGTGTAACGATTGATTTTTACAGGTAAAGGAATAGGACCCGCAATGCTGGCACCTGTCCTCTTAGCTGTCTCCACAATCCCCCGAACAGACTGATCCAATAGCTTGTGATCAAAGCCCGTAAGACGAATACGAATTTTTTGTCCTTCCATTTCCATTCTTTTATTTATTGCCTTTCAGTTACTTTTATGCCAGTGCCAACCAACCCCCAAAGGGGGATGCTTATTGCCTTTCAGTTACTTTTACGGCAATGCCAACTAATCATTTTCTGATCTACTACCATTAAAACTACCCTTAAAGCATAAAATTAAACAATCACTTTACTGCGTTAGATTCTCTTTAGTCAAGCTATAATAGCTGATTTTTTTTATCTGTGCTATAAAAAAGTAAAGCTTTGAAAATTTATTGTAAGAATGAGAAATAAAAAAAGCTTTTTCTTAGGTCACGTAGCTCAGTTGGATAGAGCGACAGTTTCCGGAACTGTAGGTCGTGGGTTCAATTCCTACCGTGACCGCCAACCACCGCCAACCACCGCCAACCGAAGAAGTCGTGCGAGTAACAGAAGAAGAAGGCTTAACACTTGCCTTTTTTTTAGCCCTTTTAGGCATAACATACCGATAATGAGCGTTTTGCTCTACCTGTAATAAAATGAGCTTATCTAATTTGCTGTTCATCCGATCCATTTGAGTTTTCATACGAGATTCTACCTGATCAATGCGGGAATCTAAACGATCGATGCGGGAACCTAGACGATCAATACGGGAATCTAAACGAGCATCTAAACGATCGATGCGGGAGCCTAAACTAGACTCTACTCTCTGAATATCTTTCTTAATAGGAGCGAGCATTGCATTAAATGATACTAGCAATAAGCTCAAAAAACCTATAAGAAAAATACCAGCCGTAAATAAATCTTTTCTGTCCATACTTCTTTATATATAACATACATAAAACTTTGTGGCAAGATAATTGCTTGTTGTATTTATATTTTGTTCCTAGTAAAAATTACACTTAAGTCGAAATCTTAAAAAATATGCTTGAAAGCTTGAAAATATACTGAAAACTTTAAATAAATGGTAACCAACTGCACCCACTCTTAAGAGTGGCTACGCTCCACATGTAAAACAGACTTAATAGCCTTTAAAGATTGCATAATATTATGCAACTGCTCAATATTTTTAACAGCTACACTAAATACACAAATAGATTTTCTATCCTTTATTAAATGTGCTTTTAAATTAAAAATATTAACATTCTGTGAAGCAAATACTTCTGACATGCTCTTCAACACACCTGGGGTATCTTGTGTAACAACTTTTAAGACCGCGACATGGGTTGTTTGCTCACTGTTAGTGTTCCACTGCACATCCACATATCTTTCTGAATCCATAGATAGCAAATAACGACAACACTGACGATGCACCACCACACCTTGCCCTCTCCTAATAAACCCCGTAACACTATCCCCCGGAAGTGGGCGACAACACTTAGCAAAACTCACCATTATATGGCTTATGTCATCCACCACCACACAGCATCCGCTATCCTTTACACTTTTATCTTTTATCACTTTAGAAATAGGTGATTTTTTTGGCTCTACGGGTTTTGTTTTTGTAGCAACTGGCGACGGTAAAAAAGGAGCTAAAATATCTTTAACTAAAATTTTACCATACCCAATGTGAGCATGGATGTCGTCTACTTTACTAATGTTTTTTCTTTTCATATAGCGTGTCCAAGTGGCTTGTTTGTAAATTTGAGATTTTTTTAAATGCTTTCGTAACATTTCTTTTTCTAATATCTTTTTTCCGATCTCAATGGCAGATTTTCGACTTTCTTTTTTAATATGTGCCTTAATTTTAGACTTAGCCTTAGAAGTGACACAATATTTTAACCACTCTTCCGAAGGTGTTTGTTTTTTGGAAGTCAAAACCTCTACCGTGTCGCCACTTTTCAGCACATGTTTTAAAGGCACCATTCGCTTGTTGACCTTTGCCCCTGTAATATGATGACCTAAGTCCGTATGCACACAATAGGCTAAGTCAATGGGGGTTGCCCCTTTTGGTAATTCCTTAACATCACCCTGAGGGGTGAATACATAAACATCCGCATCAAATAAATCCATCTTAATGGACTCTATAAACTCCCCAGAATGAACATTTTGCTGATGTAAATTAACTAAATCTTGTAACCAATTAAATTTTTGTAAGGTTTTACGATCAATGGAAGGGTTATTTTCCCACGACTCTGTTTTATACTTCCAATGTGCTGCAATCCCCCGCTCAGCTTCAGCATGCATTTGATGGGTTTTGATTTGAATCTCAATCCTTTTATTCTGCTCTCCTAAAACAGTGGTATGCAAACTTTGATAATTATTAACCTTTGGTATGGCAATAAAATCCTTAAAACGACCTGGGATAGGCTTCCACAAAGAATGCACTAGACCTAAAATCTTATAGCAATCTTCTACCTTGTCCACACATATCCGAAAAGCCAGTACATCATACACCTGATGATATTCCAAATTCCGTGCCACCATCTTACGATGAATAGAATAAAGATTTTTAGGTCGACCTGTAATATTCACCTTTAAATTCGTCTGATGAGCTATTTCTTTATTTAAAATGGCAATAACTTTGCTTGTATACGCTTTTCTTTCTTGTTTTTCACTGTCAACTTGTTGTAATAAAGATTGAAAACTCTGCGAATCAACATGCTCAAAGGCTAAATCCTCTAACTCCATCTTCATAGAAAACATCCCTAACCTGGATGCTAAAGGGCTATATATGTCCAATGTTTCTTGTGCCATTTTGAGCCGTCTGGCTATGGGTAAGTGCTTTAAAGTTCTCATATTATGTAACCTGTCTGCAAGCTTAATCAATATGACACGAATGTCTTTTGCCATGGCTACAAACATCTTCCTTATATTTTCACTACTGTCTTTTTGCCTTGCGGGCTTTAAACTATGAATTTGAGAAATCTTACTCACCCCGTCTACTAAAAAAGCTATCGTTTTGTTGAACTCTAATTGAATGTCCTTTAAGGTAAGAGGGGTGTCTTCCACTACATCGTGCAATAAGCCTGCTACTATGGTGTATATGTCTAACTTTAAATCAGCTAAAATAAACGCAACACATAAAGGATGTGTAATATAAGGTGAGCCATCCACACGATACTGCCCTTTGTGTGCAAGGCGTGCTACTTCATAAGCTTTATGAATAAAATCTAAATCGACCGTCGGATAATAAGCCTTGATCTGAACCACTAAGTCATCAATATTTTTAGGGTTTTTGTAAGGATAAATCTTCTTAAAAGAAGGCTGTGCTACCATATAATACCCCTTTATCGCCTCTCTTGTCGCCTTGTGTCGCCCTTTATCTGCTCCTTTTGCTCCTTCTTTTGCCCTTTTTGTCCTTTTTGTCCTTTTTGTCCTTTTTGCTCCTTTTGCCCTTTTGTCATATATGCCCCTTTTGTCGCCCTTTTGCCTCTTTTAAAAATGACGAGCTAAATGATTAGCAACTTTCTTCTAATTTGAGGTCTTTTTCTAATTGCTCGTCTGGCGAAGATTCACCACAATTAAAACGCACTTTGTTGGCTGAAACTTCCCGTAAAGCGTTTACAACAATGTTGTTTTTTTCAGGTACTAAACAAGTATCCCCTTTAATAAATTGCTTTACACGCTTAGCCACTAAAGCTACTAAAGCAAAACGATTAGGCACCTTTTTTAAACAATCTTCTACTGTAACTCTAGCCATAGTGGGGTTAGGTTAAGAAATGCCAAGGTATTTGTCAATAAAAAACTTCATTTTTTTTACAGCTGTACTACGGTCTTGGTTAATAACTTGGTGATCAAACTCTTTGGCTTTAGCCAGCTCTTGTTTTGCGGCTTGTTTTCGAACTTCCATATCCTCCTTCGTGTTTTGCCCTCTGGCTAAAATGCGACCTTCTAAATCTGATATGGAAGGAGCTAGTACGAAAATCCTCAAAGCTTGCGAAAAACGCTTTTTAATCAAATCTGCACCTTGAATGTCTAAATCAGTAATAACAGCTTTGCCCTCTTTCCAGCATTGGTTAAGAAATGTAAGAGGGGTGCCGTAATAATAACCATATACATAAGCCCATTCTGCAAACTGATCTTGATTTTTTAAAGCTTCAAACTCCGAACGGCTAATAAAATGATAATCTCTTTTGCTCTCATCACCCCTTATCGGACGGGTTGTGTAAGAAATAGCCCGACATAATACCTGTGACGATCCGTACGCTTTCAATAAATCCCCAATCAAGGTGGATTTGCCCACACCGCTTGGACCCGACACCACAATTAATTTATTGCTCATAACACCCCCCCTTTGTATATTCCGCCAACCATTCGTGGTTAAATACTTGAAATTAAAGGATTTTTCACTTTAAATTTTTGTAAGCTTTTTTGCAAGTTTTTGCTCTTTTTTGGTGGTTTTTTTTGTGGGAAGATACCTTTTCTCATCTCGGACTGAAACTTATGAATGCTTTTTTTGTAACTTTTTAAGCTCTTTTTCTGAAAGCCCTGTTACCTCTGCAATAAACGGAATATCTAGGTTTTTCTGAAACATATTCGCAATCACCTGTCGCTCTTTTTCTTGCCTGCCTTGTTGCATACCCTCTTGGAGGTACTTTTCCTTACCTAACAACATGCCCTCTTGCCGTGCCTCCTCTAATGAATATTGTAATGGTGCCATAACCCTTTCCTCCTTCTGTGTTATTGTATTAGTTTCTATTTCTCGCACGACCGTCAAACTAAAATGTGGATCATATCTTCTCATGTAATCCGTGGCTCGCCCTACTAACTCCCCCCTCTCCTCATAACTTAACTCTTGCCCTAATGTAAATAATTCACGAACTTTAAGCTCATCTAACCTCCATATATGCTTTAATATATACAAAATAGGACGAGTTAGCAACCCCTTCGCCTCTTTTTCTATATCTAAAGCTTGTATGTTTAATAGCCTGGGTGTAAAGTTTAATACATTCTGCTTAAAATGCTTATTCAATACAGAAGTCCAGTGTAAAAACTTATGAAAGCTTAAAGGTCCTCTCCAGCTAATATCTGTTAATGCCACTCAACAAACACTTTATTAAGAATAAGTGAAAAAACCTCACTCCAGATCTCGGACATGCGGTTTACCACAAAGCGTAAGCCGAAGGCTTCCGCATTGTATCAAATCCGAACTCGTTTTGAGCATGGTTTTTTCACCATATCACCTAAACTGGATTTTTTTTGAGTTCAAAATACCCACAGAAGATTTATTATATGTAACTTTTTTATGGTCAAAGAAGCGGGAGGGGAATATTTTAAGGGTCCAAGCGAAGCGTCCCTGTAAAATCTTCCCCTCCTGCTTCGTGCCTCTAAAACAAAAAATTTTTCAATGCTGATAATAAAAAAGCACCTTTGAACGGCAATGTTCAAAAAAGTTAAAGTAGTTTATGAGAGTGAATATTACTTCTTATTTGTAGCCTTGGAACTCATTTTTGGGGTTGTATTCGTCTCCTATTGTTTCTGTTTGTATGTCTGAAGATTCAGTGTCTGTGTCTGCTTCTGCTTTTTGCTCTTCTTTTTGTTGGTTGAGCTTTTCGTACTTTTTTCGCTCAGTGTAGGCTTTAATTTCTTCGTCCATAAGACGAATTATTGCCATATTATAATCGTTATACGCATTCATCCATTCTACATATTTATGCTTCCAAGCTGACCATTGAGCGTTTGTTGGATGATTTGGTAATTGATTGTAATACTCAATATAAGTGGCTTCTTTTTTTTCATGGTCGTTTGATAGCTTAATAACTGTAGTTCTTAGTTCAGGTGATTTGACTACTTTCCCCTCGGCTTCTAACTTTTCCCATGCATTAAAGATAAATTTATTTTGTGTTCTTAAACAAGTTCTTATAGCGTCCACCTCTCCAAAAGTCATCTGAACTGTTGCTTTTTCACAGTCTATGCCTACTAGCTCAAAAAAATGATCAAACGGCAGTTCATCAGCATAAACCGTAAAGATTAAAAAAGCACATAGTATGCCAGATACTAATATGTTTATGGCAGGTGTTTTTTTGTTTGTTTGCATGGCGAGCCTCCAATATTAAAGTTAATTGTAGGCTTAAGGTTTATATTAAAAAGGGGGGTAAAACAAAGTTTTTTTACGCAGTTTGTAAAAACTACACACTTTAATTTTGTATTAAGCTTTATAGAATGTGTTTGATTTAAGCTTAGGTGTCCCAGGTTGAAGATTTCTTAGGGTTGGTATCTTCATTTGATTTTTTTAGTTTATCTTTATGGCATTCTACCTTTATTTGCTTAATATGATCTATATAACTTTTACGATAAGCATTGCTTTGTTTAAGATGTGCTTTTGCTTCGAGTAGATGTTCTTTTCGGCTTTCTCGTTCAATTTTAGCTTTTTGTGGATTGCATTGGTTTTGGGTTGTGTTATCCGTAGAGACTGTGATTGCTTTAGCAAATTCACTCTCATGACTTGCTACTTGTTTTAGTGCTGTTTCTAATGCAGTAAGCGATTCTGAAAGTTTATTTGCGAATGATATTATTTGTTTTATATCTGTAGTACATTGGGAGTTAATTTCGTTACTAATAAAGCATTCACCACCCAATCCACTCTTCAAAGCTTCAGCCATTTTTTGCATAGCTTGTGATTGATTTTTTGCCACTTCCGCCAGTGCCAAAGTGCTAGTCGACTCCTCTGAAGTTGCTTTAGTTATATTATCTGCTGTTTTCATCCCTTTGTAATCGTTATCTATCTTTCTTGCTTGTTTATCCCCATTTACAAATGTACCTTTAGCTATGATATACTTTCCAGCTTGTTCTTGGCAGGCAGGTTTATCTTCATCCACATAAACACCTTGCTCAAAGGCAAAAGCTCCAAAGGGTAAAAAAAGTAAGCAGTAAAGTATGTAAAAACGCATTTTTTATCCTCTCTTAAATTGTGGTAAAAGGTAAGGGGTAGTTAAAGTTAGTCTAGTGGGTATAGGTGGTGGTGTATTAGGGTCTTTACAGCCGTTTTGTATATCTTTTTTAGCTTGGTTATATTGAGTAACAATTACAAAAAGTTGGTTTTGCGTTTTTTTATAGACTTTAACTTCTTTTGTTTTGTCTTTAAAAGCATGTGAGATGATGGTGCTTAAATCAGCACATTGGTTTGGGGTTTTAAAAGCTTGGTTTTTGAGGGCTTTTAATACTACTTTTTCAGAATCGGCTATGGCATTTAGCTTTTGTATCAAGATTTTAATGTTATGAGATAGCCTGTGAGAATACTTAATAAAGCTTTTAAGTGGGGTTTGGCACAAGTATTTTTGAGAGAAACACTCATACTTATTGGCTTTACTAAAAGTATTTGCAATAGTAAGGGAGGCTTTTTGAGCTGTAGTTAAATGGTGAGCTATTTTTTTGTAATAGGGAGTTCTATCAGTTCTAAATGCTTTATTACTGTATTTGTTAGTGAGTTTATCGTTACCAATGATGCGGGCTAAATCATCTTCTGCAAGGTGTAGGTTGTTAAGAGAGTTTTTAAAAGCACTATCCGCATCGTCTTGTTTGATAGATTGCTCCATGCATACATTACTGGGCTTAGAATACACTCCGTGGTAAAAAGCCTGTGCTTGCACACAAAACAAAGCTGGCACACACAACAAAGCTTGCACAAACAATTTTAAATACGGAGGCAAGAATGATTTTATAATAACCGCTTTATTATTTGTGCAAGTGAAAAAACCATGCTCAAAACGAGTTCGGATTTGATACAATGCAGTAGCCTTTGGCTGATGCATTGTGGCAAACCGCAGTCCAAAGCTTTTGAGCTCGGTTTCCCTCTCTGTGAAAGAATGTTTTAAACCATAAAGAGCTTTAGCTCTTTTACTCCCCCCGTGAAAACGGGGGGCTAGGGGGGGTATTAAATTAAATAATAGACACTTCATTACAAAGGGAAAAACCATGCTCAAAACGAGTTCGGATTTAACGCAAAGTGGTAGCAATATGCTAACACTTTTGCGGTAAACCGCATGTTTGAGCTCCGGAGTGAGGTTTTTACCTTTGTAAAAGGATGTTTTTAGTAATAAGGTAACTAAAATATTATGGTAACGCTGTAACGCTGTAACGCTGTAACGCTGTAACGCTGTAACGCTGTAACGCTGTAACCAGAGTAGCACATAAGCTTGATTTTGTCAAGCTGAAACGGTTGGCTAAAGGTATTGGTGATAAGGTTTAAAAGCTTCATACTTAGCTTATCGGCAGAATTAAAATTTACTTTAATTTTTTTTAGATTGTCTCAAAATGAGACACTTTAGCAAGCTATGCCGTGCAATGTAAGCCCTGTAAATCAATCAAAAGTCGTGGCTCGCTGGCAGTTTTTAAGAAATAGCTATTCCACATTTTGAATCTGCTCCCGCATACTCTCTATAATGCTTTTAGCTACTATAACCTCCTTAGTAAGACGAAAACTCTGCGACTTTGAGCCTATGGTGTTCATCTCTCTTACCATCTCTTGAAAATAAAACCCAGCCTTCTTGCCCACAGGCTTACCCTTACTTTTTTTAAGCCGGACTTTTTTCGTACATAATAATAACTCACATACTTTCACATGCTCTTGCATTCTAGCTAACTCCTCACTAATATCTATCTTATTAATAATATTGGTGATATCCGTGCTAACCCTGCCTTCATTGACCTTGCTCTCATCCCCACCATGGCTGTTGAGTAAATGTAGTTTTTTCTTTAACGAATCTCGCACACTTTTTTGAGACCTCATAAACAACCTCTTTATGACCTTTAAACTAGTCAATAACTGCTTTAAATGCACATGCATTGCCTTTTGCAGGGCTACTCCCTCTCTGCATCTTTCCTGCATACATAATAAAATAGCCTGCTTCACCAAGGCTAATAATGCCAGCTTTTCTCTCTCAAGAACCTTGCCCCCCTCATCCCTTACCAATACCCCCGGTAAATGCACCAAAGAATGTAAATCTAAATTATTGTCCATAGCTAAAACATCTGCCATCTCCTTATATAACACTTGCCACTTGCGAGCCTCACTACGACTCCACTTTAATCGTGACTTTTGAGAAAGCTTGCCCTCCTCTTTTACCCGATGAATATTAATGCTTACATTGCCACGCACAAAATGCTTTTTTAAATAAGCTATAATCACCTGCTCCATACTGATATATCTATCAGGTATGTGTGTAGTGACTTCTAAAAACTTGCCGTTGACAGATTGCACCACTACCTCCATAGAACTATCACCGCTACCTACCGCCCCATAAGTAACACCATACCCTGTCATACTCTTTAATTGATTACTCATAAAAAAAACTCCTTATATGTCTCACTGGTTATTTTTTGTAGCATCTGCTTTTTTTAACCTCTGACTAACAAACTGATAAATATCTTGGTCTGTATGTTTGTCCGGCACAAACCAACTAATAGATGTGTCCCTTTTAAACCACACCATCTGTTTTTTAGCAAGCCTCATCGTACGCTGAATAATCTTTGCCTGTAAATCCTCATGTGTTATCTTATTGTTTAAAAAAAGCACACACTCTTTATAACCTACACTCTTCATTAAGGGCCAATCAGCTAAACCTTGCTGCAATAATAACTTAGTTTCTTCTACCAAACCCGCTTGCAACATACTCTGCACACGCAAACTCACCCGATCTAATAGTTGCTCTTTAGATAAACAAAGACCAATTTTCAATACAGAATAAGGTAAAGCTTTTTTGTTCTTCTGAAAAGAAGTCTGAATGAGAGATAAAGGTTTTTTTTCAGATAAAATAATACATAATGCTCTAAAAATACGATAGCTATCTTGCTCCGCTATTGTGTCAGCATACTGTTTGTCCCATACTTTTAACAAATGATATAAATGCTTTGTGCCATGTTTATCTTTAATTTTACGCACAAAACCCTCCACCTCCGGTGGCACACTTTTTACAGGGAACATACCTTTCTCTAAAGCTTGAATGTAAAAACCACTACCTCCAACAGCTACCACCGGACGCACAGGTAACTGCTTTTTTAAAATAGATAAAGCTTTTTTACGAAAAACACCCGCCGTACATACGGCAGGTGGCTTAAACTCATCAAATAAATAACTAGCAGGTGCTGTTTTTTTATGCAAAAAATCAGGCTTTGCCGACCCAATATCCAAACCCTTATACATCTGAATACTATCGCAATTTAATAAACTGGCTGATAACTTTTGTGCCAATACAAAAGATAACCGTGTTTTACCCACCGCTGTAGGACCTACAATAAAAAGCAAACTTTTCAAAGAAGTTTTGCTACTAGACCGTGCGACCAAAATCTCTTTCCATCTTTAAAAAAGGATATTTAACAAAAACCGGACGCCCATGAGGGCAAAAACTAGAAAGCGGAAATAAATCCATCTGTACTAAAAGTTCTTTCATCTGATTTTTACTCAAAGATTGACCCGCTCGCACAGCAGAATGACAAGCCATACTCGCACACACATCCGATAACGCATTCTCAAATGCAAAACTGGTACCTTGATGACTTATTTCATCTGCTAATAAAATAAAAGATTTTTTTATAGCCTTATCTTTTAATAACAAAGGGGCTGATAAAACTGTGATCATGTCAGGTCCTGATTGCTCCCACTTTAAACCTAATTTTAATAAATCGTTTTTTGCCATTAATAAAGATTCTATAGCCGATTCCTCCATACATAAAGTAAGAGGTATTAAACGGTGTTGCACAAGTATATTCCCTCGTTGCCATTGTAACATGAGTTTTTCATACAATACTCTCTCGTGAGCAGCATGCTGATCAATAAAAATAACAGCTTTAGAAGATTCAGCAATAATGTAAGTTAAATTGGTTTGCGATAAAATAGATAACGAAGACCAAAAACCACAGCTTTGTTGCATGACAGATTGAGTGGTGGCACTTACACCATCTGTCGCATGCTCGTAAGGTTTTATTTTTAACGATTCTATCGCCGTGCGAGAAAAAGGTTTGTTTTCTGACACGGGTATTGTATTTGTCATTTTCATATTGTAAGTACTACCCCTTTGATTACTTTGGAGCTTACCCGGTGGGGATGCACTTGTTGCTACAGATGCACTTGTTGCTACGGAAGATACACTGCCTTCCTCAAAAGCAGGCTTTGGAGCTATTTCTTTCCCCTGTTTAGCTGACACGAGCTTTTGAGATGCAGATGGTAACCAAGGAGTGCTTTCTAACGCATCCCTCACACTGTGATAAACAGCTTTAAATGCTAAAGATGCATCTTTAAACCGCACACGAGCTTTTGCCGGATGCACATTGACATCTAAATCATCCGTAGGACATGTTAAAAACAACACGGCAATAGGAAACTCCTTGTGCATCAATAACCCCCTATAAGCTGAAAGTAAAGCAGAATACAAAGTGCTATCCTCTACCCATCTGTTATTAACAAAAAACCATAATTGCTTTCTATTATGTGCTACTTCATTGGGCGAACACAACACACCCTTTACACTCAAACCTGCATACTTGGTGTCGATACAAAAAGGCTTAGCTAAAGAAAGTAACTCTTGCACCCTGTCTTTAAAAGATGACTTTTTAGCCCAATAAAATAATAACTTATTTTTCTGAAACACTTTAAATGTTACACCATAATGTGACAAAGCTAACGCCTTTAATGTGTTTTTAATTAAAGTAGTCTCTCCTGCTGGTGATTTTAGAAATTTTCTGCGAGCAGGAATGTTTTTAAATAAATCTTTTACAATAACCGTTGTGCCATTTATACCCCCTGTAAGCTCCACTTCACTAAGCTTGCCAAATACACTGTTGATACGACTGGCATGCCCTTGATGAGCAGGCTTAGAAATTAACCATAAATTACTGACCTCCGCCGTGCTTGCTAACGCCTCACCCCGAAAACCATAACTACTGATTTTCCATAAATCCCCCACTGAACGAATTTTACTCGTACTATGCGGAGCTAGTGCTAAAGGTAAATCCACTTGCGAAATACCATGGCCGTTATCCATAACCTGCACAAAACAACCCCCTTCATCAAAACGAACCTCTATTGTGTCAGCCCCTGCATCTAAAGAGTTTTCTACTAACTCTTTGACCATATTAGCCGGACGCTCTACCACCTCTCCCGCAGCTATCTGATTGACAACACTTTGTGGTAAAGTTTGAATAAACGATGGATGAGTGCTTTTGCCCTTATACGAATTAGTAATAATTGTATCTTCAAAAAGCAACTAATAACCCTCCCCCAACTGTGTAAGAAAATTTTTTGTCCTGAAAATCATAATACGATTTTCCCTCTAACGAAAAGGATAAACGATCCCCCTTACGCAGTATTAAATGCATACTGCCCATAAGCCCCATCCCTATTTGAAAAACAGAAGCAGGTTCCGGTGGCCTTGCACCCTTACCCTTCACCACAACACCACTGCCTAAACTAAATAAAAAATGTGGCACCTCAACCAACGGGTATTTTAATAAAAAATCACTAATGATAACATAACCTTTTTCTATCTTTCTGCCCTCCACAACAGTAGGAGTAAAAGCTAAACCTATGTCAATGTCCGTCATCACTTTAGAAATAACTAAATGCGAACCACTTAATTTTAAATTGAATAACCAAGAATGAAAAGCTGCCTCTTGTGACTTGTAACGGAGCCAAAAATGATTGATCGTCAAACCAATCCAACGCACTTCAGATATGTCCGCAGTGCCTAAGTCAATAGGCTCTGCTGACTCCGAAGAAGAAATATCATTAGCTGAAAATTGCTTAACCCTGTGGAGCTTTTTCTTTACTTGCTTAAATTCAGGGTTGATCTGATAGCCCAAACCCTTACGCACATAATGTGGCACAACATCTATCTCTGAAATATAAGCCCTAATCTTCTTAGGACGACTAAGATAAATACGATAAAAAGTGCCAAAATTCGTTTTAGGACGATATAACTTTCTAGAAATTGTAACCTTTGTGCCAGCTGGAATAGATGTGATCCTGAGCGAATCAAAATTAGGACGAGCGTAGACAAAAGCATCCTTCTGAAGAGTGTAGGCCTTCTGCATGTAAGCAGGTAACATCTTGTGAGAAACACGCTTTGCCGGAGTCGTGCGAGCATGGCTTTTGTGCTTACCGCTTGCCTTATTCCCTATACCAAACACTGCCACTATACAAAACAACACAAGCATCCTCTTACCCCAAAAGAGGGTCGCTTTTGATGCTACACCTTGTACACACTCTAGCTTCATCCAATCCACCATACCATGTAATAACAAACTTTTCAAAAAAAAGGAGTCACCTCTGATGCCCCTAAAGGAGGTTGGGATGTACCAAAAAGCCTTGTATATTAAGGGTAGCAAGTCTTTTTCTTACCCCGAAAAGCATCCCTCCCCTTTTTTTTCTCTAAAAGCCCATTGTTTTTGAACTTTTAGAAAAATGAGGTTTCAATAGTATAACATATTTCTTAGCTACTAAAAACTTCGTTACCCAAACACACTCTACATATTAGCCTCATACTTCATAAGCTTTTGAGATTTTATTTTCTATATGCCTCTTTCTTGCTATTTGGAGTGGGTATTGAATATAATTTGCAATATGTCACTTGTTATTAGCAAAAAATATTCTTCTATTAATTATGATCCTGTGGAAATTTCTGTAGAATTTGTAGTACTCCATTACACAGCAAGCAGTTTGTGTGGGGCGTTAAAGCTATTTCAAAACCCGCAATCTAAGGCGTCTTGCCATTTGTTGATAGATACAGATGGTTGTGCTTATGAGCTAGTGCCTTGTTTAGAGGGGCAGTGTTTTAAAGCTTGGCATGCGGGAGATAGCCAGTGGGTAGAACCCCCTACTCCCCTTACTAAAACTCCCCCTTTGCCACAAAGCTCCTGCTGGAAAGGGTTTAATCAATTCTCTATTGGTATAGAATTAGTAAATAAAAATGGTAATTATTTGCCCTACACATCAGCACAATATGACGCCTTAAGTTTATTGGTAAAAAAGTTACAAATACATTACCCAGCTTTAAAAAACCCTCATCGTGTGGTGGGGCATGAGCATATTGCAAACCACAGAGGCAAAATAGACCCAGGGTTTTTGTTTGATTGGTCCCGTTTTTTTAAAACCAGCTTTCCAAATTGTAAAGCCCCAATACCTAACAGACCCCCTACACTCACCCTCCAACAAAAAAAGCAGTTTTTACCTCAAATGATGCACCTTTTGCAAAGTGGCGGAGGAAGCGACAAACAATGGATGCTACTCAATACCCTTATGGAACAGAGCATGCTTATGGAACAAAGTATATCTCACGCTAAAAAGCATATCTCACACTAAATCTCACGCTAAAAAAAGCCTTTAGAGGAGGACTTTTTAAGGCACAATTTGTGCCAAATAAGGTAGCTCCCTAAATTGCTCTTTATAATCCAACCCATACCCCACTACAAAAACACTGCTTTTAACATGAAAGCCCACATAATCTAACACACACGGCGGGTGAATACTCTGCGGTTTAGCCACTAAACTCGCAATGGCTAAAGAACGAGGTTGATATTTTGCAAAATGTGACTTTAAAAATTGCATTGTAACCCCTCTATCTACAATATCCTCCACTAACAAAACATCTAACCCCTTAATATTCACACTAATATCTTGTGCTAAATGTAATTTTTGCAAAGGCTTATCCCTTAACCCATAAGCACTTACTTTACAAAAATCACACAATACGGGTATTGTTAAAGCCCGCAAGAGGTCTGCACAAAACACAAAAGCCCCTTTTAAAACGCCAATCACCACTAATTGTTGCCCTTTAAACTGTTGATTGACACTTTGAGCTATAATTTGCACCTTTTGCTCTACTTGTTTTTGAGTGAACAAAATTTTAGTGTTAACTTTTAAAAAAGACATTTGACTACTCCCCTACTAAAGCTTAAAATAACTTAAAAACCTATATTTTAACAAGTATTTTAAAGGAGGATATCATTATGAGTACAAAAAAGAACACAAAAAAACCACTTAGCCCAAAAGTGCTTGACAAAAGCTCGCTCGCCACGGGTAGCAAAATAATAAAGTTAAAAGATTATGTAGGCATATATAATGTAGTGCTTTATTTTTATCCTAAAGACGACACACCTGGTTGCACAATGGAGGGGCAGGATTTTACAAAAAAGCACAAGCAATTTCAATCTACAGACACTGCGATTTTAGGTGTTTCTAGAGATGATGTAGATTCTCATGAGAGGTTTAAAAAAAAATACAAATACAATTTTGAGCTTCTAAGCGATATAACCGAAACACTATGCCGTGCCTTTAAAGTCCTAAAAGAGAAAAACATGTACGGCAAAAAAGTACTTGGCATAGAAAGAAGCACTTTCGTCATAGATAAAAAAGGGCGAATTATTAAAGAGTGGAGAAAAGTCAAAGTGCCAGGTCATGTAGACGAAGTATTAAAATTTGTGCAAAAACTTTAACATGCTGTTAGTGTCCCATTAAAGTTATGCAGAGGGGGAGGGGATATTATATGCTACCTCTAAAAAATAACCATAGTTTTTATTATCAGCGATGGTGGCAGGGGTAGCTTATATGGTACTTCATCAGCCGGTATTGGTACAGACCATTTTAGCCAATATGCCTCAATACTTATCTAGCAATAGTATGGAAAAAAGCCCTCAGAAGAAGAAAGGGGGGCTAAAAAGTGCTTGGGTTTTAGATGCCACTTTTGGCAGAGGGGGGCATACCAAGGCTTTGTTAGAGCATTTTTCTAACATATCGGTTGTGGCTACCGATTGCGATAAAGTGGCTGTGGAGTGGGGTTTAAAAAATGGCTTCTTACCTCCAAGGGTGCATTTGTTTCATGCTAACTTTCAAGATATTTCTAAAGTTATAAAAAAATGCTTTTCTACACCTACTTGCCAAGAGCTTTTTGATATTATTATTATAGACCTAGGAGTTAGCTCCCCACAACTCACCCAAGCAAACAGAGGCTTTAGTTTTTACAAAGATGGACCTTTAGATATGAGAATGGACCAAACACAAGATTTTACAGCAAGTGATATTGTCAACACTTGGAGTAAAGAGGAGCTACAAAATCTTTTTTCTGCTTACAAACAACTACATAACCACTCTAAAGTAATAAACATGTTATTAAAAGAAAGGAAAAAGCAAAAAATCACCCGCACCACCCAACTGGCACGAGTGATTGAAAAACACACTTCTTGGAAGGCTTCTGGCACCCACCCTGCCACCCTTTACTTTTTAGCCTTACGCATAGCTGTCAACCAAGAGCTATCGGTTTTACAACAAGCTTTGCCCCATTTACTTCAGTATTTAAAACCCGGAGGGTTTATGTTTGTTTTAAGTTTCCATTCTTTAGAAGATCGCATTATTAAACAAACCTTTCAAAAATATAAAAAATTATCTTCTAAAGCAGATTGGCAATGGAGCAAAAAAGTCATCCACCCTACCAGAGAAGAAATCAAACAAAACCCAAGAGCCAGAAGTGCTAAGCTTAGAATTTTTAAAAAACCTAAAGTACAACATTTTATGAGTGATTATAACAATGATTGACTTATCTCATTTTACAAAAAACAACTGGAAACCTTTTTGCAATGTCACTATTGTTATTTGCTCTTTATTTATCATTGTTTTTTGCAAAATTAATTTAATCAATATGAATTATAGTTTTTTAAAACAATCTAGGGCTTATGGTGCGTTGCAAGATCGTTACTATAAGAATTTAATGATACAAGCCAGAAAAAACCGTTCTGAAAGGTTAGAGAGGTTAGCACATTCTCAGATGACTCTGCATTGGGCTAAAGAGGGACAAGTGATTTTAATCATAGGTGGAAAGGTGGCAGTACCTCAATAATTGCTATGGCTGTATCATTACAGCAACACACTACCTTATATAATACAAGGTGTAAAATAATGGGTGGTATAAACAAATTATGAAAAACAGAGTAAAGTTTATTTTTTATTTTTTATTTTTATGTTATTTAGCCTTGCTGATGCGAGGGGCATGGCTTCAGTTTTTCCCAGACAATAAATTAATTGTTGCTAAAAAGAAAAACTTTGAGAAAGTAATAAAATTAAAACCCAGACGAGGCATTATTTACGATAAACACGGGCGAGAGTTAGCCATTAGTATTTCTTCTTATTCGTTATTCGCCGACCCTCATCTTATTAAAAACACACATAAAACAGTTAGCCGATTAAGCCGTTTATTAAAATTACCTTACCGCGTGCTTTATAAAAAATTAAAAAATAAAAATAAACGCTTTGTATGGATAAAAAGGCACATTGCGGATAAAGACAAAGACATTATTAGAGCGTGGAAAACACCAGGCCTTGCTTTTTTAGAAGAACCTAAAAGGGTGTACCCTAATGATTCTCTACTCGCACAAGTATTGGGTTTTGTAGGTCGCGATGGTTATGGTTTAGAAGGTATTGAGCTTAGTTATAACTCTGTACTGAGCGGAGAAGAAAAAAAAGTATTAGTGCAAAAAGACGCTAAGGGCAGACCTTTTTTATTTTCTGCCACGGGTAAAGACCCTATTGCTTTAAGAATTAACGGGGCAGACATTTACTTAACAATAGACAGTGACTTACAATTTTTTTTCGAAAAAGAATTAAAAAAAGTAGTCAAAAAATATAACGCTAAGTCAGCTATGGGTGTCATTATGGATCCACAAACAGGAGCGGTGCTAACTATGGCACATGTACCATCGTTTAATTTAAACAAACCTTTTCATACTTCCCAAAAGCTATATAGAAATCGCTCGGTAACAGATGCTTTTGAGCCCGGTAGCACACTCAAAACCTTTACAATTGTAGCAGCTTTAAAAAAAAATATCCCTCCCTCTCAAAAATACAGTAACAAAGGGGGAGAGTTTTTTATAGAAGGTCACCAAATTACTGAAGCAGAACCAGTCACTGACAAAAAAGTAAGGTTTATGGATTTAAGAGAAATTCTTTCTCGTTCTTCTAACATTGGCATTGCACAATTAGCCTTAGACATTGGCGATAGTTTTTTATATCAAACTTTAAAGGATTTTGGTTTTGGCTCTCGTTTAGGGGTGCATTTTCCGGGCGAAAGTGCAGGTATTCTCAACCCCACTCCTTGGAAAAAGCTCCAATTAGCAACCATTGGTTTTGGGCATTCTATTTCCACCACGGCTTTACAGATAGTAACAGCTTACAGTGCTATTGCATCTGGTGGTGTTTTAAAACAACCTTATTTAGTGCAGACTATTGACTATAAAGATAGTGGTAAAAAAGATATTTTTAAACCCATTGTTTTAAAAAGAGTTTTAACCGAGAGGGAAGCTCAATTATTAACTGTGTTGTTGATGTCAACTATTTCCGATGAAGGTACGGGGTATAAAGCACAAGTGAAGGGGTTTTTATCAGCAGGTAAAACAGGCACAGCCCAAGTAGTGGATGAGAAAAAAAGAGGTTACATTAAAGGGCATTATATTGCAAGTTTTGTAGGTTTTATTCCGGCTCATAAACCACAATTTGTTATTTATGTAGCTATAGATTACCCGAAAAAAATGTTTTACGGATCGGTGGTGGCAGCTCCTGTGTTTGCCCATGTTGCAAAATATGCTGTTCGGCAAGCGGGGCTTATCCCAAGTTTAATACGAGAGGAAAATATGTTAAAAACAGCACACAAAACATCACCTATTTTAAATGTAACAAATACAGACACTCAAAAACCCAGTCATCAAACACCACTTTTTATAGGGCTTAGTTTAAGAAAAGCCTATAAAAAAGCTGTGGACACTAATATTAAATTGAAAGTTATAGGCTCGGGCAAAGTAGTAAGTACGATACCTGCTGTGGGCGAGCCTTTGCCAGATAATCGCACAGTGCAAATTATTTTAAAGTGATATTTACCTGCCCACAACAAAGCCCTTAAAGACACCTGCTATCTTATACGGAGGGACTTTTGGACCCTGAAAACACTACCTTGTGAGTATAGCTCCTTTTTTTTGCCCTTGTTGGAGGCAAGGCTCAATAACACACAGCACAAAACACCCTCCCATAGCCGTTTTACGGCAAAAAAAGACTTGCCACTTCCCCTCTATGGGTGTAAAAATATTTAACAACTACGGTCCATAGCTTGTAAAACTTTAACCAATTCGTAAAATTTGAACCAATAAGGAGAAAAAATATGTCTGAATTTTTTTTTGAAATAAGCCTTTTTGCTGGCAAAGTGGGTCTCATACTTATTTTGTTTGGTGCTTTAGTAGCACTAACAGGTTCAGCATTAGCAGAACAAAAAAAACTCAAAAAGAAAAAAAAGTTAATGATAGAAGATCTGGAAGAACAACTACAACACTATCGCTTAAAACTACATTCCTACACCAAACCTCTTAAGGAAACGAAGAGAACCATTAAGTTACTTAAAAAACAAAAAAAAAAGGAGCTTGACAAACCCACCACTAAGCCTTGTGTTTATGTGTTAGATTTTACAGGTGACATAAGTGCCTCGCAGGTGAAACTATTGCGAGAAGAGGTATCTATTTTACTTCAATCAGCAGACCCTAAAAAGGATGAAATTGTGTTACGATTAACCAACAGAGGGGGGTTGGTATCTAACCATGGTTTAGGTGCCAGTCAACTGCAACGGTTAAGGGATAAAGGGTTTCGGCTAACAGTATGTGTAGACGAAGTAGCTGGTAGTGGTGGGTACTTAATGGCTTGTGTGGCTCATAAGATATTAGCTGCACCTTTTGCGGTTATTGGCTCTATTGGTGTATTGGCACAGATGCCTAATTTTCATCGTTGGTTAAAAAAACAAAATGTAGATTTTGAAGAACACTCAGCAGGAGAATTTAAAAGAACACTTACTTTATTTGGCGAAACAACAGACGAAAAGAGAAAAAAACTCAAAGAACAACTAACTGACATTCACACAGCATTTAAAAATTATGTTATTAAATATCGTCCTGATTTAGATTTATCTAAAACAGCTACAGGCGATTACTGGTTGGCTGAGAAAGCGTTAAAACTAGGATTAGTGGATCGCATTATTACTAGTGATGATTACATTTTATCTTTATTAGATAGTAAAAAAGTCTACTCTGTTAAACTTAAAGAGGAAGAACACACAGGGCTTATGGCTTGGCTTAATAAAAAAATGGGGCAACAAAAAGGTATGATTATGTCTGTTATTTTATTGGCGAAAAAACTACTGACAAAAAAGTTTTAAACACAATAAAAACTAAGTAACTCTTATCTAACAGATTATCTATAACAAACTACGAAACAGGTTATGAAAAGGCTACAAAAATGGGTAACTTAACACTTTTGTTTTTAACTCTTTGAGCGTTTTTTAACTTGTGAGTGAGGAGGAGGAGAAGGAGAAGGAGAAGGAGGAGGAAGAAAATCCCACCTTAGTAAAATAGCGTCCTCATTAGGTGTAAAATGCTCCCATCCTAATTGCTCAAATTCCTCTACAGTTAAAACAGCTCGCACATTTATGTAAGTGATATTTTTATCACCTTTATAAAGTTTATTAGCTATCCTTTCTAACCCTAAGACACCTCTAGCTTGGCGTGCGATAGAGTTATTCTCTCTTGTATAAAAATAAACCCAGAGTGCATGCTCTTGATATTCTTTAAAGTGACCGTAAAATTTCTTCCACCCTCTAACTTGTACTTCTGTTTCGCCCACTATGGCTACAGCACTATCATAAGCCTTGTGTATATATCCCTTAAAACCAATATCAGCTAAAAGTATGAGTCCCCTTTGCGTCCAAAACATTTTATTGAGTTGTTGTGAAGAGTTATCTGCAATTTCGTTTTTCATACCATGGTATTGATCTACAGAGCCATAAAATTTTTTCCACTTCATAAACGACCATAATTTACTGCCTTGTAAAGAGTATTTCATATTATTGTATGCTATTTCTATATCACCTTCAAAATAGTGTTTTGCATAACGCAGTAGCCCACTCATGCCAGTAATATATAAAGGCCATTTAAAAAACGAAAACGGCACTGTAATTAAAGTTTGTTTTGCGAGGTTGGCGTTTTCAATGGCTTTTGCTATGTTTTTTTCTGTACTAGTTTCATAAGGAGGTACAGGTGATGCTTTTTTTATAGGTGTAAGGCTAATGGCAGAAAACGAATTCTGACAATTAGATCGCCATTTTTGCACCCCTTCTGCCCTTTCTTGTGCTTCTACAGTAAAAGGATGTAAAAAATACACCGCACTGAATATATAAGCCCATAATATCCACCTGATACGCATCATCCATTGCACCTTATTATTAAAAATAATCATAGTCAACATATTAAAATAATAATTTTAAGTTGCATGATTGAGGTAAGATGCAATAATGAAAACTATAAATAAGAAATAGGGGGAGGGGGAGGTGTTTTTAGGTCCCAGTGTATTTATATAGTGGGTTGAGAGGCTGGTGTTTGGCAATAAAACAGTATTTTAGCTTTATCTCCGAAAGACACATCATCTTCTATAACAATTGTTCTACCTTCCAAGCGAAAATCAACATCTTCTCTTTCTATTTTTACTCGCACTGCTCTTTGTTCAGGCACACAGGGTAGAGGGATAGCAGGCACGGCTTGTAATTGATGAGCTATAGAGCCTAATTGGTCGCTATAATTTTTAGAACAAATAGAGCCGATATGCCCTTTTACAATATTGCCGTATAGTTTTAATACAGATCTAGAAGGACGCGATGCTTCAGCGTAAATACGCCCTTTTACTCCTTTGCTTTCTTCCTCACAAGCACTATCTCTAGGTGGTACGATAATAGAGTGTACGGCGACTGTGGAAAATTTTTGGTGAATACTTACTGCTCGGAAAAAAGTTTCAGGATAATCTTTAGACTCTAATGGTTTGACTCTGTTATGCATATCATACACTCCTTTTGGTATATGCCCCCCGTAACTTCTTTCATCCTCATCAGAAACAATAATCACCAATAGTAAGGAGTGGGGTCTGAAAAAAGCTGTATTTTCCGATCGGGTTAAGGCTTGATTTAAAACATAAATGGCTCTTTCGTCGTTACTGTCATCTTCTTCTCGCCTCTTATCCCGCAAGGCTGATTTAAATAAATCAACATTTTTATTATGCACTCTTGCAGAACCTTCTGCATTGGATAGCATATTTGTACCATCGTCAAAGTTAAAAAACTGCCCTTGTTCTGCTTCGTTAGCAGACATAATAGCAATTTGATAATCAGCTCTTTTAACTTCACTTAAAAAAGAATCAAATTGATTGCTTATGGATCGAAGTTCCGCATCCATAGAGGCAGAAAAATCTATCACAAACAAAATATTCACTCTTCCCAGTCTGGTGGTAATTCTGGTGGGAGCTGTGTAACGCCCTCTCCTATCACCGCTAGTGCCAGTGGGGGGGGGCAAATCCCCTAAATCTGCTAAATCTTGAGGCGATAGGCAACTCACCCCTTCAACCCCTACCTCTTCATTACAACTAAACTTCGGTAAGCTGGAAAACTCCACTTCCTGACAACCTATAATATACCAAGTCAGTACGACACCACATGCCACACCTAAAACAGTGATGACTTTACGAGAAAATACCTTTCGTAATGATTTTACAATAGTCTTGTTAAATAATAATTTCATAACTTTATAATGTCATAATTGCATTGTTATAAAAACCTATATAAAAACCGATAAAAACCTTATGCTCAACTTTGTGCATCTATAAACAACTATTCGGCATAATGACAAGCATTTTTAAATAAAAAAAAATATGAGGTATTTTACTAAGGTAGGGTCTACATCACCTGTCATATTTTAGACACTAAACGCACATATTGCTCTTCTATTTACACTTTTAAAACTTAAAAGTAGCACACAAAAGCCATTTAAAAGGGCTTAAGGTCAAGTATTTAACCTACTTTAGGTTAGTTTTTACAACTTAAGTACAGGTAAATAAAAAGTTTGTGACAGGTTTTTGCATATTGTTATGATTGAGGGGGAAGAAAATGAATATGAATATAGAAAACATAGAACATATAAATCAAGATAGTAAGAAAATGCAATTTCTTAGAGAACAAACAGAGTGTCCTTTGTGCCATGGTAGTTTGGATATTTATGTAGAATGTATTGATACCTTTCAGGTAAAAGAAGAAGCACGTTGTACACAATGTATGGCTTTATCCCGAGTGGAAAGCCACTATGTCCACTAAAAATGGCTGTTTTTCTGCTTTTTTGAGTGCTTTTTTACTATTTTTACTACTTTTACTGCCTTTTAAGGTGCTTTTTAAGTGCTTTTTAAGTCTTTTTTTTTACTGCTATTCCATTAGTTTTCAGCCATAGTGCTAAAAATCGTTTGCAAAAGTGCCAAATAATCTGTGATGAGGCTTTTAAAGTGCTTTATTCTGCTTTTAAAATGCTTTTAAGCTTAAAAACACTAAAAATTAAGAGATTTTAAGTATATACAAAGCATTTTTTTGTTTTTTAGGTCAATTTTTTGCCACTTTTTGTAAAAAAATTGACATAAATTACATATTTTTAAAAAAAATCTTGACAAAAAACCTCACCTTATATAAATATACTATGACGATAGTCCTGTTTTTTACTCAGGTTTTTAATAATTGGAGGTTATTTTAGCTATTTTGCAACATTTTAAAAAGGATTATAAAATATTATAAGGATTGGTTATGTTTAATGTAAGTACAGATAATTTTATCTTTGAGGGGTTTAATCCTTCAAATGAGTTAAAGATTTATGGTAAAGAAGTATATTCTCGTGTAGAGGGCAAAGCACCCAGTGAATCTATCAAACTTGCTTTTATCAGTAAAACCCATGGTGGGTATGAGGGGTCGTTTCGGATTGCATCAGCATCGGGTATATTTAAAGCTCAATCTAAAGGCACTCAAGTAAAGTCACTCATAGATGAGTTATATGAAGAAATGTCGACTCAAATCCTAGCTTGGAATAAAACTCGCGGGGTGCATTTTCAGGAATAATGGCAGAATAATGGCAGAATAATGTGCTAAACACTTATGCATTAAATTATTTTATTTTTATCATCTTTTTCTTTAATCAATCATTATATTATAACTAACTATATATTAACTCAATGACCAAATCAAAAAATCAAGAACATCCGTTTATTAGTTTATTATTCAATATATTTATCCCTGTCATTATTCTCAACAAAGGGCATCGTGTTTTCGGCATGGAGTTTTCTGCAACAAGTGTGTTACTGGTGGCATTAGCCTTACCTGTATCTTACGGGGCTTGGGATTGGTATCAGAATAAAAGAAAAAACTTAGTAGCGGGCTTTGGTATTATTAATGTGTTATTCACGGGGGGGCTTGCTTTACTTAAAGTTAAAGGAATATGGTTTGCTGTCAAAGAGGCAGGTTTCCCGTTTTTAATCGGAGTGTTTGTGTTGATTTCAGCCTATATCAAAAAGCCTTTTTTTGAGCGATTGATTATGCACTCTCATTTACTCAACTGGACACTTATAGAATCTCAAATCACAAAAACACAAAACCCTTTAATATTAAAAGACAAATTAAAAATGCTTTTTACAAAATCTACCATTTTATTTTCGTACTCGTTTTTTATGAGTGCGGTAATGAATTTTATACTAGCTATTTATATTTTTACTGATTCTCCTACTTCAGTGTCTTCTACTGAAAGTAACATTATTTTAAATAAAAAAATAGCGGATATGACATGGCTAGGGTTTGTGGTTATAGGTTTGCCACTGACTATTTTTACTATGGGGATTTTTTGGTGGTTTTTAAAAAAATTATCTCGCATTACTGATTTATCTATAGAACAACTATTACCCAGTAACTTAAAAAAACCAGAACCAAAAGATTGATTGTTTTATTACTTAGAGCGAAATAGGTGTACTGGTTTCATGTCAAAAAGCTTTTGAGTGTTTGACGACTTTTGCCAAGGGGTGTGATTCATAACTGATAGCCAATTTTCTTTATTCTCCATACATAAAAAAATGTTCCAGTTTTGAGAGGTGCCACCAGTGCCACCACTTAAAAATTGATATTTAATAAAGCTAAACATCTTGTTTCTAAGGTCACTATCGTACCGAAACTTACCATCTGTGCTTTTAAAGTATTCTCCACTAACTACAACAGATTGCATGCCAAACCTTTTTCTCATAATATGCCTTTGCTGAGGCTGAAACCGCAATGCTCCCATAGAAATATGTGCCACATCTTGGGCACAAAACAACTTTTTAATCTGTTGCACAAGGTCAGTGTAATGTATCTGCCAATTTTTGTGATAAATCACTGGGTCTAAGTGAAAGGCTATAGAAAAGCCTTTATCTTTACAAAGGTATGCTGCTTTTAATCTGTCTTCTAAACAAGCTGTACCATGCTCTTCTTTTTCAACAATATATTGTGGATTTAACGACCAACTAACTATGACATTGCTTGCAGGACCTTGAGAAATAAAATTATTCACATTAGCTGACTTAGTTTTAAACTCTAAAGTCCAGTGTTTTTTTTGCTTAAAGTAATCTACCAAACAAGCAGAATGGAGAGTCAGATCATCTAAACTAAGGCTATCTGTTATTTCCCCCGTGCCAATACGAAGAGCTTGCTTGTCAAACTCACTACCTAAACTAGATAATTCTTCTAAAGCAGATTCAATATTTGTGTAAATCTCTATAAACGGAGAATTAATAAAACTTTGTAAATAACAATAAGAACAATCCATATCACAATTTTGCCCTAAATTGAGAACAAAATAATTACAACATACAAGCCCGGGTCTTGCCCCGGGGCATCTTTTAAAAAACTTACCCTTAAAAGCACTTAATAATAAATTCTTTTTACTTTTGCTAAACTGACTGGCACTTAAATTACCACTTTCTGATTGCTTGGTAGCACTGTAAAGCTCTTTTTTACTAGAAATTATATGCACTTTGTTAGAAGGAAATATATCCAACACTCTTTTGGCAGGCACAGAAGAAAGTACTGATTTTTCTATATAAACATTATTAAATTTTTGCGATATTTTAAGCATACTTTAAATTATTTAATTAATTGTTGGTGTTTAAAAAATTAAAAAGTGGAGTTTTGTTGAGTGTTTTTAACTGTTGTGATAATTCTTTTTGGTTTTGACACCATAGTTTAATCTCTAACCCAGATTTATCACCTTTTCTGTTCCAAGTGGCTCTGACTTGTGCTGGTAAAGCTAAACACTCTACGGCTTTTTTGTGTGCTTGGTCGTGTGATAAAGTATGAGGTTTGCGTAAAAGCTCTATAGATTGCACCATAGCCGTTGCATCTTCAGTTAAATCTTTTCTTAAAATATCTTTTTCTGAAAAACCCATTAAAATAAGCTCACCTGCCCATTCTAAAGCTTTTACCCCTAAAGTATATGACACATCTTTTTGAGATAACCATTGGAACATAAATTGCAAATCATCTACATGGTTTATGGCTTCTAAAATACTTAGCTCGTTTAAATGCACCCGCTTATTGACCACCCATTTTTGAAACAAAGGAGGAGTGGCTAATAAAATTTGCAAACGATCTCTTAAAACTTGCTCATCTTGATGTAAGCGATACAATTTAAAAAAAGCAGACCATAAGACGAATGGAGGGTTTTTCCATTGAGTAACAATACGCCCTAGCTCTAAACAATTTAACTCTGGATAACAGCTATGGAATAAAGATAAAAAATCACACTCATGGGCTTTAAAATTTAAGGCTTTATCGCAACTAGAGGTAAAACCCGCCACCAATTTTTTATCCCAAGCATAAGCTGGCCAGCCTATCGGCCAGTTTTTTTGTGGCTGAAAATCTAAAGACCGCTCACAAACAGACTTATGTAATAGCTCCATTCAGACTAAACTCCTGATTTACTTAATCTATTTAACAAATAACACCGAATAAAAATACAATAAAATAACATTTTTTGCTTAAAATAGCATATAATGAGTGTGAGGGTCTTATTGCTTTTTGAAAATTTATTTTTTAAACTCAAATAAAGGAGCTTACAATGTATAACAACTTAAAAAATATGTTACTTTTTATAAATATTTTGCATTCTTTTTTGTGTGGTGTAGCTAAAGTGGCTTGTGCCTTGTTATTGAGCATGGTTACGATAGTTGCGATAGCGACGATACACATTGTGCCTTGTGTGGCAAACGACTTATCAGATACGACTGGGGAACATGCAACATATCTTAAAAATCATACCATTACCATTTATAAATATATTGCTACTGCTAAAGAAATAGCCACAGTACAATTTCAGTTAAAAGAGCAAGGTATAGAGGTATTTTCTATTGAAACAGGCTATGATGGTTTGGTTTATCCACTCTCTGACTCATCGACAGATACTGCTAATATCACTGATGATACCAAAAAAAATGCTCATTCTAAAATGATCATACATGGTAAAATACTTATTATCAGGGTTAAAAAAAGTGAGTGGGGGCATTTACAAAACAAGGGCTTTCACCTTTGTTCAACATTACATAAAAAAGGCGGACATTGTTATAGAAGCTCTTATGCTAATTTATTCCCTGAAACACACCATAAAAAGTATGTATCGATTTATAAAACCACAGGTCATGATCAATGCACTGAAGAAAAAGACATTGAGTGGAACTTAGAGCAAATGGCTGATACTCTTACCCAAAGAGGGGTTTTTATTTACAAATACTACAAAGGCACTAGTGGAGAAATCCTTGCCCTCCAGTGTGGATACGACACAAATCATATTAATGTTTATGTTATAGAATCGTCTAAATTAGGGATAGCTCTTTCTTTAGGTTTTCATGAATGTGCATGGCTTAAAACACAAGGGCAAAATTGCTACACTTATTGAGCCATTTTTTCCATATAAATTTTATGTCTTTATATAAAAAATGATCTTCGTGTCCAACTTCAACCAAAATTAAGTTGAAGAATAAGGAACGCAAAGACCCTATATTAATGCCCTTATTATATAATCAGGAATAAAAAAAAGCAAGTCTTTTTTACCCCTTAGAAGGCTATCAGTTTTTTTTTGAGATTTTGAGTTCGGTTTTTTCCTCTGCGAAAAAAGAGTTAGCTTCTTGCTTGATTTTCTTACTTATTTTAAGAATCTGAGTTTTTACAAATTGTGTATTATACTGACTTGATAAGACTTAAACTACTCATATTAGCAATTATAAATATTTTTTCATAAATTGCAAGCTTTATTTTTAAAAAGGAGCAAAACCCAAGATTTTCGTATAGGGTTTGTATGGTTTTTTGCGGGTTAATAGGTGACTTTGTGGGTGAGTGATTCGTTTATCCTTGGATCTTTTTGTAGAACAACAGAATGTTTATGTAAAAAAGCCACCACACTTAAACATTAAAATTCTTAAAAAACCCCCCACAGACTAAGGGTAAGAAAAAAGACGCACAGCGTTTAAAGATTGCTCAAGATAAAAAATAAGAATATATATAAAAATGATGAAACACACTTTTAAGTTTATAGATTTATTTGCAGGCATTGGTGGTTTGCGGTTAGCGTTTGAAAGTCCAGGTGGTGAATGTGTTTTTTCAAGCGAGATAGATAAACAAGCACAAAAAACTTACAAAGCAAACTTTAATGAGACACCTTTTGGCGACATAACCAATATACCTTCCGAGGCTATACCAGATCACGATGTTTTATTAGCAGGTTTCCTCTGTCAGCCTTTTAGTTATGCAGGCTATAAAAAGGGCTTACAAGACGAAAGAGGCACACTTTTTTATCAAATCTTAAGAGTGTTAAGGGATAAAGCTCCCAGTGGTTAAACGAATTGCTAATAAGATAAAGTCATGTCTAGTAAATGGAAAATAAATATAACTAATATAGCTAGTGGTGAATTTAGAACAATAAACGGAAATTCTGATGAGCTTATTGGTATTGGTAAAGCTATAAAAGCGGGGATTTCTTACACCCCAAAATGATTACCCACCTTTTTTTATACTAAATCCCAGAGAGGATTACATGTCGGTTTTTTTATTTTTAAGTACATAAATTATACCACCTTCGCATAAAATAGCTCCTGTTATTCCGCTTGCTATTCCAGAAGTATATGATAAACCAACACCACCAATACGAGCGGTTACTCCAACTGCACTTTTGTTAGGAAAATTATTTCTTAAAGTGTCTGTTGCTTCAGACGCACCCATTATACCTCCGCCTATTTTGTGAGAGAGACTCATCCCCTTTTCTGTTAATAAAGAAAAAATATCGTTAACCATAGTAAGTCCTGCACCAAACAAACACCCTAAACCTGCACCTCTTGATATACTTAATCCTACTGTATTAAGTATAGCTAAATAGCTTGTTTTTTTTGCAGGCAACCCTTCAATATATAAGTTTTTAGCCTGTTTTTGAAAATCCTTTTTCTCTTCTTTATCACAAACAGGTATATCGCTTATAGAGAGTTGGTCATGTCCACCATCTGGCTTTACAAAGGCAGGTGTAAGTTTAGGGTTACCTCTCACATCTACATAACAAAAACTCCCATCTGATTTTGGTTTTAAGGCAAAAACTGCTCCCATTTTAGATAATAAAAATCGCATATTAGAGGCTGTAATGTTTTCAGCTATTTTTCGTGCTATTTTGCTTTTTTTATCAGCTACTCTTGGCTTAGTAGTAGTACAAGCCCCAAGACTTAAAAATAATAATAAAGTAATAATGTGTTTCATAATACACTCCTCCTTTTATATTTGTTTAATGGTTGAATTAAAAAAAGATAATTTGCTAAAGATAACTTACTGAATAAGTGATAAAACCAAGCTATATCAGATGAAAGTAACATTCTGGATTCCCGCCTTCGCGGGAATGACAACTGACGCAGGAATGACGACAGTTGACGCAGGAATGACGACTGACGCAGGAATGACCATACTCTGTCATTCCCGTGCAAACGGGAATCCAGGGGTGTACGGGTAGAAGTGGGGCGAGATTCCTGCCTTCGCAGGAATGACAACTGGAGACGCAGGAATGACCATACTCTGTCATTCCCGTGCAAACGGGAATCCAGGGGTGTACGGGTAGAAGTGGGGCGAGATTCCTGCCTTCGCAGGAATGACAACTGGAGACGCAGGAATAACAGCTGACGAACACATCTTAAAGGTAATTTTATAACAAACACTTTATTAATTTGTGCAAGTGAAAAAACTATACTCAAAACCAGCATCGAATTTACTTGTAAAAGAACTTCATTACAAAGGGAAAAACCATGCTCAAAACGAGTTCGGATTTGATACAATGCGGAAGCCAACAGCTTACGCTTTGTAGCAAAACGCATGTCCGAGCTTTTGAGTATGGTTTTTCCCTTTGTAAAAAAAGATTTAGCTTCTTGCTTGGTTTTCTCGCTTGCTTTAAGAATCTGAGTTTTTACAAACTGTACATTATACTGACTTGATAAGACTTGATAAGACTTGATAAGACTTGATAAGACTTGATAAGACTTGATAAGACTTAAACTACTCATATTAGCAATTATAAATATTTTTTCATAAATTGCAACCATTTTTTTTAAAAAGGAGCAAAGTACAAGACTTTCGTATAGGCTTGTATCTAAGTTGTAGAATTTTTTACTCTTTTGAGCTTTACCCCCTTCTTCTTATTGAACTATCAAGGAATCCTTGATAGTTGCCTTTTGTTCCGGCTCTTCCATTTACATGGTTTTTTATAAAATAAGCTACTACCTATCTCAGTAATCCTCCACTTCCAGCCTCTAGTTTTGCCTCTTACTGTTATCTTTTAATAATGCATATCGTCTAAAGGGTTTGACTAAAGTTACAAATAAAAGTATATTAGGAATCTTAGTAATAAACACTATATTTACGCAAAGGATTTTTTTATGAAAAACAAAGATAAAAATACAGCTAACAAACAAGCTCAAACGCAAGCTCCCAAGCAGAGCAAAAAAAGCAAAGCATTTAAGCAAATATCTCATCATGATATGTTATTTAAACAAGGTTTTTCAGACCCTAGATTTGCAAGGGTAAGGATTTAGGGTTAGTAATAAGTAATTATGTGTGGAAGGTAGTGCCTAATATGACAAAAGAATTATGGCAGAGGATAGAGCAACAAGCGGTTAAATGGGGGATATTTCCAAGAGGAGGATTTATGAACATAAGAGAAATTATTAAAGAAAAAGGTAGATTTGAAGGCATACATATTGGCAGGCAAGAGGGCAGGCAAGAAGGTTGGCAAAAAGGTCATGAAAAAGGTAGGCAAGAAAATATGCGACAGGTGATTGCGAATATGTTTCGGAAAAATGTAGATATTCCGTTTATTGCAGAGGTAACAGGGTTATCGGAAAAAGAAATTAAAAAATTCAAAAATGGCTCTAAGTAAAAAGCTTGTTAGTTATATTATCTTAAAGTTAAGGGTTACCAGAAAAAAAGATTAAAATTTGTGAAGCTTGCTTCTTTTTTCTTAACCCCAAAAAACTACCAATCTTTTTATTGATCTGAAGGTTATGATAAAGGTTCAAAGCCAAGAGATTGCCCACTGTCAATAAATTCCTCTATATCAATATTAGGTTCATATTTGCAGTTTGCTGTCCCTATTTTAGAAAAAGTATTCCATACTAAATAGATGTAAGTTAATGTAAGGTTTTATTTTTATATTTCTGTTTGTTTTTTCTCTAATAAATAAGTAGTTCCATTTTCACACACGATAAAGCTTAAAATCCCGCCTAAAAACCCACTCATCGTGCGACCTGGTATCTTCCCCTCCTGTTTTTTAACAAAATTCCTATTATAAGCTCTTAACCTTTTAGGAGGTATTGTATTAAGTAATTTTTCAGGGGATAAGGTGGCTACTTGTGAGCGAACATGGTGATTTACAATTTGCCGTATTTGAGAGTTCGCTCGATGTAAAGGCTCTTTTGACATTCTTACATCTAAAACCTTATTCCACATGACAATTTTTTGTTGTAATCTTTTTATATGGTTAGTACCTACTAAAACTGGAGCTTCCTTAGCTGATTTTAATTTTTTTGTTGCTTGTGCAATTTGTGTTCTTATATCATTAGGACTTTTTGTGTCTGTTAATATCCCTTTTGTTTCTACTTCTATAGCCATTGTTTTTAAGTGACCATGCATCTTATTACTCAGCGTTTTTTTATCCTGTGTATTTGTATAAGCAGCAGAAAAACCTCCTCCAGCACCTGTTGCTCCTAAAGCTCCTATAATAGCTTTTGCTTTTTTTGCGTCTTCATTTTGGTTTTTTTGACAGTCAATACAAGGTGCTTTTGCTTGTGTGCTACTTTCTTTTTTATCATCTTTCAACAGTTGAGATAAAAAATGAGCAGTAAATACTATCCCACTACCGACAACACATCCCAAACCTGATGCTTTGGCTATACTACTAAGAGCTGAACCAAGCACTACTTTTTTTGCAGGATCACCTTTTAAGTAAGTAGTGTTTGCTGTTTGTTTAAATTGCCTTTGTTGTTTTGTATTACATTCTTCAAAAAACACTTCTTTGGGTAACGCAGAGCTTTGACTTGCTGTTTTTACATAAGACGGAGTAAGTTTAGGCTGACCTCTGACATCTACCATACAAAAACTTCCGTCTGATTTTCTTTGCAATCCTGCCACTACTTGCATTTTAGATAGTTGGTTGCGTGAAAAATAAGCATTCTCTACAGAATAAGCTGAAAGTGTAAAACTTATTAAAGCTCCTATAATCAAATGATATAGTTTTTTCATAATATACTCCTTATTTAAGTGATGTAAAATCCTATCTACCTACTCTAGTAACTCCAAGGTAATAATTACCATTTCTGGGGGTAATGTTTTCATGTAATGTACAATTTTTTATTATAATCTCGTCTGAAAAGCCCTCTAAAGCACCACCTCTTAGGGTGTGACCAAATGTTCCATTACATAAATTAAGAGCGTGGTTTTGAGCTTCTGTCTTTGTCCTACCCATAACTTGTACTGTCCCTAACCAGTCATCAAAAAAAACATCATCTTCATAACAACTACAGATTGCAAAAGTTGCTGAATTTAGGTTGTTATAAGTATCAATATCAGTACCATATTCAGCACGATATTGAGCATTGCTTCCAAAAATAAAAACCACACTCAAAACCAGCATCGCATTTACTTGTAAAAGAACTTCATTGCAGAGGGAAAAACCATGCTCAAAACGAGTTCGGATTTGATACAATGCGGAAGCCAACAGCTTACGCTTTGTAGCAAAACGCATGTCCGAGCTTTTGAGTATGGTTTTTCCCTTTGTAAAAAAAGATTTAGCTTCTTGCTTGGTTTTCTCGCTTGCTTTAAGAATCTGAGTTTTTACAAACTGTACATTATACTGACTTGATAAGACTTGATAAGACTTGATAAGACTTGATAAGACTTGATAAGACTTGATAAGACTTGATAAGACTTGATAAGACTTGATAAGACTTGATAAGACTTGATAAGACTTGATAAGACTTGATAAGACTTAAACTACTCATATTAGCAATTATAAATATTTTTTCATAAATTACAACCATTTTTTTTAGAAATAAGCAAAAACTAGGCTTTTGTATGTGTTTTTACCCTACATTTTAAATATTTTTTTACAACTTCTTTTAAAAACTAATAAAATTGTAACTTCATTTTTACTTCTTACCTTTAATGATTACTTTTTTAATTACTTTCCAATAGCCAGTTTTTCTAGAACCATCCCTTACAATATATTTGTTCATTTTTAATTTAGATAGATAATTTTCAACTGTGCGTTCAGTAACAGATAATGTTTGTGCTATATCTTTAGTATTTATTCTTGGGTTTTTATAAATAAACCAGGCTGTATTGAGAGTATTTATCCCGAAATTATCCCGAAATTCTTTCGTATTTATCCCGAAATTATCCCGAAATTCTTTCGTATTTATCCCGAAATTATCCCGAATCTGGCTAGTTTTATAAACATCTTTCTGAGCAGTGTCCTTGATAGTTTTCTGGGTAGTGTTTTGAGTAGCTTTCAGAGAAAGCATTTTTTTGAAAATAACATTATAGAACATTTTATCATGTTGAATTTTAAGTGTAATTTCTTTCTTATGTTTTTCAAGGGCTGATTTAATCCGATTTATTCCTGTTCCTGCTTTTTCTATATAATTAGCTCTATGTAGCATGGAAGCAATCAGAAGGTTACGAGGCACACTTTTAGTTCCAAAGTTTTTTGAACTTAAACCGCTGGGTAACCCTCCTGGATTGTATATTTCCACTCTATTAGAATATATTTCTATAACAACATGGCATCGTTTTTCAAAATAATCTCTATGGCAAACAGCATTTACAATCGCTTCTCTTAAAGCGGTTTCAGGATAATCTGTAATTTCCTCTCTACGGGCTTTGCCAGTAATAACATACTCTGTATTTGTGTGTCTTTGCACAAAAGACAAAGAGTTTTCAATATTTTCTATAATATTTCCTTTATATTGTTTCCTGTCTAAAATTTTAACTTTATCTTTATCTTTAAATAACACACAATCAACAAGAGCATAATTCATAATAAAATCTATATCTTTAGAAAAAAACAAAACACCTAAATTTGTTAATTTTCTATCAGATGTCAAACAGTCAAGATTTTGTAAAAGATTTTCTTTTTTAATAACAGAACTAATACCTGATAATTTTAAGAAATATTTGAAAGCTTTTTTATCAAAGTCTTTTGCAAAGTTAGCTTTTTTATTAACTAATTCTTCAAAGTGTACACGACCTTCTTTTTTAAAAAAATTAATAATTTCATCTCTTGTCATTTTTTGAGAATTTGCTCCTACTCTCATAAAAAAACCTCTAGAACACCCATAAGGTTTTTCTTCACCTGCGGGAACATGAATAACAATAAGATTATTTTTAGCTTCAACAGATACATTCAGTTTAGGTTGTAGTTTTTGTGCTATATCTTGAATTTTAGAACGCATGCGGTTATTTGTATCAATACCTTTAACTGTTCCATTATCAGCTACTCCCATTATAATTCGCCCACCGGATGAATTAGCAAAAGCACACACTGAATCAATAAGCGACTTATCTACAGTTTGTTTAAACTCTGTATGGTATCCTTCACCCGTTAAAATATAATTTTTAATATCTTTATCTGTGGTATAAATGTTATTTTGTTTATTGATTTTTTTCATTAAATTACCTTTTAGTCTTGTTAGTTTGGGTTAAATTGTAGTTTCATTTTTGTTTCTTACCTTCTTTTCATCCAACCTCCATATATTTTGTAGTATAAACAACACTGGGCAAGAAAGCAAGTCCTCTATCTTCTTATCTTTGATGTTGAGTTTGCTTATGTTGAGTAGCCTGTAACTAAAATTCAGCACATTTTTATTAAAGTTTGTGTGGTGCGGTGTGCCGAAAAACCTTGTATATTAAGGGTAATATTAAGGGTAGCAAGGCTTTTTCTTATCCCGAAAGCTACCCCCTTTTTTTTATTTACATGTCGGTTTTAGGGTCGTCACTAAGTACATAGGTTGTGCCATCTTCGCACACAATAGCACCTGCTATACCACCTGCCATGCCAGATGATTTAGCAAATAACATCGATTTAAATCCTCCTACAGTCCCTTCATTAAATTTTAGTTTCATCCATGGTTTATTAAATTTTACTTTTACTTTTATGTGTTGCCTTGGCATATCATTTAATTTTGCTATTACTGTTTTATCTGGGAGATTGATCACTCTTTTAGTTACTTCTTGCTCAACTAAATATGCTAAAGCTGGCTTTGCATTTACAGAACCTGGTTTTTTTGCAGATTCTTGTAATTCTATTACTCTGTTCCAAAATGACTTAGCACTATTCATTCTAGCTTCTTCTTTTGCGAGATTATGACTAGAGTTAGGGTCTAATCCTCTTTGAGCTTGTCGGTTTCTTAAATCAAGAATTTCTGATTCAACAAATGCTAACTTACTTTTTGCATATTCAGGGTTTTCTATTGCTTGTAACATACGATTAGTATCAGATGTTATAAGTATCTTCTTTGCTTCTGCTACTTTTACCGCTGGCAGTATAGATTTGAATGATTTATATCCTACAGCGTCACCGACTGTAGCCCCTAAGATAATTGTGCCAGCTTTTACTATTCCGTCATTATGATCACCACTAAATAAATTCATTACCCAAGCAAACCCCGAACCAAAAATACAACCAATACCTGCAGATTTTGCAACAGTACCAATAACAGCACCTGCAAGGTTAGTCTTTTTTGCCTGACTTCCTGCAAGGTAAGATTTTTTGAGTGTTTTTTGAAAAGCCTTCCTTTCTTTAGAGCTACAAACAGATACATTTTTATTTGTAGGGGATGTGACACTATAGCTTGCCGACCTTACAAAAGCAGGGGTAAGGTTTGAATTACCTCTCATATCTATTTGACAATAACTCCCATCGTCACGCTTTTTTAAAGCTACAACTACCTTTAAAGGCACTCTGCTAGCTATCTCACGAGTGTTTTTGTGATTTTCTATCTTGCTTAAAGATGGGTCTTTTGGCTTAGTGGTAACACAAGCCCCAAGACTTAAGAATAATAATAAAATGATAATAGTTTTCATAACTTCCTCCTTTTATATTTGTTTAATGGTTGAATTAAAAAAAGATAATTTGCTAAAGATAACTTACTGAATAAGTGATAAAACCAAGCTGTATTAGATGAAAGTAACATTCTGGATTCCCGCCTTCGCGGGAATGACAACTGACGCAGGAATGACGACAGTTGACGCAGGAATGACGACTGACGCAGGAATGACCATACTCTGTCATTCCCGTGAAAACGGGAATCCATGGGTGTACGGGTAGAAGTGGGGCAAGATTCCTGCCTTCGCAGGAATGACAACTGGAGACGCAGGAATGACCATACTCTGTCATTCCCGTGCAAACGGGAATCCAGGGGTGTACGGGTAGAAGTGGGGCAAGATTCCTGCCTTCGCAGGAATGACAACTGGAGACGCAGGAATAACAGCTGACGAACACATCTTAAAGGTAATTTTATAACAAACACTTTATTAATTTGTGCAAGTGAAAAAACTATACTCAAAACCAGCATCGAATTTACTTGTAAAAGAACTTCATTGCAGAGGGAAAAACCATGCTCAAAACGAGTTCGGATTTGATACAATGCGGAAGCCAACAGCTTACGCTTTGTAGCAAAACGCATGTCCGAGCTTTTGAGTATGGTTTTTCCCTTTGTAAAAAAAGATTTAGCTTCTTGCTTGGTTTTCTCGCTTGCTTTAAGAATCTGAGTTTTTACAAATTGTACATTACACTGACTTGATAAGACTTGATAAGACTTGATAAGACTTGATAAGACTTGATAAGACTTGATAAGACTTGATAAGACTTGATAAGACTTGATAAGACTTAAACTACTCATATTAACAATTATAAAAAATTTTTCATAAATTACAAGCTTTATTTTTAAAAAACAGGACTTTTGTATGTGTTCACTTGTTTTTTACTCAAGTTTTGCCATATAATAAAGGAATGTTAATAATATTAAAGAGGCAAGAAACTACAAAGCAAGAAATGACAAAAAATGTTGATATTTCTTAAAATAGGTGGTTATTATTAAACATACAATATCATTTAATAACCTAAAAAAAACTTTTTTATTTGTGAGTTACGCACCTAAAGCCAACCCACAAGCTATAGCAAATGTCAATGAGTTTAAAGAGTTAGCAAGAGCCAACAACTTAATATGCGAAAGTGTAGAATACCAAGTAATTAAAAAACCTGCCCCCAGTACTTTTATCGGCACAGGTAAAATCCAAGAGCTTAAAGAAAAACTGATAGAAAAAAAAGTCAAACTCATTATTTTTGATAAACCCCTGTCAGGTGTACAACTACGCAACTTAGAAAAAGCCCTGTCAGCACAAGTTATGGACCGCCACCAACTTATTTTAAACATCTTTGCTGGGCGAGCCACCACTTACGAAGGTAAATTACAAGTCAAGTTAGCCCAGTATATGGACGAGCTACCTCGTATGGTGGGGGCTTGGATGTCTTCGCTCTCACGCCAAGGCGGAGGCATTGGCTCTAAAGGTGGGGCAGGTGCTAAAGGTCCGGGGGAAAAAGCCATTGAACGCGATCGCAGGCAAGTGCAACTACGAATAAAAAAAATCCGCCAAAAATTAGCTAAAATCTCACGCACAAGATGTGCTAAAAGAACTCTGCGACAAAAAAACAAAGTCCCAAGCATTTCCCTCATTGGTTACACTAACTCTGGCAAAAGTACTTTGCTAAATAAATTAACAAAATCCACTGTCCCCGTGCAAAACCTACCCTTTATGACCTTAGACCCCACTACAAGACAAGTCCACATCCCCGGCATACCACAAGTAGTTATGACAGACACTGTAGGCTTTATTCAAAATCTATCACCTCATCTAATTGATGCTTTCAAATCCACTTTGGAAGAATCAGCCCAGTCAGATATTTTACTCCATGTCATAGATGCCTCAACCCCTTTAATGAAAGTACAAATCAACACAGTTAACACCTTATTAAAAGAACTTGCTTGGGACAACAAACCTTGCCTATATGTTTATAACAAAATAGATAATGTTAAACAAAAACCCTTATGGCACACACATACCTCACACCCAAAAGTACTTGTGAGTGCCAAAACAGGTGAGGGTTTAGACAACCTACGGAAAACACTAAGCAGGCTTATTGCAGAGCTTAAAACAGAAGTAGTGCAACTTTACTTTCCGAAAGAAAAAGAAAACCATATTTACACTCTAGAACCCCAAGCTTTAATTGAAAGAAAAGAAAGCAGCTCTTTAGGCACATTATGCTATGTTCGCCTCACCCCTTACCAATTAAAAAAGTGGGAAAAGTTTATGGTTTAAGCTCATGCTTGTCTAATCCTTTTGCCCCTTTATTTTGATTGACTTAAAATTAAAACCTAATTTTGAAAAGGATAAATGTTAGGTAATTGCAAAATACTACTTAACTCATCTAATGCTGTTTGACTTTCTTTTATTAAATGAGGGTCTAATAAATCTTTAGGTTTTAACAAATCGCGATAATGTTTTTTTATCCAAGTTTTAATAGCTTTATACAAACTATTGGTTAATACTACTCCTTGATGAAAGTGTTGGGCTTGTTTTTCAGTTAGCACTACCCGGAGCCTAAGGCAAGCAGGTCCTCCGCCGTTTTTCATACTCTGCCGAACGGGAACATAACACACCTGCTTAATAGGAGAACCACTAGATACTAAAGATTGTAAAAAGCTGCTGACTTTATCATTTTCTTTACACTCCATAGGGGCAAGTAGTAGACATTTTGTATCCCCATCCCCACCCCCATTTTCTTCCCCTTTAGTGTTAGGCAATTTAAGCAGTTGAGAATTAAAAAGGTAAGAGGAAACTGCTAAGGGAAGTGATATATCTTTTTGCACGACTTTTATGGGTAACAAAGGCACAGGGTGTAGTTTTTGTTGTATTTGTTTTACTGTATCAGTGGTATCTACAAAAGATTTTTCGTGATAAAATAAAACATTGCGATCGGAAGTAGAAATAACATCATTGTGGAACACGCCGGCATCTATGGCTTCAGGGTTTTGGGCTACAAGGATAGTTTTGTGATTGCTTAAAAGATGACGCCTCCCTGTGATTTGAAATGCCTCTTTTGTTTGCCTAGGGTAAAAGTTTTTAGTGTTGTTTTGAGAAAAAAAACCTGTTCTGCCGTACACGAATACTTCTACCCCTGCACTCCCATAAGTGGCACAAAGTCGCATGTGGTTGGCAGCCCCCTCATCAGCAAAACACGGCACAGAGGGCAAAGGGGGGTGGTGGGTAAAAAAGGTTGGATCGGCAAAAATCTTTTGTAGAAAATTAGCTATTTGCGTAGTTTCTAAACTACGGTGGAGGAGGGAGTGTAAATTAGCAGGTGTCAAATGCACTTTTTTATCTTTTGTATCGGCACTGGGAGATATAATAGCACTATTGGCTGACCACATACCACTGGCAGAATAACAAGCTGACACTAAGGCTGGTGAAAATTGCCATGCGGACTGCAAAATATCCTCATCACCACCACCTGTAAAGCCACATTTTTTTAAAAAATCCACATCGGGGCGAGCAGGGGGTGGCAAAACCGCCTGAAAGTAGCCCTTATCCATTAAGAGCTTCATTTTTTCTAACCCCTCTAGGGCAGCTTTGCGTGGGGACGATACATTGTCTTTATGCTGCATAGACGCCACATTACCCACAGATAAACCTGCGTAATTATGTGTAGGTCCCACTATGGCATCAAAATTATATTCTATAGCTTTACCTTGCATATCTGTTAGCTCTTATTGTAACCCTTATTGTAGCTCTTATTATAGCTCTTATTATAGCTCTTATTATTCTTATTATAGTCTGTAATGTATTTTGCATATTTAAAAATAACACTTTTTAAGTCTCTTGAACCTTAAAAATCACAAAATAATAGTTTAATATACTCTAAACTTAGAGTATTTAGAATAACATAATGTTAAAAGAAACACTCAAACACTACCGTTTAAGCTTAAGCGAATACCAACAGATTGAAAAAAGGCTAGGACACTCCCCTTCTCGCATAGAGTTAGCCTTGTTTTCCGCCTTGTGGAGCGAGCATTGTTCTTACAAAAGCTCCTTACACCACTTAAAAAACTTAAGTTTTAAAACACACAAAGTGCTAAGTGGTTTTGGCGAAAATGCAGGGGTTATTGATTTAGGGCAAAAAGAAAAAATCGCCTTCAAAGTAGAAAGCCACAACCACCCATCTCGTATTGTGCCCTACCATGGTGCTGGCACAGGTGTAGGGGGGATTTTACGAGATGTGTTTGTGATGAATGCCCGCCCCATAGCCTTAGCTAATTATTTATGTTTCGGAAGGGCTAATTATAAAATCACCCCTTGGTTAGTAGATGGTGTGGTAAAAGGTATTGGCGATTATGGAAATTGTATGGGGATTCCTACTATTACGGGTCAAACAGAGTTTCATACTTCGTATCAAGAAAATACCATTGTAAATGCCTTAGCCTTAGGTTACTTTGGTCCCGAAGATGATGTCATGCATTCTTACGCTAAAGGGGCAGGCAATGTATTGGTGTATGGAGGGGCAAGTACGGGTAGAGACGGCATCCACGGAGCTTCTATGGCTAGTCAATCTTTTACTGACAAAACTTTTACCGATAAAGCTTTTACAGATAAAACAGAATCTATCAAAACCTGTGTGCAAGTGGGTGATCCTTTTTACGGCAAATTACTTATGGAAGCTTGTTTAGAAGTGATGCAAAAAAAGTGGGTTGTGGCGGCACAAGATATGGGGGCAGCAGGCCTTCTTAGCTCCAGTATAGAAATGACTATTAAAGGCAAATTAGGTTGCACACTCCATTTAGACCAAGTGCCTCTTCGTGATCCCACTATGACACCGGAAGACATTTTACTGTCAGAAACGCAAGAGCGTGTGTTGTTAGTTGTGCAAAAAAACCATGTAGATAAAGTCAAAACCCATTTTGCAAAATGGGGGCTGACAGCCCATGCAATAGGCAGTTTAACGAAAGCAAAAACCATAAACCTTAGTTGGAAAAACAATATTTTAGCTCAAGTAAAAACACATGCATTAAAGGCCCCTCGTTATAAAAGATATTATCACAAATGGCACGCCACACATAAAACACAAAAAATCGCTCAAACCATTATCCTGCCTAAAAAAACTGGAAAAGATATATTACTTTCTTTATTACAAGATGAAAGAGCCTGCAACAGGCAGTTTATTTATCAGCAATACGATAGTAAAGTAGGGGCTAAAACGATAAAAGATTGTGCTTTTCCGATTGGGGTGTTGCGGCTTGCCCATTCCGGGCGAGCCTTAGGGCTTTGTATGGGAGGAAGCCCCGCTATGATGAGAATAGATAGTTTTATAGGGGGAAAAGACGCTATATACGGGCCGGCACTCCAGCTTGCCAGCCGTGGGTTTTTACCACTTGCTTTTACGGACGGACTTAATTTTGGCTCTCCTGAAAATCCAAAAGTTATGTCTTCTTTTGTAGCTTGTGTCAAAGGTATGGCTTTAGCAACAAGAGCTTTACAAACACCTGTCATTAGTGGTAATGTGAGTTTTTATAACGAAACTAAAAGGGCTATTGGCTCTCACACGCATCAAGCTATCACAGGCACCCCGGTTACCGCGTGTGTAGGGATAAAAAACTCCTTACAAGTACCGCCCAATAGTGTTTTACCGGATAAAACTGATAATACTCCAGCTAGCACTTCAGATAACAACGATAATACAAGTGATAAAAGTAATACTCTTACTCAAAGCACTCAGCAACAAAAAAATAATGGGGTTTATTTAGTCAGTATGCATCAGGTGTTTTGCACAGGGCAGTGGGCAGAGTTTTGTGGCAAAAAACCTTGCTTTTATGGTCAGTTAGATAGTGCGTTATGCAGTGCATTTATCACTCATATTAGGCAGTTAGTGCAAAAAACCCCACCACTTGCTTTAGCCCTTGTCGGAAAGTTTGGTTTAGTATATACTATAGCCCGTATGTTATTAAACAGCACTAAAGGTATGGCAATTAAAACCCCTTATGACATGTTTCAAGAAAGATTATATGAGTTTGTGGTATTACTTACAGAACAGGATAAAAAAGTATGGGAACAACACATCCAACCCATAACTGGTATGAAGATAGAACTTTTAGGTGAGATAATAAACAAACCTTATTTACAGTTTAACGACTTACGGGTAGCTATTGCTGATTTAAAAAAAGCCTATCAGTCGGGGTGGGGGCATTCTTTCAAAAACACGATAGTAGAAGGTTCCGTTTATGATTGACATAAAAAAACACTGGAACGATAAGTGTGCGTTATTTGGCATTTGGAACGATCCAGAGGCTACTTGGATGACTTATTTAGGTCTGTACGCTCAACAACACAGAGGGCAAGAGGGGGCTGGTATTGTTTCTTTAGAGAATGGGAGGCATCATATTCATCGTGGTTCTGGATTAGTGGGGGATGTTTTTTCCGATAAAAGTTTAAGTAAATTAAAGGGGTCGGTGGCAATAGGGCATACTCGTTATTCTACCAGTGGTAAAAAACCAAAGCACAATGTACAACCTTTGACGGCTGACTTATCTACAGGTCCGTTAGCGGTAGCTCATAATGGCAACATTGTTAATTTTTCAACATTAAAAAAAGAATTAATGAAGGGGGGAAGTATTTTTTACGGCACTAGTGATACAGAATGTGTCATCCATTTATTAGCCCATCAGTTACAAAACAATCATCACGACTTATCACTTGCTTTAAAAGAGTGCTTACCTCGCATGGTAGGGGCTTATAGTTTAGTGTTACTCACAGATAAAACACTGACAGCAGTCAGAGACCCGTACGGGTTTCGCCCTTTGGTGTTAGGGCGTAAGAAGGTGGCAACTCAAAAAAAGCCCGCTTGGGTATTAGCATCTGAAACATGTGCTTTTGACCTCATTGGTGCAGAATTTGTAAGAGAGATTGAACCAGGTGAGATATGGACTGTATCTAACAAAAGCGAGCAATCTGTATTTTTAGATCGCAATTTACAGAATTTACACAGGTGCATTTTTGAGTATGTTTATTTTGCAAGGCCTGACAGCCAAGTATTTAACCGCTCTGTATATCAGTGCCGAAAAGAAATGGGGCGTATTTTAGCTAAAGAAAGTCATGTGTCGGCAGACTTAGTAGTACCCGTACCTGACAGCGGAGTAGCTGCAGCACTGGGCTATAGTGAAGCGAGTGGCTTGCCTTATGAAATGGGTATTGTCCGCAATCATTATATCGGGCGTACTTTTATCCACCCCTCACAAAGTATTAGAAACTTCCGGTGTAAAATAAAACTTAGCCCGCAAAAACAAGTTTTAAAAGGTAAGAAAGTGGTAGTGGTAGATGATTCTTTAGTCAGAGGTACTACTTCATCTGCTATTGTCAGTATGTTGAAAAAAGCAGGTGTTAAGGAGGTGCATTTTCGCATATCATCACCACCTGTAACAGGGTCTTGTTTTTATGGAGTGGACACACCAAAAAAGAAAGAGCTTATTTCTGCACAAAAAACAATAGATGAAATTAAACAACACATCCAAGTCGATTCATTAGCATTTTTATCTCACAAAGGCTTAATAGAGGCTGTGCAAAAAACACCCCAAGTAGTAACAACAAGTGATAATAATCAAAAAGGGGGAAATAACATTAGTAAAATAAAACCAAGTGGTTTTTGCTCGGCTTGTTTTACGGGTAAGTACCCAACTGTTATCCCTTCGTCTTAATTTTTTTACTTTTAAGGACCTTAATATGAAAAAGAATTTAAAAAAAATAAAAACTGATAATAAAGCTCAATCGCTTCTCAACAAAGACTTATCAGATTATATTCACTCTGGTAACTTTAAAAAAGTCCAGTTTGAATTGTATCCTAAAAACTGCACAATCACTATTAGATTATCAGCACCATTAGTAAAAGCATTAAAATTACGAGCAAAAAACAAAGGTATGAGTTATCAAAAACTAATGAGGCAAGCCTTAGAAAAATCCCTCTAAAATAAAAATTTGAGATGCGGGGGGTATTAAAACGCCCACAATCAAACATAAACATTAAAGGGTTGGTGGGGTCTACCCCAAAGACTTATACCCCAGCCCCTTTTATTAGCTTCTTTTTGGAGCTTTCTTAAAAAAGTGTTTGACAAGAGTTAGTAATTGGTTTTTCTTTAACTTTTACTTTTTGTACTTCTTCTACTACCCCTTCCATTATTGCATTGAGTAGCATCTTAGCTTTTTCGTCTGCATTAGTAATTAGTAGTGCATTATTTTTAACTAGTACACTACTACCTTCAGCTGCTGATTCTAATACTATCATTGCTGTTATTATTTCCGTAAACTTGTCTGTTTTTACCTTTATTTCTTTTATTGATATTCCAAATGTTTTCTTTATAGCTTCATCTAATATGTCATCTGATTTTTCCATAACTTTAGCTACTCTTTTTGTAAGATCACCATTTGGAACAAGATTTGGAACAAGCGTTTCAGCATTTGTTCTGATTATAATAGTTAAATTCAAAACTAAAAATAAATAAGTTAAGTATTTCATAACTATTTCCTCCTGGTTGTAACCTACTAAAGCATCTACCCTAAAAATAAATTAAGTAGTTGCATGTTGAACTCTTAATAATATTTCTTCTCGCACATTAGGTGGTAACTCTTGTAATACTTCTATTACTTCCCTTATTTTATTTAAGTCCCTGTTCTTCATTTGATTCACCTGGTTTATACAGGATTCGATTTCATTTCCTGTTTTTTGACAAGCAAGTATTAAGGAGGTTTTTAAGGTTTTTTTGTCGTCGCCTAAACAATCATCTTCGAACATAGAACAGTACATTATCGTTGCCAATGCTACCACGATGGAAACTCCACCTATTATAAGCCCTGTAATAAGAGCAACATCTACTAATTGAGCTTCTGGGTTTTTAGCTTTCATTTCCCAGTTTTTAACATTGTACGAATACGACAAAGCCGTATATGGAAACAAAAGACTTATACTAATCAATAAACTTATAATGTATTTCATAATTATTTCCTCCATTTATTAAAAAATAACTTTTAATGAAAATCTTACTATGAGTCAACGCTTTATTGCAAATTTATTTTTTTAGGGATGTAAATTTTACAAGTTTTTTGTGGGAAGATGCCTTCTCGGCTAGGCTCAGGGTTTTGAATGAAGCTGGTAGTCTCTAAAACAAATCAAAAGTCTAGTTTTTTAAAAATAATACTTGCAATTTATGAAAAAATACTTATAATTGCTAATATGATTAGTTTAAATCTTATCAAATCTTATCAAATCTTATCAAATCTTATCAAATCTTATCAAATCTTATCAAATCTTATCAAATCTTATCAAATCTTATCAAATCTTATCAAATCTTATCAAATCTTATCAAATCTTATCAAGTCAGTATAATGTACAATTTGTAAAAACTCAGACTTTCAAAAACCATAGTCAATTTAAACAGAGAGGATTATTCGCCTTGTGCAGGGTAGCCATCCTTGGCTTCAGCCGACTTGGTTCGTCCGTGGGTCGGAGCCTGCACCGGCAAATAATCCTCTCTGAAATTAAATATCATTATTTCCATCCATTGTTGTCATTCCCGCATCAGTCGTCATTCCCGCGAAGGCGGGAATCCAGAAAGCACCGTTTTTATAGTGAGAAAACCAAGTCAAAAGCTCAAACATGCGGTTTGATACAACGCATTAGCCAAAGGCTTCCGCATTGTATCAAATCCGAACTCGTTTTGAATTTGTTTTCTCACTTACAAAGCAAGTTATTTATTCCGTACAAGCATTTTACTCTACGCTTGCTGTTATTTCTGTCTCTATTGTCATTCCTGCGTCCTCTGTCATTTCTGCGGAGGCAGGAATCCAGCAAGCATTTTGTACCATTGACAGCTATTAGGTTGTGGGTGCAAGGAGTATATCAAAAGAAACACCCTTTGGGTGTGCGAAAGCAGGAACCTCGCCCCACACTAGATTCCCGTTTTCACGGGAATGACAGAGTATGGTCATTCCTGCGTCAGTTGTCATTCCCGCGAAGGCGGGAATCCAGAATGTTACTTTCATCTGATACAGCTTGGTTTTCTCACTTAGTCGTTAAGTTATCTTTAGTAAGTTATTTTTTAGTTCAACCATTAAACAAATATAAAAGGAGGAAGTTATGAAAACTATTATTACTTTACTACTATTCTTAAGTCTTGGGGCTTGTGTTACCACTAAGCCAAAGAGGCAAGCTCACAAACCCTCACCACAAAAACCCACCCGACAAGTATCTGGCGAATCTGCTGATCCAATAGTGCAAGTGAATTGTGACTGTTATGATGGTGAACTTTATCGCTTTGGGGAATCAGAAACAATGGGTTCTAATGAGGACTTAGCTAAACAACATGCTTTAGATGCTTGTAAAATAAAGTGTGTAAAGGGTCACGAGAATTGTCACTTAAGAAATTGTATTTATACATATATCCATCCCCCTTGGAGATTTATATCCACAGAGTCACAAAAGAAATATTTTACAGAAGAAGATTGGTCTCAAATGAACATAGCATTCCCTACACCTAAAAGAAGATCTGAAAAAAGTCTACTGGAAAAAATCTTTGGGAACTAATTTTACCCCCTAAGGTTACCTACTTTTTTCTTTTGGTTTCTTTTTAAATACCTGCTGACAAGAATTCTTTAATGATTCAATTCCTCTTTTGGTATTGTTTTTTATTAGTACTGCTCCAGTAACTGATGCTCCTTCTTTCTACTCTAGGCAATGTTCAACATCGTCTTTTTAGAATAACATTTTTTGATAATTTATAAAAGTTACATGGTTTGCAAGACTATAAAGAGGATCAAATAAAAATACCTCAAGTTAATAAAACATGTAGTCCAGTTTTTATTTTAAATTGTATAATTTTTTAAGAGCCGTTTGCCAGTACATACATTGCACTCCTTGAATGGTTTTTCCCTTACACTATTTAAAGAAAAAATTAAAGCAAACACAAAGCGGTAGGGGAAGATTTTATAGGGACGCTTCGCTTGGACCCTTAAAATATTCCCCTACCGGTTTTTATAATTTAATAGCTACATTTATTACAAGTAAATTAATTAATATAAGTTTAAATTGGTTTTTTCACTATTTAAATAGCTATATTTTTTCATTACCGTTATTCCTCACGTACTCTGTCATTCCTGAATGAGGGCAGGAATCTCGCCTGTTACTTCTATCCGTACAAGTCTGGATTCCCGTTTTCACGGGAATGACAGAGTATGGTCATTCCTGCGTCATCTGTCATTCCTGCGTCAGTTGTCATTCCCGCGAAGGCTTAGAATCCAGAAAGTTACTTTCATCTGATACAGCTTGGTTTTCTCACTTCTTTAGTAAGTTAATTCTTATATCATTAAAAATAAATAATATTAATATTAAAAGGAGGTTACGATGAAACACATTATTATATTTTTAGCCATTTTGGCTTTACCAAACACTGGTTTTAGTAAGGAGGAATTATCTGGAGTGTCGGCTAAAGCAGGTTTTGGTGATGATTGCCGTATACTAGAGGATAACTATGTTAAATGTGGGACATTTTTTGGTTTTATGAAAAAAGATACACCTATTAAAAAATTAAAAAACGGAAGAATAAGTCTACCAGAAGATACTATTTTGTACCATGACAGTAATTACAGAAAAAAAATGGCAAAAGTAGGAGATCTAAAAAAAGTAAAAGGTACACAAACCTGTCAGTACATTCAACAAACAGTTGCTAATATTCCCATTATGTGTGGTAATAAAATAACTCTAGTTAAAATATGTACGGGCCGTGCTAGATGTGGAGTAACATTTCCACTTACTATCTCTAGACAAAAAGGTGGTAGAGGTTATGAAAGTCAAACTCATTTCTATACTGAGCATGTAGTATGCAAAGCCACAAAACAAGGTACATGCCCGTTTGCTACAAAGTGTGCTTTATCTCCTGTGAGCCTTACTACAAAATATAATAATAAAATGTTTGATCGTGAATTAAATGAACGTGGATATCAAGTCATTCCTTCTAGTGAAGGAGAATCTAGTGGTAGTGTGAAATAAAATAAACATTTAATTAGTTTAAATTAAAGAAGAAAATAAATGCAGTAGGATTAGAAGTTCAAGAACTGATGAGAATGGAAAAATTTTATAAAGAATTAATACAAGAAACAACAAGTGCTTATAGAGTAACAACGGAAGTAATAAAAGAAATAGAAACTGCTTATGAGAAAAGTATTCAAGACTTTGAAGATAAACAACCCTCTGAAAGCCAAAAAGTAACAGCTACTGACTCTTGTAAAAACACCTTTTAGAAAAGCCCCTAAAACAGCATTTTTAAAGATATATTTTTTTAAAATACTTTTGGTTTAAAGTTTTTTTTGTTTTGGATAATCACATCACCTGTGGCTTCAATCACAAAAAAGCCTCATTTTTTAAAAAAATTTTGATTTTTTTACTATTTGATACTGCTCCACTCTTACCTTCTATGCACAGTATGCCTTTTTTGTCTTACACTTTAAAGCTTTTTTGACAACTATTTGTCTTTTAATGAACATCCATAGTGATCATACTGGAGGGGAGAGTACGCCTTGCCTTCCCATAGCTTTTATTGAGAGGAGTGCGGTTTTGGGTTATAAAAAACTTACTTTTATAATAATGCACTGCATTATTTAGTATATAAAACCTATTATTTTTATAGTATAAGAAGCCTATTATTTAGATATTCGAAATAAAAATGAGTATACTTGCAAACTATGAATTTAATAAAACCACACAAACTATTAAATGGATAGGAGACTACAGCACTCATAAAGGAAATCCTTCTTTATTGAGATCGGATTCTATATTAAAAGCCATAGGAAAATTAATTAATATAAGAATTGCTAATCCATGTACAAGAAGTATCCCTTTAATTGTATTAGGAAATTCACCAATCACAAAACACTATGAGAAAAAAGTAGATCATCTTAAAAGTTTTGGGATGATACAAGGTTTTTTATCTCTTAATCCTTCATTACTATTAAAAAAAAATAATGAAAATATTTGGACTATTTTCTAAAAAATGTTATTACATATTAATTATGAAGTCTATATTATATGTAATTTTATTTAGTTTGCCTATTTTTAATCTGCCTGTTCTTATATTGCCTGTTCTTATATTGCCTGTTTTTAGTGTGGCACAACAGGCAGGTAGTAACACTTGTCAACATAGTTTTAATCCCAATCGTGTACAATCAACTTATGATTTACAAAATACCAGCCGTGAGGGGGTTGAAAGCTTTTTTCTACATCCTGAAAATATCACAAAATACCAAGGTCAACAAGGGATTGTAACATTAGCTGATGAGTATTTTAACGGCGATTTGTATAAAACCTTTAGAACAGTGTCTGAGAGCTTAAAAAAAACGCATTTTAAAAAACTCCAGTGGAAGCGGTTTGAAGGCTCCACCTACACATGGCATAAAATGCCCGAATGGCTTTATGAAAATAACAAACTCATAGATGATTATTTTAATTTAAATGGGTATATGTTATTTGCTAGAAGATATTTTCATCATGACTTAGAGCTTGCTTTTCGTAATGTATCGGCAAGGTTTGGTTTAGAAGTTATTAAAGAGCTGGGTTGGAAAAAGTTTCAAGGCAAAGCGGATGATGCTGTTTTTATACAAAAGTTATTTGTCACAAAAAAACAAAGGGATGAATTTAGCAAGCAAATAGGGTATAAATTATATGCCACTATGTATTTTAAAGGGGATTTAGAAAAAGCTTTTAAAAACACTTCTGCCGTTCTAGATAGTGAGGTATTTTACAACTTACATTGGAAAAAAGTTCACGGGAAAGTGCCAAGCTTTTATAATTTAAGACAGATAGTGATGAATAAAGGCATGGTTCGAGATATATATCTTAACTTAACAGGTTATATATGGCTTGCGGATAAAGAATTTGATGGAGACTTAGACAAAGCTTTTAAAAACACTTCTGCCGTTCTGAGTAAAAAAGAGTTTTCTTGGTTAAATTGGAAAAAACTTTATGGCACCACTGCACAGCTACAAGCTTTAATTGCTGATTTTAATGCAAATTATCCACAGCATTATATAGGTGTAGAAAACCAAAAAAAAGTAGCTTTGAAAATATATAAAGGTGATACTTATGTTGTCTACAGAAATGTAAGTGCTTTAAGAGAGTCTTTATTTGGATTCAGCAAAGAAAAGATTGATTTATTTTACCAATTAAATTGGTCCAGAAAATAAAATGAAGCTTACTTTTAAAAGTAAGTACCTTATATTAAGTACCTTATGGAAAGTAAAAGTTTTAGGCACTTTTATTTATAAATCACTGAAACTCGCCTAAAGTATAAACACTAAAGCTAGACTAAAGTATAGATTAAGCAGTTTTTTTTGAATTTTAGCTTGAAAATAATAGAAAAAAAAAAAAATAGAATTATTAATATGAAACATTTAATATTTTTATTTTTTTTAAGTCATATAGTTTATAATGTGGAAGCAAAACAAAATTTTGGTTGTGACTTTAGACCAACTAAAAATATTTGTGAAGGTCGGTGGTGGGGTGGTTCCGCCGCCAAGAAGCGATGTGAAGTTAATAACTTTTATTGTAAGGATATTTTAGATGCTGACATTCCTTTAGAACAAAAATTAACAGCACTGGTGGTAAAAGTCCAAAATCCAGATGGTAGTATTAAGCCTGTGCGTTTAAATCATCCTCCAGGTACTTTAAAGAATTATGTTGGGAAACAACCAGGTTGGTATGCTACTCCGGGTACGGATCGTAAAACTATGAAAGAAGCGTTACAAGAAAGCTCTTGGATTAAAAAACACATCCCTAAAGATTCTAAAGTAATAGATATAGCTCATAATGGTTTTATTTTCTCTGAAGATACAGAGTTAATTTATCCTGTACGGAATAGAAGGGGTAAAACAGTCAAGTTCTATGAACTTGGAAAGTTAGGTGAATTATTAAAATCTATTAGTTACGGAAAAGAAAAATATGATACAAAATGTTCTTATTTAAATCTTCCTATTACTAGAGGTAAGGATGAATATAGTGATAAAACCGAACATCACCTAAGATGTTATGTTCACAAAACTTGTTTATTTAAAGATAATACCTTAGTATGGAATGCTACTACTTGTTATACAGAAACTTGGTCTTATCAAAAAAAATGCCCTGAAAGTTGTTTTGATTATCTGTCTGAAAATTTTGATAAACACTTTAAAAAAATAAAACAATGTGAAGAGCCAACTATAGAGCTTATAACTAAAAATAGCGGTTTAAGTGATGATAGTAGTTTGTTTAAAAAGACATGTGCGGTTTTATATAGTTGCTCACTTAAAGGTTATAAACATGAAGTAACAGATATATGTTCAGTTGCGTCTCGTGGTATATGCCCGTCCATAAAAGATTGTGTGCAACAAGCACAAGCTATAAGCGAAAAACAACAACAAACACCACAAAAACAACCAGAAAATGCACAGGCAAAATATCAAAACTGGCTTAAAAGTTTAGATATTAAAAAAGGCAAACGAGTTAACGAAAAAGCTGTTATGAACCCCGAACCCACACCACCACAACCTAACTTAGATCATAACTTAGAGTACTTTCATCCAAAAGGCAGTGTAAAATAATGGTTATATGGATAGGGTATAAAGAAAGGTAGCGTTATGAAAACATTATGTATATTTTTAATAATACTGGCACCACTTATGACACAGGCTGTGGTGTCACACATTAAAATCAGAGGCAAGATTGTAAAGTATGATAAAGATAGTGTTACTCTTAAGCAGGTTAACGGTAATACGATTAAAGTGCCAAAACAAAGTATCCCCAGTAAATTTGGCAAACTAAAAACAGGGCAGGAGGTTTATGCTCTTAGTTTTGATGCACAAAAAATGAAGACATTTCGCGAAGCCATTATCTACAAGCAAAAGCAAAAGGAGTTACAAAAGCACAACCAGCATGTAAAAAACAAGCTTAGAAAAATGGCATCTCAAAAATAACCTCGTAACAAAATACCTTAGAAATAACTGCTGACGCAAAGAAATAACTACTGACGAAAAAATGTTACTTTAGAGGTGAGCAAACCCAATTCAAAACTCGCACGCACCAAAAGAGTGTTTTTTTTGATGCACTCCGTGCATGCTCTACGTTCATCCAATCAATGCCACTATAAACATAAGTGCCATTAAATAAAAAAGACAAAGGGGAATTTTTTTTAAGCCCCAAGCGAAGTGTGGCACAAAAAAATTGCCCCTTTGGCTTTGTATAAGGGTGAATTTTATTATGTACAAGGTGCTTTCTGGATTCTAAGCCTTCGTAGGAATGATGAGGAATAAAAAAATGCATTTACCTGCTTAAATAAATCTTGTTAAATCATAACAAATGTATTATATGTAACTTAAATCCTAAACTTTTGCGGAAATAATGGCAAAATAACCAAAAGAAGGACATACAAAAAGCAGAACATAAAAAGAGGACATAAAAAAGGAGGACACCCACAATGGCTAAAAAAACTAAAAACAGATACCCCTACCGCACTAAATCAGACCTAGTGCAAATTATCGCTAAAAAATGTAAAATCAACAAAACAATGGGAGAAATTGTTGTCAATAAAGTGCTAGAATCCATTAGCTCCTCTCTGCAGAAAGGTCATCGTGTAGAAATCCGCAATTTTGGCACTTTTGAGCTTCGCCACTACAAAGCCTACAAAGGTCGCAACCCCCAAACAGGCGAAAAAATCAGCGTCAAAGCTAAAACAATGCCATTTTTTAAAATCGGTAAAATGAAAGAAGTTGTTAATAATAAGAAGTAAGAAGTTTTAAAAAAATTGAGGGTGTCAATAACTCCGGAAGTACAATAGCCCCTTCCTTTAATAACTTATCAGTAGTGTGCTTTACATCCCCATTTTTTTGAGGAGGAAAATATAAAGCAAAAGGAATGCCTACCCTATCCCAACGGCTTAAAGTGATAGCTATCTCAGGGTTTTTATGAGTCCAATCTCCTTTTAAAAGGCGAATGTTATGCTCTTTAATAAATTTAATCACTTTTTTGTTTTTAAAAGTCATCCTTTCATTAAACAAACAAGTTAAACACCATTTGGCAGAAAAATTAACTAACAAAGCCTGCCCTTCAGATTTTATCTGTTCCATTTTACGAATAGAAAAATCCTCCCACAGTAAAGTATCACCCATAACTGCTGTTTTCTCTACTGGCACATGCCCACCCTTATTAAAATACACTGCAAAAAATGGATACAACACACTCATCATAACCACCAACCACCCTACCCACACAAGCCATAAAACACTCTTGGCATTTTTCACTAACCAAAAACCCATAGATAAAAAAACCACACTCATTAAAGTAGGGAGTAGATACACTCCCCCTTGATGTTGATTAAGTACACTTAATAACCACACCACACTGGCCCACATCGGAAAAGCCATCCATTTTTTTAATTGCTCACTCCACACACCAGGTGAAGGTACATAACGCAAACATTTAGGAAATATAGCTAACAATAAATACGGAAATGATAAACCTAAACCTAAAAAAGTGAACACTAACACTATATCTGACACACTCCCCATTAAAGCGTAACCAATAGCACCAGCCATAAAAGGTGCTGTACAAGGCGATGCAACTATTGTAGACAACATCCCTGTTAAAAAATTCTTACCCTTTCCTTCCCTCTTACTCCAAATCTGATATAACTGCATCCCTCCAACAGAAGGCACTAAAACCCACCCCATAAAACTAAAACTAATCAACATAAATAGTAATATTAAACTCACTAAAAAATAAGGAGATTGCATCTGAAAACCCCAACCCACAAAATCCCCACCTGCTTTAAAAATAATCAATAAAAAAGCAAGTACTAAAAAAGCAAAAACCACACCTGCACTATATACTAAATTAGATAAAACAATACCTCTGATACTTTTTTTTAATGACAATGTATGAGAAAATTTTAAAAACACTACCGGCAAAACACAAGGCATAACATTCAATATCATGCCACCTAAAAAAGCAAGCACCAATATCCAAACAATACCCACTTCCCACCTATTAAACAAGCTCTTTTGTAATGTGGACTTTTTTAACGATATATCTTTTGATTGTACCACTTTCCCTGATTTTACCTTGTTTGACTTTGACACTCCTAATGGTAGCTTTTTTTTCTGCAAAACTTCTGGCTTTAAAACAGGCACTTTCTTTAACCATTGATGAAATAACATTGTATGAGAAGCATGAACTTCTTCTTCATTCTTAACAGGCAGTGTTAACGACACCTGTTGTTTATAAGGAATACATACTTCTTTACAAATCAGCCATTCCACATGAGCTTTTAAAGTTACAGACCCACCTTTTACTAAAAAAGAGGGAGGTATTTGCACATCGCTCATCAATAAAAACTTATCTTTGTAGACAAAGCTCACAATAGAATCTTTAACCAGCTTAAGGGCAGTAGGCCATTTTAAAGCTCCTACTTTCAAGCCCTCAGGTGCTAACCATTTTAGCTTAAGTGGTTTGCCCACTTTACCTGGATATTCCCCATAACTGTACCAACCCTTAGCTAAATGAACATGTATCCCCACTGGCACAGCTTGAGTACTATTGGATACAGCTTTCAAAGAAGAAAGTAGTTGCACCGTAGATAAAACCCCACCACCCACACTAGCACTGCTGCCGGTTTTAACACTACTAGCTCTTATCCCATAAACTACACCACTGCTAAAGAAGACATAAGAAAATAAGAAAAACCTTAAGAAAACTTGCTTTTTCATAACCGGTATATTATAAACTACCTGTGATTATAACACATAATTGTCGCGGGGTGGAGCAGTCTGGTAGCTCGTCGGGCTCATAACCCGAAGGTCACAGGTTCAAATCCTGTCCTCGCAACCACACACAAAGCGTGTTTTTTAAGTCCTATTATGAGTCAATATCTGTATAAAGGTTTTGCTTTTTTAGTTTATTTTGTGATAGCTAAAGAGGTATGCACTATCCAATTACCAATCCATTCTCTGCACCTTTACTTTTTTACTTACTTACAACAGGAAAATTTGATTTTATCTCTAAGTAAGTAAAAAACACTAACATAGTGGTTAGTTCCAAGCTGTTGCACAATTCATCATTTCAGTAGGCAATGACTGATCAGCAGACAATAACTGATCAGTAGGCATCAACTGACCTGCTTTTTTCCGCCTTATCTCTTCTCGTACATAAGAATATAAATGAGGATTCCTCTGTAAAGCAAAAAAAGCTGATTGAGCAATAGTTTTAGAAGAATGCCACATAGTATCACTAATCACCTTCTGCACTTCCAAGCTCCTAGGAGGTCTTTTTTCAAATATGGTTAATACTTTTTTTAAAACATCAAAATCCTTTAGTCGACGCAAAACAACAGCCAATTGTGAGTCAAGTAAATCAACATTGGATATGGGAGATTTCTCTAAAAAACTAATAGCTACTAAACGTACACTTTTATTAGGATCATTAACAGCCATATCCCCTATTTTCTTTACAACAAAATCTGATAGCCTAGACCTTTTCTTAAAACTATTAATAGTAGATTGCCTCACAAAATCAACAGGGTGAGATAACAACCCAGCCCACCAGTGATAAAATATATCACTCGATGTAGCTAATATTTGTTTCTCCAAAACTCCAATAGCTGTTAAACGCAATTCTGTATCAAATGTGTTCACATCGCTTAAGCTGTTTCTTACCTTAGATGCTGGTAAACTCACACTATGCTCTAACGCTTTCACCAAACTCCAAGAGGTTTGATCAGAAAAAAGAAAATGCTTACCTAACAATCGTAAAGCATAAGAGCGTATACGAGGAGATGCCGATAAACTCATTCTAAATAATTGCTCCCTAAACACTAAATTATCAGGACCTGTACAATAACCTCCATCCTCTAACTTCTGCAAAGCCTGTCGCCGAATACTCACCTCAGAGCTTAATAGCTCTTCTAACACTGGTTTGTTTCTAGGAGACATATCCTTTACCATTTTATTAAAATACGCCACACTATGTGGCTCTACAAATATCACCTTATAACTAACACTTGACTGCATACCTTCCGACATAGCACCCACCATATAATTTACAGTAAAAATAATGAGAATTATTAGCTTTTTCATTTTCTTTTGCCCTTTCTTGTTATTTTGTTTTATTGTTATTTTATTTATTGACCGATATCAGTACGATACTGCACCCGCGACCAACTTACTTTTTGCACCTGTTTATACACCTTTGTTACAACATCCTTCTTCTTACTGGCTACAGCTACCGCATTTAATACACGACCACCGCTCGTTATATAACATCCTTTTTTATCTTGTGCTATATTTTTTGAAGCCCGATTTGCTTTTTTCACGATACTGCGTTTTTTTTCCAAACTTTGTTTTACGCTATT